>NZ_JAEIOI010000019.1 GCF_021375795.1 Pseudomonas anguilliseptica | reverse complement strand
GACTACGACGTTGATAGGTTGGGTGTGTAAGCGCTGTGAGGCGTTGAGCTAACCAATACTAATTGCCCGTGAGGCTTGACCATATAACACCCAAACAATTTGATGTTTGTGTGTCTCTATGAAGACTGCAACAGCCGAAAATTTGCAAAACTACAAACCAAGACATCACATACCCAATTCGGGATAGCGCTTCACCGCGATATCCCAGCTGAATCGCTTGACGACCATAGAGCATTGGAACCACCTGATCCCATCCCGAACTCAGTAGTGAAACGATGCATCGCCGATGGTAGTGTGGGGTTTCCCCATGTGAGAGTAGGTCATCGTCAAGCACCTATACCAAAACCCCCGATCAGGAAACTGATCGGGGGTTTTACTATTAGTACAAGCATGAAGTTTTGAGTGATCTAAGCGCTCTGCTGAATAGATACAAAGGCAAGTGGTTGAGATTGAAAAGAAATTTTCGAAATCACTTGACGGAAGGTGAGGCTGCTGTAGAATGCGCGCCTCGGTTGAGACGAAAGACTTAACCAACCGCTCTTTAACAACTGAATCAAGCAATTCG
>NZ_JAEIOI010000018.1 GCF_021375795.1 Pseudomonas anguilliseptica | reverse complement strand
TGCTGCGGGTGCGCACGGCACCTTGCTGGTCACCAGCTATGACGCTGCGACTGGTCTGGGCACTTACAGCTATACGCTGACTGACGCGACCATGGATGTGGATGGTGTGGCTGAAACGGATGTGTTCAGCTTGGTTGTTTCGGATGGCAGCGTGAACTCTGCGCCGGCGTCGATCACCATCGAAATCGTGGACGATGTGCCAAATGCCGTGAATGACGGAAACACCGTGGTTGAAGACGCTGTTGCGCCGATTACCGGCAATGTGTTGACCAACGATCTGCATGTTAATGGTGAACCGGGAGCCGACGCTCCGACCAGCTTCGTCTCTTGGGCGAACACCAGTGCCACCTACGGTACTTTCACGGACACCGGAGCGGGCACCTACAGCTATACGCTGAACAACGCCGACCCGAGGGTGCAGGCCCTGGATGATGGTGAAACGCTGACTGAAACCTTCACCTACACCATGCAAGATGCCGATGGTGATCAGGACACTGCGATCCTGACGATCACTATTCAAGGCAGCAACGATGTGCCGGTGATAACGGTCACGG
>NZ_JAEIOI010000017.1 GCF_021375795.1 Pseudomonas anguilliseptica | reverse complement strand
CAGCGAGCTGCAGGGCGAAACCATCGTGCTGTTTGCCCTGGTGTTCGGCTTCCTGGTTCTGAAAAAAGTCCTGAAATAGCGAGGTAACAACCATGAAAAACAAACTGCAAAACCTGAAACGCTCCCTCGGTGCTGCCGCTGCCCTGGGTGTCCTGGCCACTCAACAAGCCTATGCCGCTGTGCCGCCTGAGGCCACTGCCGCACTGGATACCGCTGGCACCGACGTCGGCACCATCGGTTGGGCTGTCTTCGGCGTGCTGGTCGCCGCTGCTGCCTTCAAGTACATGCGCCGCGCTCTGTAATCGCTGCGCGCTTCACCCAAGTCCCGCTACGGCGGGACTTACTTTTCAGGGCCACTCAATGAACTACGAACTCTACGTCCTGCTG
>NZ_JAEIOI010000016.1 GCF_021375795.1 Pseudomonas anguilliseptica | reverse complement strand
GGTGACCAGCAGGACGTAGAGTTCGTAGTTCATTGAGTGGCCCTGAAAAGTAAGTCCCGCCGTAGCGGGACTTGGGTGAAGCGCGCAGCGATTACAGAGCGCGGCGCATGTACTTGAAGGCAGCAGCGGCGACCAGTACGCCGAAGACAGCCCAACCGATGGTGCCGACGTCGGTGCCAGCGGTATCCAGTGCGGCAGTGGCCTCAGGCGGCACAGCGGCATAGGCTTGTTGAGTGGCCAGGACACCCAGGGCAGCGGCAGCGCCGAGGGAGCGTTTCAGGTTTTGCAGTTTGTTTTTCATGGTTGTTACCTCGCTATTTCAGGACTTTTTTCAGAACCAGGAAGCCGAACACCAGGGCAAACAGCACGATGGTTTCGCCCTGCAGCTCGCTG
>NZ_JAEIOI010000015.1 GCF_021375795.1 Pseudomonas anguilliseptica | reverse complement strand
GGCACCTCGACACAACCGGTCAGCTATGCCCTGAGCCTCGGTGGCACGGCCACCGCCGGCAGCGACTACAACGCCACCCTGACCAATGCCAGCTTCAGCAATGGCGTCACGTATGATCCGGCCACCGGCCAGGTCACCGTGCCAGCAGGCGTCACCGGTTTCAGCGTGAGCGTGCCGACCCTCACCGACACCGTCACCGGTGAACCGGTGGAAACCGTCACCCTGACCATCGGCGGTCAAACCGGCACCGGTGGCATCATCGACACCACTGGCGCGCCGACCATCGGCAGCGTCGAAGCCGGTGCTCCAGGCGTAGCCGATGNTTCAGCAATGGCGTCACGTATGATCCGGCCACCGGCCTGGTCACCGTGCCAGCAGGCGTCACCGGTTTCAGCGTGAGCGTGCCGACCCTCACCGACACCGTCACCGGTGAACCGGTGGAAACCGTCACCCTGACCATCGGCGGTCAAACCGGCACCGGTGGAATCATCGACACCACTGGCGCGCCGACCATCGGCAGCGTCGAAGCCGGTGCTCCAGGCGTAGCCGATGACAACGTCAATGAAGGCCAGACCCTGACCTTCAACGTCAGCATCAATGGCACCTCGACACAACCGGTCAGCTATGCCCTGAGCCTCGGTGGCACGGCCACCGCCGGCAGCGACTACAACGCCACCCTGACCAATGCCAGCTTCAGCAATGGCGTCACCTATGATCCGGCCACCGGCCTGGTCTCCGTGCCAGCAGGCGTCACCGGTTTCAGCGTGAGCGTGCCGACCCTCACCGACACCGTCACCGGTGAACCGGTGGAAACCGTCACCCTGACCATCGGCGGTCAAACCGGCACCGGTGGCATCGTCGACACCACTGGCGCGCCGACCATCGGCAGC
>NZ_JAEIOI010000014.1 GCF_021375795.1 Pseudomonas anguilliseptica | reverse complement strand
CTGGTCGCCGCTGCTGCCTTCAAGTACATGCGCCGCGCTCTGTAATCGCTGCGCGCTTCACCCAAGTCCCGCTACGGCGGGACTTACTTTTCAGGGCCACTCAATGAACTACGAACTCTACGTCCTGCTGGTCACCGTGGTGGCGCTGTACCTCGTATTTTTCGGGCGGGTCTGACCATGCGTACACCCCTGTTTTTGCTGCTGGCCCTGCTGCCGCTCTATGCCGTAGCGAATGAAAAGCCCTTCAAGATTCGCCATAACGATGGCTTTTATAAGTCCGTGGAAGCCGCCTGTGCCGGTTTTGACTATTCCACCATTGCGCACCCTGTAAACCTGATCAACCCAACTTATGCGGGTAGTTATACCCCGGTACAAAACACCACTTCATTTCTGTGTAAGTACAACTTTTCCTATCACCCCTACGGCAACCCACAACAGCCAATT
>NZ_JAEIOI010000013.1 GCF_021375795.1 Pseudomonas anguilliseptica | reverse complement strand
CAGCGGCCGAGCAAACCAGGATAGCGCCGTCCATCTGGGCAGCACCGGTGATCATGTTCTTCACATAGTCGGCGTGACCCGGGCAGTCAACGTGCGCGTAGTGACGAATGTTGGAATCGTACTCTACGTGTGCAGTGTTGATGGTGATACCACGAGCTTTCTCTTCCGGGGCGCTGTCGATCTTGTCGAAGTCAACACGAGCCGAACCGAATACTTCGGAGCAGACGCGAGTCAGAGCAGCAGTCAGAGTGGTTTTACCGTGATCAACGTGACCGATTGTGCCTACGTTGACGTGCGGTTTGTTACGCTCAAACTTTTCTTTAGCCATTTTGACTGCCTCCCAGAGAAGAATTGACCAGGTATCACCGCCATAAAACAAAGGCAGATACTTTCATATCTGCCTTTATCAAATGGAGCTCATGAGCGGACTTGAACCGCTGACCTCACCCTTACCAAGGGTGTGCTCTACCAACTGAGCTACATGAGCGAAACGCACCGCAAGAACAACAATACTGGAGCGGGTAGCGGGAATCGAACCCGCATCATCAGCTTGGAAGGCTGAGGTTCTACCACTGAACTATACCCGCGGAGCCTGCAGCTCTCGCTAAATCTGGTGGAGGGAGAAGGATTCGAACCTTCGAAGTCGATGACGTCAGATTTACAGTCTGATCCCTTTGGCCACTCGGGAATCCCTCCAAACGGGGCGGCATTCTCATTCTATGCCGACCTACTGTCAAGCAATTTCTCATTAAAAAACCTGAGGTTAGCTACTTTGACAGCAACTTCGCAGATCACTTGTTAGCGCCACCCTGCGAAGCGGGCGCCATTCTATGCATTCTATTGAGGGCTTGCAACCCCCTCGCATGGCATTAATTGATGTTGTAAGCCTTTGAAGTCAAAAGCTAAACGCTGCAGCAAGGCGTCATCAGCCAGACGCCTGCTTTCCGGGGCAATAC
This sequence comes from Pseudomonas anguilliseptica, assembly GCF_021375795.1. Taxonomy (GTDB): domain Bacteria; phylum Pseudomonadota; class Gammaproteobacteria; order Pseudomonadales; family Pseudomonadaceae; genus Aquipseudomonas; species Aquipseudomonas anguilliseptica_A. The sequence goes on along the minus strand of NZ_JAEIOI010000013.1, from coordinate 2,511 downwards.
GTACCCAGAAACTACGGTGAGCGCGCGTCAGCTCACGCAATGAAGGCTCATAACCTGCATCGCGCAGTCGCTGCATAACACTGGCGGCCGAATCACTGCGCGGAAAAATCCCCAACGAAATGCCGTTGGCCAGATCGCCCTGGGTAATGATGTAACTATCAATCTTGCGCGCCTGCAACTCACGCAATTGCCGTAAGGATGCCTGACGTGAGGCCAGAGGCGGCAGATACACCCAATAATCAACGCCCGCCGCCGCATCCATACTCTGCACACGCGACTGGATATCCAGACTCAGCAAGCGTTGCTCAACAGAAGCAGCATCTCCGGCCGCCTCAAAGCTACCCAGAAACAAGCAAACAGCTTCTGCTACAGGCACTGGCGCCGCAGCCACCTCACGCCGCAGAGGAGCGCTGGACTCACTAAGCAATCGAATGTCGCGCTTGCTCTCCTGCGTCATGCTCAGCGGCGCAATCTCAGTGACCCGCAGCGGGGCCTGCTGTTGATGCCAGACGTAATAGAAAAGATTCAAAACCACTAACCACAAGAACATCCAGCGCATGCATGACCTCAATCTACGGGGCAAGCGATCGCCAAGCCGATAAACACCAGATCCGGCACAACTTGCGCCCCAGGAATTTCATCAACAACCAGAGCCGCATCGCCACCGGTCAAAAACACATCGAACGCCGTACCTAGGCACTCAGCCGCGATGGCCAGCTGACCGCTGACAAAGCCACGCAACATCAACAGGCAACCCCTCTCCACCGCCTCTGCCGTCGAGCGCCCCGGCAAAAAATCTCCAAGCGCCTGAGCCGCGTCATCTGAGTCATAGCGCGTTCTGCGCGTATGCGTACGTAACTGAGTACGCATTAGCGGCACACCTGGGCAGATAAACCCGCCCAGGTGCCGCCCTTCAACACTGACAAAGTCGGACGTGACAGCCGTACCGAGATCAATCACCAGGCAAGCACGCCGAGATAACTGATAAGCCCCGACAACCGCCAACCAGCGATCAAGCCCAAGGCGCTCATACTGTTCATAGCCATTACTTACCCCGGCCAGTTCAACGGCCGAACTCGCACGCAGGCAAACGACGGCAAATTCTGTTTCGAGCAACGCCATTAAAGAGGCGGTTTCATCATCACTGCGCACACTCACCAAACGACAGGCACGCAGTGGCACAGCCTGCTCGCGAACAGCCTGCAGCAGCGCTTGATCGGAATCGACGACACCACCCGCAACTGCGTAAGCCCCCGCCAGCAAACGCCATTTGATCAATGTATTACCGCAGTCGAGCTCAAGAATCATCACGCAACCTCAGACTAAGCTCGCCACCACTGAAAACACGCTCAATACCCTCGACCTTCATCCGCACAGCACCGGATTGATCCACCCCAAGCACCACACCCTCAACAGGCTCACCGCCTGCCGTCAACGCAACCGGACGCAACTGCCATAGATGACTACGCTGCCACTCATCCTGCAATGCAGCAAATCCATGCCTCAACTGGATGTCCAGATAGTGCGACAACTGCCGGTTAAGCGCGCACACCAGCTCATTGCGATCCAGCTGACGACCCAACTCCATGCGCATCGACGTCCAGGGCTGACCAATTGCCCCGATCTCGGCGGCCAGCATGTTTACGTTCAACCCTATGCCAATCACGACATGACAAACATCTGCAGGATCGCCGGACAACTCCAACAGGATACCGGCCAGCTTACGCTCGCCTACCAACACATCATTGGGCCACTTCAATCCGGCAGAGGAAACACCGCAATCACGCACGACCTGCAGCAGCGCCAACCCCACAGCCAGACTCATGCCTTCCAGCTGACGCATGCCACCGTCAATTCGCAACACAAGGCTGTAATAGATGTTTTCGCCGAAGGGACTCACCCAGCTTCGGCCGCGCCGGCCGCGCCCACTAGTCTGCCGCTCAGCCAACACATAGAACGGCCGCTCTGGCGCTGAGGACAAAAGCCGCAACGCTTCAGCATTGGTTGAGTCGAGGCTGGGCGCAACATAAGCATGCCATCCCGGGCCATCTTCCTGACCATTGAGCCACTGCGCATCTAACAGCTGCAACGGTGCCTCCAGCCGATAACCGCGCCCACGCACCTTATGAACCGATAAACCCAGCTCTGCCTGTAAGGCCTGCAGCCGCTTCCATACCGCAGCGCGACTGACACCCAGCGCAGAACCGAGCGCCTCGCCGGAATGGAAGCGCCCGTCCTGAAGGAGCTTTAACAATGAAAGCATGCGAGTCCTACCGGAAAATGAGGCACGCATAATAACGACGCGCCGTATCGTTGCCTATCAACGGTTCACACGGGCGCGCTCTGTTTTCATTGCGCAAAGTAAAACCCCCGACCAGTTACCTGATCGGGGGTTTTGGTGTAGGTGCTTGACGATGACCTACTCTCACATGGGGAAACCCCACACTACCATCGGCGATGCATCGTTTCACTACTGAGTTCGGGATGGGATCAGGTGGTTCCAATGCTCTA
>NZ_JAEIOI010000012.1 GCF_021375795.1 Pseudomonas anguilliseptica | reverse complement strand
TCGATTACATCGAGATGTTTTACAACCCCAAGCGACGACATGGTTTCGCTGAGAAGCTGTCACCGATAGAGTTCGAACGTCGTTATTTTCTGAGGCAGGATGGTCTCTAGAAAACCGGGGCCTATTCATACCTCGTATAGCGCCTAACGTTTGGTTAAGGGGCCGGCTTTAGCCGGTCCCGAGTGAGCGGAGCGAACGACTTGAACCAGTTGTTAGGCACTCACCACCTCGGCATCCGTAAAGGTCTGTGAACAGGGAACTCATAGTAAGGAAACTCTTCTCGATACCAAACAATCATTTCCCTGCAGAAGCTCTTAAAGCTTGGATCGCTCCATATTTCCTTCATTTGCTTCTTGGATAATCGTCGGCTTGTGTCTTCTTGGTGCTTTGAGCTGAAAACTCTTCCTGTGTAGGGGTTGAGCTTTGGCCATTTGGTATTTTGGTTTTTATAGTGGCCGTGTGGCACAGATGGATAAGAGTCAGGATCTGCTTTTGTGAACACCCAAGTTCCCAAACAAATAAGCTCTATCCAGTTGTCATTATCATTTTTTGAGGGTTGACCACTGTCAGTTCGGGTTGTCACCGCCCCCCGCTTGTCGTTGTGCTCAGAATCATAATCGTCGTTTTCCGGAATTTCTTCTCCGGAGTCTGTCCGTGGATCAAGCTCACTGTCGGGATGTGCGTCAGCTAGCCAAAGCGCGACACGAATACGCTCACGATATTCGTCGTGGCCGATTAAGCCAAACTCATAATGTATTTCGGCTAGGTTTATTAGAGTGCGATGCATAATTTTCCGTGTTGCCTAACGTTTGGTTAAGGGGCGGGCTTTAGCCCGTCCCAGTGAGCGTAGCGAACGGTTTGAACCTATTGTTATGAATCATACCGCGCGGATTGTTTTTTTTAATAGTTGTAAACAGGCTTGGGATAAAAGAATTTTCATGTCATTCGCGTCAAACATTGGTCGGAGCCCAAAAAATGCTCTCCATGTGAAAAAACGTGAGAAATATTCTTTCCAAGGTAACTTGATAGTAACCAATGCAGTGTGCTTTGTTTTGCCGGTGTTGATGTTGTAGAGCCTTGAAGCGATCTTTATCTTTGGGCGCCAGATTATAGGAGCGCTAAAGTTACCAGAATATATTTCGAGGTAATTGCCAGCTTGGAAATTTTCGATGATGACGTCTATTGCTAAATCAGTTTTATTTGGAGTGATGCATTCGCTGGCTAGGGGTATGTCAAATATCATGTTTAAATGAGTATTCAGCGCCTCTTCAAGGCGCTCACCTGTATATAGATTGTCTTCAAGATTTCTTCTCAAATTGCTGCGAGGTACGACAATAATTTTACCAAGGTAAATATTGGGTTTCTTTCGCTTTAGAGTCCTCTTGAACACAGCAGATCATCCATGTGATTCATAACGGTTAAGCTAACGGGCGGCCAAAAGCGCAGCTTTTGGACGTCCGGCGAACGAAGTGAGCGACGTTGAGCGTATTGTTAGGCATGACTAACACTCATCTCTGAGTCTGTCTTGCGCTGCACGCAAAATATCGGTGTAGTTAGCATCAAGTGGAACAGATAGGTGCTTCTCAAAAAGACAGCATAGGTTCCACAGTGCTCGTTGCTCCGCTTGGTCTTCGATAGTTAATTCATCCGTGCTGCTGAATCGTTGCAAAAACTCAAATAGGATAATTGCCTCGTCAGCTGTGAGGGAAATTAGCACGCTGTCGGATTGCTGGTGACTCATCACGAGTGCCTAACGTTTGGCTAAGGGGCCGGCTTAAGCCGGTCCCAGTGAGCGAAGCGAACGACTTGAGCCACTAGTTAGAGTGCCCGGCCGGACGCTGGAAATGATGCCAGCACCGAGCTTGACCGGCGGAGCGCACGGAGTGTCGGATGTAGCCCGGAAGGTTATTTGTGATGTGCACATTTTCTGAACGCAACTCCTTTGCTAGCCACAAATAACGGCCTCTACTGTCCGGCGACCATTCGATTCAGGAGCACCGCGACGATGCGGTGATTGTGTTTCCTGGCACGATGCCGAACAACCAATTTTGCCTTTGCCTCTAACGTTTGGTTAAGGGGCCGGCTTTAGCCGGTCCCGAGTGAGCGAAGCGAACGGCTTGAACCATTTGTTAGGCAAATGGCTCAAGGTTGGTTTGGATTTGCCTTTATAAAATGGTATTCGCGAAGAATGGATAGTTTATTGGCCTGCTTTTTTAGTGGTGCCGGAAACTCTCCGCATGATGGTGTGCGCTGTATGGTTTGGCGAATGACTTGGTCTGTTTCATTGTTTTGGGATGACTTGATAAAACTGACGTCCTCAATTCTTCCGTTTTGATTAACCGAAAATACTACAAGCGCACTTCCATTTTTAGCATTACCTGTGGTTACTAAGTTGTCAGGCTTTAAGATTTTGGCTAGGCATGCCTCTGCATAAAGATTGATGGGGTCTTTGTGTTTAGCTGTTTGCGGTACGGAGTGGGCGATTTTAGGCCTGGTGTATAAGGCTTGATTACTTTGAATTTCCCTTTCTATTTCTTCAATTTGTATGTTGTGGTGCTCGTCTATCTCTGCGCTGTAAGTGGGCAGTGATACGAGCAAGGCAAATATTGAGCTGGCGAATTTTTTCATGTTTGCCTAACGTTTGGTTAAGGGGCCGGCTTTAGCCGGTCCCGAGTGAGCGAAGCGAACGACTTGAACCAGTAGTTAGATGTGGCCACTCGCTAGTAAAGCTTTATCTCTAGAATCAACTCGGTCAGTCTGTGAGGAATTCCAAGTGTGGTTAATTCTTGCGATAGTTCGCTTATATTTTGTTGTCTGTGGCCATGGGTAAATTCTTTGTTTTCAATTTTTTCCCAATAGAACTGTGCAGGAATTATAAAGTGGGCAATTTGCTCGTAGTGGAACGGTTGCCCCCAAACTCCACCGTCGGCCGTGTAACTCTCATAAATATCATGCTCATCTGGAAGACCACTTTTCCAGTAATTTATGTCTGAGCTCAAGCTTTGAAACGTAGTCCAGGCACACCAAGATTTGCTTGCCCATGAGACGGGCGCTCCTTGCCCAAGGATTCGTCGCGCGGTTTTTAGAAATTCTTGCCACTGTGCATTAGTCATGAGCTGCATCTAACGTTTGGTTAAGGGGCCGGCTTTAGCCGGTCCCAGTGAGCGAAGCGAACGGTTTGAACCATTTGTTAGGCCTGCGATTTTGCTAGCTGCTTAAATGCAGGACTTGTACCCGTACGTGTTACGCCACATTCAGTGCGAGCATATGCACACTTTAAAGACTGCTGCGGATCGCTAGAAAATGGTGGTTGTCCGTATATGGTTACCGAGCTTCTCGGTTCTAGACGCCTTGGCCAAGGTTGGCCGTCGATAAGTACTGGGTTCCCGTAAGCACCTCTTTTATCTGTGTTTTTATAGAAAACACCCGCCTCAGCAATAGTGACTGCAAAAGAACTTAGATTGGTGATTTCAATACAGAAAGTCAGGCGGGGATCCGCACTGCCGAAAGGTATAGCATGTTTGGGTCTTACTCTTAGCTTTACCCTTGAATTGTCGAGTGCTTGCCAAGTGTTCATAATGCCGAGCACTGCACCGAGCACTGCTATAGCGAGCGTGACTCCTTCAACGATGTTCATGCTGTTCCTTTGCCTAACGTTTGGTTAAGGGGCGGGCTTTAGTCCGTCCCAGCGAGCGAAGCGAGCGGTTTGAACCACTTGTTAGGCATTGCTTGGCGGGAAGTCTTCAAGCGACCTGGGAAGGTAGCCAAAAATCCGCACCACATCGCCTGAAACTTCGTATTCAAAACCAATTTCTCTTAATTTTTGGAGAATCCATGGAGAGTGGTCAATTACATCGTTTTTGATGAGGCTGCCTCTTGGTCGCTCTTGATGTAGGCCGATATCGAACCACTCAACGCCCATTAAGGGGAACGGTAGGTGATACCACCATTCGGTGTCCCATCTTGAAATATGGCCATTTACCCATTTGAAACGGTATGAAGGCCGCCACTCATCCTGCTGCCTCATGAAACTTATTAATTCGTTCCACTTGGTATTATTTGCTGCGCCACTCAATCCTTTTCTAGCAACAATGGCTCGAATTTTTTCTTTTTCATCAGATGTGCCGGTATCGGCAAGCGGCGCATTATTCATTGCATTGCCTAACTATAATTAGACGACATCGCTGTCGCATAACATCCGAGTCAATGTCGGATAATGTTCCTTGTCGTTTTTCAAGTCCTTGTCTAGCTTGGAGTAGATCGCGAAAACGCGACATTTCTCAGGGAGCAACACGACATGGATGACGGCAAGCCAAAATTGCTGGCGCAGGTGCGCCAGCAGATTCGTTTGAGAAACTATTCGATTCGTACCGAGGCTGTCTATGCCGAGTGGGTGAAGCGTTATATACGCTTTCATCGTTATCGGCATCCCGCTGAAATGGGGGCTGCGGAGATTGAGGCGTTTTTGAGTCATTTGGCTGTCGGCCGGAATGTATCAGGCTCCACGCAGAATCAGGCGCTGGCTGCGCTGTTGTTTCTTTATAAGCAGGTTCTGGGTGTTAACTTGCCTTGGCTGGATGACATTGTTCGTGCCAAGAAGCCCAAGCATCTACCCGTTGTGCTGACCCGTGATGAGGTGGCGCGGGTGTTGGATGAGTTGTCGGGTGTGCAGTGGCTGGTGGCCAATCTGCTTTATGGTGCCGGGCTGCGCTTGCTGGAGGCTTTGCGCTTGCGGGTCAAGGATATCGATTTTGCTCGGGGTGAATTGCTGGTGCGTGATGGCAAGGGACAGAAGGATCGGGTGACCATGTTGCCACAGCGTTTGATCTTGCCCTTGCAGGAGCATCTTCAGAAAGTCGCTGTTTTGCATCGCACGGATCTGGCGGAGGGTTTTGGTCGCGCCAACCTGCCATTTGCGTTGGCGCGTAAGTACCCGAATGCGGCGGCGGAGTGGGGCTGGCAGTTTGTCTTTCCGTCAGGTAACCGTTCGCAGGATCCGCGTTCCCAAGGCATCTTTCGCCATCATGTGCATGAGAAAACCATTCAGCGCGCGGTACGCGAGGCGGTAAGGCGCGCAGGTTTGATTAAACCTGCTACGCCTCACACCTTTCGCCATTCGTTTGCAACTCATCTGCTCGAGGCTGGCCAGGACATTCGTACCGTGCAGGAGTTGCTCGGCCACGCGGATGTAAAGACGACTCAAATTTATACCCATGTGCTCAATCGCGGCGCGTTGGGTGTGCTTAGCCCGCTTGATCGTGTTTAGGTCGGGAAGGTCGCTCTGTTAATGCGTGTTGAGCAGATAGCAAAAGCCCCGCACGAAGCGGGGCTTTTGGGGTTTACGTGCAGCTGCGTGACGTTTAAATCAGCTCAGCCCACATGTCGTATTCGTCGGCGTCGATGATACGTACGCGGACTTTGTCGCCTGGATTGACTTCTGTGCTGGCGATAAACACGCTGCCGTCGATCTCTGGTGCATCGGCGTAGCAGCGGGCGACGGCGCCCTGGTCGTCGACTTCATCAATCAGCACGTCCATTTCTTTACCGACCTTGAGTTGCAGGCGGGCGGTGCTGATGGCTTGCTGGTGGGCCATGAAACGGTCCCAGCGATCCTGCTTGACGTCATCCGGTACCGGGTTGTCGAGCAGGTTGGCGGGCGCGCCTTCTACTGGCGAGTACTGGAAGCAGCCCACGCGGTCGAGTTGCGCTTCAGTCAGCCAGTCGAGCAGGTACTGGAAGTCTTCTTCGGTTTCGCCGGGGAAGCCGACGATAAAGGTCGAGCGGATGGTCAGTTCCGGGCAGATCTCGCGCCAGGCTTTGATCCGCGCCAGAGTTTTGTCTTCGAAGGCTGGGCGCTTCATCAGTTTGAGTACGCGCGGGCTGGCGTGCTGGAAGGGAATATCCAGGTACGGCAAGAGCTTGCCTGCCGCCATCAGCGGGATCAGTTCGTCAACGTGCGGGTAGGGGTAGACGTAGTGCAGGCGCACCCATACGCCCATGCTGGAGAGCGCTTCGCAGAGTTCGGTCATGCGGGTTTTCACCGGCTGGCCGTTCCAGAAGTCGGTCTTGTACTTCATATCCACGCCATAGGCGCTGGTGTCCTGGCTGATCACCAGCAGCTCTTTGACGCCGGCTTTGACCAGGCGCTCGGCTTCGCTGAGCACTTCACCCACCGGACGGCTCACCAGTTTGCCGCGCATCGACGGGATGATGCAGAAGCTGCAGCTGTGGTTGCAGCCTTCGGAAATCTTCAGGTAGGCATAGTGGCGCGGGGTGAGTTTGATGCCCTGTGGCGGTACCAGGTCGATCAGCGGGTTGTGATCCTGGCGCGGCGGCACGACTTCATGCACGGCGTTGACCACTTGCTCGTACTGCTGTGGGCCGGTCACCGAGAGCACGCTGGGGTGCACGTCACGGATGCTGCCTTCTTCCACGCCCATGCAGCCGGTGACGATCACCTTGCCGTTTTCCTTGATTGCTTCACCGATCACTTCCAGGGATTCGGCTTTGGCGCTGTCGATAAAGCCACAGGTATTGACCACAACAACGTCGGCATCCTGATAGGTCGGTACGACCTCATAGCCTTCCATGCGCAACTGGGTGAGGATGCGCTCGGAGTCCACCAGGGCCTTGGGGCAGCCGAGTGAGACAAAGCCGACTTTCGGCGTGGCGGGGGTGGACATGGCGTTAACCTCAGGCGTGTACGGATGGATGCTGGGCGCTTGCTGCGCCTCTGATCAAAAAGTGCGCAATTCTAGCGGCAGACTTGCGCCATTGCCACCACTACGAAGGGACTTTTAGCCGCTAGCCTGTAGGAATGCCACGCGGCTGGATGAGTGGCTGGTATGCCGCTGGGCTCGGTGCATTGAAGCGCAGCATTGTCACGTCATGGAGCATCTGGATGAGCGAAAGCGTTACGCAAACAGCCGAGCAGCATGCGCAGCCGAAGTCATCCGGCAAGTTGCTGATCGCGGCCGTGGGGGTGGTGTACGGCGATATCGGCACCAGCCCGCTGTATACCCTCAAGGAGGTTTTCGCCGGGCAGTACGGGGTGCAGGCCAATCATGACGGAGTGCTGGGCATTCTCTCGCTGATTTTCTGGTCGCTGATCTGGGTGGTGTCGATTAAGTACATTCTGTTTGTCCTGCGTGCGGATAACCAGAGCGAGGGCGGGGTCATGGCGCTGACCGCACTGGCGCAGCGCGCGGCACGGCCATTCCCGCGGTTGCAGGCGCTGCTGGTGTTGCTGGGTTTGTTTGGCGCGGCGCTGTTCTATGGCGACAGCATGATTACGCCGGCGATTTCGGTGCTGTCCGCTGTTGAAGGGCTGGAGTTGGCCTTCGAGGGGCTGGAGCCCTGGGTGGTGCCGCTGTCATTGGTGGTGCTGGTGGCGCTGTTCATGATTCAAAAGCACGGTACGGCGCGTATTGGCGTGCTGTTCGGGCCGATCATGGTGCTCTGGTTCAGCGTATTGGGTGCCTTGGGGGGATACGGCATCGTCCAGCAGCCGGAAGTGCTCAAGGCGCTGAACCCTTACTGGTGCGTGAATTTCTTTATCTCGCACCCAGGCATCGGCGTGGTCATTCTCGGCGCGGTTGTGCTGGCCCTGACTGGGGCGGAAGCGCTGTATGCCGACATGGGCCATTTTGGTCGGCAGCCGATCGCCCGGGCCTGGTTTCTGCTGGTGTTGCCGGCCCTGTTGCTCAACTACTTCGGTCAGGGTGCGTTGATCCTCGGCAGTCCCGAGGCGGCGCGCAATCCGTTCTATCTGCTGGCCCCGGCCTGGGCGTTGCTGCCAATGGTGTTGCTGGCCACCCTGGCCACGGTAATCGCCTCGCAGGCGGTGATTTCCGGGGCGTTTTCGCTGACCCATCAGGCCATCCAGCTGGGTTACATCCCGCGCATGTTCGTGCAGCACACCTCTGACCATGAGCAGGGGCAGATTTATATCGGCGCGGTGAACTGGGCTTTGATGCTCGGCGTGGTGCTGTTGGTTTTGGGCTTCGAGTCGTCTGGCGCGCTGGCCTCGGCCTATGGCGTGGCGGTGACGGGCACCATGCTGATTACCACCTTGTTGGTGTCGGCGGTGATGCTCTTGCTGTGGAAGCTTCCCAAGCTGTTGGCGATCCCTGTGCTGCTGGGTTTTTTGCTGGTCGATGCGCTGTTCTTTGCCGCCAACGTGCCGAAAATTCTCCAGGGCGGGGCCTTTCCGGTGTTGGCGGGTATCGTGCTGTTTACGTTGATGACCACCTGGAAGCGCGGGCGACAGATTCTGGTCGAGCGCCTGGATGAAACGGCTTTGGGCCTGCCGCTGTTTATCAACAGCATTCGGGTGCAACCACCGCATCGGGTGCAGGGTACGGCGGTGTTTCTCACGGCCCGGCCGGGGGCGGTGCCCCATGCGCTGCTGCATAACCTGCTGCACAACCAGGTGTTGCATGAGCAGGTGGTGCTGTTGACTGTGGTGAGTGAAGACAGCCCGCGAGTTGCATCGGAGCGGCGCTTTGAAGTGGACGCCTTCGGTGAGGGCTTCTTCCGCGTGGTGCTGCATTTTGGCTTTATGGATGAGCCTGATGTGCCAGAGGCATTGAGGCTTTGCCACCTCAGTGAGCTGGATTTCAGCCCGATGCGCACCACCTACTTTCTCAGCCGTGAGACGGTGATCCCGACCCGGCGGATCGGCATGGCGCGATGGCGTGAGGCGCTGTTCGCCTTCATGTTGAAGAATGCCAACAGCAATCTGCGGTTTTTCAAGCTGCCACTCAATCGGGTGATTGAGCTGGGTACTCAGGTGGAGATTTGAAGTGGGCCCAGTGCTTGGGCGGTTGCTCAGGCACTGACTGGTGGACACTGCACCTGCACCGGCGTGCCTTTGGGCACACAGGTACAGGTGATCGGCCTTAGCCGCGACCAGGCAGAATGCGGGTCAGGGTGTTGTCGCGCACTACAAAGTGGTGCAGCAGGCCAGCCGCCGCATGCAAACCGATCAGCCAGTAGCCGGCGCTACCTGCCAGCTCATGCCATTCCCTGATGGTGCCCGCCAGGTCAGGGTCTTTGTTGACCAGCGCTGGCAGTTCCAGGCCGAAGAACGGGATTGGCTTGCCCGCCGCGCTGAGGATCAACCAGCCCGCCAGTGGCGCGCCGATCATCAGTGCATAGAGCGCCAAGTGCATTAGTTTTGACGGGATGGCCTGCCAGGCGGGTAGGGCCGGTACGATGGCGGGTGTCGGGCTGAGGCTGCGAGCCAGCAGGCGCAGCCAGACCAGAGCGAATACTGCCAGGCCAAGCATGAAGTGCCATTGTTTGAGCAGTTCGCGGGTATCACTGCCTTTGGGGAAGTTGCCCTTGAGTTCGATACAGGCATACACACCGGCGATCAATATCAGCATCAGCCAGTGCAGGGCGATGGAGAGCTTTCCGTAGCGCGTGGGAAGAGGGTTCTGGTTCATCACGGTTCCTTGCTGTTTCTCGTTTTTAGGTACTGCTGTGTGGCGTAGGTTAGTCAAAAAAACTTAACGGAGCATGAAGGCAGATCAATCTTTGTGGCCATTGGCCTGGCGTTGCTGGATTGCTTGCAAGAGTTTGTCAGCCAGTGCCGGGTAGTTCTCGTCGTAGTGATGGCCGCCGGGCAGCTTCAGCGCCTCGCCGACGGCGTCGGGTTGGGTGCAGCCGCTCTCCGGGCCTTCTTCCTGACCATAGACGCAGAGCACCTTGTTCGCCGGTAGTCGGCTCAGCTCCGGGCCGGTGGCCGCTTCCTGCCCGGTCTTGCCAAGCCAGCCCTGCACCTCGATCTGGAAGCTGCCGCTGCGCGCCAGGGCCAGCAGCAGAATGGCGTCTACCTGCTGCTGTTCGTCTGCCGTGAGCCGGTTGTAGAACGCCGGCAGTGCATCTGCGCCGAAGGAGTACCCGGCCAGAACAAAGCGCTTGGCGCCCCATTTCTCGCGGTACTGCCGCATCAGTTGGCCCAGATCGGCGGCGCCCTGTTGTGGGCTCTTGTGCTGCCAGAAGTAGCGCAGGGCATCGATGCCCACCACGGGGTAGCCGCGTTTGGCCATTTCCGCCGCCACGTCACGGTCGAGATCGCGCCAGCCGCCGTCGCCGGAATAAAACAGGGTGACGGTATCACCTGGCTGACTGGCCGCTACTTCAATCACCGGCATCGGTTCGCCCTGGCCCTGCAACAGGCTCAGCAGGCGTTGCTTGAGCAGCTCCGGGAGTTGGGTGCTGTAGTCGCTGATGCTGGTTTGTGCGTTGGTTTGTGCCCGCGCGAAACCTGCGCTGGGGTCATCCGGGTTGTTGTTCCAGGCCACGCTCCAGCGGCCATGGGCCGCACGCGCGGGCAGTGGAGCGGTGCAGTCCGGTTGTTGCAGGCTGAAACCCACCGACAGGGCCTGCGCGTGGTCATCGTTCTGTGTAGCCAGCCAGCGCCAGGCGAATGCTGCACTTGGGCCGATACCAGCGACCAGTGTAGGGGTGTGCTGCAGTGCGTCTGTGGCAGCCTGTAGGCGGTGTTGTTGGGCATCGCAGTCATTGTTAGGCAGGCTCAGTTGCAGGATGCGTGCGCCGCTGTCTTGGGCCAGGGTCAGCAATTCACCGTCCTGCAAGTGTTGGCCGGGGTCGAGCAGCAGCAGTACCTGGGCTTTGGCTGTGCCGGCTGGGGTTGCCAGGCTGGCCGAGCTGCCATCGGCCAGTTGGCGCTGCTCAATCTGTGCCTGTTGCGTAGGGTGCTGCCAGAGCTGCCAGGCAATCGCCGACAGCGCCAGGAGGACGACAAGCACCAGCAGTAAGCGTTGCCAGAGACGTTTGAGCATGCGGGCCTCAGCGTTTGATCAGTCCGGTAAAACCGCCGGCGATCAGCGCTGCGGTGTCTGCCAGCGCCACCAGTGGATCAAGGCCCGGCGGTACGGCCATGTAGCGCGGCTCCCATTCGGGCTGGAATTTGTCCTTGAAGCGGCGCAAGCCCTGGAAATTGTAGAACTGTTCACCTCGGCGGAAGACCAGCGAACCCAGGCGCTGGGTCAGTGGCGCGCCGCGGCGCAGTTGCAGGCCGGCCAGGGGCACCATACCCAGGCTGAAACGCTGGTGGCCGCTGGCCTTGAAGTGCAATAGCAGGTTGAGCATGAGGAACTCCATGGTCAGCTTTGGTGCTTCGGGGTGCACGCGCATCAGGTCGAGGCTGGCCAATTCCTGGCTGTCGGTTTCCAGCAGGTTGGCAAAGGCCAGTGGCTGGCCGGCCAGCGAAACCACGGCAATGCGGAAGTGCTTGAGGTAGTCGGGGTCGAAGCGGCCCAGGGAAAAGCTCTTTTCACGCACCTGTTTACCCTGCATCCAGGCCTCGGAAATAGCTTGCAGTGCGGCCATGGGGGCTTGTCCGGCAGCGAATATTTCCAGGCTCAGGCCGTCGCGCTGCCCACGGCTTAGGGTGTAGCGCAGGTCTTTCATGGCCTTGCCTTTGCCATCCAGATCGAAGCGCGGCAGGTCAACGCGCGCCTCTTCGCCAAGCTTGATGGCGCTCAAACCAATGTCCATGTAATAGGGCAGGTTCTCGGCGCGCACCTGATAAAACACCGGGCGTACGTGGTACAGGTCACAGAGGTCGCGGAACTGCCAGATCAGCTCAGCCCGGCAACTGGCGGCCCCAATCGGGTCGAACAGGGCAATCAGGCTACGTCCCTGGCGGGCGAACATCAGAAAGGCATCGCCTCTGGGGTTGAACAGCAGGGCCTTGTCACCGGTCAGCACCAGGCCGCCATCCGGCTGCTCCGATGTTTTGACGATGCGCGCTGCCGTGCTCAGTTCTGCAGCTGTCGGTGCGTGGATCACCATCGGCGTTGGTCGCAGCAGCCAGAGCAGAGCCAGGGCGGCGAGCAGCAAGCCGCTGCCCAGGGTGGCGCGCAGGGTTCGCGGTGCATCGGCGTCCACTGCAAACTGCCAGAGCAGGTCGTGGCTGTAGGGCACATTCTGATAGGCGAACAGCATCAGCCACAGTGCTGCGCTCAGCACGCAGATGTTGGCCACCAGATTGACCGGGGAGAAGGGCATCTCCAGCAGGCGGCTTGGGCGATAGAAGGCGCCGCGAAATAGCGCCAGCAAGGCCGCAGTGAGCAGCAGCAGGCTAGCTTCTTCCCAGTCGAACCCCTTGAGTATCGACAGCACGGCCGCGCAGGCCAGTAAACCAACTGTCAGCGCCCAGGCGGCAGACAGTCGGCGTCGCAAGCCATGAGCCAGCAGCAGGCAGAGAACCCCGATCAGGCTGGCGGCCAGGTGAGAGGCGTCGATCAGGCGGTGAGGAATCAGAAAGCTGAGGTATTCCAGGCGGGTATCAATGGCCGGTGTCGCTCCGGAAAATAGCAGCACCACCCCGGAAAGAAACACCAGCAGTGACAGCACCGGTGCGGCGAGCCCCGAAGCACTCTGCACCGCCTGCCGGCCTGCCGGTAGAAAGCGGCGGGCTTCATTGGCCAGCAGCAGAATGCAGGCGATCAACAGCGGCAGGCCCACGTAGATCAGGCGGTAAAGCAGCAGGGCGGCCGCCAGTGGCGCCGCGCCCAGTTGCCCGGCGAACGCAGCCAGCAGCACCGCCTCGAATACCCCGACGCCGCCTGGAACATGGCTGAGCACACCAGCGGCCAGAGCCAGCAGGTAGACCAGCAGAAAGGTTGCCAACGGCGGTGCTTCCGGCAGCAGCAGGTACAGCACGCTGGCAGCGGCACACACATCAACCAGGGTGATCAGCAATTGCAGGCCGCTCAGGCGCAAACCCGGCAGACGCAGGCGGCGTGCGCCCAGGCGAATGGTCACGCAGCCCGGCGTGGGGGCCTGGGTTTCACGTCGTTGCGCCAGTACGACAATTAACCCCAGGGTAAACAGCAACACGCTGCTGGCGATAACCTGGACCTGCAAGGGGGGCAGGTGTAGCGCCAGGGAGGCCGCCTCAAGGTTGATCAGTGCGGCCAGGGCAGCCAGTGGTGGTAGCGCGCAACCCAGGGCCAGGCTGGCAAACAGCGTGATGCGGGCAATATCGCCTGCACCAAGATTGTCGCGGGCATACAGGCGGTAGCGGACCGAGCCGCCGGTGAGCATGGAAAAACCAATCGCATTACCGATGGCCGACGCGCAGAAATTCCCTAGCAACATGCGTCCGATAGGCAATTGAACACCCGCCAGGCGACAGCCGGACCACTCATAGCCAGCGAGGGCGAGGAACCCAATGGCAGTTGCCCCGACGGCCGCCAGCAGGCTGCTTGCGGGAACCTCGCCGATGGCACTGCGCAGCGCGTCAGGGTCCAGCTCGTGAAGCAGATGCCAGCAGGCAAACAGACCGGCGCTGAACAGCAGCAGGGTAAAGAGCAGGCCGATGGGCTGGCGATAGGCGCTCAATCGTTCGAGCCAGCGTAGCTGGCGATTGTCGTCCGTTTGGGTGTCGTCGGGAGTGGTATTGCCGGTGGAGTCGGGTGTGGCGCGCATCGAGCACCTCATGCTATTTGCACCGCAGCATGTGGGCGGTGTGAGCAACTTCCAAGCCCTGAAGAAAACAATATTTCTCACAACGGTTGGATAACCCACCTGGGCACCTGGGCGATAAAGTGCCCATAAACAAAAAGGCCACTCGTTTGAGTGGCCTTTTTGAGTATCTGGTTGCGGGAGCTGGATTTGAACCAACGACCTTCGGGTTATGAGCCCGACGAGCTACCAGACTGCTCCATCCCGCGCCGGCCATTCTATACA
>NZ_JAEIOI010000011.1 GCF_021375795.1 Pseudomonas anguilliseptica | reverse complement strand
TGCCGATCGAAGACGTGTTCTCGATCTCCGGTCGCGGTACTGTGGTAACTGGCCGTATCGAGCGCGGTATCGTCAAGATCCAGGAAGAAATCGAGATCGTTGGTCTGCGTGACACCACCAAGACCACCTGCACCGGCGTTGAAATGTTCCGCAAGCTGCTCGACGAAGGTCGTGCTGGCGAGAACTGCGGCGTTCTGCTGCGCGGCACCAAGCGTGACGACGTTGAGCGTGGTCAGGTTCTGGTCAAGCCGGGTTCGGTCAAGCCGCACACCACCTTCACTGCAGAAGTGTATGTGTTGAGCAAAGAAGAAGGCGGTCGNCGTCACACTCCGTTCTTCAAAGGCTACCGTCCTCAGTTCTACTTCCGTACTACTGACGTAACCGGTAACTGCGAACTGCCGGAAGGCGTTGAGATGGTAATGCCAGGTGATAACGTGCAAATGACCGTTACCCTGATCAAGACCATCGCAATGGAAGAAGGTCTGCGTTTTGCCATTCGTGAAGGCGGTCGTACCGTCGGCGCCGGCGTAGTTGCAAAGATCATCGCTTAATCGATTGATCTGCTTTGTTCGGGCCGGCATAATGGTCGGCCTGATTCTGTTTTAGGTCAGTAGCTCAATTGGCAGAGCGACGGTCTCCAAAACCGTAGGTTGGGGGTTCGATTCCCTCCTGACCTGCCATTTTCCTAGAATTTGGCGCGTCTTTTTACAGGATATTAGTAGATGAATGTTAAGGCTGAGGCCAAAGAATCCCGCTTTGATCTACTTAAGTGGCTGGCTGTTGCAGCTCTGGTAGTTGTTGGCGTGGTTGGTAATCAGTATTTCTCTGCTGAGCCAATTCTGTATCGCGTTCTAGCTCTCTTGGTTATTGCCGTAGTGGCTGGTGTGATTGCTCTGCAAACCTCGAAGGGTCAAGCCTTCTGGGTGCTGGCAAAAGAAGCTCGCGTTGAGATTCGTAAAGTCGTTTGGCCAACTCGCCAGGAAACCACGCAGACAACTCTGATTGTTGTGGCTGTTGTTTTGGTAATGGCGTTGCTGTTGTGGGGCTTAGACTCCCTGCTTGGTTGGCTTGTTTCGTTGATTGTCGGTTAAAGGTGTCCCGTGGCTAAGCGTTGGTACGTTGTGCATGCTTACTCGGGTTACGAGAAGCATGTTATGCGCTCGCTGATCGAGCGTGTAAAGCTTGCTGGTATGGAAGATGTTTTTGGTGAAATTTTGGTCCCTACCGAAGAAGTGGTAGAGATGCGTAATGGCCAGAAGCGCAAGAGCGAGCGTAAGTTTTTCCCAGGTTATGTCCTGGTGCAGATGGAAATGAGCGAGGCGACTTGGCACTTGATCAAGGACACCCCTCGCGTGATGGGCTTCATCGGTGGTACAGCTGACAAGCCTGCGCCCATTACTGAAAAAGAAGCTGATGCCATCCTGCGTCGTGTTGCTGATAGCGGTGACAAGCCTAAGCCAAAAACACTGTTTGAGCCGGGTGAAATGGTGCGCGTGACTGATGGTCCGTTTGCTGATTTCAGCGGTGTGGTTGAAGAAGTGAACTACGAGAAGAGCCGAATTCAGGTTGCGGTGACCATCTTCGGTCGCTCTACGCCGGTCGAGCTGGAGTTCAGTCAGGTCGAAAAGGCATAACTGACACAAGCATCCCTTACCCCGCAGCCCTGGGCTGCGGGGTTTTGTCGTCACTGGGATAAATAGGTAATAACTGGGGAGCCGTAAGGCGCTAGAACCCAAAACTGGAGTAGCTCATGGCTAAGAAAATTACGGCTTATATCAAGCTGCAAGTAAAGGCTGCACAAGCCAACCCGTCGCCACCCGTCGGCCCTGCTCTGGGTCAGCACGGCGTGAACATCATGGAATTCTGCAAGGCGTTCAACGCCAAGACTCAGGGCATGGAACCCGGTCTGCCGACTCCAGTGATCATCACTGTTTACAGCGACCGTAGCTTCACTTTTGAAACCAAAAGCACCCCTGCTTCAGTTCTGCTGAAGAAGGCTGCTGGCCTGACCAGCGGTTCGGCTCGTCCGAACAGCGTCAAGGTTGGCACTGTGACTCGTGCTCAGCTGGAAGAGATCGCCAAAACCAAGCAGGCTGATCTGACTGCCGCTGATATGGATGCAGCTGTGCGTACTATCGCCGGCTCCGCTCGTAGCATGGGCCTCAACGTGGAGGGTGTGTAATGGCTAAGTTGACCAAGCGTCAAAAGGCAATCGCTGAGAAGGTTGAAGCTGGCAAGGCTTATAACTTCGTTGAAGCGGCTGCTCTGCTGGCTGAGCTGTCGGCAGTAAAGTTTTCTGAGTCCGTAGATATTGCCGTCAACCTCGGTGTTGACCCGCGTAAATCCGACCAGGTTGTTCGTGGCGCCACCGTTCTGCCGAACGGCTCGGGTAAAACCGTACGCGTTGCTGTGTTCACCCAGGGTCCAGCTGCTGAAGCCGCTCTGGCTGCCGGCGCTGACCGCGTAGGCATGGACGAGCTGGCAGCTGAAATGAAAGGCGGCGACCTGAACTATGACGTAGTTATTGCTTCCCCGGATGCAATGCGCGTTGTTGGTCAACTGGGTCAAGTGCTCGGTCCGCGCGGCCTGATGCCTAACCCGAAAGTCGGTACCGTGACTCCTGACGTCGCTACCGCTGTGAAGAATGCCAAAGCTGGTCAAGTGCGTTTCCGTACTGACAAGAACGGCATCATCCACGGTTCCGTCGGCAAGGTCGGTTTTGACGCCGAGAAGCTGAAGCAGAACGTTGAAGCCCTGATCGCTGATCTGAAGCGCCTGAAGCCGTCGACCTCGAAAGGTGTCTACGTCAAGCGCGTTACCCTGAGCACCACTATGGGCCCAGGTCTGATCATCGACCAGAGCTCGCTGGACGCGTAATAAATGAGGCGGCGCACTGATTGCGTCGCTTTGAAGGTTTGGGGTCCCTGCTTTGCGGGGGCTATCCAAGACCGTAGGTGGCGCAAGCCTTAAACCAACAGCCTACGCAGATGGTGCTCCCGATTCTTACCGAATCAGACACCAAAACGACATCCACCTTCGGGCGGATGAAACGGTAACAAGCAGGAGTTAAACCCGTGGCAATTAAACTCGAAGACAAGAAGGCCATCGTCGCTGAAGTCAACGAGGCTGCCAAAGGTGCCCTGTCCGCTGTCGTGGCTGATGCCCGTGGTGTGACAGTAGGCGCTATGACCGGACTCCGTAAAGAGGCCCGCGAGGCTGGCGTATACGTACGTGTTGTACGTAATACCCTGCTCAAGCGCGCCGTTGAAGGCACCGAGTATTCGGTTCTCAACGACGTGTTCAAAGGCCCGACCCTGATTGCATTCTCCAAGGAACATCCGGGCGCTGCTGCTCGTATTTTCAAAGAGTTCGCCAAGGGTCAGGACAAGTTCGAGATCAAGGCAGCTGCGTTCGAGGGCAAGTTCCTCGCAGCAAACGAGATCGATGTGTTGGCTTCGCTGCCAACTCGCGACGAAGCTATTGCTCGACTGATGAGCGTGATTCAAGGCGCTACCAGCAAGCTGGCTCGTACTCTGGCGGCCATTCGCGACCAGAAAGAAGCTTCCGCTGCCTAAGGCTGCGTAGTTTCTTTCAAAATCATATGTTTAATTTGATGGCTGCGTAGGCTGTCACCCCAATACAGGATTTAAAGTCATGTCTCTGACTAACGAACAAATCATCGAAGCAATCGGCCAGAAAACCGTTCTGGAAGTTGTTGAACTGATCAAAGCAATGGAAGAAACCTTCGGCGTTACCGCTGCTGTTGCCGCTGCTGGCCCAGCTGTTGCTGCCGCTGTTGTTGAAGAGCAAACCGAGTTCAACGTTATCCTGGCCGACGCTGGCGAGAAGAAAGTTAACGTGATCAAGGCTGTTCGTGAACTGACCGGTCTGGGCCTGAAAGAAGCCAAGGCTGTCGTTGACGGCGCTCCAGGCATGGTTCTGGAAGGTGTTGCTAAAGACGCTGCTGATAAAGCTAAAGCTGCTTTGGAAGAAGCTGGCGCCAAAGTCGAGCTCAAGTAAGCGACGACCTTGCGTCTACAGCCCAAGCGTTGAGCGAAAGGCTGATGGCTGGTGGCTTTTGCCACCGGCCTTTTTCCGTTCTAGGTCGGCGAATCATTGGCCGGCCTGGGGCGCGAAAACCCCGCCCGAAGTGGCGGCGCAAACCTAGGGTTTGCAAGAGTTTCTGGCAACTCCCTTCGGAGGGGCCAAATAAGCAGGTGACCAAGCTGGGGAACGCTGATGGCTTACTCATACACTGAGAAAAAACGTATCCGCAAGGACTTTAGCAAGTTGCCGGATGTCATGGATGTGCCGTATCTCCTGGCCATCCAGCTGGATTCGTATCGCGAATTCCTGCAGGCAGGAGCGACCAAGGACCAGTTCCGCGACATTGGCCTGCATGCGGCCTTCAAGTCTGTTTTCCCGATTATCAGCTATTCCGGCAATGCTGCTCTGGAGTATGTCGGTTATCGCCTGGGCGAGCCGGCTTTTGATGTCAAAGAATGCGTACTGCGTGGCGTTACTTTCGCCGTGCCGCTGCGAGTCAAAGTCCGTCTGATCATTTTCGACAAAGAGTCGTCGAACAAAGCGATCAAGGACATCAAAGAGCAAGAAGTGTACATGGGCGAAATTCCGCTCATGACCGAGAACGGTACCTTCGTTATCAACGGTACCGAGCGCGTTATCGTGTCCCAGCTGCACCGTTCCCCAGGCGTGTTCTTCGACCACGACCGTGGCAAGACTCACAGCTCGGGCAAGCTGCTGTACTCGGCGCGCATCATTCCTTACCGCGGCTCCTGGCTGGACTTCGAGTTCGACCCGAAGGACGCGGTATTCGTGCGTATTGACCGTCGCCGCAAACTGCCGGCGTCCGTCCTGCTGCGCGCGCTGGGCTACAGCACTGAAGAAGTGCTGGATGCTTTCTATGCGACCAACGTATTCCATGTGAAGGGTGAGTCCCTGAATCTGGAACTGGTACCGCAGCGTCTGCGTGGTGAAGTTGCTGTTCTCGACATCAAGGACGAGAAAGGCAAGGTCATCGTTGAGCAGGGCCGCCGGATTACCGCGCGTCATATCAACCAGCTGGACAAGGCTGGCATCAAAGAGCTGGAAGTTCCGATCGACTACCTGATCGGTCGCACCACGGCCAAGGCCATCGTGCACCCGGCTACCGGCGAAATCATCGCCGAATGCAACACCGAGTTGAACGTCGAGATCCTGGCCAAAGTGGTCAAGGCTCAGGTTGTGCGCATCGAAACGCTGTACACCAACGATATCGACTGCGGTCCGTTCATCTCCGACACCCTGAAGATCGACAGCACTACCAATCAGTTGGAAGCGCTGGTCGAGATCTATCGCATGATGCGTCCTGGCGAGCCGCCAACCAAGGATGCTGCCGAGACCCTGTTCAACAACCTGTTCTTCAGCGCCGAGCGTTACGACCTGTCGGCCGTTGGCCGCATGAAGTTCAACCGTCGTATCGGTCGCACCGAGATCGAAGGTTCGGGCGTGCTGAGCAAGGAAGACATCGTCGAGGTGCTCAAGACCCTCGTTGATATCCGTAACGGTAAAGGCATTGTCGACGACATCGACCACCTGGGTAACCGTCGTGTTCGCTGCGTAGGCGAAATGGCCGAGAACCAGTTCCGCGTTGGCCTGGTGCGTGTCGAGCGTGCGGTCAAAGAGCGTCTGTCGATGGCCGAAAGCGAAGGCCTGATGCCGCAGGATCTGATCAACGCCAAGCCGGTTGCGGCGGCGGTGAAAGAGTTCTTCGGCTCCAGCCAGCTTTCGCAGTTCATGGACCAGAACAACCCGCTGTCCGAGATCACCCACAAGCGCCGTGTTTCGGCTCTTGGCCCAGGCGGTCTGACCCGTGAGCGCGCCGGCTTCGAAGTCCGTGACGTACACCCGACCCACTACGGCCGTGTATGCCCGATCGAAACCCCTGAAGGTCCGAACATCGGTCTGATCAACTCCCTGGCGGCCTATGCCCGCACCAACCAGTACGGCTTCCTGGAAAGCCCGTACCGTGTGGTGAAGGACACCCTGGTCACCGACGAGATCGTCTTCCTGTCCGCCATTGAAGAGGCCGATCACGTGATCGCCCAGGCTTCGGCGACCATGAACGACAAAGGTCAGCTGGTCGATGAACTGGTAGCTGTACGTCACCTCAACGAATTCACCGTCAAGGCGCCGGAAGACGTCACCCTGATGGACGTGTCGCCGAAGCAGGTAGTTTCGGTTGCCGCTTCGTTGATTCCGTTCCTCGAGCACGACGACGCCAACCGCGCGTTGATGGGTTCGAACATGCAGCGTCAGGCTGTACCGACCCTGCGCGCCGACAAGCCGCTGGTAGGTACCGGCATGGAGCGTAACGTAGCGCGCGACTCCGGCGTTTGCGTGGTGGCCCGTCGCGGTGGCGTGATCGACTCGGTCGATGCCAGCCGTATCGTGGTTCGCGTTAATGATGACGAAGTCGAAACTGGCGAAGCCGGTGTCGACATCTACAACCTGACCAAGTACACCCGCTCTAACCAGAACACCTGCATCAACCAGCGCCCGCTGGTGAGCAAAGGTGACAAGGTTGAGCGCAGCGACATCCTGGCCGACGGCCCGTCCACCGACATGGGTGAACTGGCGCTGGGTCAGAACATGCGCGTGGCGTTCATGCCGTGGAACGGTTTCAACTTCGAAGACTCCATCTGCCTCTCCGAGCGCGTGGTGCAAGAAGATCGTTTCACCACCATCCACATTCAGGAACTGACCTGTGTGGCGCGTGACACCAAGCTCGGTTCGGAAGAAATCACTTCCGACATCCCGAACGTCGGTGAGTCGGCGCTGAACAAGCTGGACGAAGCAGGCATCGTGTATGTCGGTGCTGAAGTCGGCCCAGGCGACATTCTGGTTGGCAAGGTCACGCCGAAAGGCGAAACCCAGCTGACTCCGGAAGAGAAGCTGCTGCGTGCGATCTTCGGTGAGAAGGCGTCTGACGTTAAAGACACCTCCCTGCGTGTGCCGACTGGCACCAAAGGTACCGTTATCGATGTTCAGGTCTTCACTCGTGATGGTGTGGAGCGCGATGCGCGTGCCCTGTCGATCGAGAAGAGCCAGCTCGACGAGATCCGCAAGGACCTCAACGAAGAGTTCCGCATCGTTGAAGGCGCAACCTTCGAGCGTCTGCGTTCTGCTCTGGTTGGCAAGAAAGCCGAAGGCGGCGCTGGACTGAAGAAGGGCGCAGAAGTCACCGACGAGTTCCTCGACGGCCTCGAGCGCGGCCAGTGGTTCAAACTGCGCATGGCGGACGATGCGCTGAACGAGCAGTTGGAAAAGGCCCAGGCCTACATCTCCGACCGCCGTCAGCTGCTCGACGACAAGTTCGAAGACAAGAAGCGCAAGCTGCAGCAAGGCGATGACCTGGCTCCAGGCGTGCTGAAGATCGTCAAGGTTTACCTGGCAATCCGTCGTCGCATCCAGCCGGGCGACAAGATGGCCGGTCGTCACGGTAACAAGGGTGTGGTCTCGGTAATCATGCCGGTCGAAGACATGCCGCACGACATCCACGGCACGCCAGTGGACATCGTACTGAACCCGCTGGGCGTACCGTCGCGTATGAACGTCGGGCAGATCCTCGAAACCCACCTGGGCCTCGCGGCCAAAGGTCTGGGCGAGAAGATCAACCGCATGCTCGAAGAGCAGCGCAAGGTCGCCGAGCTGCGTAAGTTCATGCAGCAGATCTACAACGAGATCGGCGGTCGTCAGGAAAGCCTGGATGAGCTGAGCGATCAGGAAATCCTCAAGCTGGCGAACAACCTCAAAGGCGGTGTGCCGATGGCCACCCCGGTGTTCGACGGTGCCAAGGAAAGCGAAATCAAGGCCATGCTGAAACTGGCAGACCTGCCAGAAAGCGGCCAGATGCGCCTGATCGATGGCCGGACTGGTAACCAGTTCGAGCGTCCGACCACCGTTGGCTACATGTACATGCTGAAACTGAACCACCTGGTGGACGACAAGATGCACGCGCGTTCCACGGGTTCCTACAGCCTGGTTACCCAGCAGCCGCTGGGTGGTAAGGCGCAGTTCGGTGGTCAGCGCTTCGGTGAGATGGAGGTCTGGGCACTGGAAGCCTACGGCGCCGCCTACACCCTGCAGGAAATGCTGACCGTGAAGTCGGACGACGTGAACGGCCGTACCAAGATGTACAAAAACATCGTGGACGGTGATCACCGTATGGAGCCGGGCATGCCCGAGTCCTTCAACGTACTGATCAAAGAGATCCGTTCGCTGGGTATCGACATCGATCTGGAAACCGAATAACACGTGACGCGAATCGAGAGCGGGGCTGCCTAGCCCGCTCTCTGCTCCGCCAGGAGGAAAGGCCTTGAAAGACCTACTGAATTTGCTGAAAAACCAGGGTCAAGTCGAAGAGTTCGATGCCATTCGCATCGGTCTTGCTTCGCCTGAGATGATCCGTTCGTGGTCGTTCGGTGAAGTTAAAAAACCGGAAACCATCAACTACCGTACGTTCAAACCTGAGCGTGACGGCCTGTTCTGCGCCAAGATCTTTGGCCCGGTAAAGGATTACGAGTGCCTGTGCGGTAAGTACAAGCGCTTGAAGCATCGCGGCGTGATCTGCGAGAAGTGCGGCGTTGAAGTGGCCCTGGCCAAGGTTCGTCGTGAGCGCATGGCGCACATCGAACTGGCTTCGCCGGTTGCCCACATCTGGTTCCTGAAATCGCTGCCGAGCCGTATCGGTTTGCTGATGGACATGACCCTGCGTGATATCGAACGCGTGCTCTATTTTGAGAGCTATGTCGTTATCGACCCGGGCATGACCACCCTGGAAAAAGGCCAGCTGCTGAACGACGAGCAGTACTTCGAAGCCCTCGAAGAGTTCGGTGATGACTTCGACGCCCGCATGGGGGCTGAAGCCGTCCGCGAGCTGCTGCACGCGATCGACCTGGAGCACGAGATTGGCCGTCTGCGCGAAGAGATTCCACAAACCAACTCGGAAACCAAGATCAAGAAGCTGTCCAAGCGTCTGAAACTGATGGAAGCCTTCCTCGGCTCCGGCAACCTGCCTGAGTGGATGGTGTTGACCGTTCTGCCGGTTCTGCCGCCAGATCTGCGTCCGCTGGTTCCGCTCGACGGTGGCCGCTTCGCGACTTCGGATCTGAACGATCTGTATCGCCGTGTGATCAACCGTAACAACCGTCTGAAGCGCCTGCTCGATCTGTCCGCGCCGGACATCATCGTGCGCAACGAAAAGCGCATGCTGCAGGAAGCGGTCGACGCCCTGCTCGACAACGGCCGTCGCGGTCGCGCCATCACTGGCTCGAACAAGCGTCCGCTGAAGTCGCTGGCTGACATGATCAAAGGTAAGCAAGGTCGCTTCCGTCAGAACCTGCTCGGTAAGCGCGTGGACTACTCCGGTCGTTCCGTTATTACCGTAGGCCCGACCCTGCGCCTGCACCAGTGCGGTCTGCCGAAGAAGATGGCTCTCGAGCTGTTCAAGCCGTTCATTTTCGGCAAGCTGGAAATGCGTGGTCTGGCGACCACCATCAAGGCTGCCAAGAAGATGGTCGAGCGTGAGCTGCCAGAGGTTTGGGACGTTCTCGCCGAAGTGATTCGCGAACACCCCGTGCTGCTCAACCGTGCGCCAACCCTTCACCGTCTGGGCATCCAGGCGTTCGAACCAGTACTGATCGAAGGTAAAGCGATTCAGCTGCACCCGCTGGTCTGCGCCGCGTACAACGCCGACTTCGACGGTGACCAGATGGCCGTTCACGTGCCGCTGACGCTGGAAGCCCAGCTGGAAGCGCGCGCGCTGATGATGTCGACCAACAACATCCTCTCGCCCGCCAACGGTGAGCCGATCATCGTTCCGTCGCAGGACGTGGTACTGGGTCTGTACTACATGACCCGTGAAGCGGTGAACGCCAAGGGTGAAGGTCGCGTATTCGCCGATCTGCAGGAAGTCGACCGCGTATTCCGTGCCGGCGAAGCGTCCCTGCATGCCCGCGTGAAAGTGCGTATCAACGAAACCATCAAAGAGAAAGATGGTTCGATCACCAAGAACACTCGCATCGTCGACACCACTGTCGGTCGTGCGCTGCTGTTCCAGATCGTACCGGCCGGCCTGTCCTACGACGTGGTCAACCAGTCGATGAAGAAGAAGGCGATCTCCAAGCTGATCAACCAGTGCTACCGCACTGTGGGTCTGAAGGACACCGTGATCTTCGCCGACCAGCTGATGTACACGGGTTTCGCTTACTCGACCATCTCTGGTGTGTCGATCGGCGTGAACGACTTCGTTATCCCGGATGAGAAGGCGCGCATCATCGACGCGGCTACCGAGGAAGTGAAGGAAATCGAATCGCAGTACGCCTCCGGCCTGGTTACCCAGGGCGAGAAGTACAACAAGGTGATCGATCTCTGGTCCAAGGCCAACGACGAAGTCTCCAAGGCGATGATGGCCAACCTCTCGAAAGAGCCGGTTGTCGATCGCGAAGGCAAGACCGTTGAGCAGGAATCGTTCAACTCCATGTACATGATGGCCGACTCTGGTGCGCGGGGTTCTGCTGCGCAGATCCGTCAGCTGGCCGGTATGCGTGGCCTGATGGCCAAGCCGGACGGCTCCATCATTGAAACGCCGATCACCGCGAACTTCCGCGAAGGTCTGTCGGTTCTGCAGTACTTCATCTCCACTCACGGTGCTCGTAAAGGTCTGGCGGATACCGCACTGAAGACCGCGAACTCCGGTTACCTGACTCGTCGTCTGGTAGACGTGGCCCAGGATCTGGTCGTGACTGCAATCGATTGCGGTACCGAGCATGGCCTGCTGATGACCCCGCACATTGAAGGCGGTGACGTTGTAGAGCCGCTGGGTGAGCGCGTATTGGGTCGTGTGATCGCCAAGGATGTACCGAAGCCAGGCAGCGATGAAATTATCGTTCCGGCCGGTACCCTGGTTGACGAGCAGTGGGTTGAGTTCATCGAGCGCAACAGCATCGACGAAGTGGTTGTACGCTCGCCAATCACCTGCGAAACCCGTTACGGCATCTGCGCCAAGTGCTACGGTCGCGACCTGGCTCGCGGTCATCAGATCAACATCGGTGAAGCAGTCGGCGTTATCGCTGCTCAGTCGATCGGTGAGCCGGGTACCCAGCTGACCATGCGTACGTTCCACATCGGTGGTGCGGCCAGCCGGACCTCGGCGGCTGACAGCGTACAAGTGAAGAACGGCGGTGCGGTACGTCTGCACAACCTCAAGCACGTTGAGCGTCTGGACGGCAACCTGGTTGCAGTGTCGCGTTCCGGCGAGTTGGCGATTGCCGACGAGTTCGGTCGTGAGCGTGAGCGCTACAAGCTGCCGTACGGTGCTGTTATCTCCGTGAAGGAAGGCGACAAGGTCGACGCTGGCGCAATCGTTGCCAAGTGGGACCCGCACACCCACCCGATCGTTACCGAAATGAAAGGTACCGTGACCTATGTGGGCATGGAAGAAGGCATCACCATCAAGCGCCAGACCGACGAACTGACCGGTCTGACCAACATCGAAGTCCTCGATCCGAAGGATCGTCCGGCTGCCGGCAAGGAAATTCGCCCTGCCGTTAAGATGGTGGGTGAAGATGGTAAGGATCTGCTGCTGCCAGGTACCGACGTACCGGCTCAATACTTCCTGCCGGCGAACGCCCTGGTGGGTGTGGCGAACGGTGCTCAGGTGGGCGTGGGTGATGTTATCGCCCGTATCCCGCAAGAGACCTCGAAGACCCGTGACATCACCGGTGGTCTGCCGCGTGTTGCTGACCTGTTCGAAGCCCGTCGCCCGAAAGAAGCGTCGATCCTCGCCGAGATCAGCGGCACCATCTCGTTTGGTAAAGAGACCAAAGGCAAGCGCCGTCTGGTTATCACGCCGACCGATGGCAGTGATCCGTACGAAGAGCTGATCCCGAAATGGCGTCACCTGAACGTGTTCGAAGGTGAGCAGGTCAACAAGGGTGAGGTGATCTCCGACGGTCCGAGTGATCCGCACGATATCCTGCGTCTGCTGGGTGTCAGCGCGCTGGCCAAGTACATCGTCAACGAGATCCAGGACGTGTACCGCCTGCAGGGCGTGAAGATCAACGACAAGCACATCGAGACTATCCTGCGCCAGATGCTGCGCAAGGTCGAAGTGGCTGAGTCGGGCGACTCCAGCTTCATCAAGGGTGACCAGATGGAGCTGACCGCGGTACTGGGTGAAAACGAGCGTCTGGCTGCAGAAGACAAGTTCGTCGCCAAGTACACCCGCGTGTTGCTGGGTATCACCAAGGCGTCGCTGTCCACCGAGTCGTTTATCTCGGCGGCCTCCTTCCAGGAAACCACTCGCGTTCTCACCGAGGCGGCGGTTACTGGCAAGCGTGACTACCTGCGTGGTCTGAAAGAAAACGTGGTCGTGGGTCGTCTGATCCCGGCCGGTACCGGTCTGGCCTATCACAGCGAGCGCAAGCGCAAGCGTGAAGCGGCTCAGCCAGTACGCGTCAGCGCCAGTGAAGTGGAAGCCGCACTGACCGAAGCGCTGAACTCCAGCGGTAATTAAGTACAAAGCCCCGCTAGTTCGCTAGCGGGGCTTTGTCTTGACTGGGGCGGTGAGTCTCTTTAGACTCATGCACCCCTAAATTTGGCAGGGCACGTGCTCTGCCATTTTGTTTGTAGGGCAATAGCGTCGCAAGACAACAGTGGAGCTTAAGATGGCAACTATCAACCAGCTGGTACGTCAGCCGCGTAAGCGTATCGTCGAGAAATCCGACGTACCTGCGCTGCAGAACTGCCCGCAGCGTCGTGGTGTGTGCACTCGCGTGTATACCACTACGCCGAAAAAACCTAACTCGGCACTGCGTAAAGTTTGCCGTGTGCGTCTGACCAACGGTTTCGAGGTTTCCTCGTACATCGGCGGTGAAGGCCACAACCTGCAAGAGCACAGCGTCGTTCTGATTCGCGGCGGCCGTGTAAAAGACTTGCCAGGTGTGCGTTACCACACCGTGCGCGGTTCGCTGGATACCTCCGGCGTTAAAGACCGTAAGCAGGGTCGTTCGAAGTACGGTACCAAGCGTCCGAAGTAATCGGCGCGCTGTACTGAATTGCGAGTTTCTATTTTTCTGAGTCGATAAGAGTAAGGTCGGGCATCCACCTCGGGGTGCAGTCCCGGGCTAACCTGAAGACCGTTTGAGGGCTTATCAAATGCCAAGACGTCGTGTAGCAGCCAAGCGCGAAGTGCTTGACGATCCAAAATACGGAAGCCAAATCCTGGCCAAGTTCATGAACCACGTAATGGAAAGCGGCAAGAAAGCCGTTGCCGAGCGTATCGTTTATGGCGCCCTGGACAAGGTTAAAGAGCGTAAGAACAGCGATCCCCTGGAAATCTTCGAGAAAGCTCTCGACGCCATCGCTCCGCTGGTCGAAGTGAAGTCGCGCCGTGTAGGCGGTGCTACTTACCAGGTTCCGGTCGAAGTTCGTCCGTCCCGTCGTAACGCTCTTGCCATGCGCTGGCTGGTAGATTTCGCCCGTAAGCGTGGCGAGAAATCCATGGCCCTGCGTTTGGCGGGCGAGCTGTTGGATGCTGCAGAAGGCAAAGGTGCTGCAGTTAAGAAGCGTGAAGACGTGCACCGCATGGCAGAAGCCAACAAGGCTTTCTCGCACTACCGCTTCTAAATCTGGCATCTCAATATTTGCGAGGGCTTTATGGCTCGTACTACACCGATTAACCGCTACCGTAATATTGGTATCTGTGCGCACGTTGATGCGGGCAAGACCACCACTACCGAGCGGATCCTGTTCTACACAGGTCTCAGCCACAAGATGGGTGAGGTGCATGACGGCGCGGCAACGACCGACTGGATGGTGCAGGAGCAGGAGCGTGGTATCACCATTACCTCCGCTGCTGTAACCACCTTCTGGAAAGGTTCGCGTGGTCAGTATGACAACTACCGCGTAAACGTTATCGATACCCCCGGACACGTAGACTTCACCATCGAAGTAGAGCGTTCGCTGCGTGTACTCGACGGCGCTGTTGTAGTGTTCTGTGGTACTTCCGGCGTTGAGCCGCAGTCCGAAACCGTATGGCGTCAAGCCAACAAGTACGGCGTTCCACGTGTTGTTTACGTGAACAAGATGGACCGTGCGGGCGCCAACTTCCTGCGCGTAATCGGCCAGATCAAGAACCGCCTGGGTCACACCCCGGTTCCAGTTCAGTTGGCTATCGGTGCGGAAGAGAACTTCGAAGGTCAGATCGATCTGATCAAGATGAAGGCTATCTACTGGAACGATGACGACAAAGGCACCACGTATCGCGAGGAAGAAATTCCTGCAGATATGCTGGAGTTGGCTGAAGAGTGGCGCTCCAACATGGTTGAGGCTGCTGCCGAAGCCAGCGAAGAGCTGATGAACAAATACCTTGAAGAAGGTGAGCTGACTGTCGAAGAGATCAAGGCCGGCCTGCGTGCGCGCACCTTGGCCAGCGAGATCGTTCCGGCTGTCTGCGGTTCGTCGTTCAAGAACAAGGGTGTTCCCCTGGTTCTCGATGCTGTTATCGACTTCCTCCCGGCTCCGACCGAGATCCCTGCGATCAAAGGTATTCATCCGGACATCATTGACAAGCCGAAAGATACGCTGGTCGATGCTGACTACGATGAGCGTCATGCTGATGACGCAGAGCCGTTCTCCGCTCTGGCCTTCAAAATTGCCACCGACCCATTCGTCGGTACGCTGACCTTCGTTCGCGTTTACTCGGGCTTCCTGAGCTCCGGTGACTCAGTGATCAATTCGGTCAAGGGCAAGAAAGAGCGCGTTGGTCGTATGGTGCAGATGCACGCCAACCAGCGTGATGAAATCAAAGAAGTACGTGCAGGCGATATCGCTGCTCTGATTGGCATGAAGGACGTCACCACTGGTGACACCCTGTGCTCGATCGAGAAGCCGATCATCCTTGAGCGTATGGACTTCCCGGAGCCGGTAATTTCGGTGGCTGTAGAGCCGAAAACCAAGGCTGACCAGGAGAAGATGGGTATTGCTCTGGGCAAGCTGGCTCAGGAAGACCCGTCGTTCCGCGTCAAAACTGACGAAGAAACCGGTCAGACCATCATCTCCGGTATGGGTGAGCTGCACCTGGATATCCTCGTTGACCGCATGAAGCGCGAGTTCAACGTTGAGGCCAACATTGGTAAGCCTCAGGTTTCCTACCGCGAGAAAATCACCAAGAACTGCGAAATCGAAGGCAAGTTCGTGCGTCAATCCGGTGGTCGTGGCCAGTTCGGTCATTGCTGGATTCGCTTCGCGCCTGCTGATGAAGGTCAGGAAGGTCTGGTTTTCGTCAACGAAGTCGTAGGTGGTGTGGTTCCGAAGGAATACATCCCGGCGATCCAGAAGGGTATCGAAGAGCAGATGAAGAACGGCGTTGTTGCCGGCTATCCGCTGATCGGCCTGAAGGCAACCGTGTTCGATGGTTCCTACCACGACGTCGACTCCAACGAGATGGCGTTCAAGGTAGCGGCTTCCATGGCGACCAAGCAGCTGGCCCAGAAGGGTGGCGGTGTTGTGCTTGAGCCGATCATGAAGGTGGAAGTAGTAACCCCTGAGGACTACATGGGTGACGTGATGGGTGACCTGAACCGTCGTCGTGGTCTGATCCAGGGTATGGAAGATTCGGTATCGGGCAAAGTGATCCGTGCTGAGGTTCCGCTGGGTGAGATGTTCGGTTACGCGACCGACGTCCGTTCCATGTCTCAGGGTCGCGCAAGCTACTCCATGGAATTCTCCAAATACTCCGAAGCTCCGGCGAACATCGTCGAAGCTCTGGTTAAAAAACAAGGCTGATTCAGCCCTTTAGGCAAGGAGTTAATTGTCGTGGCTAAAGAAAAATTTGAACGTAACAAACCGCACGTCAACGTAGGCACCATCGGTCACGTTGACCACGGTAAAACCACTCTGACTGCTGCTCTGACTCGCGTCTGTTCCGAAGTATTCGGTTCGGCTCGTGTTGACTTCGACAAGATCGACAGCGCCCCGGAAGAGAAAGCTCGTGGTATCACCATCAACACTGCGCACGTAGAGTACGATTCCAACATTCGTCACTACGCGCACGTTGACTGCCCGGGTCACGCCGACTATGTGAAGAACATGATCACCGGTGCTGCCCAGATGGACGGCGCTATCCTGGTTTGCTCGGCCGCTGATGGTCCGATGCCGCAAACTCGCGAGCACATCCTGCTGTCCCGTCAGGTAGGCGTTCCGTACATCGTTGTCTTCCTGAACAAGGCTGACATGGTTGACGACGCTGAGCTGNTGGAGCTGGTTGAAATGGAAGTGCGTGACCTGCTCAGCACTTACGATTTCCCGGGCGACGACACTCCGATCATCATCGGCTCCGCGCTGATGGCGCTGAACGGTGAAGACACCAACGAAATGGGCACCAGCGCTGTTAAGAAGCTGGTGGAAACTCTGGATACCTACATCCCAGAGCCGGTTCGTGCAATCGACAAGCCGTTCCTGATGCCGATCGAAGACGTGTTCTCGATCTCCGGTCGCGGTACTGTGGTAACTGGCCGTATCGAGCGCGGTATCGTCAAGATCCAGGAAGAAATCGAGATCGTTGGTCTGCGTGACACCACCAAGACCACCTGCACCGG
>NZ_JAEIOI010000010.1 GCF_021375795.1 Pseudomonas anguilliseptica | reverse complement strand
GTCGCGCTCGGTCACTTGCTTGACCGCTTCGATCTTGAATTCTTCGGGGTAACGCTGGTTGCTCATGGCACCTCCTAATGGGCCTCAATTATGAGGCTCGGAGGTCTCTAGGGAAGCGGGGCCTATTCACCCTCCTCACAACCATAGGCTGGATTATCGCTGCGAAGATAATCACTGGCAGCCTCAAGCTGAACATGCCCTGGTAGGCCTTATAAAATAAGCGGCCACCGTCTCAATGGAGTGATTAAAGGCAGATGAAACAGATATTCCTTGCACTGGCCATGGCCACAAGCCCTGCTGTCGCAGAAGAATCAAAACCCTTGGCCACTCAAGCGGGTGACGCTATGCGGCCTGCTGCAGAAGCCTATAGCAACGGCATGCAGCGACTGATTCATGAATTTTTTGCAGGGTCTGATGGCGTGCTGGGCCAGGCAGCACGTTCCAACCTGAAAGCCCAGGACAAGAAAGAACGCGAAACTAATCGCGGGGTTAGACGCACAATGAAGGAATGCATAAAGCCTGGAAATGTCATCGATGATGACGTGAAGGAATGCATGGAAGGCTTGCGAGTAAAAGAGTGGTGAGGCGAGTCACGATTGATACCAGCAGCAGGAGGACTCCGTGACCGCACAACTGAGAGATACCCTGGAATATGCAGGGAACAAGACTGGGATGACCAGCCTGCCCCTGAGCAGCTACTGGACCATGAATGGCTCAAGGCAACCTGGCACCGTCACTAATGCTCGCCACTTTGCCGATATGGGCACCTTTTGTTGGCGGCGCTACACCGCGCAATGGCGCATTGAGCAGGAGCACCTGTACCTCGTGGCAATCAATGCCACTTACGAGGACGGCACACAGGCGGAGCTGGAAGATTTCTTCCCCGGCTACCCGGAGCAGGTGTTCGCGCACTGGTTCAGTGGTGAACTGCGCTGCCCCAGAGGTGAGCTTTTGGAATATGTACATGCCGGCTTCGCCAGCCGCTATGCCGAAACGCTGGTGTTTACCGTTGAGCGTGGCGTGGTGAAAGGCCAGCACTGCATCGATAACCGCATCCAAGGTGCCAACACATGAGCGCATTCTGGTATTGGCTAGGAGGTTATCTGCTTGTCGGAATTTTGCCGATAGGTGGCGCATACGGCTATGCGAGGCTGATCAAGCGCTCAGTACCCACCGAAGACACGATGACCTGGAAGGAAAGTACCGCGTGCTTTCTGGCGGTATTGATTCTATGGCCGCTGGTGATCGCCATGCTGGCTTACGAAGGGCTATTCAACCGCCGCCCACCTGCCCCGGTATACCGTGAATGGATCGCAACGCCGGCCAGCCTGACCGAGCCGTTATCACGGGAACGCATCGAGCAACTGGAGATTTACAGCGACCCACTCAATGCAGTGCCTGCCTTGCCTTTCGGCCATCTAAACGACGCCTGGCAACGTTTCTGCCAGCAACTGCAGGAAACCGACCAGCTGTGGTCATTCCGCATTGATGCTGGCCAAGACACAGGGCTCGACTACGACAAACGCTACGGAATCGTTGAAGGCTACGCCCTGCTTCGTGGTGGCCAAATATGTGGTGAGTTCTACGCGAGGATGGATTGACCCTCACGAGTCGAGGGCCTGCAGCGAAGCGAAAACCACGCCCGTCCGTCGGTTTTTTACGCCGCAAAAAGTCAGCTACACAGGCCCACATACTGGCTACCAAAAAGCGCTTCTAGAAACCCAGCGACAGGCGCCATGTATGCCAGGCTGTATGCCAAACAAAATCACTAAAGATAAAATCAATATAAACCAGTGCTTTAGCAAACCAGTTCAAATGACTGCGTACCACCAAACAAAACAAGGGTTTAGCGAAAGCTAAGCCCTTTTTTGTTTTCTGGGCAGGCCTACACACAAACCGCCTTCCCTCTAACGCCCCTTAACCGTCCTCTGCGTACCGAGCAGCAGCCCAGTAAAGATCAGCGTTGCGCCAAGCCAGTGATAGGGCTGCAAGCCCTCCCCCAGCAATAGCCAGCCCAGTACGGCGGTGAAAACTGGCATCAGGTAGTTGGAGAGCGCGGCCTTGGCGGCGCCTATTACGCGGATGGCGTGGTTCCAGGCGAGGTAGGCGAGCAGTGAAGCAAAGATGGCGGTATAGCCGATGGCGGCCAAGTTGTGCGGCGTCACGCTGAAGTGTGCGCCCTGAGTCAGTTCGTAAAGGTAGAACGGCAGAATCAGCGGCACGCCCAGCAACATCAGCATGCCCAACAATGCCAGTGGTGGGATTGGCAGCAGGTAGTGGGCCCAACGCCGCAGCAGCAATGAGTAGAGCGCCCAGTCCGCCACTGCCAGCAACATGATCAGATCACCCTTGTTGAATGCCAGGCCGGCGAGACTGGCCCGGCTGCCTTTGCTGATCAGCACCAGCAATCCAACAACGGCCACCGCCATACCCCACCAGGCGCGACGTTGCGGCCACTCGCCGAGCAGCAGGCCCGCGCCGATAAAAGTCATCAGCGGCAAGCAAGTGTTGACCAGGGTGATGTTGATCGCCGCCGTGGTTTGCGCGGCGGCGTAGAGCAGGCTGTTGTAACCAGCAATACCGAGGCCGGCGAGCACCAGTAAACGCCAACCGGCAGCGCGCAGTGCTGTGCGATGCTGCCACAGCGGCTTGGCCACAAAGGGCAGCAACAGCACCAGGGCCAGGCTCCAGCGCCAGAATGACAGGGCGAATGGCGGGATTTCGCCCGCAAACGCCCTCGCCACCAGGGCATTACCGGACCAGCAAAGGGTTGCCAGCAGCAGACCGGCCAGCGCGACACGGATGGAAGATTGCATGCCTCAATTCTGGCCGAGCGGGCGCAGGCGGTATTGCGGCGGCAGCTGTTCCATGCCGCTGACAGTGGCGTTGAGGTTCTTCCAGCGGCCGTCCTTGATGCCATAGATGCAACCATGCACCGCCAGCGGCTGCCCACGGTGCCAGGCGTTCTGCACGATGGTGGTGTGGCTGACGTTGGCCACCTGCTGGATCACATTGAGCTCGCACAGGCGGTCGACCTGCTCTTCCTCAGAGGGCAACTGTGCTAGATGTTCGCGGTGCTCGTAGTAGAGGTCACGAATGCTACGCAGCCAGCCGTCGATCAGGCCGAACTGAGTGTCCTGCATGGACGCCCGCACCCCGCCGCAACCGTAGTGCCCGGTGACCAGGATATGTTTGACCTTGAGCACGTCGACCGCGTACTGGATTACCGACAGGCAGTTGAGATCGGTGTGCAGCACCACGTTGGCGACATTGCGGTGGACGAATAGATCGCCCGGCAATAGGCCGACAATCTCGTTAGCCGGCACACGCGCATCAGAGCAGCCGATCCACAGGTATTCGGGCACTTGCTGCTGCGCCAGTTTGGCGAAAAACTCGGGATCTTCTTCCTTGATCGCTTCGGCCCAACGCGCGTTGTTGTCGAAGAGGTGCTGTAGATCGCTCATGGTCACTCCGTATTCGTCGATGCGCACCATAGGAGCGCAACCGGCTTTTGACAAGCATGCGTTACAGCTGCGCCTGACGCCGCCACCAGCGATTGAGCGGCACGCTGTCCTGCAGGGCCTGACTGTGCCAGTCGCGATGCCAGTTACGGGCCTGGGCCGCCAGCTGCGCCCAAGGCACTTGTGGTTGCTGCAATGCCAACCACAGCTGCGTCTCCAGCGCGTTACGGCTGTTACGCAGGCTCTGGCGAAACGCACGGTCAACCAGCGCACGCCGATGTACCGGTTCGAAACGCCACCACAGGCTCTGCTCAATCGCGGTCAGTGGATCCCCGAGCACCGCCGTACCCGATTCGGCAGACAGGCTCAACGGCTGGAACAGGCTCATGCAGGGCGCGGAGGTACCGGTTGCCGCCAGCAAACTAGCCGGCCCCTGTAACCGGGCCACCAGGCTGGCGGTGGTTTGCGACGGCCGCCAGAAGCTGCCAGCGTGCAGGCAGACCTGGCGGTTGTTATGCCGCTGAAAGTCATCACCGGCCTGACCATGGCTGCGCAGTGCGCTGAATAGATTGGCAAAACCAGGCGCCCCACTGCACGGCGTCAGCCATTGCTGGTTCTGCGCACGTCGCTGGTGCGCGCCACCAATCCAGGGCAACAGCCGGGTATCAAAGGCCTGGGCAAAGTGCAGATCGCCCTTGCCATCCCAGCACTGCAAGCGCCGAGCCTGGTCATGCAGCCCAGGACTGTGCAGGTCGAACTCATGCCCCAGGGTCAACGCGTTGGAAATCGCCCAGCTGTCGACGCGCTTGGCTGCCCACAAATGCCCGGCCGTTTCCAGCACCCAGGCTTCGTCAGCGTCGGCCAGAAGAAAGCTGTTGTCGTAACGAAAGCTCTTGTCGCGATAACCTGCCGCCCCACCCTGGCCAAACGCCTGCAGGTGTTCGGTAATCACCGCCAGGGCCTCACGGGCACTGCCGCCCCGTTCCAGGCCCAGACGCAGCAGGTCCATGCCCAGCAGCGCATCACCCTGGCGCAGCGTCAGGCGGGTGAATACCGCTTCGTTGCCAATCGCCACCCCGCAGTCATTCACCCCCATCTCACCGCCCCACAACCAGCTGGGCTGACTGAGCACCAGACCATGCCGATCCGCCGTCTGCGGCACCTCGATATAGCTGGTGAGCACCCGCGGGCTGCGATCCCCACGCACCGCCGGCAAGCGGATCAGCCGCTGTGGCTCGGCCGCTTCGCGATCACTGTTCTTGGCAAACCAGGTCTGTCCATGACTGCGCAGCACCAGGGTGTCGCACATGCTCACCTCTTCTTATTATCAACTCCGGCGTAGATGCCGACGACGCAGCAACCATACGATCAGCAGCACGCCAGCCAGCAGCACCAGGCTCACGCCCCACTGCAATGGCCCGGCATAGCGATACAATTCGGCGGGGTGCAGGCTTGCCTCACGGCGCATGCGCTGCTCGGCCGCCGCGCCCTGAGTGGGAATATCGGCCAGGCCATCACCATCTTGATCGGGCAGGCTGCGGATATGGTCGAGCAGGCCCTGCCATTCCTTGTATTCCTGTACACCGGGCTGCTGCGGATCGGCATCGATGATCGCCGCCTTGAGCTGGGTCAGCGGCTGGCCCTGAGCATCCTTGGGCTGCACGCTGAGCAGGCCTTTGGTCAAGTCGCTGACCAGCCAAGTGAAGCTGCCGACATAGCTGGTCGCACCGATGCTATAGAGCCGCGTATCAGCCAGATCCAGTGGCGTGTAGCCGTTGAGCGGGTCACCCAGTTCAATCTGGCTGACCCGGTCAAACGGCACACGCCAGGGGTTATAGGCAAAGCGTAGGCCCGACACGCGCGGGTAGTAGCTCTTGCTCTCGCGCAGCTGATAGGCCAGCAACAGCACTTCCAGCAGGTTCTTCAGCTCCTGGCCGGTGACATACACCTTGATCAGCGGGTAGCCCGGCGCATCGTCCAGCTCGCCAATGCCCAGTGGCGCGATACGGAACAGATCAGACACCGCCTGCACGCCCTGCCGGCCCTTGATCAGGTTGTCGCGGATGGTGCCATTGCCGGTGAACGACACATCGCTGCCAGTCGCCTGGCGTAACGCATCGGTAACCAGGTTGCCGAGAATCGGATCGTCATAGGCCCGCGTGAGGGTCTTGTCGACCTTGGCCAGCGGCTGATCGAAGGCATAGCCTTTGGGTGCCAGCATCTGCGCGCTGACCACCTGCTTGAAGTCCTCGACCTGAGCGGTCACGGCTGCATCGCCAGCAATCTGGTCATTGATCGGGTGCAGCTGATATCCGAGCACCTGCGGCTTGCCGTCGGCGTCCAGGCGCATATGCAACTCGCCCAGGTGCTGGATCTCGGAACCGGCCTGCATCACCGGTGTGCGTCCGTTGACCAGCACGGGCTGCGCCAGCGCAGTGTGTGAATGGCCACCGACGACGATGTCGATGCCCGGCACCTGCTCGACCAACTCGACCTCTTCACCGCGCCAGCTGCCATCGGCCTGCTGCACCACGCCCATGTGCGAAAGCAGGATCACCACCTCGGCACCCTCCTCGCGCAATTTGCCGACCGTGGCTTTGGCGGTCGCCAGAGGGTCAGCAAAACGCGCCGGCTTGATCATCGGGCTGACCGCCACCGCGTTGTTGCCGAGCAGGCCGAACAGGCCAAAACGAATGCCGCCTTTGTCGATCAGCTTGTAGGGCGCGATGCGCCCGGCGTCGTAGTGCGCCTGCAGGCTGTCGTCTTCGGGACGCTCAGGGTCGAAGCCGAGGTTACTCGAGAGCAGCGGCATCAGGGCCTCACCCTTGGCCTTGTGCGCCGCGCTGATCATCGCGGCCAGCCCGGCCGGACGAAAATCGAATTCGTGGTTACCCAGAGTCGCGGCGTCGTAGCCCAGCTCGGTCATCAGGCGCAGCTCGCCTCCGGTTTCCCGGGTCACGGTATGAAACAGCGTGCCCATGCTGAAGTCGCCGCCATCGAGCAGCAGCACCGGCTGCTCGCCGGCAGCAGCGCGACGCTGTTCAAGCAGGGAGGCCAGTCGTGCCACCCC
This sequence comes from Pseudomonas anguilliseptica, assembly GCF_021375795.1. Taxonomy (GTDB): domain Bacteria; phylum Pseudomonadota; class Gammaproteobacteria; order Pseudomonadales; family Pseudomonadaceae; genus Aquipseudomonas; species Aquipseudomonas anguilliseptica_A. Next base: position 21,509 of record NZ_JAEIOI010000010.1, on the reverse strand, counting down.
GCCGACGGTATCATCATCACCCACACTGGCCGGGGTGTATTCGTTATTCGGGCCAAAGCCGAGCAGCCGCGACTGCCAGTCGTTGGTGTGCAGAATGGTAAAGCTGCGCTCGGCGGCCAGCGTCAGGCTGGAGCTGCACAGGCAGAGGGCAAACAGACTACAAAGCAAACGCATGGCGACATCCTTGAGCAAACGATGCGGCAGTATGGCCGCGTAGATCAGGCAGTGCAGCGACCGATAAGGCCGCAGGCACTCGCCAATCGGGTCAACTGTTCAGCACTTCAGCGGCAGCGCGCTCGCCTGCCTGTACCGCCCCGTCGAAGTAACCCATCCAGCGGGTGGCGGTTTCCGTCCCGGCAAAGTGCACACGGCCCAGCGGCTCGCGCAAACGCGCCGCACCATTGCTCCACAACCCTGGTGGAAACAACGCAGCGTAACAACCACGGGCAAAGGGTTCATCCATCCAGCTCTTGTCGACGTACTCGAGCGGCTGCAACGCCTGCGCACCGAAGTAACGGGCAAAGCATTCCAGCACCACTGCCTGGCGTTGATCGGCCGGCTGATCACTCCAGTGACGCGCCTCATCGCCTTCGATAAAGCCCATCAGCACACCGCGCGGCGAACCTGGCAGGCTGTTATCGAAGGTCAGGCGCACCGGCCCGCTTTCGCTGGTGGCCTGACCGGACAAACCGCGCTCACGCCAGAACGGCGTGGCGTAGTGGGCCATGCATTTGACCACCGCACCCTGTGGCTGGCGTTGCAGCAACTGGTCACGCCAGCCGGGCAGCAACGGCTCCTGGGTGATGCGCAGCAACATGGTTGGCGGCACGGCGAAGATCACCCGGCGTGCCGGGTGGCTGCCGCTGTCGGTGATCAGTTCAACCTTCTCGGCCTGCTGACGCAGGGCGCGCACCGGCTGCTCCAGCTGCACGGCATCGCCCAGACGCGCAGCCAGCTCCTCACAGATGCGCTGGCTGCCGCCGACGATACGGTCCTGCTGCGCGCCTTTATCGACGCCGAGCAAGGTGTCCAGATTGGTGCCGCTGTTGATGTAGAACAGCACATGCAGAAACGACAGTTCGCGGGCGTTGGCGGCAAACACCGCGCCACTGAGCAGCTCGAAAACCTTACGGCCATGGGTAGTACGCAGGTTACGGGCAATCCACTGGGCAAAGCTCAGGCTGTCCCACTGCACAGCCCGGGGATGGCGAGCGGGGTCGTCGAGGAGAATCTGTCGGGCCAGGCGATCCAGACGCCATTGCGCCAGGGCGACATCCAACAGCACATGCGGGGCAAAACGCGGGATGGTGCCGCGATAAGGTTTCAGCACGCCACCGAACAGGGTCAGATTGTCACCCTGGTTCCACAGCGGGAAAGTGTGCAGGTTCAACTCGGCGAGCAGCGCCAGGATGCGCTCCTGGGTCGGCCCGACCCATTGCCCGCCGACCTCGACCACGTCACCTGAGGCAAACCGGTGATTGAGCGTGCGGCCGCCCACCCGTGGATTGGCCTCCAGCACCTTGACCCGCTTGCCGGCCTGCGCCAGCCGCCAGGCCGCCGTCAATCCGGAAATCCCCGCCCCCACTACGATCACATCGTGCATGTGTCGCCCTTCTGCTTGTTATGCCGCAGAGGGTACGTGATCACAGCAGCGAGCCCCAAAGCCGAACGCGCCAGAATCACCGACAAAGCGGTCACCCCAGGCGCAGCGTCAGTCAAACAGGGGGCAAACCATCACCAGCGCATCTTCACGGCCACCCACAGCAGGGTAGTAATCGCGACGCCGGCCGACTTCGTTGAAGCCGTAGCGCTCGTACAGGCGGTAGGCCACCTGATTGCTCGCACGCACTTCCAGAAAGCAGTCCTTGGCTCCCTGGGCTTGCGCCTCGTGCATCAGGTGTTCGAGCAGTTTTAGGCCCAGACCACGGCCCTGGCTTTCCGCCTTGACGGTGATATTGAGCAGGTGCGCCTCGTCCATGATCACCTGGATCACGCCATGACCGACCTGCTGCTGACCTTCAAACATCACCCAGCAGCTGTAGGAGGTCAGGCTGTCGGTAAAGATGCCGCGCGTCCAAGGGTGGCTAAAGGCGGCGTATTCGATTTTCAACACCGCATCGATATCCGCCGCCGTCATCTGGCGAAAGCTGATTGCATCACTCATTCAGGTTGACTCGGCAAACGGTAGAAACCCAGCAAGCGGCCGGGCAAGCGGTCTTCAATTGGTAGCCAGCCAGCGCTGACGCACGCGGCGCATGGCTTGCCACAGCTCACGTTTGCGCTCGGGCTCATCCATTAGTAGCTCCAGGCCCGGCAGCGCCCAGGCGGCGCCCAGACTCTCGACCTGCAGCTCGCGGTTATAGGATTCGGCATCCGCTTCACCAGCAAAGCGAATCGCCGGCAGCCCCACCAGCCACAGGCAACTGCAGGGTTCCTGCTCTTCCAAGCGTGCGCCAACAAAGCTCTGCACATATTCCAGCGCCGCTTGCGGGCCCTGGTCGATCTGCCCGCGCACCAGCAGCGGCCAGCGCACCGGCTCGCCAATCAGTTGTGGGCTGTCTGGCAGGCCGGCGGCGCGTAGCAAGTCCTTGAGCAGCAGATAGGCGGGGTCACGCCCTTGCAGCGCGTCACCGGTAGGCAGCTCGACCAGCACCGCACAGGCGCCAGCACGCAGCAATTGCAGGGCAAAGCGCGGTGGTGCGACGGACGCTGGCTGGGGATTCACCGGCTCTTCGGCGTCAGCTGCAACGGTTTCAACCTTGGCCATGCGTCCCTGAGGCGCTGGCCGCGGCACTTCGATCTTGGGCCGAGAGACAGGAGCGGCAATGAGTGTTTCAGCATGCGGTGGCTCATAGGCCGGCGCCGCTTCAGCCACCGCCTGTGGCACGACAGCAACGACCTCAGGCTCGGCCTCAACCAGCGGCTGCAGCAACTCCGGGCGCGAGGGCGCGGCAAACGGCAACTCCACACGCGGCAGCCAGCTGGCCACCTGCATGGCGCTCAGGTAGGCACGGCGGCGCAGTTCTGCGATCAAACGTCAGCCGCCTGTGGGTGAGCTTTGAGGCCGGCCTGCATGAGGTTCAGCGCATTGATATAGGCCTTGGCCGAGGCCACCAGAATATCGGTGTCCGCGCCGTTGCCGTTAACGATGCGCCCGCCCTTCTCCAGTCGCACGGTCACTTCACCCTGCGAGTCGGTGCCCTGGGTAATGGCATTGACCGAATACAACTGTAAATTGGCCTCGGAGCTGGCAATCGACTCGATGGCCTTGAAGGTGGCATCCACCGGCCCGGAACCCTGGGCATTGCCACTGCGCTCGGCTCCCGCCACGCTGACCACCACCTGGGCTTGCGGCACTTCACCGGTCTTGCTCGCCACATCCAGGGTGATGAGTTTGAAGTGTTCGGGCGCTTCCTCGGTCAGGGTGTCGGACACCAGGGCCTGCAGATCTTCGTCGAAAATTTCGTGTTTCTTATCAGCCAGCGCTTTGAAACGGGCAAAGGCCGCATTCAGCTCAGCCTCACCGGCCAGGACAATGCCCAGTTCATCCAGCCGCGAGCGGAACGCGGCGCGACCGGAGTGCTTGCCCATGACCATCTTGTTGGTGTTCCAGCCCACCGACTGCGCGGACATGATCTCGTAGGTCTCGCGGTGCTTGAGCACGCCGTCCTGGTGAATACCTGACTCGTGGGCAAAGGCGTTGGCACCGACGATGGCCTTGTTCGGTTGCACCGGAAAACCGGTAATGCCCGAGACCATGCGCGAGGTGCTGAGGATGTGCGGGGTGTCGATACGGGTGTGCACGCCGAGCAGATCTTCGCGGGTCTTGATCGCCATGACGATCTCTTCCAGCGCCGCGTTACCCGCGCGCTCACCCAGACCGTTGATGGTGCACTCGACCTGACGGGCGCCGGCCACCACAGCCGCCAGGGAGTTGGCCACGGCCAAGCCCAGGTCGTTGTGGCAATGCACCGAGAACACTGCCTTGTCGGCGTTAGGCACGCGGTTGAGCAACTGGCGGATGGTCTCGGCGTACTGATGCGGAATGGCGTAGCCAACCGTGTCGGGAATATTGATGGTGCGTGCGCCGGCATCGATAGCTGCTTCGATGATGCGGCAGAGGAAATCGATCTCGGAACGACCGGCATCTTCACAGGAGAACTCGACATCGCTGCACAGATTGCGCGCGCGCTTGATCGCATGTACGGCCTGCTCAACCACCTGATCCGGCTGCATGCGCAGCTTGTACTGCATATGAATCGGGCTGGTGGCAATAAAGGTGTGGATACGCCCGCTGTTGGCGCCCTTGAGCGCTTCAGCAGCACGGTCGATGTCCGCATCCAGGGCACGCGACAGGCTGCACACAGTGCTGTCCTTGATGTTGTCGGCAATCGCCTTCACCGCGGCAAAGTCACCCGGGCTGGCGATGGCGAAACCGGCCTCGATCACATCAACGCGCAGACGCTCCAGGGCCTTGGCAATGCGCAGCTTTTCCTCACCGGTCATCGACGCGCCGGGGCTCTGCTCGCCGTCACGCAGGGTGGTATCGAAAATAATGACGCGGTCGTTGCTGCTCATGCTGGTGTCCTCACGGGGTCGCCGGAGCACGCCCCCGACGTGGGGCGCGTGTCGATAAGCCTTGATTGTCGCGTGAAATGCCACGGGCGGGAAGCGCGGCTCACATGGATGCTACGTCGCGGCTAAAGCGGTAGAAAGCAAAACGCCCACCAAAATGGCGGGCGTTTTGTTGGAACAGCGCCTTTACCGCTGATGGGTATCGCTTTGCTCAACCCATCCTACGGTCTGATTGAACGAGCCAGGCGCAGCCAATCAGAGGGCCTGATCCCAGGGACGATCACCGTGCTGATCTTTGATCCGCGTCGGTAGACCCATGACATCCAGCAGTTTGAGGAACGGCTCAGCCGGCAGCTCTTCAACGTTGGCCATGCGCGCCACATCCCAATCGCCACGGGCCACCAGCAGAGCAGCTGCAACCGGCGGTACGCCTGCGGTGTAGGAAATGCCCTGACTGTCGGTCTCAACATAGGCATCTTTGTGGTCGGCGACGTTGTAGATAAACAGCTCAGCCGGCTTGCCGTCTTTGGTGCCTTTAACCAGATCACCAATGCAGGTCTTGCCGCTGTAGCCCGGCGCCAGCGAGGCGGGATCCGGCAGTACGGCCTTGACCACTTTCAGCGGCACAACTTCGAGGCCTTCGGCAGTTTTGACCGGCTGTTCGGAGAGCAGGCCGAGGTTTTTCAGCACGGTAAACACATTGATGTAGTGCTCGCCGAAGCTCATCCAGAAACGCACGTTGGGTACGTTCAGGTGTTTGGACAGGGAATGCACTTCGTCATGCCCGGTCAGGTACAAATTCTGTTCGCCGACTACCGGCAGGTCGTCGGTGCGTTTGACTTCAAACATGCTGTTGCTGGTCCACTGGCTGTTCTGCCAGCTCCAGACTTGGCCGGTGAATTCGCGGAAGTTGATTTCCGGATCGAAATTGGTGGCGAAGTACTTGCCGTGGGAACCGGCGTTGACGTCGAGGATGTCGATCGACTCGATGCTGTCGAAGTACTGCTGTTGTGCCAATGCAGCGTATGCATTGACCACACCTGGGTCGAAACCGACGCCGAGGATGGCAGTCACGCCCTTGTCCTGGCATTCGGCCAGGTGCTTCCACTCGTAGTTACCGTACCAGGGCGGCGTTTCGCAAATCTTGCCCGGCTCTTCGTGGATGGCGGTGTCAAGGTAGGCGGCGCCGGTCTCGATGCAGGCGCGTAGCACCGACATGTTGAGGAAGGCCGAACCCACGTTGATGACGATCTGCGATTCGGTTTCGCGGATCAGTGCTTTGGTTGCTTCAATATCCAGCGCATTGAGGGCAAAGGCCTTGATCTCGGCCGGCTGTTTCAAACTGCCCTTGGCGTTAACGCTGTCGATGATGGCCTGGCATTTGGAGATGTTGCGCGACGCGATAGCAATCCGACCGAGTTCGTCGTTGTGCTGCGCGCACTTGTGGGCCACCACCTTGGCGACACCTCCTGCACCAATGATCAGAACATTCTTCTTCAATTGTTTCACCTCCAGGGTGCTGCGGTTAAGAGACAGATGTTGCGGTACTACAAACAGGTAGGGCGGACGGCGCTTTACCCGTCCACCATTCGGCAATCACGCAGGTGGAAAGAAGCTCATCCACCCTACAAATCAGCTCAGGCTCGACAGGTAATCGTCAAAACCAAACTCGCGCACCACTTCAACGCTGCCGTCGAGCTGTTTGACCACGATGGACGGCATCTTCAGGCCGTTGAACCAGTTCTTCTTGACCATGGTGTAACCGGCTGCGTCGATAAACGACAGGCGATCGCCGATGGCCAGGGGCTTGTCGAATTGGTACTCGCCGAAGATGTCACCGGCCAGGCAGGATTTGCCGCAGACCATATAGGTATGTTCGCCGTCATTGGGCGCCATCTTGGCATTCAGGCGATAGATCAGCAGATCGAGCATGTGCGCTTCGATGGAGCTGTCGACCACGGCCAGGTGTTTGCCGTTGTAGAGGGTGTCGAGCACCGTGACTTCCAGCGAAGAACTCAGGGTGATCGCTGCCTCACCCGGCTCCAGATAAACCTGCACACCGAAACGCTCGGAGAAGGCCTTCAGCCGCGCGCAGAACTGATCCAGCGGATAGCCCTCACCGGTGAAGTGAATGCCGCCACCGAGGCTGACCCACTCGACCTGTTGCAACAGGTGGCCGAAACGTTCCTCGATGGTGCTGAGCATCTGGTCGAACAGCTCGAAACTGCCGTTCTCGCAGTTGTTGTGGAACATAAAGCCGCTGATCTTATCCATCACCCCAGCGATCTTCACCGGGTCCCACTCGCCCAGACGACTGAACGGGCGGGCCGGGTCTGCCAGCAGGTAATCGGAGCTGCTCACCTGTGGGTTAACACGCAGGCCGCGAATGGTGCCTTCAGTGGCTTCGGCAAAGCGCTCGAGCTGGCCGATGGAGTTGAAGATGATCTTGTCGCAGTTGGCGACCATCTCTTCGATCTCGTCATCCGCCCAGGCCACGCTATAGGCGTGGGTTTCGCCAGCGAATTTCTGCCGGCCCAGCTTCAGCTCATACAGCGACGACGACGTGGTGCCGTCCATGTACTGCTGCATCAGGTCGAACACCGACCAGGTGGCGAAGCATTTCAGCGCCAGCAGCGCCTTGGCACCGGAGTGCTCGCGCACGTAGGCGATCTTCTCCAGATTGCCCAGCAGCTTCTGTTTGTCGATCAGGTAGTAAGGCGTTTTGATCATGGCGCTGCCCCTGCAAGGTCGGCTGACGGGAAGCTCAGCAGCCTCCCCCAAAAAAGTGGAGGCGAATTGTGCCGACAACCGGCGCATATCGAAAGAGCAACGGGGATATTTCGTCGATTCAGTGACCATCGGCAACGACTGCGCGGCCAACGTGAAACATCCCGCACACCCGCAGGTGTCACGACAGCATGGGCAAGCAGGATGACAGGGGCATGACGGTATACAGCGCCTGCGAGGCGCTGATGCGTGGGCTCAGTTGATCGGCGTGGCCGTCAGGTTGGCGCGGATGTCGGCGTTCTGCAGCTTGACCCCGTACATCGAGGTCACCGCACCGCCGGTGGGGTGAACGTGCTGAATCCGGTCGATATTCACTTCCTTGAAGTGCACCCGGCCGTTGACCGCAAAGCCTAGCGGGTCGGGGCTGACCGGCGTACAACCGGAGGCCGTCTTGCTGCACACCTTGGTCGGTGCCACATCCAGGTTAAGGTCAACGTTGAAACCATAAGTGTTGGCATTCGGATTAGTCGGGTTGCCGTCGGAGGTGTGGAAATTATCCACCACCAACTGGCTACCTGTGCCGTTCACGCCGTTGACCCGTCCGGTTTCAATGATAATCTGGTTGCGCTTCTCGTTGCTTGAAACTGCATTGGCCGGGCTACCGGAGCCATCGCGCACGAACACGTTCTTCAGCTTGACCGAGATGCCCTCGTCACCGCGGTTTTCCCAACGCCCGCCACTCGCCGTGCAGGCACTGGAGGTGCTACCGCTGCCACCGACGCACAGCGCACCGGCACCGCCGGAGCTGAGGGCCAGGGTCGAACCCTGCTCATAACGCTTGAGCACCAGCCGCCCGATGCTGCTGCCGGTCTGCCGGTCGCCCCAGCGCACATTGCCCACATCCAGCTTCGACCAGTAAGTGCCTTTACGCAGTTCGACGCCGTTGTTGCTGACATCCAGCGAACCGTCGCGAAAATGCATGTCATAGCTGCTGCCTGACAGCCACAAGCCACGGCCATTCTCATCCACGGTAACCGCGGCATTGGCTTCGCTGATATAGAAGTCGGCGTTATAACGCAGACCATCACCCACCGCGCCGCCCGCCCTGAGGGTAATCTGTCCATTGAGGGTGAAATCGTAGGCTGGGAAGATCTCCATCAACACCAGCAACTCGGTGCCACCTTGCAACGGCGCGTTCGGCGTACCGACTCGCAGACCATCGAAACTGTAACTGCCAACGACATTCTTGAAGCCCAGGCGCATGCCATCGAAATGGCCGTTGTAACCACCGCTGTTCATATCGCTATTAGTCCCGGCATAGCAGCCAGTACTTACGCCGGCGGCGCAGCTCTTGGTCAGGTCAAAGGTGAATTGACCGGTGCCATGAGTACGCAGACCACTGAACCACATGGTGTTGCCGTTATCGGTGAGGGCCAGCGAACTGTTGACCATGTTCCAGCTGAGGTCGCCACTGATGCCCTTCTGCCCGGAGTTGGGATCACCGCCCGGACGCAGCTTCAGCCAGTTCTGCCGCGCGCCCTGATCAAGAAAGTTCAGGTCCACTGCCAAGCCGCCGAGTTTCTGATTGCTCGGGTTGCCCATGATCAGGCCGCCCAGAGTGGCGTTCAGCTTGAGATCCTGAAAAGCCACTTTGGCATAACTGCCCACGCCGTCCTGCTCCAGATCCAATGTCAGTCCGGAATTGCTGATCAGGCTGCCGGCAAAATTCTCGGCGCGCAGAATGCCCTCGTCCTGGTACTGGAACAGGCTGTTGGCAATGGTGATATTCGGCTTGATCCGCAAGCCCTCACCGCTGGCACCGCCCCCGGCGATGCTGATGCTGCCGCCCAGGCGCAGATCCATATTGAGTTTGCCGAAGCTGCGCTGCGCATCAACATCACGCAGATCGGGAGTGCCCGGCGTCACCGCAACACCGGCAGTCGGGTCGCCATGGGCAAGGTCCAGACCAATGCCGGCAATCGAGCCGACAAAACGCGAGGTGCCCAGGTCCAGTTTGATTTCCTGACCACTGCCGCCGCTGACGATATCCAGATAGGCATTGTTCAGGTAGGTGTCGAACGACAGGCCTTTGACGATCAGGTCAAAGCCATTGTCGCGGTAATAGAAGGTGGCCGCGCTCAGCGACAGCTGGCTGTCATCCACTCTAAAACCACTGACACCACTGGCACCGCCACCGCTTAATTTGAGGCTGCCGCCCAGGGTGAAAAACGCACGAAAGGCGCCAAAACTCTTGTTGCTGCCGGCCAGTTCGATGTTGTCGACGCTCAGCACCTGCGCACTGCCGCTGTGTTGCACCTGCAGCTGATTACCCACCACATCCAGCGTAGTGGTCGAGCTGCTGCCTGCCGTTTGCGGCGTACCGCTGACACCCTTGAGGCTGAGGGTCTGGCCATCCTGTTTGTAGTCAATGCTGCCGGCAGACCAGCCACCGCCCGTGGTTTGCAGACTGATACCGTCGCGCCCGCTGACGGACGACAACGCCTGGTCATCCAGCGCTTGCATGGCCTGCGTAAGCGGACTGAGAAATGCGAGCAACAACAGCGAATGACGATGCATGGCCCTGCTCCTCAATTCTGCGGAAAGATCAGTACGTTGCCTTGCATGCGAATAGTGCCGTCGATCTTCGCCGAGAAAATATTGGTCTGCTGATACGACGGGTTACCGCCATTGGCCACACTCAGGGATTTGTTCTGCCAGCCACCCTGATTGGCCACGCCAAAGGCAAAACTGCCGTCCTTGAATTTCATTTCATTGGGCAGGCCGAACTCCAGCACATCCTGATTGAAGGCTGCGCCATCACCATTGAAACCACTGTTGATGGTGCGGGTGCGCAGGGTAAGGCCTTCAAAGCTGAACACGCCCTTGAGGTTGTCCAGCACATACCAACCGCCATCAGCCTCTGAGCGAATAGCCACACGCATGCCGCAGTTTTCCGGCGTAGTGGCCCCCGCCGTGGCGCAGCTGCGCTGGCCAGCCGTCCAGGTGCTGGGATTGTTGCTGGCCGGCTTGCTCCACAGCACGCCGCCGTCCTTGTTGATACTGAACTCACCGGACAAGTACACCCCGCCCTGACCATTCATGCTGCTCAGGGTTTCATCATCCAACGCCTGCATTTCGGCCAAGGCCGGCATGGCCAGCAAGACACTGCTCAGCACCAAGGATTTAGAGATCACGGCTGGTCACCTTCAGGTAGTTGATGCTGAGCCCCTGGATGGCGTTGTAGCCAAAGTTGTAGCCACCGGTAGAAAAGCTGCCTGTGCCGGCTTTGAGGTTGTCGATCACGATATTGGTGCGTGGGGCGTTGGCATAGAAGTCACTGGCAATCGCATTACGCTCGGCTACCGGACGCGCGCTGCCGTTGGCGGCACGGGTCACCGGATTGGGCAGCTCCAGCACAAATTGACCGTTACTGCTGACATCAAACAGCAACGGCTGGCTCTTGCCATAACCCAGCGAAATATTGGCGTAGGCATTGCTCAGCGTCAGGGTGCGCGCAGTCTGCTCCTGGGCGGTGGTGCAATTGGTTGTACCGGCAGCGCAGGACATCAGTTGCAGGCTCTTGGCGAACAGATTCACCCGCGCCTCACCGACTAACTGACCGCGCGGGTCATCGCCCCATAGCCGCAGGTAGCTGCCGTCCATAACCAGTTCGCTGAAATCAAGATTGATGATGTCAGTACGCCCTGCGGCGACCTGGAAGTCGAAGCGAATTCCCAGATCAACTCGCTCGGAAGCACGGCTGGAGCAGTTGCTTCCGGCAGCGGCATAGCCGCTGATACAGGCCTGACCGCCAGCGCCGGTCAGGCGCTCGGGGAACTTGAACTCCAGCACACTGACATTGCTCGGCGTGGTCTGCACCCACTGCCCATCATCGCGCAGGGTGCGCAGGGTTTCCCCTTTGGCCAAAGTGATCTCAAACGGATGATCCAAACGACCAATATTTACCGGATTCAGGTTTGCACCTTTATTACTGCCGGTCGCCCCTAGGTAGAACTCTTTCACCGAAATCGGCACGTTCTGCCCCGAAGCGTTGTTGATGTCATTGATAGTGATCACCGCACCCGAGGCATCCAGCAACACGCCATCCAGCACGAAGCCAAATCCGGCACCCTGAACAGCCGAGAGTTCCTGGTCATCCAGGGCTTGCAACTCAGCCTGAGCCGCCCCCGTCAGTAACATCAACGAAGCAACCGCAGTCAGCACACGCATGATCAGCACCCCGCTGTGGCGGTGCCCAGGCAGGTGTCCTGCCGGGGAATACCATTGAAGGCCTGTTCGAAGTCGATATTGATCGGGGCCACCATATTGCCGTTGGCATCACGGTATTTGGGTAGATTCATAAAGGCCCCTTTCAAGGTATTGATCAGCGCATTGCTATCCATATCACGCCAGGCCACATCCTGGGTTTGCATGGAAATAAAGAAGCCTTTGGCGGCACCTTCGATGGCAGCGGTTGCAGCGGAGTCATTGATGGCCATATTGCCTACGGGCAGGGACTGGAAGTTGCTCAGCGGAAAGCAAGTGGCCAGCGACAGCACCTGACAGCCGCTTGAGGCAAACAGGCTCAGCAATGCATCAGAAAGGCCTCCCAAGTTACAGCCACTCACACAACTCAAGACTTGCCCATTGACCATACCGGCCTGTGTAGCACGCACCGGATCAGCAGTCCCGTTGGCCTGTACCAGAGTTGCATCAGCCTCAAGCCGCGTATTGCGTGTAACCCCCGCAATCCCCAGCAGAAACTGCTCCCAACCACTGGCCTGATCAAAAACCGGGCCGGCAGTACCCTGAATCTTGATAGGAATATTGCCCGTCAGGCTTTGAATATCCCCAGAGAGAATGCCTTTGGCTTCGCCAAAGCCGATACGTACGCCGACCACCTTGTTCCCTGAATAGGCCAATTCCAGAAAGGGATTGGCAATCTTGAACGGGTTGATGGTGTCGTCGGCATTGACCGTACCCAGGGCAAAGTTGTTGATCAGCAGATCAGACGACCCTGCGACTTCACCGGGGCGAGTGGTCGCATCGTTGTATTGCCCCAATTGCAGCTTCTTCATATTCAGCTGGGTTTCGACATTCATGCCGAAATTGATTCGGGTGTAGTTGATCCCCGCGTTGCTATCCGTGGTCAGGTTGATAAAGGCCTGCCCCGTGACTTCCGACAACTCGGTATCCGCCAATTCAACCATCTTGGCGTTGGCAGTCGAGCTGATTAACCCAGCACAGACCAGAGCAAGCGCAGTTCTGGCAAATCCAATAGTCGGACGCATGGCTGATTCCCTGTCGTTCTTATTTGAATGGCAGAGTCCTGCGGACTCCACGCCTTGATTAGCACTATAAAAAGCCGGCCGCCTAAATGTGCCGACCCATAGTCGAGAAAACCCGAGAAAACCGTTGCAGACATCCGCCAGGCTGTTACCCATCACCACACCCTGGGTTACATCTGCACGAGCGGCGCGCACAGACGATGACTGACACTCAAGCCTTCGCTGCGGCTTGCAGTACAATCGGCGTTTTTGCGAAAAGCCTGCGGAGCGGATGCCCCGATGATTGATCCCAAGCGCGTACTGCGCGCCCTTGCTGAACACTGGACGTTGCTGGAGCCGCTGTGTGAGCGCTTCGATGCAGGCACCTTGAGCTTGGTGGAGTTGCGCAACCAACTGGCCGCGCAGTTGCCCGAAGGCACGCCCACCGATGTCACCGCCCTGCTCGACCAGTGGATTCGCCTGGATATCCTGGTGCCGGTGGCCAAGAGCCCCAATCGCTTCGAGCTAAACGCACAGATCCACGACTTCCTGGCTTACCTGCGCCGCGAACACCGCCTGGGCCTGTGCCTGGAGATCGAGGCCTATTTGCGCCATCTGGAGCGCCTGGCCGGCTATATCAAGGATGCCTTCGAGGTGCGCGACGCCGCCGACCTGGCGCGCCAGCTGCGTTTGCTCGATATGCGTGTGCGCGATGTGCTGAAGAAACTGGCCAACGACGAACAGGCCCTGGTCGCCGTGGCCGAACGGGCCAAGACCTCAGATAGACAGATTCCCCTGCGTCAGCGCTACGCCGAGGTGTTGACCACCTGGGACGAATACGTTGAACCGATGATCCAGCTGGTCGCCGCCGACGGTGCCTTTGAGCAAGGCGTATACCGTGTCGAGCATGTGCTACTGCGCCTGCTCGGTGAGCAACAGCGACTCGGCCAACTGGTCGATGACGACCTGCTGCTGCGCACCCATGCGCGCATCCTGGAAATGCAGACAACCGCCCAGCTAACCCTGCGCCGTGCCCGCGAGCTGCTGTTGCCGCTGCGTGAAGAAGCACGCCGGCATAACGCCGTGACCCGTGGCGCGGCTCTGGCCCTGGCGACGATCCGCAAGAAGGGCCTGGACGCCGTGCCGCAGGCCTCCATGCCGCTGTTCAGCCGCCCGCAGAGCACCTTCCTCGGCACCGCGTCGCAGGTCGAAGCTTACGTGTATGCCCTGGCGCGCTTCGAGCCCAAGCCGGCGCAGTTCCCCAAGGCCCACAGCAGCCGCAAGGGCGACGCCCCGCGCGCGCCGCGTACTGCGCGGGAGATGATCGAGCGCTGCGAGCAGGCCCTACCGCTGCCGGACCTGATGGTCTGGCTGCTGGAACAGGAGCCCGAAGGCGCCACCGACGAATTGCTCTACTGGTTCTCGCGCCTGTCGCGCGATGGCCGTTTCCAGCGCGAGCGCCTGGAGCGCCGCGACTACCTCACCCGCGAGCATCAGGTCAGCCTGAGCTCCTTTGCCCTGATCAAGCCGGCCGGGACCACCGTATGAATATCGACCTGAAAGAACTGACCCAGCTCGCGCCGATCTTCCGCGAGCTGTTCAAGGGCTACCACATCAGCCGCAGCAACCCGGAGCTGTACGCCCAACTGGCAAGCCAGCAGGATCAGTACCGCAGCCTGTTCAAGGCTCTGGGCTATGAGCTGACCTGCGACAGCCGCGGTTTCTACTATTTCGTGCCGGAACAGATGGGCGCGCAGGTCAACAAGACTGCCCAACGCCTGGCGCTGTTCACCTTTATTCTGGTCGAGCACCTGGCCGATCAGGGTCGTGACCCGCTGGCCGTGCTCGACGGTGGCAGCCTCGGTCGTGACGAGTTGCCAGCGCTGCTGGAGAAATACAAGGATCTGTTCCTCCAGGCCGAAGTCACTACCCAGGATGAGCTGGAAGAGAAAGTTATGCGCCGCCTGACCCAGCTGGGTTTTGCCAGCGAAGACAACGGCATCTACCGCTTCCTCGCGCCGATGCACCGCTTCCTCGATGTGTGCCTCTCGGTGCAGCAAGACCGCGACCTGGCCGCCACCCTGCACAGCAGCCTGCCGCTGCCAACGCCGGTGCTGCTGGACGATGAGGCCGAAGACGAGATCATCAGCCTCGCCGAAGAGCCGACCGAGGAATCCGAAGAAGACGCACTGGCCCGCGCCATGGCCGAAGAACGTGACGCACAGGAGATGGACGCATGAGCCAGGAACGCTACGGCATTCGCCGCTTCGCCCTACTGAATACCGCCGGCTACAGCCTCGGTCTGTTCCCGCTGGAAAACCCGCTGTCGGTCTACGGCGCCAACAACCTGGGTAAATCCGCCTCGATCAACGCCTTGCAGTTCCCGATTCTGGCGCGCATGTCGGACATGAGCTTCGGCAAGTACAGCCTGGAGCAATCGCGCAAGTTCTACTTCGCCAGCGACACCAGCTATATCCTCGTCGAAGTCGCCCTGCCCCACGGCCCGCATGTTATCGGCGTGGCCGGGCGCGGCCCGGGCGGTGGTTTTGGTCACCAGTTCTTCGCCTACCAGGGCACCCTGGACTTGGAGCACTACCAGAAGAACGGCACCTGCCTGCGTCAACGCGAGCTGTTCAACGCTCTAGAACGCGAAGGCATCAAGGCCTACGAGCTGAAACCCGAGGAGCTGCGCCGCCTGCTGGTCGGTGGGCATACCTCGATTCCGCTGGACCTGACCCTGATCCCGCTGCGCTCTACCAGCGAGCAGAGCCTGAAAACCTTCCGCGCGCTGTTTATCAACCTGCTACACATGCGCGAGATCACCGCCGCCAAACTCAAGCAGCTGTTCCTCGACGCCTTCGAGCACAGCCTGCGCTCTGGCAGCGTCGACTACATTGCCGCCACCGAAGAAGCCTTCCGCGATGTGCGGCGCATGGAGCAGGACTATCAAGCCCTGGTGACCGCCGGCCCCTTGATTGAGGCACTGGCCGCCGGCGTGGCCCAGCGCGAGCTGCTGCGCGGCAAGCTGCATCGCCTCTCGCCGCTGCTCGACTCGCTGCTTGGCACCTGGCAGGACTACGCCGGCGCGCGCCGTGAAGAGCTGGTGATCCAGGCCGAACACTACCGTGGCGAGCAGGACGGCCTGCAGCACGAGCAGCGTGGCGGCACCCAGGAACTGATGCGCATGGAGCGCGAAATCAGCGAAATCCAGCGCTGGCTCGGCGAGCTTTCCGTACTGAAGAACCGCTTCGCCCTGGTCACCGACGCCAAGGTGCTGGAAGAGCAGCTGCTGGCCGCCAAGGACGCCCACGACGAACTGGCCGGGGCCCTGGCCCAGTCGCGACAGTTCTCCGCAGAGGACCTGGATGAGCGCCTGCGCGACCTGGAAAAACGCCTGAAATCGGTGAAACAGCAACTCGAACACGCCGACAACAACAGCTATTCACGCCTGCGCGAAGAATTTAGCCAGCAGGACGTCGACCGCCTGATGCGCCTGTTCAACGGCCAGCTGTTCAGCCTGCCGCTGGGTGAGAAAGGCATTCAGATCACCGAGGGCGATGCCTGGGTTAAATCCCTGGAAAGCATTCTCGATCGCTTCAAGGGTGAGCACTTCGAAGTTCCCGGTCTGACTATCGACCTCAGCCATATCGAACCACCGGCACTGCAAGCCTTGGCCGACCGTGCCGCTTTGCGCGACCAGAAAGACCGCCTCGACCGCGAATACAAACAGCTGAAAACCCAGCAGGCGGTAGCGTCTGACCGCGCCGCGAGCAAGGCCCAGGCCGAACAGTTCTACCAGGCCGTGCTGGATGCGCAGAAAGCCCTGGAAGATTTCCGCAAGAGCCAGACGCTCTCCGTTGAGGAAGCCGGCAAACTGGAGCAGCTGGCCCAGTTGGAAGCCGCCCAAGATGAACTCAAGCGCGCCGCCGATGCCTTCACCGAACGCGTGCAGCAGCTGTCCGCCAAGCTGCAACTGGTCGGCCGTCAGCTGGCCGACTTGGAAGCCAAGGAACGCACCCTGGAAGACGCCCTGCGCCGTCGCCAGCTGCTGCCGGCCAACCTGCCGTTCGGCACGCCCTTTACCGATCCGGTGGACGACAGCCTGGATAACCTGCTGCCATTGCTTAACGACTACCAGGACGCCTGGCAGGGCCTGCAACGTATCGACGGGCAGATCGAGGCGCTGTATGCCCAGGTGCGCCTGAAAGGCGTGGCCAAATTCGACAGCGAGGACGACGTCGAGCGTCGCCTGCACCTGCTGGTCAACGCCTACGCCCACCGCCAGGACGAGGCCCTCACCCTGGCCAAGGCGCGCCGCGCTGCGGTTACCGATATCGCCCGTACCCTGCGCAATATCCGTAGCGACTACGACAACCTGGAACACCAACTGGCGCTGTTCAACCGCGAGATTAACAAGCGTCAGGTGTCCAACCTGGAAAGCTTCCGCATTGTCCTCGCGCCGAACAAGGACGCGCTCAAGCACATCGACCAGATCATCCACAGCGCCGGCCAGTACGAAGAAGGCGAAACCCTCTCGGTGTTCGACCTGCAACAGAGCAGCGAACAGGACAGCAAGAATGAGGAAGCCAAGGAATACCTGGCGCGCCTGGTTGCAGCCAACCATAACCAGCTGGGCTTGAAGGACCTGTTCGAACTGGCCTTCGAGATCACCAAGGTGCATGGCCAACCGGTGATCCACACCGATATCGATGGTGCAGCGTCCAACGGCACCACCATGACCATCAAGGCGCTGACCAACATGTACCTGTTGCTGCACCTGATGGACCGCGACCAGGCCGGCAAGGTGCGTCTGCCCTACTACCTGGACGAGGCAGCGGATATCGACGAGAAGAACCAGCAGGCGCTGATCGAAACCAGCCTGCAGCTGGGCTTTGTGCCGATTCTCGCCTCGGTGAAACCGCAGGTCTCGGCCCATGTAGCCATCGACCTGGAAGGCGGCAGCGGGCCGAATGGCATCTATATCGATGAAGCGGATTGGAAATATATCCAGCGGCGTGACAGCGCCAAGAGCAAGGCAGCAACCACAACCGCAGCAACCGAGCCAGCCTAAGGCTGGCTCACCCGCCATAAAGCACAAGGGCCGCAATAGCGGCCCTTGTCGGTTACTTCTCCAGCGCGATCTTCGGTGCCCAGCGTAACCACTCTTCCTTGACCTCATCATGCAGGGCAAAGGTCTGCCCAGCCTGTGCCGGGCCGCCCATTTGCGGGTTATCCGGCGAAGCAAAGGCAATCCCACCTTCCAATAAAGCTTCCAGCGACTCGGTACGCACCTTCACGCCACTGAACAGCCCGGCATCCACACCAATGCCGCTGGCGTTCCAGAAGCGGCTGCCGGTGCGCACCAAGGGCGCATAACGCGGCTCGATCAGGATGTGGATCAGCACGCGATCCGAGGTCGGGCCAAGTTCAAAGTCGGTCACCTTGCCCACCGGCACTTCACGGTAACTGACCACCACCCCCGGCTTGATCGAACCACGCCGCGCAGCGCTCAACACCAGACGTAGACCTTGCTCACGGACATTGGCTTTGGGCGGTGCTTCGGCAGCCGTAAAGTTAACCTGCGCAGCGCCCTTCTGATTCGAGGGCTGCACTTCCAGATACTGGCCCGTGACCAGCGTTTCCAGGTTGGCAGCGCGGGTCAGGCTGACCTCGGGCTTGACCACCCAGAACTGCGTACCAACACGGGCAATCTGCTGCGTTGCCTGGGTAACCCGGGCGTGGAGAATCACCGCCTGCAGATCATCGGTCAGCTCGATGCGCTCAACCTTGCCCACATCCAGCCCTTTGTAACGAATCGCCGTGCCCGGATTCAGCCCATCGCCACGGGGCACACGGATGGTCAAGGCCACGCCTTTCTCCAACGCCTGTTCCTGGCTGCTGTAGAGGTTGAAGCGCTGCACCCGCTTGTCATCCTTGGCGGCTTTCGGGTCGGGGGTCTCGAAAGCAATACCGCCGGCCAGCAGGGTCTGCAAGGACTCGCTCTTGACCTCAACCCCGGACAATCCACCTTTGAGGGTAATGCCACTGGCATTCCAGAAGCGCGTGCTGTTGTTCACCAGATGAGCATACTCAGACTCGATATGAACACCGAACGCCACCTGCTTGTTATCCCGTGACAGCTGATAACTCTGTACCGAGCCGACCTTGAGCTGCTTGAACAGAATCGGACTGCCAACCTCCAGCGAACCACGCACGTCACTGAACAACACCAGATGCAGGCCGGGGGCGGCCAGGTCGAGCGGGGGCGCCTTTGGCCTGGCGACAAAATCACGCGCCGGTGCGCCGCCCTTCTCCCCTGGGCGGATGGCAATGTAGTTACCTTTGACCAGCGCCTCCAGGCCGGTAATACCGGCCAGGGAAATCGACGGTTTGACCACCCAGAAGTCAGTGCCTTCCACCAGATAGTCTTCGGTGCGCGGATCCAGCATCAGCTCGACCCGCGCGCCACTGAGGTCATCATCGATCTTGAAGGTCTTCATGTGTCCGACCTGAATACCCTTGTACATCACCGGCGTACGCCCAGGTTCCAGACCGTCGAAGTCATGCAGGGTGAGGTTGACGCGAATGCCGGCCTGCGCCGTGTCGAAGTCTTCATACAGGCGAAAGGGCAGCGACGGATCGGTCGGCGGGCTGTCCTTGCGGTGTTCCGGGGTGGCAAAGGCAATACCACCGGCCACGATGCTGGCCAGCGACTCGGTACGCACTTTCACCCCCGAAAGCCCCGCATCGATGGACACACCACTGGCGTTCCAGAAACGCGTGTGTTTGCGCACCAGGGAAGCGAACTCCGGTTGAATGAATACATTCACCTCAACCTGATTCTGATCCTCTAACAGCGCGTAGCTTTTAACCCGACCAACCTGGATCTGCTTGTAGAACACCGGGCTGTCGCGGTTCAGCGAACCCAGACGCTCGGCCTTGAGGGTCAGGTGCAGGCCAGGCGCATTATCGGCCAGCGGTGGAGGCTCATTGAGTGCGGTGAACTTACGCGTAGGCTCGCCATCGCCTGGGCTGGCGGCAATGTAATTACCCGATACCAGGGTTTCCAGGCCGGTAATCCCTGCCAGCGAAACGCTCGGTTTAACCAGCCAGAAGCGGGTGTTGCTGAGCAGTTGGTGCTCAACCCGTTTGTCCATTTCCAGGGTCGCCCGTACACCTCGCTGCTCACCGCTGTCATCCAGCTCCAGGGCAGTGAGCTTGCCGATCGACATGCCCTTGTAGATGACTTCGGTCTTGCCGGCCTGCAGGCCTTCACCGGTCTCGAAGGTCACCTGTATCTTAATGCCCGCTTCGTTATAGACTCGCCATCCCAGCCAGCCGCCGATCAGCAGCGCAATCAGCGGCAGCACCCAAATGGCCGACCAGTTTGAGGCGGGGCGTGCCTTAGCTAACGGCAAATCATTCATGGTCGTCATCCGAATCCGTGTTATCCCATATCAAGCGGGGGTCAAACGTTAGAGCAGCCAGCATGGTCAGCACCACCACACTGGCAAAAGCCGTTGCACCGTAGCCGGGCTCGATACTGGCCAGGCTGCCGAAGTTGACCACCGCCACCAGTATCGCGATGACAAAGATGTCGAGCATCGACCAGCGGCCAATCCACTCGATAAATCGGTACATCAATATCCGCTGACGCGCCGACATCGGCTGATGGCGTTGCACCGAATACAGCAACAGAGCGATACCCACCAACTTGAACGTTGGCACCAGAATGCTGGCAATAAACACCACCGCAGCAATCGGTAGCATGCCGTAGTTCACCAACTCGATAACCCCCGACATGATGGTGTCGGACTGGCCCTTGCCCAGCGAGTTGACCGTCATGATCGGCAACAGATTAGCGGGGATATACAGTACTGCCGCCGTCAACAGCAACGCCCAGGTACGTACCAGACTGTTGGGCCTACGCGCATGCAGACGGCCACCACAACGCGTACAGAACTGTTTTCTGCTACCCGGCTGCTGCGGATTGAGCTGGTGACATTCATGACAAATCAGCAGCCCGGCATCAATCGCGCGCATGCTCATCCTCTCCCGACAGGGCTTCCCAGATCTGATGCGGCGACATCGTCACCTCCAGCCATACCTGCACCAGTAGTAGCGCGATAAAACACAGCAACCCTAAACCAATGCTCAACTCAGCCAGATCAACCAGTTTCACAATGGCCACCAGAATGCCCATCAGGTAGACCTCAAGCATGCCCCACTCGCGCATATGGTGATAAATGCGATAAAGCAGCAGACCATAACCGCGGCCAATATCCAGGCGGATACTCAGCAACACAGCAAACTGGCACAGCAGCTTGAGCAATGGCACCGCCATGCTGCACAGAAAGACCACAACAGCGACACCATGCATGCCGTTGCTATACAACCCGAGCACACCACTCCAGACTGTATCCTCGGTCGCCTGCCCCAATAAGTTAAGGCGCATGATCGGCAGGAAATTGGCTGGCACATACAGCAGCAAGGCGGCAATCACCAACGCCATACTGCGGCGGATAACCTGCGTGCGATGCGTATACAGCTCATAACCGCAACGCGGGCATTCAACTTGATCACCGGCTGCAGTCGGCGGCCTACGCAACAGCAGATCGCACTCATGGCAGGCAATCAGTTGCTTGAGCTCAAATTCGGAGAATGAATCAGGAGATGGCGGTTCGGCCATGTAAAGAACTCTGCAGGTAGTACGCAAGAGCATCATAGCCACACGCCGTATCGTTGCCTATCAACGGTTCACACGGGCGCGCTCTGCTTTCATTGCGCAAAGTAAAACCCCCGATCAGTTTCCTGATCGGGGGTTTTGGTGTAGGTGCTTGACGATGACCTACTCTCACATGGGGAAACCCCACACTACCATCGGCGATGCATCGTTTCACTACTGAGTTCGGGATGGGATCAGGTGGTTCCAATGCTCTA
>NZ_JAEIOI010000001.1 GCF_021375795.1 Pseudomonas anguilliseptica | reverse complement strand
TCCACCATTGCGCACCCTGTAAACCTGATCAACCCAACTTATGCGGGTAGTTATACCCCGGTACAAAACACCACTTCATTTCTGTGTAAGTACAACTTTTCCTATCACCCCTACGGCAACCCACAACAGCCAATTTCCCAGGGTGGCCCGTCCTCCGGTCTCGTTGTCGTGGATACCATGCCGGCCTGTGCTGCTGGCACCGAATCCACATACACCTGGCCCCTCGGTCGGCGTGACTCGACTGCAGAGTTCAACATCGCGCCGGGTACAGAAATTTCCCCGCCGGCCTTTGCCTGCATTGATGGCTGTAAAGCTCAGCATCAATCGGTTTCTTCCTGCTTCAACGAAAGTGAAACAGACGGTTCTATTACCTACTGCGACTACAACGCCAAACTAACTGGCGAAACCTGCACCACATCCGAAAACCAGCCGCCCGAAGTTCCCCAGCCAACCGACCCCGGCGACGGTGGTACTGATCCCGGCGATGGCGGCACTGATCCGGGCGACGGTGGTACTGACCCAGGCGACGGCGGCACCGATCCGGGGGATGGTGGCACCCCAGGCGATGGCGGCACCAACCCCGGCGACGGTGGCACGAATCCCGGTGACGGCGGCACCAACCCCGGCAACGGTGGCACGAACCCAGGCAACGGCGGCACCAACCCAGGTGGCGGTGACAGCGACGGCAATAGCGCCTCCGGCATTGAATGCAGCCAGCCCCTGGTCTGCTCTGGTGATGCCATTCAATGCGCCATTTTCGAAACGCAGAAGCGCGCCCGCTGTGACGCGCTGACCGCTGGCGACTTCCCGTCACAAGAAGGCGATATCACCGGCTTTATCGACGGCAAAGGCGACAGCGCCAAGCTCGATGAGGGCGACGGTGAAATTGATGTGTCCGGCCTATTCAGCGGCCCGACTGATCCGCGCTTTCTGCCAGCAGCCTGCCCACCGGCCAAGACCTTCACCCTGCAAACCCAGGGTGGTCGCACCTTCGAATTTTCCTATGAGCCGCTGTGCCAGTTCGCCATCGATCTTGGCTACCTGATCGTCATAGCCGCTTCGCTTTTCTACGCCATCTACGTTGGCCGCGCCTCGGGAGGTGAGTGATATGCCTGCATTTCTATGGGTTGCCCAATTCCTTTGGATGATCGCCGGCCCGCTGGTGATGACCGTCCTTCGGGCCATCGGCTTTGGCTTCGTCACCTACTTTGGCTTCAACGCGCTGATCAATGCCGCCCGCGATTACATGATCACCAATATGGGCAACTCGGGGATCGTCATTCAGCAGATCCTCGGGCTGGCCAAGATCGACATAGCCATAAACATCATGCTTTCCGCCGTGTTCACCCGCTTCATCATCGCGGGGATCAACAAGGCCCAGGATCGCAAACGTAATCAGGTCTGGCGCAATCCGGGCGGCACCTCCATCGAAGCGTAGGGAGGCGCTGCCATGCTCTATATCCGCACCGGCAAACCCGGCCACGGCAAGACCCTCAACACCATCAAGGAAGTGGATCAGAAGGCCCACGCAGAAGGCCGCACCGTCTACTTCCACAACATCAACGGCCTGCAGCCTGAGCTTCTAAAGGCTTCCTGGTACAAGTTCGATGATCCGGAAAAGTGGTTCGAACTGCCCAACGACTCGATCATTGTCGTGGACGAGGCCCAAGGCTGGTTTGGTGGTCGTGATCCTCGGGCGCGTCCACCTGAACACATCACCCGCTTTGAAACCATGCGCCATAGCGGCCACGAAGTGCACCTGATCACCCAGGACCCGCGCTATCTGGATGTGCACCTACGCCGCCTCTGCAATGGTCATATTCACTACTGGCGCGTCTTCAAATCCCAGCAACTGCTGCGCTTTGAATCCGATGCTGTCATTGAAAAAGTCGAAGTGAAATCCAGTTTCAAGGATGCCGAGAAAACCACGGTACGCCTCGATAAGAAGTTTTTCAGCGTCTACACCAGCAGCAATGCACAGCACCATTTCCAGACCAAGCTACCGACCAAATTCATTCTGGCCGTACTTGTCATCGCCGGTGCCGTCTTCATGGTCTACCGCGCATACGAACGCTACGAAGCCGGCAAACAGACCGAACAGGCCACACAAGCCCAGGCCGAAACCAGCAGCCCGAGCGGCGTAGTCGATCAAGTGAAAAGCTCGGTCGGCTCCCTGATCAACCCGGTGAACAACAAACCCGGCACCAAGGCTATGAGCCTGGACGAATACCTAGCCGCCCGTGTCCCTCGCATACCGGATGTACCCAGCTCGGCCCCCATCTACGACGAACTAACCAAGCCGCAAAGCTACCCGCGGCTGTCCTGCGTCATGAGTTCGGATGAGGGCTATATCGACCGCAATGCCAAGCGCTACCGGGTCGTCAGGACGCAGGAAAAAGCCTTTATCTGCGAGTGCTTCACCCAGCAAGGCAGTTGGCACAAAACCACCTTTGCCTACTGCAAGAACACCGTAGAGCGCGGCGTATTTGATCCGGCCCGCCCTGACCCTGGTGCGCGCCCGGATCTGCAGCAGGCCAACAACCAACGCCAGCAGCAGCCACAACAACCCCAGCAAGCCCCGCAAAGCGTCACTGTGACCCAAATCCCCTACGAGAAAGGCCGCTTCCTATGGTGATCACTCAGCGCCTTCGCTCGGCGCATTTGGGCGCATGCGCGAGGCACGAGCGCCGCGCCAAATGCGCGCGCTGACGTCCCTGTAACACGTAACACGTCAGAAAGATAAATTTAAACAGTCTCAATTCGTCACTATTTGGAGTAGTTGCAATGACCGTAAAAGATCAAATTCGGGTCAATCGTCTGTTTCAGGAAGACCCGAAAGGTCGGGTGTTCTTCGATGCACACACCACCCTCATCAGTGACCTGTCGAACGTCCGCTTGCTGCGCTGTGGCGTCGATACCGTGCGCCAGTTGTACCGTGGCCTGATCCGCCCGGAAATCATGGCGCTATTCGAAAACCCCGGCACCCTGGTTGATTTCGCGGGTCAGCGTTGGCACTCAGGCCGTGTAGGCAAGGACTCTGGCTATCAATACAAGCTCCAGAACGCTGACCTGGGCATCATCCTGTTGGTGAAGAACTTCAATTCGAAAATTGACGCCATCGGGCCACACGTAAAAATCGAAGTATCACCCCATGCCATTGACGCCCTGTCGCCCAGCCGTCTGCAGGAACGCATGGACTATTACGCTAGCGAGCTGCTGAGCCATCTGGAACTGAACCAGTGCGCTGTTCACCTGGCGCTTGACCTGCAGGGCTGGAAACCTCCGGTCGATCTGGTTGCCCGCATGCACTGCCGTGCTCGCAACCATCGCGACATTTCGGGGATCAGTGAAATCACCTGGGCGACCAAATCCAGCGTGTACGGACGTGGCGAAACCTCCATGTTTGGATCTGCAAACGGCGTCCAGCTCGCTATCTACAACAAAACCGAGCAGGCCCGCGCCACCGACAAGCTCGACTACTGGGAAAGCGTGTGGAAACGTCGCGACAGCTTCGACGACAACGACCCGGACAACTACGACCCCGAAGCGGATGTATGGCGCATTGAACTGCGCTATCACCATTCGGTTATCCAGCAATTCGCCAGCGGCTCTGTAGACCTGCATTCAGGCCAAGCCATAGAAACACGCTCGTTTGCTGCATTTTGCGGCCATCTGGACGGCCTGTGGTGCTACGGCCTGCGCCAGTTCAAGCTGCTCGCCCGACCGGGGCGATATGAGGCCATCTGGACACTGATTCGCGATGACGTGCGCGTGGATCTGCCGGTTGATTCCCTGCTCGATGAAACCGAGTACAAGCGCTACTACAAGACCTCTCGCGGCTTCTCCGGCAAGAACGTCGAACTCTTCCTGGGAAACTTCGTCAGCCTGCTGGCAAGGGAACGGGTGGGCGCAAAAAAGGCGTTTGACCGGCTGAAAAATTGGGAATGCTGGCCGGTCATTCGCGACCACTATGCCGCCAAGGATATGAGCGAGTACGACATATACAAGCACATCAAGAGCCTGCTGGAAGAACGCAACGTGCGGTGGGGGCGTGCCGTCTGATGGCCATTGAGCAACTGTCAGACGGACGCTGGAAGGTCGATATAGAACCCATTAAGGGCAAGCGCTTCCGCAAGACCTTCAAGACCAAGGGAGAAGCCCAGCGGTTTGAGGCGACCTGCAGAACCAAGTGCGTCGACACGCCCAGTTGGTCACCCAAGCCCAAGGACAAACGCCGGCTATCTGATCTGTGCACGCGCTACCACGACCTGCACGGCCATACCCTGGCGGATGCTGCTCGACTGAAACAGATCCTCGCCAAACTGGCCAAGGATCTAGGCGACCCGGTTGCAGTAACCTTCACCGGCAACGCCTACTGCGAAACCCGGCGTATCCAGCTCGATAGCGGCGTGAAAGGCAAAACCCTGAACAACCGCCTCGGCTACCTCAAGGCCGTATTTAACGAACTGCATCGCCTGGGTGAAATCGACTACCCGAACCCACTGGCCAAAGTCCGCCCTCTGCGCCTGCAGGAAAGGCCCCTCTCCTTCCTGTCAGTGCCTCAAATCAAGGAAGTGCTGGCCGCATTGGATGCTCTCGACACAACGCCTGGAATCGGCCTTGTAGCTCGCGTATGTCTGGCAACGGGTGCGCGCTGGGGTGAGGCTCAAGCCCTGACGCCTGAACGGGTGAAAAATGGGGCGGTGACCTTTGCCAATACCAAGTCACGCCGGACGCGGACTATCCCCATCAGCAAGACCCTGGAGAAACAGCTACACGCCTACTTCAAACAGAACGGCCTGTTCAGCAACTGCATGGTGACCTTTGGTCGCGTGCTGGAAACGACCTCGATCAAGCTGCCAGAAGGCCAAGCCACCCACGTACTGCGGCACACCTTCGCCAGTCACTTTGTCATGCGTGGCGGCAACATCCTGACCCTGCAGAAGATCCTGGGCCATTCCAGCCTGACAATGACTATGCGCTACGCGCACCTGTCACCCGATCACCTGCAGGATGCTTTGTCGCTCAACCCGCTAGATTTAATGACGTAGGGAGTACAACACCATGCAAACGCTAACCGCTAGTGAAGCCCGCGCAAACTTCTACCGGCTAATGGATCAGTGTGCCGAATCACACAAGCCAATCATGATTGTCGGCAAACGCAGCCACTCCGTTTTGCTCTCTGCAGAAGACTGGGGCGCAATTCAAGAAACGCTCTGTAGGCAGGCAGATTCTGGAAATATCGACACTTCATCGACACCAGCAAACCCCGGAAAGCAAAAAGCCCCGAAATCTTGTTAGAAATCAGGGCTTTAGCTGTATCAATCTGGCGGTGAAGGTGGGATTCGAACCCACGATACGATTTCTCGTATACACACTTTCCAGGCGTGCTCCTTCAACCGCTCGGACACTTCACCGGGTCTCGACGGTCATTGCTGTCTGTCGAGGCGCGCTAATCTAGCCGAACAGTCGGCCAAAGGCAAAATCTTTTTTCAAAAGATTCATGTGCTTATGCCAAATGCAGCGCGCCTGAATATGCTCGGATGGATTAAGCCATGCATACCGATGCCCTTCGCGACAATGACGCACCGGTAGTGCCGATCATTTACCGAGGCTGATTGTCATCGTAAGCGGGCAGCCCGGCATCACTGACCAGCCAGTCAGCCATCGTGCTTTACCTGGCCGATGGGGATGAGTAACGTCTGCTGCATTTCAGCACAAGGAACCCGACCATGAGCGACCTGATCAGCTACCAACTCGACGATGGCATTGCCACCCTGACTCTGAACAATGGCAAGGTTAACGCCATCTCCCCGGACGTGATTGCAGCGCTCAATGCGGCCCTGGATCGTGCCGAGCAGGACAAGGCGATCGTGATCATCACCGGTCAGCCTGGCATCCTATCCGGCGGCTATGACCTCAAGGTGATGACTTCCGGCCCACAGAACGCCATCAATCTGGTTGCCGCTGGCTCGACCCTGGCGCGCCGTATGCTCGCCCATCCATTCCCGATCATCGTTGCCTGCCCAGGCCACGCGGTGGCCAAGGGTGCCTTTATTCTGCTGTCGTCCGACTACCGCATCGGTGTCGAAGGCCCGTTCAGCATTGGCCTCAACGAGGTGCAGATCGGCATGACCATGCACCACGCTGGCATCGAACTGGCCCGTGACCGCCTGCGCAAATCGGCCTTCCACCGCTCGGTGATCAATGGCGAGATGTTCGACCCGCAAGGCGCGGTGGATGCCGGTTTCCTCGACAAGGTGGTGCCGGCCGAGCAACTGCACGCCACTGCACTGGCCGTTGCCCAGCAGATGAAGAAGATCAACATGACCGCGCACAAAAACACCAAGCTGAAAGTGCGTAAGGCGCTGCTGGAAGCCCTTGATCAGGCAGTCGAACTGGACAAGCAACACCTGGGATAAGTAAACCCCAGTAGCGCAAAAGCCCGGCCCATGTGCCGGGCTTTTGCGTTTAATGGCAAAACACTGGCAATCAACCGGGCAATCTCCCCAGTCTGTATTACTTTTAGAAGGTAAGGCCAAGGAGCGAGGCCCCCACCGATCTATTCGAAATTGCCGCGGGGAGCGTGCTATGAAGATTGCTCACAAGGTTGGCCTGGCTGCGGCCATCGTCCTGTTCCTTACTACCAGCCTGCTGTCACTGGCGCAGGTCAGCCAGGTTCGCGAAACCCTGCACAGCCAGGTAGCCGCCAGCATCGCCGAATCCAGTAACGCATTGGCACGGCAGATCGAGAACTGGCTCAATGCCAAGCTCAAGTTGATGGATCTGATGGCGCAAAGCATCGACAGCAACTACAGCCCCGAAGAAACCCAGCGCATCGTCAATACACCGATGCTGAAGAACGAATTCATCCTGGTCTTCGGTGCTCTGCAAAGCGATGGCAAGCCGATCAAGAACACCGACGAGTGGAAACCAGCGCCGGAATGGGACGGTCGCCAACGGCCTTGGTATGCCACCGGCAAGGCCGGTAGCCAGGCGCTACTGACTGAACCCTATGTGGACTCCACCACCGGGGAAATCCTGATTTCCGCCGTTACCCGCATCACCAACGCTGGCGAATTCCTCGGTGTACTGGGCGGTGACATCCGCCTGAAAACCGTAGCGGACGCAGTCAACACCCTGGACTTCAACGGCGCGGGCTACGCCTTTCTGCTAACCCGCAACGGCAACATCATTTCCCACCCCAACACCGACCTCAACGGTAAGAGCTACAGCGAGTTGTTCGCCGGCCAAAGCCCAGCACTGAACAAGGATTTGCAGGACATCAGCGGCGCCGACAAGGACCTGCTGGTGTCCTTTACCCCACTGCCCAACCTCAAGGGCATGGATTGGTATATCGGTGTGGTGCTGGACAAAAGCATTGTCATGGCCGAAGCCAATGCCCTGAGCTGGCGCGCAGTAATCGGCACCGTACTGGGGGTGATCATCAGCCTGATCGTGCTGGGCGTTTTGATGAACAGCCTGCTCAAACCCCTCGGTCATCTGCACAACTCCCTGCATGAAGTGAACAGCGGTGAAGGCGACCTGACCCGCCGCCTGCCAGCCGCCGGCAACGATGAAATCGCCCTGGTTTCCAAGGAGTTCAATAGTTTCCTGCAAAGTCTGCAGAGTCTGATCAGCGAGGTCATGGGCAGTTCCAGACAGGTGCGTGAAAGCACCACACTGACCTCCAGCGAGGCCGATCAAGCCGCCAATCGCCTGCAACAGCAATTGCAAGAGCTGGATCAACTGGCCACCGCCATGCAGGAAATGGCCTCCACCGCCGAAGAAGTCGCACGCAATGCCCAGGCCGCCGCGCAAGCCGCCATTGCCGCCAATGAAGAAACCGAGAACGGCGTACGTGTAGTCTCGCGCTCGACCGAGGCGATCAAGAACCTGGCCGAAGAAATGGACGAAACCAGCCATGCGATCAACGAGCTGGCCAAGCTCAGCCACAATATCGAGTCGATTCTCTCGGTGATCACCAGCATTGCCGACCAGACCAACCTGCTCGCGCTCAACGCCGCCATCGAAGCTGCCCGCGCCGGGGAGTCCGGCCGCGGTTTTGCCGTGGTCGCCGATGAGGTGCGCTCACTGGCATCGCGCACCCAGCAGTCGACTCAGGAAATCCGCCAGATGATCGACCAGTTGCAATCCGGGGTGAAACAGGCCGAGTCGCGCATGCAGCAAAGCCGTGACACCGCCAGCAAGACCGCCGAAGATGCAGGAGCGGCCAACGACATGCTCGGACGCATTCGTGACGCGATCACCCGAATCAACGACATGAACCTGCAGATCGCCACCGCCGCGGAGCAGCAAAGCGCCACTACCGAGGAAATCAACCGCAACACCACCAATATTCGCGACATCAGCCATGAGGTCGCTGCGGGTGCCGAAGAACAGGTGCGCCAGTGCGCCGTGATGGTTGATCAGGTGGGTCAACAGGATCACCTGCTCGGTCGCTTCAAGGTCTGACTTCCATACATCAGGCTGCGCCTCACCACGCAGCCAGCGCCAACCGATAAGGAGATTGGGCATGCGCATACTCGTAGCGTGGCTACTGTGTCTGGCTGTACAGGGTACGGCTCTGGCACAAACGCCCATCAGTGTTACGGTACTGTGTGACGCCAGTTATCCACCCTACAGCTATGCCGAAAACGGTGAAGCCAAGGGCCTCTACAGCGATATTCTGCGTGCGGCCTTTGCCCGCATGCCGGGCTATCGCATCAGCATCCGTCCAGTGCCCTGGCCACGTGGCCTGGCGGCCGTAGAAAAAGGTACGGCCTTTGCCCTGTTCCCACCCTATTACCGCCCCGTTGAACGGCCGTGGATGGATTACTCGCGGCCGATTCTGGAGGAAAGCGTGGTGGCCTTCGTGCGCAGCGAACTGGCCCAGCAACGGGCCATCGAAGATTTCCCGGCGGCCTATGCCGGGTTGCGCGTTGGTCTCAACCGGGGCTTCAATATCATCGCCGCCCCCGATTACAAACGCATGCTGGCCGCAGGCCAGGTGCAGCAGAGCTACGCCAGCGACAACCACACCAACCTGTTGCAACTCAAACGTCAGCGCATCGACGTGTACATCAACGATCGCCTGTCGATCCTCTGGGAACTGCAACAGATGCGCGATCAAGGTCTGCTGGGCAATGCCGGGCTGGGCTGGCTAGTCGAAGGACCGAGACTATCCAGCGAACATGGCCACCTGGGCTATACCCGCGCCAACTCAGAGGCCTATCCCTATAAACAGGATTTTATGCAGCGCCTGGATCAGGCCCTGCTGGGCCTTGAAGCAGATGGCAGCATCGCTCGCCTGGCCTCACGTTACAGCGCTATCGACCTGCGCTCAGCCATCGGTACGACTAACACAACCGGCAACAACCTCTGATCGGCATCAATTGCTGAAAGCAGTGCACGCCCGTACACTGCGCGCCTTTTTCCTATGACGGGCGTACCAAATGCTTTTTCTTCTGCGCATGCTGGCGATGGGCGTGCACTTTATCCTCGCTGGCATCCTGGGCCTGTTGCTCGGCATCTGCCGCCCGTTCAACCCGGATAACAGCCGCCTGTGCGCCCGTCTCTACAGCGTACCGGCGCAATGGTTTTTGCGCTGGAAGCTCAAGACCGACGTACAACCGCTGCTTGACCATCAACGTGCCTGCGTAATCGTGGCCAACCACCAGTCCAACTACGACCTCTATGTGCTCGGCCGCGTGGTGCCCGAGCGTACCGTAAGCATCGGCAAGAAAAGCCTGAAATGGGTGCCCTTCTTCGGCCAGCTCTATTGGCTGGCCGGCAATGTGCTGCTCGACCGTGGCAACGCGATTCGCGCCAAACAGGCCATGCTCACCACTACCGACACCTTGAAGCACAAAGACACCTCGATCTGGGTCTTCCCTGAAGGCACGCGCAACCTGGGCAAAGGCCTGTTGCCGTTCAAGAAAGGCGCGTTCCAGATGGCGATTGCTGCTGGCGTGCCGATTATCCCGGTGTGTGTCAGCACCTACGTCAACCATATCCAGCTCAACCGCTGGAACAGCGGCGATATCATGATCCGCTCGCTGCCAGCCATCCCCACAGCTGGCCTGAGCCAGGACGACCTACCCCAGTTGATCGAAACCTGCCGTACGCAGATGCAGCAATGCATCGAGGCCATGGATCAGCAGTTGACGCAGCGAGTCTGAGCATTACCCGCTGCCCATAAGCCCAGCCCTCGTGCTGGGCTTTTTATTG
Source organism: Pseudomonas anguilliseptica (assembly GCF_021375795.1). GTDB lineage: Bacteria > Pseudomonadota > Gammaproteobacteria > Pseudomonadales > Pseudomonadaceae > Aquipseudomonas > Aquipseudomonas anguilliseptica_A. The sequence goes on along the minus strand of NZ_JAEIOI010000001.1, from coordinate 1,654,658 downwards.
GCATTCACACCGAGCACGGCGAAGCCGCTAAGCTGCGTGCTGAAACCAGCCAATAAGGGATGCATCATGGGGCGAGTGGTTGCCGCCGCTGTTTACAGCAAAGGGCTGAAAGTCAGCAATATCAGCCTTGATGAGGGCAAGCAGTGGGCGAAAAAGCCCGGCCACTTTGTCTGGATCGGCCTGCACGACCCCGGCAGCGAGGAGCTGAGTAACCTGCAGCGGCAATTCGACCTGCATGAGCTGGCTCTGGAAGACGCCCTGCAGCGACACACCCGGCCCAAGCTGGAGACCTTTGGCGATGCACTGTTTCTGGTGCTTTACTCGCCCATTCGCGTCAATGGCGAACTGACCTTTGCCGAAACCCAGCTGTTTGCCGGCAACGGCTACATCATCAGCGCCCGCTACGGTGAGTCGGCGCCCTATTCGCAGGTACGCCAGCGCTGCGAGGCACGCCCGCTGCTGCTTGAGCACGGCGAAGATTTCGTGCTCTACGCCCTGCTCAGCTTCGTCATCGAGAACTACCGCCCGCTGATGGACAGCTACCACAGCGAACTTGAGGAGGTTGAGCAGCAGGTGCTCAAGCACCCGCTCAGTCAGGCCGATGTCGAGCGCATCCAGGGCCTGCGCCGCGACCTGCTGCGTCTGCGCCGCTATATCGGGCCGCTGGCGGAAATCTGCCAGGAACTGCAACGCCTGGACTTCCCGTTTATCGACAAGAACATGCGCCCCTACTTCCGCGACGTGGCGATTCACGTCAACCGTCTGCTGGAAGACCTTACCGCCCTGCGCGAAATGGCCGACCACGCCATCGAGATCGGCCTGCTGCTGGAGTCGTCCCGGCAAAGCGTTACCCAGCGCAAGTTCGCCGCCTGGGCAGCGATCCTCGCCTTCCCCACGGCAGTGGCCGGCATCTACGGGATGAACTTTCAGAACATGCCCGAGCTGACCTGGCAGTACGGCTATTTCGCCGTACTCGGTGTCATCACCACCGGCTGCATCAGCCTGTATGCCAGCTTCAAGCATTACGGCTGGTTATAAAAAATCGCCTGGAACGGTTGTTAACACTGCAGATTGGCAGTCCAGAGGGTGGCGGCCATAAATAGCACGCCATAAAAAAGCCCGGTCACTGACCGGGCTTTCTGCATCCACCAACGCTTAGTCGGCAAGGCCGGCACGGCCATGGGCGACAAAGCGCATCATCCACTCGGCGACCATATGGCCCTGGTGATCATGCTGCAGGCTGTCAACACCGCGGGTATAGGCCGGCTCACCGATATGTTGCTGACGCAGGTCAAGCAGCGCACGCGAGTAGTCATGCACAAACTCGGGATGGCCCTGGAAGCACAGCACCTGGTCGCCGATGCAGTAGGAGGCAATCGGGCAGAACTCGCTGCTGGCGAGCAAGGTCGCGTTCTCCGGCAGTTGAGTCACCTGGTCCTGGTGGCTGATCAGCAGCGTCAGGTCTTCCAGATCTGGGCTCATCCAGCTCGGCTTGTTTTCCATACGGTATTGATGAATACCCACGCCCCAGCCTTGCACGGCGCGCTCGGCCTTGCCGCCCAGCAGCAGCGCCAGCAGCTGGTGCCCGAAACACACGCCGAGCAGCTTGTCGCCACGGGCATAACGCTCCAGCAGATAGGTTTTCAGCGTCTGGATCCAGGCGTCGCTGCCAAAGGAATCTGCCTTGCTGCCCGTCACCAGATACGCATCGTAGCGCTCGCTATCCGGCGGGTAATGCCCCTCCATCACGTTGTACACCTTGAACTCGGCAGCAATCGGCTGACGGGCGAACAATTGCTCGAACATACGGCCATAACTGTCGTATTGGTCGACCAATTCAGGGCGAAGAACATCGGTTTCCAGGATGCAGATCTGCAGCGGCATATGGGCGGTTACCTAGGGCGCAGGAGGGTTGTTTTTCCAGCGCGCAAGCGTGCCTGCTGACAGCCTGCATGGCAATAGTTCTGGGGCCAACCCGACCAATTACCCGCTGCTTCTGCAGCCGCTGTAAAAACCCGGCATGCGGACCATCAGCGCCCTCGATAGTCACCATAAGCACCATTCACTTCTGTCGATAACGGCACAAGCCGATGATCTGGTCATCGGGCCCTGCGCCCCACCCCAGAAGAGGACACTCCCATGACCAGTTTCTCCGCCATCGCCAGCCTGCTGGCCGCCTCAGCCTTCAATAGCAGCCACAGCGCCAGCAGCATTCGACAGGCGCAACAGGTGCAGACCACTCAACAGCGCACCACCCAGCGCACCGGCCAATAACAGCGTTATCAGCCTCAGGAGAACGCCATGAGCATCGCCCAAACACTTAGCAACCAGAACGTCTACGGCGTGACCTACGCCACGGTCGACAGCAGTGGCATCCACTTCGAGTCAGAACTGGCCATTGCGTTGGGCGACGGCAGCCTGGCGACCCTGCGCATGCCCACCCAACTGAGCGAGCGTCAGGCCATCCAGCAACTGGTTTGCGGCCGCCAAGCGTGCTGAAAACCGCTCAAGCTGACTATTGCGCAGGCATCGGGCAGCTCAGGTCGCCTTCTTCACATACGGCCAGCTGCTCCAGCTCCTTGACCCGCGCGGCGGTCTTTTGCGCAAGGCAGCCGTTAAGCACCATCGGATAGGCCGAACCACCTTCCACCGACGCTGACTCGAACGCACAAGCCAGATCACGGAACTTGATCCAGGCCAGTTGCACCTCCTTGAGCTGCTGTTTCTGCCCATCATCCAGACGCTTGCGGTAATCGCCGTAGAGCTGGTTCAGACGTTTATCCTGAGCGGCATAGTCCGCCGCCGCGCACTGATTGAGGCTGAACTGATCCATGGCATTGGCGCAGTCATCGGCCCATGCCGGCACCGCCAGCAAGCCCAGGCTGATTGCCAGCGCACTGCTTATCCTGATTTTCATAACACCTCCCTTGCGCCACGCCCGCGTGGCCGTTTCAGCAGTCTAGCAAGCTGCTAAAAACTACCTGCGTTGCCATTGCTGCGTTAAAAGCAGGCTCGAGCTGCTCATTTACAGCTCGTAAACTCCGCATTCTCGCCTGCTTTTGCCTTGCACTGGCTGCCTCGCTTACGTTTTTCAACAGCCCGCTAGTGCCATGCCCATAAAAAAAACCGGCTCACAGGGAGCCGGTTTTCAGTGCCTCTGCCTTAACGCGACGGAGTTAGAAACTTTCGTTCTTCGCCGCCTTCTCCAACAACAACGCCGGCGGCAGGAAGCGCTCGCCGTACTGCTCAGCCAAGTACTGGGCGCGGGCGACAAAGTCCTTCACTCCGTACTGGTTGATAAATTGCAGCGCACCGCCGGTCCAGGCAGCAAAGCCGATGCCCATGATCGAGCCGATGTTGGCATCGGCTACCGACTTGAGCACGCCCTCTTCCACGCAGCGCACGGTTTCGATGGCCTGGATAAACAGGATGCGATCCCGCACGTCGATCTGCGAAATCTGCGCCTCGCTCTTCTCGAAACGCGCCTTGAGTTCCGGCCACAGGTGCTTCTTGCCACCGGCCGGGTAATCGTAGAAGCCCGCACCCGCCGCCTTGCCCGGGCGCTTGTACTCGTTGAGCATCATGTCGATCACCGCAAACGCCGGGTGCTCGGGAATCTGCTTGCCTTCGGCAGCGAGGTCCTTGATGGTCTGCTGACGGATATGGTTCATCAGGCTCATCGACACTTCGTCGCTGATCGCCAGCGGGCCAACCGGCATACCGGCCTTGCGCGCTTCGTTCTCGATCATCGCCGCGCTCACGCCCTCACCCAACATGGCCAGGCCTTCATTGGTGAAAGTTCCGAACACCCGCGAGGTGAAGAAGCCGCGGCTGTCGTTGACCACGATCGGGGTCTTCTTGATCTGCATGACGTAGTCAAAACCACGCGCCAGGGTCTCGTCGCTGGTCTGCTCGCCCTTGATGATTTCCACCAACGGCATCTTGTCCACCGGGCTGAAGAAATGCAGGCCGATAAACTTGTCCTGCTTCTGCACAGCCGTGGCCAGGCCGGTGATCGGTAGAGTCGAGGTGTTGGAGGCGATTACCGCATCCGCCAGCGCCGCACGTTCGGCCGCTGCGGTGACATTGGCCTTGAGGTCACGATCCTCGAATACCGCTTCGATAATCAGGTCGCAGCCCTCGAAATCAGCGTCACTGACAGTGGGTTTGATCCGCGCCAGAATGCCATCGCGCTTCTCGGCGCTCATCTGGCCACGGCCGACCTTTTTCTCCAGCAGCTTGGCCGAGTAGCTTTTGCCCTTCTCAGCGGCTTCGATGGAGATATCCTTGAGCACCACCTCGATACCGGCGACCGCCGACACGTAGGCAATACCGGCACCCATCATGCCGGCACCGAGCACACCGACCTTCTTGGTCACGTAAGGCTCGAAGCCTTGTGGGCGTGAGCCGCCGGCGTTGATTTCATTGAGCTGGAACCAGAAGGTGCCAATCATGTTCTTCGCCACCTGACCGGTGGTCAGCTCGGTGAAGTAGCGCGCTTCGATGATCTGCGCGGTGTCGAAATCGACCTGTGCGCCCTCAACGGCGGCGCACATGATCTTCTCCGGCGCCGGGAAGCAGCCCTTGGTCTTGTCACGCAGCACGCTTGGCGCGATAGCCAGCATCTGCGCCACATTCGGGCTGGACGGTGTACCGCCGGGAATCTTGTAGCCTTTCACATCCCAGGGCTGCACAGCCGTCGGGTTGGCGGCGATAAAGGCGCGCGCCTTGGCCAGCAGGTCATCGCTGTCACTGGCCAGTTCATGGATCAGGCCGGCTTTGAGCGCCGCATCAGGACGCACCTTCTTGCCTTCGGCCAGGTACGGCAGGGCTTTTTCCAGGCCGAGGATGCGCACCATGCGCACCACCCCGCCGCCGCCTGGCAGCAGGCCAAGGGTCACTTCCGGCAGGCCGAGCTGAATGCTGGAATTGTTCAGGGCGATACGGTGATGGCAGGCCAGAGCAATTTCCCAGCCGCCGCCCAGGGCTGCACCGTTGATCGCCGCAACCACCGGCTTACCCAGGGTTTCCAAGCGACGCAGTTGGCCCTTGATGTTGAGGATCATCTGGTAGAAGGCCGGCGCGTCGGCCTTGGTGACCTTGATCAGCTCATTGAGGTCGCCGCCGGCGAAGAAAGTCTTCTTCGCGGAGGTGAGGATGACCCCGGCAATGGAATCCTTCTCGGCTTCCAGGCGGTCGACGATCTTGCCCATGGCTTCGCGGTACACCGCGTTCATGGTGTTGGCGCTCTGGCCAGGCATGTCCATGGTCAGAACGACGATATTGTCCTGGCCTTTTTCGTAACGGATGGCGTCAGTCATTTTTCTTATCTCCGCCTCAAACTCGTTCAATGATGGTGGCGATGCCCATGCCACCACCTACGCACAGGGTGGCCAGGCCATAGCGCAACTTGCGCTTCTCCAACTCGTCGATCAGGGTGCCGAGAATGGCGCAACCGGTTGCACCCAGCGGATGACCCATGGCGATGGAGCCGCCGTTGACGTTGACCTTGTCCTCGCTGACGCCCATGTCCTTCATAAACTTCATCACCACCGAAGCGAACGCCTCGTTGACCTCGAACAGGTCGATGTCATTGACGTTCAGCCCAGCCTTGGCCAACGCCTTACGAGTGGCCGGCGCCGGGCCGGTAAGCATGATGGTCGGGTCGGTGCTGGTCACGGCGGTGGCAACGATGCGTGCACGCGGCTTCAGACCCAGCTCGCGGCCTTTGGCCTCGGAGCCGATAAGCATCAGGGCCGAGCCATCGACGATGCCCGAGCTGTTGCCTGGGGTGTGTACGTGGTTGATCTGCTCAACATGGCTGTAGACACGCAGCGCGGTGCTGTCGAAGCCCATCTGGCCCATCATCTCGAAGCTCGGCTTGAGCTTGCCCAGGCCTTCGAGGGTGGATTCGCCACGGATAAACTCATCGTGATCGAGCAGCACAATGCCGTTCTGGTCGGCCACCGGAATCAGCGATTTGCTGAACGAGCCGTCCTTGCTGGCGCGGGCAGCTTTCTGCTGCGAGCGCAGAGCAAAGCTGTCAACGTCCGTGCGGCTGAAACCTTCCAGGGTGGCGATCAAATCGGCGCCAATACCCTGCGGGGTGAAATGGGTGTGCATATTGGTGGCTGGATCCATCACCCAGGCGCCGCCATCGGAACCCATGGGAATGCGCGACATCGACTCGACACCGCCGACCACTACCAGATCCTCGAAACCGGAACGCACCTTCATCGCGCCGATGTTGACCGCTTCCAGGCCCGAAGCGCAAAAACGGTTGAGCTGTACGCCCGACACGCTGACATCCCAATCGGCAACCATGGCGGCCGTCTTGGCAATGTCCGCGCCCTGATCACCCACCGGTGTTACACAGCCGAGCACGATGTCATCGACCTGGCTGGTGTCCAGGTTATTGCGCGCTTGCAGCGCCTTGAGCAGGCCGGCGATCAGGTCGACAGGCTTGACGCTGTAGAGCGCCCCGTCCTTCTTGCCCTTGCCGCGTGGCGTGCGCACGGCATCGAAAATATATGCTTCGGTCATGGCGTCCTCAGACCTCCAATGGAGGGTGGCTGATGGCGCAGGTGAGGCCCGCGCCTGTTTTTGTTGAGTGGGCCTACCATACGCCGCGCGGAAGCAGGCTCAATGACCGAAGTGCTCAGGCATATTGACCGCTCAGCTCAGACAAACGGTCAATCGCTGGGCAAAGGACAACAAGCGCGTCTAGCTCAAGGGCTGCTTGGCACCCACCTGGCACGCCTCATAACTGCTGGCAACTAGCCAGTGCGATTTAGTAATCAAGGCGTCTATAGCCGCTGCCAGCCCAGCTCTACAGTTGAATCAGGTCATCGGCAATTGCCCTGTCGATTGACCGCTGTCGGCGTCGTCGCCGGGTTTTGCCGGGACGGCTTGAATGATCAACACGAGACGTGGCATCGCCTCCGCGCAGTACGCAGGAGCGCGACGACCGCGCCGCAGAAAACAACAAGGCCACTCGCCATGCTCAATCCCATAAAAATGCGCCAGGCAGGCATGATCGTTTTTGCCACCACCCTGATCCTGATTCTTCCCAACCTGACCCGACTGGTCAGCTAACCCGAATCCTGCTGCGCCTCCATCCCCACAAATGGTTCGCGTCCAGCCCCTGAAACCCTGCCCTGCTGACCACCGTAGCGTGCGTCGGCAGTGGCAGCGCGTTTGCCAGCATCGCGCACGCAACGGCCTGTGCTAGGGTGATTTCAATCACCCCAAGGAGCCCGCCATGCGCACCCTACTTGCCACCCTCGGCCTGCTGGTCAGCCTGCCACTGCTGGCCGGCGAAGCCGAACTCAACGCCGCCGTCGTCGCCCTGCAATCGCCTGACAGCGTGCTGATTGATGTGCGCACCGCCGAAGAATTCGCCGCCGGCGCGTTGCCCGGTGCCGAACAGATCGACCATGAACAGATCGCCAACCGCATCAGCGCCCTAGCCCCGGACAAAGACACGCCCATCGTGCTGTATTGCCGCAGCGGCCGCCGCTCAGGTATCGCCGAAGAAAGCCTGCGCGCCATGGGCTACAACAACCTGATCAACGCCGGCGGCTACGACGAACTGAAACTGGCCCTGGAGTCGCAGGATTGAACACACGCACCCTCGCTATCGCCCTGCTCGCCCTCTTACCCTTCACTCACCTGCACGCCGCCGAACTGACCCTGGAACTGGGCAACGGCAGCCAGCACCTGAGCAGCGCCGAACTGCTCACCCACCCGCAGGCGCAAACCATCGAAATCCACAACGACGTCAGCTACAAACGCGACATGCACTACCGCGCCGTGCCGTTGGCCGCGCTGCTTAAAGGCGTGCAGCCGGGCGATCACCTGCAACTGGTGGCCAGCGACGGCTTTGCCGCCGAACTGTCTGCGGCTCCTGCACTCAACCAAACCGCCAGCCAAGCCTGGCTGGCCATCGAAGACCCAGCACAACCCTGGCCCGCACTGGGCAACGGCAAACCCAGCGCCGGGCCGTTTTATCTCGTCTAGCAAAACCCAGCCGCCAGCCAGATCGGCCCCGAGCAATGGCCCTTCCAACTCGCCAGCATTCGCAAACTAGCCCCGGTAGCCCAGCGATTCCCACAACTTCTGCCAGCGGCAGACGCCAGCCCGGCAGTGCAAGCCGGTTTTGCCCAATACCAGAAGAACTGCATGGCCTGCCATCGCCTGAATGGCGCAGGCGACTCGCAATTCGGCCCCGACCTGAATATTCCGCACAACCCGACCGAATATTTCAGTGGCGATTTTTTAAGCCGCTATATCCGCGACCCACAGAGCTTGCGGCGCTGGCCGCAGGGCAAGATGCCTGGGTTTGCGGTTGAGGTATTGAGTGACAAGGAATTGGGAGAGTTGATTGAGTATTTGCGGCATATGGCAAGCAGAAAGGTCACCCTTTGATGAAATTGCAGCCTGGGCAAGCTGATCTAGCTTTCGCCCCATGATCAACGTAAATGCCCATTCACACTTACCAGAAAAACCTTCAAACGGCGCACCCAGAAACCGTTGGATAGACCACCTTAGCCCCTCTCAAACTTATATGGCCCTATATCAACCATGAAAAAACACATTGCATTTGCACTCTGTTTTCTACCCCTTTATTGCGCTGCTGAACCCAGCTTTCTGGAGGCTATGATAGTGGGGAAATATACCCTCATCGGCAAAGCACCGGATTCTGAGCAGACCTATCTCGGCAACGTCGAGATCGCTTACAAGGGAAGTCAGTTGCAGGTTTCCAAGGTTATCAATGGACATACCGTAACTGGCCAAGCTGCCATCGAGTCTGCTGGTGAGACAGAAGTGCTACGGATCAGGTTTACCGATAATGGCAAAAAGTATGAAGAGACCTGCTTGGTCGGTGCCGACCTGGATAACTACGCAAGAATAAGCTGCTACTTGTACCAACCCCAGGTTGAAACAAGCAGCCCAGGACTTGAAGCCCTGTTCAGAGACAACAGCGCAGAATAAGAAACACGGCAAGCGCATAGGATGGGTTGAGCAGAGCGATACCCATCCTACGGATCATCCTTTGTACGCAGGCAGAGGCGCTTTAAGGGCCTACTGCTGTTGCACCCGAATCACCGGTGCAACCTCCACCTGCGCATGCATCTGCTCAATGCCGCCACCACGACGCATGCCACGCACCGGGCAGGCATCCAGATAATCCAAGCCAACCGCCAACTTCAAATGCCGCTCCGGTTTGGCCAAGCAATTGGTCACATCAAAGCTGTACCAGGCATTGTCCAGCCATGCTTCGGCCCAGGCGTGGCTGGCCAGGTGGTCTTCGCTGTCGGTAAACAGGTAGCCCGACACATAGCGCGCTGGCACGCCCAAGCTGCGTGCGCAGGCCAGGAAGGCATGGGCGTGGTCCTGACAGACGCCCTTGCCGCCAGCAAAGGCCTCAGCCGCACTGGTTTCCACCGCCGTGGTGCCTGGCACATAGCGGATATGCGCATTGAGGGCGTGCATCAGATCGATCAGGCCGCTGCGGTCCGGCCGGCTGCGGCTTTCTAGCTTGGCAAATTCGCGCAAGGCTTCATCGGCCTCGGTGAGGCGGGTAAAGCGCAGAAACGGCAGCGCCGACTGGTTTTCGTGCTCGGCTTCACGCGCTTCATCGATCTCCACTTGGCCACGGGCGCCGATAACGATGGATTCGTGCGGCTCGTCCAGGGTCAGCACGTGCAGGATATTGCCGTAGGGATCAACCTGCGCGCGCACCGGGCGTGGCAGGGTCAGCTGCCAGCTGAGCACCTGCTGACGCTCGCTGTCGTGCGGGGTCATGCGCAGGTACTGGATGCTGGTGCGCACCTGATCTTCATAGTGATAGGTAGTGTCGTGGCTGATTGACAGTCTCATGCGACCTCCAGATAGGAGCTTTGGATGGCTTGGCCCAACTGGCGAACCAGCAGGATGAAATCGGTGAGCCAGGCGTGCAGGCCCTCGTCGAGTACTTCTTCGATGCTGGTGTAGCGCAGCCGCGCTTCCAGTTCAGCGGCCAGGCGCTGGGCTGGGCGGCCGTTGTCGCCGGGCAGGCTGGCGAGCATCAGGCTGAGTTCATCCATGCAGGCGCGCAGCGAACGCGGCACATCTGGGCGCAGCAGGAGCAGTTCGGAGACTTTGCGCGTGCCGGGCGAGCCGCGGTAGATCTCGGCAAAGGCCTCGAACGAGGACAGCGCACGCAGCAGTGCGGTCCACTGGTAGTAGCTGCGCGCCGGGCGGCCGTCGATTTCGTCGATGTCTTCGCCGAGCATTTCGTAGCGGGCATCGAGCAGGCGCAGGGTGTTGTCGGCGCGTTCGATAAAGGTGCCAAGGCGAATAAAGCGGTACGGGTCGCCACGCATGATGGTGCCGAAGGTGGCGCCACGGAACAGGTGCGAGCGTTCCTTGACCCACTCGCAGAAGCGGCTGATGCCGTAGCGGCCCAGGCCCTGCTCGGCGATGCCGCGAATCTCCAGCCAGGTGGCGTTGATGTTTTCCCACATGTCGGCGGTGATCCGCCCGCGTACGGCGTGGGCATTGCTGCGCGCGGCCTGCAGGCAGCAGTAGATGCTCGCCGGATTGCTCGCATCGAGGGCGAAGAAGTGCAGCATGCGCTCGGCGTGCAGCGGGCCATGGCGCTCCAGATAATCATCCAGGGTGCCGGTAATCAGCAGCGGCATGGCCAGTTCTTCCAGGCCATCGCCCTGCCCGTCTTGCGGCATCAGTGACAGGGAGTAGCTGACATCGAGCATGCGCGCGAGGTTTTCCGCACGCTCCAGGTAGCGCGACATCCAGTACAGATCGGAAGCAGTACGACTGAGCATGATTAGTCCTCCACCACCCAGGTGTCTTTGGTGCCGCCACCCTGGGACGAGTTGACCACCAGCGAGCCTTCACGCAGCGCGACGCGGGTCAGGCCGCCGGGCACTAGGCGGGTCTCGCGCCCGGAGAGGACAAACGGCCGCAGGTCGATATGCCGTGGCGCGATACCGTTGTCGACAAAGGTCGGACAGGTCGACAGGCACAGGGTTGGCTGGGCGATATAGGCCTCAGGGCGGGCGATCAGCCGGGCGCGGAAGTCTTCGATTTCAGCCTTGGTGGCGGCCGGTCCGACCAGCATGCCGTAGCCGCCGGAGCCTTGGGTTTCCTTGACCACCAGCTGTTCTAGGTTGGCCAGCACATGGGACAGCTCGGCTGGCTTGCGGCACTGGAAGGTCGGCACGTTCTTCAGGATCGGCTCTTCGCTGAGGTAGAAACGGATCATGTCGTCGACATAGGGGTAGATGGATTTGTCGTCCGCCACCCCGGTGCCCACGGCGTTGGCCAGCACCACGTTGCCGCTGCGGTAGCAGGCCAGCAGGCCGGGCACACCGAGCATGGAATCCGGATTGAAGGCCAGTGGGTCGAGAAAGGCATCGTCGAGGCGGCGATAAACCACATCCACCTGCTTGGCCCCAGACGTGGTGCGCATAAACAGCTTGTCGTCGCGCACAAACAGGTCCGCACCCTCGACCAGTTCCACGCCCATTTCGCGAGCGAGGAAGGCGTGCTCAAAATAAGCGCTGTTGAAACGCCCCGGGGTCAGCACCACGACGTTGGGGTTATCCAGCGGGCTGGAGGACTTCAGCGTGTCGAGCAACAGGTTCGGGTAGTGATCGATGGGCGCCACGCGCTGCGCGGCAAACAGCTCGGGGAACAGGCGCATCATCATCTTGCGGTCTTCGAGCATGTAGCTGACGCCGCTGGGGGTGCGCAGGTTGTCTTCCAGCACGTAGTAGCTGCCATCGCCATCACGCACCAGGTCGACCCCGGCGATATGGGCATAGAGGTCGCGGTGCAGGTTGAGACCCTGCATGGCGATCTGGTAACCCTCGTTGGCCAGTACCTGCTCGGCGGGGATGATCCCGGCCTTGATGATGCGCTGGTCGTGGTAGAGGTCGGCGAGGAACATGTTCAGCGCCTGCACGCGCTGGATGCAGCCGCGCTCAACCATGCGCCATTCGCTGGCCGGGATGCTGCGCGGGATGATGTCGAATGGAATCAGCCGCTCGGTGCCCTGATCATCGCCATACAGGGTGAAGGTGATACCGGCGCGGTGGAACAGCAGATCGGCCTCACGGCGGCGCTGGGCCAGCAGTTCATCCGGTGTTTCCGCCAACCAGCGGGCAAAAGCCTGGTAGTGCGGGCGGACAGCGCCGCTCGCGTCGTACATCTCGTCATAAAAGGTGCGGGCCATGCCGTACTCCTTGTCACCCGGACATGGAGACAGCTTTGCAAGGCCCGCGCCATACAATAAAAATGTTTTAAATCAGCAACTTGAGTATTAGCAACGCGAGCAACGCACCAAGCCGGGGCGCATTGGTGACCGCCAGGTCGCAGGGCGCGCCATTTTAAGGCGAACATCCTGGCTAAAGCTCCGCAGGGTGGAGAACGCTCTTGTTATCCACCACAGGTAAGCACGGTGGATGGGTAAAACGTCATCCACCGCGCCCGGTCTCAGAGCCCAGCCAGCTGCAGCCAATGGCGATAGAAGCCTTCGGCGACGCGGTTCAACTCAGCGACTTTGACCGGCAGTTGGTCGAGCATCTGCGCCCTGCTCTGCTGGCTCGGTTGGCTTTCATCCAGCAGGTGATGCCAGTCGCCGAGCCACTGGCGCACCAGCGCCTCGTCCATTTCCGGGTGGCCTTGCAGGGCCAGGACTTTATCGCCCCAGGCAAACGCCTGGTTGCTGCACCAAGGGCTGCTGAGCAAAGGCTGCGCACCCTCGGGAATAGCAAAGCTGTCGCCATGCCACTGAAAGACCGGGAACTGTTCAGGCAGGTGCTGCAACCAGGGGCTGGGCGCAGCCTGATCGAGGCGGGTCAGCAGCTGCCAGCCGCTTTCGGTGTAGGGCATGTGGCTGATTTGCGCACCCAGCGCCTTGGCCAACAGCTGGCCGCCTAGGCAGTGGCCGATCAGCGGAATATCGCGGCGGATAAAATGCTGCAGCGCGGCCACTTCGGTGGCTAACCAGGGCAACGGATCATTCACGCTCATCGGCCCGCCCATGATGGCCACAGCCTTGGGGCGGTCGAGGTCAATGCCGTCCAGCTCACCCAGATCCGCGCGCAGCACGGTAAATGGGTGGCCAGCCTGCTCCAGCACCTTGCCCAGATGGGCCGGCGGGCAGTAATCAATGTGGGTGAAAATCAGGATATCGGTCATGCGCCAAGTCTGAAGCAAAGCGCAGGTTGGGGTCGAGGGGTGATTGCTTGGGGAGCGCTGTAGCCAAATAGAAATGAAACGGGCCAGCTTATGGCCGGCCCGCGTTTGGATTACAGAACCTGTTTACGATCTCGCGAGCTAGAGCCATGCAAGACAAAAGCAGGCGAGGAAGCGGAGTTTACGGCTGTAAATGAGCATTCCGAGCCTGTTTTTAACGCAGCAGGGCCGACGCGCAGCAGACCGTAAGCAGGTTCTCAGGGCTGCCTTACCTCCTGGGTTACGCCCCACCCATCCAGCTTGCCGCCCAGCGGCGCCACGACCGACTCCAGGTCATGCTCGAAGTCACCAATACCTTGGTATGTCGCAAACATTACTTTACTGACTTGCAGGTGCCAGGCACCGTCATCACGCTCGGTCACCAGGGCGTGTAAGGATTCACCTCGAAATTTGCGGGTGGCCATGCGGGCCCGCTCCTCGTCCGGGAAAATGGCGTAGAACTCGATGGGATGGAAGCTGGCAAAGTCGAAGCCACCTTCCTTCATCCGCCGTAAAACCCCGTTGCTGACATCATCGTGCAAGGCTGTGCTCATGAAGTGACCTCCTCAGGCGATGGACAAATTTACAGGACGCTAAAGAACCAACTGGGTGTCGATACTGCAGTGCTACGACCTGTTAAACGCTTTCCCATTGCTACCGCCAGAGCTTCAGCGGTGTCGCGGCACCGGTTGCAGTGCCGCCCGAGAATCAAGCGATGTGCTGCTTGATGTGTCATAAGCCAGACCTGAAACCAGGGCTGGTCAACGCAGGCTTGTGCAGAACGCACAAGCCGGAAGCGTTAATTGCAGACTAGTCCTATCGCACGCGGTTTGCCCAGCGAAATATCCAACTCAGCGAATCTCAAGTATCGCGACTAAAGCCCCTCCCACGGTTTAGCGTCAGACGCATTAGCTGCTGCCCATGCTGTGGGAGGTGCTTTAGCGGCGAGCGTCGGGGCCAGCAGGATTTATAGGGCAGCCATCAAGTCCCGCCAGACTACTCACGGCTTAGCCAGGCCATGATGCGCCGGGTCAGCCAGGCGGGCGTTACTTGCCCGGACCAGTACAGCAGTTTGAACTGCAGACTGATCGGCCGGTGCACCTTGTGCTGCTGTGCCTGCGCCCAGGCGGCCTGGGCCACGGATTCAGCCTCAAGATTGACGCCCAGACGGCGCAATACCGGGGCCTGGAAGCGCTGGCTGTTAAGCATCGGCGTGCTGACAAACGGCGGCATCAGATCACCGACACGAATGCCGTGCTTGGCCCACTCCAGCTCCAGCGCCTCGGTCAGCCCGCGCACAGCGAATTTTGAGGCCGAATAACTGGCCAGATGCGGTACGCCATACAGCCCGGAGGCCGAGCCCATATTGATTACCTGGGCACCGGGTGTGGCTTTCAGATAGGGAAACGCCGCGTGAGTCATATTCAGCAGGCCCAGCACGTTGATCTGCAGGATGCGCGCATGCTCACTCAGCTCGATGTCCTCGAAGTGTCCACACTGCAAAATCCCCGCGCTATTGAACAGCAGGCGCAACTGGCCGCCATGTAGGGCGCAGAAGTCCGCCAGGGCGACCTTGACCGCTGCTGGGTCGGTGACATCCAGTTCGGCATGCCAAACGTTACCCAGCTCGCCTGCCAGCTTGGCCAACGCCTGATGGTTGATATCGAGCAAGCCGACCTGCCAGCCGTGCTGATGAAACAGCCTCGCGGTGGCCGCGCCGATACCGGAAGCGGCACCCGTGATCAGAATGTTGTTCATCAACAACCTCGCTCACGCAGAAAGCTCACCACTTCGGCCAGGGCAAAATCCGCCGCCTTGAGCATGCCGGCGTGGGCCTGGAACACATGCCATAACTCAGGATAACGCTGCAAACGCACATCAACGCCGGCAGCCTTGGCCTTGTCGGCAAAGCGCAGGCTGTCGTTACGCAGGATTTCATCCTCACCCACCTGAATCAGCAACGGCGCCAAACCGTGCAGGTCAGCAAACTGTGGCGATAAACCGGGATCGTCATGGGCCAGTCCGGCCGGGCAATACAGCGCCAGCGCCTGCTCCACCCATTTGCGGTGGATCAGCGGGTCACCGGCGGGCGGCTCGTTCAGCTGGGCGCCGGTAAAGTCGGTGACTGGGGAGAAACACACCAGCGCCGCCGGTTGCGGCAGCCCTTGGTCACGCAGGCGCAGACTGGTGATCAGGCTCAGGTTGCCGCCGGCCGAATCGC
Organism: Pseudomonas anguilliseptica; assembly: GCF_021375795.1. GTDB lineage: Bacteria > Pseudomonadota > Gammaproteobacteria > Pseudomonadales > Pseudomonadaceae > Aquipseudomonas > Aquipseudomonas anguilliseptica_A. The sequence continues at coordinate 1,639,192 of NZ_JAEIOI010000001.1, read as the reverse complement.
CGCCGATCACGATCTGCTCGGGCTTGTAGCCTAGCTTTATCAATTCCTGAAACGCGGTCAGGGCATCCTCGCGGGCCGCCGGGTATTGATGCTCGGGTGCCAGCCGGTAATCCAGCGCGCACACATCCATCTGCCCACGCTTGGCCAGGTTGGAACAGATAGCCCGATGGGTATTCGGCCCGCCGATCAGATAAGCCCCGCCATGCAGGTACAACAGCACCGTGCCGCGACCACTCTGCGGCTTATGCCACTCACAGGGTCGCCCACCCAGGGTGCCAACACTGCGGGTGATACCGCGCGGCGTCGGGCTCACCGCCGTCAGCAGACGCAGCACCACACGCTGGCCGGCAATCGGCATCGGCGGACGCACCAAGCCACGAAACAGCAGGCGCAGGCTGGTACGCAGCACGCTGCGCAGCAGTACCTGATCAGCGGCTGGGGCGGTAAATTCAGCGGGTGCATTCATAGTCATCGGGCTCCGGTGCGCGGGTTTGCTGGCGATAGGTAAAGGTGTAGCCCGGCCAGTTGTTGGTGCTTTTGCCGGAGGCGGTTTTGTACCAGCTTGAGCAGCCCTGCTCCCATATCGTTCGATGTGAGCTGGCTTGAATCTGCTGGTTGTAGCGCTGCTGCACTGTGGCTTTTACGTCGACATAACGGGCGCCTTGCTGACGCAGCAAATCGATGCAGCCAAGTACGTAGCGGAACTGGCTTTCCAGCATATAAATGATCGAGTTATGCCCCAGGTTGGTATTGGGCCCGTAAAGGATAAACAGGTTGGGGAAACCGCTGACGCTGATGCCTTTGTACGCTTCGGCCCCGTCGCGCCAGGCCTGGTTCAGCTCCTGCCCACCGAGCCCGCGAATCTGCATCGGCGCAAGAAAATCCGTGGCAGCAAAGCCGGTGCCGTAGATCAGCACATCGCACGGGTGCTCGCGGCCATCGTCGGTGATGATCGCTGTCTCGCTGATACGGCTGATCGCCTCGCTAATCACCGTCACGTTGGGCTGCGTCAGTGCTGGCAGGTAGTCATTGCTGATCAGGATGCGTTTGCAGCCCATGGGGTAATTCGGCTGCAGCTGGCTGCGCAGTTGCGGATCACTGATGTGCTGTTTGAGGTGGCGCTCGAAACTAAAGCGAAACAGCTTCATCAGCCACGGCATGCTGATAAACGCCAGGCCGCGCACCTCGTGCTGCACATACTTGAAGCCGCGGTCGAGGCGCTGCAACCACGGTAGTCGGCGCATCAACGCCAGCTCCCAGGGCCGATAGGCACGATCCGGCTTGGGTAACACATAGGCCGCCGAGCGTTGAAACAACTTGAGTTCAGCCACCTGCGGCTGAATCTGCGGAACAAACTGGATCGCCGAAGCGCCGGTACCGATCACCGCCACACGCTTGCCGCTCAGGTTCAGATCATGCCGCCAGCGCGCCGAGTGAAAAGCCTCCCCGGCGAACTGCTCGATCCCTGGCAACGCCGGATAAGCTGGCTGATTGAGCTGACCGCAGGCGCTGATCAGCACCTCGGCGCAGAGTTCCTCACCCGTGCTCAGGGTCACCCGCCACAACGCTGCCGCCGCATCGAAAGCCGCCGAGGCCACTTCGGCATTGCAGCGAATGCGCGAGCGCAGCTGGTACTTGGTCACGCAATGCAGCATATAGCCGTGGATTTCCGCCTGGGGCGCATACGTGCGGCTCCAGTCGGTTTTCGGCTCGAAGGAAAACGAATACAGGTGCGACGGCACATCGCAGGCCGCCCCCGGATAGCTGTTGTCACGCCAGGTACCGCCGACTTCTGCGGCCTTTTCCAGCAGCAGGAAATCTTCGATGCCAGCCTTCTGTAACTGAATGGCCATGCCAAGACCGCCAAAGCCGCTACCAATAATCAGCAGGCGCGGAGCGGCCTGATTATGGGAAGTGTTGTGCATTGTTATATCCCCAACCGCAAACAGTGCGGATGCCAGAATGCTACTTGCCTGCTCCCTGGCCCGTTATGGCATAGTCGGCCAATCGATTGTGACTTTCGGACAAATCAGCGGATAACGGCATGCCAGCCATCCCCTACTCACTGCCACGACGCAGCATTACCAGTGCGCAACTGCTGACCCAGTTAGGCCTTGATCACGGTTTGAGTGTCGAACAGTGCCTGCGCCACACTGGTCTCAGCCCCCTGCAACTGGCCGAGTTGCACAGTGAAATCGAAGGCGCGCAGGAACTGCAACTGATCTGCAACCTGATCGAAGCCCTGCCCACACAGGACGACCTCGGCCTGCAAGCCGGTCTGCGCTATCAACTGACCACCTATGGCATCTGGGGTTACGCCCTGCTCAGCAGTCAGAGCTTCCGCCAGGCTGCCGACCTCGGCCTGCGCTACCTGGACCTGACCTTTGCCTTTAATCGCATCAGCTTGCATGAGGACGCCGACCAGGCGCATCTGCAGCTGGACGGCAGCCATTTGCCGGATCAGGTGCGCGACTTTCTCCTGCTGCGCGACACCGTGGCGGTGATGGTGATTCAGCGCGAACTGACCGGCAAGCGCATGCCCCTGGATCGCGTGCAACTGAGCATGCCGGCGCCGGCTGACACTGCACGCTTTATCGAGCAATTCGGCCTGCTGCCAGAGTTTGCCTGCGCAGAAAATCGCATCAGCTTTTCCCGTCACCTGCTTGATCTGCCCCTGCCCCGCGCCAATCCGCACAGCGCTCAGCTCTGCGAACAGCAATGCCAAGCCCTGCTGGCCAAACGTCGGGTGCGCAGCGGTCTGGCCGGGCAGATTCGTGATCGCCTGTTGAGTACACCGGGTCGGCTGGCAGATATGGAAGTCATCGCCAGCGAGCTGAACATCAGCAGCCGTACCCTGCGCCGTCGCCTGGAAGAGCAAGGCAGCAGCTTTCGCCAGTTGCAGGAAGAAGTGCGTCAGGCCCTGGCCGAGGAACTGCTGGCCATCGCCAGCCTGAGCCAGGAAGACATAGCCGAGCGTCTGGGCTACAGCGAGGTGTCGAATTTCCTGCATGCCTTCAAGCGCTGGAAGGGCCTCACGCCTGGGCAATACCGCCAGACACTGGGCTGAATAACGCGACTGACAAGTCGTCGGGCGGCGCAGCAGATAACTGGCACTTTGCCATTTCATCCGCCAAATTGGCGCTTTCCACCCTCAAGCCAGCGGCCATATGCGCCGATACTGCTGTACAACCTACTGACTGGAGTTTTCATGCGACAGGGTTTCCTTGGGCAGTTCCTGCCACATGATTTGACCGACCAGGCCAGCATTCTGTTGGCCCGTACCCTCGCCTTCAGTGCCCTGTGCAGCGTGGTCATTGGCCTGTACAGCTGTATCAAATGGGGCCGCCTGGGCAACGATGCGCTGATGTATGGCTCGTTGCTGCTGGTACTCGGCATGCCACTGATGCTGCTGGTACTGCGCAGCGCCGTGCTGCCGCTGGCTGTGGCAGCCAATATGGCGCTGGCCAGCATGGCCAGTTACTCGATGCTGCTGATCTACCAATTGGGCGGCCTGCATTCGGCGCATATCTACTGGCCGGCGGTGATTATCGTCTTCGCTTATCTGTTGGCCGGTACCCGCAGCGCCATGGTCTGGAGCCTGGTGCAGGCACTGTTCGTGTTCTGGCTGATTCGCCTGGAACGCAGCGGCGCCAGCCTGCCGGTGTTCGAACTGAGCCCACGGGATGCGGCCGTCAACACCTACTCGGGTTACATCCTGCCCGTGCTGACCGTGTGGCTGGCACAGTGGTACAGCGCGAAACTGCGTAACCAGGCGCTGGCCGATGCCGAACAGGCGCTCAATGAATCCCGCGAGTTCGGTCAGCGTGCCGCACGTAATCAGGACCAGCTCGGCGGCATCGTCGATGAGGTACGTAGCACCGCCAGCGACCTGCTGCAGATGGCCGGCCAGTTGCAGCAGACCCTCGGCGGCATTCGCCAGCGCTGCCAGAGCATCGACACCGATGTGCAACAGCAGGCCGACGCCATGCACCAACTGGATCTGGCCCTGCATGAAGTGCTAGACAGCCTCGCCTCCAGCACCGGCCATATGCAGCAACTCAGCCAGGACACCCAGCACAGCAGCAGCCAGGTGAATGCCTGTGCACAGCGTATGGAAGACGCCCAGGCCAGCATGCAGGCCATCCAGCAGAGCAACCAGCGCATCGCCGAATCCATGCAGATGATCAGCGCCATCGCCCAGCAAACCAACTTGCTGGCGCTTAACGCGGCCATCGAGGCCGCACGCGCGGGGGATCATGGCCGTGGCTTTGCGGTGGTCGCCGATGAGGTGCGTAACCTTTCACAGCGCAGCAACGAAACGGCCGATACGGTGCAGAACGTACTGGGCCAGTCGCAGCAGATCATCGACACCGGGGCCACCCAGGTCAGTGACGTGAGCAGTGCACTGAGCAGCAACGCCGGGCTGACCGACAACCTGTCGCAGTCGATCCTGCAGCACAGCCAGGCGCTCACCCATGCCCACCAGCAACTGATGCACGTACGCGACAACAGCGCCGCACAACGCGACGCCAGCCAGCGCCAGCGTGCCGCCAGCGCCGAACTGCTGCAGGCTCAGGAATCACTGGTGCAACTCGGCCAGCAACTGGAGCAGTTGTCCCATCAGCTGCATCAGCACGTGGCCAGCGCTTAGCGCCTAACACGACCTGCTGCGCGTCGGCCCTGCTGCGTTACGGCTAACGCGCTTCAGCGCGACCCGAAGGATGAGTGAAACGAGTAATGCTCATGTACAACAGTACACTGCGCTTGATTCGCTGCGCTCACCCTAAGGACCAGCCGTTGGCTGTTACTCCGCTACGCTACGTTTCTCGCCTGTTTTGACTAGCCGGAGGCTGTTACTAACGTAGCGCCTTGCAGGTCTAGCTCGCGAGTTCCAAAACAGGTTGCCAAACGAGCACATCCCGCCCTACTGGCTCCAGTTTGAAAGTCTGTTCTGCACTGACAAGCACGGCACGCAGGGTTATCTTCAGCCCATGACCACGACTACCAAACCCGTTGTATTGCTGCCCTATCAGCCGCCGTGGAACTGGCAGCAGTTCCACGGCCATTTCGCCCTGCGCGCCCTGCCCGGCATGGAACTGCTCGCCAGTGACAGCTACAGCCGCAGCTTCCAGCTCGGCGGCGTGTCCGGCTGGTTCAGCGTGCATGCCCGCGCCGATCATTGCCTGGAGCTGCGCCACGGTCCGTCGGCCGATGCCTGCCAGCCGGCGCTGATCGAACGGGTGCGCAAGATGTTCGATCTGAACACCCATCCTGGGCTTATCGCCCGGCACTTCTCTAGCGACGAGCACCTAGCGGCGATGCTGAGGCGCAACCCTGGCCTGCGCCTGCCCACGGCGTTCGATCCGTTCGAGCAGGCAGTACGCGCCATCGTCGGCCAGCAGGTGACGGTCAAGGCTGCGGTGACCATCACAGGTCGGCTGCTCACCCGCCTCGGCACGCCGTTGGCGGACGGGCCCAGCGGGATCGAGCGGTTGTTTCCTAGCGCAGAGGCTTTGGCCGAGGCCAACCTGGACGGCATCGGCATGCCTGGCAAGCGGGTGCAGACGCTGCAACATTTCGCCGCGCAGATCGCCACTGGCAGCTTGCGTCTGGACTTGCAGGACGGCAGTGCGGCGCTGATCGAGCGCCTCTGCGCGCTACCCGGCATCGGCCCATGGACCGCCGAGTACATTGCTTTGCGGGCATTTGGCGACGCCGATGCCTTTCCTGCCAGCGATCTGGGCTTGCTCAAGGCGCCGGTGTGGGGCCCTGACGGCATCGACGCACGCAGCCTGAAAACCCGCGCCGAAGCCTGGCGCCCCTGGCGCGCCTATGCCGCCGCCCATCTGTGGCACAACTATTCAGGAGGATGAACCAGGATGTTCTACCGCTACCACGACAGCCCAATCGGTCGCCTGCTATTGGCCGCTGACGAAGCCGGCCTGCAACAACTGCTGATGGATATCGACGACAGGCCTTGGCAGATCGGCGAGCACTGGCGCAGCGCCGCCAATGAGCTGGATAAGGTATGCCGGCAACTGGATGAGTATTTCGCTGGGCGTCGGCAGCGCTTCGAAGTGCGCCTGGCGCCGCAAGGCACCGCGTTTCAGCAAGCCGTTTGGCAAGCGCTGCAAACCATCCCGTTTGGCCAAACCAGCTGCTACAGCGCCCTCGCCGCCGAGATCGCACGACCCAAGGCGGTGCGCGCTGTCGGTGCCGCCAATGGTGCCAACCCGATTGCCATCATCATTCCCTGCCATCGGGTGATCGGCCGTGACGGCAGCCTCACCGGTTATGCCGGCGGCCTGCCACGCAAGGCATTGCTGCTCAAGCTGGAAGGAGCGCAATTGCCGGAACAGGCGCTGCTGGGGTTGTAGACCCGCCCCATACAGCCGCCCATGAGCTAAAAGACTGGCAACGTGGCAGGTGGATGGATAAACGCCATCCACCCTACACCTGTGTACCAGATCCTAGAACTTGACCGTTCCGCGTGGGCCAAGCAGTGCCCAGAGGATCAGACCGATCACCGGCAGCAAGACAATCAACAGGATCCACAACACCTTGATACCGATTTCGGCATTGCTTTTGATAACGCTGAGAATCGCCCAGATATCCAGCGCCAGAATGACCAGCCCCAGCAAACCGTTGAACATTGAACCCATAAGGTGTCGCTCCTATGCGTAAGGGATCGCTTACGTAGGATAGACGCTGAGCCAAAGAGTTCAGGCGCTTTACCTGTCAGCAGTCATCCAGGCCCGCAAAGGCGGCGGCAAAATCACCCGCGACAGGCACAAAATCCGGCACCTGCGCGCTGTCAAACAGGCGCAGTACGGCAAAGCGTGGATGCTCGCCACCATCGAACCAGTGCGCCGTGCCGGCGGGCAACCGCAGCAGATCACCCTTTTCGCACAACAGGTTGTAGACGTACTCGCCGATATGCAGCGCCAGCAGGCCACGACCGGCCAGGTAGTAATGCAGGTGGGCCGGCTGACAGCATTGCTCTGCACGCAGTCTGCGGGCCAGCTCACTGCCCTCACCGCGCTCATCACACAGGCTCAGCACCTCGGCGTAGGCATAACCATGCTGGCTCAGCAACTGGTCGACCTGCACTCGGCTGGCCGCCAGCAGCTCGTCACTGGTTGTACCGGCCGTGACCGCCTGCTGAACCGGCACCTGACTGAACTGCACACCAACAGCAGCCAGAGTGCTGGCGATGTCCTCGACGTGAGTCAGCAGCTTGTTCGGGTACTCGGGCGAAGACTGGTGGTAGACGGTCAGGCTGCTCATGCTCAAGACTCTCGTACAGTCGGCTTCAATTCAGCGGTTCAATTCAACAGATAAGGGCTCAGGGCCGCTCATCACGCAGATAACCTGCGGTGATCACCGCAGCCGCCAGGGCAATCAGGCTGGCGATGGCAAAGGTCCAGGCTGCGCCGAGACTGTGCCAGCTGTAGCCGGAATACAATGCCCCCAGCGCGCCCCCGACGCCCGCCAGCGCGGCATACAAGGCCTGGCCCTGGCCCTGCTGGCGATCAGCAAAGCTGCGTTGGACAAAGTGCATGGCTGCCGCGTGAAAACTGCCAAAGGTCGCGGCGTGCATCAACTGGGCAAACAGCAACACCGGCAGATGCCCAGCCAGATTGCCCAGCAACAGCCAGCGCACGGCGGTAATCAGAAAACTCGCCAGCAGCACGGTACGCAGGGAGTAGCGCGCCAGCAAGCGGGCCATAAACATAAACAGCACAATCTCGGCCAGCACGCCCAGCGCCCACAGCTGGCCGATCACCCCGCGCGAATAGCCCAGCGCTTCCAGGTGCAAACTGAGAAAGGTGTAGTACGGGCCATTGCTCAGCTGCATCAGGCCGACACTGAGGTAAAAGGCAAGAATCCCCGGCCGGCGCAGCTGCTGGAGAAAGCCGCCCTGCTCCTGAGTATTGGGGCGCATCTGCGGCTGCGCATTGGGCACCCACCAGCTGCTCAGCACGATACCGCCCATGATCAGGATCAGTGCCCAGGGATAGGCATCCAGACTGAGCAGTTCGAACAACTTGCCCAGCCCCACCACCGCGACGATAAAGCCAATGCTGCCCCATAGGCGGATCTGGCTGTAGCGCGCCGCCTGCTCCTTGAGATGGGCAAAGGTGATCACCTCAAACTGCGGCAACACTGCGTGCCAGAAGAACGCATGCAGCGCCATGATCAGCGCCAGCCAGGCGTAGCTCTGGCTGATAAAGATGCCGGCAAAACACAGCAGCGTGCACAGCGCGCCAAAACGCACAATGGCCAGCCGCTGACCGCTGTAATCACCCAGCCAGCCCCAGATATTTGGCGCAATGCAGCGCATCAGCATGGGAATGGCGATCAGCTCACCGATCCGCGCAGCGGAAAATCCCAGGTGATCGAAATACAACGCAAGGAACGGCGCGGTGGCACCGAGCAGCGAGAAATAGAAGAAGTAGAAACCAGACAAACGCCAATAGGGCAACACAGAAGGCATGGCTTACCCAGACGTAGGTTGGGTTGAGGAGCCAGCGACGAAGCCCAACACGCGATAAATCATCTTTCTGCGCTGCCGAGTCGGCCGCCGTTGGGCTTCGCTGCGCTCAACCCAACCTACCCGGGCAGTCACAGCTGTGGCAGCACCGGCGTGCTGACCCGCACATCGGCATTCTGCGCGCGGTGGCGCAGCAGATGATCCATCAGCACAATGGCCATCATCGCCTCGGCAATCGGCGTGGCGCGGATGCCCACGCACGGGTCATGACGGCCCTTGGTGATGATATCCACCGGGTTGCCGTGAATATCGATCGAGCGCCCCGGCGTGGTGATGCTCGACGTCGGCTTGAGCGCCAGGTGCGCCACAATCGGCTGACCACTGGAAAGCCCACCGAGAATGCCGCCGGCATTATTGGAGAGGAAACCTTCAGGGGTCATCTCGTCACGGTGCTCGGTGCCGCGCTGCGCCACACTGGCGAAGCCCGCACCGATTTCCACACCCTTGACCGCGTTGATGCTCATCAGCGCATGGGCCAATTCGGCGTCCAGGCGGTCGAAAATCGGCTCACCCAGGCCTGGCATTACGCCTTCGGCGACCACAGTGATTTTCGCGCCGACCGAATCCTGATCACGGCGCAGCTGGTCCATATAGGCCTCCAGCTCCGGCACCTTGTCCGGATCGGGGCTGAAAAAGGCGTTCTGCTCGACGCTTTCCCAAGTCTTGAACGGGATTTCGATTGGCCCCAGCTGACTCATATAGCCGCGAATCACGATGCCCTGAGTGGCCAGATACTTCTTGGCAATAGCGCCAGCGGCAACACGCATCGCCGTCTCGCGCGCCGAGCTGCGGCCACCACCGCGGTAGTCGCGGATGCCGTATTTGTGGTGATAGGTGTAATCGGCATGGGCCGGGCGGAAGGAATCCTTGATCGCCGAGTAGTCCTTGGACTTCTGGTCGGTATTGCGGATAAGCAGACCAATCGAGCAACCGGTGGTCTTGCCCTCGAACACCCCGGCGAGAATTTCCACTTCATCGGCTTCCTGGCGCTGGGTGGTATGCCGGCTGGTGCCGGGCTTGCGCCGGTCGAGGTCGCGCTGCAGGTCTTCCAGGCTGATTTCCAGGCCTGGCGGGCAGCCATCGACAATGGCGACCAATGCCGGGCCATGGCTTTCGCCAGCAGTGGTGACAGTGAACAGCTTGCCGTAGGTATTGCCGGACATGTGCAAAACGCTCCGCGAAAATCAGCGCAGGGCCGCGCCAATGCGCGCAAGACCCTATTTGAGTGAAGGCGGCGAGTATACCCGTGGCGTTCGCCCAGATCATCCTCGAACCTTCAGGGCCAATAAACGTCCAAGGGTTTCCTCCCTGGCAGTTGTCCCCCCATGTTGCGAGCCCTTCTGTTGCCTCTTCTGTTGAGCACCACCCTGCTGCACGCCGCCCCACAGACCGTCACACACGGTAGTGTGGAACAGTCAGTACGCCTGCCGACCGCGCAGGGCACCCTGTATGGCACCTTACTCAAACCCAGCGGCACTTCGCCGGTAGCGGTTGCCCTGCTGATTGCCGGCTCCGGCCCCACCGACCGTAACGGCAACAACCCTGAAGGCGGGCATAACGACAGCCTCAAACGCCTGGCCCAGAGCCTGGCCAAGCAGGGCATCGCCAGCCTGCGCTACGACAAGCGCGGTGTAGCCGCCAGCCGCGCCGCCACGCCGGATGAACGCGACCTGAGCGTCGCGGGCTATGTCAGCGATGCCATCGGCTGGGCGCAACAGCTCAAGACCAACCCGGCATTTGATCGGCTGATCCTGATCGGCCACAGCGAAGGCGCGCTGATTGCCAGCCTGGCGGCCGAGCAGGCTCAGGCCGATGCACTGGTAGCGATTGCCGGCAGCTCCCGACCGATCGACCAACTGCTGCGTGAACAACTGGCAGCGCGCCTGCCGCCAGATCAACTGGCACAGAGTTATCACCTGCTCGACCGCCTGTTGGCCGGGCAACTCACGCCGCAAGTGCCCAAGCCCTTGCAGGTGCTGTTTCGCCCCAGCGTGCAGCCTTATTTGATTTCACTGCTGCGGCAAGACCCCGGCCAGGCCTTTGCCCGTCTGCAGATCCCGGCGCTGATTGTGCAAGGCAGCCATGATATTCAGGTCAGTGTCGCCGATGCCCAGGCGCTGCAGGCCGCCAAGCCGGATGCCGTGCTGCTGATCATCCCCGGGATGAACCATATGCTGCGCATCAGCGCAGTGGATTTACCGACGCAACTGGCCAGCTATGACAATCCTCGGCTACCGTTGGCACAGGGGCTTGGCGAGCAGATCGCCCAGTTCATCCAGCGCAGCGGCAAAAAGCCAGCCTCCAGTTAGCCGAGCGGCGGCCGATAAGCGCATCAGACGACACCTGAAGATGTCGCGCACAGGATCGCCGTGTATGACCGACAGCCCAGAGACACAAACCGATACCGACGCCGCCCCGCAGGAGGTCGTCGAGCAGGCCCACCCCTGGGCCGATTTGCCGCCCGAACACTTTCGCCTGCTGCGCCTGGCCGCCCTGCCCACCGATCGCCACACTGGGGCGCGGCCCTTGCGCTTTATCCAGTTCGGCCGCGTCGAGCGCCTGGGCAAGCAGCACAGCCTGCTGCGTCTGACCTTGCAACTGCCCGGACAACGAGTACGCAAGGAGCAGAACATCCTCGAAGTGTGGGCCGATCACGAGCAGCGCCTGGTGCGTTTCGGCCCGGACAAAGGCCTGCATGTAGAGCCGGAAAACCGTGGCCTGGGACGTTTTCTGCTGGCCCAGGGGGTTGCCTGGGCGCGTCAGCACTTCGCCCACTACCAGGTGCAGCACAGCCCCTTGCCGAGCAAGGACGCCTTTACCGAGGAAGCCCGTGCCCGCCGCGACCACTGTCTGCAGGCCCAGGGCTTTGTGGTCGAATACCTCGACCCGCTGCAGATCAAGGCGCAATGCGGCGCGCCGAGAGTCAGCGCGCTGCACAGCGATTGGCACACGGAAAAAGTGCAGATCGTCGAACTGCTGGATGCGGCCAGCATGCTGCAACAGGCTGATCAGAGCCTGCGCGAACAGGACGTAAAAATTCGCAAACTGGAAGAACGCATCGCGGTTTTCAAACGCGAAGATAGCGGCCTGCGCTTCACCATCACCTGCCTGGTGGCATTCTGTGTGTTCCAGGCGGGGTTGCTGATCTGGATTGCCACCCGCTAACGGCTACTGGCCTGACGATACTGCCCCGGTGCCACGCCATAGGCCTGTTTGAACTGCCGGCTCAGGTGGCTCTGGTCGGCAAAGCCCAGCTGCATGGCCACCGTCAGCGGTGCACAACCATTGCGTAATAGTGCCCGCGCCTGCTCCAGGCGGCGCTGCATCAGCCAGCTGTGCGGCGGCAAGCCGGTGGCACGACGAAACACCCGGGCAAAATGAAAGGCCGACAAGCCCACCGACCGGGCCAACTCCTCCAGCGACGGCGGCGCTGCCAACTGGCTGCTGAGCAATTCCTTGGCGCGGCTTACGGCCAGCGGCTCATGCCCCGGCGTCAGCCCCTCTGGCAGACGTGCATGACGCTGAAACAGCAACAGGATCGCTTCACGCCAGGCGGTTTGCAGCTGCAACGCCGAGGCCTGCTGATCAAGCAACTGATGCAGCGCCTGAAACTGGTGATGCAGCTGGACGTCCTGCAGCACACTGAACGCAAAAGACGGCATGCCCTGACGCCCCAACTCAAGCTCGGCCAACACCCCGCAAACCTGGGCGTTATTCGGATAGAACGCGCGGTAACGCCAGCCTTGCTCATGGGCCTTGGAGCCGGTGTGCAGCTCGTCCGGGTTGATCAGCACCATGCTGCCCGCAGGCGCCAGATGATCACTGCCGCGATGACGAAAGCGCTGCGCGCCGTGCTCGATCACGGTGAACACAAAACCTTCGTGTACATGCGGGGAAAACCGCTGCTCGACATAATGCGCGTGCAGCAGCTCAATGCCACCCAACTCGGGGGCTTGCCAGAAATGTGTCTGTTCGCTGCTTGCCTGGGCCATGCCTCAACCGCCGAAACGCGCCTCCAGTTGCTGCTTGAGCGCCGGCCAATCGTGATCGGTGATGCTGTACAGCACCGTATCATCCAGGCGGCCATCGGCCAGGCGACGGTGATTGCGCAGCAGCCCTTCACGTTGCGCACCGAGTTTTTCGATGGCGCGCTGTGCACGCAGATTGCTGGCAGCGGTCTTCAGTTGCACCCGCACCATGCTCCAGTTCTCGAAGGCATGCCGTAGCATCAGGTACTTGATGGTGGTGTTCAGGCCCGTGCCGTGCTGGCTACGATCCAGCCAGGTCCAGCCGATCTCCGCCGCCGGCAAGGTGTTCATAAAGTCGCCAAAACGGGTGGTGCCCACCAACTGGTCACCCAGGCGAATAACAAAAGGCAAGGCTCGTCCTTCGCGCTGCTCGAGCAAGCCCTGGCGATACCAGTCCAGGCGCTGGCTGCCATTCATGTAGATCAGCTCCTGACGATTGGCGTCGGCCAGACTGATCAGCGCGGGAATATCGGCATCGACCATAGGTTCGATGCGTAATCCGCCACGTTGCAGGGTAATCAGTTGCGGCTTGAACATAGGGTCCCTCCTCGGACAGAGTCGCAAGCGCGACACGCTAACAGGGCCAATCAGTGTGCACAATCCACAACAGTAAGGGGCTCTATGTCCGTGCGACCTTGGTCGCACCTGACGCACCGCCACTTTGCTGCGAGACTGACGCACATCATCTGCCGCGGACGCTGATGCGCTAGGCTCTGGGCAGCCGCTGCGCTGCCAGATATGACCCCGGCCGCCCCCTATAGTTTGCTTTCGGAGCTTGCATGACCCTGTCCAGTGGGCTGATCGCCGCAGTAGCGCTGATTTACATGGCCACCCTGTTCGCCATTGCCTTCTATGGCGACCGCCGCGCCACGCCCATGCCGCCGCGCGTGCGGGCCTGGGTGTACTCGCTGTCGCTGGCGGTGTACTGCACCAGTTGGACATTCTTCGGCGCAGTCGGTCAGGCCGCCGAACAGCTGTGGTCATTTCTGCCGATCTACCTGGGGCCAATCATCATTCTGGTGTTCGCACCCTGGGTGCTGCAGAAGATGGTGATGATCAGCAAACAGGAGAACATCACCTCGATTGCCGACTTCATTGCTGCGCGCTACGGCAAGTCCCAGGCGCTGGCGGTGGTGGTAGCGCTGGTCTGCCTGGTCGGCGTGCTGCCCTATATCGCGCTGCAGCTCAAGGGCATCGTGCTGGGGGTCAACCTGCTGATTGGCGCAGGGGCCAGCGCCAGCGGCACCAGCGCCCAGGACACTGCGCTGATCGTTTCGCTGGTCCTGGCGCTGTTCACAATATTGTTCGGCACGCGCAACCTGGATGTCACCGAGCACCACCGCGGCATGGTCCTGGCGATTGCCTTCGAGTCGCTGGTCAAGCTGCTGGCCTTTCTCGCCGTCGGTGCCTTTGTCACCTACGGGCTGTACAACGGTTTTGCCGACTTGTTCAGCCAGGCCAAGGCCAGCACCGAGCTGGAGGATTTCTGGGCCGAAACCGTCAACTGGCCGGCAATGATGACCCAGACAGGTCTGGCGATGATCGCCATCATCGCCCTGCCGCGGCAGTTCCATGTGACCGTGGTGGAGAACATCGAGCCCAAGGACCTCAACCTAGCGCGCTGGGTGTTCCCCGCCTACTTGATCCTCGCCGCATTGTTTGTGGTGCCCATCGCCCTCGCCGGACAGATGCTGCTGCCGGCCGGCATCACCCCGGACTCCTTCGTCATCAGCCTGCCGCTTGCCGAAGCACATCCCGCACTGGCCATGCTGGCCTTTATCGGCGGCGCCTCGGCGGCCACCGGCATGGTGATTGTCGCCTCGGTGGCACTCTCCACCATGATTTCCAACGACATGCTGCTGCCCTGGCTGCTACGTCGGCAGAACACCGAGCGGCCGTTCGAGGCGTTCCGCCACTGGATGCTCACCGCGCGCCGGGTGAGCATCGTGCTGATTCTGCTGCTGGCCTACGTGTGCTATCGCCTGCTCGGCTCCAACGCCAGCCTGGCCACCATTGGCCAAGTGTCCTTTGCCGCTATTGGCCAGCTGGCTCCGGCGATGTTCGGTGCTCTGGTGTGGAAGCAGGCCAACCGCCAGGGCGTGTTTGCCGGTATGTTCTTTGGTGGACTGATCTGGTTCTACACCCTGGTCATGCCATTGGTGGCTCGCGGCCTGGGCTGGCCACTGGAAACCTTCCCCGGCCTGCACAGCCTGCTGTATGCCCCGATTGGCTTTCAGGTCGACCCTCTGACCCGCGGCGTGGTGCTCTCGCTGGCCGGTAATTTCCTGCTGTTTGCCTGGGTTTCCTGGTTCTCGCGCACCCGCATGGCCGAGCACTGGCAGGCCGGACGTTTTATCGGCCACGACCTGGGCAACAAACCGAGCAACCGCAGCATGCTCGCAGTGCAGGTCGGCGACCTGTTGCTACTGGCCAACCGCTTTGTCGGCGAAGACCGCGCACGGCAGAGTTTCATGCGCTTTGCCTACCGTCAGGGCAAGGGTTTCGACCCCAACCAGACCGCTACCAGCGACTGGATCGCCCACACCGAACGGCTGCTGGCTGGTGTACTGGGGGCATCCTCGACCCGCGCCGTGGTCAAGGCGGCCATCGAAGGCCGCGAGATGCACGTCGAAGATGTGGTGCGCATCGTCGACGAAGCCTCGGAGGTGCTGCAGTTCAACCGCGCGCTGCTGCAGGGCGCGATCGAGAACATCACCCAGGGCATCAGCGTGGTTGACCAGTCGCTGCGCCTGGTGGCCTGGAACCACCGCTATATCGAGCTGTTCAACTACCCCGATGGTCAGGTGTATGTCGGTCGGCCGGTGGCCGAGTTGATTCGTTTCAATGCCGAACGCGGCCTGCTTGGCGATGGCGACATCGAAGAGCATGTCAGCAAGCGTCTGTACTGGATGCGCCAGGGCACGGCGCACACCTCTGAGCGCATGTTCCCCAATGGCCGGGTGATTGAGCTGATCGGTAACCCCATGCCCGGCGGCGGTTTCGTCATGAGTTTTACCGACATCACCGAGTTCCGTGAAGCCGAGCGCGCCTTGAAGGACGCCAACGAAGGCCTGGAACAGCGGGTCAGCGCACGCACCCAGGAATTGTCGCAGCTGAACCAGGCGCTGATCGAAGCCAAGCGCGTGGCGGAAGCGGCCAGCCAGTCGAAAACCCGCTTCCTCGCGGCGGTCAGCCATGACCTGATGCAACCGCTGAATGCCGCGCGACTGTTCTCCGCTGCCCTCGCCCATCAGGATGACGCCTTGCCCAGCGACGCCCGTGAACTGGTGCGTCACCTGGACAGTTCGCTGCGTTCGGCCGAAGACCTGATCAGCGACTTGCTGGACATCTCGCGCCTGGAAAACGGCCGTATTACGCCGGATCGCCAGGCCTTTGCGCTGAACAGCCTGTTCGACACCCTGGGCGCGGAATTCAAGGTGCTGGCCGCCGAACACGGCGTGGATTTCCGCCTGCGCAGCAGCAGCCTGCGCATCGACAGCGACATCAAATTGCTGCGGCGCATCCTGCAGAACTTCCTGACCAACGCCTTCCGCTATGCCAAGGGCCGCGTATTGCTGGGGGTACGCCACCAGGGCCAGCAGTTGCGCCTGGAAGTCTGGGATCGCGGCCCCGGCATCCCGGACGACAAGCGCAAGGTGATTTTCGAGGAGTTCAAACGCCTGGACAGCCACCAGACCCGTGCGGAAAAAGGCCTGGGCCTGGGCCTGGCGATTGCCGACGGCCTGTGTCGGGTGCTGGAACACAAACTGGAAGTACGCTCCTGGCCTGGCAAAGGCAGTGTATTCAGCGTCACCGTACCCCTGGCGCAGCAGGCCGAAGCGCCGAAACCCGTGGCCGCGCTGGAACAACCTGGTCAGGCACTGGCCGGCACCCAGGTACTCTGCGTGGACAACGAAGACAGCATCCTCACCGGCATGTACAGCCTGCTGTCACGCTGGGGATGCCAGGTATGGACGGCGCGCAATCGGCTGGAATGTGAGCATCTGCTGAGTGAAAACGTGCGCCCGCACCTGGCGCTGGTGGACTTTCACCTGGATGACGGTGAAACCGGCACCGAACTGATGGCCTGGCTGCGCACGCGCCTGGCCGAGCCACTGCCGGGCGTGGTGATCAGCGCCGACGGCCGCCCCGAACTGATCGCTCAAGTGCATGCCGCCGGCCTGGATTATCTGAGCAAGCCAGTCAAACCGGCGGCCTTACGTGCGCTGCTGAGCCGCCATCTGACGCTACGCTGATCAGCCATTCAGGCGTTGACGGAACAACGCCTGATGCTCGCGGCACTGCGCAGCCGCGAGCAGGAATACACCATGACCGCCGCGCTCGAATTCCAGCCAGGTGAAGTCAACTTCCGGGTACAACGCCTCGACGTGCACCTGGCTGTTGCCCACTTCAACAATCAGCACACCCTTTTCGCTCAGGTGGTCCGCCGCCTCAGCCAGCATGCGCCGCACCAGGTCCAGACCATCCTCGCCGCAGGCCAGACCCAGCTCCGGCTCATGCTGGTACTCGACCGGCATATCGGCGAAATCCTCGGCATCCACATAGGGTGGGTTGGATACGATCAGATCGAAGCGCTGACCCGGCAGCCCGGCAAAGCCATCGCCCTGCACGGTGTAGACACGCTCTTCCAAGCCATGGCGCTCAATATTCTGGTTGGCCACTTCCAGCGCCTCAAACGACAAATCACCGAGCACCACTTCAGCTTCGGGGAATTCGTAGGCGCAGGCGATACCGATGCAGCCCGAGCCGGTGCACAGGTCGAGAATCCGCGCCGGCTCCTGCGCCAGCCAGGGTTCGAAGTGCTGCTCGATCAGCTCGGCAATCGGCGAGCGGGGAATCAGCACGCGCTGATCCACGATAAAAGGCAAACCACAGAACCAGGCTTCACCCAGCAGGTAGGCCGTAGGCACGCGCGCCTCGATGCGCTGCTGCAGCAAGTTGTGCAGGTGCTGGTGTTCGGCGTCATCCAGGCGACAGTCGAGATAGCTGTCGGCGATTTCATACGGCAGGTGCAGCGCGCCCAGCACCAGCTGGCGGGCCTCATCCCAGGCATTGTCGGTGCCGTGACCAAAAAACAGTTCTTCGCCATGAAAGCGGCTGACAGCCCAGCGAATGTAATCACGGATGGTGCGCAGACGGGTTGGATAGGCGTTTGTAGCGTCGCTCACGGCAGCTCTCCGCAGAAAAAAGTCGCGCATTCTAGCCCATTCATGGCAACCAGCGCGGGCCTGCATGCACGCTACGACTGATTGCCGGGTGACTCGCTGGAGGATGGTGGATCACGCTTGATGCACAGTTCGCGCAGCACGGCGATGGAGACCGCGAGGGCGAAAAACAACCAGAAATATTCGGAAAACAAGGCGATCAGGCTCATTACACAACTCCTTCTGCTTATACCCGCCAGTCCTCGGCCAGGGCTTGATTCTGCGCGCTGCACCGGTCGCCGGCAAGATCATCCAGCGCAACGGTTCACAGCAGCGCTGCACAGGCGGACAATGGCCGCAGTCTGTCTGCCTGGAGTTGCTGCCATGTCCACCCCACAAACGCTCTTTGCCCTTACAGGCCGTGGCCATGCGCCAGCCAGCCTGAGCAATGCGACCTTGCTGGTCATCGATGCGCAAGAGGAGTACCGCAGCGGCGTGTTGAAACTGCCAGGGCTGGATGCAGCGCTGGAAGAAATCGCCAAGCTGCTCGCGGCGGCCCGGGACCTGGGCAGCGCCATCGTTCACGTCAAACACCTGGGCATCCCCGATGGTCTGCTCGACCCGCGCGGGCCACGCGGCCTGCACCTGCCTCAAGCCGCACCGCTGCCTGGCGAGATCATCGTCGAGAAGCGCATGCCCAATGCCTTCACCGGCACCGACTTGCATGAACGTCTGCAAGCCCTCGGCCGGTTGGACCTGATTGTCTGCGGCTTTATGACCCACTCCAGCATCAGCACCACGGTGCGCGCCACCAAGGACTATGGTTACCGTTGCACCGTGGTCGATGCAGCCTGCGCCACCCGTGACCTGCCGACGCTGGACGGTCAGGTGATCAGCGCGGCCGACATGCACCGGGCCGAGATGATCGCCCTGGCCGACAACTTTGCCGCCGTGGTGCCACGCGCCAGCGCGCTGCTCTGAGGCGCCTGACAAACGCGTGCGCGATCACACCCTGGGCAGTGACTGTTGAACCACACCGGCAGCGGCCGGTCATAGCACCGATAGCCACTGAGTCAATCGGCATGAGGAAATCGGCATGAAGCTCTCCGATGGTTTTGACGCCCGCCGTCTGCGCCCACGTAGTGCCGGCAACTGGCGCACGCGCCTGGGGGCGGCACTGGCCGCTCTGCTGGCGACATTCGGCATTCTGCTGAGCATGGCCGGTATTGCGGCTCTGCTCGGCCAGCATTCGGTACTCGGCCCGCTGAATGAATCCACGGTGGCCGCCAGCCTGTTCGCCGTGATCGGCCTGGCCCTGCTGTATGTCGGCGTCATGCTATGGCGCCGCTGCCGCCGCCGTGCACGCCACGCCAGCGACCTGAACATGGCCCCGCATCTGCTGAAAAAACGCGACTGAAGCCCAGCCCAGCACGAACACCGACAGCTTGGATACACTAGCGGCCTTCGCGGAGATCTAGGGTCTGTTACCGTTTTGTCGCGAGCCGCGTTGCCGCGTAAAATCTCGCCAGGCTAGGCGGAGGACGCAGGTAATGGTCGCTCCCTTGCCAAGACCTCCAACACCGCATGGCGAGATTTTTCGCGCAACCCGAAGGGCCGGGCCTGTTTTAGCGCGATACTGCGTTTCTCGACACTCATTTGGAACACCAAACTTCGCGTCTCGTGCCTTGCCTCGCGCTAAAACAGGCTTCGGCGCAGCCACGACAAAACGGTAACAGACCCTAAATGCAAGACGACGATTTTTCCCTGTTCAAAGCCGAACTACGCGGCGTCAAACCCATCAAGCATGACCGCGCCGACACCGGCAAACCGAAGCCCAACCGTGCCCAACTGGCCACCCTGCGCCAGGCCGCCACGGCGCGCGTGGACAGTATCAAAGTCGATGGTCTGTCTGATCAGTTTGTCATCGACGTCGGCGCCGAAGACCCGCTGTACTGGGCCGCCAACGGCGTGCAGGAAGGTCAGATGCGCAAGCTCAAGCTCGGCCAGATCAGCTTCGAGGGCAGCCTCGACCTGCATGGCATGAGCGTGGAAAAAGCCCGCGACACCCTCTGGGAATTTATCGCCGAGGCCAACAAGCTGGAGGTGCGCTGCGTGCGCGTCACCCATGGCAAGGCTGTGCGCATGGATGGCCGCAAACCAATGATCAAAAGTCACGTCAACACCTGGCTACGCCAGCATCCGCAAGTGCTCGGCTTTACCTCCTGCCTGGCCAAGCACGGCGGTACTGGCGCGGTGTACGTGATGCTCAAGCGCACCATGATGGATGACCGCGACGAATAGGCCCTCGCCTAACGGGCAAAGCGGGGTGTCTGCGCCTCATGTTCGACACGCAGGCCATTCACCACGAACGACACCGCATGGTAGAACCCCACCAGCACCAGACACTCGATCAGCTGCGACTCAGTGAATTCAGCACTGAGTTGCTGCCACAGGTTGTCGTCCAGCGTTGCGCTGGCATGCAGACTGTCAGCCAACGCCAACAGCGCCTGCTCAGCCGAACTCCATAGCTCACAATTGGGCACAACGGCGCAGGTATCAGCCAACTGCTCTGGACTGAACCCCGCCTGAGCATTGAATACGGCGACGTGCACCCCCCATTCGTACTCTGCACCGCAACGTGCCGTGGTGCGCAGGATCAGCAGTTCGCGCTCGCGTATGCTGATGCTGCCGCGATCAAGCAAGCCTGCCGCCAGCAAGCGCTGCAGCACTCGCGGGTTGTGCGCCATGCTGCGAAACAGTTTCAACGGCGGCATCCCCGGCGGCATGACTCGATCAAACGCCGCCTGCACATCAGCGGCATAAGGTGGTTGCACCGGTTGAATACGTGGGCTGTACATAGGCAATACTCCTGACAGGCTGTTAAGCTACGAAAAAAGTAGCAAGGCCACTCTAGATCGCTACTAAAAAAGAAGCAAGGAGCCTTCATGGATACCCCTACACCCGGCCAACCGGTACGCGGCTCGCAGACAGGCCGCCCGATCATGGCACTGCTCGACCTGCTGGGCCGCCGCTGGAGCCTGCGCGTGCTCTGGGAGTTGCATCAGTCGCCGGCCAACTTTCGCGAGCTGCAGAACCGCTGCGCAGGCTTGTCACCCTCGGTACTCAACACCCGCCTGGGAGAGCTGCGTGACGCCCAACTGCTGGAGAACGGCGAACGGGGCTACCAGTTATCACGCCTGGGCCTGGAGCTGGTTGAACAGTTCCTGCCACTGACCCTGTGGGCCGACAACTGGGCTGCCCAGCTGCCACCCACGTCAGAAAACTGAGGCAAATTGGCGTGCCGCGCCCTTGCCAGCCCGGCGGCACCGCCCTAACCTGCGCGTCTGTATATCTCCGCAAGTGCCACAGGAAGATCATGTCCCTGGAACAAAACTACACCGCGATCCTTGGCCAACTTGGCGAGGACGTGTCCCGCGAAGGCCTGCTCGACACCCCCAAGCGCGCCGCCAAAGCCATGCAGTACCTGTGCAAGGGTTACCAGCAAACCCTCGAAGAAGTCACCAATGGCGCGCTGTTCAGCTCCGATAACAGCGAAATGGTGCTGGTGAAGAACATCGAGTTGTATTCGCTATGCGAACACCACCTGCTGCCCTTTATAGGCAAGGCCCATGTCGCCTATATCCCGAGTGGCAAGGTGCTCGGCCTGTCGAAAGTCGCACGCATCGTCGACATGTACGCGCGTCGCCTGCAGATTCAGGAAAACCTCAGCCGGCAGATCGCCGAAGCCATCCAGCAAGTCACCGGCGCCCTTGGTGTGGCGGTGGTGATCGAAGCCCAGCACATGTGCATGATGATGCGCGGCGTGGAGAAGCAAAATTCCTCCATGGTCACCTCGGTGATGCTCGGCGAGTTCCGCGAAAACGCCGCCACGCGCAGCGAGTTCCTTAGCCTGGTCAATAACTAGCCCACTCTCGTAAATCTACGACCTAGGTATTAACCATTTAGAAATGTGGCTTCTTTCCATGTCAGATCAGAACATAAAAATATCGCTCGAGCGATCAGTTGCCATAAATGGAATAGCCAAGGTACATATCTCGCCATTCAGCGAAATAAAGTCAACGCAGCATGGCGAAGTTTTCCTGGTCGCATCTGGCCCATCAGCCAGCGATTTCAACTTCAAAGAGTTTTGCACAGACAAACCCGTCATCGCCATGAACGGCTCTATAAGCCTCTGCGAAAGTAACAATATCAAACCATTTTTTTATATTTGCTATGACGAATTCTTTGTCGGTGATCGACTAGAACTTTTTATGAAGGGCGTTAATAGCGCTGAAAATCTAGCGTTCAGCTATCCTGTCATCGAAGAAATTTTAAAACGACGCCCAGATGCCCTCGTAAATAAAAAAGTGTTCTTATTCGAACGAGTAAATAGAGATATTCACGACAATCGAATAATACCCAATTGGCTGCACCCTTTAGTTGCCAGAGCACGAAAAGAAGCAGCTTGTGAATTCTCCTTGCTAGGCCGTAAGAAAAACGGCATCGGCTTTAGTCTCGACTTGTCAAAAGGCTACTATGGCGGCCGAACAATTCTTTTCGGCGGACTTCAACTAGCCTATCACGTCGGCTTCAACAAAGTATTCGCCATCGGCATGGATATGAACTCAAGTGCTGGTCGATTTTATGAGAAAGGCGAAGGTTCTACACCTAGCAACCTGGATATTCACTGGCACAGAAACATACTCCCGAGTTTTAAATTAATGGCTAAATCAGTCATCAAAAAAGGAGTTTTCGAAGTTTTCAACCTGTCAGAAAAAAGCCGTGTACCGCACAGCCTGATACCAAAAATATCGCAAACAGAACTGCGCAAAATGCTGCACGCCTGAGAAATCTGACTGACCCTTAAACTTAATCATCACCACAAAGAAATCGGCCATGAGCCGGTTTTCTGTCTGTCCTTTGCTATAGCAGGTGGCGATGTTCCGCCACCTGCTATAGCAAGACCGCTGGAATATGGCGAGATCACGCCACTCCTGAACCCCGCCAGGCATGCTGACAGGCGGCAGAACGCCGCAGCCAGAAGCGTTGGCGTGGCAGGCATGCTTCTTGCGATAGCCCCGCCACGACAGTCGCCCGCGCTATAGCTGACCAAGCTGCCGGCTGCCAACGCCACTGCCGTTACGCACACGACGTCCCCGTACACCTGCCCTGCGCCTGTCGCCCGCCGACGGGCATGCAGGCTATTGCCACACGCCTGATCCCGTGTCGCCCAGGTCGTCACACTGATTTCACCGATAAGATGATTGGTTTAATGAAAAAACTCCTCTTGCCCCTGCTGTGCCTGAGCCTGCTTGGCTGCGCCAAGCACCCCGAGTCGGAAAAAACCGTGGATGTGCTGCTGATTGGCGGCGGCATCATGAGTGCCAGCCTGGGTACCTACCTCAACGAGCTGGAGCCGGGCTGGAGCATCGATATCTACGAGCGCCTCGATCAGGTGGCCAGCGAAAGCTCCAACGCCTGGAACAACGCAGGCACCGGCCATTCGGCCTTCTGCGAGCTGAACTACACCCCCGAGCTGGCCGATGGCAGCATCGATATCAGCAAGGCGGTGGCGATCAACGAATCCTTCGAGATTTCCAAACAGTTCTGGGCCTATCAGGTTGAGCGCAAGGTGCTGAACAACCCGCCTTCGTTTATCAACAACGTACCGCACATGAGCTTTGTCTGGGGCGATGACAACGTCGAATTCCTCAAGAAGCGCCATGCGGCGCTGCAGGCCAGTTCGCTGTTTCGCGGTATGGAGTATTCCGAAGACCCGCAGCAGATCGGCCAGTGGGTACCGCTGGTGATGCAAGGCCGCGAGCCCGGGCAAAAGCTTGCAGCCACTCGCGTGTCGATTGGCACCGACGTCAACTTTGGCGAAATCACCCGCCAGCTGTTCGGCTCGTTAAGCCAGCAGGACAACGTCAGCCTCAACCTGCGGCATGAAGTGCGCGGCATCGAACGCAACGCCGACAACACCTGGAATGTACGGGTGGCCGACCTGGGCAACGGCGGCGCCGAGAAAACCATCAACGCCAGGTTCGTGTTTATCGGTGCCGGCGGTGCGGCGCTGAAGCTGCTGCAGATGTCCGGCATCAGCGAAGCCGAAGGCTATGCCGGCTTCCCGGTCGGCGGCTCGTTCCTCGCCACCAGCAACCCGGAAATCGTCGCTCAGCACCAGGCCAAGGTGTACGGCAAAGCCTCGGTCGGTTCGCCGCCGATGTCCGTACCGCACCTGGACACCCGGGTGATCGATGGCAAGAAGGTGCTGCTGTTCGGCCCATTCGCCACCTTCTCCACCAAGTTCCTGAAAAACGGCTCGCTGCTCGACACCTTCAGCGCCCTGACCACCGACAACATCCTGCCGATGACCCACGCCGGCATCGATAATTTCTCGCTCAGCACCTACCTGATGGGCCAGCTGATGCTCAGCCAGGAAGACCGCATGGATTCGCTGCGCGAGTACTTCCCCAATGCCAAATCGGAGGATTGGGAGCTTATCCAGGCGGGTCAGCGCGTGCAGATCATCAAGAAAGACGCCGAACACGGCGGCGTCCTGCAGTTCGGTACCGAAGTGGTCAGCGCCGCCGATGGCAGCATCGCCGCCCTGCTCGGCGCATCGCCGGGAGCCTCGACGGCCGCACCGATCATGCTCTCGGTGCTGGAGAAGACCTTCAAGAACGAGATGCAGAGTCCTGAGTGGCAAACCAAACTGAAAGAAATCATCCCGTCTTACGGCCAAAAGCTGAACGACGACCTGGCGCTGACCAATAAGACCCGCGCCTGGAGCAGTGAGCGCCTGCAACTGGAGTTCGTTGAAGTGCCGCCGCTGGCTCTCACCCCAGAGCTCAGCCAGGCGCAGTAAAGCGCCTGTTGGGAAATGCAAATTGCCAGAAGCACTGTTTACCGTCGCCTCGCGCGACACATGCTGCGGCCATGGACGGCGCGCAATAAAAAACCGGCCATAAGCCGGTTTTTTATTGCGCAGTGAAATGCCTACTGGCCCTTGAACAGCACCCGCGGCTTGGTTCGCAGTGGGTCGAGCAGGCCCGACAAGCCGTTGTGATCAATCTCCTGCATCAACGCCAGCAGCCGACCGATCTCTCCCTGAGGGAAACCTTCGCGGGCAAACCAGTTGAGGTAGTTACCCGGCAGATCGGCGAGCATACGGCCTTTGTATTTGCCGAACGGCATCTCACAGGTCACCAGCAATAACAGGTCTTCAGGTTTCATCGCAGGCTCGCCGGAGGCAGAAAATCGGACACGGATTATGCCGTTCGGCCCAGGGTCGGGCCAAGGCGGAAAAACTCGGGTAAGCTGCGCGCCCCTGTTTATCGACCCAAGGTTTGCCCTCGCATGATTATCAAGGCACTGCGCATTGGCCTCGGCCAGTTGATCATCTTCCTCGACTGGATCAGCCGTCCGGCCAAGCTCAAACGTACCCCAGAAGCGCAGGCTGCGGTCGAGCAAAGCGCCGCGGGCCTGGCGCTGTACCAGTTCCACGCCTGCCCGTTCTGCGTAAAAACCCGCCGCACCCTGCACAAGCTGAATGTGCCGGTGGCCCTGCACGACGCCAAGAACGACGCCCAGGCGCGCAGCGAGCTGGAACAACAAGGCGGCAAGATCAAGGTGCCGTGCCTGCGCATCGAAGAAAACGGCCAGAGCACCTGGCTGTACGAGTCCAAAGCGATCATTGCTTATCTCAACGAGCGCTTCGCTGCTGTCTGAACAAGCAACCGGGGTCGCATAGCGATAGCGGCCCCGGTTGTTTTAGTACCCGGCTGACGAGCCAGCCATGCAGTCAGTTGGCCAACACCCGCACCTTGCCGACCATACCAGCCTGGTAGTGGCCGGGAATCAGGCAGGCAAAGTCGAACTCACCGACCTGGTTAAAGGTCCAGACAAGCTCCTCGCGCTGCCCCGGTGCGACATGGGTCATGTCCGGGGAGTCATGCTGCATTGGCATACCCGCTGACTGCGCCATCATCGCAGCATGCTCCTGCAACTCAGCCTGGGTACCGAGCACAAACTCGTGCATGACCTGCCCCTCATTGCGATGGATAAAGCGGATGGTTTCGCCCTGTTTGACTTCAAGCTGGTCAGGGCTGAAACGCATCTGATCGTTCATGCTGATTTCGATGGTACGGCTGACCCGCTGCGAATCACCGGCAATCCCCCAGGTTTTCTGCTGGGTCGACGCCGCCGCGTGATGCCCGCCCTGATGTTCGCCAGCGGCAAGAGCAGTAGCGCTGGCCAACAGAAGGCCCACACTCAACAGCAATGCGAAGATGTTTGAAGATGCACTCATGGTTAGGTTCTCGAATTAGAAACTGAATAAACGCTGCGGGCCAGACGCACCAGAGCGCTGGCAGCACACAGCAACACACTGTTCAGACGAGAAATAACCGCGGGGGACGTTCGAGGGGTTCGCTGATAAAGCCGATAAATTGATCCAGCCGCGCCAGAGAGGGCTCTGCCGCTTGTGGCACAGCGCTGCTGACCCGCACATGGCTCAGGGCCACCGCGCCGACACAAAAAGCGCAGAGGCTGCACAGACTGCTATCGGCAGCAGATATGGAGGTGTTGGAGATGTCGCTGGCGTGATGCACACCGTGGGCCGAGGCCTTGGCAGACGCAGCCGGATGATGCGCCGCCATCTGCGAGTCAACCTGGGCCGACGCCCCGCACTGCTGGGTAACCGCGCATAACTGCATGCTGATAGCCGCCATACTCTGCGCAGGGAGAGCGAGCATCAGCAGACAGATCAGGGCAATTCGCAAAACGCGCATGGCAACAGGGCTATTTTCAGCAATGGCGGTGCTGGCGGATTATCCGCGCAATACGCATTTTGTCCACACCCAAGCATGGGCAAAACCGCTCGCAGCTGGCTATGATCGGAGCCCATGAGCAACCCTCCATCCTTGCGTCAACCCTGCCCACCCGGTGCCTGCGATTGCGGGCGCGAGCAGCTGTTGCAGAGCGCCAGCAGCGACGTACGCATCCTGTTGCTAACCCGCACGGAGGAAAAACGCCTGCTCGAGCGCCTGGAAAACCTCGAGAGTCTGGCGGATCTGGAGAAGATGCAGCGGCGCATCTACGAGCAGCTCGGTGTGCGCGTCGCGGTTGCCCCAGGTTTCAATGAGGTGCGCAGCATGCGCGGTATTGCCATTCAGATCGATGAGTTGCCAGGGCTGTGCCGCAAAACCCGTCAATCGATCCCCACGGCTATCCGTCGCGCCCTGGAGAAACGCCCGGAAATCGCCTACAGCCTGCTCAACGCCAATGACCTGCTGCGTGACACCTGACGCCATACGACGCCTGAAACGACAACGGCCATGATCGCGCGATCATGGCCGTTGTCGTTTCAATGGAATGTGCAGTAGTGATCAGCGCTGCTGCTGACTCACACTGGTTGCGGCAACCGGTTCAGCTTTCGCTGCAGCAGTAGCCTCGACCGCCTCATCCTCAGTGCGCACAGCCTTGCGGAACGAGCGGATCGCCTCACCGAGATCGGACCCGGCATTTTTCAGACGCTTGGTGCCGAACACCAGCACTACAACGACCAGCAGGACCAACCAATGTTTGATATCAAACACGCCCATCTTTCTGCTCCGTTGCGCTCCGCGAGCGACTCAGTTGATGAAGATGAAGTTAACCAACAGGTACAAACCAGCTGCCAGCGTCATCGAGATGGGCAGCGTCAGCGCCCAGGCCAGCAGAATATTGCGCACCGTGCCGGCCTGCAGACCGCTGCGGTTGGCCACCATGGTACCGGCAACCCCTGAAGACAGCACATGGGTGGTCGACACCGGCAGACTGAAGACGTTCGCCAAGCCAATCGCCACGGCCGCCGTCACCTGAGCACTCATGCCCTGGGCATAGGTCATGCCACCACGGCCAATCTTCTCGCCAACAGTCAGTACCACGCGCTTCCAGCCCACCATGGTACCCAGACCAAGCGCCAGGGCCACAGCGATCACCACCCAGAAAGGCACATATTCCGTGGTGGCGGTCAGGTCTTTGCGCAGTTTTTCCAGGTCGCTTTTTTCGCGGCTGTCCAACAGGTCGAGTTTGCCAACCTTGCGAGCCGCGTCATCCAGGCACAACAGGTAGCGGCGCATATCAATACGCGCTGCATCCGGCACTTCAGTGTAGTTACGCACCCCTTCCAGCGTTTTCAGCAACGCAACCAGGGTCGCTTCGGTCTGCTTCGGATCACAGCGGTAGACCTTCGGCAGCTCGGTGCGATTGTTCTTGCCCAGCGCCAGGTACTCCGACAACGAGTCGGCGTTGCGCTGGTAGAACTCACCCAGGTGGGTGGCCGCATCGCGAGTACGGGCGATCTCGTAGGTAGTACTGTTGAGGTCCAGGGCAAACTGCGCCGGCACGATACCGATCAGCACCAGCATGATCAGGCCAATACCTTTCTGACCATCGTTGGAGCCGTGCACAAAGCTCACACCCATGGCAGAGGACACCAGCACCAGACGGTTCCAGAACGGCGGATGCTTCTTGCCTTTCTCTTCGGCACGCTGCTCGGGTGAGGTGTGCATGGTCGACTGCGGCTTCCACAGTTTCAGGCCAATCAGCAACAACCCGGCGACGGCAAAGCCGGCGATCGGCGAAAGCAGCAGAGACAGGCCGATGTCAGTCGCTTTCTGCCAGTTCACCCCTTCCGCGACAGTGATTTCAGTGAGCAGCGCATTGGCCAGCCCCACGCCCAGGATCGAGCCGATCAGGGTGTGCGAGCTGGATGCCGGGATGCCCAGGTACCAGGTACCGAGGTTCCACAAAATGGCAGCGGCCAACAGCGAGAACACCATGGCCAAGCCCTGCCCGGTATCCACATTGATCAGCAGCTCAACCGGCAGCAGGTGGACGATGGCATAGGCCACGCCTACACCGCCCAACAGCACGCCCAGAAAATTGAACACTCCGGAGGAGAACACCGCCAGATTCGGCGTCATCGCCTTGGTGTAGATCACGGTGGCCACAGCGTTGGCGGTGTCGTGGAAACCGTTGATGAATTCAAATGCCAGCACAAAGGTAAGTGCAAGTACCAGGCTGACAATCAGCCACGTGTCCAGGCCTGAGAAAAGCGAGAGCATGCAAGAGCACTCTGGATTAGGGGCGCGCATTGTCACAAATGCGCCAAAGAAAAGCAGTAGCCCGCCCACAGATACTTGCATGCCACTCATCGGTGCAGTCAGCCAGCTAGAGCCCCCACACACAGGCCTGCCAGCTCGACGCTAACGCCCGCGCGCCGCCAGAATACGCGTTGCACCCTGGGTCTTCTGGCAGTACCAGAACACCCGACTGACGCCACGGGTGATCGCCACATAGGCCAGGCGCAGGCTTTCATCCTGCATAGCCTGGTCGTAGCTGTTGCTGAAGAATCCCGAACAGGCATACAGCGCATTGCGCAGCGGGTGCGACTCGGGCGGTTGGCACTCATCAAGGATGATCGCCACTTCGGCCTGCAAGCCCTTGGCGCGATGGATGGTGTAGGCCTTGACCGGCAGTTTCTTGTCCAGCTGCGCGATAATGGCCTGCAGCGGTTCGTTGCGCCGACTAAGCAGCAGCACCGCATTGCGCTCACGGCTGTTGCGCGCGGCGGCGTAGGCGCATTGTTCGCGGATCTGCTTGAGCAGCTCCGGCAGGCGTGCCTTGCTGTCGAAGCGCTGGATCAGGCGCACGCCATGATCACCTGGCTGGGTAGCTTTGATCGCCTGGCTGGCCTTCGCCTGTTTGTGCTGCACGTCGCCGAGCAGCGCTTCAGCGTCACGGATAATCGGCTCAATCGAACGGTAGTTGTTGGCCAGGGTCAGCACGGCGCTGCGTTTGGCTTTGCCTTTACCGGGAAAGTGCCGGTCGAAGTCGATAAACAGCTGCGGCGAGCTGCCGCGCCAGCCGTAGATCGACTGCCAGTCATCGCCGATGGCCATCAGGCTGACGGCTGCACCCTGCCCGGCCAGGCAACACTGCACGGCCTGCAACCACTGCACGATCTGCGGCGAGATGTCCTGAAATTCGTCGATCAGCAGATGGCTAAATGGCGCCAGCAGCTCTGGCGCAACACTTTTCCCGTCGGCATTAAGCCGCGCCGTCAGCTCAGCAAAGGCACCGTTAAACGTCATCAAACCCTGCGCCTGCAAAGCGCGCTCGAAGTACGGCCAGAACAGCCGCAATGCCTCAAGAAACCCGCGTACCGGCGCTGCAGTCTCAACGTTCTGCGGCTGCAAAGCCGACAGCTCAATGCCAATGCTCTCGGCAAACTCGGCCTGGGCATAAAAGGCCTCATACAACGGCGCAGCGCTGAACTCGCCCGCCAGCCGGTACGGATCCAGTGGGGCCTTAGCCTGACGCCCCCTCTCAAGCGGCGGCATCGGCAGTTGCAACAGGCTGTGCACCTGCTGACGAAAAACCGGCTGCTCGGCATAGCATTGCTGGTAAGCCTGTTTCAGTAGGCGTTGCTGGGCTGGGCGCAAGCGTCCGGCGCTGAGCGGGTTATCCAGTTCACGACTCGCCGCCCGCGGATCATCCAGCTGTTCGAACCAACGCGGATTACCCAGCGCACTCTTGGCCACACTGCCCATGGCCGAGTGGAAAGTGCGCACGCACTGGCGCGCCTGCACGGCATCGAAGGGATAGTTGAAGAAGCCCAACACCTTGAGCAGCTGTTCGCGCAGTTCGGCGCAGGACGCATTGGTAAAGGAAATCACCGTCAGTTGCTCGGGCTTGATGCCCAGGTGACAGAACATAAACACCACCCGCAGCACCAGCGTGGTGGACTTGCCCGAACCTGCCCCGGCGAAGATGCGTGTCAGCGGATGATTGCTGAGGATCATCGCCCACTGCTCAGCCGATGGCGCGCTAAGCAACCCAGCCGTCACCGCCCGCGCCACCTGCTCGCGCATGGCCCGAGCTTGCGCGGCTTCGACCGTCAGCATGGCCGGCCCGTCAATACCTTGAGTGCTGGGTTTACTGGCAGCGCGGCGCGGTTTAGCCGGCGGCTTCGCGCTAGCCGATTGGCCCTTGGCAGGCGCTTTTTTGGCCCGTGGTGCAGGTTTTTTTAACGGCGCAGCCGCTTCACGCTCGGCACGCAGATAGGCTGTGGTATGGGGGAAGTAACGCGCCAGAGCGGCAGACAACAGCCGCTTGTAACGCTGAACAGCAGTTGGCATTCGCGACCCAGACAGAAGATAGATCGTTGAATGATAAGTGCTTTTTACGGCGAGCTGGCGACTGAGCGGTGAGAACGCGCAGGCCTCTCACCGCTCAGTTCACCCGGCGGTTATCAATCGAGCATGCCGATATAGCGCGGATGACTGGCAACCCGCGCCAGCCAGGTTCGGATGGCCGGGTATGGGGCCAGGTCGAAATCGCCTTCGCCCGCCACGTGGGTGTAGGCGTACAGGGCGATATCGGCAATCGAGAAGTTCTCGCCAACCAGATAGGGCGTGCGCTGCAGCTGCTTCTCCATCACCTTGAGTGCCTTGTGACCGCGCACATGGCACTCCTCATACTCGCTACGGCGCGCTTCAGGCAGGCCCTGATAGAGCTGAATAAAGCGCGCCACCGCGACATAAGGCTCATGGCTGTACTGCTCGAAAAACTGCCACTGCAGCACCTGAGTGCGCAGGCGCGGCTCGCTGGGCAGAAACGCGCTGCCGTCGGCGAGGAAGTTGAGGATGGCATTGGATTCCCACAGACAGGTGCCGTCGTCCAGCTCCAGCACCGGGATCTTGCCGTTGGGATTCTTGGCCAGAAAGGCATCGCTCTGGGTCTCGCCCTTGAGGATATCGATCGGGCTCCACTGATAGGGCTGATCCAGCAGGTGCAGCATCAGCTTGACCTTGTAGCAGTTGCCCGAGCGGTAATCGCCATAAACCTTGTACATATCGCCCTCCTCCAATCTGCTTGACCGCGTGGATTAGCTTGCTTGCGCCTGACGAATCACCTCGGCCAGACGCTTGAGACCTTCGTTCAGGCGCTCCGGTGCGACGTGGCTGAAGTTAAGCCGCAAATGGCCAGGGTTGGCGTCCGGGTCGATAAAGAACGGCTCACCCGGCATAAACGCCACGTTCTGCGCCAGCGCCGGCGCCAGCAGCGTGCGAGTGTCCAGCGGCTGCTTGAGGGTCAGCCAGAAGAACAGACCGCCCTGGGGTACCTGCCAGTCGGCCAGGTCGCTGAAATGTTCTTCCAGCACCGCCTGCATGGCATCACGGCGGATACGGTAGAAGTCGCGCAGCTCGGCCAGGTGGCCACGGTATTTCTCGCTGCCCAGCCACTGCAGCGCCTGCCACTGACCGATGCGGTTGGTGTGCAGGTCCGCCGACTGTTTGAGGCGCAACAGGTAAGGGAACAAGTCCTTCGTCGCAATCAGGTAGCCGACGCGCAGGCCAGGCAGCAGGGTTTTCGACACCGTGCCGGTGTAAATCCAGCTGGCCTTTTGCAGACGGCTGACAATCGGCGTGGCACTGCCATCATCGAATACCAGCTCGCGATATGGCTCATCTTCAATCAGGGTCACGCCGAACTCATCCAGCAGCGCCGCCACGGCGTCGCGCTTGGCTTCGCTGTAACGCACCGCCGATGGGTTCTGAAAGGTCGGGATCAGATAGGCAAAGGCCGGTTTGTGGTTCTGCAGACGTTGGCGCAAAGCGTCGATCTGCGGGCCGTCGGCTTCCTGCGGCACGGCGATGCAATCAGCGCCGAACAGCTGGAAGGCCTGTAGCGCGGCCAGGTAGGTCGGCGCCTCGAGCAGCACTTCGGTACCCGGATCGATAAACAGTTTGCTGGCCAAGTCCAACGTCTGCTGCGAACCGCTGACGATCAATACCTGGCTGGCCTCGCAGGGTACGCCCAGAGCGCGAGCCTCGGCGGCAATCGCCTCACGCAGCGCCGGCTCGCCTTCGCTCATGCCGTACTGACCCATGCTCGCCGGCATATCGGCCCATTCGACCTTCGGCAACATGGGTTCGGCCGGCAACCCGCCAGCAAAGGACATGACTTCCGGACGCTGCGCCGCGGCGAGGATTTCACGGATCAGGGAGCTTTTCAGGCGGGCAACACGTTCGGAGAAGGCCATGGATATCACCGGTAGCAAAGGCAAATAAAAATAGGTCAAACTGTTTGACCGAAATTCTGTTTGCCTGAAACTACGACGATCAACCCGAATACGTCAATAGGCTTGACCTTAATGCTTGACCTCAAGAGCACAACCACTCAGCAGACGGCCATGGAAGCCTTCTTCTTCGGCTACCAGGCGTTTACCGCCAAGGCCGATGAGATGCTGGCGCGCCGCGGCCTGTCACGGGTGCATCACCGCATTCTGTTCTTTATCGCCAAGTACCCAGGGCTGAGCATGAAAGAACTGCTCGGCTACCTGGGCGTCAGCAAGCAGGCGCTGAACACTCCCCTGCGCCAATTGCTGGAAATGAACCTGGTGCAGAGCCTTGCCGCTGAAGACGACAAGCGCAAACGACTGCTCGGCTTTACGGCTGAAGGCGCCAAGCTGGAACAGGCCCTGCGCCGTGAGCAAGCCAAGCTGCTGCAGCGGGCATTCAGTGAAGCCGGGGAAACCGCCGTCAGCGGCTGGTTGCAGGTCAACCAAACCCTGCATAACAGCGCCAGTGAAAGCTGAGAGAGCACTCCCGGTATAAAACTGTACTGACGCCACAAACAAGCTGCCTGAAACTGTACCGCCCATTGCCTGCATCGCTGTACCGCGACGCTCTGGGCATCTGCCCCTAGGCTGATCAGTACTGCCCCAATAAGTGCTATGAGCCTGCGCCATGACCACCGAACTGCTGCTCGCCTTTATCGCCTTCGCCTTTGTCACCTCGGTTACGCCGGGGCCGAACAATATGATGCTGCTGGCCAGCGGGGTGAATTTCGGCCTGCGTCGCAGCCTGCCGCATATGTTCGGCATCAGCCTGGGTTTTATGTTGCTGGTGGCCTCGGTCGGTCTCGGCCTGGGCCAGTTGTTCGAGCAAGTACCGCTGCTGCACAGCGTGCTGCGCTACCTGGGCGCGGCCTACCTGCTGTACCTGGCCTGGAAGATTGCCGGCTCCGGAGCACCACAGGATGGCGGCAAGTCCGTGGGTAAACCCTTTACCTTTCTGCAGGCGGCGGCCTTTCAGTGGGTCAACCCGAAAGCCTGGATCATGGCCATCGGCGCCATTACCACCTACACCCCGCAGGAAAACTTTGTGGTCAACGTGCTGCTGATCGCCGCGCTGTTCGCCCTGGTCAACTGCCCCAGCGTCGGTCTGTGGACGGTCGCGGGCAGCCTGCTGCGCAACTGGCTGAGTAACGCCCGAGCGCTGCGTATCTTCAATATCGGCATGGCCCTGCTGCTGGTCGCCTCGCTGTATCCCATCTTTGCCGACACTGGATTGCTCTGATGCACGATCTACCGCAAACCCGCTTACGGCCATTGGCCGACACCTCGACCTCGGCGGTAGTCGCCGGCTTTATCGCCATGCTTACCGGCTACACCAGCTCGCTGGTGCTGATGTTCCAGGCTGGCCAGGCTGCAGGTCTGACCAACGGGCAGATTTCCTCGTGGATCTGGGCATTGTCGATTGGCATGGCAATCTGCTGCATCGGCCTGTCGCTGCGCTACCGCGCGCCGATCATGATCGCCTGGTCCACCCCTGGTGCCGCCCTGCTGATCACCAGCCTGCCCGGCGTGCCCTATAGCGAGGCGATTGGTGCCTATATCTTCGCTTCGGCACTGATTGTGCTGATCGGTTTGACCGGCACCTTCGACCGCCTGATGCGCCGTATCCCCGCCTCTATCGCCGCCGCGTTGTTGGCCGGCGTGCTGTTCAAGATCGGCCTGGAAATCTGCAACGCGGCCGAGCAACAGCCGCTGCTGGTAGTGGCCATGCTGATCGCCTACCTGCTGGGCAAACGCCTGCTGCCGCGCTACGCCGTGCTCGCCGCCTTGATCGTCGGCAGCGTACTGGCTGCGATTTTCGGCCTGCTCAACTTCGAGCATTTCGAGCTGCAACTGGCGGTGCCGGAATGGACCACCCCGAGCTTCTCCCTGGCGGCAATCATCAGTATCGGCATCCCACTGTTTATCGTTGCCATGGCCTCGCAGAACCTGCCGGGCATGGCCGTGCTGCGCGCCAACGGTTATGACGTGCCGGCCAGCCCACTGCTGAGCGCCACCGGCCTGACGTCGATGCTACTGGCGCCGTTCGGCAGCCATGGCATTCATATGGCGGCCATCAGCGCAGCGATCTGCGCCGGCCCGGAAGCCCACGAAGACCCGAAAAAACGCTATACCGCCGCCATCTGGTGCGGGGTGTTCTATGGCATCGCCGGCATCTTCGGTGCCACCTTGGCCGCGCTGTTTGCCGCGTTGCCGAAAGCGCTGATCCTATCCATCGCCGCCCTCGCCCTGTTCGCCTCGATCATTGGCGGCCTGACGCAAGCCATGAGCGAGCCGAAAGAGCGCGAAGCGGCGCTGATCACCTTTCTCGTCACCGCCTCGGGCATGACCCTGTTCTCGGTGGGGTCGGCGTTCTGGGGGATTGTTGCGGGGCTGCTGACCCTGGCGATTCTCAACTGGGGCAAGCGGGACGATTGAGTGATGGGTATCGCTGCGCTCAACCCGCCCTAAGAGTTGAGGGCTAACTGCATAGCAGGCAATAAAAAATCGTCTGGAACGATTTTTAACGTCGCGGAGTGACGGCCCGAAGGGTGACTGCCATGGATGGCAGGTCATAAAAAACGGGCTTATGCATAACGCATAAGCCCGTTTTTATTGCAGCCGTTGTAATCAGCCGCGCTGACGTTTCGGCAGCACATCCTTGAGCTTGGCATGC
Source organism: Pseudomonas anguilliseptica (assembly GCF_021375795.1). Lineage (GTDB taxonomy): Bacteria > Pseudomonadota > Gammaproteobacteria > Pseudomonadales > Pseudomonadaceae > Aquipseudomonas > Aquipseudomonas anguilliseptica_A. The sequence goes on along the minus strand of NZ_JAEIOI010000001.1, from coordinate 1,603,599 downwards.
ATGCCGCGCAGGGTTTTCTCGGTGCTTTCCCAATCGATGCAGGCATCGGTGATGGACACGCCGTATTTGAGCTGGCTGAGGTCCTTGGGAATCGACTGATTGCCCCAGCCCAAGTGGCTTTCCACCATCAGGCCGACAATCGACTGGTTACCTTCGAGGATCTGGTTGGCGACGTTATCCATCACCAGCGGTTGCAGGGCCGGGTCCTTGTTGGAGTTGGCGTGGCTGCAATCGACCATGATGTTCGGGCGGATGCCGGCTTTGGTCAGTTCCTGCTCACAAACGGCAACACTCACCGAGTCGTAGTTCGGCTTGCCGTTGCCACCGCGCAGCACCACGTGACCGTAGGCATTGCCTTTGGTGGTGACGATGGACACGCCACCTTCCTGGTTGATGCCGAGAAAACGGTGCGGGCTGGAGACCGACTGCAGGGCGTTGATCGCCACGGTCAGGCCACCGTCAGTGCCGTTCTTGAAGCCCACAGCCGAGGAAAGACCCGAGGCCATCTCACGGTGGGTTTGCGACTCGGTGGTACGTGCGCCAATGGCCGACCAGCTGATCAGGTCCTGCAGGTATTGCGGGGAAATCGGGTCCAGGGCTTCTGTGGCAGTCGGCAAGTCCATTTCAGCCAGATCACGCAACAGCTGACGACCGATGTGCAAGCCGTCCTGAATCTTGAACGAGTCGTCCATGAACGGGTCGTTGATCAACCCTTTCCAGCCAACGGTGGTACGCGGCTTCTCGAAATACACCCGCATGACCAGATACAGGCTATCCGACAGCTCAGCAGCCAGTGCCTTGAGGCGCCCGGCATACTCGTGGGCAGCTTTGATGTCATGGATCGAGCAGGGACCCACCACCACGAACAGACGATGATCCTTGCCATCGAGAATATTGCGGATCACCTCACGACCACTGGCAACCGTGCGCAGGGCAGCTTCGGTCAGCGGAATTTCACGCTTGAGCTGTGCGGGGGTGATCAGGGTTTCGTTGGAGGCAACGTTCAGGTCATCAATCGGTAAATCAGCCATCGTGCTATTCATCAGTCAGAGTCATCAGGTCACGGGTGCCGGCCGCCAGCGATCCCCGTGTGGCGGAGCACAGCAATATGAGCACAGCGGGGAAGCCGAACCTTAGCGCGTAAAGGCCTGGCTCGACAATGGGCTTGGTAGGTCGCCGAAAGACTACCTGCGTTGGCAATATCGCGTTAAAAACCGCCTCGCCCAGGTTTTTCCGCGACCTGCAGGCGGGCAATCACTAATTCAGGCTGGCGCGGGAGAACTCGGCGGCATGCTGGCTGATCCATTCCTGCGCCACCGTTTCAATCGGCAGACTGCAGCCCAGCTCCTGCTCACGTTGATGACGGTAATGTTCAATCTGGCAGACCTGCTCGACCATGCGCGCGCGAAACAGGGTGTCTTCATCAACAAAGGCAATACCGACCAGGTACTTGTCCTCCTGCTTGCGACACCAGGCCACCAGCCCAGGGTAACGCGCATGCTCGCCAAACAGCGGAATACGCAACTCGATGGCTGTGCCACGGCGAAAAGCGCGGTTGGAGTTGCAAGCCACACCGCCGAGGCTGATATTGTTGAGCCGCTGCTTGGGCACGAACGCCTGTTTACGCAGCACCAATTCAACCGGCATATCACTGGGATGACGCAGAAAGTGACGCATCTATGACTACCTCGGATGCCATCAATCTGATACCACATTGGGCAGTATAGTGACTGAGCTGGAACTGACCGATTTAGATGCAGATCGCCATCTACTCGACTTGCCCGGCACTTCACTGCTGATATTTACCAGCATAGGTTGTGCCAGTTGCCGTTGGGCGCGCCGTGAACTGGGCAAACTGCCGCTGCCCGTGCAGCGCCTGGCCTGGGTCGATGCGGCCAACAATGGCGGTTTAGTGGCACGTTACGAGGTATTCCATCTACCGGCCCTGTTTGCCGTACGTGATGGCCAATTTTATGGCGCACTGCACAGCCGCCTGCACAGCGCCGAACTCACCCAGGCGCTGGACACTGCCCTGTCGCGCCCTGCAGAGGAACTTCCCTGATGACTGCAACACCCCGTATCGGCATTCTCGGCTCCGGCGCAATTGGCGGTTTTTATGGCCTGATGCTGGCCCGCGCCGGTTTTGATGTGCACTTTCTGCTGCGCAGTGAATTCGCCGCTGTCGCCAGTCAGGGCCTGCAGGTCAACAGTACTGTGCATGGCAGCCTGCACCTGGATAACGTGCAGGCGTATCAGTCGGTCAGCGACATGCCGCCATGCGACTGGCTGCTGATCGGCGCCAAGACCACCAGCAACGCCGAACTGGCGCCGCTGATCAGCCAGGCAGCCGCACCGGGCGCCAAAGTGGTGCTGATGCAGAATGGTCTGGCCGTGGAAGACGAACTGCGCCCGCTGCTGCCGGACTCGCTGCACCTGCTGGGCGGCCTCTGCTATATCTGCGCGCATCGCAGTGCACCAGGAGTGGTCGAACATCAGGCGCTGGGCAACGTCAACCTGGGCTATCACTCCGGCCCGACGAGCGATGCCGAGGGCCGTCAGCAGATCCTCGAACAAGGCTGTGCACTGTTCCAGGCTGCCGGGCTGGACTCCACCGCCATGGCCGAACTGAACCAGGCGCGCTGGCAAAAGCTGGTGTGGAACGTGCCCTACAACGGCCTGGCGGTGCTGCTCAACAGCGCCACCACGGCGCTAATGGGCAACGCCGACAGCCGCGCGCTGATCGAGGCAATCATGCAGGAAGTGGTGGATGCCGCCGGTGCCTGCGGCTATCAGCTGCCCGCAGGCTTTGCCGGCAAGTTGCTCGCCGCCACCGACCATATGCCGGACTACCTGCCGAGCATGTACCACGACTTCGCCCTGCAACGCCCGCTGGAACTGCACGCCATCTATGCCGCACCACTGGCCGCTGCGGCCCAAGCCGGTTACGCCATGCCGCGCACCGAGATGCTGTATCAGACCCTGCGTTTTCTCGAACAACGCGCGCAATAGGACACCGTCATGAGCAAGGGATTAGGCGACAAACTGGTGCTGGCGATTTCCTCGCGGGCGCTGTTCGATCTGCGCGACAGCCACCAGGTTTATGAAAGCCAGGGCGTCGAGGCCTATCGCCAATACCAGATCGAGCATGAGGACGAAATCCTCCCCCCTGGCGATGCCTTTCCCCTGGTGGAGAAGCTGCTGCAGATCAACACCACCCTCAAGCAGCAGCGCGTTGAAGTGATTCTGGTCTCGCGCAACAGTGCTGACACCGGCCTGCGCGCCTTCAACTCGATCCAGCACTACGGCCTGGGCATCTCCCGCGCAGCCTTTGTCGGTGGACGCAGCCCCGATCCGTATCTGGCCGCCTTCGGCTGCCACCTGTTTCTCTCCACTCACGCCGAAGATGTGCGCAGCGCGCTGCGTGCCGGTTTCGGTGCGGCGACCATCCTCTCCGGTGGCGCACGCCGGGCGGCAAGCAACGAGCTGCGCATCGCCTTCGACGGTGACGCCGTGCTGTTTTCCGATGAATCCGAGCGGGTCTATCAACAGGCCGGCCTGGAAGCCTTCCAGAGCCACGAACGGCAGTCAGCCCGTGAGCTGCTCGGCGGCGGCCCATTCAAGCCGTTCCTCGCCGCCCTGCACCGCCTGCAACAGGAGTTCCCGGAAGAGCAGTGCCCGATTCGCACGGCACTGGTCACCGCGCGCTCGGCGCCAGCCCATGAGCGGGTGATCCGCACCCTGCGCGAGTGGAACATTCGTCTGGATGAGTCGTTCTTCCTCGGCGGCCTGGAAAAAGCCGCGATTCTGGAAACCTTCGGCGCCGATGTGTTCTTCGACGACCAGGCCGGGCACTGCGAAAAAGCCCGCGAAGTGGTCGCCACCGGTCACGTACCGCACGGCATCAGTAACGAACCACAACTCTAATTCCTACGCATGAGGGCCATCAGCGCCCTCTTCCCCCTATACCTATATAACCATTCGTCCTCAAAACCTGTGGTTTCTTTGACTTGCCGATGGCACTGCTAAGCTCAGATCAGGCCCGCCAGTCAGGCAGTCAAGGAGGCCGAATGATTCGCTCGATTCTGTATGCCACTGATCTGGGTCTGTATGCCCCCTACATCCTGCAACACGCTCTGGCGTTGACCCGCTCTTTCAATGCCAGCCTGTATGTGGTGCACGCGGTGGAGCCCATGGGTCTGTTTGCCGAATCGGTGCTGCAAACCTACCTGGATGAAGAGCGGCTCAAGGAGCTGCGCACCAACGGCCTGAGTACCGTGATGGCCAGCATCGAACAGCGAGTGCTGGAGGGCTTTCGCGATGAGATCGGCGAAGCGCTGCATGACCTGGATCTGATCAAGGCAGTACGCGTGGTCCAGGGTGATCCACCGTTGGTAATCCTCGATGAAGCGCAGCAACTCGGCGTGGATCTGCTGGTCCTAGGTAGCCACAGCCACGGTACCGATATGGACATTCCCCTGGGACGGACGGCTTCGCGCCTGGTGCAGCTTTCCGAAGTGCCGGTGTACCTGGTGCCGATGCTGCAACACCGTAGTCGTGGAGAACTTTGAATAAAGGCGGTCTTTTTAGATATTTGGTCTAGATTTAATGCTTTAATCATCATTATGGTTATATAAAACGCCGGTAACCTGAACGGCCGTCTTTTTGCTTTGAGGGATTTTTATGAAGCTCCAACAACTGCGCTACATCTGGGAAGTCGCGCATCACGACCTCAACGTATCTGCCACCGCACAAAGCCTCTACACCTCGCAGCCCGGCATCAGCAAACAGATACGCCTGCTGGAAGACGAACTGGGCGTGGAAGTCTTTGCCCGCAGCGGCAAGCACCTGACCCGCATCACTCCAGCCGGCGAACGTATCATCAACACCGCTGGCGAGATTCTGCGCAAGGTTGAAAGCATCAAGCAGATTGCCCAGGAATTCTCCAACGAGAAAAAAGGCACCCTGTCGATTGCCACCACTCACACCCAGGCGCGCTACGCCCTGCCGCCAGTGATCAGCGCCTTTATCAAACAGTACCCGGACGTAGCTCTGCACATGCACCAGGGCACACCGACACAGATTTCCGAAATGGCCGCCGATGGCACCGTGGATTTCGCCATCGCCACTGAAGGCCTGGAACTGTTCAACGACCTGATCATGATGCCCTGCTACCGCTGGAACCGTTGCGTGATCGTGCCCCAGGGCCACCCACTGACCAAGCTACCGAAGCTGACCCTGGAAGCCCTGGCCGAGCATGAAATCGTCACCTACACCTTCGGTTTTACCGGCCGTTCGAAACTCGACGAAGCCTTCAGCCATCGCGGCCTGACGCCGAAAGTGGTGTTCACCGCTGCCGACGCCGACGTGATCAAGACTTACGTGCGCCTGGGCCTGGGTGTTGGCATCGTGGCCAAGATGGCGATCGACCCCAAACTCGACCCGGACCTGGTGGTGCTGGATGCCGGCGACCTGTTCGAGGCCAGCGTGACCAAGATCGGCTTCCGCCGCGGCACCTTCCTGCGCGGTTTTATGTGCGACTTTATCGAGAAATTCGCCCCGCACCTGACCCGCGACGTTATGGCCAAGGCCGTACAGTGCCACAGCAAGGTCGAGCTGGAAGAGCTGTTCGAAGGCGTTGAACTGCCGCTGCACTGAGCCAATCAGCAGGCATGAAAAAGCCCGTCCAAGTGACGGGCTTTTTCATGCTCGGCCATATCTATTCGGTGGCTTTCAACTCTTTGCCATGGACGAAGTTGACCCACCAGCCGAAGGCAGCTGCGGTAAAGAACATGATGATGCTGTAGATCGCTGCGGGGATCGACATGGTCGCGTTGTTCAGCAGCATCGGGCTGAGTGCCAAGGCAATCGCCAGGGTGCCGTTGTGAATGCCGATCTCCATGCCAATAGCAATCGATTGACGCAAGCTGAGCTTGCACAGACGCGGCACCCAGTAGCCCACCGCCAGGCTGATCAGGTTGAAGGCCAGCGCCGCACCGCCTACCAGAGGCGCGTAATCGACGAAGGTCTGCCAGTCCTTGACCACCGCCAGAAGGATGATGATCAACAGAAACAGCGCGGAGATGATCTTCACCGGCTTTTCCATACGCGCGGCAAAACCTGGGAAGCGGCTGCGCAGCCAAATGCCGATGGCCACCGGACCAAGGACGATGACAAACACCTGCACCACCTTGGTGAACTGCAGCGGTAGCGCCTGATCACCGTCCATGAAATAAGCCAGCGACAGGTTGACGATCAGCGGCATGGTCAGCACGGCAATCACCGAATTGACCGCCGTCAGGGTGATATTCAGCGCCACATCGCCATGCGCCAGATGACTGTACAGGTTGGCCGTGGTGCCGCCTGGTGAAGCGGCCAGCAGCATCAGGCCAACCGCCAGCGCCGGAGCCAAGCCGAACGCCTTGGCCAGAAAGAAGCACACCAGCGGCAGCAGCAACAGCTGGCAAGCCAGGCCAATCAGCACTGGTTTAGGGAATTTCACCACCCGCGCGAAATCGGCCAGGGTCAGCGACAGACCCAGGCCGAGCATGATGATGCCCAGGGCAATGGGAAGAAACAGGGTCAGTAACGGGTCAGCAGTCATTATTGTTCTACTCCGGGATCGGGACAGCGCGACGATTCTGGCGAGAGCGTGATGGCGTTCGCAGTGACTTTAGCGGCCAATCGTCCAGGCTGGGAGGCCCCATATGTAAAAAGGTGCCACATGGGCACCTTTTTTATCGCAACCCGCTAAGCGTCAGATCGCGGTCGCCCCACCATCCACCGCCAGTGCCTGGCCAGTGGTGAACGCTGCGTTATCGCAGCACAGGTACAGCACGGCAGCGGCGATTTCCTCGACCTTGCCGATGCGCCCGACCGGGTGCATGGCAGCTGCGAACTCGCCCTTCTTCGGGTCGGCTTCATAGGCGCGGCGGAACATGTCGGTGTCGATCACCGCCGGGCACACCGCGTTGACCCGCACCTTCTTCTTCGCATACTCGACCGCCGCCGATTTGGTCAGGCCGATCACCGCATGCTTGGACGCGGCATAGATGCTCATCTTCGGTGCCGCGCCCAGACCAGCCACCGACGCGGTGTTGACGATGGCACCACCGCCTTGGGCCAGCAGCAGCGGGATCTGGTGCTTCATGCACAGCCACACGCCTTTGACGTTGACGCCCATGATGGCGTCGAACTCGCTTTCGCTGCCTTCGGCCAGCTTGCCCTTCTCGATCTCGATGCCGGCGTTGTTGAAGGCGTAGTCCAGACGGCCATAGGCGCCCAGCGTACGCTCCATCAGCACCTTGACCTCGGCATCGCGGGTCACGTCGCAGCGCACGAACAGCGCATCACCGCCGGCTTCACGGATCAGCGCCACGGTCGCTTCGCCACCTTCGACATCGACGTCGGACACCACCACCTGCAGGCCTTCGTTGGCGAATGCCAGTGCCGTGGCACGACCAATACCAGCAGCACCACCGGTGACCAGGGCAACCCGGCCGGAAAAGCTCAAGCTCATCTGCGTGTCCTCGCAAGGATTAGAAACTGCGTCGAGTCTAATCAGCTGCTGCGTAGCAAGGCAGCACTATCAAACTGCTGGTGATAGCCCCATCGAAATGAGTGATTAACACCCCAGCACAGCTATCACTCGAATGGATTTACAAGCATTCGGCCCACGGGCAAACCTTGCCCCACTGATCAGCACGGGCTATCAACAGGCTTTCCGTTCAGTGAGTACCTGCCATGACTACCCCACTCAACCGCCAGTTCCTGCTTGCCCAACGCCCGGTCGGCCTGCCCAGCCGCGAGACCTTCAGCTATGTGGAAACCAGCGTCGGTGAACCCGGTCCCGGCCAAATACTGGTGAAGAACGCCTACCTGTCGCTGGACCCGGCCATGCGTGGCTGGATGAACGACGCCAAGTCCTACATCCCACCGGTCGGTATCGGTGAAGTGATGCGCGCCCTCGGCGTCGGTGAAGTAATCGCCTCGCAGCACCCGGACTTTGCCGTCGGTGATCATGTAAATGGTGCACTGGGCGTACAGGATTACTTCCTCGGTGAGCCCAAGGGTTTCTACAAGGTCGACCCCAAGCGCGCGCCGCTGCCGCTGTATCTGTCGGCACTGGGCATGACCGGCATGACCGCCTACTTCGCCCTGCTCGATGTCGGCGCGCCGCAAGCCGGTGAAACCGTGGTGATTTCCGGCGCCGCCGGCGCGGTCGGCAGCGTGGCCGGGCAGATCGCCAAGCTCAAGGGTTGCCGCGTGGTCGGCATTGCCGGTGGTGCGGACAAGTGCAAGTTCCTGATCGATGAACTGGGCTTCGATGGCGCCATCGACTACAAGAACGAAGACGTGATCGCCGGCCTCAAGCGCGAGTGCCCCAAAGGGGTGGACGTGTATTTCGATAACGTCGGCGGCGACATTCTCGACGCCGTGCTCACCCGCCTGGCCTTCAAGGCACGGGTGGTGATCTGCGGGGCGATCAGCCAGTACAACAACAAACAGGCGGTCAAAGGTCCGGCCAACTACCTCAACCTGCTGGTCAACAGTGCACGCATGGAAGGCATGGTGGTGATGACCTACGCCCCGCGCTTTGCCGAAGCGGCTGCTGAGATGGGCGGCTGGCTGGCCAGCGGCAAGCTGAAGTCCAAGGAAGATATCGTCAGCGGCCTGACGACCTTCCCGGAAACCTTGCTCAAGCTGTTCAGCGGCGAGAACTTCGGCAAGCTGGTGCTTAAGGTCGAGTAACACCCTCCCGTAGGATGGGTTAGCCGCCTAGGTGATGACAAGGCAAGAGCGCATTGCCCGGGCGGCGTCACCCATCAGTGCGATATTGGCTGCCATTGCCATGATGGGTTACGGCGCGACAAGAATCTCGACAGTTCAAGATCAGACCAAGCGCCTAACCCATCCTACGCAACCGCCACTTCCTCACTTTCCTGTTTAATCGGCCGCCAGCGGCGCAGCAGCATGTACAGGGTCGGGATCACAAACAGGGTGAAGAAGGTGCCTACCAACAGGCCGCCGACAATCACCATACCAATCTGCTGCCGGCTCTCCGCACCGGCTCCGGTGGCAATTGCCAACGGCACCGAACCCAACACCATCGCCCCGGTGGTCATCAGAATCGGCCGCAGACGCTGCACCGACGCCTCAATTACCGCACCGCGCAGTTCATGGCCCTGACGCAGCAGCACGTTGGCAAACTCGACGATCAGGATGCCGTGCTTGGTAATCAGGCCGATCAGCGTCACCAGACCGATCTGCGAGTAGATGTTCAACGTGCCGCCGAATAACGTCAGCGCCAGCAAGGCCCCGGCCATCGACAGCGGCACACTGAACAGGATGATCAGCGGGTCAGTAAAGCTTTCAAACTGCGCCGCCAGCACCAGGAAGATAAACGCCAAAGCCAGCGCGAAGATCAGTGCAATGCCCGCACTGGACTCCTTGAAGTCTCGCGACGTGCCGGTGTAGTCGTACTGCGTCTCCGCCGGGAACACCGTGCGCGCCGTCGCCTCCAGATGCGCCAAGGCCTCACCCAAGGTGTAGCCAGAGCCGACGTTGGCGCTCACCGTCACCGCACGCAGCTGGTTGAAGTGGTTAAGCTCGCGCGGCGCCACAGTCTCGCGCACCTCGATCAGGTTGGACAGCTGCACCATGCTGTCGTCACGTCCACGCACATACACGCGGTCGAGATCCTGCGGGTTACTACGGTCGACGCCTTGCAACTGCACCAGCACGTCGTACTGCTCACCGTTCTGCTTGAAGCGCGTCACCTGGCGGCTGCCGAACAGGCTTTCCAGGCTGCGGCCGATGGTGGCCACATCAGTGCCCACGGCTACGGCCTGTTCGCGGTTAACCGCGACCTTGAGCTGCGGTGCGTTGAGCTTGAGATCACTGTCCAGGCTTTCCAGGCCCGGGTAATCGCGCAGCGCGTTAAGCAGCTCATCGACATAACTCTGCAACTCGCTGTACTCCATGGAGGAGCGGATCACGAAGTTCACCGGCTGGTTACGCGCGCTCTGCCCCAGGGGCGGCCGGTTGACCGGAAAGGCGCGAATGCCGGCGATGTCCTGCAACTTGGGCAGCAGCTCATTGCGAATTTCGAACTGGCTGCGCGAACGGTCGGCCCAGTCTTCCAGCTTCATAAAGGAAATGCCCTGAGCCACCGTGGGGAAGCCGGCAATCACCATGTAGCGATTGGTCTCGGGGATACTCGCGTAGGCCGCCTCGACTTCACGGGCATAGCGCCCGGTGTAGTTGATGGTGGCGCCATCCGGGCCATTGAACACGCCGATGATGGTACCGGTGTCTTCGGTGGGTGCCAGCTCCGATTTGAGCCCGGCAAACAGCAGCACGCAGGCCACGATGGTCAGTACCAACAGACCGACCACCAGCACCCAGAGGTTCAGCGCCTTGGTCAGCAGGTGTTTGTAGCTGTAGGTCAGGCCGTTGAGGAAGTTTTCGATCAGGTTGTACACGCGGTTGTGCCGCTCGCCGGCTTGATGCGGCTTGAGCAGCAGTGCGCACATCATCGGCGTCAGGGTCAGGGCGACAAAACCGGACACCAGCACCGCGCCGGCCAGGGTCCAGGCAAACTCGGTAAACAGCTTGCCTGTGGTGCCCTGCATAAAGCCGATGGGGGCAAACACGGCGGCCAGGGTCAGGGTCATGGCGATCACCGCAAAGGCAATCTCGCGGCTGCCCTTGAGCGCCGCCTGCACCGGGGCCATGCCTTCTTCGATATGCCGGTGGATGTTCTCCAACATGACGATGGCATCGTCCACCACCAGACCGATGGCCAGTACCATGGCCAGCAGGGTCAGGGTGTTGATGGTGAAACCCATCAGGCTCATCAGGGCAAACGCGCCGATCAGCGACACCGGGATGGTCACCAGCGGGATGATGGTGGCGCGCAACGAACGCAGGAAGATGAAGATGATCAGGATGACCAGCCCCACCGCTTCCCAGATGGTGATAAACACGTTGTCGATCGACTCGCGAATAAACTGCGAGTTGTCGTTGGCCACCGCCATTTCCATGCCATCGGGCAGCAGCGCACGCACGTCGGGCATGGCCGCCGCCAGGCCATCGGAGATGTCCAGCGGGTTGGCAGTGGCCTGTTTGATCATGCCCATCGACACCGCCGGCTTGCCTTTGTAACGCACGATGCTGCGCTCATCCTGCGCACCGATTTCGGCATAGCCCACATCCGCCAGGCGCAGCAGGTAACCGCGTGAATCATCAAGGATCAGTTGGTTGAACTGCTCCGGGGTGTTCATGTCGGTTTCCGAGAGCACGGTGAATTCGCGCTGCTGCGATTCAATGCGCCCGGCCGGAATCTCGACGTTCTGCCGGCGCAGAGCGTCTTCCACGTCCTGCACGGTGAGGTTGTGCGCAGCGAGCTTTTCCGGATCCAGCCAAATGCGCATGGCAAAGGTACGCGCGCCGCGAATCTGCACTTCGGAAACGCCGGGGATGGTCTGCAAGCGATCCTTGATCACCCGCTCCAGCACATCGGTGATCTCCATGGCGCTGTAGCGTTCGCTGTAGAAGGCGATCCAGATCACCGGTTGGGCGTCGGCTTCGACCTTCTGCACGATGGGCTCGGCGATTTCATCCGGCAGCAGGCCACGCACACGCCCCAGGCGGTCGCGGACATCGTTGGCGGCTTCATCGGAGTTGCTGCCCAGGCGGAACTGCGCGGTGATCTGGGTGTTTTCCGAGCGGCTGATGGAGCTGACGAAATCCAGCCCGTCGATACCCGACAGCACATCCTCGATCGGCTGGGCGACCTGGGATTCCATGATCTCCGGGCTGGCGCCGGGATAGGTGACGTTGACCGTGACAATCGGCACATCGATATTCGGGTACTCGCGTACGGCAAGGCGGTCGTAAGCCATCAAACCGAGCAGCACCACAATCAGCGAGAGGACCGTGGCAAATACCGGCCGGCGGATGCAGATATCCGACAGGGTCATGAGCGCTGCTCCGCCACCTTGGTGCGCACCGGCATGTCAGCACGAACCTTCTGCCAACCGGCGCTGATCAGGGTTTCATCGCCCTGCAGACCTTCCAGCACCTCGACCTTGCCGGTCAGACGCTTGCCCAACTTGACCTCACGCAACTCGACCTTGCCCGCCACCACCAGGTTGACCAGCAGGCGCTCACCCACCGGCATGATGGCTTCTTCCGGGATTACCAGGGCATTCGGCCGCTCGGCGAGGATCACCGAGACGCGCACGAACTGCCCGGGGCTCAAGCGGCCTTCACTGTTGTTGAGGTTGGCGCGGATCGCCTGGCTGCGCCCAGCTTCGTCCAGACGCGGGTTGATGGCGAAGATCTCGCCCTTGAAGCGCTCACCCGGGTAGGCATCCAGGCTGATCTCGATGACCTGCTTAAGGCGGATCTGGCTGACGGCCTTCTGCGGAATGCGGAAATCCACCTTGAGCGGATCGAGCACCTCCAGGTTGACGATGTCCTGACCTTCGCTGAGGTAATCGCCGGGGCTGACGGCGCGCAAGCCCAACACACCATCGTAAGGGGCAACAATGCGCGTCTTGTCCAGGCGCGCCTGGGACAATGCCAGGCTGGCGCGCGAGGCCTGTTGCTGGGCGCTGGCTTCATCCAGCGCCTGAGCGTTGCTGGCACCGCGCTTGAACAGCATCTGCGCACGTTCGAAATTCTTTTCCGCGAGGTTCAGATTGGCCCGTGCCTGGGCCAGTTCGGCGCGGGCAATTGAATCATCCAGGCTGACCAGCAACTCACCGACGGCAACCCGCTGGCCTTCGCGAAAATGCAGTTGCGCCACGCGCCCGGCGATTTCCGGGCGGATCATCACCGACTCGTCGGGGCGCAGCGAACCGAAGGTCACCAGTTCATCACGCACCAGGCTGCGCTCGGGTTTGACCACCTCGACCAGTGGTCCTTCATTGGCCTGCACCTGCCCACTGATGAGCGAACACAACAGAACAGCTGTACCGAGCAGAGCAGGTGTGCGGGCAAACATATACAACCCCTAATTCTTTGTAGAGGCTGAGTCTAACGGCCGAGCCGCACAGATCAGCCGTTAAAAATGTTTCCCGATGTTGGCTGCCCGGTTACTGGCGCATGCCCCGACCGCTGACCAGCAAGCGGATGCACACGCCATACAGCACAGCGGTGGCGACCAGCATAAAGGCGATGGCCACGCCGATGCGGATGTCGGAAACGCCAAGAATGCCATAGCGGAAAGCGTTGACCATATGCAGCACCGGGTTGGCCAGCGACACCGTTTGCCAGAACTGTGGCAGCAGGCTGATCGAATAGAACACCCCGCCCAGGTAGGTCAACGGCGTCAGCACAAAGGTCGGGATGATCGAAATATCATCGAAGTTGCGCGCATACACGGCGTTAATAAAACCGCCGAGGGAGAAGATGGTCGCGGTCAGTAGCACCACCAGCACGGTCACACCGAGGTGGTGCACCTGCAGGTGAGTGAAGAACAGCGACAGCACGGTGACGATCAGCCCCACTGCCAGGCCGCGCAGCACACCACCGATCACATAGCCGGTGAGGATGATGTGCGGCGATACCGGCGACACCATCAACTCCTCAACGGAGCGCTGAAACTTGCTGCCAAAGAAGCTCGACACCACGTTGCCGTAAGAGTTGGTGATCACCGACATCATGATCAGCCCCGGCACGATGTACTCCATATAGGTGAAGCCACCCATGTCGCCGATCTGGCTGCCGATCAGGTTGCCGAAGATCACGAAGTACAGAACCATGGTGATCGCCGGCGGCAGCAGGGTCTGTGGCCAGATGCGAGTAAAGCGGCGAATTTCGCGGTAAACGATGGTGCGAAGCGCCACCATGTTGGCGGTGAATTCGGAGTTCAGATAAGCCGTGCTCATAACGCCACCTTCGCCAGGTTTTTCTCGACCAGGGAGACGAACAGTTCCTCCAGGCGGTTGGTTTTGTTGCGCAAACTGAGCACCTCAATCTTCTGCAAGGCCAACTGACGGAACAGCTCAGTAATGCCTTGGGCCTTGTCCACCTGCACTTCCAGGGTATGCGCATCGAGCAGTTGCGCGGGGTAACCCATCAGCTGCGGGGCGACCAACTGGGCGTCCTTGAGGTCAAGCAGGAAGGTTTCCACGTGCAGTTTCTTCAGCAGGTCCTTCATGCTGGTGTTCTCGACAATCCGTCCGTGGTCGATGATGCCGATATTGCGGCATAGCTGTTCGGCCTCTTCCAGGTAATGGGTGGTCAGGATAATGGTGATGCCCTGCTCGTTCAGCTCGGTGAGAAAGCTCCACATCGAGCGGCGCAGTTCGATATCCACCCCGGCCGTCGGCTCATCGAGAATCAACAGACGCGGCTGATGCACCAGCGCACGGGCGATCATCAGGCGGCGCTTCATGCCGCCGGACAGCTCGCGTGACGGTACGTTGTGCTTGCCCCACAAACCGAGCTGATTGAGGTATTGCTCGGCGCGCTCCTTGGCGATTTTCGCCGGAATGCCGTAATAACCGGCCTGGGTTACGACGATATCGAAGGCTTTTTCGAACTGGTTGAAGTTGAACTCCTGCGGCACCACACCCAGGCAGCGTTTAAGCGCCGAAGGTTGTTTGTCCAGGTCGTGGCCGAACACGTTCACCGTGCCGCTGCTCTTGGTCACCAGGGTGGAAAGAATGCCGATGGTGGTGGATTTGCCGGCACCGTTGGGGCCGAGCAAGGCGAAGAAATCGCCTTCAGCCACGTCCAGGTCGATGCCATGCAGCGCCTGGAAGCCGTTGCCATAGGTCTTGGTCAACTGGCGAATGGACAGAGCGGTACTCATAAAAATGCGCACACCTGATTGAATAAGAGGAATAGAGAAGGACGCAGCAACAGCGCGAAGTGGCCCAAGTCTAGCGCCTGGCACACCTGCACCGCAGCCCTTTGAGGGAAATCTGCCAGCCCCGAGCTGGGCAGCAGCCTACCAGTGCCGAGCGCAGATTAAACGCGGCAGTTGCCGATGGTGCTTATCAGCCCGGTCGATAGATCAGTCTGGTTGGGCCTCGGCGGCGAAGTCGCCACTGATCGACAACGCATCCTCGGCAAACAGATGTGGGTAGCAAACGGCCAGATGACCGAAGAACAGCGGCTCCGGCACATCGGCAAACTGACCGTGGTCGTGCAGGTATTCCATATAACGCTCGCCCTGCTGGTTGAACGGGTGGAATACGCTGTCGCTCAGACCATCGAACTCCAGCGGCGCCACCTTGAATACCCGGCACAGCGCCAAATTGAACGCTGGCGTGGCCTTGACCCAGCGCTCGCCCAGGTACAACTCGGTGTAGCCGTGCATGGCGAACACTTCGCTGCGCAGCATCTCCAACAACCGTGGAGTGGCCAGGTGGTTGCGCACATCCGCCAGACCGATGCGCGCTGGGATGCCGCAATGCCGGGCGCAGGCGGCGAGCAAGGTGGCTTTGGGCACGCAGTAACTCTCTCCCGCCTGCAATGCGTGGCTGGCCTTCAACGTTTCGGCATCACGACTGAAGACATAGGGGTTGTAGCGAATTTCATCGCGCACCGCGTAGTACAGGCTGACAGCCTGTTCGCGTGGGTCGCGACTGGCGCCGCGAAACTTTTCTGCGAACTCCACCAGCGCGGGGTGGTCACTATCGATGAAGCGGCCGGGCTCGAGGTATTCACGCATCGGGGTTTCTCCATAACTGAGAATCCAGTCTAACGACGCGGCTCCGGCCAATGTCACGACGATTCGGCCAAGCTCACCGCTCTTGTCGCCATCAATGACGACTACGCTCGTGATGGTGCGTACACACGCATTGTCATCATGGAGGATTCTGCATGCTCGCTCTCTGGTTACTCGCCCTACTGCTCGGCACGGCCTTTCTCGCCCACCGCCGCACTGCGCCCCTGCCCGCCCTCGGCATAGTCGCCGGCTTGCTGATTCTGATGGGCGTGTTCAGCCATGCACCCGCCTGGTTGATGGGTATTTTCTGGCTGCTCCTGCTGGCCGTGGCCTTGCCACTGCTGCTGCCCGAGCAACGCCGCAATCTGTTCACTGCGCCGCTGTTTGCCTGGTTCAAGCGCGTACTACCGCCGATGTCGGCCACCGAACGCGACGCCATTGAAGCCGGTACGGTGTGGTGGGATGGCGAACTGTTCAGCGGCCGGCCGGACTGGGACACCCTGCTTGCTTACCCCAAGGCGCAACTCACCGAGGAAGAACAAGCGTTTATCGACGGCCCGACCGAAGCGCTGTGCGCCATGGTCAGTGACTGGCAGATCGGCCAGCAGATGGACCTGCCCGCCGACGCCTGGGCGCATATCAAGCAACACGGTTTCTTCGCCTTGATCATCCCCAAGCAATATGGCGGCAAGGGCTTTTCCGCCTATGCCCACTCCCAGGTGGCGATGAAACTGGCCACCCGCTCCGGCGACCTGGCCTCCACCGTAATGGTGCCCAACTCACTTGGTCCGGCTGAGCTGCTGCTGCACTACGGCACCGAGGCGCAGCGTGATCATTACCTGCCGCGCCTGGCGCGCGGTGAAGACATTCCCTGCTTCGCCCTCACCGGCCCCCTGGCCGGCTCCGACGCTGGCGCCATGCCGGATACCGGGATCATCTGCAAAGGCCAGTGGCAAGGCCAGGAAGTCATCGGCCTGCGCCTGAACTGGGAAAAGCGCTATATCACCCTCGGCCCCGTCGCCACCCTGCTTGGCCTGGCCTTCAAGGCTTACGATCCCGAGCATCTGCTGGGTGAAGAGGAAGACCTCGGCATCAGCCTGGCTCTGGTGCCCACGGACACGCCTGGCGTCGAAATCGGCAGCCGCCACCTGCCGCTCGGCGCGGCTTTTATGAACGGCCCGAACTCCGGCAAGGATGTGTTCGTGCCGCTGGACTACCTGATCGGCGGTGAAGAAATGCTCGGCAAGGGCTGGATGATGCTGATGAATTGCCTGTCCGTGGGCCGTTCCATCTCCCTGCCGGCCGTCGGCACCGGCGCGGCCAAGTTCACCAGCCTGACCACCGGCCAGTACAGCCAGGTGCGCGAGCAGTTCAACGTGCCGCTGTCCGCGTTTGAAGGCATTCAGGAAGCCCTCGCAAGGATCGCCGGCAATGCCTGGCTGATGGACAGCGCACGCATCCTCACGGCCAATGCGGTGGACCTGGGAGAGAAACCCTCGGTGCTCTCGGCCATTCTCAAGTACCACCTGACCGAACGTGGCCGTGAGTGCATCAGCCACGCCATGGACGTACACGGCGGCAAGGGCATCGTCATGGGGCCGAACAACTACCTGGCGCGCTCCTGGCAAGGTGCGCCGATCTTTATCACCGTGGAGGGGGCCAATATCCTTTCGCGCAACCTGATGATCTTTGGTCAGGGCGCAATTCGCTGCCATCCCTACGTGCTCAAGGAAATGGCCCTGGTCAGCCGCGAAGACCAGGATCAGGCGCTGCAGGAGTTCGATGAACTGCTGCTGCAACACATCGGTTTTGCCGTGAGCAACGCTGCCAGCAGCCTGCTGCTCAGCCTCGGCTTTGGCGTTTTCAGCCAGGTGCCGGGCGACCGTATCAGCCGTCCGTATTTCCGCGCCCTCAACCGCCTGGCCGCGTCCTTCGCCCTGCTCGCCGACACCAGCATGATGTTGCTCGGCGGCGAACTGAAACGTCGCGAACGCCTGTCGGCGCGCCTCGGTGATGTACTCAGCCACCTGTACCTGGCCTCTGCCGCACTCAAGCGCTACCACGACCTCGGCTATCCGGAGCACTCGCAACCAATGCTGCGCTGGGCCGTGGAAGAAAGCCTGGGCAAAGCCGAACAAGCGCTGGAAGAGCTGCTCAGCAATTTCCCCAGCAAACTGCTTGGCTGCGCCCTGCGCGTACTGGTATTGCCACTGGGCCGCCGTCACAAAGGCCCAAGCGATAAACTGGACGCCGAGGTGGCCAGCATTATCGGCCGCAACAGTGGTGACCCGGCACTGGAGGAGTTACTCGAAGGCTGCTATCGCCCACAGGCTGAACAGGACCCGGTGGGCGCCCTGCAATACGCGGTGAACTTGCTGCGGAACGTCCAGGGCCTGCAGAAGAAACTGCACAAGGCCGTCAAAGCCGGCCAGGTACAGGAACTGCCAGGGCAAAGCCTGATTGATGCTGCGCTGGCTGCTGGGGTTCTCAATCCGGAAGAAGCCCACAGCCTGCAACAGGCCGAAGCAGCGCGGCGGGTGGTGATTGATGTCGACGACTTTGCCAAGGAAAAACTGACGCTGGAAGCCGGCAAGGTGCGCTAACGAGGACAGCGGGCGACGTGAGCCTTATACTTGCGCGCCCGTTTTACCCCTACAGGATTACCCCATGGCCAACACCCACATCGACCATCACCTCACTCTGCTGCAGCACCTGCGCACCATCCTGGTCGCCCTGGGCGAAGCCGAGCAGATTCTCGATGACAGCCACGCCATGTACCTGGAGCGCTACGACGAACTGCTCAGCGACCTGCCTAGCGACCCGGAAGCCAGCCTCTACCTGGGCCAGGATCTGATCAGCCAGATATTTCAGCGCTACCCGCAAATCGCCCACCTGGTACCGCGCGATCTGCTGTGGTTCTTCGGCGGTGACTGCCTGCACTTTATGCCGGACGAAGAAATCGAGATGTACCAGACCCTCGAGGAACGCCGCTTCTACGCCGAAGAAAACGACGAGCCCTTCGACTGGAATCAGGAAAAGCAACTGCTGGCCATGCCAGCTCAGGGCGGCACACACTAAGCCGTAGCCAGAAATAAAAAAGCCCGCACGGCACCACCGGCGGGCTTTTTTACATGCTGTAAAAACAGCAGATACAAAAACGCCGCTCAGTGAGCGGCGTTTCTGTTGCTTTCTATCGAAAGAAAATGGAGCGGGAAACGAGACTCGAACTCGCGACCCCGACCTTGGCAAGGTCGTGCTCTACCAACTGAGCTATTCCCGCATACAACTTGGTACAACAAAAATGGCGTCCCCTAGGGGACTCGAACCCCTGTTACCGCCGTGAAAGGGCGGTGTCCTAGGCCACTAGACGAAGGGGACGCTGCCCGGAAACTACAACTTCTATCCGGCTTCTACACGTTTTGCCGTGAGGCTTTGCGCTACGAAGTGGCGCGCATTCTATGGAGCCTTTAAAGGCTCGTCAACCTCCGCGTAAAAAATTTTATAAATCAACGACTTCAGCTACGAATGTGATGCAGCTCTATCAGCCTCCAGGCTAAGGCACTACACTCGGACGGAAAAACCGGTGAACGAGAGGCTCCACCATGTCCCCACTCGTGATTACCATTTTGATTGTTGCAGGCATCGTCATTCTGATGGGCATTGCCTACATCAATCATATGGTCGAGAACAACAAACTGGAGAAAGCGCGCATCAAGGCCGACCTCAATGATCGCCTGCGCCGCTGCACGGACCTCGCCGAAGCACTCCCCGGCCAATTGATGACGCCTGCCCTCAAGCTGTTGCTAAGCCGCCTGCAATTGCACTTCAGCGAACGCATGCTGCCTTTTGACAAGGGCAACAATGCGCTCAAGGCGCGCATTGAGGAGCTGCGCAAACTGATTGCCCAGGGCGAAGCCGTCACCGTAAACAACCCGCCGCAACCCATCATCAATGAAGCCAAAGCCAAGGATGTGCGCTTCCAGCTGGAAAACCTGCACGGCCAACTGAGCCGTTGCACCAAGGAAGGCATCATCAATGCCAGCGAAGCCAAACATTGGGCAAAAGAAGTCCGCCATATGCTGACCCAGGTGCACATCGAGTTCTTCGGCAACCTCGGCAACCAAGCGCTGCAGCAGAATCAACCCGGCCAGGCACGTCTGGCATTCGAACGTGGCGTGCAATACCTGCGCAAGCAACCTGATCCAGCGCCCTATCAAAACGCTCTGAAGAAATTCGAGGAACAACTGGCACGTGCCAACGCCCTGGTGCTGGAGAACAGCAAGCCCAGCAGCAGCCAGACCAGTGAGCTGGACGCAGGCCTGGACTCGCTCGGCGGCGATGACGAGTGGAAGAAGAAGAACATCTACGACTGAACCCAGGCACGTACAAACCCACTGCATAAGAAAAGCCCGGCAAAGCCGGGCTTTTCTTATCAACTCAGGCACTCAGCAATCCGTCAGCTCGATAAATACCTGGGCCAGCTGCTCGATGCCGGCCTGGTCTTCGGCGCTGAAACGCGCCAGCCGTGGGCTGTCGAGGTCCAGCACGCCGAGCAGACGTCCATGCTTGAACAACGGAACCACCAGCTCACTATTGGAGGCACTGTCGCAGGCAATATGCCCGGCAAAGGCGTGCACATCCTCAACCCGCTGGGTTTCACCACTGGCCGCTGCCGCACCGCAGACGCCCCGACCAAAAGGAATGCGCACACACGCCACCTTGCCCTGGAACGGCCCCAATACCAGTTCTTCGCCACGAGCCAGGTAGAACCCCGCCCAATTCAGGTCACTCAGTTCCTGAAACAGAAACGCCGAAAACTGCGCCGCGTTGGCAATAAAATCCCGCTCATCGGCCAGCAGCGCCTGCAACTGCGCCACCAGCAATGGATAGCCATCGAGCCCTTGCCCGCGTTGTTGTAGATCAATCATCAGCCTTACTCAGTAATTGCAGCCCCACCCAGTCACGGGCGAATTGATAGGCGCAGCGTCCATTACGATTGCCGCGCCCCAAGGCCCAACGTATCGCAGCCTTTTCCAGTTCCTCATGCCACTGCCAGACCAACCCGGCCTGGGCAGCGTGTACCCCCACCCAATGCCTGACCACATCGAGAAAATGCTCTTGGGTAAAGGGATAGAACGACAACCACAAACCAAAACGATCGGACAGCGCGATCTTGTCCTCCACCGCCTCATTGGGATGTAACTCGCCATCTACCCGCTGCCAGTTCTCGTTGTCGCTCTGTTTTTCCGGCAGAAGATGACGACGGTTGGAGGTGGCATACAGCAGCACATTGTCAGGCGCACGCTCCAGAGAACCATCGAGCACGGTTTTCAACATGCGGTAATCACCCTCGCCGTCCTCGAACGACAAATCGTCGCAGAACAGCACAAAACGCTGCGGCAAGCCGCTCAATTGCTCGACGATACGCGGCAGATCGGCCAGGTGATCGCGTTCGATTTCAATCAGGCGCAACCCGGCTGGCGCGTGCTCGGCCAGCAGCGCCCGCACCAGCGATGATTTACCCGTACCACGCGCGCCCCAGAGCAAGGCATGGTTGGCCGGCAGGCCCTGGATAAACTGCTGGGTGTTGCGCGCCAACTGGGCGCGCTGACGATCCACCCCGATCAGATCATCCAGATTCATATCCAGACTGACCTGAAGCGGCGCAAGAAAACCACTGCGCCCCTCACGCTGCCAACGTGCCGCCAGGCTCTGCTGCCAGTCGATCTGCGGGCGCAAAACCGGCAGCAAAGGCTCCAAACGCGCCAGTAACGCATCCGCACGCACTAAAAAATCACCTAAACGCGAATCCACGACACACTCCAGAGTTTTCCGGCAGCCCAGACACTGCCGTGTGGTAAATCACTTGGGCTATGCTTGGCAGGCGATTCAACACGAGAATTACCAGCCCATATGGATATAGCGCTAACCCAACGCCTGTCGTTCAAACAGGCAGGCTTGACCGTGTTGGTGGCCTTTATCCTCGGCACGGCGCTCAGCTTGATTCAAGTGGGCATCGATTATGCCAGCGAAGATGCCTCCATCAACCGCGAGATCAATGCGTTGATGGAAATCAGCCACAACCCGGCTGCGCGTATCGCCTACAACATCGACGCCGAGCTGGCGCAGGAGCTGGTGCTGGGCCTGCTGCGCTCACCAGCAGTGATCAGCGCGCAGATCATCGACAACAACCAGATGACCCTGGCCAGCGTCAGCCGTCCCGCCATGGAAAGTCGCTACCGGGTACTCAGCGACTTCATGTTCGGCCAGCGCCGGCACTTTGAAACCGCCCTGTTTGTCAGCCATTCCCCCGATGAAGCACTGGGCCGCCTCAGCCTGGAAGTCGACACCTACGCCTTTGGCAGCCACTTTCTCAAACGCTCGCTACTGACCCTGCTGACCGGCTTCGCCCGCAGCCTGCTGCTGTCGCTGATCCTGCTGGTGCTGTTCTACTTCATGCTGACCAAGCCACTGACCGGCTTTATCCGCGCGCTCAGCGAGCGCGACCTGCGCAGCCCAAGCAGCGCCAAACTACCCTACCCGGCCAACCATGAGCGCGATGAGATCGGCGTGCTGGTCGACGTGACCAACCGCCAGTTGAGCAGCATTGCCAACGAAATCGAGCAGCGTCAGCAGGCCGAAGACCGCTTGACCCGCTACCTGGCCGAGCTGGAAGACATGGTGTCAGCCCGTACCGAGCAATTGGAAGCGGCCAACAGCCGCCTGCTCGACTCCAATCGTGAGCTGGAACAGGCCAAACGCACCGCACTGGACATGGCCCAGGCGCGTTCGGCATTTCTCGCCAACATGAGCCACGAGATCCGTACCCCGCTCAATGGCCTGCTGGGCATGCTGGCACTGTCGCTGGACGGGCCGCTAAACAATGAACAACGCCAGCAGCTGTCGATTGCCCACGACTCCGGCAAAGTGCTGGTCGAGTTGCTCAACGACATTCTCGACCTGTCGAAATTCGAAGCCGGCCAGCTCGAACTGGAACACATCCCCTTCGATCTCGGCAGCATGGTCGAGGAAACCGCCAGCCTGCTCTCGCAGAATGCCGTACCTGGGGTAGAACTGACCTGCCTGATCGACCCACAACTGCCGAACCAATTGCTGGGCGACCCGACCCGGGTCAGGCAGATTGTCAGCAACCTGCTGTCCAATGCCCTGAAATTCACCCGTTTTGGTCGCGTCGATATCAGCGTCAGCCCACAGGCCAATGGCGTCAGGATTATCGTGCGCGACACAGGTATCGGCATCGCCGAGGACGCGCAGAGCCGTATCTTCCACCCCTTCGCCCAGGCCGAAGTCGGCATTACCCGTCAGTTTGGCGGCACCGGGCTGGGCCTGGCGCTGACCCGCCGCCTGTGTGAAGCCATGCGCGGCCAGCTCAGCCTGGAAACCCGCGAAGGCTTTGGCAGCACCTTCTGCATCGACCTGCCCCTGCCCAGCCTGGGTGGCACACTGCAGCCTACGCAGCTGCACGGCCGCATCATCGGCCTGACCCCAGCCAGCTCAGGGCTCAACGCACAACTGGCCAGCCTGCTGCCGAACTGGGGCCTGGACTATCAGCAACTGGATACCGACAGCCCACTGAATGACCTGCACGCTGACCTGCTGATCAGTGACTGTCCGCAGCGCTTACAGGAATGGCGGCAGACCTCCAGCCTGCCCATCCTACTGGTCAGTGCCTACGGCAATTTTCTCAGCAGCGAGCAGGTGGACAACCTCGCGCCCATCGAACAACTGGCCCGGCCGCTGTCACGCCAGGCGCTGTTGCAGGCCTTGCGCCACAGCCTGAACCAGGACGACAACCCGCCACGCCAGACCCACAACGAACCGCCACGCAGCCGTCAGGCGCGCGTATTGCTGGTTGAGGACAACCCGGTCAATCAACTGGTGGCCAAGGGCATGTTGGGCAAACTCGGCTGCGAAGTGCTGTTGGCCAACCATGGCGCTGAGGCCCTGAGCCTGCTGGAAACGCAGCATGTCGATCTGGTCCTGATGGACTGCAACATGCCGGTTATGGACGGCTACGAGACCACTCGCCGGATTCGCCAGAAAGAGGCCATCGCCAAACTGCCAATCATCGCACTGACAGCCAATGCCCTGGCCGACGAGCGCGACCGTTGCCGCGCGGCCGGGATGGACGACTACCTGGCCAAGCCGTTCCGCAAAGATGAGCTGGCGGCACTGCTCGATCAGTGGTTAAGCGCCATAAACTGATCCAGCAGCCCGCCAACCTGGCTGCGCAACGCCGCAAGCGCATCCAGATCAACACCGTGCTCACACAGCAGCTGGCTTTTCAACGGCAACACCTGTTCACGCAGAGCACAGCCGGCGTCCGTCAGCGCCAGGTGCACCTCACGCTCGTCGCTGAGCGAACGCCTACGCTGCAACAGCCCCTGCAACTCCAGGCGCTTGAGCAGCGGCGTCAGCGTGCCGGAGTCCAGCAACAGCCTCTCGCCCAACGCTTTGACCGTCGGCAGTGCCGGCGGTTGTTGCTGCCATTCCCACAACACCAGCATCGCCAGGTACTGCGGGTACGTCAGGCCGAGCTGATCAAGCATCGGCTTGTAGGCGCGGATCACCGCCCGTGAAGCGGCGTACAGCTTGAAGCACAGCTGGTTGTCCAGCTGCAGCCCCTCCTCATCCGCGTACAGACTGGCCTGAGTCATTTCAGCAGCGCTTCGATCTCGGCTGTCAGGTCTTCAGGTTTGGTGGTTGGAGCGAAACGCTTGATCACCTTGCCATCGGCACTGACCAGGAATTTGGTGAAGTTCCACTTGATACCCTGACTGCCGAGCAGGCCTGGCGCACTTTTCTTCAGGTTGACGAACAGCGGGTGGGCATCGCTGCCATTCACATCAACCTTCTTGAACAGCGGGAAGCTGACGCCGAAGTTCAGCTCACAAAACTCGGAAATCGCCCCCTCGTCACCTGGCTCCTGCTTGCCAAACTGATTGCAGGGGAAGCCCAGCACCACCAGACCTTTGTCCTTGTACTGCTGCCAGACGTTCTCCAAACCCTTGTACTGCGGGGTAAAGCCGCACTTACTGGCCGTGTTGACCACCAGCACGGCCTTGCCGCCGAAATCCGCGAGGGTTTTCTGCTCGCCCTTGATGGTGGTGACCGGAATATCGAAGAGTGCATTGCTCATGTGCGTCATCCCTAGAAGAGTTAAAGTCGGCACACAATAGCGAGCAATTAAATTGCATGCAATTTAATTGCTCATAAATAAGGCCTGCTGATGGCAGGCCTGTGGCATGACTACTCGGCGCGCGGCACCAGCTTGAGCGCCGCAGAGTTGATGCAATAGCGTAACCCCGTCGGCACCGGCCCATCGGGAAACACGTGCCCCAGATGGGCATCACACTTGGCGCATTTCACTTCGATACGGTGCATGCCGTGGCTGAAGTCATCCAGGCTGGCGATGGCTTCACTGCTGACCGGCTGAAAGTAGCTGGGCCAGCCGCTACCGGAATCGAATTTGGCATCCGAATCAAACAGCTCGGCCTGACAGCAGGCGCAGTGATAAATGCCCGGTACTTTGCTGTCGTGGTACTGGCCAGTAAAAGCGCGCTCGGTGCCGCCCAGCCGACACACATGAAACTGCTCCTCGGAAAGCTCTTCACGCCAGGCTTCCAGGGGTTTTTCCAGCTTGTTCACAGGCAAGTCTCCTCTACATGAAAAAATCGCCGGGAGCGATTTTTAACGTCGCGCAGCGACGGCCCAAAGGGTGGCGGCCATGAATGGCACGCCATAAAAAAGCCCGACCAGTACCTTTGCCAAGGTCGGGCTGCCACGTATCATTCGACCCCAGTCTGTCACCGGCGTTACAACCTGCAAAGGCGCGTCAGATCGCGGCTTTTTGCAAGGTAATTCAGCGGCGTTCCACCATTCGGGATCATTTACATGCAGTTCAGCAAATCGAACAAGCTCGCCAACGTCTGCTACGACATCCGTGGGCCGGTGCTCAAGCACGCCAAGCGCCTGGAAGAAGAAGGCCAGCGCATCCTCAAGCTGAACATCGGCAACCCGGCCCCGTTCGGTTTCGAAGCGCCTGAGGAAATCCTCCAGGACGTGATCCGCAATCTGCCTACCGCCCAGGGCTACAGCGACTCCAAAGGCCTGTTCAGCGCGCGCAAGGCGGTGATGCAGTACTACCAGCAGAAGCAGGTGGAAGGTGTCGGCATCGAGGACATCTACCTGGGTAACGGCGTCTCAGAGCTGATCGTGATGGCCATGCAGGCGCTGCTCAACAATGGCGATGAAGTGCTGATCCCGGCACCGGATTACCCGCTTTGGACTGCCGCCGTGGCTTTGGCCGGCGGCAAGCCGGTGCATTACCTGTGCGATGAGCAGGCGGGCTGGTTCCCCGATATCGCCGACATGAAGGCCAAGATCACCCCGAACACCAAAGCCCTGGTGCTGATCAACCCGAACAACCCCACCGGCGCGGTGTACTCCAAAGAAGTGCTGATGGACATCGTTGAACTGGCGCGCCAGCACAATCTGGTGCTGTTCTCCGACGAGATCTACGACAAGATTCTCTACGATGACGCCGTGCATATCTGCACTGCCTCGCTGGCCCCGGACGTGCTCTGCCTGACCTTCAACGGCCTGTCCAAGAGCTACCGCGTGGCCGGCTTCCGCTCCGGCTGGGTGGCGATCTCCGGGCCCAAGCACCGCGCACAGAGCTATATCGAAGGCCTGGATATCCTCGCCAACATGCGCCTGTGCGCCAACGTGCCGAGCCAGCACGCGATCCAAACCGCGCTCGGCGGCTACCAGAGCATCAATGACTTGGTACTGCCTAACGGCCGCCTGCTGGAGCAACGCAACCGCACCTGGGAGCTGCTCAACGACATCCCAGGCGTCAGCTGCGTCAAGCCGATGGGCGCGCTGTACGCCTTCCCGAAGATCGATCCGAAGGTCTGCCCGATCCATAACGACGAGAAATTCGTCCTCGATCTGCTGCTCTCGGAAAAACTGCTGATCGTTCAGGGCACCGCCTTCAACTGGCCGTGGCCAGATCACTTCCGCGTGGTCACCCTGCCGCGTGTGGATGAGCTGGAAATGGCCATCGGACGCATCGGCAACTTCCTCAAGACCTACCAACAGTAAGCGGAGATCGCCATGCGCCAGGGCCAATGCTAGTTGTTGGCCCTACGCAGCTTTATCTCCCCACTTCAGTGATGGGTAATTTCTAATGGACCTGCAGATCGACGACTTCTACAAGGATGCAGCCGCCGGCCTGCTGGCCCTGTATCAGACGTTCCCCAGCAAAACCGCGCTGTATGTGGAAGACCTGATCGGCCGCGAAGAGCCCGACGAATTCGGCCTGCCCACGCCCCGCCACCAGAGCTGCCTGGGCGCCCTGCTGTGGCTGGCTGACGAGGGTTACATTCGCTTTGAGTCCACCATCGGCTACGACGCCCTGGACCAGGCCGTGCTCTCGGAAAAGGGCTTCCTGCGCCTGACCCGCGGCGTGCCCCACGCCCTGCGAGAGGGCGATGCACTGCCGCCCAGCGTACGCCGCGTGCATGCCACCCTGGCGTTTCAGTTACGCGAAGCCCTGGGGCAACAGCATGGCGAACGCGTCGCCCGCCTCACCCGCCTGCTCTTCGAAAGCACCCTGAACAGCACAAGCGACATAGTTTGAAATAGTACCCAGGTTGAAGTGCCTGGGGTGGCGCCCTTATATAGCCGTCATCATCAAAGCAAACTGTTGAAACCCAAGCAAAAGCGGGCTCAACAGCCTGATAGAACGTTCCCCGTGAGGAGTCTCAATACACCATGATGCGCATTATGCTGTTCCTGGCCACCAACATTGCGGTGTTGATCATCGCCAGCATCACCCTGAAACTGCTCGGGGTTGACCGCTT
This sequence comes from Pseudomonas anguilliseptica, assembly GCF_021375795.1. GTDB lineage: Bacteria > Pseudomonadota > Gammaproteobacteria > Pseudomonadales > Pseudomonadaceae > Aquipseudomonas > Aquipseudomonas anguilliseptica_A. The sequence continues at coordinate 1,576,026 of NZ_JAEIOI010000001.1, read as the reverse complement.
TACCGGCCAGAACTATGGCAGCCTGCTGGTTTTCTGCGCCGTGTTCGGTTTCGCCGGTTCGCTGGTTTCGCTGTTCCTCTCCAAGTGGATGGCGAAGATGAGCACCAAAACCGAAATCATCACCCAACCGCGCACCCGCCACGAACAATGGCTGCTGCAGACAGTTGAAGAACTGTCCCGCGAAGCCGGCATCAAAATGCCGGAAGTGGGTATTTTCCCGGCTTACGAGTCCAATGCCTTCGCCACTGGCTGGAACAAGAACGACGCCCTGGTGGCTGTCAGCCAAGGCCTGCTGGAGCGTTTCTCGCCTGATGAAGTGCGTGCCGTACTGGCACACGAAATCGGTCACGTAGCCAACGGTGACATGGTCACCCTGGCGTTGATCCAAGGCGTGGTGAACACCTTCGTAATGTTCTTTGCGCGGATCTTCGGCAACTTCGTCGACAAGGTGATCCTGAAGAATGAAGACGGCCCGGGCATCGGTTATTTCGTGGCAACCATCTTTGCCGAACTGGTTCTAGGCATCCTGGCCAGCATCATCGTCATGTGGTTCTCGCGTAAGCGCGAATTCAAGGCCGACGAAGCCGGTGCCCGCCTGGCCGGTACTGGCGCCATGATCGCCGCCCTGCAGCGCCTGCGCGCCGAGCAGGAAGTGCCGGTAAACATGCCCAGCAGTCTGACCGCTTTCGGCATCAACGGTGGCCTGAAGAATGGCCTGGCAGGCCTGCTGATGACCCACCCACCGCTGGAAGTGCGTATCGAAGCCCTGCGTCAGCGCGGCTAAGTTCAGCAGTCACGCAAAAGGCGGCCCTTGGGCCGCCTTTTTTGTTTGCAGATTTCAGCGCTTACCCAAGCGGTAGACCCGCTCATCCAGGCGCTCCAGGCCGCGCTTGAGAAACTTCCAGTTCTCGCCCAACACATCAATGCACTCCAGTTCCTGCAACTGCCAGTTCGCCGCCAGCAGATGCTGTACCTCAGCATCGCTTACCGCGAAAGGCGGGCCATCCATCTTGTCCTGATCATAATCCAGGGTCACCAGCAGCCCCTGACAGTCGCTCGGCAGTACCTGCGACAGGTGCGCCACATAACAGGCACGCATCTCAGCAGGCAGCGCAATCAGCGCGGCACGGTCGTACAGAGCGGCGCAACCGCCCAGTTGCTGCGCGCTGAGAGCAAAGAAGTCCCCACAATAGATCTCTAGATTGCCGGCTTGGTAGTGCCGAAATGCCCCGACATCATTGACCTGCGGTTGCAGCCCATGCTCCGTGAAGAAATCCTCGACAGCACGCTGTGCCAGCTCGACCCCCACCACCTGACAACCCTGCCCCGCCAACCAGGCCAGATCCAGGCTCTTGCCGCACAACGGCACCAGCACCCGCGCCCCTTCAGGCAATCCCAGTGCCGGCCAGTAACGCTGCAGATAAGGATTGACCTCGGGCAGATGAAAGCCAATTTCACTGCGCGCCCATCGCGCCTGCCAGAACTCTGCGTGCATATCGCCTCCTGTAGAAACTCAGCCGCTGATCCTGCCGCAAAGTGGCTGGAAGACCAAGGACTTATGCCACCCGCAAACCATCTATAGAAACGATAAATATGCTCGGATATTTACCCTTTTATATGCAATTTATCTGATGGAAGATGCAGGCAATCGCTCAGGAGTCTGCCATGTCCCTCCCCAGCCTGTTTATCTCTCACGGCTCACCCATGCTGGCCCTGCAACCCGGCGCCAGCGGCCCTGCCCTTACCCGCCTGGCTCAAAAGCTGCCGCGCCCACGTGCCATCCTGGTGGTGTCTGCACACTGGGAAAGCCACGACTTGCGGGTCGGCAGCGCGGTAACCCCACAAACCTGGCATGACTTCCGTGGCTTCCCGGCCGAGCTCTACCAGGTGCAATACCCTGCGCCGGGCTCGCCGCAACTGGCAGCAGAGGTTGCCGAACGATTGGCGCAAGCCGGCCTGCCAGCACGACTCGACGCCGAGCGACCACTGGATCACGGTGCCTGGGTGCCTCTGGCACTGATGTACCCACAGGCCAACATTCCTGTCATACAAGTCTCGCTACCAAGCCAACAGGGACCCGACCTGCAACGCCGAGTTGGCCAGGCACTGGCGGGGTTGCGCGATAACGGCGTACTACTGATCGGCTCCGGCAGCATCACCCACAACCTCGGCGATCTGGACTGGCAAGCGGGGCCGGAACAAGTCGAACCCTGGGCACAGGCTTTCCGCGACTGGGTGGTGGAGCAACTGAGCAAGCAGGATAATGCCGCCCTCGACGATTACCGCCGGCAGGCTCCCCATGCCGTACGCAACCACCCCAGCGACGAACACCTGCTGCCACTGTTCTTTGCCGCAGGTGCGGGCGGGCAGTTTAAGGTCGAGCACAGCGGTTTCACGTTTGGCGCGCTGGGCATGGACATCTACAGCTTCACGTAGCCATACGCCCAACACGTCACAGCAATAAAAAAGCCCCGCACTTGGCGGGGCTTTTTTATTCAACGAAGCATCAATCTTCGCGATAACGACGCAGCTTCAGTGGCTTGCCACCGACGCGGGTGTCTTTCAACTTACCCAGCAAACGATCAAGGCCTTCTTCCGGCAGCTCAACCAGGCTGAAGCTCTCACGCACCTGAATGCGACCGATATCTTCACGGGTCAGACCGCCTTCATTGAGGATGGCGCCGAGCAGGTTCTTTGCCGCGATACCATCGCGCGCGCCCAAGGCGGTGCGGCAACGCGCACGGCCTTCGGCCAGCGGTACCGGCGCACGACGCTCACGGCCGCCTTCACGCTCAGGACGATCACCACGGTCACTGCGCTCGCTACGCTCACGCGGGCCACTGCTGCCCGGCACCAGCGGCTGGTCGCGCTGAACTTCAGCCAGGGTCAGCGCTTGGCCATTGGTGGCCTTGCGCAGCAGGGCTGCGGCCAGGGCACGCGGGCTGCAACCAATGTCAGCGGTCAGGCGATCCAGCAGATCACCGTGGCTGGCTTCGGCATCAGCCACCAGCGGCGCCAGGCTGTTGGTAAGTTTCTTGATACGCGCGTCCAGCACTTGCTGGGCGTCCGGCAGCTTGACTTCGCCAACCTTCTGCCCGGTAACACGCTCGATCACCTGCAGCATGCGGCGCTCACGCGGGGTCACCAGCAGCAGTGCGCGACCGGTACGGCCGGCACGGCCAGTACGGCCGATACGGTGTACGTAGGATTCCGGGTCATACGGCATGTCGACGTTCATCACGTGGGTGATGCGCGGTACGTCGAGGCCGCGAGCAGCCACGTCGGTGGCGATGACGATATCCAGACGGCCATCTTTCAGCGAGTCGATCACGCGCTCACGCTGGTTCTGCGCAATGTCGCCGTTCAGCGCGGCAGCCTTGTAGCCCTTGGCTTCCAGCGCGGCGGCCAGGTCCAGGGTGGCTTGCTTGGTACGCACGAAGCCGATCAGCGCGTCGAACTCTTCGACTTCCAGCAGACGCAGCACGGCGGCGTGCTTCTGGTCGGCGTGGACCATCAGGTGCGCCTGCTCAATGGCCGTCACAGTCTGAGTCTTGGAAGCGATCTTGATGTGTTGCGGCTCGCGCAGGTGCTTCTCGGCAATGGCGCGGATCGAGTGCGGCAGGGTCGCGGAGAACAGCACGCTCTGACGGCTAGCCGGCATGGCTTCGAAGATCACTTCGAGGTCATCCATAAAGCCCAGCTTGAGCATTTCGTCGGCTTCGTCGAGCACCAGGTACTGGATGGTCGACAGCACTTTCTCGTCACGACGCAGGTGGTCAACCAGACGACCAGGGGTAGCGACGATGACTTGTGCACCCTGACGGATGGCTTTCAGCTGCGGGCCCATCGGTGCGCCGCCGTAAACGGCAACCACGTTGAGGCCAGGCATCTGCTTGGAATAGGTTTCAAAGGCGGTGGCCACTTGCAGGGCCAGCTCACGGGTCGGCGCGAGAATCAGCGCCTGTGGCTCTTTCTTGGCTGGGTCGATCTTCGACAGGATCGGCAGGGCGAAAGCGGCGGTCTTGCCGGTACCAGTCTGGGCCTGACCGATCATGTCCTGACCGGACAGAATCACGGGAATGGCCTGCGCCTGAATCGGCGACGGCTCTTCATAACCGACAGCGGTCAGTGCAGCGAGAATATTGGAGTTGAGTCCGAGTGCGGCGAAGCCGCCGGTTTCCTGGGTCATGGGTCTGCCTCTAGTGCATCCGCAAAGACCCATGTTCCAAAGCTGCGCATGCCGTGTAAGACCCAAAGGTCACCCTGGCAGCTCTGTCGGCGGGGATTTGCGAAAACGGTGATAAATGAATCGTCAAGGATAGCCCGCTTTGCGGACTGGCTGCCGAAGTCGAGCTTCGGGCGATTTGCACTACCTGAACGTGGCCAAAAATTGACCGGCGCGCACTATACCGGAAAACCTGGCCAATGTGCTGGTTTTTGCACAAATAGAGCTTGGACAAGGCCAAATCGTCATCCTCTGGTAGCCTGCAAATGGCACGCTGTAGTAGCACAGCGTCTACCTTCATAACCTGCCTACAAGGACTCACTGCCATGACCCAAAGCACCAGCGGCCGCGTCAGCCGTGAAAAACGCGGCCAAATCATGTTGATCGGCCTGGACCGAGCGAGCAAACGCAATGCTTTCGACATGCCTATGCTCGATGACCTGTGCCTGGCCTATGGTGAGTTCGAACGCGACAGCGAGGCGCGGGTGGCGCTGGTATTTGCTCATGGCGAACACTTTACCGCCGGCCTGGACCTGGCCAATGTGGCCGCCCAGTTTGCTGCAGGGTGGAAGATACCGGAGGCGGGTTGCGACCCTTGGGGGGTATTCGGCGGGCCGCGCGTGAGCAAACCGGTAATAGTCGCGGCCCAAGGCTACTGCTACACCATCGGTATCGAGCTGATGCTGGCGTCGGACATCAACCTGTGCGCCAGCAACACCCGCTTCGCGCAGATGGAGGTGCAGCGCGGCATCTTCCCGTTCGGCGGCGCGACCCTGCGCATGCACCAGAGCGCCGGCTGGGGCAACGCCATGCGCTGGCTGCTCACCGGCGATGAGTTCGACGCCCACGAAGCCTATCGCCTGGGGCTGATCCAGCAGGTAGTGGCCAGTGAGGAGCTGCTGCCCAAGGCCCTATGGCTGGCTGAGCGTATTGCCGCGCAAGCCCCGCTGGGCGTGCAGGCTACCCTGGCGTCGGCGCGTCAGGCCGTGGTTGAAGGTCCGACTGCGGCAGCGGCCAGCCTGCACCCAACCGTGACCCGCTTGATGGCCAGCGAAGATGCTCAAGAAGGTGTGCGGGCCATGCTGGAACGGCGGCCGGGCGACTTTAAAGGGCGTTGAGCCTCATTATTTGGCGAGCTGTTCAGAACCTGATTTACGGTATAGCGAGCTAGGGCCATGCAAGGCGCTACGTTAGTAACAGCCTCCGGCTGGTCAAAGCGGCGAGGAAGCGGAGTTTACTGGTGTAAATGAGCATTACTCGCTTCGCTCGCCCTTCGGGCCGCGCTAAAGCGCGTTAGCCGCAAGCGACTTGCCGAGCCTGCTTTTAACGCAGCGGGGCCGACGCGCAGCAGACCGTAAACAGGTTCTCAGGTCGCCGGACGCACCGCTTTAATCAACGACTCCAGCGAATAACCGAACTGCGGTGCCAGCAAGGCATCGCGGCGGCGCAGTTCGTCGAAGTCGATTTCCTGCTCCAGATCCGCCGGCACCAGCAGCACCACGTTGCCCTCCTTCACGGGGCACTCCCAGTAATGCCGATGGTAGAGACCACGCAGCAGCGGCGCGCCGAGTGGCTTGCCATCGTTGCCGGCCCACTGGTTGATGATCAGCCAACCGCCCGGATTGAGCTGCTTCTGGCAGTTTTCCAGAAAGCGCCAGGCCAGGTGCCCGGTCGCCGGACCATGGTCGGTGTACAGATCGACAAACAGCAGGTCGGTCTTCTCGGCGCTTTCCAGCAGTTCCAGCGCATCGCCGATGCGGATGGTGAGGCGCGGGTCATCGGTCAGGCCCATATGTTCCATGGCCAGGCGCGGCACATCGGCGCGCAGCTCGATTACCTCAACATCGTCCAGCGGCAGAAACTTCAGGCAGGCCTGCGTCAGGTTGCCGGCACCGAGCCCCAAAAACAGCGCGCTTTCCGGGTGCTCGTGGCACAGCGCTCCGAGCAGCATGGCGCGGGTGTAGTCGTATTCCAGCCAGCTGGGATCCGGCATATACACGCAGCTCTGCTCGATCGCCTCGCCAAACTCGAGAAAGCGGTAGGCACCCATCTCGACCACCTGAATCACCCCGAAGGCATCATGCACTTCGGCGATCAGCAGCGGGTCCGGCATCTGCCCAACCGGAGGTAAACCTGGCATCCCGCACACTCCACCGTGACATCCCCGACCATTTCGGCCAGGGGAAAGGCGCTAATTGTCATTGAGGCACCCTCCCCTGGTCACGCGATAATTTGCCGCAGTCGGGGGCGCCGAGTTCATCGTCTGCGACTACAACAATAAAAGCGCTTATCGAGGTTTGCCATGTACGCGATTATCGGTGCCGGCCCCATGGGGTTATGCACGGCACGTCAACTGCACAAGCACGGCATCGACTTTGTCGGTTTCGAACAGCACAGCGATGTCGGCGGTTTGTGGGATATCGATAATCCGCACAGCACCATGTATGACTCGGCGCACCTGATTTCCTCCAAGGGCACCACTCAATTCACTGAATTTCCGATGCGCAGCGAAGTGGGCCCTTATCCGCACCACAGTGAAATGCGTCGTTATTTTCGTGACTACGCCGAGCACTTTGGCCTGTATGCGCATTACCAGTTCAACACCCGAGTGGTCGATATCCAGCGCCTGGACAACGGCTGGAAGCTGATCAGTGAACAACAGGGCGTGCAGCGTGAATGGCACTTCGAGGGTGTGCTGATCGCCAACGGCACCCTGCACACGCCCAATCAGCCGGCGTTGCCTGGCGCGTTTACGGGCGAACTGCTGCATTCCAGCGACTACCGCTCGGCAGCCGTGTTCGATGGCAAGCGCGTACTGGTGATCGGCTGCGGCAACTCGGCTTGCGACATTGCCGTGGACGCCGTGCACCGCGCCGCCTCGGTGGATATCTCGGTGCGCCGTGGCTATTACTTCCTGCCCAAGTTCACCCTAGGCCGCCCCACCGACACCCTGGGCGGCGCAATCAAGCTACCGCGTCCACTCAAGCAGCTGCTCGATGGTCTGCTGGTGCGCGCCCTGGTCGGCAAGCCCTCGCAATACGGCTTGCCCGACCCGGATTACAAACTCTACGAATCACACCCGGTGATGAACTCCCTGGTGCTGCACTACCTCGGCCATGGCGATATCCAGGCACGCCGCGATGTTGCAAAGGTCGAGGGGCAACGGGTGACCTTCACGGATGGCGAGCAGGCCGAGTACGACCTGATTCTGCAAGGCACCGGCTACACGCTCAATTATCCCTTTATCGACCGCACGCACCTCAACTGGCCAAGCCATGTCGGCGCGCCTCAGCTGTACCTCAACGTGTTCCACCCCGAGTACGACAACCTGTTCATGATGGGCATGGTCGAAGCCTCGGGCCTGGGCTGGCAGGGCCGCGACGAGCAGGCCGAGTTGGTGGCGCTGGTGATTCGCCAGCAGCAGGCCGGCAGCGCCGCCGCGAAGAATTTCCGCACGCTGGTGCAGGCGCGCAGCACCCAGCGCCTGGATGGTGGCTATAGCTACCTGAAGCTGGAACGTATGGCTTATTACGTACACAAGAACAGCTACCGCACGAGTGTGAAGCAGCACATCGCTGAACTGCGGCAGAACCTGCCGCCTCTGACCTCAACCACTGCCCAGGAAAGCCACGATGCCTGCCGTCAATCTTGAGTTTTCCCCAAGTGCAATGATTGCCCTGAACGCGATCATCGCGCTGATGATGTTCGGCGTGTCCCTGGAGCTGCGCGCCGACGACTTCAAACGCATCCTGCGCGCGCCCAAGGCCCCGCTGATCGGCATGCTGGTGCAGTTTATTCTGCTGCCGGCCTCGACCTGCCTGCTGACCATCGTCCTGCCGATCGACCCAAGCCTGGCCCTGGGCATGATCCTGGTCGCCACCTGTCCGAGCGGCACCTTCTCCAACATCATGACCTGGCTGGGCCGTGGCAATGTTGCGGTGTCGGCCAGCGTTACCGCCGTCTCAAGCGTGACGGCGGGGATCTTCACCCCGCTCAACTTCGCCCTGTATGCCGGCCTCAACCCCAACACCCGTGCATTGCTCACGGAAATCAGCGTTGATCCGGTCGAGCTGCTGCTGATGGTGCTGCTGGTACTGGTACTGCCCATGGTGCTCGGCATGTTGCTGGGCAAGCGCCAACCGCAACTGGCGCACAAGCTGGAAAAACCGCTGCGCAACTTCTCCCTGCTGGTGATGCTGGCTTTCGTTGGCGGTGCATTCTTCAAGAACTTCGAGCAGTTCATCGAACATTTCCATCTGTTCTTCTGGTTGGTGGTCACCCTCAACTTTATGGCACTGCTGCTGGGCTACTTTTGCGCTCGGCTGTGGCGTTTGCCGGAAGCCGATGTACGGGCGGTCACCCTGGAAACCGGCATCCATAACTCAGCGCTGGGCATGGCGCTGATCTTCACCTTCTTCCCGCAGGCCGGCGGCATGCTGCTGATTGCCGCGTTCTGGGGCTGCTGGCAACTGCTGTCCGGGCTGATCCTGGCCCTGTACTGGTCCCGCAACCCGCCAGCCACCGTTCAGATCGACACGCTCGGCGAAGGCACCCACTGATGCATATTGCACTGATCACCGGGGCCGCCAGCGGCCTCGGCTGGGCGCTTGCGCGCGCCTATCACGCCCGGGGCTATGGCCTGCTGCTCACCGATATCAATGCCAGCGGCCTGGCCGCGCGGGTAACTGAGCTGGGCGCAGACCGGGTGATCGGCCTGGCCGGTGATATCACCGATCCAGCCCTGCACCAGCAATTGCTGCACGCCTGCCGCGAGCGCTTCGGCCGCCTTGATGTGCTGATCAACAACGCCGGCATCACCCATCGTTCGCCCACCCTGCAAACCGACCCAGCCGTGTTTCGCAAGGTCATGGCCGTCGACTACCAGGCGCCCGTGGAACTGACTCTGAGCGCCCTGCCGCTGCTGCGCCAGAGCCGCGGGCAGATCATCGCCATTGGCTCCATGGCCGGCTGGATGCCGGTGCTCGGTCGCGCCGGCTATTGCGCGGCGAAAAGCGCCCTGGGTCAGTTTTTCGAAGTGCTGCGCGCCGAGACCCGCCGCGACGGCATTCGCATGCTGCTGGTGTACCCAAGCTTTCTCGACACCCCCATCGACTTCAACGCCCTCGGGGCTGACGGCAAACCGGCCGGCCATGCGCGCTCGACCATCGGCCGCATACGCGGTGCCGAGTGGATGGCCGGGCAGATTCTCCAGGCGCAGAGCCAAGGCCGCGAACGCCTGTTCCCCGACCGTGGCAGTTGGCTGGCCAGCCTGCTGTGGCGCATTGCGCCAGGGTTGTACTACCGCAAGATGAGCGCGCGTTTCGCTGCGGAGATGGACTGATGGAAATCGCCTGGCTGGCCCTGGCCGGCTTTATCCTGCTGGCTTACACCCTGGAAGCCATTACTGGCTTCGGCAGCATCGTGATCGCCCTGTCGCTCGGTGCACTGCTGCTGCCTATTGAGCAATTGCTGCCGGTGCTGGTGCCGCTGAATATCTGCATGACCGGCTATCTGGTCTGGCGGCACCGGCAGATGATCGACCGCCGCCTGCTGCTGGGCATGATCCTGCCGGGCATGGTCGTCGGCACGCTGATCGGTTACGCCCTGCTGCCCTTCCTCGACGCCACCCTGGCCAAGCGCCTGTTCGGCGCACTGGTGCTGTGGTTTGCCGCACGCGAGCTGTGGCGCATTCGCCACGCCTCTGCGCAGACCATTCGGCCACTGTGGCTCAGTCGCCTGCTGAGCCTGTGCGCCGGCGTCAGCCATGGCCTGTTTGCCTCCGGCGGGCCGCTGCTGGTGTTCGCCCTGGCTGGCACGCAACTGGACAAGGCACGCCTGCGCGCCACCCTGGTCACGGTGTGGTTCAGCCTCAACAGCCTGTTGACCCTGGCCTTCCTGCTCGACGGCCGTCTGCTGCCCGCGCTGCCACAGGTGCTCAGTTATGCCCCCTTGCTGCTGATCGGCGTGTGGCTGGGCGAGCGCCTGCACCAGCGCTTTAACGAACAGCACTTCCGCATTGCCATCTACCTGTTGCTGCTGGTCACCGGCGGCCTGCTGCTAGCGCCCTGGAGCTTGTTATGAATTACGACGTGATCATCAAGAACGGCCTGTATTTCGATGGCAGCAACCAGCCGGGCCAGCTACGGCATATCGGCATCAAGAATGGGCGCATCGATGCGGTCAGCCTCAGTCCGCTGGATGAGAGCGGCTGCCCCGAGGTGCTCAACGCCGCCGGTAAGTGGGTCACCCCTGGTTTTCTGGAAATCCACTCGCACTACGACGCCGAAGTGATCGCCGCCCCTGCGCTGAAGGAGTCGGTGCGCCACGGTGTGACCAGCGTGACCATCGGCTCCTGCTCGATCAGCATGGTGCTGGCCGATGCCGAGGACTGCTCCGACCTGTTCACCCGCGTCGAGGCGGTGCCGCGCGAGTACGTGCTGCCGATCCTGCAGGAGAAGAAGACTTGGCGCGACGCCGCCGGCTACCGCGCCTTCTACGACCAGCAGCCACTGGGGCCGAACGTCAGCTCTTTCCTCGGCCACTCCGAACTGCGCGTGGCAGTCATGGGCCTAGAGCGAGCTACCAGCCAGGTGACGCCGACCGAAGCCGAGCTGCAACGCATGGAGCAGCTACTGGAAGAGGCACTGGACGCCGGCTGCATCGGTCTGTCGGTAATGACCACGCGGCTGGATAAGATGGACGGCGACCGCGCCTGGTCCAGCCCCCTGCCCTCGACCTTCGCCAGCTGGAAGGAGTTTTCGCGGCTGTTCGCCATCCTGCGTCGGCGTGATGCGGTGATGCAGGGCGCACCGAACGCGGTGACCAAGGTCAATGTGTTCGCCTTCCTCTGGCAGGCCCACGGCTGGTTCCGCAAGCCGCTGAAGTGCTCGATGCTCACCGCCCTGGATCTGAAATCCCAGCCGCTGTTGCATCGCTTCACTCGCCTCTCCGGCTGGCTGGCCAACCGCGTGCTGCGCGGCCACTTCCGCTGGCAGACCCTGCCGGCGCCGTTCACCCTGTGCCTGGAAGGGCTCAATGTGAATGCCTTCGAGGAGTTCGGTGCTGGTGAGATCCTGCGCAATATCAAGGACCCCGACGAGCTGTACAGCAAGGTGCTGGAGCCGGAATTCCGTGCCCTGTTCAAGAAGCAGGTCAAGGCCGTGCTGACCAAGGGCCTGTGGCACCGCGACTTCTCCGACTGCTGGGTGACCGAATGCCCGGACGCCAGCCTGGTCGGCAAAAACTTCAAGCAGCTCGGCGAGAGTCGTGGCCTGGACGCGGTGGACGCCTATTTCGAGCTGGCCTGCCAGTACCGCGAAGCGCTGAAGTGGACCACCTGCTACGGCAACCAGCGCGAGCCCGTGATGCACAAGCTGCTGTCCAGCCCGTGGACCCAGCCGGGCTTCGCCGACTCCGGCGCGCACCTGCGCTCCATCGCCCAGTACAACTTCCCGCTGCGCTTCCTCAAATACGTGCGTGATGCCGAACTGGCCGGCACGCCCTTTATGCACACCGGCCGGGCGATCCATCGTCTAAGCGGCGAGCTGGCGGACTTTATCGGCGTGGATGCCGGCTATATCCGCGTCGGCGACCGCGCCGATCTGGTGATCGTCAACCCGACCGGGCTGACCGATGAGCTGGACGAGATGCATGAAGCGCCGATGGAAGTGCTCGGCCTGGAGCGCGTTGTCAAACGCAACGATGCGGCGGTGGACGCCACCCTGATCAACGGCCGTATCGCCTACCGCCGTGGCAGCGAGTTCCCCAGCGAGCTGGGCCAGCAGCAAGGTTTCGGTCGCTTCCTCGCGAGCCGCGATGTAACGCCAGGCTGAAAATGTAGCCGGATCACCATCTGTAGGAGCGGGCCGTGTATACGAAACGCATCGCAGCCATGGGCTGCCCCGACAGAGAAGCGGCAAACCCGAGCCATGCGGCATCATGCAGCAGCTCTATCGCGCCTATCGGCTTGCCGGCCATGGCTTATCGGTTACCATGCCCGTCCGCCTAAATTGACTTAAGCCGAGAGCCGCCATGTCGCAACCCTGGAGCCCTGAAAGCTGGAGAGCCAAGCCGATCCAGCAACAACCGCAGTACCCGAACGCCGCGCAGCTGGCCCAGGTCGAGCAGACCCTGGCCGGTTATCCGCCGCTGGTGTTTGCCGGTGAGGCCCGCGAACTGCGCCGCCAGTTTGCCGAGGTCACCCAGGGTCGCGCGTTTCTCCTGCAGGGTGGCGATTGCGCCGAGAGTTTTGCCGAGTTCAGCGCGGCGAAAATCCGCGACACCTTCAAGGTGCTGCTGCAGATGGCCATCGTCATGACCTTCGCCGCCGGCTGCCCGGTGGTCAAGGTCGGGCGCATGGCCGGCCAGTTCGCCAAGCCGCGCTCGGCCAACGATGAAACCATCGACGGCGTGACCCTGCCCGCCTACCGCGGCGATATCGTCAACGGCATCGGCTTCGACGCCGCCAGCCGCGTGCCCGACCCGGAGCGCCTGTTGCAGGCCTACCACCAGTCCACCGCCTCGCTGAACCTGCTGCGCGCCTTTGCTCAGGGCGGTTTCGCCGACCTGCACCAGGTGCACCAGTGGAACCTCGACTTTATCGCCAACTCGGCGTTGGGCGAGAAGTACAGCGCGCTGGCCGACCGTATCGACGAAACCCTCGCATTCATGCGCGCCTGCGGCATGGACGGCGCAGCGCAAGTACGTGAAACCAGCTTCTTCACCGCCCACGAGGCGCTGCTGCTGAATTACGAACAGGCCTTCGTGCGCAAGGACAGCCTTACCGGCGACTTCTATGACTGCTCGGCGCACATGCTGTGGATCGGCGACCGCACCCGTCAGCTGGACGGCGCACATGTCGAGTTCCTGCGCGGTGTCGGTAACCCGATCGGGGTAAAAGTCGGCCCGAGCATGGGCAGCGAAGACCTTATCCGCCTGATTGACATCCTCAACCCGGACAACGATCCCGGTCGCCTCAACCTGATCGTGCGCATGGGCGCGGACAAAGTTGAAGCCGGCCTGCCGCGCCTGATCCAGACCGTGCAACGTGAAGGCCGCCAGGTGCTGTGGAGTTCCGACCCGATGCACGGCAACACCATCAAGGCCTCCAGCGGCTACAAGACCCGCGACTTTGCGCAGATCCTCGCCGAGGTGAAGCAGTTCTTCGCGGTGCACCAGGCCGAGGGCAGCTACGCCGGCGGTATCCATATCGAGATGACCGGGCAGAACGTCACCGAATGCATCGGCGGCGCGCGCCCGATCACCGAAGACGGCCTGTCGGATCGCTACCACACCCACTGCGACCCACGGATGAACGCCGACCAGTCGCTGGAACTGGCCTTCCTGATCGCCGAAACCCTCAAGCAGGTAAGGCGTTAAGCCCGGTTGGCGGCTGATCAGACAGATCAGCCGCCAACGCGTTATGGTGACCACTCTCCCTCCGAGGAAGCACCCATGACCTGGTATATCTGGTTATTCATACTGCTCGTGCTGGGCTCCATCGTTGGCGGCCTGATGGTGCTGCTGCGCACGGCAAAACCGCTGCCGCTGAGCGAAGAACAACTGGCTAAGATCCGCCAGCGCCAGCTGGAACAGGAAGCCAAGGACGCCCGCGAACGCTAACGCCTCGTACAACAAGGACGTGTCATGCCGTTGCATCTGCGCTTGCTGCTGCCAATTCTGTGCCTGGGTACAGGGCTGGCATTGGGTTATATCCAGCCTATAGGCCTCATGGCCGGCGCACTGTTGATAACCCTGCTGCTGTTTGCCGAACAACGCCTGCCTACCGGGCCATGGACGCTGCTCAGCGTGCTGGCCTGCACCGCCCTGGCAGCGCACGCCGTGCCAGGTTTCACTGCCACCGCCCTGTGGCCAGCGCGCCAGCTCAGCGACGATGCCCCGGCCTACGCGCTGCGCCTGTCGTGGGACAAGCTGCTGGTCGGGGTAACCCTGTTGGCCTGGTGGCTGGGACAGCCCGCTGCAAACAGGCCACAGACCTACCGTGTCTGGCTGACAGCCGCACTCACCCTGCTGGCCGTGCCGGTATTGGCAATGGGCGTAGGGTTGGTAGGCTGGCAGCCGAAATGGCCCAGCGAGTTATGGCTGTGGTTGGCGGTCAATCTGGGCGTGGCCGTGCTGGCCGAAGAGTTGCTATTTCGCGGGTTGCTGCAGCGCTACCTGGTCAGCTGGCTGGGAGCCTGGCCCGGGATTGGCCTGACAACGCTACTGTTCGCTGCCGTACACATCCCCTTCAGCCCATTGTTTGCCATGCTTGCCGGAGTCGCAGGGCTGGGTTACGGGCTTATTTTCCACTTCAGCGGGCGTATCAGCCTGGCTATTGCACTGCATGGCGCGGTCAATCTGTTGCACCTACTGCTTTTAAGCTATCCGTTACGCCTGGGATAACGGCGACCTGGTAGCGGGTAAAAATCTGCGCCAGCTGACCGTTTTCCCGCAACACCTCGAGAATCGCTGAGAACTGCTCAGGGCTGATAGGCGCCCCAGGGCGCATGATCACGTGGTGGCGATAACGCTGATCAGCCTGCTCAGAAATCAGCAACTGCCCGGCAAACTGGCGATGGCGCTCAAGAAAATCGCCAATATAGGAGCGCGTCACCAGCGCAATTTCCGCACGCTGATGCAGCACCATCAGCAGATTGCTCTCATGGGAATGGCTCAGCGAAGCATTGAAGGTCTTGCTCAGGTAACCCGGCTCGGCATTGAACTGGGCAAAGGCATAGTGATAGCCGTGGTAGAGCGCCAGGCGTTTACCGGTGAGGGTGTCGAAATAGCGCTGGTCGCGCCCCGGCTCAGCGCGCGCGACAAACACTTCGGAGTCTTCCAGCCCCATGTCCAGCGCTTCGTGTGGCACGTCCTGCCAGCCCCAGCCGGGATTTTCGAAAATGGCCAGATCAATGCGCTGCTGTTCAAAGTCGCGAAAACGCCGCTTGATCGACGTAGGCACCATGACAAAGCTGAATTGGCCCTGCGCCTGATTCAGGGCCGTCAGCAACTCCGACAGCAACCCACGGGACTGATTCTGCTCAGCCTTGAATACATAAGGAGGAAAATACACCGCCGCTACACGCACTTCCTGCGCGGCAATTGCCGACTGCGCCAGCACTAACGCCAGCGCCGCGCCACAGATCCTGAATCCTCGCCCCAAAAGCCCCATACGACGCCAACGTCCTTATTTTTTTGTTGTTTGCAGCCTACTCCAGGCGAACCTGACCGAACAGAGCATTTTCAGTCATTTAGGGTACGGAAACTTCCCGCAAGTGGTATCTGCCCAGCAACTGTTCCAAATGTTTATCGCGATTGAGTTGTTTAAGCAGGTCCGCAAAGGCCTGCGGCGAAATGGCCGACAGCGGCCGAAACAGCGCCTGATGCTGATAGACCTGATCAACCCGCCTGGACACCAGCAGCGCGCTGCTTTGTTCGGGGTAACGCTGCTGATAAGCGCGCAAGTAAGAACGCGTTACCACCGCCACATCGGCACGGCCACGCAGCAACATGATCAGGTTACTGTCATGGGAATAGGTCAACACAGCATTGTATTGCTGGGTGAGCACCTGTTTGTCCGAATTGAAATCAGCAAAGCCATAGTGATAACCGCTGTACAGGGCCATGCGCTTGCCATTCAGATTATCGAAATAGTGCTCGTCACGGCCCGGTTGCAGGCGGGCGACATAGACTTCGGCGTCGTTGATATGCAGATCCAGAGCTGCATGAGCAATACCCTGCCAGCCCCAGCCGGGAGATTCGAAGAGGATCAGATCAAAGCGGCCGTTCTGCAGATCACGGTAACGGCGCATGGTCGAAGTTGCGACCAGCGTAAAGCGATAGTCTCTCTGCGACTGGTTAAGCGCCTGCAGCAACTCCGGCAGCAGGCCACCCACGCGGTCACCTTCCGGTTTCACCACATAAGGCGGGAAATGGTAGGCCCCCACCCGCACGTCAACGGCCGCCTGGGTCGTACAGGCCAGCGTCAACGCAAACAGGAAGAGCAGCCCCTTGAACAGCTTGGGCAAACGACAGACCTCAGCAGACTGGATACAGCAATAGGACGCTCTGACAGCATCAATAATTATTTGACGCCAAAATACTATCAAAACGCCATATTAAGCGTAGCTCAATTTGCTCAAGCGTCTTTGATCACCAGAGACAGGGCCTCTTCAGCCAACTGATCGAGGGTCATCGGCCCTTCCGGACGGAACCAGGTGGTGGTCCAACTCAGCGCGCCAGTCAGCAGGCGACGCAAAATAAACGGATCCGCCTTGATGTAGCCAGCTGCCTTGGCTTCACCCAACACTTGCAGCCAAAGCTGCTCATAGTTGTCACGCAGTTCAAGGATAAATGCCTGGCCCTGCTCCGACAGCGAGCGCCATTCATACACCAGCACGGCCATGGCCTCACCGGTGCCCCCCATGATCGATTGCAGCTCGCAGCGAATCAGCGCCAGCACGCGACCGCGCAAATCCGTCGCATCAGCCAGGGACGCCTGCATCAGCGCAGTGTTGTAGCGAATGGTCTCCTCCATCACCGAACGCAGGATTTCGTCCTTGCTCTTGAAGTGATGAAAGATGCTGCCGGACTGAATGCCCACCGCGCTGGCCAGGTCACGCACCGTGGTGCGCTCGTAGCCCTTACTGCGGAACAGGTGTGCGGCGGTTTGCAGCAATTTGCCGCGCGCGCTGTCCGGATCGGTGATCTGCCCACTGGCCACCAGGTCCCGCATCACCGCCTGCGCTTGTTGATCATCCACGCTAAATGCTCTCCAACTTTTCTTGCCTTGCGCTCAACGCCCTGCGCGTTGTTGCCCAAGTGCTTGTCGTTATTAGTGAAATTTATGCTGCGCCAGCCACCCAAGCAAGCGCTTGGCCACACTTTCGGTTAGAAAGATTCGCCGCGGGGCTTTTCAACCAAGCGCTTGCTTGGTAGCCTTCAGTTCACCTTAATCCTGTGTTGCGGACTCTTCCAATGACTAAAACCGTACGCATCGGCTGTGCTTCCGCCTTCTGGGGCGATACCAGCACCGCCGCCGCCCAGCTCGTAAAGGGCACCGAACTGGATTACCTGGTGTTCGACTACCTGGCCGAAGTCACCATGTCGATCATGGCTGGCGCGCGGATGAAGAAGCCGGATGACGGCTACGCCCGTGATTTTGTCGAAGTGCTGACGCCGCTGCTGGGTGAGATCGCCGCCAAGAAAATCCGCGTGATCAGCAACGCCGGCGGGGTCAACCCGAGCGCCTGCGCCGCCGCCCTGGCCGCCGCCTGCGAGCAGGCCGGGGTCAATCTGAAAATTGCCGTGCTGCATGGCGACAACCTGCAACCCAAACTCGGCGAACTGGCCAAGGCTGGCACCGTGGAAATGTTCAGCGGCGCACCATTGCCGCCCTTCTGCGTCTCGGTCAACGCCTACCTTGGCGCGCCGGGCATCGTCGAAGCTCTGAAGCTCGATGCGGATATCGTCATCACCGGTCGCGTGGTCGACAGCGCCGTGGTCAGCGCCGCCCTGGTGCATGAGTTCGGCTGGAGCTGGAGCGACTACGACCAGCTGGCTCAGGCCGCATTGGCCGGGCATATCATCGAATGCGGCGCGCAGTGCACCGGCGGCAACTTCACCGACTGGGAAAGCGTGCCGGACTACGAACATATCGGCTTCCCGGTGGTGGAAGTGGCGGCCGACGGCAGTTTTGTCGTGACCAAGCCGGAAGGTTCCGGCGGCTTGGTCACGCCTTTTACCGTGGGCGAACAGATGCTTTATGAAATCGGCGATCCACGGGCCTATTACCTGCCCGATGTGCTTTGCGACTTCACCCAGGTGCAACTGAGCCAGGTCGGCGACAACCGCGTGGAGCTGAAAGGCGCGCGCGGCCTGCCGCCGACTGATCAGTACAAAGTCAGCGCCACCTACCCGGACGGTTTCCGCTGCACCGCCAGCTGCCTGATGGCCGGCCTTGATGCGGTGAAGAAAGCCCAGCGCGTCAGCCAGGCGATCATCCGCAAGACCGAGGAAATGTTCGCCGAACGCGGTTGGGGGTCTTACAAGGAAGTCAGCATCG
The DNA here is from genome assembly GCF_021375795.1 of Pseudomonas anguilliseptica. Taxonomy (GTDB): domain Bacteria; phylum Pseudomonadota; class Gammaproteobacteria; order Pseudomonadales; family Pseudomonadaceae; genus Aquipseudomonas; species Aquipseudomonas anguilliseptica_A. The sequence goes on along the minus strand of NZ_JAEIOI010000001.1, from coordinate 1,557,736 downwards.
AGTTGCTCGGCTCCGAAGCCACCTACGGCCCGCGTAGCCAGCGCAGTGACTCCCGCGAGATCGTGATCAAGATCGCCGTGCGCCATACCAAAAAAGAAGCCCTGGTATTGTTCTCCCGCGAGATCGCCCAGGCGGCGACCGGTATGGCACCGGGGCTGACCGGCATTGTCGGCGGTCGCCCTACGGTTTATCCGGTAATCCGCCTTTTCAGCTTTCTTGCCGACAAGTCTGCCTGCCAGTTGCAGGTGGAAATCGACGGCGAACGTACTCCGGTCGAACTACCGCAGATCGCGGTACTGGACAGCGCACAGATCGCCGCCGACATCGCTGCTCCACTGCCGAATGGCCAAGCCGACACGGCAGTGCCGCTGATCAAGCTGGCCGTGGCGCGCTCCGGCGACAAGGGCAACCACAGCAATATTGGTGTGATGGCCAGAAAGCCCGAGTACTTGGCCTGGATCGCCGCTGCGCTGAACGAGGGTGCCGTGGCCGAATGGATGCAGCACACGCTCGATCCGCAAACCGGCAAGGTCAGCCGCTGGTATCTGCCGGGCAGCCATAGCCTGAATTTTTTGCTGGAAAACGCCCTGGGCGGCGGTGGCGTCGCCTCCCTGCGTATCGATCCGCAAGGCAAGGCTTTCGCCCAACAATTGCTGGAATTCCCGATACCGGTGCCCAGGGCGCTGGCCGCTAGCCTCGAACAAGGACAATAACAATGCGCTACGACTCGGTGTTTAAACCCGGCCTGTTTAACGGCCAGACCATCATGGTCACCGGCGGCGGCAGCGGTATCGGCCGTTGCACCGCCCATGAACTGGCCAACTTGGGTGCCCACGTGGTTCTGGTTGGACGCAAGCTGGAAAAGCTCGAAACCACCTGCGGCGAGATCATCGAAGACGGCGGCAGCGCCAGCTTTCAGGTCTGCGATATCCGTGATGAAGAGGCCGTCAAGGCCATGGTCAAAACCGTGGTCGCCGAACGTGGGCAGATCCACCACCTGGTCAACAACGCCGGCGGCCAGTTCCCCGCGCCGCTGATCGGCATCAACCAAAAAGGCTTCGAGACCGTGGTGCGCACCAACCTGGTCGGCGGTTTTCTGATCGCCAAGGAAGTCTTCCTGCAAAGCATGAGCAAGCATGGCGGCAGCATCGTCAACATGCTCGCCGATATGTGGGGCGGCATGCCGGGCATGGGCCACTCCGGTGCGGCGCGCGCCGGTATGGAGAACTTCACCAAGACCGCCGCCTACGAATGGGGCCACGCCGGGGTTCGGGTCAACGCCGTGGCACCGGGCTGGATCGCCTCCAGCGGCATGGACACTTACCCCGAGTCGATGAAAAACATGATCCGCAACCTCAAGGATCACGTGCCGCTGCAACGCATCGGCAGCGAGTCGGAAGTGGCCGCCGCCATCGTCTTTTTGCTTACCCCTGGAGCCAACTTTATCAACGGCAACACCATCCGCATTGACGGCGCCGCCAGTCAGGGCACCCGTGCCTGGACCTTGGGCAAAGCGAAAAACAGCGAGACCTATAACGGCTTCCACCGGGCGTATATGCCAGACGTGTTCAAGGGCGAGGAATAACACTATGCCCATTATCCAGTCTGAAATTGATGTGCATGGCGAGGACTTCGCCAAAAACCGCGAGGCCATGCTCGCGGCCGTGGCCAGCTTTCGCCAGATCGAACAGAACTGCCTGAACAAGGCTGCCGAAGCCAAAGCGAAATTCGAAAAGCGCGGCCAACTGCTGCCGCGTGAACGTCTCAACCTGCTGCTGGACCCAGGCGCGCCGTTTCTCGAACTGTCGTCGCTGGCCGGCTACAAGCTGCACGACGACAAAGACGGCACCCAGGCCGGCGGCGGGATTATTTCCGGTATCGGCTATATCGCCGGGGTGCGTTGCCTGGTCACCGCCAGCAACAGCGCGATCAAAGGCGGCACCATCTCCCCCACCGGCTTGAAGAAAACCCTGCGCCTGCAGCAGATCGCCTTCGAGAACAAACTGCCAGTGGTGGCGCTGACCGAAAGCGGCGGTGCCAACCTCAATTACGCCGCCGATATCTTTGTCGAAGGCGCACGCGGTTTTGCCAACCAGGCGCGCATGTCGGCCATGGGTTTGCCGCAAATCACCGTGGTGCACGGCTCCAGCACCGCTGGTGGGGCCTATCAGCCAGGGCTGTCGGATTATGTGGTGGTGGTACGCGGCAAGGCCAAGATGTTCCTCGCCGGCCCGCCGCTGCTGAAAGCCGCTACCGGCGAAATCGCCACTGATGAGCAACTGGGCGGCGCCGAGATGCACGCCCAGGTCGCCGGCACCGCCGAGTACCTCGCGGAGAATGACGCCGACGGCGTGCGCATCGCCCGTGAAATCCTCGCCATGCTGCCGTGGAATGCCCAACTACCGGCGCGCCCGGCCAAGGTCTACAGCGAGCCGCTGTACCCGGCTGAAGAACTGCTCGGCCTGGTGCCGGCCGATGCCAAGAAGCCCTACGACGTACGCGAAATCATCGCGCGCATTGCCGACGGTTCGGCCTTTCTCGATTTCAAGAACGAGTTCGACAACCAGACCGTCTGCGGCCACTTGCAGATCGAAGGCCAGCCCTGTGGCTTTATCGGCAACAACGGTCCGATCACCCCGCAAGGCGCGGCCAAGGCGGCGCAATTTATCCAGCTGTGCGAGCAGAGCAACACGCCGATCCTGTTCTTCCACAACACCACCGGCTTTATGGTCGGCACCGAGTCAGAACAGCTCGGCGTGATCAAGCACGGCTCGAAGATGATCCAGGCGGTGGCCAACGCCACCGTGCCGAAACTCACCATCGTTGTCGGCGGCTCCTACGGCGCCGGCAACTACGCCATGTGCGGCCGAGGCCTCGATCCGCGTTTTATCTTCGCCTGGCCCAACAGCAAAACCGCCGTGATGGGCGGAGCCCAGGCCGGCAAGGTGCTGCGCATCGTTACCGAGGAGAAACACCTGAAGGAAGGCAAAGAAGCCGACCCGAAGATGCTCGACATGCTGGAAACCGTCACCGCGCAAAAACTCGACAGCCAGTCCACCGCGCTCTACGGCACTGCCAGCCTGTGGGACGACGGCCTGATCGACCCACGCGATACACGCAAGCTGCTCGGCTATCTGCTGGATATCTGTGCCGAAGCCGCTGTTCGCCCGCTTAAAACCACCACTTTCGGCGTAGCCCGCCTGTAACCCTTCGGAGAATAAAAAATGATCTTTACCCAGGAACACGAAGAGCTGCGCCGCACGGTCCGTAACTTTGTCGACAAGGAAATCAACCCGCACGTCGAGCAGTGGGAAAAAGACGGCCGTTTCCCGATCCACGATATTTTCAAGAAAGCCGGCGACCTCGGCCTGCTGGGCATCTCCAAGCCGGAGAAATTCGGCGGCATGGGCTTGGATTACAGCTACTCGATCGTCGCTGCCGAGGAGTTCGGCACCATCATCTGCGGCGGCATCCCGATGTCCATCGGCGTTCAGACCGATATGTGCACCCCTGCCCTCGCGCGTTTTGGCTCCGATGAACTGCGCGAAGAGTTCCTCAAACCGGCAATCACTGGCGAGATGGTCGGCTGCATCGGCGTCTCCGAAGTCGGCGCCGGCTCGGATGTGGCCGGGCTGAAAACCACCGCCAAGAAAGACGGCAGCGACTATGTAATCAACGGCAGCAAGATGTGGATCACCAACTCGCCGTCCGCTGACTTTATCTGCCTGCTGGCCAATACCTCGGACGACAAGCCTCACGTCAACAAGTCGCTGATCATGGTGCCGATGAACACCCCGGGCATTTCGGTCAGCCCGCACCTGGACAAACTCGGCATGCGCAGCTCGGAGACCGCTCAGGTGTTCTTCGACAACGTGCGCGTGCCGCAGCGCTACCGCATCGGCCACGAAGGCGCTGGTTTTATGATGCAGATGCTGCAGTTCCAGGAGGAGCGTCTGTTCGGCGCAGCAAACATGATCAAGGGCCTAGAGCACTGCATCAGCGCCACCATCGACTACTGCAAAGAGCGCAAGACCTTCGGCAACGCGCTGATCGACAACCAGGTGATCCACTTCCGCATGGCCGAGTTGCAGACCGAAGTCGAGTGCCTGCGCGCCCTGGTCTACCAGGCCACCGAGCAGTACGTGCGCGGCCGCGACGTAACCAACCTGGCGTCCATGGCCAAGCTCAAGGCCGGCCGCCTGGGCCGTGAAGTCACCGACAGCTGCCTGCAGTACTGGGGTGGTATGGGTTACATGTGGGAAAACCCGGTCGCCCGCGCCTACCGCGACGTGCGCCTGGTGAGCATTGGCGGCGGTGCCGACGAAATCATGCTGGGCATCATCTGCAAGCTGATGGGCATTCTGCCGGGGAAAAAGAAGGGCTAGAGCTATTACCTGTAGGAGCCAGCTTGCTGGCGATCCGCGCGCCTAAGATCGCCAGCAAGCTGGCTCCTACACAAGCGCGCTGCGGCAAACACCGAGGAAGACCTGATGCCCGAATTACCCGATTGCGAAACCCTGCTGCTGAATCTCGACGCCGGCGTGCTGCATATCACCCTCAATCGTCCGGACAGCCGTAATGCCATGAGCCTAGCCATGGTCAATGAGCTGCGAGGTGTGCTGGAAAGCCTGCGCAATGATCTGAACGTACGCGCCATTGTGCTGCGCGGCGCCGGTGGGCACTTCTGCGCCGGTGGCGATATCAAGGATATGGCCGGAGCAAGAGCAGCCGGTGGTGACGCCTACCGCAACCTTAACCGCGCCTTCGGCAGCCTGCTGGAAGAAGCGCAGAACACGCCACAGGTGCTGATCGCCGTGCTTGAAGGCGCCGTGCTGGGCGGCGGCTTCGGCCTGGCCTGCGTCTCGGATATCGCCATCTGCCAGCAGGACGCCAAGTTCGGCCTGCCAGAGACCACCCTGGGGATTCTGCCCGCACAGATCGCACCTTTTGTGGTCAAGCGTATCGGTCTGACCCAAACCCGCCGCCTGGCCCTCACTGCCGCGCGCTTCAATGGCAGTGAAGCCGAGCGGCTGGGCCTGGTGCACTTCAGCGAAGCCGATAGCGAAGCCGTCGACGCACGCCTGCACCAGATACTGAGTCAAGTACGCCAATGCGCGCCGCAGGCCAATGCCCAGACCAAGGCACTGCTGCTGGCCGCCGAGCAAGAAGCCCTCGGCCCGCTACTGGACCGCGCCGCCGAGCAGTTTGCTGCAGCGGTAACCGGCGCCGAAGGCATCGAAGGCACCATGGCGTTTGTACAGAAACGCGCGCCCAAGTGGGCTGCTGAATAAAACCGTGGGTGGGGCTTTAGCCGCGACTGCTATCGCTGTCTCGCGGCTAAAGCGGATCGCCGCCCGGCGTCTCCCACACAAATTGATCGCAAATCGCCACCCGGATGCAATTCGGATCGACCAGCAGGAGCACACAGATGCCCGCCTTTAACAAAATTCTGATCGCCAACCGCGGGGAAATCGCCTGCCGGGTGATGCGCACCGCCCAGGACCTCGGCTACCGCACCGTGGCTGTCTACTCCGAGGCTGACGCCGGCGCCCGCCATGTGCAGCTGGCCGACGAGGCCGTGTGCATCGGCCCGGCGCAGGTCAATCAGTCCTACCTGGTGATCGACAACATCATCCAGGCCGCGCAGAAAACCGGTGCCGACGCGATCCACCCGGGCTACGGCTTTCTCTCCGAGAACGCCGACTTCGCCCGCGCCTGTGAGGCCGCCGGCATCGTGTTTATCGGTCCGACCATAGAAGCCATCCACCTGATGGGCAGCAAGCGCCTGTCGAAGATCGCCATGCTCGAAGCCGGCGTGCCGTGTATCCCCGGTTTTGAGGGCGCTGCCCAAGATGACGACACCCTGAGCCGTGAAGCCGAGCGCATCGGCTACCCGCTGATGATCAAGGCCAGCGCCGGTGGTGGTGGCCGTGGCATGCGCCTGGTGCACGAATCCAGTGAACTGCTGGCGCAGATCCGCACCGCTCGCTCGGAGGCGCAGAACGCCTTCGGCTCCGGCGAGTTGATCCTCGAACGCGCAGTGATCCAGCCACGCCATGTGGAAATTCAGGTGTTTGGCGATACCCACGGCAATATCGTCTATCTCGGCGAGCGCGACTGCTCGGTGCAGCGCCGCCACCAGAAGGTGGTCGAGGAAGCGCCCTGCCCGGTGATGACGCCCGAACTGCGTAAAGCCATGGGCGAGGCGGCGGTAAAGGCGGCGGCATCAGTGAACTACGTTGGCGCTGGCACCGTGGAGTTTCTGCTGGATCAGAGCGGCGAATTCTTCTTTCTGGAAATGAACACCCGCCTGCAGGTCGAACACCCGGTCACCGAACTGATCACCGGGCAAGACCTGGTCGCCTGGCAGATTCGCGTGGCAGAAGGCCAGCCGCTGCCGCTCAGGCAGGACGAGATAACCCTAACCGGCCACGCCATGGAAGTGCGCCTGTACGCTGAAGACGCGGCGCATAACTTCCTGCCGCAAACCGGCACCGCCCTGCGTTGGGAACCGGCGCTGCGCGACGGCATCCGCATCGACCACGGCCTGGTCGAAGGTCAGGCCATCAGCCCGTTCTACGACCCGATGCTGGCCAAGGTCATCGCCTATGGCGCGACCCGCGAGGAAGCGCGGCGCAAGCTGGTGCGTGCGGTGGAGGATTGCGTGCTGCTGGGCGTCAACGGTAACCAGCGCTTTCTCGCCAACCTGCTCAGCCATCCCGAATTTGCCGCTGGCAATGCCACCACAGCCTTTATCGCCGAGCATTTCGCCGATGACCCGAGCCTGAGCCCGCAACCGCCAAAAGCCAGCGAACTGGCCGCCGCAGCCGCCCTGCTGTTTCAGCAGTCGGCCAATGCCCGTGCCCATCAGGGCGGTCTGGCAGGTTGGCGTAATGCCGGAAGCGCACCCTGGCGCTTTCTGCTGAAGCATGGTGAACAGCAATTTGCCGTGAAGCTGGAAGTATTGGCCGACGGCCCACAGCCCAGCCTGCTGGCCACGATTGGCGAGCAGCAAGTCAGCCTCAAACTGCTGGCCAGCGACGGCCGTTGGGCCACCCTGGAGCTGGACGGTATCCGCCAACGCCTGGCCTATCACCTGGCCGGTGAACAGCTCTGGCTGTATGGCCATAACGGCAACCTGCAACTCAGTGACATTACTCATCTGCCGGTCAGCAGCGCCGCCGGTGCCGGCTCGGGCAGCGTGAAAGCACCGATGGATGGCGCGATTGTCGAGGTGCTGGTCGAAGAAGGCGCCACAGTCAGCAAAGGCCAACTGCTGGTGGTGCTGGAAGCGATGAAAATGGAACACCCACTCAAAGCCAGCATCGATGGTGTGGTGCGCCGCATCGGCATCAGCCGTGGCGATCAGGTGAAGAACCGTCAGCTGTTGGTGGAAATCGAAGCCAGCGAAAGTTGATTGCATCCCGTGGGAGGGGCTTTAGCCGCGACTAATGGGTTACTTGTCGCGACTAAAGCAGATCGCCGTTCGGCCCCGCTCACAAAAACCATAACAATTCGGGAGCACGCATATGTCACTGCAAGGCAAAACCCTGTTTATTACCGGCGCCAGCCGTGGCATCGGCCGCGAGATTGCCCTACGCGCTGCACGCGACGGTGCCAATATCGTCATCGCGGCGAAAAGCGCCGAGCCCCACGCCAAGCTGCCGGGCACCATCCACTCGGTGGCAGCCGAGGTCGAGGCCGCTGGCGGCAAGGCCCTGGCGCTGCAGGTCGATGTGCGTGACGAAAGCGCCGTGAAAACTGCCATGGCCCAAGCCGCCGAGCACTTTGGCGGTATCGACGCGCTGATCAACAACGCCGGCGCCATCAAACTGGTGGGCGTAGAGAAACTCGACCCCAAACGCTTCGACCTGATGTTCCAGATCAACACTCGCGCGGTGATGGTTTGCAGCCAGGCGGCGTTGCCCTACCTCAAGGACAGCCGTGGCCATATTCTCAGCCTGTCGCCACCGCTTAACCTCGATCCAAAGTGGTTCGCCAACTACGGCCCTTACACCGCCACCAAATACGGCATGAGCATGCTGACGTTGGGCATGCATGAGGAATTCAAGAAATACGGCATCAGCGTCAACTCGCTGTGGCCGAAGACGGTGATCGCCACCGCCGCCATCGAGTTCGAAGCCGGCGGCCCGGCGGTGATGAAGGCCGCACGCCTGCCGGCAATCATGGCCGACGCGGCCCATGCCATCCTCAGTAGCAGCGAGCGCACAATCAGCGGGCGCCTGCTGATCGATGAAGAAATCCTCCGCGAGCAGGGCCAGAGCGACTTCGAGCAGTACCGCTATGACCCGGCCGGCAAACTGATGAACGATTTATTTGTCGACTAGCCGCCCTAATGCGCCGCAGCCGGTAACAGGTGTTCACTAAAAAACGCCGCATACCCCTGCTGCGCAGCCACCTCGGCCTGTGCTCGCTCATAGCGTTGCAGGTAGCGCCCAGCTGCGGCGCGGGAGAATGCCGAATACAACTGCATGTGCTCCCTGGGCAGCGGCAGCAGGCGAATGCTGTCTTGCATGCTCAGGTGTTGAACCTGATAGCGCACGGCTAAGTCATCGGGGTAGTAGAACGCTTCCAGGCGCCCGGCCTGGAGCATTTCCAGGCTCTGGTTCAATACGTTGCTGCTGCTCAAGGTTTGCAGTTGCAAGCGTGGGTCACGCAGCATGGGCGAGCGGTAACCGTCCTGCCAGGCACCTAAGCGCAAGGGCAGCAGTTGCTCGACCGAGTCCACCCGCTGCAGAGGGTGCTCACGGGCCACCAGCAAGAGCGGCTGCACCACCACAAAGGGCTGTGCCGGGTAGACCAGCATGGTTTCACGCTCCGGGGTCTTGGCCAGGATCAGCGCCATATCCAGCTGATCACGTTGCAGCATCTGCAACAACCGGGACAACGGGTAACGTTGGTAACTCACCGCATCCAGCTGCATGCGCTCGGCAATTTTTGCGAAGTAGGCAATCGCCGTCCCTTCAGTATCGGCCTGCCCTGGCAGCGGCGTATGCGGCGGCAGGTCGAAGTAGCCAACGCGCAGGCTGTCGGCACTCACCAATGGGGCCAGCAGGATCAGCAAAAAGAAGATAAAGGCAGGCGACACAGCTGAAACACGGCAGGGTGTTCTCATGCACAAACCTTAGGGCCGAACCCGTTGAGTAGAACGCTGTGGGGAGTCTAGCTGCCGGCCATACTCGGTGGCGGGCCGGCGCTAAAGAAAATCACTGAATAGCGCGTTTCAACTCAGCCGCCAAGGCGGATTCAGGCGGTTTTCGCCGGCGTGATACAGGCACAGCGGATTGCCGTCCGGGTCTTGCAGATAGGCCTCGCGCCACAGCCAGGGTTGGTCGGTCGGCAGCATGCTGAACTCGACGCCCTGAGCCTGTAGGCGGGCAACGGTCTGGTCCAGTTCAGCGCACTCGAAGTAAATCAGGGTCTGGCTGGCCGGCACCTGTTCGACACGACTAAGGGAAAAGCTCGCCTGACCGTCCGGGCAGCAGAATCGCGCATAGTCCGGCAGGCTCTCGACAATCAGCTGCAGGCCCAGTTGCTGGTAAAAGCGGATCGCACGTGACACATCGCTGACCGCAACAGTGATTTGATTCAGGTTCATCGCCGGCTCCTTCAGCATTCAGCGCTCCCTGTAATGCCACAGCCCGAGTGGCTCGGCAACGGCCCGTACGGTTATTTGCCGATCTGCCCTGCCCGGCTTGCGCCAGAGCCATGGCAGGCGTACGAGCAGGCGACTAGAGTTGGCCTTCGCCCCCGCATAACAACCATAAGCGCGAGAGCCATGAGCCAGACCGATCTGATTTCCCCGCTGCGTTTTCTGACCCGCTTGCCGCAGCATCTGCCGCGTGTACCGCGCATGCTGCGCGGCCTGTATTACGCGGGCATCCGCAACCGTGAAAAGAACCTGTCGCTGGCCTGGGCGCTGGAGCGGGCGGCGCAACAGCACCCGCAGCGTCCGGCGCTGCTGGATGAGTCGCGCAGTCTCAGTTATGCCCAGTTCAACGCCTGGGCCAACCGCCTGGCCTGGGCTTTCAAGGCCGAAGGCGTGCGCCATGGCAGTGTGGTGGCGGTGATGCTGGAAAATCGCCTGGAGTTGCTGGCGATTCTCGCGGCGCTGAGCAAGCTCGGTGCGGTCGGTGCCTTGGTCAACACCACTCAACGCGGCAAGGTGCTGGCGCACAGCCTGAATCTGGTCAAACCGGGCTTTATGTTGATCGGCGAAGAACTGCTCGTCGCCTTCAATGAGGTGGCCGAGCAACTCGACAACCCACAGACACCGCGTTACTGGGTAGCCGATCAGGAATGCCTCAGCGATGCCGGCCAGGCACCGGCTGGCTGGACCAACCTGATGCAACTGGCGCGCAGCAAGGCCAGTGATAACCCGCCTGACAGCGCCCAGGTGCAGATGAAGGACCCTTGTTTCCTGATCTACACCTCCGGCACCACCGGTCTGCCCAAAGCCTCGATCATGAGCCACGGCAAGTGGATCAAGGCCTATGGCGGCTTCGGCCACTCCGGCCTGACCCTGAACAATCAGGATGTGCTCTACCTGACCCTACCCTGTTACCACAACAACGCCGTCACCGTATGCTGGAGCGCCGCTTTGGCTGGCGGCGCGGCCATCGCCCTGCGCCGCAAGTTTTCCGCAAGCGCCTTCTGGGCGGATGTGCAGCGCTATCAGGCCACCTGCTTCGGCTATATCGGCGAGCTGTGCCGCTACCTGCTTAACCAGCCCGAGACGGCCGCCGAGAAGAACAACAGCCTGCGCTGCATGATCGGCAACGGCCTGCGCCCCTCGATCTGGGCCGAGTTCAAGGCGCGCTTTGGGGTCGAGCAGATCACCGAGTTCTATGCCTCCAGCGAAGGCAATATCGGCTTTACCAACGTGTTCAACTTCGACAATACCGTGGGCTTCTCCCCCGCCACCTATGCCATCGTGCGTTACGACTTGGAGAACGACCAGGCGGTACGTGGCAAAAAAGGCTTTCTGGAAAAAGCCAAGAAAGGCGAAGCGGGCCTATTGATCAGCGAGATCAGCGCCAAGTGGCCGTTCGACGGTTACACCGACCCGGCCAAGAGCGAGGCGGCGATCCTGCGCAATGTTTTCAAGAAGGGCGATGCCTGGTTCAACACCGGCGACCTGATGCGCGACATCGGCTGCAAGCATGCGCAATTTGTCGACCGCCTGGGCGATACCTTCCGTTGGAAAGGCGAAAACGTCTCCACCACCGAAGTGGAAAACGTCCTCGGTGCCTTCCCAGGCGTGGAAGATGCGGTGGTCTACGGCGTGGAAATCCCCGGCACCAATGGCCGCTGTGGCATGGCAGCGCTGCGCCTGAGCGAAGGTCAGCAACTGGACGGCACCGCCCTCGCCGCACACCTGGATGCCGAATTGCCGGTGTACGCCGCACCGCTGTTTATCCGCCTGCTCGGCGAGGTGGAAACCACCGGCACCTTCAAATACAAGAAGGCCGACCTCAAGCAGGCCGCCTACGACCCGACGCGGGTGCAGGAGCCGCTGTGGGTGCGTCTCCCCGGCGAATCGTGCTTTACGCCGCTGGATCACACCCTGTTCAGTGCCATCAGCCAGCAGGCCTACCGCTTCTGATCAGCCATACCCGGCGACGGTTGGCCGTCGCCGGCTACTGCTTGAACTCGAACTGCAACTGCGCACCTTCAACCGATTGCCAATAGTCGTCACCACGCTCGTTGGTGATCAGCTTGCCATTGAGCTGAAAGGGGCTTTCCGGCTCAGTTTTTTCGACAAACAGCGGTGGTAACAACGGCGTCGACAGGTCGTTGAGCGGCTCCAGAGGTTGCAGTGGATCGAACACATCAGGGTGCAGGCTCAACTCCAGCGGGACCTTTTTCTCCGGCACCGGCTGAGCGGGCTTGGCTTTGACGGGTGCGGCAACCGGCTTGGCTGGCGGCGAATTTTTCGCCGGTTTTGGCGCAGCAGGCGGCTCCGCCTGGGGTGCTGGGCTGACAGGCGCAGGCGGTGTTTTACCACTCGTGGACGTATCGGCCTGCGTTTGCACAACCGGTGCTTTGGTTGGCGTAGGTGGATTGGCGGGTTGCTCGCAGGCTGCCAGTGACAACAGGGTCAGCAGCAGTGCGCAACGTTGAATAATGGTCATGGCAGATACAAAGGCAGCGTCACAAGCCGCTATGCTCGCCCCTGCACAGGCCGCTGGCAACCCTGCAATCTGTACAGCAGGTAACCGCACACGACCAAAGCCCCCGGCGGCAGCGCATGCACTGGCCACCGGGCGATCTGTGGTGTGGTTCAGTCGGGCGCCTGCAAGAGTTGCAGTTGCGCGTCGATATCCACCTCGGGGTGCTCGCGCATCAGTTGCAGCAACAAGGCATCGGCCTCGTCCGACCAGCCGTCACGGCGCAGCTTGAGCAAGCGTTGCAACTCGCTGTGCAGCAGCTGTTCGGCTTGGCTGCCAGTAGCGGCAGGCGCTTTTTCGACCGCTGATCTAGCAGGTGCACGGGCAGCGTGTGACTGTAATGCATCAGCCGCCGATTCCTCACGCAGCAGCTGATCAGGCGCTGCGATCGAAAGCTTTTTCTTCGCCTCGGCGGTATCGCTGCCGTAACCCTGAATCACCGGAGCGGGTTGCGCGGCACGCGAGCGTTCGACCTCATCCGCCAGCACAGCGGACTCTGCCAGCGGCGCGGGCATCGGCGCAGATTGTGGCGCCATCCGCGCTGCAGCCGGTGCCATGGGCGCGCCGCTCGGCACGGCATCGAAGGCATCCGGCGCCTGCTCGAACGTGCGCCAGGTCAGGCTTACGCCAATTCCCAGGCAGGCGACTCCAGCCAATGCCATCGACCAGCGTTGCCGACCGCCAGTGCCGAACAGCCAGTTGTGCAGACGCGCACTCAGGCCAGGTTTAGCCTCATCTACGGCGGCGCTGCGCACGGCGGCAGTAGCCGCCGCGAGAATCTGTGCATCCAGCTGCGCACTCGGCTCGCCGCCGCTGTGCTGGCGAAAATGCGCAAGCATCTGCTGTTCCTGCTCATCGAGCCTCTGTTGGTCGTGGTTCATACGGACAACTCCTCGGCGGCCGGGTCAGCCAGCAGCCGACGTAACTTTTGCAGGGCATAGCGCAATCGGCTTTTCACTGTTTCAGCAGGGATCTGGGTCAGCTCGGCGATCTCGGCCAACTCCAGATCACCATGGGCGCGCAGCAGGAATACTTCGCGCTGTTCCGCCGGTAGATCCGCCAGGGCGGCCTCTAAACGCTGCTGATCACGGCTCAGGCTGAGCTGCTGCTCAGGCCCCGGCTGCGGGTCGTGCGGGGCATGCTGCTGTTCATCATATTCCGCATGCCCCGCCTGGTGCCGACCATGCTTGCGCCAGGTGTCGATCAAGCGGTTGCGAGCGATCTGGTACAGCCAGGTCTTGAACAACACCGCCTCGCGCTGTTCGCTCTGGCTGCGGATCAGACTCATCCAGGTGTCCTGAAACACCTCTTCGGCCAAGGCATGGTCGCCGCACAAGCCCAATAGAAAGCGAAACAGGCCGAGCCGGTGACGCTCATACAAATCGGCAAAAGCCGCCGCATCACCGCGGCGGTAACGCCGCAACAAGGCGGCGTCGTCATCCGTGAGGGGTCGATTCACTGCTGTACTCGTGCGGTCGTTGAAGGATTCGACGCAGTTTGCAGGCTCTGCGCCAGTTCCACCAGCTGTACAAACTCGCCGCGCAGACCGAAGCGGTCATCGCCCTTGGCATTGCGCGCCAGCTCGGCGCTGTCGGCCAGACTGAAACGCCCGGTATAGGTATCGCCTTTAAGCTGCTGGGCGAAGGCAGCCACGGCAGCAGCAAAACGCAGGTCTTCGCTAGCCTGGCTGATGGCAGGTACATCGGCGGCCTGAATCGGTTGCTCCAGCAGCTTGCTGACATTCTGCCCTGGCGCCTTGTAGCGAATGCGCAGCCAGGCCAGTTCGCCAGCATTGCCTTTGGTTTTCTGCGCGGCCTGATAGCGCAGCGGCTCCAGCCAGCCTTTGCCGCCTACCGGCACCACTTCATACAGCGCTGTCACGGTATGGCCTGCGCCTATCTCACCGGCATCGACCTTGTCGTTGCTGAAATCCTCACGCTTCAGTGCGCGATTCTCATAACCCAACAGCCGATATTCGCTGACCTCGGCCGGGTTGAACTCAACCTGGATTTTCACATCGCTGGCCACCGTCGCGAGGGTCGAGCTGAGCTGATCGACCAGCACCTTGCGTGCCTCGCGCAGGTTGTCGATATAGGCGTAGTTGCCGTCGCCGGCATCGGCCAGCTGCTCCATCAACTGCTCGTTGTAGTTGTCGGTGCCAAAGCCCAGGGTGGTCAGCGATACGCCGGTCTTGCGTTTATCCGCCGCCAGTTGTTTAAGGCTTTCAAAGTCGCTGACACCGACATTGAAGTCACCATCGGTGGCCAGCAGAATGCGGTTGATACCACCCTTGATAAAGCCCTGCTGCGCCTGCTGGTAAGCCAGTTGGATGCCCGACTCACCAGCGGTGGAACCACCGGCCGTGAGCTGATCAATGGCCGCGCGAATCTTGGCTTTATCACTACCGGCAGTCGGCTCCAACACCACGCTGGAGGATCCGGCGTACACCACCAACGATACCTTGTCCTGGGGGCGCAGTTGCTCGACCAGCAACTTCAGCGTGCCCTGCACCATCGGCAGTCCCTCGCGGCGGTCCATCGAGCCGGAGACATCCACCAGAAACACCAGATTGGCCGACGGCAGCTGTTCTACCTGCATATCGGAAGCCTTGATGGCGATACGCAGCAGACGGCTTTGCGGGTTCCACGGTGTGGCCGCCAGCTCGGTGTGCACGCCGAACGGCACATCGCCCTTGGGCAACGGATAGGCATAGGGGAAGTAGTTGACCAGCTCTTCCAGACGCACCGCATCCTGTGGTGGCAGTTGCCCGCCATTGAGAAAACGCCGCACATTGGCGTAGCTGCCGGTGTCCACATCAATGCTGAAGGTCGATACCGGCGTCTCGGCGACTGCATGCACGGGGTTGCCTGCCAATTTCTGATACTGCTCGCGGTTCTGGTCACGGTAGCCCTGCGGCAAGGCATCGGCCTGCACAGACATCGGCATCGGCGCATAGGCCACGCTGGGCATCACCGCCCTGCCCGCCACCTGGCTTTTGCGTTGTAGCTCAGCCGGAGCGGCCAGCTGCTCATGCAACTCGGCACGTTCACGCTGATGAGACTGATCGCTGAGCTGCGGACTACCCGCCTCGGTGGCCGGCGCGTCAGGGTTGGCGGCGCTGCACGCGCCGAGACTAATCAATACACCAGCGGCAAAACCGGCAAGCAGGGGACGGACAAGCAATACGGGGTAAGCGGGCATGGGGGCATCTCCTGAGCGAGCGAATAAACCATTCGCTCAGGTAGACGTAGAGGAGTCGGCAGCCGGGTTAAGCGTTCGTAAAAATGCCCCATCAGCTGTAAAGCGCAGCGCAAGCATATTGGGAAAGGTGGCTCTCTGTATTAGGGCGCCTGTACATCCGGCAGCCCGTACTTGGCCTTTAGCCGTTGCAACAGATTCGCTTCATCCTGCAAAAACTGGTTGAACTGGGCAATGATCTGCGGCTGCGTACGCGTGGACAGAAAAAACTGCGGCCGGTAATGCGGTAAACGCTCGTTCAACACAAGCCTTTCATCCGCCGGGGTATCGTGCGTGTACTGATGCCAGTTGAGCGCACTGGCTTCGTAGAAGATGCCACCCACCCGACCTTGCCGAGCCAGTGCTAACAGGCTGTCCTGGGTGTTGGCGAATTGCAGTTCGATAACACCGTTGGCGATATCGGCCTTGTAAGGCCAGGCATCGAACCCCCTTACGGTGGCAATCGTCGCCAGTTGAGCAAGCGATTTGTCACGGTTCGCCGGCAATACGAACATCCCCTCGACAGCTTGGTAGACGCTATCGCTGTAGGTAAGCGATTTGTCCTTACGCATTTCACGCTGCCACAACGGATTATCGGGGAACTTGAAATCCAGTTCGTTGGTAGTGAGAAAGTTGCGGTACAGGCGCTTCACCGGCAAGTGAACATAGTGGAACCGGTAACCATATTTACTGGCGAAATGATCCAATACATCCCGCCCGTAGCCACGGTAGTGAGCCGATGTGCCGTCGTAGATCGGGTAGAAGTCGATCGCCTCAACCCCCACAGAAAAGTCACCTCCACGTGCGCCCGGGCTACCCAGCAGCAGGCAAAGCAACGCCACGATTATCCGCACCAATTTTTCCGCCTTAATTCCTTGTTGGCGCTAACAAGCGTAGCGCAGGCGCGTAGCGCAGCACTCAGGAAGTAGCCATCCCCTCCTGACACAGCTGCCCTGCCAGCATGCCCAAGGTCATCAAGGCACGTTCAGCTTCGCGGTTCCACGGGATGCCGCAGTTCAGGCGGATGCAGTGGTTGAACTGCTCGGTATTACTGAAGATCAAGCCCGGCGCGATGCTGATGCCCTGCTGCAAGGCGCGTACGTGCAGGTCCTTGGTATTGACCCGCGCCGGCAGGCTGACCCAGAGAATAAAGCCACCCTTGGGCCGGCTCATCTGCGTGCCTTCAGGGAAGTACTGCTGCACCGCCAGCTGAAACGCGCTGAGGTTCTTGCGGTACTCCTGGCGGATAAAACGCAGGTGGCGGTCATAACCGCCGTTCTCCAGATAGGCCGCTACCGCCATCTGCGTGACGCTGCAGGCCGAATGGGTACTGAAGGTTTGCAGGCGCTGAATTTCATCCTGGTACTTGCCGGCAACAATCCAGCCGATGCGCACCCCCGGCGACAGAGTCTTGGAAAAGCTCGAACAGTAGATCACCCGTCCTTCGCGGTCATGGGATTTGAGCGCCTTGGTCGGGCCCTGCTCGAACATCAGCTCGCCGTAGATATCGTCTTCGATGATCTGGATATCGTAATCACCGGCCAGGCGCAGCAACTGACGCTGGCGCTCTTCCGGAATGGTGCCGCCCAGCGGATTGCTCAGCCGCGCGGTCAGCACCAGCGCCTTGATCGGCCATTGGTTGGCCGCCAGTTGCAGCGCTTCCAGGCTGATGCCGGTAGTCGGGTCGCTGGGAATTTCGATAACTTTCAGGCCGAGCAGGTCAGCCAGTTGCAGCAAACCGTAATAAGTTGGCGACTCGGCCGCGATCAGATCACCCGGTTTGGTCAGCACGCGCAGGCTCATCTGCAGGGCATCCACACAGCCGTGAGTAATCACCACCTCAGTCGGGTCGATCACCACGCCGGCATCACGCATGCGAATCGCCACTTGGCGCCGCAGCGGCTCAAAGCCCGGACTGAACATATAGCTAAAGGCCCGCGCGCTATGAAAACGGGTGACCTTGGCCAATTGCTGGTGCAACGCACGCACCGGCAGGTAATCCACATGCGGCACTGCCGCGCCAAGCGGAAACACCCCCTCGCGGCGCGACTCGGTGAGTACCTGATTGATAATGCTGCTGCGCGTGACCAGACCAGGGCGTTCTACGCGGGCGATATCGGGAGTGGGTGCGGTCAGGGCAGGCGTCTGGTGCACATAAAAGCCAGACTGTGGACGGGCGCGAATCAAGCCCTGATCTTCCAGATTGGCATAGGCCTGCAACACCGTGGCGTGGCTGACGCTGAGCTGCGCACTCATCTTGCGCACCGAAGGCACCCGCTCACCGGGCTGGTAAACGCCGCGACGGATATCTTCCGCTAGTTGCTGGGCAATGCGCTGATAAAGCAACAGATTGGTCATGACCGCGTTCCTGCTTGACTGAACCGTAACAGTAAACCGGCTTTTTATAATTGCACCGGTACAGCTCACTGAATTGTGGGCGATACAGTGCGCACTCGCCAGGACTGTAACGGTGCAATCAAGCATTGCTTTGACTGATGGCCTGCATGTGCGGCTGACAACTGCAACGAAAAAGCCCCGGCAAACCGGGGTTTCTGAGCGACATCAGGCTTAGCGGGATGAGCCGAGATGGCCCTGCTCATCTGAGAAGACGATCTCTACCCGGCGATTCTGCGCCCGGCCTTTGGCAGAAGCATTCTCGGTCACCGGGAACGCCTCGCCATGCCCCTGGACTTCGATGCGCTTGGCATCAATGCCCAGATCGACCAGTACATCGGCCACCGCCTGGGCACGAGCGCGGGACAGTTCGAGGTTTTCCTGGGCATCACCGCGACTGTCGGTGTAACCCTCGATCCGTACAATGCGCCGCGGGTTGAGCTGGAGAAACTGCACCAGCTTGAGCACGGTACGGTTGGCCGAAGCCTTCAGATCGCTGTGGCCGGCATCGAACAGCACATCGCCCAGGGTCATCACCAGGCCGCGCTCACTCTGCGTGGTGGCCAGGCTGACCATCTGTTCTTCAAGCCAGTTGCTCTGTTCCTGCACGCTGAGCAGTTTGGCTTCACGCAAAGCCAACTGCAGGCGTTGCCGCTCCAGCTCCAGCTTGGCAGCGCGCTCCTGATTCAGATTGAGTGCACTCATCTGCCCGGCAATCGCGCTGTGCTGCTGGCTGAGGTAGGCGTAATGGGCCACATCCTCGCTGCTGCCCCAGTAGCTCGACAAGCGATCAGCCCGGGCCAACGATTCACCGGCGCGGATCAGTTCTTTGGGTGCGCTGCGCAATACATCAGGATCTTCCTTGACCTTCTGGAAGGCACTGTGGGCTGCCTCCAAGGCCTTCTCACTGGAACTGTGCGAGGTCGCGCAACCGCTCAGCAACAGGCTGCCCAAGGTGGCAAGCAGCATGATCCGGGAGTGCTTCATTGCAAACCTCCCAGTTGCTTGCGCAAACGGTTGATGGCGTTCGTCAACTCCGCCAGTTGCTGCTGGCTCTTCTCGGTCAAGTGCTCGGCTTCGGCCAGACGTGCATCCAGCTCAGCCTGCTCGGCATACAGCCGCGCCTGCTTGAAATCTTCGTCCTGCATGGCCGCTTGTGCCAGGGCAAGCTTTTCCTCGGCCTGGCGCAACGACGCCGACTGTTCAGCGGACAAGCCCAGCGCTTTGGCCTGGCTGAGAGCTTGCTCGGTCAGGCGCAGTTGTTCATGCGGCGCGGGGTCGGTTGCGCAGGCGCTCAGTACGAGCGGCAGCAAGGCCACACAGATACGTCGATAAATCACAGAAATTCCCTACTGTTGGGCTTCAAGCTGTTGTTCTTTCCAGCGCTGCAGGTTGTGTTGCAGCAAGGTCTCGGGCAGACCACTGGCAACAGCCTCGGTCATTTTCTTCGCCAACATGCCGCGCAGCCAGGGGTCGTTGCAGGACGAGTTGTGCGACAGGGTCAGGTACAACCCCTCGCTGGAAATAGGCGGATCAAGCACCAGCAGGTCATCCTGCATGCCCAGGCTATCGGCCAGCGCCTGACCGGGATAACGCTCGTACAGAACATAATCGGTACGCCCCAGCAGGAGCTTCTGGAAAGCCTGAGTCAGGCTGGAAACGCCTTCCAATGTCAGATTTTCCTTGGCGAAGGCATCGAACTGCTGACCAAAACTGTTGTTGACCAGGGTATCGCCCGTGCGTCCACGCAAATCATCCCAGCCGGCATAAGGAAACTCGGCACCGCGATGTACCCACACCACATTAGGCGTGGAATAGAACGCCGGGTGCACATAATCCATCACATCCAGGCGCGGCAGAGTAAGGAACGCCCCGGCGATCAGGTCGACACGACCGGTACGCACTTCATCCTGCGCGCGCGACCAGGGCCCGGTGTAGATGATGTCAACCACTACGCCAAGCTCCTTGGCCAGGTGCTGTAGCAGATCGGCATTGGCACCGATCAGTTGTTGCGGGTTCTGCGGATCGCGCCATAGATAAGGCGGGTACTCCGGGTTGCCGGTGGCCACCAAACGCTCACATTTACCAGCAGCCCCTGCAACCATCGGCATCAGTAACAGGCCGAACAGCAGCAGAACCGATTTATAGAGACCACGCTCAAGCATTGGCGACTTCTCGATTTAACCTTGGATGGGCGTCTGCGCAGAGCAGATCGGAACACATCGTCTTCATGCTAGCTTAATACGCATTCATATTAATTCGCGATAAAGACCCATCATGAAAAAACTGATCGCAGGCCTGATCTTCGCGCTTATCGGTAGCGCAGCCCTGCTCTACCTGTCGCCTGCCGCACAACTGGCAAGCCTGCAACTGATCGAACGGCAACGTGCCGGGCTCAGCCTCAAGCAGATCAGCGTGGGCGATCTTAACATTCATTACTACGAAGGCGGCCCGAGCAGCGCACAAACCATTCTGATGGTGCACGGCTTTGCCGCCAACAAAGACAACTGGCTGCGTTTCGCCCGCTACCTCAGCCAGGATTACCGGGTGATTGCCCTCGACCTGCCGGGTTTCGGCGCCAGCAGCAGACCTGCGGGCAGCTATGATGTCGGCACCCAGACAGAGCGCCTGGCCAGCGTGATCGACGCGTTGGATATCAAGCCACTGCACCTGATCGGCAACTCCATGGGCGGGCATATCAGCGCGCTCTATGCCGCACGCTACCCCGACAAGGTGTTATCCCTCGCGCTGCTCGACAATGCCGGCATCACCGCCCCACAACCCAGCGAATTACTGCAACGCCTGCAACGCGGCGAGGCCAACCCGCTGGTGGTGAGAAACGTCGAAGATTTTCAGCGCCTGCTGGCCTTCATCTTTGTAGAACCGCCCTATCTGCCGGAGTCGCTCAAGGGCTATCTCGCCGAGCAAGCCAGCACAAACAGCGCGCACCATGATCAGGTGTTTCAGCATCTGGTTGAACGCTACATCCCACTGGAACCGGAGTTGCCCAGGATCCAGGCACCTACGCTGATCCTTTGGGGCGCTGAAGATCGCGCGCTGCACGTCTCCAGCGTCGATGTCATGCGGCCGCTGCTGCGCAAATCCAGCGTGGTCATCATGCCGCAGACCGGCCATGCGCCAATGATCGAGCGCCCCCAGCAAACTGCCGAACATTACCGCGCCTTTCTCCGGGCCCAAAAACCTGGAGCATAAAAAAACCCGCTCTGTGAGCGGGTTTTTTCTGCGCGGTGAAAACTGGCTTACACCAGTTTCTCAAGCTCAGGTACAGCTTCGAACAGGTCAGCGACCAGGCCGTAATCAGCCACCTGGAAGATCGGCGCTTCTTCGTCCTTGTTGATCGCAACGATCACTTTGGAGTCTTTCATGCCGGCCAAGTGCTGGATCGCGCCGGAGATACCGACGGCGATGTACAGCTGCGGCGCAACGATCTTGCCGGTCTGACCGACCTGCATGTCGTTCGGTACGAAACCTGCGTCAACTGCAGCGCGCGAAGCACCTACAGCAGCGCCCAGCTTGTCGGCCAGGGCGTACAGGTGCTTGAAGTTGTCGCCGTTCTGCATGCCGCGGCCGCCGGAAACGACGATCTTGGCAGCGGTCAGTTCAGGACGGTCGGACTTGGCCAGCTCTTCGCCAACGAAAGACGACTTGCCAGCGTCAGCGGCACCGCTAACTGCTTCAACGGCAGCAGAACCACCTTCGGCAGCAACCGGATCAAAACCAGTGCTACGCACGGTGATGACTTTAACGGCAGCGGAGGACTGTACGGTAGCAATGGCGTTACCGGCGTAGATCGGACGCTTGAAGGTATCAGCGCTTTCAACGGCGATGATTTCCGAGATCTGATCAACGTCCAGCGCAGCAGCAACGCGCGGCAGGATGTTCTTACCGTTGCTGGTGGCAGCAGCCAGGATGTGGCTGTAGCCTTTGCCCAGTTCGGCAACCAGCGGCGCAACGTTTTCCGGCAGCTGGTGAGCGAAAGCGGCGTTGTCAGCAACCAGCACCTTGGCTACGCCAGCGATTTTGGCAGCGGCTTCGGCAGCGGCACCGGCGTTGGCACCGGCAACCAGAACGTGGATGTCACCACCGATTTTCGCAGCAGCAGCAACAGTGTTCAGAGTGGCTGCAGCCAGAGCAGCATTGGTGTGTTCAGCGATAACCAGGATAGTCATTTAGATTACCTTCGCCTCGTTCTTCAGTTTCTCGACCAGTTCAGCCACGGACTTGACCTTGATACCAGCGCTGCGGGTAGCAGGCGCTTCGACTTTCAGGGTCTTGACGGTGGAAGCGGTGGAAACGCCCAGATCAGCCGGGGTAACGGTTTCCAGCGGCTTCTTCTTGGCTTTCATGATGTTCGGCAGCGACGCGTAGCGCGGCTCGTTCAGACGCAGGTCGGTGGTCACGATAGCCGGCAGGTTCAGTGCAACAGTCTGCAGGCCGCCGTCGATTTCACGGGTTACGTTGACCTTGTCGCCAGCTACTTCGACTTTGGAAGCGAAGGTGCCCTGGCCGAAACCAGTCAGCGCGCCCAGCATCTGGCCAGTCTGGTTGTTGTCGCTGTCGATGGCTTGTTTGCCCATGATCACCAGCTGAGGCTGCTCTTTGTCGACCACTGCCTTGAGCAGTTTGGCCACAGCCAGCGAGTTCAGCTCGTCGGCCGACTCAACCAGAATGGCACGGTCAGCACCCAGGGCCAGCGCGGTACGCAGCTGCTCTTGAGCAGTGGCCGGGCCGATGGTTACGACAACGATCTCGCTCGCCACGCCTTTCTCTTTCAGGCGTACAGCTTCTTCCACGGCGATTTCGCAGAAAGGGTTCATCGACATCTTGACGTTGGCAAGATCAACGCCGCTGTTGTCCGCTTTGACGCGAACCTTGACGTTGTAGTCGACCACTCGTTTGACAGCTACAAGAACCTTCATGGATTCCTCGTTACTCTCCGGTGAATAAGAATGTCGCCAGAAGCGAACATGGCGGGAACTGCAGACCGGCCGGAACCGGGAGTCGACCAATAACGGCAGACACAAAACCGCCCGTATCTTGACCGCACGACCTAGACTGGTCAATACAACGAACCGGCCAATCGTCAGCGATGTAGTAAGATTCTAACAGCCCTACAGAAAATTCAAACAAACGTTTGTATTGGCCCGTTCGAAGGGTCTGGATATAATGCGCCAGCATCGCTCATGGAACGAGCTTGATCGCCAAATAAAATTAGAGAGCCTTGAGTAGGAGATAGCCTGTGGAACGCGAATTTATGGAATTCGACGTCGTCATCGTTGGCGCTGGGCCTTCCGGCCTGTCCGCCGCCTGCCGTCTGAAGCAGAAAGCCGCCGAAGCGGGTAAAGAGATCAGCGTCTGCGTGGTCGAAAAAGGCTCCGAAGTCGGCGCGCACATTCTTTCTGGCGCCGTGTTCGAGCCCCGCGCCCTGAATGAACTGTTCCCTGACTGGAAAGAGCTCGGCGCCCCGCTGAACACGCCGGTCAAGCGCGATGACATCTATGTCCTGACCAATGCCGAGAAGGCCAGCAAGGTTCCGGACCTCTTCGTGCCCAAGACCATGCACAACCATGGCAACTACATCATTTCCCTGGGCAACCTGTGCCGCTGGCTGGCACAGCAGGCGGAAAACCTCGGCGTAGAAATCTACCCAGGCTTCGCTGCTCAGGAAGCGCTGATCAATGAAGAAGGTGCGGTCTACGGCATTCTCACCGGTGATCTGGGCGTTGACCGTGAAGGCCATCCGAAAGAGGGTTACTACACCCCAGGCATGGAACTGCGCGCCAAGTACACCCTGTTCGCCGAAGGCTGCCGTGGCCATATCGGCAAGCAGCTGATCAAGAAATTCAACCTTGACTCCGAAGCCGACGCACAGCATTACGGTATCGGCATCAAGGAAATCTGGGATATCGACCCAGCCAAGCACGAACAAGGCGTGGTGGTGCACACCGCTGGCTGGCCGCTGGACGTGGTCAAAAATGAAAACACTGGCGGGTCGTTCCTCTATCACCTGGAAAACAACCAGGTAGTCGTTGGCCTGATCGTTGACCTGTCGTACAGCAACCCGCACCTGTCGCCATTCGATGAGTTCCAGCGCTACAAACATCACCCGGTGATCGCCCAGTACCTGGAAGGCGGCAAACGCGTCGCTTATGGTGCTCGCGCCATCTGCAAAGGCGGCCTCAACTCGCTGCCGAAGATGGTCTTCAACGGCGGCGCACTGATCGGCTGCGACCTCGGCACCCTGAACTTCGCCAAGATCAAGGGCAGCCATACCGCCATGAAATCCGGCATGCTCGCTGCTGACGCTGTGGCTGACGCGCTGTTTGCAGGCAGAGAAGGCGGTGACCAGCTGACTGGTTACGTTGACGCATTCAAGGCCAGCTGGCTGTACGACGAGCTGTTCCGCAGCCGTAACTTCGGCCCAGCGCTGCACAAGTTCGGCCCACTGGTTGGCGGCGGCTTCAATTGGCTGGATCAGAACATCTTCGGCGGCAAGATCCCCTTCACCCTGCACGACACCAAGCCAGACTACGCCTGCCTGAAGCCGGCAGCAGAGGCGCAGAAGATCAGCTACCCGAAACCGGACGGCAAGCTCAGTTTCGACAAGCTCAGCTCGGTATTCCTCTCCAACACCAACCATGAAGAGGAACAACCCTGCCACCTGAAGCTCACCGACCCGAGCATTCCGCTGAGCAAGAACCTGCCCATGTACGACGAACCGGCGCAGCGCTACTGCCCAGCCGGCGTTTACGAGGTGGTGACCAAGGAAGACGGCGAGCAGAAGTTCCAGATCAACGCTCAGAACTGCGTGCACTGCAAAACCTGTGACATCAAGGACCCTGCCCAGAACATCAACTGGGTGGCACCTGAAGGCACCGGCGGGCCTAACTACCCCAATATGTAAGACGCAAAAAAGGCTCCCTCGGGAGCCTTTTTATTGCGTTGAATTCAACGACTAGCGGCCGAACCGATCAGTCCGGCTGCGGCCCGATCGGGAAAAACTCACCGCCACTCCACACCCCAAGCCATATTTGGCCATCAACTTCGCGCGTCACCGCCAGCTCAACCAACTGATAGAACACATTGCGGTGAATCAGCGCCTCAAGATTGCTGCGCACATGCACATATGGCGCCGGCTCTTCAGTTAGAGCGTCGAGCTCGACCCGTAGCGGATGTTCGCTGCCGGCGACCACCTCATCCTCGACATTGGTGATAAAACGCAGCACCTGCGCCTCACCCTCGCCCTCCACCTGTAGACTGACCGCGACAAAGGGCGCGTCATCCACCTGAATGCCGACCATCTCTACCGGCGTTACCAGCACGTACTTGTCGTCGTCACGCCGAATGATGGTGGAAAACAATTTGACCATGGGTTTGCGGCCAATCGGCGTCCCCATGTAGTACCAAGTGCCATCGCGGGCGATGCGCATATCGATATCGCCACAGAACTCCGGGTCCCACAGGTGCACCGGTGGCAAACCCTTGCCTTCGCCTTTGGGTATCTGCGCCAGCAGGTCGCCGGCCTTACCTGTATCAGTCATCACTCAATGCCCCAAGCCCAACAAACGCCGCGCGTAATCCTGCAGCGCCGGACCGATCAGATCCTCCGGCTTGGCATCATAAAGCGTCAGGAAGCCTCCGCGACTACGAATGCGCGCCGTATCGACCAAATAGCGGGTATTGGTTTCGATCAGCATCAACTGAATAACCCCACGATCAGTCCCCAGCCGATCCAGGGCTTCCTGATCTTCCCACTCCTCCACCGTGCCAATACGGTCATCGGCATAGGCGAAGCGGCTGAACAGCAGGTAATGCGCACCCGCCTCACGCGCCTGCGTCAACGACTCTTCCAGGCCTAGCGGCGCCTTGGCGCGGCGCACCATGGGGAAATACTCGATAAAGCCCTTGTAGGCTTCCTCAGCCACCACATTGGGCCGTGGATAGGCACCACCCGGCGGCACGAAATGCCCCTGGGCGATATAGATGAAGGAATCGGCCTGCAAGCGCCACGGGCTGGCGCGGCGCGTCTGGCTATGGTCAAGCACGCCGACATCGCGCAATTGATAAATCGCCTCATCCGCCAGATCACTGGCCTTCATGCAGCCGCTCAGCAGCAACACACTCATTATCAACAACAGACTACGCATCATGCCTCTCCCGCTGCCGGTGACAGAAAACCGGCGGATAGCGCCTTGATGCAGATTTCACGCCACCCGCTGCCCATCAAAGGCCGCGCTGCCATTCCTGGCGTAGGCGTGCCTGTTGCGGTTGCTCGATCGCCTGTCGCACCTGAGCCAACAAGCGCGCCTTGTCTGCGCCCAGGTTGCCCTTGAGAACCAGATAGTTGGAGGCATGATCACTGCGAAACACCGTATCGCGCAGCTCAAGGCCACTTAGCAAACGCTCCACCTCGACAAACAGCTGCTGCTGGTTGAGCGGTTGGAAGTCGGCAAAACCCTCACGAAACCGCGCCTCCCCCATAGGAAAACTCACCACCAAGGTTGAGAGAAATTCAGGCTGCGACTCATTCATCAGGCGCGCCGAATTATCCGCATGCTGCTCGCTCAACACCGTGCCACCCAGGCCGTTGAGGATCATCACCGAGCGGGTGATACCCGCCTGACCAAGCTTGTCCAGTGCGCTCAGACTGGACTCATAGGTCTCGCCCTTGTTAACCCGCTCCAGCACCTCGTCATCACCAGATTCACAGCCGACATACGCCATGCGCAAGCCAGCATCGGCCAGCTCCTTGAGCTCATCCACCGACTTCTTACGCAGATTACGCGGCAGGCAATAACTCGATACCCGCTCAACCTCAGGCATGTGCTCGCGAATCGCCTGCAGAATGGTCAGCAGACGCCGCGTCGGCAGCACCAGGGCGTCACCATCGGCGAGAAACACCCGCTGCACGATCATCCGCTCGCCGGTCAGACGAATCTCTTCGAGCACCTGCGCTTCATCACGTGCGCGAAACTTCTTCTGTTCCTGAGTGTACATTTCGCAGAACGTGCACTTGTTCCAGGAGCAACCATTGGTCACCGGCAGAATCAGCGAATGGGCTTCGCTGGGCGGCCGGAACACCGGCTCGATATAGCTGATGGGGAAATTTTGCATGCTCTTTACTCGGTACAGGGGCGATCTCAGCCGCCAATAATCTTCATCACGGTTGCACCGCCGGAGAACGCCACATCCTGCTTGTCACCCAGCGCCTTCACCAGCAGCCCCTGCAGCGCCGGTAACGCCTGGTGCCGTGGTTTGTCGAACAGATCGCCGACATAGTGACGATTGCTCGATGACAGACAACCATGCAGCCAACCGGTCGAAGACAAGCGCAGGCGCGAACAGGTACGGCAGAACGGCACGCTTTCATTGGCAATCACACCGAAATGGCCAACGCCGGGGATGGCGTAACGCAGCGCCGTAGCATCCAGCGCAGCGTGAGCCTGAACATAGTCGTAGCGGCTGCCGATCAGCTCCAGCAGCTCGGGCATGCCGACAAACTGGCGCTGAAACCCGTTGCCGTCGCGGGCCAGATGGCCCATGCGCATCAGTTCGATAAAACGCAGCTCGAAGCCATTGACCAGGCAGTAGTCGAGCAGCGGCAGCACCTGATCGAGGTTCTGCCCGCGCAGCGGCACCATATTGACCTTGATCTGTACCCCCGCCGCCCAAGCCTGCTGCAGACCATCGAGCACGGTCGCCAGATCGCCACCACGGGCGATGCTGCGAAATGCCGCCGCGTCGAGAGTATCCAGGGAAATGTTCAAGCGGCGGATGCCGCATTCCAGCAGCAACGGCAGCTTGCGCGCCAGCAACTGACCGTTGCTGGTCAGGCTGATATCCGCCAAACCAAGCTGGCTGACGCCACGCAGAAAGTGCTCCAGCTTGGGGCTGACCAGCGGCTCGCCACCGGTGATACGCAAGCGCTCAATGCCAGCCGCTTCGATCAGGTAGGCCACGCCACGCAGCATGGCCTCGGCGGATAACTCGTCCTGCGCAGCTACCAGTCGTTTACCGTCCGGCACGCAGTAGGTGCAGGCGTAGTTGCAGGCGGCGGTCAGGCTAACCCGCAGGTTACGAAAACGCCGGCCCTGGCGATCAACGATCATGCGCGACTCCAGCAAAAGTGAAGATCGAGTATAGGGTCAGCGCCGGCCCAGCAGAGTCGTTATCCACTCGCTGAATGCCTCAGCTACTCGGCGTATCGCCCTCACGCTTGCGCTTGTTACCCATGCGCACACCAATGTCCATAAGGAACTGGAAGAAGCCTTCCTGATCTTCCAGCACGTTGCTCCAGAACGGCGAGTGATACAGCGCCACGGCACCGTGCACCAGCGCCCAAGCGGCGCAGTAATGGAAATACGGGGGCACGTCTTCCAACTTGCCTTCAGCGATACGACCTTTGATCAGCTGGGTCAGGCGCTCGAAGTTGGAGGCACGAATCTTGTGCAACTGCTCGACCATCTCCGGCACCTGGTTGCCCTTGACCACTTTCTCTTCGAGGCGGTCGAACAGGCGATAGCGCTGCGGGTCGCGCATGCGGAACTCGAAGTAGGCGCGCGACAGGGCTTCCTTGTCGCGATCGACATCCGCCGAGTGCAGTAACTCGTTGAGGTCGCGCTCGTAGTCAAGCATCAGGCGCAGGTAGATCTCCGCCTTGGATTTGAAATGCTTGTAGATGGTGCCTTTACCGATACCAACCGTGTCGGCAATCATCTCCACAGTCACGCTGTCTTCGCCCTGGTCGAGGAAGAGTTTCAGTGCTGTGTCGAGAATTTCCTGTTCGCGGCGGCGAAACTCACGGACCTTGCGGGGTTCTTTATGCATAAAAGGACTACGGGGTCAAAAAAACGAAGGCGCGTATTATGCCTAACTAACGGCAAATTGCACGGATCATCCGACCATGTACGCAGTTCATGACGAGTTTCCACAGCTTCCCGGCCTGCGCTATCTGAACCACGCAGCCGTTTCCCCCTGGCCACAACGGGCCGTCGATGCAGTCAGTCGTTTTGCCATCGAGAACGCGCAAACCGGCGCCCGTGACTACGCAAACTGGCTGCAGGTCGAGCGGCGCCTGCGCGAGCGCTTGCAGCGACTGCTAAACGCGCCCTCCCACAGCGATATTGCACTGGTGAAAAACACCTCCGAGGCATTGTCTTTTGTTGCCTTCGGGCTGGATTGGCGGCCAGGCGATCAGGTGGTGATCAGCGACGAAGAGTTCCCGTCCAACCGGATTGTCTGGGAAGCGCTCGCCCCGCAGGACGTCGAAGTCGTGCAGGTCAATCTGCATCAGGGCGATGCCGAAGCCGCCCTGCTCGCCGCCTGCGGCCCACGTACACGGCTGATGGCTATCAGTGCAGTGCAGTACGCCAGCGGCCTGCGTTTGGATCTGCCGCGTCTGGGCCAGGGCTGCCAGGCACGCGGCGTGCTGTTGTGCATCGATGCCATCCAGCAACTCGGCGCCCTGCCCTTCGACGTGCAGGCCAGCCAATGCGCGTTTGCCATGGCAGACGGGCATAAATGGTTGCTCGGCCCGGAAGGCCTCGGGGTGTTCTATTGCCGCAGCGACCTGCGCGCGCAGCTCAAGTTGCATGAATACGGCTGGCATATGCTCGAACATGCCGGCGACTACCAGCGCAGCACTTGGGAGCCCGCCCGCAGCGCCCGGCGTTTTGAATGTGGCAGCCCGAACATGCTCGGCGCCATGGCCTTGGAGGCCAGCCTGTCACTGCTTGAAGAAGTGGGCATGAGTGCAGTCGAAAGCGCCCTGCAGGAGCGCATGCAGTGGCTGTTAGATGGACTGGGCAACATCCCAAGCGCACACCTGCATAGCGCCGTGGAGCGTCAGCAGCGCGCCGGAATTCTGACTTTCAGCCTGGATGGCTGGGACAACACAGTCTTGTTCGGCCAACTGAAACAGCACCAGGTGATCTGCGCACAGCGCGGTGCGGGCATCCGCCTGTCGCCGCATTTCTATACCGCACCCAGGGTGATTGAAGAGACATTGGCACTGCTGCAACAGCTGGCGACTGCTTGAGAACTCAGCAACGCGCTCTGTATTCCAAATCCGTTTAAGAATGCCGGCAAATGGCCTGGACGTTCGGCAATCTTCACCAATACTGAGCAGTACTGGTGTGCGGCGTATCCCCCAAGCGCCCCGCCAGGCAGGGTACCGTGGACCGCGTACCTTGATTTACTCCTAATGGTCTTAACCCGGTCTCATCCCCCAGAGCCCGGGTTTTTTTTGTCTTCGACTTTTCAGGAAAGCGCGATTAAGCCAGCCGAGCCAACGGAAATAAGCGTTTGAAGTTGGCCGTAGTCTGCTCCGCCAATTGCTCAAAGCTCACGCCGCGCAACACCGCCAGGTACTCGGCCACATCGCGCACGTACTCCGGCAAATTTGGCTTGCCGCGGTGCGGGATCGGCGCCAGGTAAGGCGAATCGGTTTCCACCAGCAAGCGATCAGCGGGCACCTGGCGCGCCACTTCGCGCAGTGCTTCGGCATTGCGGAACGTGACGATTCCGGACAGCGAGATATAGAAGCCGATATCCAGCGCCGCCTTGGCCATTTCCCAATCTTCAGTAAAGCAGTGCAGCACGCCGGCTTGCGGCAGCGCCGCTTCACGCAGCAGCGCCAGGGTGTCGGCACGCGCCTCGCGGGTATGCACGATCACCGGCTTGCCGGTAATCCGCGCGGCATCCAGGTGCAAACGGAAGGATGCCTGCTGCAGCGCTGCAGACTCAGGCTCGTAGTGATAATCCAGACCGGTTTCGCCGATGGCCACCACCTGCGGGTGATTCAGCTCAGCGAGCAGCCAATCCAGCGCCGGCGCTGCGCCCGGCTCAAGGTCCAGCGGGTGCACACCGACCGAGCAATCGACATCGGCATAACGCTCAGCCAGGCCTTTGACCGCTGCGGCATTATCGGCGCTGACGCCGATGCACAGAAAATGACCAACGCCGCGCGCGCGCGCAGCATCCAACGCCGCATCGAGAGAACCGCCATGGGCAGCTAGATCGAGGCGGTCAAGGTGACAGTGGGAATCAACCAGCATGGGGAACAATCACTTGAGAAGCGGTGCCACAGGGCGGGCACCGTGATACGGAGGAAAAACCACTTACATGGTGTGCGTCGGGCGATCCGAAGTCAGTGCACCAGCCAGGTAGGTTTCGATCTTGTTGCGCGCGGTGTTGTCGCCATCATTGAACTGCACACCTACACCGGCGGCGCGGTTGCCTTGCGCGCCTTTCGGCGTGATCCACACCACCTTGCCAGCGACCGGAATCTTTTCCGGTTCGTCCATCAGGTTAAGCAGCATGAATACTTCATCGCCGAGCTTGTAGCTCTTGTTGGTTGGAATAAACAGGCCGCCGTTCTTGATAAAGGGCATATAAGCGGCATAAAGCACGGATTTGTCCTTGATGGTCAGCGACAAAATTCCGTTACGCGGGCCCAGGTTAGGAGGCAGACTCATGCGGCATTCCTGATTTTATTCACTTAATGGCCGATTCTAGCCCGGTCCGGGCAAGCTTGCCCACTGCACCAGCAAGGCTTCGAGAAGCAAGACACGGTTGAGGTTAGCCTTGCCGAGGACTTTCTGACGCTGCGCCAGCAACCAATCCTGCATATTCAACACTTTCGCCTGTGGGGTTTTCTGCGCCAGGTACTGCACCACCTTACGCATATCGGCCTGCCCAAGCCCATCCTCATCCTGAGTCAGCTGGTAGCGCAGCATCAACTGCGACCACTGGCAGAACCAGTCGAACAGCAACTGCAGGGACACCGCATTCCAGCTTTCGGCCAACTGGCTGGGGGCAATCTGCTGTTTAAGCAGCTTTTTCACACCTTCAACCACCTGCGCGCGCTGTGCGCTGACGCCCTGCTCGTGCATCTGCACCGCCAACAGGGGTGAGCCTGCAGCCAGGAACAGCAGCTCACGATGCTCCTCCGCGCTGCATGCCGGTAACGCCTGAGCCAACCACTCCAGGCTCATGGCTTCACTCGGCAACGGGCAGGCCTGCTGCACACAGCGACTCTTCACCGTAGGCAGCAAACGGCTGGGCTGATGGCTGATCAACAGCAGTACGGTATTGCCAGAGGGCTCCTCAAGGCTTTTCAGCAAGGCGTTGGCGGCGTTGACGTTCATCGACTCAGTCGGCTCGACTAGCACCACTTTGCGCCCCGCCAATTGCGCGGTCTGCACCACAAAGCTGACCAGATCGCGCACCTGATCCACCTTGATCGCCTTGTCAGCCTCTTCCGGCTCCAGGATGTAGTTATCCGGGTGGGTGCCGGCTGCCAGCAAATGGCAGGACTTGCACTGGCCACAAGCATCCAGGCCATTGGGCTGCTGACACAACAAGCGCGCCATCAGCCGCTCAGCCAGCGCGCGCTTGCCGATACCCGCAGGGCCGTGCAGCAGATAAGCATGGGCATGCTGGCTACGGCCAGCCAGCTGCTGCCAGAGTGCATCCTGCCAGGGGTAAGCGTCAGCCACGTTGCAGCTCCAGCAGCTGTGGCAGCAATGCGTCCAGTGCCTGCTGCACCTCACTCAAGGATTGCGCGGCATCCAGAATGCAGTAACGCTGCGGCTGCTCAGCTGCGCGACGCAGATAGGCCTGGCGCACGGCATCGAAAAACTGCCGGCCCTCCTGCTCGAAACGATCCAGCCGACCGCGCGCTGCCGCACGGGCCAGGCCCACTTCCACCGGCAAGTCGAATATCAGGGTCAGATCAGGACGTAACGAGCCTTGAACGAAGGTTTCCAGCTCTGCAATACGCGCTTCGGAAAGCCCCCGACCGCCACCCTGATAGGCATAGGTGGCGTCGGTAAAGCGATCGCACAGCACCACACTGCCACGGGCCAGCGCCGGACGGATGACCTGTGCGAGGTGCTGAGCACGCGCCGCGAACACCAGCAGCAGCTCGGTGTCGGCCGCCATCGGCTCATCGCTGGGTGCCAGCAGCAACTCGCGCACCCGCTCAGCCAGTGGCGTGCCACCCGGCTCACGGGTCAGCAGCACATCAATACCCTGCTCACGCAGGCGTTCAGCCAGGTAATCACGATTGGTGCTCTTGCCTGCACCTTCTGGGCCTTCCAGGGTGATAAACAAACCGCTCACAGGCTGTCCTTACTGATTATTGGGCGCGACCGGGGCCGGGCTCGAACGATAGTCCGCACGGCGCTTGAGCTGATACTCACGCACGGCCCGGTTGTGCTGCTCAAGGGTATTGGAAAATACATGGCTGCCATCGCCACGGGCAACGAAATACAGGCTGCTGCCCGCCACCGGATTCAGCGCGGCACGAATCGCCTCGCGGCCGACCAGGGCAATCGGCGTGGGTGGCATGCCATCAATGGTGTAAGTGTTATAGGGCGTCGGCTCACGCAGGTCATTACGGGTAATCCGCCCGTTGTAGCGCTCGCCCATGCCGTAGATCACCGTTGGATCGGTCTGCAGGCGCATACCGATGCGCAGGCGCCTTACGAATACGCCGGCAATCTCGCCGCGCTCTTCGGGCACGCCGGTTTCCTTCTCGATCATCGAGGCCATGATCAGCGCGTCATACGGTTCTTTGTACGGCAGATCCTTGGCACGCTGGGCCCACTCCTCGGCCAACACCTGCTCCAGCCGCGCATGCGCCTGCTTGAGCAGTTCAAGGTCACTCATGCCACGCACAAAGCTGTAGGTGTCTGGGAAGAAACGCCCTTCCGGGTTCAGCCCCGGCAAACCAAGCGCCTTCATCAACTCGGCATCGCTCAGCTCGCTGAGGGTCAGTTCAAGACGTGTTTCACGCGCCAGCGCTGCGCGCACCTGACGGAAATTCCAGCCTTCAACCAGCGTCAGGTTGTATTGCAGCACTTCACCGCGGCGCCATTGGCCGAGCATATCCAACGCTGTAGCGCCGGGGGTCAGGCGATACTCGCCACTGTGCAGCGGTTGATTGCGTAGATTGAAGCGCCAGTAAAGACGTAGCCAGAAGGCCTGATCGAGGACACCATCAGCCTCAAGGCGATTGAGCACACCACCCGGCGTCGCGCCTGCCGGCACATCCACCAGGTACTCATCCGTCAGTTTCAGCGGCTGATGCAACGCCGAATGCTGCTGCCAGGCAGCAAAGGCGACCAGCAACGCAGCCAGCAGCACACCACCTTCCAGCAGCAGCAAGATTTTCCGTATCACGAATCAGCAGTCCAGTAGATCGCGGGCAATGGCCTGCAGTTTACGGGTGAGTGGGCCGACCGGCCAGTCGTGAGCACGCAAAGCGCGAACTGGCCACACGCCATAGAGGCTGTTGCACAGCATGACTTCATCAGCCGCCAGCAACTCGGCATAGCTGATATCGCGCACCTGACACTCGATACCCAGCGCAGCCGCCTGATCCAGCAACTCCGCACGCATCACCCCGGCCACGCCGCAGCGCGACAGGTCAGCGGTAATCAGCACGCCGCCACTGACCAACATCAGGTTGCTGTAAACCCCCTCGATCACCCGGCCGCTGACGTCCAGCATCAGGCCCTCGGCATGTTCGGCGTCCTGCCACTCGCTGCGGGCCAGGACCTGTTCCAGTCGATTGAGATGCTTCAGGCCCGCCAGCAACGGCTGCTCGGCCAGACGTGTGGTGCAGGGAAAAATCCGCACACCCAGCTCGGCATGAGCGCAAGGGTAAACCGGTTTGGCCGCAGCCTGCAGAATCAGGCGCGGCCGCATAGGCTGTGGCAACGTATAACCACGCTGCCCATCACCCCGCGTGAGCATGAGTTTTACCACACCAGCTCCCAGCTGCTGACTGAATGCCAGCAGCTGAGCACGCACTGACGACAGGTCGACGGGTATGTGCAGGCGAGTACAGCCTTCAGCCAGTCGTGCCAGGTGACGCTCCAGCAGCGTGGGTTGCCCAGCATTCACGGCAATGGTCTCGAAGAGCCCATCGCCGTAGGCCAGGCCGCGATCCGTTATGGACAGCAGCTCAGCCGGCTGGCCATCAACCCAGCTCAGCATCAACCGGCAAACCGGCGGAACACCAGCGAGCCGTTGGTACCACCAAAGCCGAAGGAGTTGGACAGCACCACATCCAGTGGCATGGCCTTGGCCTGATGCGCGACAAA
The DNA here is from genome assembly GCF_021375795.1 of Pseudomonas anguilliseptica. Taxonomy (GTDB): domain Bacteria; phylum Pseudomonadota; class Gammaproteobacteria; order Pseudomonadales; family Pseudomonadaceae; genus Aquipseudomonas; species Aquipseudomonas anguilliseptica_A. The sequence goes on along the minus strand of NZ_JAEIOI010000001.1, from coordinate 1,522,782 downwards.
GTCGAGATCACAGCCTTCATCCGGGCTATCCAGGTTGATGGTGGGCGGCGCCACCTGATCACGCAGCGCGAGGATGCTGAAGATCGCTTCCACCGCACCGGCTGCGCCCAGCAGGTGGCCGGTCATGGACTTGGTCGAACTCACGGCCAATTTGTAGGCATGTTCACCAAACACCGATTTCACTGCCGCCACTTCGGCCTTGTCACCCGCCGAAGTCGAGGTGCCATGAGCGTTGATGTACTGCACCTGATCGGCATTCAGGCCGGCATCACGCAGTGCGTTGGCCATGCAGCGGGCCGCACCGGCACCATCTTCCGGTGGTGAAGTCATGTGGTAAGCATCACCGCTCATGCCAAAGCCGATCAGCTCGGCATAGATGGTCGCACCACGCGCCTTGGCGTGCTCCAACTCTTCCAGCACCAGCGCACCAGCACCATCGGACAGCACAAAGCCGTCACGATCTTTGTCCCAGGGACGACTGGCTTTGGTCGGTTCGTCGTTACGCGTCGACAGCGCCCGCGCGGCACCGAAGCCGCCCATGCCCAGGCCGCAGGCCGCCATTTCGGCGCCGCCGGCAACCATCACGTCCGCTTCGCCGTAGGCAATGTTGCGTGCCGCCATGCCAATGCAGTGAGTACCCGTGGTACAGGCTGTGGCGATGGCGTAGTTGGGTCCCTGCAGACCGAGATGGATCGACAGAAAACCGGAAATCATATTGATGATCGAGCCAGGTACGAAGAACGGCGAAATCCGCCGCGGCCCTTGCTCATGCAGCGACTTGCAGTTGTTTTCGATATTGGTCAGGCCGCCGATACCGGAACCCATGGCAACACCGATGCGCTCGCGGTTGGCATCGGTGACTTCCAGACCGGAACTGCGCACAGCCTGAAAACTCGCAGCCAGGCCGTACTGAATAAACAGATCGAGCTTGCGGGCCTCTTTGGCCGACAGGTATTCCTCGACGTTGAAGCCTTTGACCGCACCGCCAAAGCGTGTGGAAAAAGCGGAAAGGTCTATGTGCTCAAGCAGGCCGATGCCACTACGCCCAGCCAAAATGCCCTGCCAGCTACTCGGCACATCGTTACCCAATGGCGACAGCATGCCCATACCGGTAACCACGACGCGTCTACGCGACACAGCAATCTCCTTTTCTAGTTTTCAACGCTTGGAATGCGCTTAAAGAAAAGCCGCACGCCTGATTAGGGAGTGCGGCTTTTCCGAGTCGGGAACCGACGAATACGTCTTACGCGTGAGCGGTAACGTAGTCGATCGCTTCCTGAACGGTGGTGATCTTCTCAGCTTGTTCGTCCGGAATTTCGGTCTCGAATTCTTCCTCGAGAGCCATCACCAGCTCAACGGTGTCAAGAGAGTCGGCACCCAGGTCTTCGACGAAGGAAGCGCTGTTGGTTACTTCCTCTTCTTTGACGCCAAGTTGCTCAGCAACGATTTTCTTGACGCGTTCTTCGATGGTGCTCATACCTTGTTTTCACTCCTATTGGACAAATCCAGGCAGCTGGTCTGCGGCCAAGTGTATAGAAAGGGTTTTTAGCATTTCAAGCTGAATGCCGGGGTGCCCCAGGAACACTTCAACGATCTGTCTATAAACCTGTTGCAGCTTTATAACGGATTTTAGACAGCATCTATGACAGTTTTCTGAAAGCCCACGTCACATTCAGCTCATGTACATCCCGCCGTTCACAGGGATAGTAGCGCCTGTGACGTAAGCTGCGCCATCAGAAGCGAGGAAAGCGACCACTTTCGCGATCTCTTCGGCCTGCCCCAGACGACCCAACGGAATCTGGGTCAGCAGCGCGTCACGCTGCGCATCCGGCAATTCGCGGGTCATATCGGTGTCGATAAAGCCCGGCGCCACAGCGTTCACGGTAATCGCCCGCGAGCCCACTTCACGCGCCAATGCGCGGCCAAAACCTTCAAGCCCGGCCTTGGCAGCGGCATAGTTGACCTGCCCGCCGTTACCCATGGCCCCCACCACCGAACCGATATTGATGATGCGCCCGTAACGTGCCTTGGTCATGCCACGCAATACGGCCTTGGTCAGGCGATACAGGCTGCTCAGGTTGGTGTTGATGACATCAAACCACTCGTCATCTTTCATCCGCAGCATCAGGTTATCGCGGGTGATACCGGCGTTATTGACCAGAATCAACGGCTGACCAAGATGTTGCTGGATATGTTCCAGGGTGCTGGCAACCGACTCGTCATTGCTGACGTCAAGCACCAGGCCGGCGCCCTCGATGCCATTGACCTTCAGAGTTTCCGCAATACGTTCGGCACCCGAGGCCGAAGTGGCCGTACCGATGACCACAGCTCCCTGGCGACCCAACTCCAAAGCGATAGCCTGGCCAATACCGCGGCTCGCGCCAGTGACCAGTGCAACCTTACCTTGCAGGCTCATAGCATTTCTCCTTAATCAGACCAGGGCCGCATTCGCAGCAGCAAAGGCGTCCGGGGTGTCCAGGTTATGGGTATTGATGCCTTTGACGCAGCGTTTGTTCAGACCCGACAGCACCCTGCCTGGACCACACTCAACCAGATCGGTCACGCCCTGCGCCGACAGGCAGACGATTGACTCCACCCAACGCACCGGGCTGTAGAGCTGCGCCAGCAGGTCACGCTTAAGCCCTTCCAGATCAGTCACTGCAGCAGCGCTGACGTTCTGCACCAGAGCGATTTGCGGAGCCTGCCAATCAATTGCCGCCACGGCTTCGGCAAAGCGTTCAGCCGCCGGGCGCATCAACGCACAATGCGACGGCACGCTGACCGGCAACGGCATGGCACGCTTGGCACCACGCGCCTTGCACGCTTCAATGGCGCGCTCAACAGCAGCAGCGCCACCGGCGATTACCACCTGGCCCGGGGCATTGAAATTCACCGCACTGACCACTTCACCCTGCGCTGCTTCGGCGCAAGCCGCCAGTACATCAGCATCTTCCAGCCCGAGAATCGCTGCCATGCCACCCTGCCCAGCGGGCACGGCCTGCTGCATCAGCTGACCACGATGCTCCACCAACTTAGCCGCTGCAGCCAGCGACAAGCTGCCCGCCGCGACCAGCGCCGAATATTCACCCAGGCTGTGGCCGGCAACAAAAGCCGGGCGCGCGGCACTCTCGGCCAACCAGGCACGCCACAGCGCGACAGATGCAGTGAGAATTGCCGGCTGCGTCTTGTCGGTCTGGTTCAGTTGTTCTTCAGGGCCCTGCTGGGTCAGCGCCCAGAGGTCATAACCGAGCGCCTCGGAAGCCTCGGCAAAGGTGTCAATAATCAGCGGCCGTTGTGCACCGTGCTCGGCGAGCATCGCCAGAGACTGGGAGCCCTGGCCCGGAAAGACGAATGCGAGAGATGCAGACATGGAAACCTGTTCCTAATGGTCGGGATCGTCGGTAATACGCGCCAGGCTTAGCCCAGACGCAAGAAACTGACAGTTGGATGACGGGCTGCCCGCCGCAGTCACATTCTAAAGCAGGTGTTCGCCAAGACGACCATGCAAACGTTGTGGCAGATTTTCTTCAATCTCCCGCAACGCTCGGCGAATCGCACTCTTGAAGCCCTCAGGCCCGGCCGCGCCATGGCTTTTCACCACAATCCCCTGTAGGCCCACGAAACTCGCGCCGTTGTGTTGAGCAGGCGCCAACTCACCCTGCAAACGCCGTAATAGCGGCAAGGCCAACGCACCCACTGCACGCGCAGCAAGACTGGACTTGAACAGGGCATTGATACGCCCGGCAATCATCGCCGCCAGGCCTTCACTGGACTTGAGCAGGATGTTGCCGACAAAACCATCGCACACCACTACGTCAGCTTCACCACGGTAGAGCCCATCACCCTCGATAAAACCGATGTAGTTAAGCCCTTCGGCTTGCTGCAACAGACTGGCTGCCAGCTTGACCTGCTGATTGCCTTTGATGTCCTCCGTCCCGACGTTCAGCAGCGCTACACGCGGACGCTGCATCCCCAGAACCTCAGCGGTTACCGACCCCATCACGGCGAACTGGTGCAGATGCTCGGCACTGCAATCAACGTTCGCCCCCAGGTCCAGCAGATGGCAGAAACCCGTCTGTGTCGGAATCGCCGTAACCATGGCTGGACGGTCAATTCCCGGCAGGGTTTTCAGCACATAGCGCGACAGCGCCATCAACGCCCCGGTGTTCCCGGCACTGACACAGGCTTGCGCCGCACCACTGCGCAGCAATTCAAGGCTGATACGCATCGACGAATCCGGTTTGCCACGCAAGGCCTGGGCCGGGCGCTCGTCCATACCCACGACTTCTCCCGCATGGGCAACACGCAGGCGCGCACGATCGACACCGGGGTGGCGAGCAATCAGAGATTCAAGAAGGGAAGATTGGCCGACTAGGACCAGGTGCAACGAAGGGTATTCAGCCAGGCAAGCGATGCTGGCCGGAACAATGCAGTGGGGACCGAAGTCCCCACCCATTGCATCAATCGCGATGATCGGAGCGGACAAGATTTACTCGTCAGCGCCCTTGTCGATCACTTTACGACCACGGTAAACGCCTTCTGGCGATACGTGGTGACGCAGGTGAACTTCACCAGTGCTTTTCTCGACCGACAGAGTGCTGGCCTCGAGAGCGTCGTGCGAACGGCGCATGTCACGGGCGGAACGGGATTTTTTGTTCTGCTGAACAGCCATAACTAATTAACTCCTAAACGTTTGGGTCACGCTTTAACTGCGCCAATACACTGAACGGGTTGGACCGCGTTACCTCGTCCTCGCTCGACTCGGGCTCTTCGAGGCCGGCCGGCTGCTGGCAATCTTTAGGGTCATGAGCCGGGACAATGGGCAAGGCAAGCAAAAGCTCTTCCTCAACCAGCGCCAGCAGATCCAATGGGTCTTCACCCAACTCAATCACGTCATAGCCTTGCGGCACGGACTGGGTATTCGCACCCTCTTTCACCACAGCGTAATCGCATGCGCTGTAGATCGGCAAAGTGACCAGCTCCAGACAACGCTGGCAAACCATCTTGACTTCAACCTCAAGCTCGCTGTGAAAAACCACAGCGTTACGCTCGTCGCGCTCGAAGGAAAACTTCGTACGCACCATGCCTTGGTTATCGGCAAGCGGGCCGCAGAGACGCTGCAAATCGGCAAGCTGCAGGTCACCTTCAAGGGTGGCACTGCGATCAGCTAATTTGCGCGGATCAACGTGAGGTGGAATCGGGCCATTTGACATAGGCGGCGCATTTTAGGGATGCAACCCGCCGCTGTCAAAGGAAATTCGGCCTGTCCAGCATCTGGAGCGACGGCTAGAATCGCCCACTGCCCGCAAACCTATATATGAAGAAGGAAAACGCCGTGCTACCTCTGGTGCTAGCGTCCAGCTCCCCTTATCGCCGTGAATTGCTCAACCGCCTGCGACTGCCTTTTACTTGGAGCGCTCCGCAAATCGACGAAACACGGCAGGCAAATGAAGACGCCGAAGCCCTGGTACGTCGCCTCTCACAGGAAAAAGCCCAAGCCCTGAGCAGCACACACCCGCAGCACCTGATCATCGGCTCGGACCAAGTGGCGGTACTCGACTCACAGATACTCGGCAAACCGCATACTCTGGAGCGCGCCCGCGAGCAGTTACTGGCCGCCAGCGGCAATAGCGTCACCTTTCTGACCGGACTCACCCTGCTCAATAGCGCCACCAGCCAACAACAAACCGACTGCGTGCCATTCACCGTACATTTCCGCCCGCTTAGCGAAGCGCAAATCATGCGCTACCTAACCGCTGAACAACCCTTCGACTGCGCCGGCAGTTTCAAGGCAGAAGGCCTGGGCATCAGCCTGTTCCGCAGCACCGAAGGCAGCGACAGCAACAGCCTGATCGGCCTGCCACTGATTCGCCTGGTGGACATGCTACTGACCAGCGGTATCGACCTCCCCTAAAAGCAACAAGCCCGATCAATGACCGGGCTTGTTTGAACAGCTCCAAACCTTAGCGCAACGCCGGCCCCTGGAACCCCATCCACAGAGCAATGCGCTCAGCCATGCTGGCGCCTAGGGTTTTGGCGAAACGATCGAAAGGCGATTCTTTGACTGTAAAGTCGACAATTTCCTTCTCGCCAATCACCTCGCGCGCCACGTAGCTGGTATTACCCAGCGCATCAATCAGCCCAAGCTGCAGCGCCTGCTCACCCGACCAGACCAGACCGGAAAACAACTCGGGATGCTCGGCATCCTTCAAGCGCTCACCGCGCCCCTGTTTGACGCTGGCAATAAACTGACGATGAGTGGTTTCCAGCACACCTTGCCAGAACTTGGTCTCTTCAGCCTTTTGCGGCTGGAACGGATCAAGAAACGCCTTGTGCTCACCCGAGGTATACACCCGACGATCCACACCCAGCTTCTCCATCACCCCGACAAAGCCGAAAGTAGCTGCCGTCACGCCAATCGAGCCCACCAGGCTGGCCTTATCGGCATAAATCTCATCGGCCGCGCTGGCGATGTAATAAGCCCCCGATGCACCTAGATCAGTGATTACCGCATACAGCTTGATCGCCGGATATTCGGCACGCAGGCGACGAATCTCGTCATAGATATAGCCCGACTGCACTGGGCTACCACCCGGACTATTGATGCGCAGGACCACCCCTTTGGTATTGGCATCCTCAAAGGCCGCGCGCAGGCTGCTGATAATATTGTCGGCACTGGCAGACTCCTGATCAGCAATCATGCCGCGCACTTCGATCACCGCGGTATGACTGCCAGTGGTCGCTCCCTTCTTCACCGCCATCAACGGCGAGAACAGCGCCAACGCGCCAAAGATGTAAATAAAGGTCAGCAGCTTGAAGAAAATTCCCCAGCGCCGCGCCCGGCGCTGCTCCTGCACGCCGGCAAGCAGGGTCTTCTCTAACAATTTCCAGCTTTTACCCTCGCCATCAGCCGCTGCCGACGCGTTCCATTCATCTGCCATGCGCAACCACCTCAACTGACTGATCAGACGCACGCTGGCTCAGCCAGGCATGCAACTCGGTAAAACACTCTATCGCCAACGTAGGCTGACACTCGCGCAGCGCCTGCAAGGGCTGCGCGCCATAGCCTACCGCTACACAATCCATGCCGGCGCGCTGCGCCATCAACAGATCAAAGGATGAGTCACCCACCATCAAGGCCTGACTAGCCGCCACACCACTTTGCTCAAGAATCTCGCGCAGCATCAAAGGGTCGGGCTTGCTGGCTGTTTCATCTGCACAGCGGGTGTAATCGAAATAATCCAGCCAACCACGACCAGCCAGTACACGCTGCAGACCATGCCGCCCCTTACCCGTAGCCACAGCCAAACGATAGCCCTGCGCACGAAACGCCTCCAACCCCTCGGCCACGCCATGAAACAGGGCAGAAGGCTCAGCCTCCAAAGCCAGGTAATGCTCGCTGTAGCTGTGCCGCAAGCGCTGAGCACGGCCCGCATCATCCAGCCAGGGATACAGGCTGCGAATAGCCTCCGGCAAACCCAAACCGATAATCCCGCGCACTTGTTCATCCGTGCAGCGCGGCAACTCACTGGAATCCGCAGCCAGGTGCATGGCCGTGACAATCCGACCAATGGAGTCAACCAGCGTGCCATCCCAATCAAAGATCAGCAGCTGGTAACCAGACCCCTGACAGCCACACACTTGAGAATCAGGCACCGAGACGCTCCAGGGTTCGCGCCCACATTTCGTCGACCGGCGCCTCCAGCTTGAGCTGCCCACCTTCGGGTAACGGCACGATCAACTCATAGGCATGCAGGAACAGGCGCTTACCGCCCAACTCGCGAATCTCCTTGGTGAAATCGTCATCGCCGTACTTGCTGTCACCAGCGATCGAGTGACCGGCATACTGCGTATGCACGCGAATCTGATGGGTACGCCCCGTCACCGGCTTAGCCTCAACCAAGGTGGCGAACTCACCAAAGCGGCGCAGGACACGGAAGACAGTCAGAGCCTCCTTGCCTTCAGGATTGACCTCAACCATGCGCTCACCGGAACGCAGATTGCTTTTCAGCAATGGCGCACTGACCTGTTTCTTGGCCGTCGCCCAATGCCCACGCACCAGCGCCATATAGCGCTTGTCCACGCCATCGCCACGCAAGGCTTCATGCAAGTGACGCAACATGCTGCGCTTCTTGGCAATCATCAACAGGCCCGACGTATCGCGATCAAGGCGATGCACCAGCTCAAGATCTTTGGCATCCGGACGCAACTGACGAAAGGCTTCAATCACCCCGTAATTCAGTCCACTGCCGCCATGAACCGCGATGCCAGCCGGCTTATTCAGCACGATCAGCGCCTTGTCTTCATAAACAATCGCCGCTTCGAGGCGCTGCAAAAGCCCTTGCGCCAGCGGCTCCGGCTCATCACGTTCAGCCAGACGAAGAGGCGGCACGCGAACAATGTCACCGGCCTGCAGCTTGTATTCAGGCTTGATCCGCCCCTTGTTCACCCGCACTTCGCCTTTACGCAAAATCCGGTAAATCAAGGTCTTGGGCACGCCTTTGAGCTGGGTGCGAAGGAAGTTATCAATGCGTTGGCCGGCAAGTTCCGGCGCAACCTCGAGCAGCTGGACGCCGGAGGTTGGAGGGGAAGGATTTGTCATCGCGCAATCATAACAATTTTTTATGGAATTGAAGCACTTAATCATTGCTGCTATAGTCGGGAACGCCGCCAAAAGCGGCCTGGTTTGCGGATGATCGCCAAAACTGCCATCCCCAACCAACGCAACCCATTTGGGACGTGAGGCCGTCCGACGGGTTATTCAACGAAAGAAAAGCCTCCAAGGCTGTGAATAACTCGGAAATAAAGCCTTTAAGCCATGATGCGCAACCTGCCCCTCTGGACGGTTGCGGTAATAGTTAACCCGCTGCGGATTTTCGCGAGCGGCACCCGAGTTTCAGCGATACGTGTAGGGTGGAGATGTACAACTGTTGGTCCGCGTAGCAGCTCGCTTTACCAAGACGCCTCATCTCGTCCGCTACCAACAGCTGATTCCTCCTCCTGACTTAGTGCTTTCTGTGATCACAGCGAGCAGGAGACGTCCGTCGCGGCCCAGCACAATTGGCTGACCGCCGCTAGACACTGGAACGCTTTACGACCGTTCCTGACGCACCTGACACCGACCCCTGAAGTCGTGTGTGCCGAACGCCGCTTCCGCCAGCACCGGAAACCGACGGTACTACATGAAAAGAATGCTGATTAACGCAACTCAGCCCGAAGAGTTGCGTGTTGCCCTGGTAGATGGGCAGAAACTCTACGACCTGGACATCGAGTCCGGCGCCCGTGAGCAGAAAAAATCCAATATCTACAAGGGTAAAATTACCCGCGTAGAGCCTAGCCTCGAAGCCGCTTTCGTCGACTTCGGTTCTGAGCGTCACGGCTTCCTCCCGCTCAAAGAAATCTCCCGCGAATACTTCAGCAAGGCACCAGAAGGCCGCGTCAATATCAAAGACGTGCTCAAGGAAGGCCAGGAAGTCATCGTTCAGGTCGAGAAAGAAGAGCGTGGCAACAAGGGCGCCGCCCTGACCACCTTTATCAGCCTCGCCGGTCGCTATCTGGTGCTGATGCCGAACAACCCGCGTGCCGGCGGCATCTCGCGCCGTATCGAAGGTGAAGAGCGCAACGAACTGCGTGAAGCCCTGAACGGCCTGGTTGCTCCAAGCGACATGGGCCTGATCGTGCGCACCGCCGGCCTGGGCCGCTCCAGCGAAGAAATGCAGTGGGACCTCGACTACCTGCTGCAACTCTGGACCGCGATCAAAGAAGCTTCGCAAGATCGCGCCGCGCCATTCCTGATCTACCAGGAAAGCAACGTAATCATCCGCGCCATCCGCGACTACCTGCGCCAGGACATCGGCGAAGTGCTAGTCGACAGCATCGAAGCGCAACAAGAAGCCCTGAGCTTTATCAACCAGGTGATGCCGCAGTACGCCAGCAAGATCAAGCTGTATGAAGACAGCGTGCCGCTGTTCAACCGTTTCCAGATCGAAAGCCAGATCGAAACCGCCTTCCAGCGCGAAGTGAAACTGCCGTCGGGTGGCTCCATCGTTATCGATCCGACCGAAGCCCTGGTGTCCATCGACATCAACTCGGCGCGCGCCACCAAAGGCAGCGATATCGAAGAAACCGCCCTGCAGACCAACCTGGAAGCGGCTGAAGAAATCGCCCGCCAACTGCGTCTGCGTGACATCGGCGGCCTGATCGTTATCGACTTCATCGACATGACTCCGGCGAAAAACCAACGCGCCGTGGAAGAAAAAGTCCGTGAAAGCCTGGAAGCCGACCGCGCCCGTGTACAAGTGGGTCGCATCTCGCGCTTCGGCCTGCTGGAAATGTCGCGTCAGCGCCTGCGTCCGTCTCTGGGTGAAACCAGCGGCATCGTCTGCCCGCGCTGCAACGGTCAAGGCATCATCCGTGACGTCGAGTCCCTGTCGCTGGCAATTCTGCGCCTGATCGAAGAAGAAGCCCTGAAAGACCGCACCGCCGAAGTTCGCGCACAAGTGCCAATTCCGGTTGCCGCCTTCCTGCTCAACGAAAAACGCAACTCGATCACCAAGACCGAACTGCGTACCCGCGCCCGCATCGTGATCATTCCGAACGATCACCTGGAAACACCGCACTTCGAAGTGCAGCGTATTCGTGACGACAGCCCGGAAGCCCAGTCTGGCCAGTCCAGCTATGAAATGGCCGTGACTGAAGCGGAAGAAGAAAAGCAGGCGTCGGCCACCCGTACCCTGGTGCGCCAGGAAGCCGCAATCAAAACCGCACCACAGCGCACGGCGCCTACTCCGGTTGAAGCAGTAGCCGCGCAGCCTGTTGCTGCCGCTGAGCCAAGCCTGTTCAAAGGCCTGGTCAAGTCGCTGGTCAGCCTGTTCGCCGGCAAAGAAGAAGAAAAACCTGCCGTTATCGAGAAGAAAACCAGCGAACGCCCGCAACGCGGCGACGAGCGTCGCAACGGTCGCCAACAGAACCGCAACCGTGGCGGTCGCAATAACGAAGAGCGCAAGCCACGCGAAGATCGCGGCCCGCGTGAAGAGCGTGCTCCGCGTGAAGAACGCCAGCCACGTGCAGCCCGTGAAGAGCGCGCCCCACGTGAGGAACGTGCACCGCGCGAAGAGCGCAGCCCACGTGATTCCGTAGAAGTGCGCGAGCCGCAGGAAGTGCGTCAATCACGCCCGCCGCGTGAAGAGCGTCAACCGCGCGATCGCAAACCCCGCGAAGAACGCCAACCGCGTGAACTGCGCGAGCCGCTGGACGCCGCCTCCGCCGACAACGCTAGCGACGAAGCCCGTGGCGAACGCCCGCAGCGCGAACCACGTCAGCCGCGCCCACCGCGTGAAGAGCGCCAGCCGCGCACTGAACAAGCCGCAGCAGCGAGCGAAGAAGAACTGCTGAATGGCGAAGACGCGCAGCAGGACGAAACCCAGGAAGGCAGTGAAGGCGGTGAACGCCCACGTCGCCGCTCCCGCGGCCAGCGTCGCCGTAGCAATCGTCGCGAGCGCCAGAACGATGCCAATGGCAATCCGATTGAAGGCAGCGAAGAAGGCGCAGAAGCACCAGTCGATACCGACAACGCAGTAGTTGCAGCTGCTGTCACCGCCGCTGTTGTCACTGACGCGGTCGAAGCGACCCAGGCAACAGCCGAAGCCGCACCGGTAGCCGTCGAACAGGAGCAGCCACGTGAAGTCGCTGCAGCTGAAGCACCTCAAGCCGTTGTTGAAACCGTTGTTGCCAAAGCAGCAAGCACTCCGGTTGTCGAGGCCAGCGCAGCACCTGTACAGACCGCCGAAGCCAGCGAAACTGCAGCAGCACCTGCCGCTGTAGAAACACCTACCCCAGTCGCCGAAGTTGTCGAAGCACCAGCTGTAGTTGCCGCTCCCGAGCCGGTTGCCGAAGTTACAGTGGCTGAAGCTGCACCTGCTGCACCTGCAGTCGCAGTCAGCAGTACCGGTCGCGCACCTAACGATCCACGCGAAGTGCGCCGCCGTCAGCGTGAAGCCGAGCGCCTGGCCCGCGAAGCCGCCGAAGCACCTGCTGCTACCGCACAGGCTGAAGCAGCCGCACCGGCAGTTGAAAAACCTGCTGCTGAAGTGGTTGCTGAAGCCGTAGTTGAAACTGCAGTAGAAGCCCCTACTAGCATCGAGGCAGCCGAGTCCAAGGCAGAAGCCGAAGTGCAAGCAGAAGTAAGCCAGGAGCCGCAAAGCTCGCTGTTTACTGCAGTAGAAGCTGACGAGCAGGACAAAGAAGCGGTCAAACCGTAAGTCTGATCCGCAGGATAGCCGCCAGGGATAGCGGCTACAAAAAAGGGGATGCTTCGGCATCCCCTTTTGCGTTCTGGGGTTTATTCCAGCGCGGTCAACACTCTAGTGCGGCCTACTGCCAAACGCCTTACAGCACGTTTGGTTCGATCTCCAACTCCACCGCAAAACGCTGGACAATATCTGCCTGGATACGCTGCGCCAGTGCCAACAACTGCGCACCGCTAGCGGCGCCGTAATTGACCAGCACCAACGCTTGCAAACGGTGTACCCCCGCATCGCCTTCACGAAAGCCCTTCCACCCTGCCCGCTCGATAAGCCAGCCAGCAGCCAGCTTGACCTGCCCGTCCGCCTGGGGATAGCCCACCAGGTCGGCATGTTCAGCACGTAAACGTTGCGCAAGCGCTGCAGGCACCACAGGATTCTTGAAGAAGCTCCCGGCGTTACCCAGCACGGCCGGATCCGGCAGTTTTTCGCTGCGAATGGCGCAAATGGCCTGACTGACATCCAGCGCCGTTGGAGCATCGATGCCCTGCTCTGCCAAACGCTGACGAACTGGACCGTAATCCAGATGCAGCGCCGCCGAACGACTGAGGACAAAGCGCACCCGCAAAATCAGCCAGCGACCGCTCTCACGCTTGAACAGGCTGTCGCGATAAGCAAAGCCACATTCCTCCAGAGAGAACTCACGCAGCTCACCCGTATGCCGATCCAGAGCGGTCAAGCCCGCAAACAGGTCTTTGAGTTCAACACCATAGGCACCGATGTTCTGCACCGGGGCCGCGCCCACCGTGCCGGGAATCAGGCTGAGGTTTTCCAGCCCCACCAAGCCTTGCGCCAAGGTCCATTGAACAAATGGATGCCAAGGCTCACCGGCTTCGGCTTCGACCAACACCCGCTCGCCGTCATCGCCCAACAGGCGAATACCACGACTGCCCATGCGCAGCACCAGCGCCTGCACATCCGCAGTGAGCAGCAGGTTGCTGCCACCGCCCAGCACCAGCAGCGACAATTGCTGCACGTCGGCATAAGCCAAGGCCTCGCGCACCTGCTGATCACTCTCGGCCTCGGCAAAATGACTGGCTCGGGCCTCGACGGCAAAGCTGTTGTACGGCTTCAGTGAAACCTGAGTACGCACCTGCAGACTCATAGGCGCCCCTTGAGCTCACGCACCAGGTCATCACAGGCCTGCTCAATCAGGTCCAGCACCTGTTCGAAACCTGCTGCGCCGCCGTAATAAGGGTCCGGCACTTCATCCAGCGCCAGCTGATAACGGCGCAGAAACAGGTCCAGCTCGGCTGCCGCATTAGCCGGGCGCAGTTGCTGCAAATCGCGCAGGTTGCTGTTGTCCATGGCCAGGATCAGGTCAAAGGCGTGAAAGTCCGCCGCCTTGACCTGCCGGCCGCGCAACGCAGAGAGGTCATAGCCGCGCTGCTGCGCCGCCTGGCGAGTACGCAGATCTGCTGCCTTGCCCACATGCCAATCACCGGTGCCGGCCGAATCGACCTCAACGCGCCCGTCCAGCCCCGCTTCACGCAGTTTGTGGCGCAACACGCCCTCGGCCGTGGGCGAGCGGCAGATATTGCCCAGGCAGACGAACAGAACGCGCATCAGGCCCCCAGCAGGCGACGAACCCGCTCCAGGTCTTCCGGTGTGTCGACCCCCGCAGGTGGCGCTTGCAGGGCATCGGCAACGTGGATACGCACGCCATGCCAGAGCGCACGCAGCTGCTCCAGGCACTCGGTGTCTTCCAGCCAGCACGGGCCCCAGGCAACGAAGTCATGCAGAAACTGCGCACGGTAGGCGTAAATGCCAATGTGACGGCGATACGGCACGCCGGCGGGCAGCTCATCACGACTCTTGGCAAAGGCATCGCGCGCCCAGGCCAGCGGCGCGCGGCTGAAGGTCAAAGCCAGGCCGGTCTTGTCGCTGACCACCTTGACCACATTGGGGTTGAACAGCGCCTGCACATCCTCAATCGGTTCGGCCAGGGTGGCGATGGCCGCCTGTGGATTGGCCGCCAGATTGGCAGCGACCTGATCAATGATTACCGGCGGAATCAGCGGCTCATCGCCCTGCACGTTGACCACGATGGCATCAGCCGCCAGGCCCAGAGCCGTGGCCACTTCGGCCAGGCGGTCGGTACCTGAGTTGTGATCGACGCGGGTCAACACAACCTGCGCACCAAAGCCCTGACACGCCTCAACGATGCGCGCATCGTCGGTAGCGACGACCACCTGTTGGGCGCTGCTTTTGCACGCCTGCTCCCAGACGTGCTGAATCATCGGTTTGCCGGCAATATCCTGCAGCGGCTTACCCGGCAGGCGGCTGGAGGCAAAGCGCGCCGGAATCACAACGGTAAAGGCAGTGCTCATTTACTTGTCCAGGCGCTCGTCGACGTTGAGGGTTCGGGCTTCGCTTTCCAGCATCACCGGGATGCCATCGCGCACCAGGAAAGCCAGTGCGTCGGCCTTGCAGACCAGCTCGCTCTTGTCAGCGGCGAGCTTCAGCGGCCCCTTGCACAATGGGCAAGCGAGAATGTCGAGCAGTTTCGGGTCCATGGGAAATCCTTGATAGGAAGCAGCAACTGGGGCGGACAAGGCCGCCGAATAATCAGAACAGTCAGGCGCGCGGCACAAGGCGCTGCAATTGCTGATCAAACCAGACGACAAACGCAGCCGAAGGCTCGGCATCCACCGCCAGGTACCACCAATCATCAGCCGCAAAGGCACGGCACTTGACCGCATCCTTTTCCGTCATCAGCACCGGTAGCGCCGGGCTGAAATTCAGCAACTCGGCGCTGTACGGCGCATGGTCGGCAAAGGCATGCGCGACAGACCGCCAGTGTAGCCCTTCGAGGGTGTTGAAGAAACGCTGCGGGTTGCCAATACCGGCAACCGCATGCAGGGCCTGGCCGGCCGGGAAGTGGCTGAGCGGTTGCTGCTCGCCACTGCGCAAGTTGACCAAACAACGTGGCTGCAGGGTAAAGCCGTAGCCATCCTGCAAATCGCTGGATGCCCCGTTATACAACAGCGCATCCACGCTCAGCAGGCGCTCGGCCGGCTCACGCAACGGGCCGGCCGGTAGGCAATGGCGATTACCCAGGCCGCGCGCAGCATCGATCAGTACCAGCTCGAGATCGCGGGCCAGGCGGTAATGCTGCAGGCCGTCGTCACTGAGGATCAGATCCAGCGGCTCGGCCGCCAGCAAAGCCGCTACGGCTCGCCCACGATCAGGATCAATCATCAGCGGCACACCGCTGCGCTGCACAATCAGCAGCGGCTCATCACCGGCCACGCTGGCGGCCTGATCAGCCTGCACGCGCCAGGGCAGCTGCGGCGGCTGCGCGCCATAACCACGGCTGACCACACCGACGCGCAGCCCTTGGCGGCGACAATGCTCGATCAACCAGAGAATCATCGGGGTCTTGCCGGTACCACCAACGGTGATATTGCCGACCACCACGACTGGCACGGGAGCACGGTAGATCACGCCTTCACCCGCTAGGAACCGCGCGCGTTTGCGCTGTACCACGGCGCGGTACAGCCACTCCAGCGGACGCAACAGGCTCAATGCCGGATGCCCGGCGTACCAGGCAGCGGTGATGCGCTCAGCCAGACTCATCAGTGCACAAACCTCAAGGCGCGGCCTGCGCCTCAATGGTGGTCATACGCAGATGAGCAAAACCCAGCTTGCCGGCCGCATCCATTGCGGTAATCACCGCCTGATGCTGGGCCTTGGCATCGGCGCTGATGATCAGCGGCAGGCTGTTATCGCCTTTCGACTCTTTCTGCAGCGCAGCCATCAGGCTTTCCAGATCGCTTTTCAGCAACTGTTTGGCATTCAGCGAGTAGCTGCCGTCAGCGGCAATCAGGATTTCCAGCTGCTTCAGTTCAGTCTGCTCGGGCGGCGTGCCAGTGGTCGCCTCCGGCAGATCAACCTTGAGCTGGGTTTCGCGGGTGAAGGTGGTGGTAACCACGAAGAACAGCAGCAGGATAAACACCACGTCGATCAACGAGGCCAGGTTGATCTCGACGTTCTCCCGCGGTTTGCGCCGGAATTTCACGCCTTGTCCTCACCCAGGTCGACATCACGATCACCCTGCACCACTTCCACCAGGCGAATCGCCTCCTGCTCCATGCCTACCACCAGTTCATCGACGCGGCGTTGCAGATAGCGGTGGAAGAACAGTGCCGGAATAGCCACCATCAAGCCCGCCGCCGTAGTGATCAGCGCTTTGGAAATGCCGCCAGCGAGCAAGGATGCATTGGCCATGCCCGAGCCCATGAACGAGCTAAAAATTTCGATCATGCCAAGTACGGTGCCGAGCAAACCCAGCAGCGGCGCGATACCGGCAATGGTGCCCAGAGCATTCAGGTAGCGCTCCAGGTCATGAATGACTCGCGCTGCGGCTTCCTGGATGCACTCCTTCATGATCTCGCGACCATGCTTGGAGTTTGCCAGACCAGCTGCAAGGATTTGTCCGAGCGGCGAGTTGGCGCGTAGTTCCTTGAGCTTTTGATTATTGAGCTTTTTCTCTTTTATCCACTTCCACACCTGCCCCAGCAGGTTGGGTGGGGTGATACGGCTCGGCCGCAACGTCCACAGGCGCTCGGCAATAATGCCGGCAGCCGCGATAGAACACAGAATGATTGGCAGCATCATCCAGCCGCCAGCTTTGACCAGTTCCCACACGGTGGCAGATCCCCTTCACAAAAGTGGCGCCACTCTAGCATAGGGTCGCGGCCTCGCCGACCGCTGCCGTTCTCATTTTTCCCGCCAAAAGCGTGCGTGATCACGCAAACCCTGCGCGGGCTCGAACGCGCCCAGGCGAATCCGCACGGCACCATGCACAACGCTGTCATACAACTGCGCATCCAGCGCCCGGTAACGCTCGACAACCTCGACATGCGGATGGCCAAAGGCATTGTGCGCACCCCGGGAAACCAGCGCAGCTGTGGGGCCAACCTTTGCCAGGAACGCTGCCGAGGATGAACTGCGACTGCCATGGTGCGGTGCCAGCAACCACTCTGCTGGTAAAACCAGACCACTGCTGAGCAATGCGCGCTCGGCCTGGCTATCGATGTCACCGGTCAGCCACAGGCGCTCCCCATTGGCCTCGATGCGCAGTACGCAGGAGGCTTGGTTGCCATCGCTCGCGCCATCCCAGCGCCAGGTACTGAATTGCACACCATCCCACTGCCAGCGCTGCCCGCTGATACAGGCTTGAGCCTGCAGTACAGCCGCCAGTTTATCGGGCTCACCACTGCGCACCTGGCTGACCGGCAAGCCACGCTGGATAGCGACAGCGCCACCGGCATGATCGTTATCGGCATGGCTAATCAACAGCAGATCAAGACCACGCACATCCAGCGCGCGCAGCGATGGCAGTACCACCCGTTCGCCGGTATCGAACTCACCAAAGCGCGGTCCGGCGTCATACAACAGCTCATGTTCCTGAGTGCGCACCAGCACTGCCAGGCCCTGACCGACATCCAGCATCCACACGTCGGCCATCCCCTCAGGAGGTCGTTGCTGCGGGCTGAATAACAGCGGCAACAACAGCAATCCACCCAGGCTACGCAGCGGTAGAGCAGCAGGCATCAGCAGTAACAGCGCACCCAGCGCCACCAGCAGCCAGGCCCAGAATGGCAGATCACTGGGCAACCAGGCAGGCAGCCACTGGGCCAGATGTATCAACCATGCAAACAGCAGATCCAGCAGCCAGCCAGCAAACCAGAGCAGCGTCGCGCCCACTCCGGGTACACCCAGCAACAGGGTACCGAGTAGTGCCAGCGGCACCACCAACAGACCCACCACAGGTACAGCCAGCAAATTGGCCAACGGGCCACTGGCGCTGACCGGCAGACCAAGGGCCAGCAACAATGGCAGCAAACCAATCGCCATCGCCCACTGCGCGCGCCATAACGTCTGCCACCAGGACCAGGCGCCCAGGCGTGCGCTGAAGATCAGGATCAGCAGCATCACCGCGCCAAACGACAGCCAGAACCCTGCCTGCAGGCTGGCCAGTGGTTCCCACACAAGCACCGCCAGCAAGGCCAGCAATACCGGTAGCCACACCCCCAGGTGGCGAAAGCGCCAACGCCAGAGCAGCACCAACCCGACCATCACACAGGCACGCTGCACCGGCACGGCAAACCCGGCCAGCACGCCGTAGGCCAGCGCACCGATGAACGCCAGAGCGCATGCACAAGGCAGCCAAGGCCAGCGGCGCGGCCACCACCCCAGGCGTGCCAAGCCCGCCACCAGGCCATAAAGCAGCGTCGCCAGCAAACCAATATGCTGGCCGGAAATCACCATCAGATGCACCGTGCCGGTGTTCTGCAACATCTGCCAATCGGCACTCGACAGGCCCGAATCATCGCCGAGCACCAGGGCCGCCAGCGCACCCTCACGTCCTTTTGCCGGGGTGGCCAACAGATGCTGACGCAGCTGATCACGCCATGCGCCGGCACCATGAGCCGGCGATAAGCGCTCACCACTCTTCACCGCACCTGTGGCACCGATACGCTGCGTCAGCAGCCAGGCTTCGTAGTCGAAGGCTTGCGGGTTGACCAGACCATGGGGACGCTTGAGCCGCACTGCCAGCCGCCAGGTTTCACCGGCACGTATCTCGGGGCCGCCATACCAAGACAGCCGCAAACGCGCAGGTAACTTGGCGCGCCGCGAACTGGGCTGGTGCAATTGAAAACGCACCACGCCATCGGCGACCTCTGGCAAACCCACCACCTGCCCTTGCAGCCACAGGGTTCGCCCATCCAGTTGCCGCGCCAGGCGATCATCCAGTGCCCCCTGCGCGCTTACGCAGGCCCAGGTAAAGCCGAACAGAAACAGGGCAAGTGGATAACTGCGAAACGGCAGTAGCATCAGGCCGACGACCGGCAACAGGGTCAGCAACCAGGTCGGCGGCAGCTGCGGAAGAAAGCGCAACGCCAGCAACCCCGCCAGCAACGCCAGAAGTCCTACGCGCATAGACTCGCTCCATGAGTCATGTACCAGCGAGCTGCCACCTCGCCCCTACATAATGTCCTGACACAACCAGCCGGGGCAGCCGACAGGCAAAGCGTGCATACTATTTTGGCGTTTCCTGCCAGAGAAAATTCATGCCGCGTCGTCTATTCAAGCGCTATATGCCTCACCCGGATAGCATCAAAGCGAATAAATCCCTGCGCTTTCTTGGCAACCTGATTCACGACCCCAATCTCTGGCACCTCAACCGCCACTCGGTGTCACGCGCCATGGCAATTGGTCTGTTCTGGGCAATGATCCCGATGCCCATGCAAATGGCCGCCGCAGCTGCTGTGGCCATCCCCGCACGCGGTAACCTGCCGATTTCCATTGGCTTGGTCTGGCTAACCAACCCGATCACCATGCCGCCGGTGTTCTATTGCAGTTACAAGTTTGGCGCCTGGTTGATGGGCACGCCCACCCTGCAAATGCCCGATCAGATCACCCTCAGCTGGGTCGGCCATGTTCTGCAAACCCATTGGCAACCCCTCTATCTAGGCTCTCTGGTGTTGGGCTTACTGCTCGCCCTGATCGGCTATTTGGGCACCAACGCCTACTGGCGCTGGTGGGTGCGGCATAACTGGCGCAAACGCCAGGAAAAACGTCGGCAGCAAGACATACAACACTGAAACAAAAAGCCGTTACTGAGTAACGGCTTTTTGTTTCTGCCAACGTAGCTTATTCGTAACGCAGCGCCTCAGCAGGTTGAATGCGTGATGCTCGCCAGGATGGATAAACGGTAGCCAGAAAGCTCAGGGTAAAGGCCGCACCACAAATCAGCAGTACATCGGATAACAGCAACTCCGATGGCAGGTTACTGATGAAGTAGACGTCCGAACTCATCACCTGCTGCCCACTCAGACGCTCGATCCAGCCTACCAACTGGCTGACGTTGAGCGCCGCCAGAATACCCAGCACCGCACCAATCAACGTACCAATGGCGCCGATCACGGTGCCCTGCACCATAAAGATGCCCATGATCTGCCCTGGCGTAGCCCCCAGGGTACGCAAGATGGCGATATCTGCGCCTTTGTCCGCCACCACCATGATCAACGTGGCAATGATATTGAACGCAGCCACCGCTACGATCAGCAGCAGCAACAAACCAATCATGGTCTTTTCCATTTTCATCGCGCTGAACAGGCTGCCCTGGGTCAGGGTCCAGTCACTGGCGTTGTAACCGGCGCCCAACTCGCTGACGATCTGCGCAGCCACTTGCGGGGCCTGGTAAAGGTCTTTCAGCTTCAGACGCACGCTCTGCACCTGACCGGGCTGCATGCGCTGGATATGCGCGGCATCGGCGACGTGAATCAGCGCCAGCGAACTGTCCAGCTCGGCGCCAACCTTGAAGATGCCGACCACATTAAGGCGCTGCATACGAGGGCTGATACCACCCGGCACACTGCTCAGCTCCGGCACGATCAACGCCAGCTTATCGCCCACTCGAAGCTGAAAGCGCCGCGCGGTGATCTCGCCCAGCACCACGCCAAACTCGCCCTCACGCAAATCGCTCAGTCGGCCTTGCTGCATATGCTTGTCGATAATCGACACCTGCGGCTCCAGCGCCGGGTCGATGCCATGCAACTGCACCGGCTGCATCGCCCCACGCATCGAAAGCATGCCTTCCAGTTCGGCAAACGGCACCGCTGCAAGCACCTGCGGATGCTTCTTCGCGGCGGCCGCGACCTGCTGCCAATCATCCAGCGGCTGACTGCCAGCAATGCTGGCGTGCGGCACCATACCGAGAATGCGCGTGCTCATTTCCTTCTGGAAGCCGTTCATCACCGACAACACCACGATCATCACCAGCACACCGAGCGCCAGGCCGATCATCGAGGTCATCGAAATAAACGAGATGAAGTGGTTGCGCCGCTTGGCCCCGGTGTAGCGGATACCGATAAAGATACTCAGCGGGCGAAACATCAGGCAGCCACCAGCTTGCCGTCTTCCAGGCGCAGGATGCGGTCCATCTGCTGGGCCAGGGCCATGTCGTGGGTCACCACCAGAAAGGCGGTTTGCGACGAGCTGCTCAGCTCCTTCATCAGGTCTTGAATGCCCTGCGCGGTGTGATGATCGAGGTTGCCGGTGGGTTCATCGAGCAGCACCAGGCCCGGCTGATTGACCAGCGCACGGGCAATCGCCACCCGCTGGCGCTCACCACCGGAGAGTTCGGCCGGTTTGTGCGCCAGACGATGACCAAGGCCGACTCGCTCCAACAGTGCGGTGGCACGCTGGCGCGCTTCGCTGATCGGCGTGCGGCCAATCAGCAGCGGCATGCACACGTTTTCCAGCGCGGTAAATTCCGGAAGCAGGTGGTGGAACTGGTAAACGAAACCCAGGGCGCGGTTACGCAGCAGGCCGCGTTGCTTTTCATTCAGCGCCGACAACTCCTCACCCGCCAGCCAGACGCTGCCGGTGCTCGGTGTATCCAGACCGCCGAGCATATTCAGCAAGGTGCTCTTGCCCGAGCCGGAGCTGCCGACAATCGCCACGCGCTCACCAGGGTGCAGCTCCAGCTGCAGATCCTGCAGCACCACTACCGATTGCGGGCCTTCGTCATAGCTTTTACCGAGGTTGCGACAACTCAACACTGCACGATCTTGCATAACCGAATCACTCATAACCTGATCATTCATAACGCAGAGCCTCCGCAGGCTGGGTACGCGCTGCGCGCCAGGCCGGATACAGGGTGGCGAAGAAACTTAGGATCAATGCCGCACCGCAGACCAGCAGCACGTCTGCCAGCATCAGCTGCGAGGGCAGGTAATCAATGAAGTACACATCGGCATTGAGAAACTTGATCCCCAACAGCCCTTCCAACGCGGCAATCGCGCTGCTGATATTCAAGGCGGCCAGACAACCCAGCACAGCACCAATCGCCGTGCCAAACACGCCAATCACCGTGCCCTGTACCATAAAGATCGCCATGATCTGCCGCGGCGTCGCCCCCAAGGTGCGCAGAATGGCGATATCACCCTTCTTGTCAGTAACCACCATGACCAAGGTGGAGATGATGTTGAACGCAGCGACTGCAACGATCAGCAGCAACAGCAAGCCAATCATCGCCTTCTCCATGCGAATCGCTTGGTAGAGGTTGCCATGGGTGCGGGTCCAGTCGCGGGCGTAGTAGTCGCCCTCACCCAACGTCTGCGCCAGCGCCCAGGCAGTGCGAGGAGCTTCAAACAGATCAGCAAATTTCAGGCGAATGCCCTGGACCTGATCAGCCTGCCAGCGCTGCAAGCGTGCCAGGTCCTGCACATGGGTCAGAGCCAGATGGCCGTCGATCTCGCCCGCGCCGACATGGAATATGCCCACCACGGTAAAGCGCTTGAGCCGTGGGAACATGCCGGCTGGAGTAACAGTGACTTCCGGGGCGACGAAGGTGACCTTATCCCCCAGACCGACGCCGAGCTTAGTGGCGGCCTTATCGCCCAGCACCATGCCGAACTCGCCGGATTGCAGGTCTTCCAGACGGCCCTGCTCGAAGAAATTGCCGATGATCGAAACCTTGGACTCTTCCAGCGGATCGACCGCATTGATCAGCACTTTCTGCACTTTACCATCGTTGGTCAGCAGGCCCTGCATCTGGCTGAACGGCGCAACAGCCAGCACCTGCGGATTGCTTTGCGCCCGTTCGGCCAGGCTGCGCCAGTCCTTGATCGGCGTGGCGCTTTCCACCGTGGCGTGCGGCACCATGCCGAGCACGCGGGTGCGCATCTCATGGTCGAAGCCATTCATCACAGAGAGCACCAGGATCATCACCAGCACACCCAGTGCCAGCCCGATCATCGATGTCAGGGAGATAAAGGATACAAAGTGGTTGCGACGTTTGGCCCGCGTGTAGCGCGTACCAATAAATACGAACAGAGGTCTGAACATGTCGGGGCTGATTCGAGGGAAAAAGAAACGTCCTTGTGGGGGCTTGGCGAGCAGCCTTACACTCTGACCACTACTGCTGCCATGGGTTCGCCATGCCGACTCAAGATGAAGATGACCGCCGCGAATATTATCGTATCGACGATACGATCGCACTGGAATTCACCCAGCTATCCGGGGCTGAAGCCCTGGCCAGTGATGCGCTTCACGACAGCTCGCCGCTGTTCAACCTGCTCAGCGATCTGCACCTGATGGACTTTGAGTCGCAGCATTTGCTGCGGCACATCAGCGAACGCGATCGCACCCTGGCCAACTACCTCAAGGTGATCAACAAACGCATCGACCTGCTCGGCCAGGCCGTAGCGCAGAGCCTGCTGCGCGACATCGGTGCGCCACGCAAGGTCAGCCTGTCCGAGGGCGGCGTCAGTTTCAACAACAGCCAGCCGGTGGCCGCCGGCGCGCACCTGGCGGTAAAGATGGTGCTGATGCCGCAAGCACTAGGCCTGCTGCTGCGGGCCAAGGTGGTGCACTGCCGCCCACTACCGTCGCAACAATTTGAAATCGGTGCGGAATTCGAAGTCCTGAGCGATGCCCAACGTCAGCTGCTCGCCCGGCATATCCTGCAGCGCCAAGCTCTGGAGCGTCGCCAGGCCCGCGAGCAACCTCTGCAACCCTGATAGCGAGCCACCAATGTCACGCCTGCTTCCGCTCCTTGCCCTGATCCTGCCCGTCAGCGTCTATGCCGAGACCCTGCAAATCCCCATCGGCCAGCAAGGTGCTGGCGGCCTGCAACTGCCTCAGCTTGGTGAATCTCAGCGCGCCGTGCTGGAACGCTTCGGCCTGGCCGACGAGGAGCACCCCAGCGTTGGTAACCCACCGATCACCCGTTGGGACTACCGCGAGTTCAGCGTCTATTTCGAGCACAAACACGTGATCAACAGCGTGCGCCACCATCAGCCCGGCGCCGCCCTGCCAGACAAGGAGCAACAGTGACTGTCATCTATGGACACCGCGGTGCCAAAGGCGAAGCACCGGAAAACACCCTGGCCAGCTTTCAGCAATGCATGAAACATGGCGTACGCCGCTGCGAGCTGGACCTGCACCTGTCGCGCGATGGCGAGCTGATGGTGATTCACGACCCGACGCTCAAGCGCACCACCGGCCACCGTGGCAAAGTGGTCGAACACGATGCCGCCGAACTGATCACCTATGACGCACGCAAAGGTGGCCCAGGCGCCGTTACACCCTGCCCGATTCCGCGCCTGGAGGAGCTGTTCCAGCACTGCGATTTCGAGCACTGGCAGCTGGAAGTCAAAAGCGCCTCGAAGGTGCGCTCGGCGCGTATGGTCAAGGCGATTGCCGAACTGGCCGAACGTTACAACCTGACTGACAAGGTCACGGTAACCTCCAGCTCACGCGAAGTGCTCAGCGCCCTGCAACGCCTGACACCGCATCTGCAACGGGGGCTGGTCGCCGAATACGCCTGGCTCGACCCGCTCAAAGTAGCCAAACACTATGGCTGCCACCTGCTGGCGCTGAACTGGACGTTATGCACTCCCGAACGCCTGCTCAAAGCGCAGAAAGCCGGCTTGCATGTCTCGGTGTGGACGGTCAATGAGCCGGCACTGATGCGTCGCCTGGCGGACTTCGGCGTGGATAGCATCATCACTGACTTTCCCGGCTTGGCAGTGGCAACCCTCGCGTAACCTCCGGCACAGCCCAGCCAACAAAAAACCGGCCACGAGGGCCGGTTTTTTCGTTAAGCCTGATCAGAAACTTTCGCGATTAGGCCAACGCCAGTCGCAGGAGTCGCTGAACGGGTTCTCCCCGGCCGGCTCAGGCCACCGGCCGGAGCCGCTCAAAAAAGCCGGTTGAGGCCGTCGAACGCCGCCACCCGATAGGCTTCCGCCATGGTCGGGTAGTTGAAGGTGGTGTTGACGAAGTACTTGATGCTATTGGCCTCGCCCTTCTGGTTCATGATCGCCTGGCCGATATGCACGATCTCCGAGGCCTGGTAACCAAAGCAGTGCACACCCAGCACTTCCAGCGTTTCACGATGGAAGAGCAGCTTGAGCATGCCCACTGGCTCATGGGAAATCTGCGCGCGGGCCATACCCTTGAAGAAGGCCTTGCCCACTTCGTAGGGAATCTTGGCCTGGGTCAGCTCGCGCTCGGTTTTGCCGATCGAGCTGATCTCGGGGATGGTGTAGATACCGGTCGGTACGTCATCAACGAAACGCCAGCTGCCATTATCGACAATGCTGCCCGCCGCCGAACGGCCCTGGTCAGCTGCAGCACTGGCCAGGCTCGGCCAGCCAATCACATCGCCTGCGGCATAGATGTTCGACACCGGGGTGCGGTAGCTCTGGTCGACTTCAATCTGGCCACGGCTGTTGACCTTGATGCCGATGTTCTCCAGCCCCAGCTGGTCGGTATTACCAGTACGGCCGTTGCACCAGAGGAAGGCGTCAGCCTTGATCTTCTTGCCGGATTTGAGGTGCAGGATCACCCCGTTCTCCACCCCTTCAACGCTTTCATACTCTTCGTTATGACGAATCAGCACGTTGTTGTTGCGCAGGTGATAGCTCAACGCATCGGAGATTTCCGCATCCAGGAAGCTCAGCAACTGATCACGGTTGTCGATCAGGTCAACCAGCACACCCAGACCGCTGAAGATCGAGGCGTACTCGGAGCCGATAACCCCGGCACCGTAGATGATGATGCGGCGCGGCGTATGGGTCAGGCTGAGAATGGTGTCACTGTCATAGATCCGCGGATGGCGAAAATCCACATCGGCCGGGCGATACGGGCGCGAACCGGTGGCAATAACGATCTGCTTGGCCACCAGCTTTTCCACCACACCATTGGCGCACACCACTTCAACAGTACGCTCGTCGGCGAAACTGCCCGTACCGAAAAACACATCGATTCGGTTACGCGCGTAGTAGCCGGTGCGCGAACTCACCTGCTTGGCAATCACCCGCTCGGCACTTTTCAGCACATCGGGAAAGGAGAACCAGCGCGGCTCGCCGATCTGGCGGAACATCGGGTTGGTGTTGAACTGCATGATCTGCCGCACCGAATGGCGCAGCGCCTTGGACGGAATGGTGCCCAGGTGGGTGCAGTTGCCGCCGACTTCACGACGGCTGTCGACCACGGCCACCTTGCGCCCGGCCTTGGCGGCGTTCATCGCCGCGCCTTCACCCGCGGGGCCGGAACCCAGCACCACCACGTCGTAGTTGTAGACCGCCATGTTTACTCCTTCAGATCACACCGGAGCACTTGTACCGTGCTCTCGGCAGGGCCAGGCTGCACCTGCAACCTGACAATCAATGCGTTATATACAGCCTAGCTCTTAGGCAACGGCGGAGCGATTAGCGTTTGGTCGCGTCGTACGCCAGGGACTCTGTCTTGGCCTGCGGATCGCTGTTGATTTCTTCGCATTTCTCGCGGCTACCGCCACAGATTGAGCATTCCTTCTCGATGCCCAGGTTGGCGATGCCACCGCAGGAGCCGGCAATCGGCTTGCGCCCCATGATCACACCCACCGCCATCATGCCAACGACCAGCACCATGACCAGAAAAACCACCACGAATGTCATTGCTCTTCTCCTGCGGCAAACAGTTGCTCGAAAGCCTGAGTGCCCTGTGTGACGAAAGCGTCGCCTTCGCGAGTCACGAAAAACGCGGCGATCCCCATGCGCTCTGCAAATGCCAGGCCACGCTCAGTGCCCATCACCATAAGTAATGTAGACAAGCCGTCAGCACGCAGGGTCGATTTATCGGCCACAGTGACGGCCGCCAGGGTGTGGGTGATCGGCGCTGCCGTCAACGGATCAAGGGTGTGCGAATAGCGCCGGCCATTCTCCTCGAAGTAGTTGCGGTAATCGCCAGACGTGGAAATGCCGTAGCCATCCAGTGCCAGAATCCGCTGAGCCACCCGCTCACCTTCCTGCGGAGCCTCCAGGCCGATGCGCCAAGGCTGGCCATCCGGTTTGCGCCCGGCAGCCTTGAGTTCACCGGTCACCTCAACCAGGTAGCTGTTGACCCCCAGCTCAGTCAGACGCTGCGCGATCCGATCCACGGTATAGCCGGCAGCGATGCTGTTGAAGTCGACCTGCAGATCGACCTCCTTACACAGCTGCTGCCCGTCACGCCGTAGATGCTGCATCCCCGTACGGGAACGCGCAGCAGCCAGTTGCTCGGCAGTCGGTACTTTCTCTGCACGCCCCTTGGGGCCAAAGCCCCAGAGGTTGAGCAAGGGTTCCAGGGTCAGATCAAACGCACCCTGACTCTGTTGATTGAGCAGGCGCCCCGCCTCGACCAACTCCAGTACCGGCTCCGGCATGACCTTACAGGTACCTGCAGGTGCCTGGTTGAACTGCTCGATCAGCGAATCATCGCGGTAGGTCGACATCTGCTGATCGACTTCACTGAGAATCGCATCGGTTTCATGTTTGAGCTGGTCAAGGCTTGGGGAGCCTTCACTACGCACGTATTTGATCGAGTAGGTGCTGCCCATGGTCGGGCCGCCGAACTCTTCTACACGCTCTGAAAACCAGCAGCCCGTTAGGGCTGCCAGCAAGCTGGCAGCGATAACGGGCCGTAGTACCGCATTGTTCATGATTAGCCGCCGAAGTCGTCGAGCAGGATGTTCTCCTCCTCCACACCCAGGTCGACCAGCATCTTGATCACAGCGGCGTTCATCATGGGCGGGCCGCACATGTAGAACTCACACTCTTCAGGAGCCGGGTGGTCCTTGAGGTAATTCTCGTACAGCACGTTGTGGATAAACCCCTTGAGGCCGCTCCAGTTATCTTCCGGTTGCGGGTCGGACAGTGCCAGGTGCCACTGGAAGTTCGGATTCTCCGCCTGCAGCTGATCGTACTCTTCGACGTAGAACGCCTCGCGCATGGAGCGTGCGCCGTACCAGAAACTGATCTTGCGCTTGGACTTGAGGCGCTTGAGCTGGTCGAAGATGTGCGAACGCATCGGCGCCATACCCGCACCACCACCGATAAAGATCATCTCGGCATCGGTGTCCTTGGCGAAGAACTCACCAAACGGCCCGTACACGGTGACCTTGTCACCCGGCTTGAGGCTGAACACCCAGGAAGACATCTTGCCCGGCGGCAAGTCATCCTTGCCCGGAGGTGGCGAAGCAATACGGATATTGAACTTCACCAGACCGACTTCTTCCGGGTAGTTGGCCATGGAGTAGGCCCGAATCACGGTCTCCTCGACCTTGGATACGTACTTCCACTGGTTGAACTTGTCCCAGTCGCCACGGTATTCCGGCTGAATGTCGAAGTCCTTGTAGTGCACCTCGTGCGGTGGGCACTCCAACTGCACATAGCCACCGGCACGGAAGTCGACATTCTCGCCTTGCGGCAGTTTCAGCGTCAGCTCCTTGATGAAGGTGGCCACGTTGGGGTTGGACTCAACCGTGCATTCCCACTTCTTCACGCCGAACACTTCTTCCGGCACTTCGATCTTCATATCCTGCTTGACCGGGGTCTGGCAGGACAGGCGCCAGCCAGCCTTGGCCTCGCGACGGGTGAATGCGGCTTCTTCGGTCGGCAGCATTTCGCCACCGCCGCTTTCCACCACACAACGGCACTGCGCGCAGGTACCACCGCCGCCACAGGCCGACGACAGGAAGATGTTGTTGGCGGCCAGGGTCTGCAGCAATTTGCCGCCAGCCGGTACCACAATGGTCTTCTCACCATTGATCTCGATGCTCACGTCACCACTGGAAACCAGCTTGGCGCGCGCAGCAAGAATGATCAGCACCAACGCCAGCACAATGCCGGTGAACATGCCGATTGCGATAAAAATCTCGTTAGTGATCATCTAGGCACCCTTCCTTACAACTGCACGCCAGAGAAGGACATAAAGCCCAGAGACATCAGACCGATGGTGATAAAGGTGATGCCCAGCCCCTGCAGGCCTTCCGGCACATCGCTGTACTTGAGCTTTTCGCGAATCCCCGCCAAAGCAGCAATCGCCAGCGCCCAGGACAGACCGGAACCGAAGCCGTACACGGTACTTTCCGCCAGGTTGTAGTCACGTTCGACCATGAACAGGGTGCCACCCATGATGGCGCAGTTCACGGTGATCAGCGGCAGAAACACGCCCAGAGCGTTGTACAGACTGGGAACGTATTTATCCAAGAGCATCTCGAGGATCTGCACGATCGCTGCGATCACCCCGATGTAGCTGAGCAGTCCAAGGAAGCTCAGGTCCACTTCCGGCAAACCCGCCCAGGCCAGCGCACCATCTTTCAACAGGTAGGTGTAGATCAGGTTATTCGCAGGCACGGTGATGACTTGCACCACAATGACAGCGATACCCAGGCCAATCGCCGTTTCAACCTTCTTCGAGATGGCAATAAAGGTGCACATGCCGAGGAAGAACGCCAGGGCCATGTTCTCAACGAACACCGCCTTGGCCAGCAAGCTGAGGTAATGCTCCATTAGTAGGCCTCCTTATTCGATACCTGAGGCGCCATTTTGAAGCTCGGCTTCTCCACTTGGTCTTTCTTCCAGGCCCGCAAGGCCCAGATGAACAGCCCGATCAGGAAGAACGCCGAAGGGGGCAGCAGCAACAAGCCGTTAGGCTGATACCAGCCACCGTCGTTGATCACTGGAATGATCTCGTAGCCCATCAATTTGCCCGCACCGAACAGCTCGCGCACGATACCCAGCACGATCAGCATGGCGCTGTAGCCTAGGCCGTTACCAATGCCATCGAAGAACGACAGCACAGGCGGGTTCTGCATGGCAAAGGCCTCGGCACGGCCCATCACGATGCAGTTGGTGATGATCAGGCCAACAAACACCGAGAGCTGCTTGGACAGGCTAAAGGCAAAGGCCTTGAGCACCTGATCGACCACGATCACCAGCGACGCGATGATCACCATCTGCACGATCATACGGATCGAGCTGGGGATCTGGCTGCGAATCATCGAAATGAACAGGTTGGAGAAGCCGGTTACCAGAGTCAGGGCAATCGACATAACCAGCGCGGTTTTCAGGTTCGAGGTCACCGCCAGAGCGGAGCAGATACCGAGAATCTGCAGACCGATGGGGTTGTTGTTGAAAATCGGGTTGAGCAGAACGTCTTTGATAGTCGGCTGCGACATGATCAAGCCTCCCCTTTTTGCAGATTGGCGAGGAACTGGGCGAAGCCGTTCTCCCCTAGCCAGAAGTGCAGCAAGTTATTCACACCATTGCTGGTCAGGGTTGCGCCCGCCAGACCATCGACCTGGTGAGTCGCCTGTGCGCTCTGCGCATCGACGTTACCCTTGATGATCTGGATGGCCAGCTCGCCCTTGTCGTCAAACAGGGTCTTGCCCAGCCACAGGCTCTTCCACTTCGGATTATCCACCTCACCACCCAGACCCGGGGTCTCGGCATGCTGGTAGAAGCCGAAGCCTGCCACGGTGTTCAGGTCCCCTTGCAGCGCCATAAAGCCATGCAGGGTCGACCACAGGCCGTAACCACGTACGGGCAGAATCACGGTCTGCAACTGGCCGTCCTGCTCTACCAGATAGACGGTGGTGAAACGCTCACGCCGCTTGATCGAAGCAATATCCTCAGCACTGCCCAGGGCCTCGGAAAGCTTCGGGTCTTTGGAGGCTTTCAACGGATCGAAGGTCAATGGATCCTGAGCATCGCTGAAGGTGCCAGTGTCCAGATCGACCACACGGGCACTGATCCGCTCGGCAAACAATGCCTTGACCTGCGCAGCACTCATGCCCGCCTCACCCAGCCCGGCAATGGCCAGAATGCTGCGCTGTTTATCCAGCTGACGGTTTTCCACCTGCGTCGGTTTCAGTGCCACGGCGGCGCCGGCGACGAAAATCGAACACACCAGGCAGACCAACAGGGCCACCACCAAGGTACGGACGGTGGATTCTTTTTGACTAGACATTGCGTGCCAGCCTCCGCTTGATATTGGCTTGAACGACGAAGTGGTCGATCAGCGGTGCGAACAGGTTGGCGAACAGGATCGCCAGCATCATGCCCTCCGGGAAGGCCGGGTTGATCACGCGGATCATCACCACCATCACCCCGATCAGGGCACCAAAGATCCACTTGCCGGTATTGGTCATGGATGACGACACAGGGTCGGTGGCCATGAACAGCATGCCAAAGGCGAAACCACCGACCACCAGGTGCCAATACCAGGGCATGGCGAACATGGGGTTGGTGTTGGAACCCAGCACATTGAGCAGCAGGCTGAAGCCAATCATGCCCAGCATCACCCCGCCGACAATCCGCCAGGAGGCAATCTTGGTGATCAGCAACACACCGCCACCGATGAGGATCGCCAGGGTGCTGGTTTCGCCCATGGAACCGTGAATGGTGCCAACAAAGGCATCCATCCAGGTGATGCCATTGTTCACCACGTTCTCGATGCCACCAGCTGCGGCCAGGCTCAACGAAGTGGCGCCGGCAAAGCCGTCCACCGCAGTCCATACCGCATCACCGGACATCTGCGCCGGGTAGGCGAAGAACAAGAAGGCGCGACCGGTCAGGGCTGGGTTGAGGAAGTTCTTGCCAGTACCGCCGAAGACTTCTTTACCGATTACCACGCCGAAGCTGATACCCAGGGCAACCTGCCACAGCGGAATGCTCGGCGGCAGGATCAGGGCAAACAACACGGAGGTGACGAAGAAGCCTTCGTTGACTTCATGCTTGCGGATCGAGGCAAACAGCACCTCCCAGAAACCGCCGACGATGAAGGTCACCGCGTAGACCGGCAGGAAGTAGGCCGCGCCCTGAATAAAGTTGTCCCACAGGCTATTGGGGTCAAACCCGGCCAGTGAACCGATCAGCGCAAAGCGCCAGCCTTCCTGGGCAGCCAGCAACTCCGGGCTGTTGGCGAAAATCAGGTTGGCCTGATAACCGGTATTCCACATGCCAAAGAACATGGCCGGGAAGGTGCACAGCCACACGGTGATCATCATGCGCTTGAGGTCGATGCCGTCACGCACGTGCGCCGTGGTCTTGGTGACACTGCCGGGGCGATAGAAGAAGGTGTCAACAGCCTCATACAAGGCATACCACTTCTCGTATTTGCCGCCTTTTTCGAAGTTGTGCTCGATCTTGTCGAGAAATGCACGGATACCCATGACTTAACCTTCCTTCTCGATACGGGCGAGGTTGTCGCGCAGAATCGGGCCGTATTCATACTTACCGGCACACACGTAGGTGCACAGCGCCAGATCTTCTTCGTCGAGTTCCAGGCAGCCGAGTTTCTGGGCCATCTCGGTGTCGCCGACGATCAGGTAGCGCAGCAATTGCGTCGGCAGAATATCCAGCGGCATCACCGCTTCGTAATTGCCAACCGGAACCATCGCGCGCGGGCTGCCGTTGGTGGTGGTGGAGAAGGCAAACTTCTTCGCCGCCAGCAGTTTCGAAACGAAGATGTTCATCACCGAATGCTTGTTCACCCCGGCACGCAGGTAGTGCAGCATCTCGCGGTCATTGCCTTCAGCCAGGCAGGACACCTGCAGGTGATAACGACCGAGGAAGGCAAATGCGCCTTGGGCCGTACGGCCACCCAGCACCGAACCGGAAATAACCCGGCTAGTCCCGGAGTGCAGCTCACCGGCCGTCAGCTCACTCAGGTTGGCGCCCAGGCGGGTGCGCAACAGGCGCGGCGTCTCAACTACGGGACCGGCCAGCGCAACCACGCGCTCGGTCCATAACTGCCCGGTAGTAAAGAGTTTGCCAATGGCGATCACGTCCTGATAGTTCAGTGACCACACGCTCTTGTTGGCACTCACAGGGTCCAGGAAGTGAATATGCGTACCGGCTAGACCGGCTGGGTGCGGACCAGCAAAAGCATGTGTCTGCACCTGGCTCAGTTGCTCGCCTGGCAGGTTGCTACCAGCAGCCTTGCACAGAAAGACCTTCGCCAGATTGCCTAGCACCTGCAAGCCATGTTCAAAATCAGCGGCATACTCGGCAATCACCACCGCCGGATCGGCGGCCAGCGGATGAGTATCCATGGCGGTGACGAAAATCGAGCTAGGCTGGGCATCAGCCGCCGGTACCTTGCTGAACGGGCGTGCTCGCAGAGCCGTCCATAAGCCGGACTGCTGCAGAACCTCGCGCACTTTCGCCGCGCCGACGTTCGCCAGCTGCGTGGCAGCAAAGGCTTCAAAAGTGATTTGCTCATCACCTTCGACATCAATCACCACCGATTGCAGTACGCGCTTTTCACCTCGATGGATGGCGCTGACCACGCCGGCCGCTGGAGCGGTGTACTGGACGCCAGGCGCTTTCTTGTCGGAGAACAGCACCTGACCAAGCTTGACGCGATCACCGACCTGGACCTCCATGGTCGGCTTCATGCCGTGATAATCGAAGCCTATGACGGCGACGCTGCGCACGGGCCTTGCGGCTTCTATACGCTGCACCGGCGCGCCGGTTATGGGCAAATCAAGCCCATGTTTTATTTTGATCATAGGTTTGCCTAACCACTGATTTATAAGCTTTTTTAGAATACGGAAGACATGAGTACAGCAAAGCTGCAACGCAACACCGATGCATGATCAGGTGCTGAGCAAGATGTCAGTCGCGGGAAAAATCTGCCCGATTATAGAGTCCACCTTCCGCCACTGGCCACCCAAGCGCTGGCTTTTAACCTTTTTTACGTAACAGAAGGCAACAGATCGCAGATTGACTGAAACTGATCAACAGGTGAAATAACATCCATTTCCCACTGGAGCTCTGCCATGCGCCTGTTACTGGTGCTCACCACCCTACTGCTGCTCAGCGGCGACCTGCTCGCCAATACCCGCGAACGCCTGCAGGAAGCCAACTTCGCCACCACCCGCGAATTCGCGCAGAACAGCCTGGAACGCAAGAACCAGAGTGTGCTCACCTACCTGTGGGCCGATGTCTACGCGGCAGCTTTCTACGCACCCGCCCAGGCCAGCGCCCGGCAGGCGTTTACCCAACCACTGAACCAGCGCCTGGAGCTGTACTACTTCCGCAATATAGACAGCCAAGACGTGATCAAAGCTGCCTGGGTCACGCTCGAGCGCCAACACGACACCAAGACACTCGAGCGCCTGCGCCCAGGCCTCAATGCCCTGCATGCCACCTTCCGCGACATTCGCCCAGGCGACCGTTACGCTCTGAACTTCAACACCGACAGCGGCCTTACTCTGGAAGTGAACGGCAAGCCCGTCTTCACCAGCCAAGACCAGGAACTGGCCAAGGCCTACCTGGGCATTTGGCTGTCGCCCAACGGCCTGTCCGACAGTCTGCGCACCAGCCTGCTGGCTGACTAGAGCGCTAAATAGCGCGCATAAAAAAACGGGAGCCGAAGCTCCCGTTTTCTATGCACCCTGCGCTTAGCGCGGGAAAGCTGGCGGGTTGACCCCGGCCATGTCTTCCATCACGCGAACCACCTGGCAGCTGTAACCAAACTCGTTGTCGTACCATACGTACAGTACGACACGGTTGTCGTTGCAGATGGTGGCTTCGGCATCGACCACACCAGCGTGACGCGAACCAACGAAGTCAGTGGAAACCACT
Source organism: Pseudomonas anguilliseptica (assembly GCF_021375795.1). Taxonomy (GTDB): domain Bacteria; phylum Pseudomonadota; class Gammaproteobacteria; order Pseudomonadales; family Pseudomonadaceae; genus Aquipseudomonas; species Aquipseudomonas anguilliseptica_A. Next base: position 1,488,062 of record NZ_JAEIOI010000001.1, on the reverse strand, counting down.
TCCTGCGACTGGACGAAATCGATCTGCTTCTGCAGGTCCGAGTGCATGGCCATCTGACGCAGGTACTCGTTGATCTCTTCACGGGTGGTGGCTTTCTCAAGGTTGAGGTTGAGAATGGCCATCGACACGTTCGGCGTCGGTACGCGAATGGCGTTGCCGGTCAGCTTGCCTTTCAGCACTGGCAGGGCCTTGGCGGCTGCAGTGGCGGCACCAGTTTCGGTGATTACCATGTTCAGCGGCGCGCTACGACCACGGCGATCGCCCTTGTGGAAGTTGTCGATCAGGTTCTGGTCGTTGGTGTACGAGTGAACGGTTTCGACATGACCGTTGACGATGCCGTACTGGTCATTCACCGCTTTCAGCACCGGCACAATGGCGTTAGTGGTGCAGGAAGCCGCCGAAATGATCTTGTCATCTGCGGTGATTTCGCTGTGGTTGATACCGTGCACGATGTTCTTCAGCGCGCCCTTGCCAGGTGCGGTCAGCACCACGCGATCAACGCCCGGGCAAGCCAGGTGTTGGCCCAGACCGTCGGCATCACGCCATACACCGGTGTTGTCGACCAGCAGCGCGTTCTTGATGCCGTACTGGGTGTAGTCGACTTCGGTCGGGGACTTGGCATAGATCACCTGGATCAGGTTGCCGTTGGCCGTCAGGGTGTTGTTCTCTTCATCGATGGTGATAGTGCCATCGAACTTGCCATGCACCGAGTCGCGACGCAGCAGGCTGGCGCGCTTGACCAGGTCATTGCTCGCACCTTTGCGCACAACGATGGCACGCAGGCGCAGGCCGTCGCCACCACCGGTTTTCTCGATCAGGATGCGCGCCAGCAGACGGCCGATACGACCGAAGCCGTACAGCACCACATCGGTGCCTTCGCGGGCTTCGCCATTCTGCTTGCCCACCACTTCAACCAGTTCATCCTTGACGAACTGCTCGATGCTGCGGTTCTGGCCATCGGTCTTGAACTTGCTGACCATCTTGCCGAGGTCCACGGAGGCGGCGCCCAGCTTGAGTTCGGTCATCGCCTTGAGGACCGGGAAGGTATCGTGCACCGACAATTCGCTGTCACCAACCAGGCGGTGACGGGCGAAGCGGTGGGCCTTGAGAATATCGATCACCGAACGGTTGATCAGACCGCGGCCGTAGATCGAGGTGACCACGTTGTTGTTACGGTAGAGTTGGCCAATCATCGGAATCATCGCTTCCGCAAGGGCTTCTCGATCGATCCACTCACCGAGACACTGGTCGGGCTTCTGAGTCACGGGCAGTACCTTCCACATGTAGGGGCTGAAAAAAGGGGCTACATTATGACGGCGCACGCAAGCATGAGCAATGCACGACTGTCGTAACTGACACCGCATATATTCGCCCGCTACAATCGCCGACCTTGTGTCTTGACCGTGAGCCGCCTGTGTCTGTGCCGACCGCATCCGTACTGCGCCTACCGTCCCTGCCCGCCACCGCCGGAAAACAACACTGGGGCAACCTCCCTGGTGCTGCGCTGAGCCTGGCAATTGCCGAAGCTGCCAGCCATGCCAAGCGCTTTACCCTGCTGCTGACCGCCGACAGCCAGAGTGCCGAGCGCCTGCAAGAGGAGCTGAGCTTTTTCGCTCCGGATTTGCCGGTGTTGCATTTCCCCGACTGGGAAACCCTGCCCTACGACCTGTTTTCGCCGCACCAGGACATCATTTCTCAGCGTATTGCCGCACTTTATCGCCTGCCCGAGCTGAAACACGGCGTACTGGTAGTCCCGATCACCACGGCCCTACATCGCCTGGCACCCAAGCGTTTTCTGCTCGGTAGCAGCCTGGTGCTGCAGGTCGGCCAGCAGCTGGACGTCAACCAGATGCGCGGCAATCTGGAAGCCGCCGGTTACCGCTGCGTCGATACGGTCTATGAACATGGCGAGTTTGCCGTGCGGGGCGCGCTAATCGACCTGTTCCCCATGGGCAGCAGCCAGCCGTACCGCATCGACCTGTTCGATGACGAGATCGAAACCCTGCGCACCTTCGACCCGGAAAGCCAGCGTTCCATCGACAAGGTCGACTCGATCAAGCTGCTACCGGCACGCGAGTTTCCGCTGGAGAAAAAGGCCGTCACCGACTTTCGCGGACGCTTCCGTGAACGCTTCGACGTGGATTTCCGTCGCTGCCCGATCTACCAGGACCTCAGCACCGGCATCACTCCGGCCGGCATCGAGTACTACCTGCCGCTGTTCTTCGAAGAAACCGCCACCCTGTTCGATTACCTGCCCGCTGATACCCAGGTGTTCTCCCTGCCGGGAATCGAGAAGGCCGCCGAACAGTTCTGGGTGGATGCGCGCAGCCGTTACGAAGACCGCCGCGTCGATCCTGAGCGGCCGCTATTGCCGCCGGCGGATATCTTCCTGCCGGTGGAAGACTGCTTTGCCCGCCTGAAAAACTGGCCACGGGTAGTGGCCAGCCAGGATGACATCGAAGAAGGTGTCGGCCGCACCCGCTTCAACGCTCGCGCCCTGCCCGACCTGGCCATCCAGGCCAAGGCCGGTGAGCCTCTGGCCGCCCTGCGTCGGTTTATCGAGGAGTACCCAGGACGGGTATTGTTCTGCGCCGAATCGGCTGGCCGCCGTGAAGTGCTGCTGGAGCTGCTCGCCCGCCTCAAACTCAAGCCGCGCGAAGTCGCCGACTGGCCCGAGTTCACCGCCAGCAAAGAGCGCCTGGGTATTTGCATCGCCCCACTGGATGAAGGCCTGCAACTCGATGAGCTGGCACTGATCGCCGAAAGCCCACTGTTTGGCCAGCGCGTCATGCAACGCCGTCGCCGCGAAAAGTCGCGCGATGGCGGCGACAACGTGATCAAGAACCTCACCGAGCTGCGCGAAGGCGCGCCAGTGGTGCATATTGACCACGGCGTCGGCCGCTACCTGGGCTTGGTGACCATGGAGTTCGATGGCCAGGCCGCCGAATTCCTCGCCCTAATGTACGCCGAGGAAGCCAAGCTCTACGTACCGGTCGCCAGCCTGCACCTGATCGCCCGCTACACCGGCAGCGATGACGCCCTGGCTCCACTGCACCGTCTTGGCTCGGAAACCTGGCAAAAGGCCAAGCGCAAAGCCGCCGAGCAGGTACGCGATGTGGCGGCCGAGCTGCTGGACATCTATGCCCGCCGCGCCGCCCGTGAAGGCTATGCCTTCAAGGACCCACTGGCGGACTACGCCACCTTTAGCGCCGGGTTCCCCTTTGAGGAAACCCCGGACCAGCAGAGCGCCATCGAAGCGGTGCTGGCCGATATGCTCGCGCCCAAGCCGATGGATCGCCTGGTCTGCGGCGACGTTGGTTTCGGAAAAACCGAAGTGGCCATGCGTGCGGCCTTTATTGCCGTGCACAGCGGCCGTCAGGTCGCGGTGCTCGTGCCCACCACTCTGCTCGCTCAACAGCACTACAACAGTTTCCGCGACCGCTTCGCCGACTGGCCGGTAACGGTTGAAGTGATGAGCCGCTTCAAATCGGCCAAAGAGGTCAACGAAGCGGTAGTCAAGCTGGCCGAAGGCAAGATCGACATCGTTATCGGTACCCACAAGCTGCTGCAGGACGATGTACGCTTCAAGGATCTGGGCCTGTGCATCATCGACGAAGAGCATCGCTTCGGCGTGCGCCAGAAGGAACAGCTCAAGGCCCTGCGCAGCGAGGTGGACATCCTCACACTGACCGCCACGCCGATCCCGCGCACACTGAACATGGCGGTGTCGGGCATGCGCGACCTGTCGATCATCGCCACCCCGCCAGCGCGCCGCCTGTCGGTGCGCACCTTCGTCATGGAACAGAACAATCCGACGATCAAGGAAGCCCTGCTGCGCGAACTGCTGCGCGGCGGACAGGTGTATTACCTGCACAACGACGTGAAGACCATCGAGAAGTGTGCCGCCGACCTGGCCGAGCTGGTGCCGGAAGCGCGTATCGGCATCGGCCACGGGCAGATGCGCGAACGCGAGCTGGAACAGGTGATGAGCGACTTCTACCACAAGCGCTTCAACGTGCTGATCGCCTCGACCATCATCGAAACCGGTATCGACGTGCCGAGCGCCAACACCATCATCATCGAGCGCGCCGACAAGTTTGGCCTGGCCCAGCTGCACCAGCTGCGTGGCCGCGTCGGCCGTAGCCATCACCAGGCCTACGCCTACCTGCTGACACCGCCGCGCAAGCAGATGACCGACGACGCACAGAAACGCCTGGAAGCCATCAGCAACGCCCAGGACCTCGGCGCCGGCTTCGTGCTGGCCACCCATGACCTGGAAATCCGCGGTGCTGGTGAGTTGCTCGGTGACGGCCAGAGCGGCCAGATTCAGGCCGTCGGCTTCACCCTCTACATGGAAATGCTCGAGCGCGCGGTGAAATCGATCCGCAAGGGCGAGCAACCTAACCTCGACCAGCCACTGGGCGGCGGACCGGAGATCAACCTGCGCGTGCCAGCGCTGATCCCCGAAGACTACCTGCCGGATGTGCATGCGCGACTGATCCTCTACAAGCGCATCGCCAACGCCGTCGACGAGGACGGCCTGAAAGAGCTGCAGGTGGAAATGATCGACCGGTTTGGCCTGCTGCCCGAGCCGACCAAGAATCTGGTGCGCATCACCCTGCTCAAGCTACAGGCCGAAAAGCTTGGGATCAAGAAGATCGACGCAGGCCCACAGGGCGGACGCCTCGAATTTGCCGCCGACACCTGTGTCGACCCGCTCACCCTGATCAAGCTGATCCAGAGCCAACCGACCCGCTACAAGTTCGAAGGCGCTACGCTGTTCCGCTTCCTGGTGCCCATGGAGCGCCCAGAAGAACGTTTCAACACCCTCGAAGCCCTGCTCGAGCGCTTACTTTCGCAATCTGTAAAGGACTGACCCATGCGCGCACTTCACACCCTGACCCTGCTGCCGCTTCTCCTGCTGGGCCTGCTCAGCAGCACTGCCGCCCTGGCTGACAGCCTGTACCAGGTTGAAGTCATCGTCTTCCGCCAGGCCGCCACGCCAATTTCTGCCGGCCAGCTGCCACCGGATAACTGGGCGCAGAATGCCTTGCCAGTTGATGGCAGCAACAGCCGCAGCCCAGCGCTGAATGCCGAAGCGGGCAAACTCAACCCATCCAGCGGCTATCAAGTGCTCTTGCACCAAGCCTGGTCGCAGAGCCTTGGCGGCGCAAGCAGCAGCGTGGCCATCAGCACCGGCAATGAACAGTTCGGCCACTACCCTGTAGAAGGTCGCATCAGCCTCAAGGAAGGCCGCCTGATCGAGCTGGAGAGCGACATCTGGGTCAACCAGTTCGACGCCAGCGGCATCCTCAGCGACAGCGAACGCATCAAGCAGAGCACCCGTCTGAAAAGCGGCGAATTGACCTTTGTCGACAACGGCAGCCTGGGTCTGCTGATTCGCGTTAGCCCGCTGTAACGCGCAAATAATAAAAAGGGCCGCATCATGCGGCCCTTTTTATTGCAGCGTACTTTTCTCAGCCGGCCAACACACGCGCCAATACAGCCTTGACCGTACCCATGCCCTCCTCCAGCGCGCGCTCGATCTCCGCCATACTGATCAGGGCACGTGACTTGCCCGCTGCCGGGTTCACCACCAGCGCCAGGCAGGCATAAGGCAAGACCAGCTCGCGGGCCAGGGCTGCCTCCGGCATGCCAGTCATCCCGACAATGTCACAACCATCGCGCTCCATACGGGCAATCTCGGCCACGGTCTCCAGCCGCGGCCCCTGGGTACAGCCATAAACGCCATGGCTGCTGAATGCAGCGTGCTCGGCCATCAATGCCTGAGCCAGCTTAGCCCGCAGCCCGGCATCATAGGGATGGCTGAAATCCACATGGGTCACGTGCTCCAGTTCGCCTTCGAAGAAGCTGTGCTCACGGCCATAGGTGTAATCGATGATCTGATGCGGCAGGCAGAAATGCCCAGTACCCATAGCTGCGTGGATACCACCGACAGCGTTGACCGCGATAATCGCCTCGGCCCCAGCCTCACGCAGCGCCCACAGGTTGGCGCGGTAATTGACCTGGTGTGGGGGAATACGGTGTGGATGGCCATGCCGGGCAAGAAACAGCACTTCCCGCCCGGCGTAATCGCCCTTGAGTACGGCAGCTGACGGCGCGCCATACGGTGTATCAATATGCAACGCCGCCTTGATGGTCAGACCATCCAGTTTGGTCAGGCCTGTACCACCGATAATTGCGTGAACCGTCATTGGGCCATCCTCAGTCGATCAGTTGGGCTGCACGCAGGTTGCTCAACGCTGCCAGCCAGCGCGGATGCTGACGGTATTCAATCCCGGGGAATGCTTGTCGACGCATACGTGCCAGCCCATGGGGCGCCTGTACTTTGAGCCGCTGTAGAGCACTCAGGGCCAGCTCGGCCGCCGCCCGGTCATTGCACACCAGGCCCATGTCACAGCCGGCAGCTAGTGCGGCCTCGATACGGCACGCCGCATCACCCACCACGTGAGCGCCGGCCATGCTCAGGTCATCACTGAAAATCACCCCAGTAAAACCCAGCTCGCCACGCAGAATGTCCTGCAACCAACGCCGAGAAAAACCGGCCGGCTGGCTGTCCACTTGCGGATAGATGACATGCGCCGGCATCACAGCAGCCAGCTGCTTACTGAGTTGCGCAAAAGGCTGCAGGTCGACAGTACGGATCTGCTCCAGGCTGCGTTCATCCACTGGAATCGCCACATGGGAATCCGCCTCAGCCCAACCATGACCGGGGAAGTGCTTGCCAGTGGCGGCCATACCGGCCGCATTCATCCCGCAGATAAAGGCACCAGCCAGGCGAGTCGCCAGCTCGGGGTCACCCTCGAAGCTGCGACTACCAACCACCGCACTGCGTTGGTGATCGAGATCCAGCACCGGGGCAAAACTCAAGTCCAGGCCGGCTGCCAGCACTTCGCTGGCCATTACCCAGCCACAATCTTCAGCCAACTGCTCGGCATTGGCATTATCGGCCAGCGCACGCATCGCCGGTAAACGCACGAACCCCTGACGCAAACGCTGCACGCGCCCACCTTCCTGATCCACCGCCAGCAAAAGATCCGGACGCACCGCGCGGATTGCCGCCGACAACTCGCGCACCTGGCGCGGGTCTTCAATATTGCGGGCAAACAGAATCAACCCGGCCACCTGCGGCTGGCGCAGAATCTGCCGATCTTCGGCCGTCAGCCAGGTGCCGGCGATATCCAGCATCAACGAACCTTGCATGGGTACACTCACAAGCAATCCTTAAAATAGAGACGCGGCGGCCCACTCGGGGCAGGCCGCCTCAGTAATCTGTACCGAACATTGAACCGGGACACGCGCAAATAGTTCCAGCAGATCGCTGTTGCGCAGACGCACGCAGCCATGCGACAGCGCAACGCCCATGGGCTCGCAGTCCGGCGTACCGTGCAGATAGATATAACGACGAAAGGTGTCGACAGCGCCCAGACGATTACGCCCAGGTTCACAACCGCTCAACCAGAGAATGCGCGTGAGAATCCAGTCACGTCCGGGAAATTGCGCATGTAATTCCGGCGTCCAGACCTCGCCCGTCCAGCGCCGGCCACGCAATACGGCCCCGCTCGGCAAACCATCACCGATCTTCGCCCGCACCACGTGCAAACCGCGCGGCGTACAGCCGGAGCCATTTTGCTCACCCGCACCCTTGAGGGCCGTGGAGACATCCAGACGCAACTGCAGCTGACCGTTGGCAAAGCCATACAGGCGCTGATCTGCGAGGGAGATATGCAAGAAATCGAGGGTGCGCATGGGCGGCTAGCTTAGCGGATCGCATCCACCAAGCCCACCTGTGACAGTCAAACTTTGCTGGGTGTGATGCTGGTCTTGGTACGCGGCTTGAGCTGCGCACTGGCCAGGGCTTCATCGGTCAAGCCGGTTTCCGAACGCATACCGGCGGCCAGGAACGGCACCATCAAGCGCATGACTTGTTCAATCGAGGTGTTCACACCGAAATCGGTTTCCGACATCGCACGCAGAGCCTTGATCCCGGACATGCTGAACGCTGCCGCACCGAGCATGAAGTGCACACGCCAGAACAGCTCCAGTGGCGGAATACGCGGAGCAGCCTCATGAACAAGCTGCATGTAGCGGCGGAACACCTTGCCGTAGACTTCTTCCAGGTATTTACGCAGGTGGCCCTGACTCTGGCTGAAGGCCAGACCGAGCAGACGCATGAAGATGGAAAGATCGTTACCACTACGCGGCTTCACCGCCAGCGCCTGCTCGACCAGCAGCTCGAGCAACTCCTCCAGACTGACTTTGACCTCAGGCTTGGCCTGACGCCGATCCAGTTCACGCTCCAGACTGACGCAGAATGGCCCGAGAAAGCGCGAGAACACCGCTTGAATCAGAGCCTTCTTTGAACCGAAGTGATAGTTCACCGCAGCCAGATTGACGCCGGCCTTGCTGGTGATCAAGCGCAGAGACGTTTCTGCGAAACCCTTCTCCGCAAAAAGCTGTTCTGCCGCATCGAGAATGCGTTCAACGGTTTCCGACTGGGCCATGACTCTTTTCATCTGAACAAACACTTGTTTGAAACATACGTTTCAGCCGCCCGCCTTGTCAAGCCGGGCAAACCATCTTGTGGCCGGGTGGTCACACGCATCCTGCAAACAGCCGCATCAACTCAAGCTAGACGACCCGCATGCGGCCCGAGTAACAGTGCAGCACGCCAGACTGACGGGAAGCTCATTGAGTAGAGATCAGAACACAAGGATTGCCAATCGCTGATCACTGTATATAATTCCAGTCACTGTACAAAAAAACAGAGCCGACCATGCTAAAACTGACGCCGCGCCAAGCTGAAATTCTCGCCTTCATCAAGCAATGCCTTGAAGACAATGGCTATCCGCCTACCCGGGCTGAAATCGCTTTGGCTCTGGGTTTCAAGTCGCCCAATGCCGCCGAGGAACATCTCAAAGCCCTCGCCCGCAAGGGTGCAATTGAAATGACCCCGGGCGCTTCGCGTGGCATTCGCATCCCCGGCTTCGAGCCCAGTGCAGAAGAAGAGGAAGGCTTGCCGGTTATCGGCAGAGTCGCCGCCGGCGCGCCAATTCTGGCGCAGCAACATGTCGAGGAATCATGCCGGATCAACCCGGAGTTCTTCCATCCCAGAGCCGACTACCTGCTGCGTGTACGCGGCATGAGCATGAAAGACATCGGTATTTTCGACGGTGATCTGCTCGCCGTACACACCACCCGTGAAGCCCGCAACGGCCAGGTCGTGGTGGCGCGCATCGACGACGAAGTCACCGTCAAACGCTTCAAACGCGAAGGCAACAAGGTCTGGCTGATTGCGGAAAACCCAGAGTTCGCGCCGATCGAAGTAAATCTGGAAGAGCAGGATTTGATCATTGAAGGCTTGAGCGTCGGCGTTATCCGCCGCTAGTGGAGGAGTTATGCAGTTCCCGCATTCGCTGAACCGTACACAACTGCCCTTGTTCGACGCCTTCCTGGCTTCGGCAAGTAACCCGTTGCTTGCCGAAGCCGCGGAATTACCTTGGCAGGACGAGACAGAAGCTTTCAGTGAAATATCGCTACGCGGTCCGGCCGGACACTGCCTTAACCTTCTCGCTCCGATTCTGCGTGAACTTAGCGACAACCACGACAAACGCTGGCTAACCCTGATCGCGCCACCCTCAAGCCTTACCCAGGCTTGGCTGCGCGAAGCAGGCCTAAACCGCGAACGCATCCTGCTATTGCACCCACGCGGCGAACAAAGTGCACTGGAGCAGGCACAGCAAGCCCTGACGCTGGGACGCAGTCATACCGTAGTCAGTTGGTTGCACCCACTGGAACGTGAAGCACGGCAGAAGCTTGAGCAAGCAGCTCGTCAAGGCAAGGCGCAAAGCCTGAATATCAGCCTGGGATAATTAGCCTGAGGTCACGCACAAGGAATGTACGGGCCAGACAGTAGAAACCTGATGCAGGGAACAGCTCAGGCAAGCAGAACGAACCAGCTCAGGGCCAGAAAGCACTCTGCGATCAATGCAGAACGCGCGGCCCTTCTTCCTGCTGAAAATTGTTCTCAGCCAAACGCCCAGCCATCTGTACGCCAACATTGAGCATGGCCTTGGCTACTTCAACGTGCTGGCCCTGGAGGAATGCCTTGGCATCGGCAGAAAAATCCAGCACCACCAACGACTCTTCATCCTCGGCACGACGCAGGGCAATGCGCCCGTCGGGCAGCTCGACAATTTCCAGGAATGATGTAGGCATTGGCTTAACTCTCCACGAAAGGTCGACAGTGTAACAGCTGACCCGAACTCACCCTAGTCCGCCGGTCCAATCAGCGGCTTACCACTCGCTCAGGGTTTGCCGAAAACGCTGCGCCAAAGCTTTCAACTGCTGACGCCAGGCCTCAAGCGTCTCGTGCGCCAAGGGCGCAGCTTCTTCGTCCAGACTGACCGCCGTGATCAATGGCGTAGCTGGATCGACCTTGGTCTTTTTGCCAGCTTGTGGCGGCTGAAACAGCTCGGCATAGGCCTTGAGCAGATGAGCCACCCAACTACCGGAAGACTGTGCCAATTCGACTAGCTCACCCAACTCCTGGCTTGGCGCCGCCTGCAACACGTCCTCAGTAAGGAAGCGTTCAGCCTGCGGCGCGGCGCTATCCGGCAAGCGGTAGTAACCAGCAATCTCATGGCACAAGCCCAACAAGGCGCCGTAGAGATGAAACAGAGCGGCTTCACGCTCGGCCTGAATCAAGGCCAGGGCATTCATGCTCTGAGCCTGTTCGGCCTTGCGCCAGGACTCCAGCGCCAGGCCGGCGTAGAAGATTTTCTGATTGGTGCGGGTATAGAGTTCATTGGCCATTGCTGCGCCCTCCACTGCGGATTGAATAAGCATACGCGCGCCGGACAATGGCCGGCACGCGTTCCGCTGGATCAGCTTTTATCTTCGACTTTCCACTTGCCGCCATCAAAGAACGCACGCCAGCCGGTCGGCTTGCCGTCGACCTCGGTCTGCACGTACTGCTCCTTGGTCTTGCGGCTGTAACGGATCACTGCCGCACGACCTTGCGGGTCTTTCTTCGGCGCATCAAGCAGGAAGTGGTACTTGGGGTCGATCTCATCGCGGTGCGGAATCAGTTCGATCACCAGCGGTGCACGCGTCTCACGGTTTTTCGGGAACTGGCTGGCAGCCAGGAACAGACCCGAAGCGCCGTCGCGCAGAATGTAGGTATCGTTGACCTTCTCGCACTTGAGCTCCGGCATCTTCACCGGGTCCATTTTCGGCGGCGCAGCTTCACCGCTCTTCAGCAGTTTACGGGTGTTCTTGCATTCGCTGTTGGTGCAGCCAAAGAACTTGCCAAAACGCCCGGTCTTCAATTGCATCTGGCTGCCGCACTTGTCGCAATCCAGGCTTGGGCCTTCATAGCCCTTGATGCGGTACTGGCCCTGCTCCACTTCATAACCACTGCAATCCGGGTTATTGCCGCAGATGTGCAGCTTGCGGGTTTCATCGAGCAGGTAGGCGTCCATCGCGGTCGAGCAGATCGGGCAGCGGTGCTTGCCGAGCAGCACGCGCGACTCCGACTCACCCTCATCATCAGCAGCGATTTCATCGCCAGGCACCAGATTAACGGTGGCTTTGCAACGCTCTTTAGGCGGCAAGGCATAGCCGGAGCAACCGAGAAATACGCCAGTGGAGGCAGTACGAATGGTCATTGGACGACCACAGTCACGGCAGGCGATATCGGTCAGCGTCGGCTGGTTGGCACGCATGCCACCCTCGCCCGCTTCGGCCACTTCAAGTTTCTTCTTGAAGTCACCGTAGAACTCGTCGAGCAGGTGCTTCCACTCACGCTCGCCCTGGGCCACATCGTCCAGGTGCTCTTCCATGCCAGCGGTAAAGCCGTAGTCCATCAGGTTGGAGAAGCTTTCAGCCAGACGCTCGGTGACGATGTCGCCCATCTTCTCCGAGTAGAACCGGCGGTTGTGCAGCGCCACGTAGCCACGATCCTGGATGGTGCCGATGATCGCTGCATAGGTCGACGGACGACCGATACCGCGCTTCTCCATTTCCTTGACCAGGCTCGCTTCCGAATAGCGGGCTGGCGGCTTGGTGAAGTGCTGGCTGGGGTCGAGTTTAACCAGTTTGAGCGCTTCGCCCTGAGCCATTTCCGGCAACACATCATCGTCACCCGGCTTGCTCAGTTGCGGCAGCACACGCGTGTAGCCGTCAAACTTGAGGATACGGCCCTTGGCGCGCAACTCGAACTGCGCGGCGGTCACCGTAACGGTGGTAGACAGGTATTCGGCCGGCGGCATCTGGCAGGCCACAAACTGACGCCAGATCAGCTCATACAGGCGCTCGGCGTCACGCTCCATGCCTGACAGTTGAGTCGGTTTGAGGTTGACGTCGGAAGGACGGATCGCTTCGTGCGCTTCCTGGGCCCCTTCCTTGCTGCTGTAGGCAATCGGGTTAGCCGGCAGGTACTTTTTGCCGTACTCGTTTTCAATAAAGCCACGCACCATGCTCACAGCATCGACCGAGAGGTTGGTCGAGTCGGTACGCATATAAGTGATGTAACCCGCCTCATACAGACGCTGGGCCATCATCATGGTCTTCTTCACCCCAAAGCCCAGGCGGTTACTGGCGGCCTGCTGCAGGGTGGAGGTAATGAACGGCGCCGACGGCTTGCTGCTGGTCGGTTTGTCCTCGCGCTTGCTGACGCTGTAGCTGGAGGCCTTTAGAGCAGCCAAGGCGGCCATGGCCTGCGCTTCATTCAGCGGCTTAAAGGCATTGCCATTTTCCCGCGCCACTTCAAAACGCACGTTAGCGCCTTTGGCGGTGCCGAGGTCGGCATGCACTTCCCAGTATTCTTCGGGGACGAAGGCGCGGATCTCTTTCTCGCGCTCCACCACCAGCTTCACCGCTACCGACTGCACACGGCCGGCAGACAGACCACGGGCAATCTTGGCCCACAGCAGCGGCGAGACCATATAGCCCACAACGCGATCAAGGAAGCGCCGCGCCTGCTGAGCATTGACTCGGTTGATATCCAGCTCACCCGGCTTGGCGAACGCTTCCTGAATGGCTTTTTTGGTGATTTCGTTAAACACCACGCGCTTGTAGCGGCTGTCGTCGCCGCCAATGGATTCGCGCAGGTGCCAGGCAATGGCTTCCCCCTCGCGGTCCAAGTCGGTTGCGAGGTAGATGGTGTCAGCATCCTTGGCCAAGCGGCGCAATTCCTCGACCACCTTCTCCTTGCCAGGCAGGATTTCGTATTTGGCTTTCCAGCCATGCTCGGGATCAACACCCATGCGGGCGAACAGCTGACGCTTGGCTTTTTCCTTGGGCGACAGCGCCGGGGCTTCACCTGCGGCGGCTTTGCCACGCTTGGCGGGCTCCTTGGCGGTGCTCGCCGAGCCACTGGTGGGTAGGTCACGGATGTGGCCGATGCTCGACTTCACCACGTACTCGTTGCCCAAGTACTTGTTGATGGTCTTGGCCTTGGCCGGGGATTCCACGATGACCAGCGATTTGCCCATGGATTGGAAAATTCCTGAAATTCGGTAAATAAATGCGGGAGGCGCTGTACTGCCTGCTAGCGCGGCACCGCTATATATAGTGGTGGTCCGGCCGAGGTCAAGCGCAGCAATGGCCCGGTATCAGCTCAAGGCCGAGTGATCAGTGCGTTTTCAGCCTGAATCAAAGCAAAGCGTGGAACCATCTCGCCGTCCACTTCGACACTTTCACAGAACATCTCCAGCGGCCTGACCCATAGGCCGAATTCGCCGTACAGCGCCTGGTAGACCACCATCGACTGCTCTGTCTCGGAGTGCTGAGCCACGCCAAACACGCGGTACTCAGGGCCTTTGTAATGACGATAGAGGCCAGGCTGTAACTGCATGGATAATTCCTTGAAGATTTTCTGCCGAGAAAAACCGGAAGTGCGCCCCTAGCAACAAGCCAAAGGTGATCGCTACAACAAACAGACCAAAAACAAAAACCGGGGCACCAGGCCCCGGTTTTTCCATCTCTAACGCTGCGTGAAGCTTACAGGCGTTCGAAGACGGTGGTGATGCCTTGGCCGAGACCGACGCACATGGTCGACACACCGAAGGTGCCACCATTCTGCTTCATTACGTTCAGCAGGGTACCGGAGATACGCGCACCGGAACAACCGAACGGATGACCCAGAGCGATAGCGCCGCCATGCAGGTTGACCTTCTCTTCCATCTTGTCGAGCACTTTCAGGTCCTTCAACACAGGCAGAGCCTGGGCAGCGAAGGCTTCGTTGAGCTCGAAGAAGTCGATGTCGTTGATGGTCAGGCCAGCACGTTTCAGTGCTTTCTGAGTCGACGGTACTGGACCGTAGCCCATGATCGCTGGATCAACACCGGCCACGGCCATGGCGCGAACTACGGCCATTGGCTGAATGCCGAGGTCCTGGGCGCGCTGGGCGCTCATGACGATCATGCAGGAAGCGCCGTCGGTGATCTGCGAAGAAGTACCCGCAGTCACGGTACCGCCTTTCGGGTTGAACGCAGGCTTCAGGGCAGCCAGGCTTTCCAGAGTAGTCTCCGGACGAATGGTTTCGTCGTAGTCGAAGACTTTCAGGAAACCGTTCTCGTCGTAGCCTTGCATCGGGATGATTTCATCCTTGAACTTGCCTTCGACGGTGGCTTTGTGAGCCAGACGGTGCGAACGCTCACCAAAGGCGTCCTGCTGCTCACGGCTGATACCGTGCATCTTGCCGAGCATTTCAGCGGTCAGACCCATCATGCCCGAGGCCTTGGCTGCGTACAGCGACAGGTGCGGGTTTGGATCGACGCCGTGCATCATGCCAACGTGGCCCATGTGCTCCACACCACCGATGACGAACACGTCACCGTTGCCGGTCTGGATCGCCTGCACAGCAGTGTGCAGGGCGCTCATGGACGAACCGCACAGGCGGCTCACAGTCTGGCCAGCACTGGTGTGCGGGATCTGGGTCATCAGCGACGCCATGCGCGCGATGTTCCAGCCCTGCTCCAGAGTCTGGTTAACGCAGCCCCAGATCACGTCTTCAACTTCAGCTGGATCCAGCTTGGTGTTACGTGCCAGCACGCCGCTGATCAGGTTGGCCGACATGGTTTCGGCACGGGTGTTGCGATGCATGCCGCCCTTGGAACGACCCATCGGGGTACGACCGAAGTCGACGATGACTGCATCTCTAGGATTCAGGCTCATAAATTCACTCTCGCTCTAGTCGTTGCGCGATTAACCGAAAAACTTCTGGCCCTTAGCGGCCATTTCGCGAAGCTTGGCAGTCGGGGTGTACAGCGCGCCCAGCTCGGCGTATTTGTCGGCCAGGGCAACGAACTCGGCTACACCGACAGTATCGATGTAACGCAGTGCACCACCGCGGAACGGAGGGAAGCCGATGCCGTAGATCAGGCCCATATCGGCCTCAGCTGCGGTATCAACGATGCCGTCTTCCAGACAACGCACGGTTTCCATGCACAGCGGGATCATCATGAAGTTGATGATGTCTTCGTCGGTCAGCTCGCGCTGCTCAGTGACGATCGACTTCAGCAGCTCATAGGCAGCCGGGTCGGAGACTTTCTTCGGCTTGCCGCGCTTGTCAGTCTCGTAGGCGTAGAAACCCTTGCCGTTCTTCTGACCCAGACGATCCGCTTCGTACATCACGTCAACCGCAGTACGGCCTTCAACCGCCATACGATCCGGGAAGCCTTCAGCCATTACGTCACGGCCGTGGTGACCAGTGTCGATACCAACCACGTCGGACAGGTACGCCGGGCCCATCGGCCAGCCGAACTTCTCCATGACCTTGTCGATACGCACGAAGTCCACACCGAAGCCCAGCAGCTTGGAGAAGCCGCCGAAGTACGGGAACAGCACGCGGTTGACCAGGAAGCCTGGGCAGTCGTTGACCACAACCGGGGTCTTGCCCATTTTCTTGGCGTAAGCAACGGTGGTAGCCACGGCTACGTCGCTGGACTTCTCGCCACGAATCACTTCAACCAGCGGCATCATGTGCACCGGGTTGAAGAAGTGCATACCGACGAAGTTTTCCGGACGCTTGAGGGCCTTGGCCAGCAAGTTGATGGAAATGGTCGAGGTGTTGGACGCGAGGATGGCGTCTTCTTTAACCACGCCTTCCACTTCAGCCAGCACGATCTGCTTGACCTTCGGGTTCTCGACGACGGCTTCAACGACGATGTCGACGTTGCCGAAATCACCGTAGGACATGGTCGGACGGATGCCATTGAGGGCTTCAGCCATCTTCGCCGGGGTCATGCGACCTTTGGCGACACGGTTGCCGAGCAGCTTGCTCGCCTCGTTCAGACCCATCTGGATACCCTCTTCACGGATATCCTTCATCAGGATCGGGGTGCCCTTGGAGGCCGACTGGTAAGCGATACCGCCGCCCATGATGCCAGCACCGAGTACGGCAGCCAGTTTCACGTCTTTGGCGATTTCGTCGTGCTGCTTGGCTTTTTTCTTCAGCTCCTGGTCGTTCAGGAACAGGCCGATCAGGCTGGCAGCAACCGGCGTCTTGGCCAGTTTGACGAAACCTGCAGCTTCAACTTCCAGAGCTTTGTCGCGCGCCATGTTGGCGGCTTTCTGGATAGTCTTGATCGCTTCAACCGGAGCCGGATAGTTCGGACCGGCCTGACCTGCGACGAAACCTTTGGCGGTTTCAAAGCACATCATCTGCTCAATGGCGTTGAGCTTGAGTTTTTCCAGCTTCGGCTGACGCTTGGCCTTGTAGTCCAGCTCGCCGGAGATGGCGCGCTTGATCAGGTCCAGGGCTGCAGCTTGCAGTTTGTCAGCAGTCACTACTGCATCAACAGCGCCGGCTTTCAGGGCGTCAGCTGCTTTGTTTTCCTTACCACCGGCAATCCACTCGACAGCGTTATCGGTACCGATAACACGTGGCAGACGCACAGTACCGCCGAAGCCTGGGTAGATGCCCAGTTTGACTTCCGGCAGACCAACCTTGGCGCTGTCAGCCATGACGCGGTAATCCGCAGCCAGGCACATTTCAAAACCACCGCCTAGGGCGATGCCATTGATCGCGACAACAGTCGGAACATTGAGGTCTTCAAAATCACTGAAGATCTTGTTGGCTTCGAGGTTGCCAGCCACCAATTCTGCGTCCGGCAACTTGAAGTTGTCGACGAACTCGGTGATGTCGGCGCCGACGATAAACACGTCTTTGCCACTGGTGACAATCACGCCCTTGATCGAACCATCAGCCTTGATTGCATCAACGGATTGACGCAGCTCATTGAGGGTAAGACGGTTGAATTTGTTGACGGATTCACCCTTGAGGTCGAATTTCAATTCGACGATGCCGCTCTCAAGAGCCTTAACCGTGATGGCTTTACCTTCGTAAATCATCAACTGATCTCCACGGTATGGAAGCTGAACAGTACACATCGGAGCCAACCAGCAAGCTACTCCACGGCACAGCCGTCTAGAGTAGCCCCAATCAGCCTGGCACACCCACCGACGCGATAATCGGACTGTAAAGGCGCTGTCTTAAGAGGCAAACGCTCAATTCATACGCCCGTTTGATTTGGGTGTGCACACCTTCAAGGAAAAGCCCCAACTTGTCAATTGGCCTGTAGTGACTCTCTTGCTGTACAAAAAATTACGTTCTAGCTGACAGCCAGCCGCCAAATAAGTCTGCGGCGAACAGGTGCGCATCCGCAGCGATATACGCGTCTTTGCCGCAGTCAACCCCATAAAATGTGACGCCTTGCCTACCTAGCAAAATGAGTTGGCTACAGGTACAGTCGTCTCAATACAGCCGTTTTAGACCGGCCGTAGCCAAAAACAAAAACAATTAGAGCCCAATCAAGGGCGCACGGAGTTTCCCCATGTCGAGCCGCATGCTTGCCATCGCCTTGAGCACCCTGCTCGCCGCTACTCTCCCACTGTTCAGCGCCGCCACCCAGGCTGCAGACTCCGCCACCAGCCTGCTGAAATTGCACCAGTTACGCCTGGCAGCACAAAAAACCCTGGGCGACTTCTATATGTTCAACGGCATGGAAGGCGACCAGCGTTACGCGCGCATGATCAATGAGTCGCTGAGCGAGGCCAACAACCACCTGAGTGCCCTGACCGACATGCCAGGAGAAGGCTCAAAGGCCCTGCGCTCGCAGCTGGATCAACAATGGAAGGGTTACCAGATTGATCTGAACAACCTGACCAATGCCCTGAAGAACCAAGGCTACACTGACCTGCAGCCAGTAGCCGACCTGGCCACACGCAATCAGCAGCTGATGAGCTTGAGCCAGGAGCTGTACATCAAGATTCAGCAGGAGAGCAGCTACAGCGTGCCCGCACTGACCCAGCTCAGCCGTGAACAGAGCCTGCTGATGCAAGGTATTGCAGTGGATTACGCCTCGCGCAGCGCTTCGGTCGGCGCCACGTTTATGGGCGGCGGTGATGCACGACCGATGGAAGAACTGGTCAGCGACTTCGCTAGCAAAATGGCTGCACTGGAAAAAGACCCGAAAAACACTCCACAGCTCAAACAGGCCTGGGAGGGAGTGAGCACCAAGTGGCGATATATTGAGAAGTCGCTGATCAACTACAACGAGAACAGCGTGCCGTTTCTGGTCAACAAGTACTCCAACACCATTATTCAGGGCATTGAACAGATTGCCGGCCAATACGCTGCCGCCAATCTCTGAGCAGCCCACCCCGCTTCACCGGCCTGCCTGGCCGTACTCCAGCCCAGTGCTCGCACTGGGCTTTCTTTTATAGGCACTCAAACCTCATGACTGCGACAGCAGCCAAAAGCTCAGGCGTTGGCCTTGAGAAAACCGACAATCTTCTCCAACGCCTCCCGCGCCCCACGCTCACCCCAGCACACCGAGAGCATCTGCGCAGTCGCTTCGGCCTTGTAGGCATCCGCTGGCAAGCCCTGCAACTGCTCCAGCAAGGCCTGATCTGGGCAGGGCTCGCGCCACTTGTTGACCCACTGCCCCGGCTCCAGCTGCCAATAGCACCAGCTATCGACCTGCCCACGCCGGCGCGCCCGATGGTATTGCGGGCACGAACCTGGCGGTTGACGCGGCAACCAATGCGGCCACTCCTGGCGCGACAACTGCATTGCCACCCCCATTTGTCGGGCCTGCAGACGCACATCCATCTGCCCACGCTGATGACGCGACGGCACCAACCAGGCCAGCGGACTAAGCAAAAAGGCCAGGAGCAACAGCAGAAACCAGGGACTCATATCGTTATCTCGCAGGCAAAAGCCTGTCATCAGCGCTCAAGACGGCCATACTAAAGCCATTGATCCACTTGCACGGAGAGTTACCCCATGCCCTACCAGCACATTCTGGTCGCTGTCGACCTTACCGAAGAATGCGACCCGGTTATGCACCGCGCACAGAAACTGGCCGCCAGCAGTGGTGCCAAGCTGTCTGTGGTGCATATTGTCGAACCGATGGCCATGGCCTTTGGCGGCGACGTGCCGATGGACCTGTCGATGCTGCAACAGCAACAGTTTGATCAGGCCCGCGAGCGTCTGGACAAGTTCGCCGGTAAGTATCCAGCCCTGAGCAGCGATCAACGCCATCTGGCCTACGGCCAACCCCGCCAGGAAATCCATCGCCTGGCCACTGAACAACAGTGCGACCTGATCATCGTCGGCAGCCATGGCCGTCATGGATTGGCGTTATTGCTGGGCTCTACCGCCAACGACGTACTGCACGGCGCACCCTGCGACGTGCTTGCGGTACGCCTGAAAAAAGCAGATTAAAGCCACTGCCGGCGAACAGCCCAAGGCTCAATCGCCGGCGTCACCTGCACTCATGACCAGCGGACGAATCTTTTGCAGCTGGGTTTCCAGCGAATAGGTCATGCTCGAGGCCATCGAGAAGAAGCTCAGAAACGCCTTGAGGTTAGAGTCGCCCTCACAGGTGGCGTGAATGCGCTGCCAGAACGCCTGGTTGACCAACTGCAGCTGCTGGAACATGCGCACCAGGCCTTTGAGTTCCCAATCTGCCGGACGCCCTTCGCGCAGATTGAAATACTGCTGTGTCAGGTACAGCGACACCGTGCGCAGCGTGAACTCCTGGCTGTTGGCAAACGGCAAGTGATGCTGCGCCATCGGTTTGAGCTTACCCAGTACCGGGCAGGCACTGGTGGCCATGATTACCCCGAGCAGCGCACGCAGGCCTTCCTCCAAACCCAGCAGTTTGGTGTACTCGCGCTCTGGCGTACGCACCCAAACGGAGACCTTCTTGAACGCCGGCAAACCCTGGAAGTCCTCGATCACCCGGTGCAGGTCGACCGCCGCCGGACAATGGCTGAAGTTGTCCTTGCTCAACGGGCAATTACTGCACTGCTGATACTCCAGCCGGGTCCAGGCCGGCGCGCTTTGCGCCACCTCGGCTTCATAGACGCGGTCCAGCTCGATCCTGTAGCTGAACTGATGATTGTCGTCGAGAGTGATGCGGTACTCGATGGCCATAACGGTCTCCGGCAGAAATCTCAAAATCCTGTTTGAGGGTATTGCTAAGGCTTAGCCTTCCAGCTCCGCCCAGCGTTCAACCAACTGATCCAGCTCTTGCTGAACCGACTGCAAGGTGGCCAGCACCTCAGCCGTTTTCTCCGCAGGTTGCTGATAAAAAGTTGGTGCAGCAGTTTGTTCCTGCAGCTCAGCGACCCGTAGTTCCAGAGCATCAATCTGCCCCGGAATGGCTTCCAGTTCGCGCTGTAGTTTGTAGCTGAGTTTTTTCTTGTTTGCGGTAGCGACTACCACGGGCTCGGCAACAACCGGTGCCGGTACCACAGCCGAAGCCAGTTCAGGCTTGCCAGCTTTGCTCTCCCCCACACCCAGCAAGCGCGGCGAACCGCCCTGACGCAGCCAGTCCTGATAACCACCCACGTATTCACGCACACGCCCTTCACCCTCAAACACCAGGGTGCTGGTCACCACGTTGTCGAGGAAAGCCCGGTCATGGCTGACCATCAGCACGGTACCCGGGAAGGTCAATAACACTTCTTCCAGCAGCTCCAGCGTTTCCACATCCAGATCGTTGGTTGGCTCATCCAGCACCAGCAGGTTGGCCGGTTTGCTGAACAGCTTGGCCAGCAAGAGGCGTGCCCGCTCACCACCAGAGAGCGCCTTGACCGGCGTACGCGCACGCTGCGGACTGAACAGGAAGTCACCCAGGTAGCTCAGCACATGACGGTTCTGCCCATCGATCTCGATGAAATCACGGCCTTCGGCAACGTTGTCGATCACGGTTTTTTCCAGATCGAGCTGGTGACGCAATTGGTCAAAATACGCCACTTCAATACGTGTGCCTTCGGTTACCGAGCCACTGCTGGGCTGCAGACCACCCAGCATGAGCTTGAGCAGCGTAGTCTTGCCGGTGCCGTTGGCCCCCAACAGGCCAATACGGTCACCGCGCTGCAGAACCATGGAGAAGTCCTTGACCAGAAACGGCCCGCCGGGATGGGCAAAACTGACGTTCTCCAGCACCATGACCTGCTTGCCGGATTTCTCAGCGGTATCCAGCTGAATATTGGCCTTGCCGGTACGCTCACGGCGCTCGCTGCGCTCCACGCGCAGAGCCTTCAGGGCACGTACCCGGCCCTCGTTGCGGGTCCGGCGAGCCTTGATGCCCTGGCGAATCCAAACTTCTTCCTGGGCCAGTTTCTTGTCGAACAGGGCGTTGGCGGTTTCTTCCGCCGCCAGCATGGCTTCCTTGTGCACCAGGAAGCTGGCGTAGTCGCCGTTCCAGTCGATCAAGCCGCCGCGATCCAGTTCGAGGATGCGCGTGGCCAGGTTCTGCAAAAAGGAACGGTCGTGGGTAATAAACAGCACAGCCCCCTGGAAGTCCGCCAAGGCCTCTTCCAGCCAGGCGATGGCGCCGATGTCCAGGTGGTTGGTGGGCTCGTCGAGCAGCAGCAGATCCGGCTCGGAAACCAGCGCCTGGGCCAATAGCACTCGACGACGCCAGCCACCAGACAACTCAGCCAGGGTCTTATCGGCCGGCAACTGCAGACGACTCAGGGTGCTTTCAACCAACTGCTGCAAGCGCCAGCCATCACGGGCTTCAAGGTCTTGCTGCACATGCATCAATTTTTCCAGGTCGGCGTCGGTGACACAGTTCTGCGCCAAGTGGTGGTACTGCGCGAGCAATTCACCCACACCGTCCAGGCCTTGGGCGACCACATCAAATACGGTGCGCTCATCAGCCAGCGGCAGTTCCTGCGGCAGCTCACCGATTTTCAGCCCAGGCGCGCGCCAAACGGTGCCGTCGTCGGCCTTCTGGTCACCCTTGACCAGCTTCATCATGCTCGACTTGCCCGTGCCATTGCGGCCGATGATGCACACCCGCTCGCCCCGGGCGATCTGCCACGACACCTTGTCCAGCAGGGGCATCGCGCCATAGGCCAGGGAAATTTCGGTGAATTTGAGCAGGGTCATGATGCGCCTCAACAAAACAACAGGGTCAGCAGCTACAGCCGGGCAGTGGTGCGTCGTATCAGGCCGGCAACAGCTGAAACACCCCGAAAATCATTTGCAGATGCCATGGCACCGGCAAAACAGGGCGCGCATTCTAACCGAGAAGCACAGCATCATCGCAGGCAATTTCGGCCTCAAGCCCAATAAATTCGCTTGTTTCTGCCACTTTACGTGGCACGACGCATTAGCCCAGCGAACAACCCCGCGCACAATATGGCCATTAGCCACCAACACGCAAGGCGTATTGAGCCTTCACCGCCTACAGGCAAACGACTAAGCTAGGGCCATACGCACTATTTGCCTGGATGTGTCATGCGCGGTCCTTTGTTCAGCCTGTTGTCCTGTCTGCTGGTTTCCTCCCTGAGCTTCTCTGCCGCGCATGCCGCGACCCTGGCGCAACAACGTCAGTATTACGATCAGGCCAAAGCCGCGCTGGCCAAAGGCGACAAGGGGCCTTATCAGCGCTATGCCAATGCCCTGCGTGACTACCCACTAGAGCCCTACCTGGCCTATGACGAGCTGACAGCGCGTCTGAAGTGGGCGAGCAATGACGAAATCGAGAAATTCCTCGCTGAACACGGCGATCTGCCGCAGATCAGCTGGATGAAATTGCGCTGGTTGCGCTGGCTGGCCGAACGTGGCGAATGGCAGACCTTTATCAATTATTACGACCCGGCCCTGAACTTCACTGAACTTGATTGCCTGTATGGCCAATACCAGCTCGCCCACGGCATGCACAAAGAAGGCAGCGCGACCGCAGAGAAACTCTGGCTGGTGGGCAAATCCCAGCCCAATGCCTGCGACCCGCTCTTCGCGCGCTGGGCGGCAACCGGCCAGCTCACCGAGCAGAAGCGCTGGCAACGCGCCAAACTGGCGGCCGAGGCCCGCAACTATGGCCTGGTCACCCACCTGATCAAGACCATGCCCACCCTGGGTAACCACGGCAAAAGCCTGCTGGAAGTGGCGCAAAAGCCTGAGTTACTGAAACAGACCGCACGCTTTACCCAGACCGACCCGGCCATGGCCGACGTCGTAGGCCTCGGCTTGCGTCGCCTGGCTCGCCAGGACCCGGAAAGCGCGTTGAAGCTGCTGGATGGCTACGCTCAGCGCATGAAATTTTCCAGCGAGGAGCAGGTCGCGATTGCCCGCGAAATCGGCCTGACCCTGGCCAAGCGCTTCGATGCCCGCGCCCTGCAGGTCATGGCCAAGTACGACCCCGAGCTGCGCGACAACACCGTCAGCGAATGGCGCGCGCGCCTGCTGCTGCGCCTGGGGCGCTGGGAAGAAGCCAATCAACTGACCCGCAAGATGCCAGCCGAACTGGGCAACACCAACCGCTGGCGCTACTGGCAGGCACGCAGCCTGCAACTGGCACAACCCAACAGCCAGGAACCCAAGACCCTGTATCAGGCGCTGGCCAAGGAACGCGACTTCTACGGTTTTATGGCCGCCGACCAGGTGCAGTCGCCCTATCAACTGAACAACAAACCGCTGGCCCTGAGCCCGCAGACCATCCAGAAAGTGCGCAATTCGGCCGCCATTCGCCGAGCACTGGAATTTCACGCCCGCGGCCAAGTCGCCGATGGTCGTCGCGAGTGGTACAACGTCAGCCGCCTGTTCAGCCGTGACGAGATGGTCGCTCAGGCACGCCTGGCCTATGAGATGGGCTGGTACTTCCCAGCTATCCGCACCATCAGCCAGGCGCAGTACTGGGACGATCTGGACGTGCGCTTCCCCATGGCCCACCGAGACCAACTGGTGCGCGAGGCGCGCAACCGCGACATTCACTCCAGCTGGGTCTTTGCCATTACCCGCCAGGAAAGCGCCTTTATGGCCGACGCCAAATCCCATGTCGGTGCCATGGGTTTGATGCAGCTGATGCCGGCCACCGCCAAGGAAACCGCCAAGCGTTTCGGTATTCCACTGTCATCGCCACAACTGGCGTACCGCCCGGAAATCAATATCCAGCTGGGCGCCGCTTATCTGAGCCAGATCTATGGCCAGTTCAACGGCAACCGCGTGCTCGCCTCCGCTGCCTACAACGCCGGGCCAGGCCGTGTGCGCCAGTGGCTACGTGGCGCGGATCACCTGTCGTATGACGTGTGGATCGAGAATATTCCGTTTGACGAGACCCGCCAGTACGTACAGAACGTGCTGTCGTACTCCGTGATCTACGGCGAGAAGCTCAACGCGCCGCAGCCTCTGGTGGCCTGGCACGAACGTTACTTCGACCAGTAAGCCAAACCGGCTCAACCGCTGAGGTTGAGCCGTACTTCCTACGCCAGTACTTCTACCGGCATGCCCAACGTCAGCGATCCCTCGCCACAGGCGATCAGGTTCTGCCCGAAATACACCTCGCCTTCACGCTCACGGTAGGTTTTCAGAGTGGTCAGCGGTTCACGATCAGCACTGCGCTCACCGCTCGAAGGATCAAGGGTGGTCATAATGCAGCGCGAACACCCCTTGACCACGCGAAACTCCAACTCACCAATACGGATGCGCGTCCAGCTGTCTTCGGCATAGGGCTCACTACCACTGACCACCAGGTTCGGACGGAAACGCAGCATCGGCAAAGGTCGCCCTACTCGCGCCGACAGGTCATCCAGTGAGGCCTGACCAATCAGCAGCAGCGGAAAGCCATCGGCGAACGCCACCTTGTCGCCTACTTCGGCATAGGCCATATCGACCTGCCGCGCGCGCGGCTCCGAAACCTGCACCAGGCGGCAGGCGCGACCGAGGAACTGACTCAGCCACTTCGCTGCCTGATCGCCGGCATCGGGCACCTGCAGGCTGTCACGCCAGATGGTCACCCCACGCAGTGGTGCTTGAGTGTCCGGCACCGCTACCGGTAAATCGGCCATGCCGGGTGCACTCAACTGCAGATGGGTACTATCAAGCCAGTGCGCTTGTAACTGGGTCATTTGTGCCAGCAGGCGCTGAGTGAGAAAGCGCCCTGTTTCTGCATCGACTACCATCCAGCGACGGTCACCCTGCACGCCCAAGGCGTCCAGCGTCGTTTCATGCAGGGCCTCACCCGCAGCGGATTTCAGTGGATAACGGTATAACTCGGAGAGATGCAACATGAGCCCAGTTTCCCTTTGGCAAAAAGCACTTATACGAGCAACCCACCGCGCTCACAAGCCTGTGTTGAGCGTGCCGCTGTTGGTCGTGCTGAGCGCCTGTAGCGGCACGCCACCGGATAACCTGGGGCTGCACGACGGCCGCCTGAGTGCCTGCCCGGACTCACCGAACTGCGTCAACAGCCAGGCCAGCGACCCACGCCATGCCATTGCCCCATTGCCCTTGAAGGGCTCGCCCGAACAGACTCAGGCGCAGCTCAAGGCCGTGCTGGGCAGCGAGCCACGCGTGCGTCTGGTGGAGGAAACGCCGGGTTATCTGCGTGCGGAGTTCAGCAGCCGGCTGATGCGCTTTGTCGACGATGTGGAGTTCAAGATCGGCGCAACCGCCGTCGACGTACGTTCGGCGTCACGCCTGGGCTATAAGGATTTCGAGGTCAACCGTGAACGCATCGAACACCTTCGCCAGCGCCTGAGCGAATAGCTGCAAGGGGCGCCGGCGTCGTATCCGCGCTTATTCGTCAGGATGCAGCAGGGCTAGACGCTCGCGTACCACATCCACCAGTTTGTCCGGCTGAAACTTGGACAGGAAACTGTCGCAACCCACCTTCTTCACCATGGCCTCGTTGAAGCTGCCGGACAGCGAGGTGTGCAGGACTACGTACAAATCCTTGAGACGCGAGTCATTGCGAATTTCCGTGGTCAGGCGGTAGCCGTCCATCTCCGGCATTTCCGCATCGGTAATCACCATCAGCAGTTTTTCGTGCACATCCACGCCGGAATCGGCCCAGCTCTTCAGTAAGTTCAACGCCCGCAAGCCGTCACTAGCCGAATGGCAACGCACGTCCAGTTGCGCCATGGTGCCCTTGAGCTGGCTCATGGCTACGTTGGAGTCATCCACCAGCAGCACTTCACGCCCGCGTGCGTACTCAAGCAGCGGGTCGGCGAGTTTTTCCGGAGATACCTTGGTGCTCATCGGGCTGATTTCTGCCAGCACCTTCTCCACATCGATGACTTCGACAATCTGATCCTCGACCTTGGTGATCGCAGTCAGGTAATGCTGCCGCCCTGCCCCGCCCGGCGGTGGCAGGATGGACTCCCAATTGAGGTTGAGGATGCGCTCGACCCCACCGACCAGGAAGGCCTGCACCGAGCGGTTGTATTCGGTGACGATGATGGTACTGCGTTCATCCGGCACAATCGGGCGCATGCCGATGGCCTGGGACAGGTCGATCACCGGCAAGGTCTGCCCGCGCAGGTTGACCACCCCACAGACAAAGCGATGGCGCTGCGGCATCAGGGTCAGCTTGGGCATCTGCAGGACTTCCTGCACCTTGAACACGTTGATCGCAAACAACTGCCGGCCTGTCAGGCGGAACATCAGAATTTCCAGGCGGTTCTCGCCCACCAGCTGGGTGCGTTGGTTCACTGAGTCGAGAATGCCGGCCATCATGCGCTCCTGTTTACTTATCGATCTAGCCTAGCTCAAATAGCCATGACCTGATGTATCGGCCATATGCCGCGCATCTGAAGGTGGATGGCGCAGCGCCATCATGCGATAAGCGCACGACGTA
The DNA here is from genome assembly GCF_021375795.1 of Pseudomonas anguilliseptica. Taxonomy (GTDB): domain Bacteria; phylum Pseudomonadota; class Gammaproteobacteria; order Pseudomonadales; family Pseudomonadaceae; genus Aquipseudomonas; species Aquipseudomonas anguilliseptica_A. The sequence continues at coordinate 1,460,934 of NZ_JAEIOI010000001.1, read as the reverse complement.
GACCAGCCAGATGGCGTATTAACCGGGTTATTCCTGCAATAACGGCGACTGGACTGGCAAATGCACACGCAAGGCAGCCGGTAAGGCCACAAAGCGCAGCTGACGGCTTTCCATGGGCTCACCATCGAGGTTAAGGTCCAGACCTTCCGGGGCTTCCACCTCCAGCCAAGGCACACGCGCACTCATCGCGACACTCTGCAGACCATTGATACCGCCGGATAGTAGTGTGCCCAGAGTGCCCACCACATCAGTGGCCGCCGGCACGATGCAGACATCCAGCAAACCATCATTGACCTGAGCCTGCGGACAAAGCACATGCCCGCCACCGGCCTGACGTCCGTTGCCAATGCCGAGGGCAAGAAACTCACCCTCCCATTGGAAATCCGGCCCCGCAAAGCGGCCAAAGGATGAACGCACCTCGGCAAAGCGGGTCAGCCCCGTGAGGAAATACGCCGCACCGCCGAGCACCCGCTTGAGCTCTTCCGAGGTATTTGCGGTGACATTGGAGCCAAAACCGCCGGTGGCCATATTGAGGAACACCTGGCCGTCGACTTCGCCCAGATCAATCGGTTGTGCCGGCTCATCCAGCAAGGCCAACGCCGCCTGCGGTTCAAGCGCAACACCGGCGGCGCGGGCAAAATCATTGGCGGTGCCCAGTGGCAACAGCGCCAGACTAGCCTGGGTTTTGGCCAGCGCCATGGCTTCGGCCACATCACGCAGGGTGCCGTCGCCGCCACCGGCAATCAGCGTTGGATAGCCCGCTGCCAGGGCTTCATTGACCAGGCGCTGGGCATCACCAGCTTCCCAGGTGACTCGCACATCCAGCTGCCAACCCTGCGCACGACGCACCTCTACAGCAGTACGCACTTCGGCATTGAGGGCCTGTTTGCCGTGCAGGATCAGCAGCGCTTTACGTTCTTGCATTCCCGATATCCTCATCACGCTTTAGTCGACACACAGTGCAGTACCCGGTCTAAATATCGATTTAATCGATAATTAAATCCAAAAATTACGCATTTTTAATCACATTGATTTATTGGATGATCTGTTCATCGCCAACCAACACTGCAGCCAAAAGCCGGTGTTTATCTATGAGGATATGCAGATGATCGAAGTACGCCCCTTCGCCGAGCTCGGCGGTGCCAATCATGGCTGGCTGAATGCCCGTCATCACTTTTCCTTTGCCGAATACTATGACCCGGCGCGTATGGGCTGGGGGCCGCTGCGGGTGTGGAACGATGATGAAATTGCTCCGCACACGGGCTTTCCGACTCATCCGCATCGCGACATGGAAATCATCACCTATGTACGCCAAGGGGCCATCACCCACAAGGACAACCTGGGTAACCATGGCCGTACCGAAGCCGGTGATGTGCAGGTAATGAGCGCCGGTACCGGGATTGCCCATAGCGAATACAACCTCGAAGACACCACCACCAAGATTTTCCAGATCTGGATTCAGCCCAACCAGTCAGGCCTACCTCCGTCGTGGGGCGCCAAACCGTTCCCCAAAGGTGAACGTGCCGGCGCGTTTGTCACTCTGGCCAGCGGCTATGCAGAGGATAGCGACGCTCTGTCGATCCGTAGCAACGCGCGGATGGCTGCCGCCACTCTGAAAGCGGGACAAAGCACCGAGTACCCGACTGGTGCGGCGCGCAAAGCCTATCTGGTAGCGGCCAGCGGCAGCATCGAAGTCAACGGCGTCAGCGCCCAGGCTCGTGATGGCGTGGCAGTCAGCGATGTGGACGTGATCCGCGTGACGGCCATCGAAGATAGCGAAATCATCTTGGTGGATGTGGCCTGACCCGCCATAGCAGAACCTGTCCAAAGGCTCGCGAGCTAGAGTCCTGCAAGGCGCTACGTTAGTAACAGCCTCCGGCTGGTCAAAACAGGCGAGGACGCGGAGTGTACTTTTGTACATGAGCATTCCGAGCCTGTTTTTAACGCAGCAGGGCCGACGCGCAGCAGCTTTTTACGCTGGATAGCCGGTAATTTTGCGAATGGTCTGATACAGCGGTTTAAGCTGCTTATACATGCGCTGATAAACCTGGGTGTACAGCTGCTGATAGGTGCGCTGCGCCTCAGGATTGGGCGTGAATACGTCACCTACGCGGGTCATGGCTTTGATCGCAGTCGGGTAATCCGGATGTAAACCCAAGCCCACCGCGCAGTTGATCGCCGCCCCCAGACCACTGGTTTCATACAGATGCGGACGCTCGGCCGGCAGGCCGAAAATATCGGCGGTCAGCTGCATGGCCGCATCGCTCTGCGAGCCGCCGCCGGAGACGCGCAGGCGGGTGATGCGCGTGCCCGAGCGCTTCTCGATCTTTTCCTTGCCCTGACGCAGGGCATAGGCCAGCCCTTCCAGAATCGCCCGGTAGATGTGCGCGCGGGTGTGCACGTCGCCAAAGCCGATGATCGAACCCTTGGCCTCCAACCCTGGTTCACGAATGCCCGGAGACCAGTACGGCTGCAGCATCAGGCCCATGGAGCCAGCCGGTACGCTGTTGACCAGCTCATCAAACAGCGCCTCAGGCTCGACGCCCAGCTCCTTGGCCCGCTGCATTTCGCGCAGACCAAATTCTTTTTTGAACCAACTGACCATCCAGAAACCGCGATAGATCATCACCTCGGTGTTGAAGTGATCAGGAATCGCCGACGGGTATGGCGGGATCAGCGGGATGGTTTCCAGGTACTTGCTGCGTGTGGTGTTGATGGTCGCCGTGGTGCCATAGGACAGACAGGCCGTTGTCGGCTCCACGCCGCCTGCACCAAGCACCTCACAGGCCTTGTCAGCACCAGCAGCAATCAGCGGCAAGCCTTCGGGAATCCCGGTATGCCGGCTGGCCGCCGCCGTGATATGACCAAGCATCTCGCCCGGCTTGCGTAATTCCGACAACTGCTCGCGGCGCACCGGCATGGCCTGCCATTTCCAGTCGCCGGGTTTGGCCCACTGCAGGCGTTTGTAGTCGAATGGCAGGTAAGCCACGCAACTGGTCAACGAGTCGACAAACTGGTCGCACAGCCGATGGGTGAGAAAGCCTGAGAGCAACAGCACCTTGTGGGTCTTGGCCCAGATGTCCGGCTGGTTTTGCGCGATCCAGTTGACCTCGGCCTGGGCGCGAAAATGATCCACCGTGGCCTGCACCCCGGCGATCTTGAACAGCCAGCCCCAGGGGCCCTTGATCGGCCCACGCACCTCGGCCTGACGCTGATCGAGCCAGAGCATGGCAGGACGCAGTGGTTGGCCTTGCGCGTCGACATTGATCAGGCTGCCGCGCTGGGTAGTCAGCGATACGCCCTTGATTCGACTGCGGTCGATATCCACCTGCTGCCACAGCTGCGCACAGGCCTCGCCGAGGCTGGCCCAGTAGTATTCCGGGTCCTGCTCGGCCCAGCCGGGCTGCTTGGAGTAATAGGCCTCAAGCTCCACCTTACCCTTGGCGAGCAGATTGCCCTGAAGATCGAACAACAGCGCCCGAATGCTCTGGGTGCCATTGTCGATGGCCAGCAGATAACTTTTCTCGCTCAAGACGCCGTCCTTCCTCGTGATCCATGTTCCACCGGCAGGCTGTAGCAACGCTGCCAGAGTTGCAGATACGCCTGTTCTTCCTCTTGCCAGCGCGCGTCATCCCACCCCAGGCGGGCCTGACACAGCGCACGGATAAGCGGCAGTTCGGCCGCCGCGCCGCACGCCAGCAGCAGGCCCAAACGTGTGCGGCGCAGCAGCAGGTCATCCAGGTGCAGCACCAGCTCCTGCTCGGCCGCCCAGGCCAGCTCGGCCCACAGCGTGTCCGTGCCGGCCACCTGCTCGACACCCAGTTCATCGACCAACGCCAGCACCTGCGGCAGCGCCCGGCCGTAACGACCAATCAGGCGTTTCTGCTGAGCCGGGCTTAACTGCGACATCGGCTGACGCGCCACGGCGGCAAAGGTCGCCGCGCCCTGATCATCCACACTGCGCCCGACCATCGGTGCGCAGGCCTGCAACACTTCCAGCGCCAGCAGGCGGAAGGTGGTCAGCTTGCCGCCGGCCAGGGTCACGCAGCCGGGCTCGATCCACAGCGCATGCTCGCGTTTCTCATCCGAAGGTTTGCGCCCCGGTGCGCCATCGCTGACCACCGGACGCACGCCAGCCCAGGTCGACAGCACATCCACTGCCTTGATCTGCGCCGCAGGAAACTGCTGAGCGCAGGCATCCAGTAAATACGTAACCTCATCCGAGCTGATCCGCGCCTCCTCGGCTAGCGGTGCCGGGTGATCGAGATCGGTGGTGCCAATTACCGTCGCGCCTTCCCAGGGGAAGACAAACACCGGGCGCTTGTCCGCCGCATGCATAAAGCTGAACGCATGCGCCACCGGCAAGCGCCAGGCCGGCAGCAGCAGGTGGCTGCCACGCAGCGGGCGGATATGTTCCAGACCAGTCTTCTGCCGCAGCTGATCGGCCCAGGCCCCCGTGGCCTGCGCCACGGCGCGGGTTTTGAAGCCATAACGCAAGCCGCTTTCACTGTCTTCGGCAAGCAGGCCAGTGACCTGCCCGTTTTCACGCAGCAACTCGACCACGCGCATGCCGTTAAGCGCTTCGCCCCCGTCGGTGCGCGCCTCGCCCAGTACACGCTGCACCAGCCGTGCGTCGTCGGTTACCGCATCGAAAAACCGTGTGCCGCCGAGCAGGCCATCTTCTTTGATACCCGGCGCCAGATATCGCAGTTGCTGCAGCGGGTAGTACAGATGATTGCGCTTGCCGGCCAGGGCGTCGTACACCGCCAGCAGCCCACCGAAAACCCGAGGGCCGGGAAAGCCGCCCTGGTAGTGGGCTATGATAAAACTCAAGGGATCGACCAAGCCCGGCGCCTCCTGCAGCAGACGCTGGCGCTCGCGCACCGAATCACGAGTCAGGCCAAACTGGCCCTTGGCGATATAGCGCAATCCGCCATGCACCATCTTCGAGGAACGGCTGGACGTACCCCAGGCAAAGTCGCGCTGCTCCAGCAACAGGCATTTCCAGCCGCGCCGCGCCGCTTCACGCAGAATCCCGGCACCGCTGATGCCACCGCCGACGACGATCAGATCCCAATCGCGTGCGGCCAGTTCGGGCAGCGCCTGTTCGCGCCAGGCGGCGTTCCAGTTGCTCATCATCAATCCTGAATCAGCACGCCTGGTGCCAGGCGCTGCTCAGGGTCGAAATGCCCGGCAAGCGCCTTGAGCGTGGCCATGCCCAGTTCGCCCTTCTCCACCGGCAGGTAAGGCGCGTGATCACGACCAACACCATGTTGGTGGCTGATGGTGCCGCGGTTCTCGGCGATGGTCAGGCTGGCGGCATGTTTGAGCTTCTGCCAGCGCGCCATGGCCTCGGCGTAGTTCGCACCCGGACGGAACACGTAGGTGGTGTAGATGCTCGAGCCTTCGTTGTAGACGTGGGACAGGTGGGTAAACACATGCACCTGCTCGCCCTCCTCGCTCAGGCCGTTGCGCAGGCTGCTCTCGACCTTGTTCAGCAAGCTGTCGACATTGCTCCAGTCGGTGGCGGTTTCCAGGGTGTCCACCGCATAACCCGCGGCCCACAGGCCATGGCGCAGGTAGGGGAAACGGAAGCGGTTTTCTGCCCACTTTTTACCCAGCAAGGTGCCGGTAAACACCCCGCCAAAGCTTTTCAGCAGCTTCTTCGCCTGCTTCAGCGACGCGGCGTTCTGCGTGCGGCTGCCGGTGACGCCAAAGGTCAGCATGCACTTGCCGTCACGCGCGCCGCGCAGGGCCAGGTATTTCTCCAGCCAGGCGATCTGCTGTGGATGACCGGCCAGGGCCAGTTGGGTTTTGGTTTCGATGGCGTTTGACAGGCGCAGCATCGACAACGGTACGCGCGCCTGGGCCAGGCTGCGAATGGCGCTCAGTGCCTGCTGCCAGTTGGGCAGGAACACTGCATAGAAATTTTCCTGCTCGGCCAGGCGGGTGATGCGCACCTTGACCTCGGAAATGATGCCGAAGCGCCCTTCCGAGCCCATCAGCACTTCGCGCAGGTCCGGGCCTGCGGCCGAGGCCGGAAAGGTCGGAATTTCCAGGGTGCCGGCAAAGGTCTCGACCTTGCCGCCAGCAAACAGCTGCTCGATGCGGCCGTAGCGCAGCGACTGCTGGCCACTGGAACGGCTGGCGACCCAACCACCGAGAGTCGACAGCTCCCAGGACTGCGGGAAATGGCCGAGGGTGTAGCCCTGCGCACGCAACTGGCTTTCCACCTGCGGGCCATTGGCACCCGGGCCGAAGGTGGCAATCAGGCTGTCGTGGTCGATTTCGATCAGTTTGCTCATGCGCGCCAGCGACAGGGTCAGCACCGGTTTGTTGCTGGCCTGCGGGTTGATATGGCCAGCCACCGAGGTGCCGCCGCCGTATGGAATCACGATCAGATCCTGCTGGCTGGCCCAGGCCAGCAGCTCGCGTATCTGCGCGGCACTTTCCGGGTAGGCCACACCATCAGGGAATACGCCAAAATCGCCCGAGCGCATCGCCAGCCAGTCCGGCAGGCTCTGGCCACGGGCGTGACGCACACGGTCTTCGGCATTCAGACAGATCAGCGGATGAGCCTGCAGACGCGAGGCCGGCACCTGCGCCAGCACCTGCTCCAGGCTGGCATCGGCCAGCACCTGGCCAGAGCCAACCAGCTCAGCCAGAAAAGCCTCGCCATGGGCCGGCAGCTCCACCACTGTTGCGTCATCACCCCAGCCGTTCCAACGTCGCATCTGCTTCTCCCGGATATTTCAGTCACCCTCGATGGCTGCCTATACTAGCGAGCCGCGTCCAGGCGTCACTGTCGAATCGAGCCAGGCCTTATCGCCAATCAAGACATTCAGAATAAGAACAATCCATGGAAAACCTCGGCTACACCTCTGTCCCTGCCCTGCTCAAGTACCTGCGCCATGCCGAACAGCTGGGTCTGGATATCGACCAGGCCTTGGCGGCAGCCGGCATCAAGGCCGAGGAGCTGACCGACAACAGCAAGCGCATGCCCAGTGAAACCCATGAACGCCTGCTCGGCCACTTGCTGGCGGTGTCCGATGACCCGCTGTTTGGCCTGCACTGCGCGCGCTTTGTACAGCCGGGTTCGTGGAGCGTGCTGGGCTATATCACCATGAACTGCGCCACCCTCGGTGAGGCCATGAGCCGCATCGTGCCTTACGAGAAGCTGGTGGGGGATATGGGTGTCAGCCGGGTCGAGGCCGGCGCAGATCACGTTCGCCTGATCTGGACCTGTCGCCATCAGGCTGAGCCGATCCGCCGGCACATGGTGGAAAACGTACTGGCTTCGTGGTTGCTGTATGCGCGCTGGATCTCCGACTCCGACAGTTCGCCGCGGGAGGTGTGGTTCGAACACGCCCTGCCTGAAGGCGTCGATATTGCCGAGTACCAGACGATTTTCGGCTGCCCGATCCGCTTCGAACAAAGCTGCAATGCGCTGATCGTACCGCTGGAATACCTCGCGGTGCCGCTGCGTCAGGCCGATGCCAACCTGCTGCGCACCCTGGAAGAACACGCCCTGACCCTGATGGCCGGACTGGACGACAACGAGCCGCTGCCACAACGGGTAAAGAACGCCCTGCGCCTGCTGCTCAAGGATGGTTTGCCGCGCAAGGAGCGGGTGGCGGAGAAATTCAACATGACGGTGCGCACCCTGCAGCGTCACCTGCAACTGGCCGGCACCAGCTACCAGCAGATTCTCGATGAATTGCGCCAGGAGTTGGCCGAGCACTACCTGCTGCGCAGCGACTTGGCGATTCAGGATATCGCCAGCTACCTGGGCTTTACCGAATCCCGTTCATTCCACCGCAGCTTCAAGACCTGGACCGGGCAGACCCCAGGCGAATTTCGCGAGAGCAGGCGCAGTAGCTGACAACCTTGGTGGATGGGTGAAGCGCCATCCACCGCTAGGCTGACCTACCCGAGAACTTCGCTTAGGGGAATAAACCGCAGGCTATCGCCCTCGGCCAGCGTGGTGTTTTCCAACACTTCAGCAAAACCCTCAGCCCAAGCCGCGCTGCGCAGCACCCCGGAGCTCTGGTTCGGGTAAGGCACCACCCGGCCATTTTCGATACGCGCACGCAGGTATTCGCGGCGATTGCCCGGTTTGCTCCAGGTGAAGCCCGCCGGCATCGAAAAGCCCAAGGGCTCGACCCGCTGCACACCTAAACGGCGCAGCAGATAAGGCCGCGCGAGCAGGCCGAAAGTCACCAGGGTCGAAGCCGGATTACCCGGCAGGCCGATCACCGGTACGCCGCGAAACTGCCCGCAGGTCAGCGGTTTTCCCGGTTTAATTGCCAACTTCCACAGCGCCAGATCGCCCTCTTCGCGCAGGGCCATGCCAAGGAAATCCGCCTCGCCCACCGACACACCGCCGGTGGAAAGAATCAGGTCAACATCACTCAACGCAGCTAGCGCTGCGCGGGTCTGCTCCAGGTCATCGAGCAGAATGCCGCCATCCACCACCTCGCAGCCAAGACGCTGTAGCCAAGCGATCAGCACGCGGCGATTGCTGTTGTAGATCTGCCCGGGCCCGAGCGGCTGGCCCGGTTCGACCAGCTCATCCCCCGTGGACAGCACCGCCACCCGAGGTCGGCGGCGCACATTCAATTCAGCGCAACCCAAGGACGCCGCCAAACCCAGCTCAATCGGACCTAGACGCGTGCCGGCGGGTAGAACGCTATCGCCAACACGGGTTTCCTGCCCCCGGGCGCGCACGTTCTGCCCGCGCTTGAGCGGCTCGCTAAAGGCAACGCGACCATCCTCGCCGAGCACGGCGTTTTCCTGCATTTCCACAGTATCAGCGCCGGCTGGCAGCGGCGCGCCGGTGAAAATCCGCGCACAGGTGCCGGGCTGCAACGGCTGCGGCGCACTGCCGGCCTGAATGCGTTGGCTGACGACCAGCGGCTCGCCATTCCAATCGGCCAAGCGCAGGGCGTACCCGTCCATGGCGCTGTTGTCCCAGGGCGGCAGATCTAACTCGGCCAGCAATGGCTCGGCCAATACCCGGCCTGCGGCATCGCTCAGCTTGACCCGCTCGCATTCAACAATCGCGCTGGCCTCGGCCTGCGCCAGCAACCGCGCCAGCGCTGCCTCAACGGGCATCAATCCCGGCTTGTCACAGCAGCTCATCCACGGCTCTCGCAGGCGGCCACCGACTTGAGGTGCGGAACGAAATTGCACGGGCGGTGGCGGTTGTCCAGCTGCTCACCGAGAATGCCATCCCAGGCGGTGCGGCAGGCGTTGGTCGAGCCCGGCAGGCAGCAGACCAGGGTGCCATTGGCCAGGCCTGCCAGAGCGCGGGACTGAATGGTGGAGGTGCCGATATCAGGCACAGAAATCTGCCGGAACAGCTCACCAAAACCATCGACCTGTTTATCCAGCAAACAGCTCACCGCTTCCGGAGTGCTGTCGCGGCCGGTGAAGCCGGTACCGCCGGTAATCAGCACCACCTGCACCTGATCCTCGGCAATCCAGGTGGCGACCTGGGCGCGAATCTTGTACAGATCGTCTTTGAGCAAAACCCGGGCGGCGAGCTGATGGCCGGCGGCCTGCAGGCGGTCGACAAACAGTTGGCCGGAGGTGTCAGTTTCCAGGCTGCGGGTGTCGCTGACGGTCAACACCGCGATATTCAAGGGCACGAAATGTGCCTCGGCCTTGTGGTTCATGGCAGGCTTCCAGTTATGGGCGATAATGCCCGCCGTTATATCACAGGCCCGCCGCTGGAGGCTTCGCCATGCCCGTTCCCGATGCCCTGCCCGACTGCTCCGTGTTGCTGCTGGCCGGTGGTCGTGGCCAACGCATGGGCGGTGCCGACAAGGGCCTGCTTGACTGGCAGGGCCGCCCGCTGATTGCCTGGCTGCATGAGCGGGTACGCCCCTTGACCGACGATCTGATCATCTCCTGCAACCGTAACGCCGAGCGCTATGCACCCTTTGCTGATCGTCTGGTCAGTGATGAGGCAGCGGACTATCAAGGCCCACTGGCAGGCATTCGCGCTGGTCTGCGTGTGGCCCGGCATGCCAACCTGTTGATCCTGCCGTGCGATGCGCCGCAGCTAGACAACGCGCTGCTACAGGCCCTGCTGAGCCAGGCCGGCGAACGCGCGGTGGTGCTCCGTCAGGGCGAATTTCTCGAGCCGCTGTTCAGCATCATCCCCTGTACCCTGCAGGCTGATCTGGAGCGCGCCTGGCAGGCCGGAGAACGCAGCCCCCAACGCTGGTTGCGCGGCCTGGCACCGCTGACCATCAACTGCCCACCCGGTGATCCGCGCCTGGCCAATCTGAACACCCCAGAGCTGCTCGCAGCGGCGCAGCAGCTGCCTTCAGGGAACTTGGCTGACAAAAATTCGTCACACGCTGGGTAAATACCCTATCAATCAAGGAGAACCCCATGACTCAGCGGATTATTCCGGCATTGCTGCTTACCTTGGGCCTGGTCGCGCTGACAGGCTGCGCATCGCCAACGGTGATCACCCTCAATGATGGCCGCGAAATCCAGACCATCGACGAGCCACATTTCGATGAGGATTCGGGCTTCTACGAATTCGAACAACTCGATGGCAAACGCGCCAAGGTCAACAAGGATCAGGTGCGTACCCTCAAGGAGTTGTAAGTCGATATCCCTGGCGGTACATGGCAGCTTTTGCTCCGCCGCCGGGGTTCAGCCAACGCATCTGCAGCGCTTGGGCGATAGAAAAAATTAAAAGCTAACCCCTTGTGCAGTAAAACTTTTTCAGTACAATCTCGACCCATTCGGAGTGTAGCGCAGCTTGGTAGCGCGTCTCGTTCGGGACGAGAAGGTCGCAGGTTCGAATCCTGTCTCTCCGACCAGATCCCACAAAAAAGCCCGCTTGATAGCGGGCTTTTTTGTGGGCAAAAGAAAAGCCTACTGCAAGCTTTCGAATGCACACACCAAGGCTTTGCTGAGGTCGACAGTGGAGAACTTGGTCAGCACGTCGTTCGCGCCCACCGCATTGGCTTTTTCGGTGTTCATGGTGCTGTCGAGCGAGGTGTGCAAAAGCACATAGATATCACCGATATCGGGCTTTTTGCGCAACGTGCGAACCAGGTCGTAGCCATCCATTTCTGGCATCTCGATATCCGACACCAGAACCTCGATTGGTTGGCCCGCCGCATATTGTGCCTGCAACAACTCCAGCGCAGCCGCCGCACTGCGCACCATCTGGCAGTCCAGCTCAAGTTTGCGCAGGGTAATCATGGTCTGTTGCAACGCAACCTGGGAATCATCCACCACCAGTACCCGACGCCCGCTGAGCAATGCGCGCTCGCGATCGGAGAGCAATTGTTCGTCGATGTCTTCAACCAGTGCTGGAGCCAACTCGTGCAGCACTTTCTCGATATCGAGAATCTGCACGATCTTGCCGTCGATCTGTGTCACCCCAGTGATAAAGGCCGTGCGACCAGAACCGGCCGGTGGCGGGCGAACGTCACGGGTGTAGCACTGCACAATACGCTCGACGCTCTGCACATGCAGGCCCTGACGCGAGCGGCTGAGTTCGGTAACAATCAGGCAACCGTCGTGGTTGCCGGGTACGCCCTGCTCGCCAATCGCCTTGCCTAGGTCAATGACCGTCAATGCAGAGCCGCGCAAGGTAGCCACACCGCGTACATGGGGATGCCGGCTAGGCAGTTTGGTTAGCGTCGGACAAGGAATGATTTCCTGCACTTTCAGCAGGTTGATGCCCAACAGGCGGCCGCTGTGCAGACGAAACAGCAGCAGTGACAAGGCGTCACCCAGCACCATGCTCATGCGTATGTTCCCTGTAAAAGTAGCATCCCCGCCCACGCGTCAGGCATGGGTATCACGCAAGAATTCGACGATATGTTCAGCCTCGAACGGCCAGTTCAACTCAGCGCCGGTGTCGACACGGCGCAACACCGGGATGCGCAGGCCGTAGTCTTCAACCCAGTGTTCCTGTTCGGCGATATCGATCAGCTCAACCAGCAGGCCGTGCTCGACAAAGGGCATCAGCAACGCTTCTGCCACCTCACACAGGTGGCAGCCGAGCGTACCGAATAACTGACATTCCGGGAGCATCTGCGCACCTCCACTGACGACTGAAGGTGCAGTTTAGCATTGCCCCTGGCTTACACGTCTGCTGACTTACTGCTGTCTAGCGCGGGGTTGAGCAGGCTTTGCAGGCCATCGAGCAAACGGTTATTGAGCTGCTCGGCCTTATCCAGGCGCGCACTGTCGAAACGCTCATCCAGCGAGAAGCCGCCCTTGAGCAGATCCAGCAGGTTGCCCTTGGCGCTGCCCTCTTCGGCCACCTGATTGGCGCTACGCAAAGCATCAAGCAGGCCTTGGGCATAGTCGATCAGCGAGCTGTTCACCGCACTGGCCGCCTGACCGCCATCTTGGGCAACAGCGCTGTAGGCATCGGTGGCCTGGCGTACGGTGGTCTGGGTCAGGCGTAGAGACATCGACGCCAGTTGTTCGCCATCCATTTCCAGGGCCATGGCGCGGTCGAAGGCACCGGACAGATCGCCGGCATAGAACTTGTTGGAGAGGTCCTGCACCTGACTGAAGAGTTTCTCTAGCGCACCACGCTCCTCATCATCCAGTTCACCTTCAACACTGACCTGCCAGGCACCGATCTGCAGACTGCCGGACTGACTGCTGGCTACCAGCGAGCTGGTCTTGCCGTCACTGCTGGCGGCCACTGCACTCTGCGACCAGTTGGCCGAAGCCTGGGCAATGAAGATGCGCAGGCGATCACCATCACGGGTGGTCACTTGCATCTCGAAGGTTTCCGCCTTGGCGGCGAAGCGCTCGCTGTAGGCCGCTACGGCGACATTACCGGTACCAGCTGGGCTGCTCGGGTTGAAGCGTTTATCCAGAGCACTGAAGCCGTCCTGGATTTTCTGGTAAGTGTCATCGATATCGCTCGCCACTTTGCCTTGCAGCACACCCATGCCGTCTAGAATCTTGCGGGCTTCGGCAAAGCCCTTTTCCACACCACTGCGCGCCTGCTCCAGCAAGCCTTGCAGCTTGCTCGGGTCCGCGCCCGCCGCTTGCTCACTCTGCAGGCGCTGCTCGATAAAGCCCAGAATCCGTCCGGCGACCTTCTCCGGGGTGTAGTCATTGGCTTTACCCGCCAGGGCGCCGGGCTCAAGGCCAAGGCGCTCAGCCAGACGATTGGCCAAGGTGGCCTGTGCATCGGCAGCCGGATTGCGGACGGTCGGCTGGGCAGTAGCCGCAGCTGAACGGGATGGGGAGGATAGAAGTGAGGCCAGCGGGTTCATGGCAAAGTACCTGGGCGGTGTATCTGACTGGTTGACGGCCATCCAAGGGGAAACTTTAGCGCCCGCACCAAGCTAACCGATCAACGGCACAGCTCGCCTGCTAGAGCGTTTGCTTAGATGCGCCTGCGCTGCTCGTGCTGAGCTATTAGCGGGTGGGCAGACCAAAGTCTAAGGGCCACAGGCTGTCACCCCATGTTTTATTGCGCCTCGCTGTAACAGATCGGCCACAAGCCGACCCGCACACACGAGGAGCTAACAATAATGACTCAATCTCCCCTCGCCCGTGCTGTGGCCTTCGCCACACTGGGCACCTGCCTCACCCTGCCGTCGCTGGCACAAGCCGAATTTATCAAGGACAGCAAAGCCACTGTCGAAGCACGTAACTTCTACTTCAACCGTGATTTCCGCCAGACTGGCGCGGCCCAACACAAGCAAGAAGAGTGGGCGCAGGGCTTTATCCTGCGCGCAGATTCGGGCTACACCGAAGGCACCGTAGGCTTTGGTCTAGACGCCATCGGTATGTTCGGCTTCAAGCTGGATTCCGGTGACGGCACTGCTGGCAGCGGCCTGCTGGTTCCGGATCGTTCGTCCGGTGGCTCGCAGGACAACTATTCCGGCCTGGCTGTCGCAGCCAAAGCCAAAATTTCCAAAAGCACCCTGCGTGTCGGCGGTATGCAGTTCAAGAACCAGGCCATTGCCTCCAGCGACGCCCGCCTGCTGCCACAGATATTCCAAGGCGGCCATTTGCTGTCCCAGGAAATAGACGGCCTGACCCTGGACATGGGCCATGTCCGTGAAGTGAACAACCGCAACTCCAATGACTATGAAGACATCGCTCTAACGACAAGTATCAACAGTCGAACCGGTGCTATTGGTACTCGCGGCATTGCTGTTACCGGCGGCGCTACCACTGACTCGTTCAGCTTCTTCGGCGGCAGCTACAAACTCACCCCGGATCTCACCGCGGGTTACTACCACTCCAGGCTGGAGGACATGTACAAGCAGAACTCCTTCAACCTGGTGCATGTTCTGCCACTGGGCGACAAACAAACCCTGAAAACCGACCTGCGCTATGCCCGCTCAACCGATGAAAGCCGCAGCAATATTGATAACAAAGCGCTTGGCGCGATGGTCACCTACGGCATTGAAGGTCATAGCTTCGGCTTGGGTTACCAGAAGATGAGCGGTGACACCGGTTTTGCCTATATCAACGGCACCGATCCGTTCCTGCTCAACTACGTACAAATCAGCGATTTTGCCAACAAGGATGAAAAGTCCTGGCAGGCGCGTTATGACTTCAACTTCGCCAGCGTCGGTATTCCGGGCCTGACGTTTATGACCCGTTACCTGACCGGTGACAACGTCGAACTGGGCGCCAACCGCTCCGAGGGCAAAGAGTGGGAGCGCAACACCGAGCTGATGTACGTGTTCCAGGAAGGTGCTCTGAAAAACCTGGGCGTGCGCTGGCGTAATGCAACAGTGCGTTCGAACTTCGCCAACGACATCGACGAAAACCGCCTGATCGTCAGCTACACCCTGCCGCTGTTCTAAGCCTCACGGTTTAAGCGGTAGCAATAAAAAAGGCCCGGATACGCTCCGGGCCTTTTGCTTGATGCTTATTGATCAATCCTGGCTGATGGCGCCAATCTTGTGCACCGAGAGGTCAGCACCGTAGTACTCCTGCTCCTGGCTCAGGCGGATGCCGACGGTCGCTTTCAGCACACCGTACACCAGCACGCCGCCAATCAAGGCCACCACCACGCCGAGCGCAGTGCCGATAAACTGGCTGGCCAGGCTGACACCGCCCAGACCGCCGAGCATTTCCTGGCCGAAGATGCCGCAGGCAATCCCGCCCCACACACCGCACAGACCGTGCAACGGCCATACACCCAGCACGTCGTCGATCTTCCATTTCACCTGGGTTGCAGTGAACGCCCAGACGAACAGCGCACCGGCAATCGCACCGGTAATCAGCGCGCCAACCGGGTGCATCAGATCGGAACCGGCGCACACCGCCACCAGGCCAGCCAGCGGGCCGTTGTGCAGAAAGCCTGGGTCATTACGACCGACAAGCAAGGCCGCTACTGTACCGCCGACCATCGCCATCAGGGTGTTGACCGCCACCAGACCACTGACGCTGCCCAGGGTCTGGGCACTCATCACGTTGAAGCCGAACCAGCCGATGATCAGGATCCACGACCCCAGCGCCAGAAACGGAATATTCGACGGTGCAAAAGCCACCAGACGGTCGTCACGGTAACGCCCATCCCGACGCCCCAGCAGAATCACGGCGCCGAAGGCCAGCCAGCCACCCATCGCGTGCACCACCACGGAACCAGCAAAGTCATGGAAGGTGGCACCGAACTGCGCCTCCAGCCAGGCCTGCACACCGTAGTTACCGTTCCAGATCATGCCCTCGAAGAAGGGGTAGATGAAGGCCACGATCAGCACCGTGGCACACAGCTGCGGGCCGAACTTGGCACGCTCGGCGATACCACCGGAAATGATCGCTGGAATGGCCGCAGCAAAGGTCAGCAGGAAGAAGAACTTCACCAAGGCATAACCATTGCCTTCGGTCAGCACATTGGCTGGTTCAAGGAAGGTCACGCCGTAGGCGATCCAGTAGCCGACAAAGAAATAGGCCAGGGCCGACACGGCAAAGTCGGAGATGATTTTTGACAAGGCGTTGACCTGGTTTTTCTGCCGTACGGTGCCCACTTCGAGGAAGGCAAAACCGGCGTGCATGGCCAGCACCATGACCGCGCCAAGCAGAATAAACAGGGTATTGGAGCCGTGAATCAGGGTTTCCACAGCACTGTTGATGTTATCCATCTGCGAAGAAAACTCCGTCGCGGGAAAAAGCACCAAAGCGGATCACGCTGCGGAAATTACGCACCATATGGCAGCAATTACCGTATCCCGCTTAACCGACCCCAGCCCCTCACAGCACCAAGACGGTGCCGTTCAAACCTGTTATCGAAGTACTTAATCCATAGTTATTAATGAGTTATTGCTGCACCACAGCTTCCTGGCCAGACTTCCAGCAGCCCCATAACGGAGCGCATCATCAAGGGCGCGCACCAGCACAATGCAAGCGCTGTACCAGCCCTTGCCGCGCTGGCAGCATGGCAATCGGCAGAAAAAAGGAACCACTGCTCCCTGGGGGCACTCGAACCCCTACACTGTTGCCTTCCGAAGGAGAAACACCATGGCCCGTAAAACCACGACTCCCGCCAGCAAGGACCAACTGCTCGAAGAATTCCAGGCGCTGGTCAGCGACACCGAACGCCTGCTGCAGCACTCCGCCAGCCTGGCCGGTGATCAGGCCGAGGAGCTGCGCGAGCAGATACGCAGCAGTCTCGGCCGCGCCCGTGGCACCCTGCACAACGCTGAAGCAGCCCTGCACGAACGAGGCAAGGCGGCTATTGAAGCCACCGAAGGCTATGTGCAGACTCACCCGTGGCAAACCCTCGGCATTGCTGCCGCCATCGGCCTGTTGCTGGGCATGCTGATTTCCCGGCGCTAAAGAGAAACGCAATGGATGCAACACCCCCTAACCCACCGAGCCGTGGCAGTTCGCCACGGCGCTTCGCCGGTGCCTTGCTGGGCCTGCTACAAGGCCATATCGCGCTGTTCGCGGAAGAACTCAAAGAGCAGCAGAGCCATACACTGAGCCTGCTGGTACTGACCAGCCTGAGCCTGCTGTTCGGCTTGTTGTTGCTGATCGGCTTGTCCGCCGCGCTGCTGATTGCCTTCTGGGACAGCCACCGCCTGCTGGTCATCAGTGCGCTCTGCGTGTTCTATGCACTGGCCATGCTCAGTTCACTGATCACGCTCTTGCTGCGCGTACGCAATGCCCCAGCGCCCTTCAGCGCCAGCCTGGAAGAACTGGCCCGTGACCGTGAGCAACTGCTGCCATGAATCTGCCCGAACTACCGGCCAACGCCTCGCGCCGTGAGCTGCGCAAAACCCTGCTGCGCATGCGCCTGGAAATGCACCGTCAGGAGCTGCGCCACGAAGCCCTGGTGATGCTGCAACCACTGCGCCAGGCACAGCAGTTGCGCAAACACTGGCGCACCGAACTGCATGGCAGCAACGCACCACTTTGGGTCGCTGGCGGCGCCCTGTTACTGGCCACCCTGGGTATTCGCAAGGGTCATTGGCGCCGCTGGCTGCGCATTGCACTGATCGCTTTCCCGCTGTTACGGCGCCATCCGCCACGTCAGCCGGACGCTACAGCAGCCCCACATAAAGATACTGAAGCAGGGGATTAATCTGGCCACGATCTTGCTTAGTGACTTGGCTTAGCCGCCCACCGGGGCATTTGCCTGCCTAAGGAACCGTGCAGTGTTCAATGGTCAACCGCTTGCTGTTTTCCAACCCTTTATCGACACCGCCACCGGTCGTATTGCCGGCGTCGAAGCGCTGGCGCGTTTACGCAGCGATGATGGACAACTGCATTCGGCAGGCCCGCTGTTCAGTGACCCCAAAACGCCGCCAGCAGCCCTGCGCCGCCTTGACCGGCAAGTGCGCGAACACGCATTGGCAGGCTTTCATCGAGCGCCCGAGGACTGGTTCCTCAGCCTGAACATTTCCCCCCGCTGGATCAGCCGCCTGCGTCCCGAGCAGCCCCTGCCCAGTCTCAAGCAGCTCCAACACAGCGGCATCGACCCAGCGCGCATCGTCTTTGAAATCACCGAACTGGGGGGGGCCAGCGCCCGCCTGCCCGGCGTGGTGGAGCGCTATCGACAGGCAGGCGCACGGATTGCCATCGACGACTTCGGCGCCGGCTATTCGCAACTCGACCGGGTGCTGGCCCTGCAACCGGACATCCTCAAACTGGACATGCGCCTGTTCCAGCAGGCCGCCCGTGGCGGCCCCAGCAGCGAGGTGGTCAAGGCCCTGGCGCAGATGGCGGAAAAGACCGGCTGCTGGATCATTGCCGAAGGTGTGGAAACCGAAGCCGAACTGGATTTCGCCCTGGAGTGCGGCGCGCGTTACCTGCAGGGCTACCTGTTTGCCAAACCCGAGCAGGCCTTTTTCAACAGCAATGCCTTCGTCAAACGCTTTGCCCAATTGCGCGACCGCTATGTGCAGCAGAAGCTTGCCGAACGCGCCCGCCTGATGACCCTGCGCCAGCAACTCGGCGAACTGATGAACAGCTTCAAGGCCTGGATCGAAGCCGGCGCGCAGGCCGACCAGTTGCCGCAGCCACATGCCACCCCCTGGCTGCTGCGGATCTTCCAGTGCGACCGTCACGGCACCCAACTGACCGCCAACCTGGAATGGCACGACCATACCTGGCACAGCGACAGCCGCTACATCGGCCACAACTGGTCATGGCGCCCCTACTTCTATCAGCTACTGGCCGAAGGCTGGGAAGAACGACGGCTGATTCTCTCCAGCACTTATCGCGATGCCACCACCAACCAGTACTGCCTGACCGCCGGGCAATTTATCGACAACGGCAAACGCCTGCTGCTGATCGATATCGACGCCGCCGGGTTTTAGCAACACCTCGCCTTGCATCATCAGCCTAGAACCCCGAAGCTAGCTGGCAAAAGCCAGATAACGGCGAGGACAACCCTTGGATTGGCAAACCCTGCTCAACCGTGAACGACTCGGTAAACCAACACACAGCGTCGCCGAACTGGGGCGTACGCCGTTTCACAAAGACCATGACCGCATCATCTTCTCCGGCGCCTTCCGCCGCCTGGGGCGTAAGACCCAGGTACACCCTGTGTCGAGCAACGACCATATCCACACGCGCCTGACCCACTCGCTGGAAGTCAGCTGCGTCGGCCGCTCGCTGGCCATGCGTGTCGGCGAGATGCTGCGTGACGAGTTGCCAAGCTGGTGCACACCGAGCGACCTGGGCATGGTCGTACAATCCGCCTGCCTGGCCCACGATATCGGCAACCCGCCGTTCGGCCACTCCGGCGAAGACGCCATTCGCCACTGGTTCCAACAAGCCGCCGGGCGCGGCTGGCTAGATGCAATGAGCGACGCCGAACGCGGCGACTTTCTCAATTTCGAAGGCAATGCCCAGGGCTTTCGCGTGCTCACCCAGCTGGAGTACCACCAGTTCGACGGCGGCACACGGCTGACCTACGCCACCCTCGGCACCTACCTCAAGTACCCCTGGACCGCACGCCACGCCGACGCCCTGGGCTACAAGAAGCACAAGTTCGGCTGCTACCAGAGCGAGCTGCCATTGATCGAACAGATCGCCGCCAAACTCGGCCTGCCGCAGTTGGAAGAACAACGCTGGGCACGCCACCCGCTGGTCTACCTGATGGAGGCCGCAGACGACATCTGCTACGGCCTGATCGACCTGGAAGACGGCGTGGAGATGGAACTGCTCGACTACACCGAAGTGGAGGCATTGCTACTCGACCTGGTGGGCGATGACCTGCCGGAAACCTATCGCCAGCTCGGCCCGAAAGACTCACGCCGACGCAAGCTAGCGATTCTGCGCGGCAAGGCCATCGAGCACCTGACCAATGCCGCCGCCCATGCCTTTGTTGAACAGCAGAATGCACTGCTCGCCGGCACCTTGCAGGGCGATCTGGTCGAGCACATGCACGGCGCGGCCAAGCACTGCGTACAGAGCGCGAAGTCCCTGGCACGTGAGAAGATTTTCCACGACAAGCGCAAAACGCTGCATGAGATCGGCGCCTATACCACGCTGGAGATTCTCCTCAATGCCTTCTGCGGTGCGGCACTGGAGCAACACAGCGGGCGTGCGCTGTCGTTCAAGCACCGGCGCATTCTCGACCTGCTCAGCTACTACGCACCAGAACCCGGTTGGCCGCTGTATCGCTCCTTCATGCGGGTGATCGACTTTATCGCCGGCATGACTGACAGCTACGCTACTGAAATGGCCCGTGAGATGACGGGCCGTTCAAGCCCGGTATAAACCATGAGCAGCGTACTGCGACAAACCTTCAGCTGGCATGCCGGGCCTCCCGCCTGGGGCCCGGCCATGGTCGCCGGCCTGGGTTGCGCCCTACCCTTGCTGCTCGGCTTGTTCAGCGCGCATCCCGGCTTTCTCTGGGCCTCGGCCGGGGCCTTCCAGGCGGCGCAGGCCAACCCGCTGCATCGCCTGGGCATGCTGCGCATGCTGATGCTCTGCGGCCTGGGAGCCTGCAGCGCTGGTCTGGGTTTCTGGTCCGCCAGCCACCCTTATTCCAGCCTGCTGATATTCGCCCTGTTCGGTTTTCTCTTGGCCTGGTTACAACGCTTTGGCAGTGAAGCCGGCAAGCTGGGCATCGGCCTGGCCATCTGCCTGTGTCTGGGTCAGGGCCAACAAGGCCTGGGTTCGCTGAACAACCCTTACGCCATCGCCATGCTGTTTATCCTTGGAGGTCTCTGGGTGATGCTCCTGGCCTTCGGCTTGCGCGGCATGCATGGCCTGCGCATGTGGCCGTACATGCCGCGCTTCATCAGCATCTTCAAGGTGCTCAGGCGCCATGCCAAACGTCTGCCGCAGCAGAAGTGGCGCCTGCATGCACTGGGCTGCACCCTGGCGTTTGCCCTTTCCGGGCTGATCGTCAACCTGGCCGAACTGCACCGTGGCTATTGGCTGACTCTGACGGTGGTGACCACCCTGCAACTGGATTTCCAGGGCAGCCTGGTGCGCGCCGTGCAATCGATCCTCGCCAGCCTGGGCGCGGCAGCGCTGCTGATCCTGCTCGGCCACAGCCTGCAGAACCCGGCCCTGATGGTCGCCACCCTGCTGCCGCTGATCGCTCTCAGCCGCGCCCTGCAAGCCAATCATTACGGGCTGTTCGTACTGCAGACCACGGTGTGCTTCGTACTGCTGGCCGAAAGCCTGGCGCATGACTGGCAACTGCCGCAGGTGCGCCTGTTCAACAGTTTGATCGGCGTAGCCCTGGCCTTGCTGGTGGCACTGCTGGTGTATGGCCTTGAGCGCTGGCTGCAACGGCGAAACCAGCCACATACCCGCTCCAGCAGCAATCCCGGCACTTCACCGTAATGCACCGTAAAAGTGCAGCGCGCAAGCCCTGCGCAGCCCCTCCTGCCCACCTGAAAAACCTTTAACCCAGCCAGGCAAAGCCACCCAGGCTTCACTATGCTTGGCGCTGGGTTATGGCTCTTAAGGATGGGTGCAATGCAACAGAAGCCAGGGTCAAGGGAACGGCGTTTTCCTCTCCACATCCATATCAGCGTGCTGTTTACCTTGCTGCTACTGGGTTCTGGGGTGGTGCTGGGTTTCTTCAACTACCAACAGACCAGCAATATCATCCTCAGCAGCAGCGACCAACTGTTCAGCCAGATGCGCAAGGAAGTGCAGGCAGACCTGCGCAACACCTACCAACCCATCCGCTACATGATCAACCTGCTGGCGCGTAACGAGCAGATCAATGGCCGTGATCGCCATGAGCGCATGATCATGCTACCTATCTTCGCCCAGGCCCTGCGCGACAATCCCAAACTGGCGTCGATCTACGTCGGTTATGGCGATGGCGGCTTCTTCATGGTGCGCCCGCTACGCAGCCAGAAACTGCGACAGATTTTCTTCGCCCCCAAAGATGCGGCCTATCAGGTGTGGAGCATTGACCGCATCAGCGAACAGCGCCTGGATTCCGAATACCAGTTCTTCGATGCCCAATTGCAGCCCATCAGCCGCCGGCAGAACCTCAAGGAAACCTACGACCCGCGCCAACGTCCCTGGTATCAGGGCGCACAGCAGAGCGCGGAGCATTTCACCACTGCCCCCTACGCCTTCTTTTCCACCGGGGAAATCGGTACCACCATCGCCCGCAAAAGCGCCGACAGCACTGTGGTGGCCGCCGACCTGACCCTCGATGACCTTTCTGCCACCCTGGCCGAGCATCGCCTGACACCCTCCACTGAAGTGGTGCTGTACAGCCCGGACGGCAGCGCCGTGGCCTACCCGGACAGCGCACGCCTGGTCATCCCTGGAGAAACCCTGCAGCTGGCCCAGGTCAAAACACTCAGCCCACTGCTGGCCAGCTTTCTCGATCTGGGCCTGAGCGAAGATCGCCAAGGCGCCGTGCAACTGAACCAGCAACGCTGGCAGATCTCCTACACCCAGCTCAACGAGGGTGGCCCCGAGGGGCTGCGCCTGGCCCTGCTGGCACCGGAGCACGAACTGCTGGCCGATGCCTACCGCATCCGCTGGCAAGGCGCGATGCTGACTCTGGGCATCCTGCTGCTGTGCATCCCGATCGGCTGGCTGCTCTCCAATATCCTGGTCAAACCGCTGCGCATGCTGGTCGGGGAAGCCGAGGCCATTCGTAGTTTCAACTTCGACTACCCGGCCAGCGGCCGCTCCTTCGTCAAGGAGATCGACCAACTGGCAGTGTCGATGGGAAGGATGAAGGAAACGATCTCCAGTTTCCTCGACATTGCCGCCAGCCTGTCGGCAGAAACCCGTTTCGACGCCCTGCTGCGCCGGGTCCTGCGGGAAACCGTCGACCTCAGCGAAGCCAGTGGTGGCCTGCTCTATCTGCGTGATGTCAGCAGCGGTCGCCTGGAACCCCATGGCCTGTTTATCAACGAGCAGCAGCACAACCTGGAAGAACACCGCATCCCCAGCTTTGACCAAGGCGATCCCGCCACACCCAACTGGCTGGCACAAACCGTCATGGGCGGCCCCAGTGCCATCGTGGCGTTGGGCTTCGAACAGGCACAGGGGTTCCAGAGCCTGCTGCATACCCTCGACAGCCCACGTGCGCATCTGGTCTGCACCGGCCTGCACAATCGTCAGGGGCAGACCCTGGGCGTTCTACTGTTGCTGCATCGCGACACCGGCGATGAAGCTGAACTGGCCATGCTGCGCCCGGAACGCATCGCCTATGTCGAGGCAGTATCTGGCGTGGCGGCGCTGTGCATCGAGAGCCAGCGCCTGCTCGATCAGCAGAAGAAGCTGCTGGACTCTTTTATCCAGCTGATCGCCGGCGCTATCGACGCCAAGAGCCCCTACACCGGCGGCCACTGCCAACGCGTGCCGGAGCTGACCCTGATGCTGGCCCGCGCTGCGGCCGACAGCCAAGACCCGGCATTCGACACCTACCAGCCCAGCGATGAAGAGTGGGAAGCCCTGCATATCGCCGCCTGGCTGCATGACTGTGGCAAGGTCACCGTGCCCGAATACGTGGTGGACAAGGCCACCAAGCTGGAAACCATCTGCGACCGTATCCATGAGGTGCGTATGCGCTTCGAAGTACTCAAGCGCGATGCCTGGATTGCTTACTGGCAGGGTGTGAGTCAGGGCGGTGAAGCGGCCAGCCTGGCCCAGGTACGCGACGAACTGCTCGCCGCACTGGATGATGAATTTGCCTTTATTGCCCGCTGCAACCTGGGCGGCGAAGTCATGGCCGAAGCCGATCTAGAGCGCCTGCGCAGCATCGCCGCACGAACTTGGACACGCACACTGGATGATCGCCTAGGGGTGTCCTGGGAGGAGAACCTGCGCCAGTCACGCATGCCTGCGCAGCCCTTGCCGGTGCAGGAAACCCTGCTCAGCGACAAGCCCGAACACTTGATCGAACGTCCCGACAGCGAGCTGATTGCCGCCGACAACCCCTGGGGCTTCAAACTCGATGTGCCAGCCTACAAACACAACCGCGGCGAGCTGTACAACCTGGGAATCACCCGCGGCACCCTGACCAATGAAGAACGCTTCATCATCAACGGCCATATGGTGCAAACCATCCGCATGCTCAGCCACCTGCCCTTCCCGCCGCACCTGGCCAACGTTGCCGAAATCGCCGGCGGTCATCATGAAAAAATGGACGGCACGGGTTATCCAAAACGCCTCAAGCGTGAAGACATGAGCCTGCCGGCCAGGATGATGGCGATAGCCGATATCTTCGAAGCGCTGACCGCCGTGGATCGGCCCTACAAGAAAGGCAAACTGCTGTCCGAATCACTCGGCATCATGGCCGGTATGTGCAAAGGCGCGCATATCGATCCAGAGCTGTTCGGGCTGTTCGTGCGAGAGAAGATCTACCTGCAATACGCCGAGCGCTTTTTACGCCCTGAACAGATTGATCAGGTCGATGCAGCGAGCGTGCTGGCCAAGGCGGGCCTGGGCGGCTGAGGTGAGAGAGTTGAAACGGGAAAAGCAACAGGGCATGCGCGCGGCATGCCCTGTTCACAGGTTTTAAGCCTGATTGATCGCGTTGTCCGGGTACCAGACGTCGATCAGCGGGCTGGCAGTGAAGTCCACCAGCTCGTTACGGCCTTTCAGCCAGGCCTCAACGGCAGCGCGCTGCTCTTCGCTGACCGAGCCACGCTTGCCCAGGCACACCAGACCGAAGTCATCGCCGCCGACATAACCCAGGCCATTGGCGGTCATGGCGTCACGCAGAAAGTCTTCCAGGAAGGTGTCGATGGCAGCATCGCTCAGATCTTCCTTGAAGTTCAGGTTCAGCTCAAAACCCAGCTCCTGGAATTCATCCACGCAGAGTTTTTTGCGCAGACGGCGGGAACGGTTAGTAGCCATGGAACAATCCTCAAGAGTGATAACGCGCGGCACTCTAGCAGTTTCGCGGCTTGCGTGCCCGCTTCGAAGACGACAGGTCAGTCGATAAACGCAGAAAGCACCGCCAACAGCATTGGCAACCACGCCGCCAACACTGGAATGGGGCATAATCGCGGGCATCATCCCAAGCCGCGACGAGCCCCCATTACATGCCTCGCCTCATCGTTGTTGTCCCTCATCTGGAGGGTTGCCACCCATGATCAAATCCCTGCGTCGCCTGGCCATTGCCAGCCTGCTGTTGCCTGTATGCCTGCCGCTGGCTGCCGCCAATGGCGGTTTGTCGAACAAGGTTCAGCAGTCGCTGAAAGCCAACAAGATCAGCAGCCAGTCGCTGTCGGTGGCCACCGTGCCGCTCAACGGCCCCGGCAGCAGCAATTTCTTCAATGCCGACATCTCGGTTAACCCCGCCTCCACCATGAAACTGGTCACCACCTACGCAGCGCTTGAGTTGCTCGGCCCGACCCACCAGTGGAAAACCGAGTTCTTCACCGACGGCCAACTGAAGAATGGCGTGCTCAACGGCAACCTGTACCTCAAGGGTGGCGGCGACCCCAAGCTGAACATGGAAAAGCTCTGGCTGATGATGCGCGACCTGCGTGCCAACGGCGTACTGCAGGTGACGGGCGACCTGGTGCTCGACCGCAGCCACTTTGTGCAGCCACAGTTACCGAGTTTTAATGACGATGGCGGCGACTCTAACAAGCCATTCCTGGTTACCCCGGACTCCCTGCTGGTCAACCTCAAGGCGCTGCGTTTTATCGCCCGCACCGAAGGCGGCAAAGTGCATATCGCCGCTGAGCCGCCGATTGCCGATATTCGCATCGACAACCGCGTCAAAGCCCTGCCGGCTGCCAAATGCCCAGGCTGGCCAGATGTACGCTACAACCCGGTCACCGAATTCGACGGCACCACGGTCATCGTCACCGGCAAGCTGGCCGAAGGCTGCAGTTCGCAGACTTATCTCTCACTGCTCGATCACCCTGGCTACGCTGCCGGTGCCGTCCGCGCCATCTGGCAGGAACTGGGTGGCAGCATCATGGGCAAGAACCGCCTCGGCCCGGTCCCGGAGAAGGCTCGACTGCTGGCCCGCGCCTACTCGCCGGACCTGACCGAAATCATCCGCGACATCAACAAATACAGTAACAACACCATGGCCCGGCAGCTATTCCTCAGCCTCGGCGCACAGTTCCGCACCTCCGCCGACCAGGACGACAGCAAGGCCGCGCAACGGGTGATCCGCAGCTGGCTGGCGCGCAAGGGCATCACTGCGCCGCATCTGGTAATGGAAAACGGCTCAGGGCTGTCACGTGCCGAGCGAGTCAGCGCACGGGAAATGGCCACCCTGCTGCAAGCGGCCTGGAAAAGCCCCTACGCCGCCGAATTCATGGCCTCGCTGCCATTGGTAGCCATGGACGGCACCATGCGCAAACGTCTGCACCGCACCCCGCTGGTAGGCGAAGCGCGAATCAAGACCGGTACGCTGAACAACGTGCGCGCCATCGCCGGCTTCAGCCGCGACAGCAACGGTAACAGCTGGGCCGTGGTGGCCATCCTCAACGACCCACGCCCCTGGGGCGCCTCGTCGATTCTTGATCAGGTACTGCTGGATCTATACAAGCAGCCCAAGCTCAGCGCTCAGCGTTAGTCGCTCGACCAACCCCGCACCGATTCAGGTGCGGGGTTCTACTCCATCTCCCCACACAGCTGCGCCGCGCGTAACAGCGCGGCGGTCAGGCTGTGCCGCTCCCACTCCTGCAATCCGGCAAAGCGTTCGACAAACTCCGGCGGCAGCAGGCTCGGTGCCTGTTGCAGCAGCGTGCGCCCCGGCTCGCTGAGCAGCAACCACTGCCGGCGTCGGTCCTGATCGTCACGCTGGCGTTGCAGCAGGCCCTTTTCCTCCAAACGGTCGAGCATGCCCGACAGGGTCGCCGCCGTGAGACTGACTCGACCGCTGAGGTCACTGGCCGTCAGCCGTGTTTCCCCCGCCAGCACCTGCAAAATCATCAACTGCATCGGCGTCAGCCCACCAAAGCGGCCGAGGCGTTTAGCATGCACTTCACCGGCCTGCTGCAAACGCCGCAAGGCCTGAAACAGCGGTAGCTCAAAGGCCACGACAGATGACAAATATATTTCAGTAGAAACCTTTTTACCAGCCATAAACGCCTTTTAATTCGATATAAAACTTTGACATGAAAGCATTATTTTGTTTTGGTGTAAAAGGTTCGGCAGCCCCGAACCACTCCCCAACGGCAATACCGGTAAGGAATTATGTGCGCAATCGCTGGAGAATTACGTTTTGATCAACGACCGGCCGACCTGGCTGCAGTCGAGCGAATCACCCACCACATGGCCGCTCGCGGCCCAGATGCCCACGGCTTTCACAGCCAGGGCCCACTCGCCCTCGGCCACCGCCGCCTGAAGATCATGGACCTGGCTGAAGCCTCCGGCCAGCCGATGATCGACAGCGAGCTGGGCCTGACGATGGTGTTCAACGGCGCCATCTACAACTACCCGGAACTGCGCGAAGAACTGAAAGCCCTCGGCTACCGCTTCTTCTCCGATGGCGACACTGAAGTGCTGCTCAAGGGCTACCACGCCTGGGGCACCGACCTGCTGCCCAAGCTCAATGGCATGTTCGCCTTCGCCATCTGGGAGCGTGACCGCCAGCAGCTGTTCATCGCCCGCGACCGCCTCGGGGTCAAGCCGCTTTACCTGTCGTGTACCGGCGAACGCCTGCGCTTTGCCTCCAGCCTGCCTGCACTGCTGGCTGGCGGTGACATCGGCAAAACCCTCGACCCCGTCGCCCTCAACCACTACCTGAACTTCCACGCTGTGGTGCCGGCACCGCGCACCCTGCTGGCCGGGGTGGAGAAACTGGCACCGGCCAGCTGGATGCGTATCGACGCCCAAGGCAACTGTGAACAGCAGACCTGGTGGAACCTGGCATTCGGCCCGCAGCGCGAGGAAATCGCTTTCGGCCTGGAAGAATGGCAAGAGCGCGTTCTCGACGGCATGCGCGAAGCCGTGTCGATCCGCCAGCGCGCTGCCGTGGATGTCGGCGTGCTGCTCTCCGGCGGCGTCGATTCAAGCATGCTGGTCGGGCTGCTGCGTGAGGCCGGGGTGGACAACCTGTCGACCTTCTCCATCGGCTTTCAGGATGCCGGCGGCGAGCGCGGCGACGAGTTCCAGTATTCCGACCTGATCGCCGAGCACTTTGCCACCCGTCACCATCAGCTGCGCATTGGCGAACACGAGATTCTCGAACAACTGCCCGCCGCCTTCCGTGCCATGAGCGAGCCGATGGTCAGCCACGACTGCATCGCCTTCTACCTGCTGTCACGCGAGGTGGCTAAACACTGCAAAGTGGTGCAGAGCGGCCAGGGCGCCGATGAGCTGTTCGCCGGCTACCACTGGTACCCGCAAGTGGACGCCGCCGAAGATGCCTTCGCCGCGTACCGCGCGGCGTTCTTCGACCGGGATTACGACGAGTACGCCGCCTGCGTGCAGCCTGCATGGCTGACTGGCGACATGGCCGGCGACTTCGTCCGTGAGCATTTCGCCCAGCCCGGCGCCGTGGCCGCCGTGGACAAGGCGCTGCGTCTGGACAGCACGGTGATGCTGGTCGATGACCCGGTCAAACGGGTCGACAACATGACCATGGCCTGGGGCCTGGAGGCGCGCACGCCGTTCCTCGACTATCGCCTGGCCGAGCTTTCCGCGCGTATTCCTGGGCGCTTCAAGCTGCCCGATGGCGGCAAGCATGTGCTCAAGGAAGCAGCACGTAAGGTGATCCCCAGCGCCGTCATCGACCGGCCCAAAGGGTATTTCCCGGTGCCCGGCCTCAAGCACTTGGAAGGCGCCACTCTGGGCTGGGTGCGCGACCTGCTGCTCGACCCCAGCCAGGATCGCGGCCTGTTCAACCCGGCCATGCTCGATCGCTTGCTGAGTGACCCGCACAGTCAACTGACGCCTTTGCGCGGCTCCAAGCTGTGGCAGTTGGCGGCGCTCAATCTCTGGCTCAACGAACACGGTTTGTAGAGCGCTGCGGTGGCTGGGCACACACCCGCCACCGCTGCATCCGCCTCCTGCTCATCGCCAAGGACCTTTCCAATGCGTGCCACTGCCTTTAACCAACGCCTGCTGCGCGGTCAGGCGCCCTCCTACGAGCGCCTGACCGCGCGCCTGGCTGAGGATCACAGCGCCCCGCCCAGCCAACCGCACGCCGTGCATTGCGGCTGGGGCCGTCTGCTGATCGGCCACACTTATCCGGATGCCGCTGCCCTGGCCAGTGAATTGCTGGCTGAGCAACCCGGCGAGCGCGATATCGCGCTTTACGTAGCCGCGCCGCACCAGGTGCTGGCGCAAGCGCCGCAGCAGCTGTTTCTCGACCCTTCCGATACGCTGCGCCTGTGGTTTACCGACTACCGCCCCGCACGCCGCAGCTTTCGCGGTTACCGCGTACGCCGTGCGCAGAATGCCGAGGATTGGCAGGCGATCAACGCCCTGTATCAGCTGCGCGGCATGCTGCCAATCGAGCCCGACAAACTCACCCCGCGCCACCTCGGCGGACCGGTGTACTGGCTGGCCGAGGATGAGGACAGCGGCGCGGTGATCGGCAGCGTGATGGGCCTCAACCACCACAAGGCCTATCAGGACCCAGACCATGGCAGCAGCCTGTGGTGCCTGGCAGTCGACCCGCGCTGCAGCCGGCCTGGGGTCGGCGAGGTGCTGGTACGCCACCTGATCGAACACTTTATGAGCCGCGGCCTGAGCCACCTGGATCTGTCCGTGCTGCACGACAACCAGCAGGCCAAAAGCCTGTACGCCAAACTGGGCTTTCGCGAGCTGCAGACCTTCAGCATCAAGCGCAAGAACGGTATCAACGAAGCCCTGTTCCTCGGCCCCGGCCCGCACACGCCGATGAACCCTTACGCACGAATCATCGTCGATGAAGCGCTGCGACGCGGCATTGAGGTGCAGGTCGACGACGCCGACGCCGGACTGTTCACCTTGAGTCACGGCGGCCGACGCATCCGCTGTCGGGAATCGCTGAGCGACCTGACCAGCGCGGTGAGCATGACCCTGTGCCAGGACAAGCGCCTGACCCACCGCGCCCTGGCCCGCGCAGGCTTGCACCTGCCAGCCCAACGTCTGGCCGGCAGCGCTGAGGACAACGCCGCGTTTCTCGCCGAGCACGGCAGCCTGGTGGTCAAGCCAGTGGATGGCGAGCAAGGCCAGGGCGTGGCGGTGGATCTGCGCACGCCACTGGATGTGCAGGACGCCATAGAACGCGCCAGCACCTTCGACAGCCGCGTCTTGCTGGAAAGCTTTCACCCTGGTTTTGATCTGCGCATTCTGGTGATCGGCTTTGCCGTGGTCGCCGCCGCTATTCGCCGCCCGGCGGAAGTGATCGGCGATGGTCAGCACAGCATCGGTGAGCTGATCGACGCGCAGAGCCGCCGCCGACAAGCCGCCACCGAAGGTGAAAGCCGCATCCCCAAAGACGCTGAGACCCTGCGCACCCTGCATGCCGCCGGAGTGGATTACGACAGCGTGCTGCCGGCCGGCCAGCGCCTGGCCGTGCGCAAAACTGCCAACCTGCACACCGGCGGCAGCCTGGAGGACGTCACCGACATCCTTCACCCAGCACTGGCCGATGCAGCGGTAAAGGCCGCCCGCGCCCTGGATATCCCGGTGGTCGGCCTCGACTTGCTGGTGCCTGCAGCCGATCAACCCGAGTACGTGTTTATCGAAGCCAACGAACGCGCCGGTCTGGCCAACCACCAGCCGCAACCCACCGCCGAGCGCTTTATCGACCTGCTGTTCCCGCTTAGCCAGGTGGATTGAAGCATCAGCAGATCCGTGGCCCAGCGTTATCCACCCCACGAGATCGCAGGCCTCTAGAACATTTTTCGCAAGGAGCACCTGTATGCAAAAACTCCCCGAACCCGACCTCGCCTATCTGCAGAAAGTACTGCTAGAAATGCTCGCCATTCCCAGCCCTACCGGTTTTACCGACACCATCGTGCGCTACGTCGCCGAACGCCTGGAGGAAATCGGTATCCCCTTCGAGATGACCCGCCGCGGCACCATTCGTGGCACCCTCAAAGGCAAACAGAGCAGCCCGGACCGCGCGGTTTCGGCGCACCTGGACACCATTGGCGCGATCGTCCGCGAGTTGCAGGACAACGGTCGCCTGGGCCTGGCCGCCGTCGGCTGCTGGTCAAGCCGTTTTGCCGAGGGCAGCCGCGTCAGCGTATTTACCGACCAGGGCGTGATTCGCGGTAGCGTGCTGCCACTGATGGCCTCGGGACACGCCTTCAATACCGCCGTGGACCAATTGCCGATCAGTTGGGACCACGTCGAACTGCGCCTGGATGCTTACTGCAGCACCCGCGCTGACTGCGAATCACTGGGCATCTCAGTGGGCGACTTCGTCGCTTTCGACCCGCTACCCGAATTCACCGAGAGCGGTCATATCAGCGCGCGCCACCTGGATGACAAGGCCGGCGTTGCGGCGCTGCTCACCGCGCTCAAGGCCATCCAGGAAAGCGGCCTGGAACCAGAGATCGACTGCCACCCGCTGTTTACCATCACCGAAGAAGTCGGTTCTGGTGCGGCAGCCGCCCTGCCCTGGGATGTCAGCGAGTTTGTTGGCATCGATATCGCACCGGTCGCGCCAGGCCAGCAGTCCAGCGAGCACACCATCAGCGTGGCCATGCAGGACTCCGGCGGGCCTTACGACTATCACCTATCACGCCAGCTGCTGCGTCTGGCCAGCGAATATGAAATTCCGGTACGCCGCGACCTGTTTCGCTACTACCACAGCGATGCGCAATCGGCCGTCACTGCCGGCCACGACATCCGCACCGCACTGCTGGCCTTCGGCTGCGATGCCACCCATGGCTACGAACGCACGCATATCGACAGCCTCAACGCCCTCAGTCGCCTGCTCACAGCATACCTGCTCAGCCCACCGGTATTTGCCAGCGATGCTCAGCCAGCACAGGGCTCGCTGGAGCGTTTCAGCCATCAACTGGAACATGATGCACAGATGGCCAGCGACACCCGCGTGCCCAGCGTTGACAGCCTGTTGCGCCCACGTGATCAGGACGCTTGAAGGGTCGCGCGCATCAGGGCAAAGTGATGGCATGACGCGGGGCCGGATCAGGCCTCAGAAAATAATATTGAGGTCGCTGAATGCCTCGGATTTGGCTGGCGGTAGTGCTCTTCTGGCTGTGCGGATCGGCGTGGGCGCTGCAGCCTGCAACGCTGGATAACAGTGATCTGCGCCTGTCACTGGGCCCCGCCATGGCCTACCTGGAAGACCCCCAGGGTGACATGAGCATCGAACAGGTCGCGGCCCTGGCGGATGAACGCTTCACCCCAGTGCAAGGCCCGCACGCCAACCTCGGCAAGAATGACTCCACCTGGTGGTTCAAGATCCGCCTGAACAACGTGCTGGCGCAGAACCTGGCCGGCTACCTGGAAATCAACTACCCACTACTCGATCACCTGCAGGTGTTTCTGAGCCATACCGATGGCCAGTGGCAGATGCAGGAAAGCGGCGACCGTTATGCCTTCTCCCAGCGCCTGGTGCAGGTGCGCAACTTCTGGTTCCCACTTGAACTGCCCACCGGCGAGAGCACGCTACTGATTCGGGTGAAGACCAGCAGCACGATCTTCATGCCGGTGTTCTTCAGCACCTACCAGGCCAGCGCTGCCGCCCAGGAAAACCTTATGGGCTTCAACGGCGCGTTCTATGGCGTGCTGTTTGCGATGTTCTGCTACAACCTGTTCCTGTTTATTTCACTGCGCGAATCCGCCTACTTCTGGTACCTGGCCTACAACCTCAACGTCGGTGTGCTGGCGGCCTGCTTTGACGGCATGCTGTTCAAACTGCTGCCTGAGCATGTGGCCTTCCAGTCAGTAAGCATCTACATCCTGATGTACCTGCACTGCCTGACGGCGATTCAGTTCAGCCGGCATTTCCTGCATGCGCCGCAGTACTTCCCACGCCTGGATACTGGCCTGCGCCTGCTGATGCTGGTGTGTGCCGGCTGTCTGTTGTCAGTGCCGCTGATCGGCTTCAGCGCCTGGAATATCCTCGCCAGCGTCACGGTTTCACTGGTCTCGCTGACCCTGTTGCTCACCGGCCTGTATATCTGGCGCCGCGGCGTACGCTACGGCTCCTACTACACCCTGGCCTGGGCCATCCTGCTGTTCGCCTTTATTCAGGCCACCACCGGCTCGCTCGGCTTGGAAGTGTTGGGCGTGTTCGGTGCTACGGCGGTGAAGATTGGTGTGACCATCGAACTGATCACCCTGTCCATCGGCCTGGCCGATCGCATCAACCTGCTCAAGGAGGAAGGCTTCCAGTCTCGCCGCGCCGCCGAGCAGGCGGAAATCGAGAACCTGGCCAAGAGCCGCTTCCTGGCCAAGATGAGCCACGAAATCCGCACCCCGCTCAATGGCGTGCTGGGCATGCTGCAGCTGCTCAAGGAAACACCGCTGGATCGCAGCCAGCGCTTCTATGTCGACACCATTTCCAGCTCCGGCAGCTCGCTGATGGCGGTGATCAACGACATCCTCGATTACGCGCGTATCGAATCCGGCAAGCTCAGCCTGGAACATATCGAGTTCGATCTGGAGGAGCTGATTTCCGACACCCTCAGCCTGTTCACCGGACAAGCCCTGGACAAGCGCCTGCGCCTCTACGTCAGCCTGGAAAGTGGCGTACCGCGTCGCGCCCAGGGTGATCCGACGCGACTCAAGCAGGTGCTGATGAACCTGCTCAGCAACGCCCTGAAATTCACCGCCGAAGGTCATGTGGCGCTGAATGTCTGCCGGCGCAATGACTCCCAGGGCAATCCGCACCTGGTGTTCGCCATCAGCGACAGCGGTATCGGCATCAGCGACCAGGCCCTGACCCAGTTGTTCGAATCCTTCGCCCAGGGCGACTCCAGCACCACCCGCCGCTATGGCGGCAGCGGCCTGGGCCTGGCGATCAGCAAGGAACTGGTGGAGATGATGGGCGGCCGTATCGAGGTGCAAAGCACCCCGGGCCAGGGCACACGCTTTGCCTTCGATATTCCGCAGGCAGACGAACCGCTGCCCACCGACCCGCTGCATGAGTTGCTCAAGGGCCGCACCGCGCTGCTCACCTCACTCGACGGCCTGGGACTGGATGCCTTGAGCCGCCTGCTCGGGCGCTGGGGCATGCGCACCGAGCGCTGCCAGAACCCGGAAACCCTGCACGGCTACCTGGAAGACTTCGCCGCACCGCCGCTGCTGGTACTGATGGCGCCGTGGCCGGGCAGCATCCAGCACTGGCTGGATTCGCTGCGTCCGCTGCTGCAGCCAGGTCAACGCGTGCTGCTGCTCTGCGCCCCGGAGCAATGTCAGCAATTGCCCAACTCTGGCGGCCTGCGCTTGCTCGGTCTGCCGCAGCCGCTGGCGATCAATGCCCTGCGCAGTGCACTGCTGGAACTCTATGAAGAACCGCGTGCTGCAGAGATCAAACCGCTACCGAAAACCCACACCGACACCGGCAGTGCGCCCTGCATCCTGGTGGCTGAAGACAACCCGGTAAATCAGCTGGTCGTCCAAGGCTTTCTGAAAAAGCGCGGCTACAACGTGCGCCTGGTGACCAACGGCCTGGCGGCACTCAACGAATACCAGCGCGACCCGAGCGCCACGCAACTGATCCTGATGGACTGTGAAATGCCGGAAATGGATGGCTTCGAAGCCACCCGGCAGATCCGCCGCCTGGAGCGCCAGAACAACCTGCCAGCGGTGCCGATCATCGCGCTGACCGCACATATCCTCGATGAGCACCGCCAGCACGGAGTCGACTCAGGAATGAATGACTTCCTCGGCAAACCGCTAGACAGCGCCAAGCTGTACAGCACCCTGGAAACCTACCTGCTGCCTACTGAACCCTCCGTCCAGTAACTGCACGGCAAACATGGCCAGGCTGGACGGCGCACGTTAGGATCGCGCTGCCTTTTGGAGACCCTACCGTGCTGATCCCCTATCACCTGCTTGAAGCTGACACCCTGACCCGCCTGATCGAAGACTTCGTCACCCGTGACGGCACCGATAACGGCGACGAAACCCCGCTGGATACGCGTATCGAACGGGTACGTCACGCATTGAGCAAAGGCCAGGCAGTGATTGTGTTCGATGCGGACAGCCAGCAATGCCAGCTGGCGTTGAAGCGTGATGTACCGAAAGAATGGCTGGATGCACTTGAAGGGCTGGACGATTAAAGGCGCTTAACCGCGTAACCCACCCTCGCGCTCCCACGCGCAACGCACGCGCAACTCACCTTCCTGCGGGCTGTGAAAGCCGTTATCCGACTCCCAGCGAAAGGTGTGGGTGCCGTTCAGCTCGGTTTCCAGATGCACCACCGCGCTGGCCCAGTACAGGCGTTTGAGCAACGCCTCGAACTGCTTGATCCACAGGCTCCACTCATACTCCACCGTGCGATAGCTGGCGCCGAAGTGGATCACCTGAGTCTGGTACAGGCCGTCACCCGGTTGCTCGCAACAGGCAAACATTTCCCTACCGAGAAAACTCCAGACATCGCCCGCCGGCAGCTCATCGAGCACCTGGCGATTGATCTCACGGCGCAAACGGCTTTCCGCCGGGCTATCCGACGGCCAGTCACGGATGCAACCATAAACGATGGATTCCGACTCCACGCAGGCACTCCAGCAAATCAAGGCTGCCTTCTATCACAGCCCCGGAGGCCAAGGAAGGAACTGCTGCCAAATAAGCGTTATCAGCGGCAAAACCCGCCTCAGCCAGAACTGCGCGACGGGCCATGGCGCATCAGCCAGGCCAGCAGCGTCATCAGTAACGCCAGCACTGTGAGCACCATAAAGGGCAGCTGATAACTACCCGCCAGATCGCGGGCCAGACCGGTCAGCACCGGAGTCAGGCACGCCAGGCTGTAACCCATGCACAGCATCATCGCCGTCCAGCGGCTGACCGCCAGTGGCGAGCCCGCTTCATACAACGGCAATACCAGGGACAGAGCAAATGAGCCGCCCAGGCCAAAGCCGATGGTCACCGCCCAGAGCTCGGGCAGTACCGTCGGCTGGAAGGTGATCATGATCAGACTGACCGATGACAACAGACCACATCCCATCAGCAACAGATAGCGATTGTGGAACCGTTGCGCCAACCAAGGCAGCAGGAATGAACTGGGCAAGCCCATCAGCATCGACACACTGAACAAGCTGTTACTGTGCAACAAGCTCAACCCAGCCTCGTGATACCGCGCCACCGCCCAGGTGGCCAGGGCATAGAACAGCCCCGCCTGAATAGCAAAGAATGCACTGATCAGCCAGGCTCGCGGGCTGCCCCAGGGCAGGCCGGTACCCGCAGCGTCAGCATCCGCTTCGGCGCGATTGGGCAGGCACAGCCAGAGCAGCAAGCCCAACAACGCAGGCAATGCCCATACGGCCAGCCCATGGGTCCAGTCATCACTTAGCCATTGGGTGGCCGGCACGGTCAGCACCGCGCCGCCAGCGCCGCCAATTGCCATGCTCAGCGAATACCAACCCACCACGCTGCCCATACGCCCGGCGAAATGACGTTTGATAAACCCCGAGAGCAGCGGCCCCGCAACCGCGATGGCCGCCCCCAGCAACACCGCACTGCCAATCAGAATGGCGCTGGCATGTCCGACCAGACGTAGCAGCAGCGCAGCGGCAATCAATGCCATACACAGGGCGATGGTGCGCTCGAGCCCAAAACGCACAGCCAGGCGTGGCGCGAAGGGTGCCAGCAGGCCCATGCACAGTACCGGTAAGGCAGTCGTCAGGCTGATCAGGCTGCGGCTCAAGGCCAGTTCTTCGGCAATCCGCTCGATCAGCGGTGCCAGGGAGGTGATGCCGGGCCGCAAGTTGATTGCAGCCAGAACCAGGGCCAGCAACAACAAGGCCCGCGGGAAAGGTTTCACAGAAATACCATCAGTTTCGCGGCCATGCCGACATGACCGCAAACCCTAACGCCCGAGCCCGCAGCAGGCAAGCCCAAGCACCGATTAAGCTGACCGGATGATCAACAAGATCACCCTCACACTGGCATCACTTGCTGCGTGGAGCACGCATCTTGTCGGCCATGGCGGTCATTTCGTTGTACAGCAACTGCGGGTTCTTCTGCTTAACGGCCCAGGCCATGCGGCCCTGCTCGTGGGGCAGGATCATAAACTCGCCCTTGGCAATTTCCTGATAGATGTAGTCGGCAATATCCGCCGCACTGATCGGTGAGCTTTCCAGCAGCTTGCCGACCTGCGCCTTCATCGCTGGCGTTGGGCCACGGAAGGAATCCAGCAGGTTGGTCTGGAAGAACGATGGGCACACCACATGCACACTGACTTCATGGAGCTTCAATTCGATCAGCAGGCTTTCCGACAGGGCCACTACACCGGCCTTGGCCACGTTGTAGTTGCTCATCGCCGGCCCCTGCATCAAAGCCGCCATGGAGGCGATATTGACGATCTTGCCTTTGCTCTTTTCCAGCAGCGGCAGGAAGGCCTTGCAGCCCTTGACCACGCCCATCAGGTTGATCGCGATCTGCCAATCCCAGTCCTCCAGCGACAGCTCACTGAAGAACCCACCAGACGCCACGCCGGCGTTGTTGACGATCACATCAATGCCACCCAGCTTCTCTTCACAGGCCTGCGCAAACGCCGTCAGCTGGCTGTAGTCGCGCACATCGCAGCGCTGGGTGAAACCATCACCACCCGCCTCACGCACCAGTTGCAGGGTTTCCACCAAGCCTGGCTCATTGACATCCGACAGCGCCAACTGCCAGCCCTCACGCGCCCAACGCAAGGCAATCTCACGCCCCAAACCTGAACCCGCGCCGGTGATCATCATGCGATTTTGCATAGAAAGCTGCCTTTGCTGCTGTGATTGATGGGGCCAGTGTAGCTGGGGAAATTATCTTGCCCGCACACCATCATCCATCTGAATAAGGCGGCCTAAGCCCCACTCACAACCGCCGCCAGCGTTGCCTGAGAATTGCGGCATAGATAAGGCCATTGAGCAGCAGCACAATCAGCCCTAAGACCACCTGAATCTGCTGGGTCAAACCAGCCGGGTAGATGATCGGCAGCAGGTAGTGCTCAACAAAACCACCGCGGTACCCCGCCTGCCCGGCGGCCTGCCGCAAACTCTGCTCCAGCGGAGTCAATGGACAGGGCCAGTGCATCGACTCCACCAGCACACCCCACACGGCCGCCGGCACATGCAACCAGACCAAGACGCGCCACCGCCACACCAGCAAACCGCCCAGCAAGGCAAACAGAATAAACAGCAGATGAAAGACCACCACCGCATCTGCCGCGACTGCAGACCACAACATAAATCCTCACTGTTAATACGCGGCACACTTCAGCCAGAAAACAAAAAGGCCGGTTGATAACCGGCCTTGTTCAGCACAACAGATCAATGCATCAGTTGATACTCAACTTGTCGCGGTTCTTCTCCAGCGTAGCCTCGCCAATACCCTTGACCTCCAGCAACTCATCCACTGAAGCAAAGTCACCGTGTTCATCACGATAAGCCACAATCGCCTGCGCCTTGACCTCACCAATACCTTTCAGCTCACGCTGCAAGGTAGCGGCATCAGCCGTATTGAGATTGACCTTACTGATTGGAGCGACTTCGGTTACTGCAGCAGAAGGGGCTTGTTGCGTGGAAGTTTCAGCAGCAATGCTTGCAACAGAGAAAGTGGCAAGTAGAGCGAACAACAGTGACGACAGTTTGACTTTCAGCATATACGTATCCTTACGTTAGTTTTTTCTCAAGGCGTGGGACTTCCCTCTCCACGCTCTTGAAAACTAGCTGCTGTCATCCAGTTGTCAAATCACTGGAATTTTCATCACCTCACAGAGCGGACTAGGGCTCAACACTGCGCTTAACATGGATCCAGTCAACAATCTCACCTTCGGGCTTGTAACCGTTGACGGTTTCCCTCAGCAACTGCCGCACGCGCTCATAATCATCGCTCTCAACTGCAGCCAATAACTCGCCTAGGCGCTCCTTGAACTGCTCCCAAGGCAAATGCTCTTCATTGGCCCGCATGATCATCGGATGTTCGGTTGGGCTGACGTTATCGCCAATCAGCAGCTCTTCATAGAGTTTCTCGCCTGGCCGCAGGCCGGTGAACTCGATGGCGATATCGCCGTGCGGATTGCTTTCTGAGCGGACACTCAATCCGCTCAGATGAATCATCTTTTCAGCCAGCTCGGCAATTTTTACTGGCTGCCCCATATCCAGCACAAACACATCACCGCCCTGCCCCATAGCACCTGCCTGAATGACCAACTGAGCAGCTTCAGGGATCGTCATGAAATAACGAGTAATATTGGGGTGCGTCACTGTAACCGGACCACCGCGACGGATCTGCTCATGGAACAACGGAATAACCGAACCAGAAGACCCTAAAACATTGCCGAAGCGGACCATGGTAAAACGCGTTTTTCGGATTTGTGCAACGCTATCATCGCTAAACAGAAGTGGAGCAGCCTCACAGCTCAAAGCTTGCAGAACCATCTCAGCTAAACGCTTAGTACTGCCCATAACATTCGTTGGCCGCACAGCTTTATCGGTTGAAATAAGAACAAAGTTTTTAACCCCACTTCGAATAGACGCCTGGGCGGTATTCAACGTACCCAAGACATTATTTAGTAAGCCCTCTGCAACATTATGTTCAACCATAGGCACATGCTTATAGGCAGCCGCATGATAAACAGTATCGACCGCCCAAATTCGTATCAAATCGGCCATCCGGGCAGAGTTGCGTATAGAACCAAGTACAGGGACAAGCCTCACAACCAGAGACTCTCTTTTTACACGCGCTGATAATTCCGCATGAATACTATAAAGATTGAACTCACTATGATCTAAAAGTATCAGCAGCGCAGGACTATTACCAAGGATCTGCCGGCACAATTCAGAGCCAATGGAACCACCTGCACCAGTAACCATAACCGACTGACCACTGATACAACGCTCAAAAAGATCCCTGCGCGGAGGTACGGCATCGCGCCCCAGCAAATCAGCGATATCAACCTCTTGAATATCTTCGACTTTCACACGACCAGTGGCTAAGTCCATATAGCCTGGAACAGAACGGACATGCAGGGGGAATGTTTCAAGAAATTCTAATATCTCTCGACGCCGGGCGCGACTGGCAGATGGAATTGCCAGCAATATTTCCTGCGCCCCCGTTTCCTCGATCATTTGTTGGATATGCTTGGGCTTGTAAACCTGCAAGCCAGCGATAATGCGCGTAGCGATCCCATCATCATCATCAACGAATGCAACAGGCTGCATGACTCGACCGGCGCGCAATGCTGTTGCAAGTTGGTTACCCGCTGCCCCAGCGCCGTAAACAGCAACTTTTAACAAACCGTCACTACGCGACATAAAAGGCAACTGCTGCTTAACAGACAACCAATCACCCATAAAATACTGGCGCATGAGCAAGCGCAGCCCACCGATTAAAATCAGGCTAAGCCACCAATAATTTAGCACAAGAGAGCGAGGAACCAACACTGTAGGTTGGTACCAGTAAATAGCCAACGCCAAGAACAAGGCGGATAATGAAACAGCCTTGGCAATAGTAACCAATGCATCATTGCCAAAATAGCGCATTACCGCACGATACATGCCAAGCCGAATAAATATTGGAATAGCAATCAATGGCGCAAAGACAAATAACCACAAATACTCACCCAAAGGGTCAATGCGTGGCTCAAGACCTAATCGCACAACAAATGCAAGCCAAAGCGCAAGCCAAATCAGTAGCAAGTCTGCAAATAACTGAATACTACGCTTTATACGTCGTGGCAACTTCAACAAACGTTTACGTAGCATAAAGCCTCCTTGCATTGAAAAACTTACTCTGAGGTTTCATACCAGTCGCTCTCGTTGCCCTGCACCAAAATGTATGGCCAGCATTAGTAATGGAAAATAAGCCAACAACAAGGCCAACATGCCATCCACACGACCAGTTGCCACCGCCAGAGCCCAAGGCGTCAGCCAGAGCACGTTAATCAAAAAAACCGCTATTGTTACTGGCAAATGTCGACCATAACGACGCGAGGCTATTTGATAGGCATGACTTCTATGCGCCTCGTATAAAGCCTCACCGCGAAACAAGCGACAGAACAAGGTCCATGTCGCATCTACTACAAAAACACCGAGCAGAATCAACCAACTCCACATAAACGCTGCAGAAAGCCAACCAGAATACAAAGAAAGGCACGCCAGCGTTACCCCAAGAAACCCACTGCCCGCATCCCCCATAAAAATTTTTGCAGGCGGGAAATTCCAAATAAGAAAGCCACCAACAGCAGCAGCCAAAACCAGTGGCACTACAACATGCTCCGGATGGCCAGAACAGTAATAAATAAACGCAATTCCAACACAGACACTGATGGCCTCAACACTCGCAATACCATCAATTCCATCCATGAAATTATAGAGATTGAGCATCCATACGATATAAAACGCAGCAACCACATAGCCAAACCACATAAGATCGTAACTTGAGCCCAATATCAGCACAGGCGGCAAACCTTTAATAAAGCAAAGAATCCAACCCGCTGAAATAAAGTGGCCTAACAAACGCCATCGAGCAGCAATATGCCCGTGATCATCAAGAAAACCTAATATTGCGACACCTAGACCAGCGCCCAACAGCGCGACAAACAACCCTAAGTCTAAATATTCAAGATAAAACAATAGAACAAGCA
This sequence comes from Pseudomonas anguilliseptica, assembly GCF_021375795.1. Taxonomy (GTDB): domain Bacteria; phylum Pseudomonadota; class Gammaproteobacteria; order Pseudomonadales; family Pseudomonadaceae; genus Aquipseudomonas; species Aquipseudomonas anguilliseptica_A. The sequence goes on along the minus strand of NZ_JAEIOI010000001.1, from coordinate 1,419,341 downwards.
CACTCAGAAAACATACAACAATAGCAACACCACCACCCCGAGGAGTTGGCACTGAATGTGAACTGCGCGAGTTAGGAATATCTATCAGGCTACGCGACAACGCATAACGTCTTAAAAGCCCTGTTACCAGAAACACGGCAATCAATGTTATTATGCACAACCCAGCAATAATCATCTTTCAAAATCCAGATAGCGACTACCACTTAACCTGAGGGCATCAGCCGTTCGCAACGGGGCTCGCCAACCTAATAATATTTGAGCCTTGCCAATATCCACCTGCAAGTTTCCACACAACTGCTCATAACGTGAGGCAGCACCAATACATTTCGCAGCGAACGCCATCAACATAGGTGGAGCAGGAAAAATCTGCGATTTTTTACCCATACCTTCAGAAATATAGCCAATGATTTCTTTAGTACTCACATCTTCCCCATCCGCCACTAAAAACAGTTGATTTGCAGCGGCCGGATGACTGACACAAAAATATAGAAAATCCAGCAAATTTTCTAAAGCAATAACACTTCGATTATTATTGACATACGCTAACGGCAAAGGGATGCCACGTTTTACAAGCCTCAGTAACTTCGCAAAATTCCCTGGTGCGTGCGCAGCATAAACAAGTGGCGGACGAACTATAACCAAGTCCATACCCTGGCCGCTGACAAGGTCTTGCAATGCCAGTTCCGCTTCATATTTAGATTGTGCATAAGGCGCCTGAGGGGCAGGTAAGTCTTGCTCAGTAAAAGGCGTTCCCACAGTGCTCGAACCATTTACGCCAATTGAACTGATAAACACAAAACGGCGAACGCCCATCTCCAAGGCCTGTCTGGCCAGCGTCAGCGTTCCATGGAGATTCACTTCACGAAACTGAGCTAATTCATCAACAGATTGCCGCCCTAGCACATGTGCACGTCCAGCAGTATGCACAACCACATCGCACCCCAAGAGTGCGGGGCGCCAATCCGTGTCACGATCAAGCCCCTTGATTTCAACCCAGTCCCCAGATCGGTTTGGTAACTGACGCACAGCCCCCCTGACAGCCATATCGCGCCGTTGCAGAAACTCGTACAAAGCGCTACCAATAAATCCGCTCGCCCCCGTAATCAAGCAACGCGAAGCAATAGAACCACCGCAGGAAGTAATCACTCTGTCACCCAGCTATCAGCGCACTAAGACGCCCTATAAATCTCGTCAGATTTTATAGAACGAACAATACCAAGAAACAAACCGTTTGATACCTTCTTCCACAGATACTTTAGGCTTATAACCGGTATCACGTACCAAATCAGCAACATCTGCGTAAGTATGCTCAACATCTCCCGGCTGTAGGGGAAGCAATTCCTTGACAGTAGTTTTACCCAAAGCCGCTTCAATCAATTCTATGTAGCGAAGCAATTCCACCGGTTCACTATTACCAATATTGTATACGCGCCATGGCGCTTTACTACTTGATGGATCAGGCTGCAATCCAGACCAATCAGCATTAGGTTGCGCTACACGATCCAAACAGTGCACGACACCTTCAACAATATCATCGATATAAGTGAAATCCCGACGGTGCTTCCCATGGTTGAAAACCTTAAGCGGTTGCCCAGCAAGAATCGCACGAGTGAACAAGAACGGGGACATATCAGGACGCCCCCAAGGACCATAGACTGTAAAGAATCGCAGTCCTGTCGTTGGCAACCCATATAAATGACTATACGAATGAGCCATCAACTCGTTGGCTTTCTTGGTGGCGGCATAAAGTGATACAGGGTGATCAACATTGTCATGCACGCCAAATGGCATGGTTTCATTCGCACCATAAACAGAGCTGGATGATGCATAAACCAAGTGTTCAATCTTCTCTTGTCGGCAGCCTTCTAGGACGTTCAGAAAACCCAATAAATTACTATCAGCATAAGCATGTGGATTCTCCAATGAATAACGCACACCCGCTTGAGCAGCCAAGTGAACGACTCGTTCAAAGCCTTCCGCGGCAAAGAGAGAGGCCATGGCAGCACGATCTGCAATATCCATACGAACAAAGCGAAACTCACGGCTTGGCTTCAGTTCATCCAGCCTGGCATGTTTTAGCTCCACCTCGTAGTAGTCATTGAGATTATCAATCCCAACAACCTGATCACCGCGCGCAAGCAAATAGCGACATACGTGAAAACCAATAAAACCGGCGGCTCCAGTTACTAAAACTTTCATAGTATCAACCTGCAACTAGAGTACGGGTGCCAGCGAATCGGCACGACCAATTGCGTAGTACATTAGCCCGGCGGCTTTAACGATCTGCGGATCAAAAAGGTTCCGTCCATCGACTAGCACAGGGCTTGCAAGTTGAGCCTTGAGCCACCCGAAGTCGACTGTACGGAACTGCTTCCATTCAGTACAAATCACCAACGCATCCGCACCGACAAGTGCTTCTTCTCGGCTCCCCACCAAACGCAAGTCGGACCGTTGCCCATAGATACGCGCAGTCTCTTTCATTGCCTCAGGGTCAAAGGCCTGCACTTGAGCGCCTGCGTCCCAAAGTGACTCAATCAACTCGCGACTCGGTGCTTCACGCATGTCATCGGTATTAGGCTTAAAGGCCAATCCCCACAGAGCAATCGTCTTTCCAGCTAACTGGCCATCGAATGCAGCACTCAGCTTGCTGAACAACACTGTTTTCTGCCGATCATTTACGGCTTCAACCGCATTGAGCAACTCTGCTTCATAGCCAATTTGCTGAGCTGTCCGCGCAAGTGCTTGTACATCCTTAGGGAAGCAGGATCCCCCGTAGCCGCATCCGGGGTAAATAAAGTGGAAGCCAATTCGAGGATCAGAGCCAATCCCTAATCGAACCTGCTCAATATCAGCCCCCAGTCGTTCTGCCAGCTGGGCCATTTCGTTCATGAAACTGATTTTGGTTGCCAACATGGCATTGGCCGCGTACTTGGTCAGTTCGGCAGAACGCACATCCATAAAAATCAGCTTGTCATGGTTGCGGCTATATGGCGCGTAGCACTCGCGCATGCGAACTCGTACAGCCTCAGAATCGGTACCAATAACGATCCGAGCACCTTTGGTAAAGTCCTCAATCGCCGCCCCTTCCTTGAGAAACTCCGGGTTAGAGCACACATCAAATGGCAGGCTCATACCACGCTGCTGAAGCACCTGACTAACAGTGCTCTTGACCTTGTCCGCGGTGCCGACGGGCACAGTGGATTTATCCACGATGACCTTGTAACCGACCATGTGAGTCGCAATCGTAGTGGCCACAGCCAAAACGTACTTAAGATCAGCGGATCCATCTTCATCTGGCGGAGTGCCCACAGCAATGAACTGCACCTCACCAAATGCAACGCCCTGCGCAGCGTCAGTCGTGAAATGCAAACGACCTTCGGCATGGTTACGCGTAACCATCGAATCAAGGCCAGGCTCATAAATTGGCAGAACGCCCTTTTTGAGACCTTCTATTTTGGCATTGTCCACATCAACGCACATGACCTGATGGCCGACATCAGCCAGACACGCACCGGTGACCAAGCCGACATAGCCTGTGCCGAAGACAGTGATATTCATGAGAGATCCGCCTTACCTGAAAAAATGCGGCAACGATACCACAGCACTACTTTCAGGCGGCAGCTAAGGTTGCCTAGATGCTATCTAGCGAGGTTATAAATCTGTTGCTTCAAGCGGTTTGGCGCAATACGCAGGGCAAAGCGCGCCAACACGTTAAGCGCATAATCAAACCTATTCAGCAAACCGATCTCACGCTGAAAGCGCAACAAGCGCAGCTCATTGAGAAAGTACTGATAGCCTCGACGGGCCATCAAGCCTTCCCCTGTACGCATCCAGAGTAGGCACTCAGGTTGGTTGGCAAAGCGGTAACCGCGCACAAGCAGCAATGACCACAATGCGTAATCTTGAGCACGCTGGAACAACGGATAACCGCCGACCGCAAGCACCGCTGCCTTACGGAACACAACAACGGGATGGCTCATTGGACTGCGGCGCTTGGCAAACCGCTTGATCTCAGCATGCGCACACGGCACTTCACGCCGTGACAAAACCCGGACCATACTGACATCCCGCTCTTCAATACATGCTCCTAACACATCAATATCATGATGCTTGGCAAGGAACGCGGCCTGCGTAGCAAAACGCTCAGGCAAGGCGACGTCATCACTGTCCATCCGTGCTACCCAGTCATGGCGACAGAACTTCAGGCCTTCATTCAAGGCAGCGGCCAATCCCTGGTTAGTGGGCAGCGCACAAATATGTAAAGGCAGACGCCCGGCAAAAGATTCAATAACCGCTTCTAGCTCTGGAGTAAGCGGCCCATCCTTTACCAACACCACCTGCTGCGCTGGTTCAAGCTGAGCAGCAAGGCTGTGCAGGGCTGCATCTAGAAAAGCAGGCTGCTCACGAGCATAAACAGACATCAAAACGGAAAAAGCCACACTCAAGATTGCAGCTCCGCATAAAGTTCCTGGTATTGAGCCGACATATGCGCAGCACTGAAACTATTTGCCACTATGGCGCTCGCAACACCCCTTGCTTGCTCATAAGCCTCATCGTTTAAGCCCGCCAGACATTCGGCCAACGCCGCAGCCTGGCCCGTTGCGAAAAGCATATGTTGCAAACTGGAGCCTGCGAGGATTTCACGATGCTCGGCGATATCGCTCAACAAACAGGGTAAGCCACAGGCAAGCGCCTCCAACACAGCATTCGGCAACCCTTCGGCCAACGAAGCAGAAATAAAATAATCACTGGCCTGCAGGTACTCCTGCACATTGGCAACCCGCCCCAAAAACCTTACCTGTCCAGATTGGCGATATCGGCTTTTCAATTCCTCACGCATGGTGCCATCGCCCAGCACCAAAAACTGATCACTCTGGCGCGCTGCAGCCAAGAAGCCGTCAATAGCAGTAACAGGATCCTTCCGAGGATCGAGGTGTCCTGTCGAAACAAATAATCGAGCGTGTAACGGTAACCCAAGACGGTTTCGCAGGGCATCACGCTCAGCACTATCAACTTTGTAGTAGCGGTCTACATCTACCCCATTTTGTATCACTCGCGCTTGTTCTAAGCGCCCATCGAGCATTCCATAGATGGCGTTGGATACCAAAGCAACTGCATGTACCCGACGTAAATTAAACAGATGCCAGCGCGCCATTAGCCCGCCCTGCACCCGCCCAAAAGACATCACATAATCCTTGAACGGATAATTACGCAGCGTCGCGACATGCACCACAGAGGGCGGTACCGCCCAAACACATAGGCTGTCCGCACGAATGCCCTGACTATGGATCAATACAGGCTTAATTACAGCCAAGCGAGCGCGTAGTGCTCGCCCCCCCATCAACACACCCGCCACACGCCCCAAACGGAGTGATTGCACGTCAATTCCGAGCGCAACAAAATCGTCCCAGCGCGACTCACTCGGCTCAGGCGAAAGAGTCAATACGACAGGCGTGAAACGTGAGCGATCAAGATTCTTTATTAATCCAAACAGCTGATTCGTAGGGCCACAACGCTTCAGGGTTGAAACAACATATAAAATAATCAACTCGCGTCTCCAGCAGCCATGATTGATTGGTAAAACATGGGGGTTAGTAACTTCGAACCACGTTCACTCAAGTGACCACCATCAAAATAGATCGGCATACCGTCGCGTACTGGTACGCAATAGCCTTGCGGGCACAGGTGCGGAAGAGGATCAAGGACTTCAACAGCGCATTGTTCAGCCTTTGCAAACTGCTCAAAAGCAAATGCCTGCTGCTCCCGATACTGCGTAAAAGATTGCGCCAAGCTGCGTTCCAACTCTGTTAAAACGCCACCTTTCATGAGCTCACGTGCTAAATAGTCAGGAATTTCTTTGTCATAAACCGGAACAGGTGCCATGACATGCACGCGCTTGCCAGCAGCAGCCAGTTTACACATCAAGCCGGAAAAATCCGCTTGCCCCCTCTGATACTTCTCGGCAGCCCAACGCGCAGCTAGATAAACGTCGGTGACTGAGGCATTTTTCACGATACGTTCATAAGCTCTCTGGTTATATTCCAGGCACTCACTCAAGTCATCTTCATCATCACCTTCAACAACCTGTTGAAACAATGCGGGACCACAACCTGATCGACCATAGTAAATAGCACTTTTACCTGCTCGATTCACCGCATCAGCAAAACCAGTAAACGTCGCATCAGAGTGTGAGTCGCCCCAGAAAACCAACTGTGGCTCATCGCTTGATGTGCCCATGCTACATTCAGGGAACTCCAGTCGTTTACCAGGTCGAAAACACTCATCACGTCTCGGGTTCTTGCTTTCAGCTTCTTCAGCAATCGCAACAATCTGGTTTGATAAGCGAATAGGTAAACCATTAGTCCAGTAAATCAAGCCAGCACACAACGCGACCGCTCCCCCTATAGCGAGAATCGCCCAATCACGGCTCAGTAGCGGAAATTTGAAGACAGAAGCAACTCCGGAAGCTCGACGAACTCGCTCTTCCAGCAGATAGAAAGATAACGAAGCTAGTACCAATGAACAAAAAAACAGTATCGCCTGGGAGCCTGCCTGCAACTCAATGCCCAAATAAACAGCAGCGACCAATACTGGCCAGTGCCACAAATATAATGAGTAAGACATTTTACCCAGCAATTGCATCGGCCAATTTTCCAATAACGGTGAACGCGCAGCCGAGCCAATCACCAAAGCCGCACCCAACACAGGAAGCAAAGGCCAAAAAGAGGGGTAGTTCAATGTTTTGGAGTAGAGCAAGGTACAACTTAAAATCAGCAATAAACCTACATACAAAAACAGCGTGCGAGCGAGCCAACGTAAACGTGCAGCATGCACATGAAGCAAAGCGCCCACTAAAAACTCCCAGATCCTTGTCGGCAACAAATAAAAAGATGCTGCCTCAAAATATTGCGAGGCCACTACGCACAAACCCAACGAGCCTGCAAGAGCCACCCACAACAGAGGAACAAGATAACTGCCAGAGCGCCAACGTATTACTAGAACAAGCAGCAACGGGATAACAAGGTAGAACTGCCACTCTACTGATAAAGACCAGGTGTGCAATAACCATTTATCGAGCGCGCCCTCATCAAAATATCCAGATTCGCGCCAATACAAAATATTAGAAAATACCAAAATAGAAGAAAACGCATGCAACCCTAAATCATCATACTCAACCGGAAGCAGAATAAATCCTGTAAAAATCAGTACCACCACAACCATAGCAATCAGCGCCGGAAAAATCCTCCGCACTCGCGCCATATAAAAATCGTAAAACGAAAATCGCTCTTGCGCACAGCGCTCACAAATAATCTGCGCCATCAAATAGCCAGATATCACAAAAAAAACATCGACACCAACAAAACCGCCCGAAAACCCAGGCACAGAAAAGTGAAACAACACCACAATCAGAACAGCAACTGCTCGCAAGCCATTTATGTCATAGCGAAAATTCATCAAAACGCCTCAAATCACTTCAACATCTGCGAACGGATAAATGCAGAAAAACCAGCCGCCATTTTCTCTGACTGATAACGGGTAATATGATGGCTATCCATCATCACATAACGCCCTGATTCATCAACAACATCTACGTACCCTGTTGCAGGATAGATCAAATCGAATGGGTCCCAATCGTAAACTCCAGCAGAACCAGAGAGCAAACGATCATACACAAAGTCCAGCCGCTGCCTTGTATGCAAATCCTGCTCTTTAGAAACCCGACATACACTTTCACCCAAGAAGCGAACCTGCAACTTACACGCCTCACTTTTTGCAACGACCGACATAAGCGGCGTATCCCGAATTAATAAAACCCTGCCTCCCTTTGCGAGTATTTCTTTAATATACAGAGCGGTATGCTCTTCAAAAAATTTCGCTCGCTCATCTAACTCAACAGTTTCAGATAAATCAATATGTCTGTCCCGATCATGATTCAAACGCCCGCGGTGCACCGCAATAGCAACAACATCGCCTGGGCGCAGCACTTTTAATACATAATCCAAAGTTGGGGCACTGGCTTGGCCAGACAAAAAACTTCGTGGAAAATCATCATCACTTGCATTGTGAGCAAAACGCACAGAGTAAGGCATATGCTCAACAACCTTATTGAGCATGAAAGTCAACTGCGCAGCGTGAGAGTCACCCAAAAGAAAAAACACATGCGGCCGCTCAACTGTTCGTTCAGGTTTCAAACAAGTACTGAGAAAAGCCTCATCATTCCCATCTTGATTATCGCCATGGCATGGGATTGTCCCAGCCCAAGAAGGCACTGCTTCAACGCCCATAAGCGATGTCAGATTTAATCCATCGACACGCATCTCAGGAGCCTCACGAACGATAAAATAGGCACCAGGTAAAACCAAAAAAACAACTAGCAGCAGTGGCCGAACCCTTCCAGCCAAGAGCGCTGAATAGCGCAATGGTCGTTCAATTAAATAGTAAGAAAACAACGCAAAGACAATAACAATTAAAAGCAGTATTAAAGACGCCAACCATGAGTCACCCAGCGTGTAACGCCCTAAAACCAAAATACTCCAATGCCATAAATACAACGAATATGAAAGCCCTCCCAAATACAGGAACGGTTTTGAACACAGCATTCGGAAAACAAATTTCCCAGAGCTCGAAAGTGCAATCAACCCTGCCGACAAAAGTACGGCAGAGATCGTAGTATATAGCTGATACTCAACAGGAACAAAAAACAACCCCAGCAACCCAACAAGAAATAGTGACAGCAGAGTATTCTGCCACTGCTCACTCAATCCAATAGACTGCCGTTTGCTTATAAAGAGAAATACAAATGCCCCAAAGCAGAACTCCCAAAATCTTGCCGGCATAGAATAAAACGAAAACACCGGACGACTAAAAAACAAAAAACAATACAGTACAAATGAAATTATTGAGAATAACGCAAGCACCTTAAATGTTCTCGACCATGCACGATCAGCTTTGACCAAGGTAAGACCACAGAAGGCAATTAACGCTGGATATATAAAATAAAACTGCTCCTCAACACCAAGTGACCACGTATGGGTAAATGGATTAAGGTGAGCATCAATAGAGAAATAATTACTTGCAATCTTTAACAAATAGAGATTGGACAACCCTAAAAGTGAAAGCCCACCCGTTACAAAAATTTCACGCTGCGGATCAAGCGTAAGAAAAACAAATAAAAATGCTGTAACCACCACACAAAAAATTAAAGCAGGCAACAAACGCCGAACTCGCTTAGCATAAAAATCTGCTAAATAATCAACCCACCCTCCACTTCTCATGGAGACCAAGCTCTGCGTGATTACATAACCAGAGATCACAAAAAAAACATCAACCCCCAAGAACCCTGACGGCATAAAACCAGCATAAAAGTGGTTCAATATTACCGCGACGACAGCAATAGCTCTTAGACCATCAACATCGCCACGATAATTAGCATGTACATTGCCGGACATCATGCACCTTAGAAGTTAAGAATTTGCGCGCTGTATATCTAAAAAAAATTTATTCACTGCCAAGCACGCTGAGTCACCTGAAAAACCAGCAATCCGATTAGCATGTATTACCGATATTTGCACTGGCACTTCCCGCAAACCAAGTGCCCGTGCAATGGCAAATCTGTGATTGCCATCATCCGTTTTCATCAAAAGACCGTCACGAGAAACGGCACAATTAATTTCCCCACCGAAAGCACAACGACCCAACTCAGGTTGGGTCATGAGTCGCCCGGTATCTGCAATGCGACGATAGAGACTCTGCAAGCTCTGCATGTATTCGTAGAGCTGCGCATAACTTTTCATCCCACGCGCTTCACCACGCTGCTCTAGGCGGGAGAGCAACTGGCGAAATTCCAACAATTGCTCTATCGGTGTAGTGCCATCAAGCAATTCACGACAACTGATATAGCGGGGATCTGTTGCCTCAACCTCTGCAAAGGTCTTACGCCGCAAATCCCAATCACCACCGCGCACGAGCGTTCGCTGAGCCTGAACTGCACCGCGCAGATTACATTTGAATTCGACTTTAAGCGGGTCGATATATATACAAGGCAATAACTTCGCGTTGGGTACACGAAGGTATTCAAGTTTAGCAAGCTGATCGCCGTGAATAACCCGGAACATCCATGCATTGGCGAACGCGTCCAAACAGGCCAAGCGGTTCTTCAGTAGCGCCTTCAACCTTCATCCCCAGCAAGCGTGGCCAACAAAATTGAGGCCCGGCAACTCCAGCTGTACATTTCCAGCAAATCGGCATGTGCTCGCTCAGCCAAGCGCTGCGCCAAAGCGTGATCATCACGCAAGCGGCCTACCGCCTGCGCCCAATACTCTGGAGAATCGGCTGTACACAATAAGCAGTTCACCTCATGCAGCAAGACCTCACGTAATACCGGCAAATCCGAAGCCAGAATCGGCTTTCGTGCGGCCATGTATTCGAAAATTTTTAAGGGTGAAGTCCAGCGCCCTATATCACTGCCACCCACACCTTTAACCACGCGCTGGTTCGGAGCCAACAGCACATCCATATCCAGCATGAACCTGTGCACATCGGCTGGCGGCATAAAGCCATGGAACCTCAAATTTTCGAGTCCTGCGGCCTTACCTCGCCAATCGCGCAACTGCGCATCCGATCCCCCTACGACATGAAAATCGACATCTGCAAGTAACCGAGCCAGGGGCAGTACGATTTCCATACCCTTGCCTTGATGCAGGCTACCCACATAACCAACGTTGAAACGCGCAGTCTTTGCGAACCCATGAACTGCACCCGTCGTACCAGATACTGGAAGCTCAGCACCATCGGGAGCTACATGAATCAGATCGGCAGCAAGCAAGCCCTGCTGCACGTGCCAATCCTTGAGGGCCTTAGTAATCACGACAAGACGCTGGAAACGCTTGTGTCGAACAATCCACTTGAAGATCAGCCCCTGCAAAAAGCCTGAGTCACGCATAGGCTGATGGACTTCCAGCACCACATTGGCGCCAGCCAGCAACGCGCTAACAGCGCCGAGCAAAGAACGAGAAAATACCAAGTCAGGTAATTGCCGTGCCTTTAGCAACCGCGCCCAAATCTGCCATGCGTAGGCATAGGACGGTTTTAGCCAGGCAATGCGAGAAAGCCAGCAGATCTCAAAACTGGGGGAAACGCCGTAGTAATGGCATACATCCACAGCATCCACTGGTGCTTTTCTTGCAGGCAACCAGAGGCTTACCTCGCAACCTTGTGCGGAAAAGGCATCGCACATTTTCATCACATGGACACTATTGGCGGCCTGAGATGGAATATCAGACTGTGCGAGATAAAGCAGCTTCACCCATACACCCCACAAACTAAAGATTCAGCTTTACCCACAAGATCGAGTCTCAGAACCTGCTCCTCGCGCACTCAAGATGTGCTCGGCTCAGGCATAGCGTGCCTCAACCCCTGCAATCAAATCACGAAGAGCAGACAGGTTATTGGGAACGCGTTGAAGATGGTCAGAATGGATAACCGCAAGGTGCACGGGAACCGCTTTCAGCCCCAAATAACGTGCCGCGGCAAAACGATGATTGCCTGCATTGATTTTGAGCAGATTACCCTCACGATCCAAGGCACACTCAATCTCGCCCTGGTATCGGCTGCCGCCCAACACAGCCTGACTCTTGTAACCATCGCGCTGCATCGCCCTATAAAAATCCTGTCGGGCCTTAATATGATGCAACGCGTCAGCTGCATTGCGGCAGCCTCGATAGCTACCTTGCTCGCGGATGGCAGCCATAATCAAAGCGTACTCAAGCGTGTCCTCAAGGCCGACATCACCATCAAGTAACTGCCGACATGACACGTACTTGGGATTATTGGTTTCAACCTCCTGCAATGACTGACGCTGCAAATCCCAGTCACCAGACAAGAACAATGCGTTCCCTTTTGCCGGCTTGATCGCCACGCTGGTGGCATAAAGAATTTTGTTCGGGTCGATGTAGATGACCGGAGCCAGTAACAGGTTAGGAACCCTGATTGCGGAAATATCCTGACGGCCAGCCAATAGTTGTTCGATCGTATTTGCACCAACCAAACGAAGTACACGCCAGCGGCGCACTATCTTTTTTAGCAACATGTACAGCCCCACTCTCAAACCGACAGCTGCTGCAAAGCGCGCAGAACATTGTCAGGGCCCTGGCATGAACCAGCCCCTACTCCTACAGTCGCCAGCCAGCCAGGGTGAATATGCCGAACCAGCACAGGCACACGTTCAACACCCACCAATTGCGCAATAGCCAGACGATGACGACCTTTCTCTTCCTTGATCAAGCGACCATCGCGCCCGACCATCACACAAATAGGATCGAGAGCCTTATCGGCCTTGTACCCGTCAGCCGCCATGCTTTTGAACACCCGTACGTAGCCCTCGAACAACTGTTCAATAGCCTGTTCAGAGTCCAAGAGTAGAGACTTATATGAGCGCTGCTTGCCTGCCTGTAGGTCAGACAGCAGAGCACGGTAAAAATGCGTGCGTTGGTAATCGAACTCGCACGCCTGTAGATCGGCAAGAAATGTATAGACCGGCGTGCTGGCAAAAGGCACACAGCCCTGATCCCAATTACCCGACAGTACAAGCGGAGCACGGCCCTTGATCAATGGGTACACCGGGTTTTTCTTCATCCACCGGCGTAACCAAGGCGCACGGACGTGCTTGTAACGGACATACCCAGGCAACGCATAATCACGCACAGAGGCAGGATCAACCTGAATCTGCAATGCATCAGCCAGCGTTTCACGGAGTGGATCGCGCCCTAGAACAGCGAGCCAATTTCTTATATTTCCCACTGCCCCCTACACCTCATGGCCAAAGCACAACATTTAATCTGGACGGCACAGCGACGCTGCACGGCTGAAATTATCGGCATCCAGAGCCGAGCCTAACTGACGTAAACGCCATGTACGCTCAACAAAACTGCATGGAACACTGATCTCGCCGAGAGATAAGGGAATCTCACTTTTCAACAACGAGTTTTGTGCATCGAGAATCCAGCCAGGACCAACCCCCAGTAGCTCATTGTCAATAATCACCCAACGCCCCGTTTCACGTTCGCGGATCAGGTTCGCCGCGGAAAGGTCCGGATGACTTAAAAAATGCGGGATGGCCTCTGCCGACTGTAAAGCCTGGTACTCACCACTCCATTGCTGAATAAAAGTGCCTACCTCATCCCAGTAACGCCAAACACCCAAACGCTTCAGCAGATAATCATTTAGATAGCAAAAAGAGCCGGCGTATTCTCGCGCCAGCGCCAATAGCGCAGGATCAGTCTGAACACTGATTAGGAATGAGGACACCGCATCGGCTGCTTCGAGGCGCTGAGCATCTGCTAACGACGCAACAGCCTCCCCTTCAACCCAGGCTTCAACAATCAAAAGCCCATCGGTTGCGATGATTTGCGGAAATGCACAACCGGGAAAAGAATGCTTCTGCACAGCCAAGCGTAACGCAACCTGAGCCGTGGAGAACGCGCTGTAAACCTTGACCTTGCGTCCTTCACACATGCCTGCAAAAGACAAACGCCCGGCTTTGGTGACACCTGGCTGACGATACCCACCCAAGGGTTTTAGTTCAGTAACCTGACAGCCTGCCACACGGATCGTACCCGGGAAGGCAGACAAGGCACGCCGACGTCCGAGCGACTGCAAGCGGCCGCCGAGTTTGCTCAATACTGTTGCAAGAAGATCTGCCACGTGCACGCTCTGATTTGCTTATCTAACGCCCTAGCAATACCAGCAAGCGGCGCTTTATCAACACCTTGAGTGCTCGGTACAACTCGGCGGCGCGCATATTACGCCAGTGCTTCTTGAAAAAAACCCAATTTCCCATCGCCAGGCTATGGCGAGCACGACCACCGGCATGATCACACAGAATCGCAACCGCGCGCGGCTGTGAAGCCAGACGCTTACCCGCAAGCAGCATACGCGCGGCAAGATCACGATCTTCCGAAGCCGGCATGCTTTCATCAAAGCCGCCAAAGGCAAGAAAGACCTCACGTCGAATCGTCAGGTTCTGCCCGCCAAACCCCGGATTGGAGTAAAACACCCGACGCTGCTGCTCAGCCGCATCGGGGAGCACCTTATAGGGTTGAGCCTCCTGCCCCACGGGCTGACGCATCAACTGACCCAGCACAGCATCGGCTGCTGTTTCCTGAAAACGCTCGATAACACGCTCAAGATAATCAGGTTGCCACAGGTCATCATCATCGAGAAAAGCCACCAGCTCACTCGAAGCGGCCTGCGCACCGATATTGCGAGCGCGCCCAGGGCCAATACGCGGCGCGGTGCGAATCACCCGAACTCGCTCATGCAAATTCTGGGTATGCGCATCCTCACGCCCATTGTCGACCAGAATCACTTCTGCGGCCGCAACGGTCTGTGCCAGCACGCAGTCAAGCGAGCGCTGCAACAAGGTGCCACGATCGGCGGTGGGGATAACGACCGTAATAGTAAGACCAGTGAACTGAGGAGAGGTCATTTCAGCTTACTTTCCTAGCCTCAATGGTAATAAAGGAAAACTGCTCTTTACGCCGACCATAAGTCCGACTGACCACTTCACTGTATTGCACTTCAAAACCCGCCTCGACCAACATCTGCTCATACTCCAACGGGTGGAGAAAACGGAAGGGGTAATGATTGCCAGCAAAGGGCGAGTCAGTTCGATAAATACCGGACAAAGTGTCATCATCAAGCATGCTGGCAGGCTTGTGGTTGATAAAAGCCTCTGAACTCTTGGCCGGGAAATAGGAAAAGAACAACCCATCCTTTGCTAGGACACGGCTGACACTATTAATAAACGCTTGCCCATTCTGAGCGTCCAGACAATTAGAGGAGAAGACATCCACTACTGTATGGAAAAACCCATCGGGAAACTCCAGTTGAGTCATATCACCAGCGCTCAAAGAAGCTTTAGCCTCATAGTTCTCAAGCATCTGCCCAGCCAGCGCCAAGGACTCCGATGACAGGTCGACACCAAAGGTATCGAAGCCTTCACGGGCAAGCATCCATAGATTCGCACCACTACCGCAGCCCACTTCAAGCACGCGCACAGCCTGCTTTTGATCAGAGGATAGTTGCGAAAAATTACGCCCGACAAAACGACACAATTCTTCGTTAGGGTATTTACGCTGCGCAGAAAATCCCAGACTCGAATAACTGGCCTCATAAAATCCTTGAACCTTTTCAATATCCATCTAACACCCACATTCGTAGTTCAAATCAAAGGCCTTTAGGCCTCCACCTCGATCAAATTGAAATCACGTTCGACTATTGATCCCGAGAACCCAGGCATCAATTTATAGGCAACTTCAGAAACTTCCTGCTGATGAATACCACCTGCCATTTTGCGCTGAGCCTTAGCCAATTTTTGCCTGGCATAACCCCAACCACGCGTTTCACGGTACTCGTTTGCACGCCCCCAAATAAAACGCAATTTTTGCTTCCAGTTTGGCAAGCAAAAGGGCACCTCACTTGCAACAGCTAGATCTTTCAGCGAAGCGACTATCCTGTCGCAGGCCAGTTGCTCACCGACACACAGTTTGCTGTCCACTTCAACTGACGCCGCTAATTCGAAATCGCCCGAGATTATGGCCTGACAGGCCTGCTTGAGCGCCAAATAGTCAGCCACTGGCTGCGATACTTGATAGGACAGCGTCTCATGCTTAATAGCCGCCTGCCCACCTACCCAGTACAACACCGGCGTTTTACCAACATAGGCTTGCACGGCAGTGGTGCAACCGCGATGCAACAGACCACACGAAGCATAGAGCCAGGGGCTGATTTCCCCTTCAAAAATGATTTTTACTCGCTGCAACCCGGAGAGGTGCTTGTGCCAAAGACGAATATCCTCAGACGGATGAGGACGAATGATCAGGGGGGGAAACTCCGGATCAGCGTCCATGCGTTTGACTAACTCAACAAAATCAAGGAAATCAGCATAGGCCGCACGCATTGAGCGCTCATAGTGATCGTATTCTTCCTGTGAAGACTTCACCTGACGTAAACGTGCAATTTCCTGGTTGATGGTCTGCTCTGAAAGAATGCCAAAATCCGAAGAGAACAGCAGAAACTGACCGAAACGAGCTTGCAAGTTTTGAATGTCTGAGGCGTAAGGGATTTTGAAATCTGCGCGCCACAGATCCACTCTGGGCCAACCGGTTACTTCTACCTTGTCCAGCAACTGTGGCCGCACCTGAGCAATCACCTCACGGTGCACTTCTCCAATCACATAAAGCCTGTCTACATAGTCCTCGGTTCCCGGATAAATCCTACGTTTATAGAAATACCCTAGATCCTGCACCGCAGGTCCTAGCTCCTCATCCAGCACCACAAATCGCTCAGTGCGCTGCTTGATTGCCTGCAAGTCTTTTGCAGCTTTGCCACCTTTGTAAAAATAAATCCCGCCGTTGCCTGATTTCTCTCGAACAAGCCGGTCAATTGACACCTTGCTGCCGAGATACACTCGAAACCCCTGGCGAGCGGCAATCATTGCCAACAGCACCTTGGCCTTGAACTCTCGAGCCTTGATTTCTACCGGCAAGTAAATCGTCGGCTTGGCTTGTTTCACGTCACTCACACCATTGCCCTCAGTCGAGCCATCAAAGCCATACTGGAGTCGGCATAACGACTATCACTCTGGGATTCATAACGAGGCTGAGCCGGCACAGATTGTAAGGCCATTTCCAAGCGCTCAAGTAACTCCGGAGTCGCGAGGCTCAAGTCACCCTGGCAAATCTCTGCCTGCTGCCCCAGCACAGCCGAGCAAAACTCGCGCACTTTGGGATGACGGTTAAGCGCAAAGAAAGGGGTTCCGGACAGATAGGCGGTAATCACACCATGCAGGCGCATGGACAGATAAAAACTGCAGGAAGCAATTTTTTCAGCCGTGGCCCGAACATCACCAACATAATCATGCAATTCAACCAGTTCCGGCTGCGTGGCGGCCTCACGCAAACGCTGATGCAAGCGGTTGTCCGCATATTTTTCGCCGGAATAAAGAGATGCCAAGAGCACCTGATGCCCAGCAGCAGTAAGGTAATTTATCAACGCCAACATCTTGCTGAACTGCTCGCGCTGCTGCTCCTCGCCCAGCTTCGGGCTCAGGATAAAAGAAGCACCGATGCGCTCTCGTTGTTTTGTCACTGCGAACATATCAGGGCGCAGCGCTCGAACCGAGAAGGCCAGATCACGCCCTTCAATCACCTCAGGTCCATTGTGAATCTGTCGTGCAAAGTCAGCAGATAGCGCATCTCGGCAATGC
This sequence comes from Pseudomonas anguilliseptica, assembly GCF_021375795.1. Classification (GTDB taxonomy): domain Bacteria; phylum Pseudomonadota; class Gammaproteobacteria; order Pseudomonadales; family Pseudomonadaceae; genus Aquipseudomonas; species Aquipseudomonas anguilliseptica_A. Next base: position 1,402,075 of record NZ_JAEIOI010000001.1, on the reverse strand, counting down.
ACCACATCCAGCTCTGCCAGAAAGGCTTTTGCTTGCCGCTCAGCCTGAACGTCAGGGAAGGGGCCAAGCGATATGCCAACCGCCGCCGAAAGCAACGCAGCGCTTGAACGCCCGGCTCTAAAACGTCGTAAAAGATCGTGTTTCCAGGCAATGCTATTAGCTGAGTGCAAGACCGATCCGCCACCGAAAAACAGACTGTCATAGGCAGAACAGGATTGCGTATAGCGCTTGTAAAGCCTTACCCAGCGCGACTGCCCGGCAACGTTGCAGACCTGAATGGGAGCATCATCAGGGGCGCGGTAAATTGAAGATGCGCCTTGCTCGTAGTAGCTCACCGAGGCCACGGCAGACGCCTGATAGAGTTCCAAACGCAGCCCGTAGGAAAGCAGCTCATCACCAAAATTACCGCGGCCAACCCAGGCACTCACCAGCGGGGAAATCGTTCTCATGCATTAACTACTCTGGCTGCTGTTGTGCGCGAAGGCTCAGGCCTGATTACAGGCTTTGTGCAATTCAATACGCGGAAACATATGGCTGGCAAAGCCCTGTTTGAAATCCGCGATGGAGAGTTCCTTGGCCGATGGTTGAGGCTCATCCCCGGGAAATACCCGACTTCCGAGCCTGTACCAACGCAAGTGACGGTTTTTCATTTCCAGGATGGCGTGGTATTGCACCACATGCCCCAGAGGCTTATCGAATAACGCTCGGTCATAAGCTGCTACGGCATATAACCCCTCATCACGCGTAACATGAAAGAGCCCAGCGCCAACCATGCGCCCTTCTGGATCACGCAGATAAACCAGAAATGCTGCACGCGTTGCTATTGCCTGCAATTGCGCATCCCAACTTTGTAAGGAGCGAGTGGCCCGCCCAGCAACAGCCAGGTGTAACAAGCGAAACTCTTCCCAAACTGCCGGCTCGTAATCCCGGCAGACGGTAACCTTCCAGAGTTTTTCCCCCGAGGAAATCAGCGGTTTGTAGCTCTTGCGGAAATGCCCGCGAATCTCATTCAGATCGGGGCGCAGATCAATATAGAGATCATGCCGAACCGCTTTGGGACGCGCGTCCTGCACAACTCGCGAATACCATTCACTGAGCCCGAGGCTATCTCGAAATGACTCCTGGTACAGCGCGTCACACTCCATCTGCGCGGCAAATGCGTTCAACAGAGCGTGGCATGCAGTTACTAACGACTTGACGCTCTTGTTTGATAACCGCTGACTGAACAACGGGCCGAGAATAGCGTCGCCGGCACTGCTGAGACGCCACTGCTGTCTATCGAAAGCCAGGCTCAAAGGCCAAACAGCGCATGCCTTACGGTCATTGAACAAAACCAGTGAACAATCCTGCCATGCACTACCCTGCCCGCTGTAATAGGCCCCCTGGTAATCGAGCATGGCATGGGAATAAAACACCGGAACATAGGCCGCCTGTTCAAGCACCTGATTCCATTCAGGAACACTTGCCGCTCTTAAACTGACATGCAGCCCGTGCTCGCTTGCCAACTGCAGCAGTATCTCCTCAGGCTTGCTCTGAGCTCGTGTACTAACCTGCTCCGCCGTCACAGTAGCGCCTCATGGGTTACCGGCATGCCATAATGCACATCGCGGCTTAAACGCTTGCCAACAACCTGATCCAGCATCTTCGGTGGTAGCCCAAAACCAGGCCGCACACTGCGCACCATATCAGCGGTAATCAGATCTCCAGCCTTGCCGGTTGCAACGAAGTACAGCGAACGGCGGAACTGGGCATTACCCTGTTCGCTGGACTTGCGGCCATAGTCCACTCGTCCGAGCGCTTGCCAGGCCGTACGGCTATCGCGGCACAGCGCAGCCAACTCTGAAGGTTCCAGAGAGAAGCTGTCATCCGGGCCACCGCCACTGCGATCCAGCGTGAAGTGTTTTTCAATAATTGACGCGCCCAGCACAACGCTGGCGATAGCCGTGGTGTTGTCCAGGGTATGGTCAGACAAGCCGGTAACCAGACCAAAACGCTCAATCATGTCCGGCAGCGTGCGCAGGTTGTAATCTTCGGCGGGGGCCGGGTAACCGCTAACGCAGTGCAGGATAGCGAGTTCTTTACAACCACCGGCACGCGCTGCATCAATGGCTTCACTGATTTCCTCGGAGTCGGCCATGCCTGTGGAAATGATCATCGGCTTACCGGTGGCGGCAGCGTATTTGATCAGTGGCAGATCCACAGCTTCGAATGAGGCAATTTTGTAGGCTGGCGCGTTGAGATCCTCAAGCAGATCCACTGCGGTTGTATCAAACGGGGAGCTGAAGGTGGTGATGCCCAGTTGCCGAGCATGCTCAAACAACACCGCATGCCATTCCCAGGGCATATGGGCTTCTTCATAGAGTTTGTAAAGCGTCTTGCCGTCCCACAACCCACCATGAATCTGAAAATCACTGGAGTCACAATTCAGGGTAATGGTATCCGGGCGATAGGTTTGCAATTTGATCGCATCGGCACCCGCCGCTTTGGCAGCGGTCATGATGCGCTTGGCAGTATCCAAGCTGCCGTTGTGGTTCGCCGACAGTTCGGCAATCACATAAGGCGGCTCATCCAGACCAATACGTCGCCCGGCAATACTGATAGAGGGATGCACTGACATACTCAACTCTCCGAAGCGCCCCTGCACCACTCATTGGCCAGGAGCCCGAAACAATGAACGGCATGATACCGGCTGCCGTCAAAATAGTGATCACGCAGTATGCCCTCCTGCTGAAACCCCAGGCGCTCATGAAAGCGACGCGAGCGCTCATTAAAGCCCAACGCCTCGGCACACACCTTGTGCAGATTCAGCGTAGTGAAGGCGTAATCCAAAGCTGCACGCCCTAGCGCATGTCCCGTCCCGCGCTGAGCATCCGGAGCTAAGTAGAAGCCCCATTCAGCGATAGCTGAAGCACGCACGCGATGAAAACTGACAAACCCTTGAGGCGTACCATCAATCTGATAGATCAGCAGGGCACGTTGCGGGTCCTGTGAGGCACTGGCAAACCAACGTGCATGTTCAAGCGGACTGATCTCGTGCTGGCTATACATAAACTGGCGCACGTCAGGATGGTTACGCCATGCCAGCACGAGAGACAGATCCCCTTCCTGCATGGTACGCAGCAGCGGCAACAAATCACTCACAGAGTCGACCTCACACACCTAGAGCCTGGACAACCGCCTGCACGCCCGCACCATCGGTGATCTGACTAGCAGCCATGGACATTTCCTGAATACGTTGTGGCTTCTCAAGGAACGCAGCAAACAAACCTGGTAGCTGGTCTCGAATAGCGTCGGTACCCGCAATCACTTGCGCCGCACCTGCAGCTTGCAACCCGGCTGCGACTGTCCGTTGGTTGTCCGCCAATATCACCATGATGCAAGGCAGACCAAGGCAGCAACGCTCCCAGGCCGTCGAACCTGCCGCACCAATTGCAAAGTCGGCCATTGCCATAAGGTCGGCCATATCATGCCGGTCAACTAACACGTCAACCGCAAATGGCAATTGCAGAACTTGCTGACGCACAGCTTCCAGCCAGGGAGCCTTAGCCCCCATCACCACGGTGACCCGTAACGCTGCCACATGCGCTACCTCAGCTAGCGCGTCCAGCACTGCGGCTGTCGCATTAGCCTGATCAACTCCGCCCATGGTAATGAGTATGTGCTTAATCACGCTCTGTTTGGCGCGACGAGCAAGGCTATCAAGGCGCAGCGCGGCAAATTCAGGCCTAAGCAAGGCAAAGCGAGAACCACAGAGCAGCTTGCAGTTCTCAGGCACCAACCTTTGGTAATCAGCCACATGACGCCCAAAGGTTTGATCAAGCAGCAGATCGCAGTCATGTTCGCGATCTGCCAGATCATCAATCACCATCAGGTTCCTGCAAAGTGCTCGCAATTGTCGATGCCAGCAAGCATCCAGCGCATAGTGATCAACCACCAACCAATCGAGCTGCAAGCTTTGCAGGACATCAATACTTTGCTGGGCATCCTCTTGCTGCGAAGTACCCAGCCAGGCTGCATGGGCCAGAGTTCCCTGCTGCGCCTGAACAACAGCAGAGTCCTCGACTAGCGCAAGCGGATGGATATGGTGACCTGCGGCCCGAATCTGCCCAAGCATATTTCCCTGGTGTTCACGACAGAGAAAATGACACTCAGCGCCCATAGCACGCAAAGCCTTGGCCAAGGTCAAGCAACGCATGACATGCCCGCTGCCCATTTGCAGCGAGGCATCCACTCGAAAGGCAACCTTCATCAAGGTCAGTTCAAGCGCTTGAAGCCGCCATGGCACACTGGCCCTTTGAGCAAGCCCTGCACTGCACGGCCTTCTTCACACTCCTTGATCAAGCCAAAGATAGGGTCAAGGGCAGCAAAGTAGCCATCCACCACCTCAGGCGTATGCTGAGTACAGACATACACACTGGTGCCTGCCAGATAACCCTTACTCAGCATTTCCTGAGTAATCAGGGTTTTATAGGCCAGATTGTCTGGGCTGTTGAAGGCAAAACCAGTCAACGCGGGCAAGCCGTTAGTGGTGATGGATAGCTCGTGTTTACGCGCCAGTTCCTGCCATTTAGCGGTGATGTCGAGCCCTGTCTGAGTAATGCTTTCCCAGGACTTAACACGCTCCATGACCTCAAGCGTTTTCAGAGCAGCGGTCGGCCCGATGCGCTCAGTCCAGAACGTACTGCTGATAAATGTCCCTTGTGCAGCTTCCATGACCTCACGCTTACCGATAGTGGCAGTAATGGCATAACCATTACCCAATGCCTTGCCGAACATTGCCATATCGGGCTCAACGCCATAAATTTTATGCAGGCCACCAAAGGTCTGACGGAAACCAGAAGTGCATTCATCAAAAATCAATACGATGCCACGCTCGGTCGCCAACTGACGCACCTTGTGCAGGAAGTTATCTTCCGGCCCACGGTTACGCGACACTTCCATCTTGATCACGCCAATATCATGGGCATCGACCAGCGCTTGCAACTCGGCAAAGTTGTTGTAGTTGAACGGAAAAACCGTGCCGCGTAGGTTCGCAGGTACACCTTTTGGCTCAAGACCTGGCAACAGGTGACCCGCCAGGTTCTTGTCATCACCCAAATTGGCCGATAGATACCAGTCGTGCCAACCGTGATAGCCGCAGATTGCAACCTTATCGCGCCCCGAAGCTGCGCGAGCAATACGAATGGCAATGGCATTGGCCTCACCGCCAGAGCGGGCAAAACGCACCATGTCAGCCCAAGGGTGCAACTCAACCAGCTTTTCAGCCAGGTAGACTTCTTCCGGACAGTTGAAGGTCGACATATTGCCGCTGTCGATAGTCCGACGAACAGCATCATCAACTTCGGGATCACCATAACCGAGAGTATTTGTACCGATGCCCATAATGAACATATCGGTGTATTCGTTGCCGTCCAGATCCCAGACCTTACAGCCCTTGGCTTTGCTGAAATAGGCTGGCCACTGCTCCGGCAGGAACATTTCCGCACGCTTGGAAAGAAGCATATTGCCGCCAGGAATAACCTGTTTGGCACGTTTCCACAATTTCTGACCGGTGCCCATCACCGCTCCTTCATTTCGTTTCAATTGATGGTTATCTGCAAACAGATGCGGCTGCGTACGTTGCAGCTCAAGCACTTGCTGCCAAGTAAAGTGTTGATCGGGGGAAAAGTGTGTAAAGACACGCTCAATCACTACAAAGTCAGCCGGCTCATCAACGGTCCAGCGCAAACCGGACAAGTCTTCTTCATATTCCATCGAGGCCTGAGTAAAACGCCCCGACTCACGCAAATAAGGCGTTACATGCTCATGGTCAAATGCTTGATCGCTTTCTCTAGCAGCCTGCTTGAGAGCGGCAAACCTGAAAACCTCGATATCGAGACCATCCGGGAATGTCGCCGGCTTAACATTGCTCAGGTAGTCAACATCAGATGCTAGAAACTGGCTGACAGCGTGGTCGACAAGAGCGGGATCGACCAAGGGGCAGTCCCCGGTAATTCGCACCACTACATCTGCTGCGCTTTCTTCGCCAGCCAGCAGATAGCGGGCAAGCACATCATCCTCGCTACCCTGTATGCAGCGATACCCTAACCCACGAACATGCTCAGCCAATGGCAGATTGCATGCCTCTACAGAAGTAGCCAAAACGATTTCATCAAGACGTGCGGCACGCGCAAGCCTTGCCAACAACAACTCGATCATGGGAATGCCGCCGATTGGCTTCATCACCTTGTTCGGTAAGCGAGTCGAGCCCATACGGGCCTGAACGACAGCAACAACTTTCATAGCTGATTCCAGCGAGAGGGATTCAACAGGTCAGGATCACTACTGCAAAGTGTACTGGGCATAGCGGGTAACAGACCGTTAGCCGCTGACGCTATTTCCTGTAACTGAGCCGCAGTATCAACCCCAACCACAATCCGGGAAATTTCGTTGAATGACAACGCATGACGCAAGCAGGCTTGCACAGGCGACAAACCTTCACTATTAAGCCAGTGATGCCACTCCTGCCAGAGTGAGTCCCAGCGCGCAAATTTGCTGGGGCGCTCGGCAGCAGCCATCAACAGCAGCCCCTGCATAAACACCGAACGTACATGAAGCTCGGTACCTCGCTCAGGCAGACGCTGCAACCAGCCAGAATCTATGAGACGTGTATCGAGGATATTGAAAGGCGCCTGCACCACGTCAAAGTCCATACTCGCAAAAATTTTATCCAGCTCTTGCGGCTCATAAATCGAGATACCGACTTTCTCTACAAGACCTTGAGCTTTCATTTCTGCAAGCGCGCGATAAAGTTTGGAACCTTGCGTTTCAAGCAATTGCGCTGGGCGATGCAATAACAAACCATGCACCGCAGTACAATTCAAGCGAGCAAATGAGCCTGCCAATTGTCCCTCGACCCAACCAATAACATCAGAACAATCGCCGGGAAGTTCAGGCAGCTTGGTAATTAGCTTAAAGCCGTCCAGATTAAGCCGACCTAATACTGACTCACTTTCGCCATAGGCGATAGCCGTATCAAGCGTATCGATACCTTCATGACGCGCAGTTTCGATAATTGCCTGCGCACGAGCATGATCAACTTGGCCTTGCTGATTAGCTACGCCATAAGCCATACCAAACTGAACAGTACCCAGTGCAAGCCTCATGAAGATAGAACACGCTTTAGCACATTTATTACTTCATCCTGCTGTGTATCAGTCATGGTTGCATACATCGGTAGACTGATTGCTTCCGAGTAATAAAGCTCTGACTCGGGAAAGTCCCCCACAGAGAAACCTAGACGCTGATAATACGGCTGGGTATGCACTGGAATATAATGGACATTGACGCCAATGCCCTGCTCCCGCAACGCTTCAAATACCTGACAGTGTGACTTGGCAATTTTACCAAGTTGCAGGCGAATAACATAAAGGTGCAAACCGGAATAGCTGTCCGGATGCTGCCAGGGACAACAAACAGGTAAATCAACCAACAATTCATCATAACGTTTGGCTAACTGGTGACGGCGCTCAACGTACTGATCCAGGCGCTGCATTTGGCTAACACCTAGAGCAGCTTGTAACTCGGTCATACGATAATTAAAACCAAGATCAATCTGCTGATAATACCAGGGGCCGTCAGCAGCACGAGTCATCTGCTCTGGATCACGCGTAATACCATGACTACGCAACAGCATCATACGCTCAGCAAGTACCGCATTATTGGTTAAAGCCATACCACCCTCAGCAGTGGTAATGATTTTGACCGGATGAAAACTGAATATGGTTATATCGCTAAATTGGCAATTCCCAATAGGCAGTCCTTTATAACGACCACCAATGGCATGGGAAGCGTCTTCAATGACGCTGAAACCATACCGCTGTGAAAGCCGATGAACCTGTTGCATATTGCACGGCTGTCCGCAGAGGTGAACAGCAACTAGAACCTTCGGCAACGCACCTACCCGCTCCGCCTCAATTAACTTACGCTCAAGCGCGATTGGACAAAGATTGTAGGTTTGAGGATCAATATCAACAAAATCTACTTCCGCCCCACAGTACAAACCGCAGTTCGCAGAGGCGACGAACGTCACAGGGCTCGTCCATAGACGATCACCCGGCCCAAGTCCAAGAGCTAGACAGGCAATGTGTAAAGCCGAAGTTGCGCTATTGACAGCAACTGCATGAGCAGCCTTGCAATAGTTAGCCACCGCCCCTTCAAAATTAGGGACCTGTGGCCCCTGCGTCAGAAAATCCGACTGCAATACCGACAAAACAGCGTCAATATCTGCCTGATTGATATCCTGGCGACCATAGGGAATCATGATCAGGCCTCAGCCAACTTATTCATTTCAACAATCTGCTCGACCGACAGAAAGTCGGCATTTGTACCAGAGTTATATTCAAAACCTTGAGCAACCGCAACACCGGTCTCACCAAGTTTATTAACAGTGAAATCATTTGTACGACTGGCAAATGTAATGGTTGGTCGCAATACGTAATGGTCAGAAAATTCCAGTGTCAAATGTGAGTCATCTGCAGGACACATTATTTCGTGGAGTTTTTCACCCGGGCGAATACCAATAACCGTTTGTCCAAGGCCAGGGGCCATAGCAGTAGCGAGATCAGTAATTCGCACAGAAGGAATCTTCGGTACAAAAATCTCACCACCGTACATACGCTCAAAGTTTTTCAGAACGAAATCGACACCATCCTGCAAGGTAATCCAGAAGCGCGTCATGCGTTCGTCGGTAATAGGTAGGCTAGATGCACCTTCAGCAATCAGCTTGTTGAAAAATGGGACAACTGAGCCGCGAGACCCAACAACATTGCCATAGCGAACCACTGCAAATTGAGTTTTATGACCACCTGCCATGTTATTTGCCGCAACAAAAAGCTTGTCAGAGGCAAGCTTTGTTGCACCATACAAATTGATCGGGTTCGCGGCCTTGTCCGTAGATAAAGCAATCACCCGTTCCACATCATTGGCCAAAGCAGCATAAATAACATTTTCTGCGCCGTGAATATTGGTTTTAATACATTCCATCGGATTATATTCAGCAGCAGGCACTTGCTTAAGTGCAGCAGCGTGGATGACAAAATCCACCCCCCGCATCGCCTGCATCATGCGTTCTTTATCTCGCACATCACCTATAAAATAACGCATGCAGTCAGCATTAAACTCTTGCTGCATTTCGTACTGTTTCAATTCGTCGCGAGAATAAATGATGATTTTTTTTGGTGAGTAACGATCCAAAATCGTCTTAACGTATTTTTTACCAAAGGAACCAGTACCACCAGTAATCAACACCGTTTTATTATTAAACACCTGACAAACTCCCAATCAATAGTTTCCGCTTGCCAGGCGAGCAAACTGCTGACTACCTGACATCAATTCACTGTAGTTTCCACTTGCGCACACTTTCCCTTGCTCAAGCATGAAAATGGTATCGCATCGCTCAACCGTACTAAGCCGATGAGCAATCAAAATAATAGTCTTCTGACCACGCAACTCATTTATCGCCTCCATCACAGAGGACTCGGTCGCGTTATCAAGAGCACTTGTAGCTTCGTCAAAAACCACGACATCTGGATCATGGTACAAAGCCCTCGCGATACCTATGCGCTGACGCTGTCCACCCGACAACCGAATCCCTCGTTCTCCAACAGAGCTCTGATAGCCTTGAGGCAGGTCTTCCACTATAAAATCATGAATGTGTGCTGCCTTGGCAGCTCTCTCGACAGCTGCCATATCAATGGCATCAACAGGAACACCAAAAGCAATATTTTCAGCAACAGATGTATCAGCAAGAAAAATATTTTGAGGCACATAACCTATATTGGATTGCCAATCTCGAAGCCGCGCACCGTGTACAACATGACCACCAACAGAAAGCGCCCCAGACGAAGGCTTGATCAAACCAAGAATCACATCAACCAGAGTGCTTTTCCCTGCTCCTGTACTGCCAACAAAGGCAGCACTAGAACCTTTTGGTATGGAGATAGAGATATCTGAAAGAGACTCCTTTCCTGAGCCTGAGTAGCTAAACCTGATGCTATCCAAGCAAATATCACCGCCAAGTTTATTGGAAGACGCTGACGTACCCTGCAAGCCCCCTTCTTCAGGCAAGGTTTCTAGATCTTCGGCCAAGCTATCGAGCGCAGCATCATAAAAACGTAGCTGAGTAATATTTTTAAATATTTCTTGAAATGCAGGCAGCAACCGATAACCCGCAAAAGCATATAGAGCAATGACAGGTAATGCGCCCTGTAACCCTCCATGCACGCCCATAAGATAAAGGACTAAAACCAGAACACCACCAAAAGCAATTGCCTGAATTGCAAAGTGTGGTAAATCACCTATAGCCTTGCTGATTGTTACATCTTTAGCAAAGGACTTAGATACAAGAGAAAAGCGCTCAAGGTAGCTCCCCTCACGCCCCATTAACTTTAACTCCTTGATACCATTCAAAGCCTCTGCCGCCAACACGAACCGTCGCTCGTTAGTGTAAACACGCCGTTCGCCCAAACGTCTTAAAAGCCCGCGGGTAGAAACATAAACAGCGACAAACGCCCCACCCAGAACCACACCAACCACAACTGTCAACACAGGCTCGACAACGAGCAAGAGCAGACTAATCATAATTGCAACCAAACCACCCGAAACAACTTTCATTGCAGGAATCAAGGCGCCGTTTATGACCTCACCAACCTCTGAAAATATTCTTTTGCTCAGCTCAGCAGTATTTCGCCCCAGAAAAAAACTGTAGGGCTTAAACAAATAACCTTGCAAAAGCCGATATGAGAACGTGTGCGCTCGCATATTTGAAAAACGCAACACCGCATAAGTAGTAAACGCTTTTAGCCCAAGACTGAAAACAAATAGGAAAAGAACAAAAAAACCTAAAAGAATCAAAAAGCTTTTGATGCTAGAAAATCCTATAAACTCATAAGCATACTTCAAATAATCATACTTCTGAACTGCTTGAGGATCAGACAAAACCGCCACAAACGGCATAATGGAGGCGACACCTACCATTTCTAGGAATGCAGTGCCTAGCATCAACAAGAATACGAGAAGAGCGCGCTTTCTTTCGCTTATGCTAAGCAGGCCCTTTAACTTATTAAAAACTTGGAACATCAAACCCTCACAACGAATACGAACAAGCTGAAATATCAGAAACTGATGGCATCAGCCTACCCACATAAGCGCACACAGACGCAACCGGCGCCACTCGCCGATTGAAGACCAGATATTTTACACGACACGAAGGGGACTCGCCGCCTGAAAAGGCAAAGCAAGGATGCAGAAAAACAGAAAACCTAAAAGACAGCCAAGAAACACACCAAGGACTACTCGTCCTCATTCACCCGATCACGCAACTCCTTGCCAGGCTTGAAGTGCGGCACAAACTTGCCATCTAGCCGAACCGAGTCACCGGTCTTCGGGTTACGCCCAACGCGTGGCGCACGATAGTGCAATGAGAAGCTGCCAAAGCCGCGAATCTCGATCCGATCCCCGGTCGATAACGCCTGCGACATTTGCTCAAGCATAGTCTTGATCGCCAACTCGACATCCTTGGATGAGAGCTGCCCTTGATGGGTAACGATGCGCTCGATCAACTCCGACTTGGTCATGGTTTTCCCTTCTTTTTCAAGCGGCTAGATCACTAGATAGGAAGGTTTTAGCATGCCTTGCAGATTTTGAACAGCCTATAAAACAACACCTTAGCGCTTTTCAGGGCACAAGAAATTGCCTGGAGCAACTTATGACGTCGCGTAGCGACGACCAAGAAGGGGTGTCTACCATGCATGGCAGACACAAAAAAGGGCGACCGAAGTCGCCCTTTTCAGGTGAGTCAGGGATTAGCCCTGGTTCTCCATTTGCGCACGGATCAGATCACCGATGGTGGTCGGACCAGCAGTTTCTACTTCCTGCTTACGCATTTCTTTGATTGCTTCTTTTTCGTCTTCAACGTCTTTCGACTTGACCGACAAGCTGATTACGCGGCTCTTACGGTCAACGCTGATGATCTTGGCTTCTACTTCTTCGCCTTCTTTCAGCACGTTGCGCGCGTCTTCAACGCGATCACGGCTGATTTCGGAGGCTTTCAGCGTCGCTTCAATACCATCAGCCAGAGTGATGATTGCACCCTTGGCGTCAACTTCTTTCACAGTACCGCGAACGATAGTGCCTTTGTCGTTGACAGCAACGTAGTCGGAGAACGGATCTTCTTCTAGCTGCTTGATGCCGAGGGAAATGCGCTCACGCTCCGGATCAACGGAGAGGATAACGGTTTCCAGCTCGTCGCCCTTCTTGAAGCGGCGTACAGCTTCTTCACCTACTTCGTTCCAGGAGATGTCGGACAGGTGAACGAGGCCGTCGATGCCGCCATCCAGACCAATGAAGATACCGAAATCGGTGATCGACTTGATGGTGCCGGAGATCTTGTCGCCCTTGTTGAACTGACCGGAGAAATCTTCCCACGGGTTGGTTTTGCACTGCTTGATACCCAGGGAGATACGACGACGCTCTTCGTCGATATCCAGAACCATAACTTCCACTTCGTCGCCGACGTTAACGACCTTCGAAGGATGGATGTTTTTGTTGGTCCAATCCATTTCGGATACGTGCACCAGGCCTTCCACGCCTTCTTCCAGCTCTGCGAAGCAGCCGTAGTCGGTCAGATTGGTTACGCGCGCAGTAACACGGGTGTCCTGCGGGTAACGCGCCTTGATGGCAACCCATGGATCTTCGCCCAGCTGCTTGAGGCCGAGGGAAACACGGTTGCGCTCGCGATCGTACTTGAGGATCTTGACGTCGATTTCATCGCCAACGTTGACGATTTCCGACGGATGCTTGATGCGCTTCCAAGCCATGTCGGTGATGTGCAGCAGGCCATCGACGCCACCCAGATCCACGAACGCGCCGTAGTCGGTGAGGTTTTTGACGATACCTTTGACTTGCTGACCTTCCTGCAGGGATTCCAGCAGAGCTTCGCGCTCGGCGCTGTTCTCGGCTTCCAGAACGCTGCGGCGGGAAACAACAACGTTGTTGCGCTTCTGGTCCAGCTTGATGACTTTGAATTCGAGCTCTTTGCCTTCCAGGTGGGTGGTATCACGCACCGGACGGACATCGACCAAGGAACCTGGGAGGAACGCACGGATGCCGTTAACGTCGACAGTGAAGCCGCCCTTAACCTTACCGTTGATAACGCCCGTAACCACTTCCTCAGCGGCGAAAGCTGCTTCCAGAACGATCCAGCACTCGGCACGTTTGGCTTTTTCGCGGGACAGCTTTGTTTCACCAAAGCCATCTTCAACCGCGTCCAGGGCAACGTGAACTTCGTCACCGACCTTGATGGTCAGCTCGCCAGCGTCGTTGTGGAACTGCTCAAGCGGGATGAGGCCTTCAGACTTCAAACCAGCGTGAACGGTTACCCAACCAGCTTGGTAATCGATGTCGACGATGATAGCGGTGATGATCGAGCCAGCCTGAAGGTTCAGGGTTTTTAGGCTTTCTTCAAACAGTTCAGCAAAGCTTTCGCTCATTTTAATTCCTGTTGATTCAGGGCAGGGAATCCGCCCAAACCACACTCCAGACAATGTGGGTACGTTCATATAAAAAGAGGCAACCGGGATTGAGACTGGACTCCCGTACGCCTCCTTGCGAGCCAGTCAACTTAAGCAGCTGTGGCTCTTATCATCCGGCAAGATCGCGATTGGCGACCTCACTCAGAATTCGTTCAAGCACTTGTTCGATGGAGAGTTCAGTGGAATCCAGCTGGATCGCATCGGCTGCAGGCTTGAGCGGCGCCACTGCACGCTGGGTATCGCGCTCATCGCGCGCCTGAATCTCATCAAGAAGACTCGCGAGATTAACATCATCGCCCTTGGCCTTCAACTGCAAGTAGCGGCGGCGGGCGCGCTCCTCGGCGCTGGCGGTGAGAAAAATCTTCAGCGGTGCATCGGGAAATACCACGGTACCCATATCGCGACCATCGGCGACCAGGCCCGGCATCTCCTGAAACGCCTGCTGACGCTGCAGCAGTGCTTCACGCACGGCAGACAGCGAGGCTACCTGCGAAGCACCAGCGCCAACCTGCTCATTGCGGATCAGATCAGTGACTTCTTCGCCTTCAAGAATGATGCGCTGACCATGGCCATCACCCGCAGCAATGAATTGCACATCCAGATGGGCGGCGAGCAGCTTCATCGCTTCTTCGTTGGTCAGATCGACACCGTGATTGCCGGCAGCAAAGGCCAGCAGACGATACAGCGCCCCCGAATCCAGCAGATTCCAGCCCAGCTGCTTGGCCAGCAAGCCGGCAATAGTGCCCTTGCCCGAGCCACTCGGCCCGTCGATGGTGATAACCGGAGCGACGATCATGCCTTGCCCTCCTCGGCCACGCGGATACCGACCTGAGCTGACAAGGCGAGAAAATTAGGGAACGAGGTGGCGACGTTGGCGCAATCATGGATACGGATCGGCGCGGAGGCGCGCAGCGAGGCCACGCTAAAGGACATGGCAATACGGTGATCGCCATGGGCCCAGACTTCGCCACCACCGATGCTGCCGCCTTCGATAATGATGCCATCCGGCGTTGGCTCAGCCTTGACGCCCAGCGCGATCAGACCATCGGCCATTACCTGAATCCGATCGGACTCCTTGACCCGCAGCTCTTCGGCACCACGCAACACGGTGCGCCCTTCAGCCACGGAAGCCGCGACAAACAGCACAGGGAATTCGTCGATAGCCAGCGGCACCAGGTCTTCCGGAATATCGATGCCTTTCAGCTTGGCACTGCGCACGCGGATATCGGCCACTATTTCACCGCCCACTTCACGCTGGTTTTCCAGGGTGATGTCGCCGCCCATCAGCTTGAGGATGTCGATGACGCCGGTGCGGGTCGGGTTGATGCCGACATGTTCCAGCACCAGCTCCGAATCTTCGGCAATGCTGCCGGCGACCAGGAAGAATGCCGCCGAGGAAATATCGGCCGGCACTTCAATATGCGTGGCGGTCAGTTTGTGGCCCGACTCGACGCTGGCCGTGCTGCCATCCACCGTCACGGGGTAACCAAAGCCACGCAGCATACGCTCGGTGTGGTCGCGGGTCGGTGCCGGCTCAGTCACCGACGTACGACCTGCGGCGTAAAGACCCGCCAACAGCAGGCAGGATTTCACCTGAGCGCTGGCCATGGGCATCTCGTAGTCCATGCCGGTCAGTCGCTGGCCACCCTTGATCATCAATGGCGGACGACCTTCCGGGCCGGTTTCGATCACTGCGCCCATTTCGCGCAGCGGCTTGGCCACACGATTCATCGGCCGCTTGGACAGCGAGGGATCACCGGTCAGCGTGGTGTCGAATGGCTGCGCTGCCAACAGGCCAGAAAGCAGGCGCATCGACGTACCGGAGTTGCCCATATACAGGGGCCCCACGGGCGCCTTCAGACCATGCAGGCCGACCCCATGCACGGTAACACGGCCGTGATGCGGGCCTTCGATGACCACACCCATATCGCGAAACGCCTGAATGGTCGCCAGGGCATCTTCACCTTCCAGAAAGCCTTCAACATGCGTGGTGCCTTCGGCCAGCGAGCCGAGCATAATCGAGCGGTGGGAGATGGACTTGTCGCCCGGAACGCGAATACGCCCGGAGAGTTTGCCGCCAGGGTTAGCCAGAAAAACCAGATCGTTCGAGTGCATAGCGTCCACATAGGCCCTGCGGGCCAGAATTTTGCCGAAATGCTCACGGGCCACGCGGGCGCGGGTGAAAACGCCCAGCAATTGATGCCCATCCCCTGCGTCAACCGCGTCGCGCAAGGCGTCGAGGTCGTCGCGAAATACGTCCAGCGTGCGCAGCACCGCCTCGCGGTTGGCGAGGAAGATGTCATGCCACATGACCGGATCACTGCCGGCGATCCGCGTGAAGTCACGGAAACCACCAGCGGCGTAACGAAAGATCTCCAGGTTCTCACTGCGTTTGGCCAGTGAGTCAACCAAGGTGAACGCCAGCAAATGCGGCAGATGGCTGGTCGCGGCCAGTACCTGGTCGTGATGCTCGACCTCCATATGCTCGACATCCGCACCCAGCTCGCGCCACAGCGCATCGACCAGTTCCAGAGCCGGCTCGTCGCTTTGCTCGCAGGGCGTGAGAATGACCTTGTGGCGCCGGAACAGCTGCGCATTGGAGGCCTCCACCCCGCTCTGCTCGGAACCGGCAATCGGGTGCCCAGGCACGAAGCGCACCGCTTTGCCGGTAAAAGCCAGGCGAGCGACGCGCACTACATTGCCTTTGGCGCTACCCACATCAGTGAGCACCGCAGCACCCAGATCAAGCTTGGCCAGTTCAGCCAGCAGCTTCTCCATGGCCAGGATAGGCACCGCCAGCTGGATCACGTCAGCACCCTGACAGGCGGCAAGCAGATCAACCTCGCAGCGGTCGACCACCCCCAATTCAACCGCCAAGCGGCGCGACTCCGGGTCCAGATCGACACCAATTACTTCGTGAAACAGGCCGCGCTCACGCAAGCCTTTGGCGAAGGAGCCGCCAATCAACCCCAGACCGATAACCACCAGGCGGCCGAGCTTAGGGGCAGCAGATTGCACCTGAGTGACAGCAGACTTGACCTCACTCACGCGCTCAGCACCTTGGCCAGAGCCTCGAGGAAGCGCGCATTTTCAGCCGGCAGACCAATCGATACGCGCAGGAAGTTCGGCATGCCATAACCGGCCACCGGGCGCACGATCACCCCAGCACGCAGCAGCGCCTGATTGATCGCCGCGGTATCACGAGCAAAATCGACGCAGATAAAATTACCCTTCGATGGAATCCAGCTCAGACCCAGCTCACGCAAGCCAGTTTCCAGCTGCGCCATGCCGGCATCATTGAACTGACGGCTTTGCGCCAGGTAATCAGCATCATCCAGCGCCGCACAGGCAGCGCTCAGGGCCAGGCTGTTGACGTTGAACGGCTGACGCACGCGATTCAGCACATCGGCGATCTGCGCCGAGCTGAGCGCATAACCGACGCGCAGCGCCGCCAGGCCATAGGCCTTGGAGAAGGTGCGCGAAACCAGCAGGTTGTCGTAACGCGCCAGGTACTTGAGGCCGTCCGGCAGCTCATCACCTTCGGCGAATTCGATATAAGCCTCATCCAGCACCACCAGCACGCTCTGCGGCACGCGCGCGAGGAAGCGCTCCAGCGCGTCGGGGCCAAACCAGGTGCCAGTCGGGTTGTTCGGGTTGGCGATAAACACCACACGGGTGTATTCATCGATGGCCGCGAGCATGGCCTCCAGGTCATGACCATAGTCTTTGGCAGGCACCACCTTGCCTTGGGCACCTACGGCCTGGGTCGAGATGGGGTAAACGGCAAAGGCGTACTGGCTAAACACCGCATTCAGGCCAGGGGCCAGATAGGCGCGCGCCACCAGATCGAGAATGTCGTTGGAACCGTTACCCAGGGTGACTTGATTGATCTGCACACCACAGCGCGCAGCCAGACGGCTTTTCAGCTCGAAGCCATTGCCATCGGGATAACGGGTCAGCTCGGCCAGCTCGCTGCGAATCGCTTCCAGCGCCCGAGGGCTGGGGCCCAGCGGGTTCTCGTTGCTGGCCAGCTTGACGATGCTGGCCGGGTCCAGATCCAGCTCCCGGGCCAGCTCGTCCACCGGCTTGCCCGGTACATAGGGCGACAGCTGCTGTACGCCTGGCTGGGCCAGGGCGAGGAAATCGGTCATAGCAATGCCTCACGCTTAAAGCCGCAAGCCCCAAGTACAGCCCGGCGTCGATGCGCGTGTAGCTTGAGACCTGAGGCGTGCCGCAGCAGTTTTAAAGTACCGCTTTGGGGTAGGAGCCCAGCACCTTGAGCGCCACGGCTTCCTGATTGATTTTTTCCAGCACGTCCTTGATCAGCGGATCGCGGTGGTGGCCGACGAAGTCGATAAAGAACACGTAGGTCCACTTGCCGCTGCGCGACGGGCGGGTTTCGATACGGGTCAGGTCGATGCCGTTGTTGTGGAACGGCACCAGCAGCTCGTGCAGCGCACCCGGCTTGTTGCTCACGGAGATGATCACCGAGGTCTTGTCATCGCCGGTGGGCGGCACTTCCTGGTTGCCGATGATCAAAAAGCGCGTGGAGTTGTCCGGACGATCCTCGATCTTTTCCGCCAACTTGGTCAGGCCGTACAGATTAGCCGCCATATCGCCAGCGATGGCCGCACTGTTCCACTCGCTCTTCACGCGTTTGGCCGCATCGGCATTGCTCGACACCGCCACGCGCTCGACATTCGGGTAATGCGCGTCCAGCCACTTGCGGCACTGCGCCAGGGACTGAGCGTGGGAGTAGATACGGGTGATCTTGTCGGTCTTGGTAGTTTCACCCACCAGCAGGTGGTGGTGAATGCGCAGCTCGACTTCGCCACAGATGACCATGTCGTGCTCAAGGAAGCTGTCGAGGGTGTGGTTGACCGCGCCCTCGGTGGAATTTTCCACCGGCACCACGCCAAAGTTCACCGCACCGGCAGCCACTTCACGGAACACTTCGTCGATGGCCGCCATCGGCTGACTGATCACTGCGTGACCGAAATGCTTCATCGCCGCAGCCTGGGTAAAGGTGCCCTCAGGGCCTAGGTAAGCGACCTTGAGCGGATTTTCCAGAGCCAGGCAGGAAGACATGATCTCGCGGAACAGCCGCGCCATTTCCTCATTGCCCAGCGGCCCCTGGTTGCGCTCCATGATGCGTTTGAGCACCTGGGCTTCACGTTCAGGGCGGTAGAACACCGGGGACTCGCCTTCCTTGAGTTCCTTCATCTTCACCCGCGCCACTTCCTCAGCGCAGCGGGCACGGTCGCTGATCAGCTCAAGGATGCGTTCATCGAGGTTGTCGATGCGCAGGCGCAGGGCCTGCAGTTCCTGTTCCGACATATCAGCCGTGCTCCTTCTCGAACTCGGCCATATAGGCCACCAGCGCTTCGACCGCATCCAGGCCCACAGCGTTATAGATCGAGGCACGCATGCCGCCAACCGAACGATGGCCCTTGAGGTTGAGCAGGCCACGGGCGTCAGCACCGGCCAGGAAGGCTTTATCCAGTTTCTCGTCGGCCAGACGGAACGGCACGTTCATCCACGAACGGGCGTTATGAGCAATCGGGTTGCTGTAGAAGTCGCTGGTGTCGATGGCCTTGTACAGCAGGTCTTTCTTGGCGCGGTTCTGACGCTCCATGGCGGCCACCCCGCCCTGCTCTTTCAGCCACTCGAACACCAGGCCGGAGAGGTACCAGGAGAAGGTCGCCGGAGTGTTGTACATCGAGCCGTTATCGGCGGCGATCTTGTAATTGAGCATGGTCGGGCAGACGCTCCGGGCACGACCGAGCAGGTCTTCACGCACGATGGTCACCACCAGGCCGCTAGGGCCGATGTTCTTCTGCGCGCCGGCGTAGATCAGGCCGAACTTCGACACATCGATGGGGCGCGAGAGGATGTCGGAAGACATGTCCGCCACCAGCGGCACATCACCGACTTCAGGAATCCAGTCAAACTGCAGGCCGCCGATGGTTTCGTTGCTGGCGTAGTGCAGGTAAGCGGCGTCTTTCGACAGCTGCCACTCGTTCTGCCCAGGAATGGCGAAGTAGTCATAGGCCTTGGCACTGGCGGCAACATTGATACGGCCATAGCGACTGGCTTCTTCGATGCTTTTCTTCGACCAGATACCGGTGTCGATGTAGTCGGCAACGCCGTCTTCGGGCAGCAGGTTGAGCGGGATTTCGGCGAACTGTTGGCTGGCACCGCCTTGCAGGAACAGCACCTTGTAGTCCGATGGAATGTCCATCAGATCACGCAGATCCTGCTCGGCCTTTTCCGCGATGGCGGTGTACTCATCGCTGCGATGGCTCATTTCCATGACCGACAGGCCTTTGCCTTGCCAATCAAGAAGCTCCGCCTGGGCGCGTTGCAGAACAGCTTCAGGAAGCGCGGCCGGGCCGGCGCAGAAGTTAAAGGCTCGCTTGCTCACATCCACTCTCGCTCAAAAATGCTGGGCGGCTGGCATTGCCACCAGCCGCCAAATCCTACGCCGTCAGGGGCGAGCGCACTCGCCCCGACAATCACTCTTCGCTGATCGGGCTTTCGTCAGCAGCAGCCTCGGGTGCATCGCCTGCATCCTCAACTGCGCCTTCAACACCCTCTTCGCCTTCCAGCAGCTCATCGTCGTCTTCCGCCGAAGGCTCCTGCACACGCTCAAGGCCGACCAGGGTTTCATCCTTGGCCAACTTGATCAGGGTCACGCCCTGGGTGTTACGGCCCAGACTGGAGACTTCGCTGACGCGGGTACGCACCAGGGTGCCCTGGTCGGAAATCAGCATGATTTCCTCACCATCCAGCACCTGCACCGCACCGACCAGTTTGCCGTTGCGCTCGTTGCTGACCATGGCGATTACGCCCTGGCCGCCACGCCCGCGACGCGGGAACTCGGCCATCGCCGTGCGTTTGCCATAGCCGCGCTCGGACGCGGTGAGAATCTGCGCATCACGCTCCGGAAT
This sequence comes from Pseudomonas anguilliseptica, assembly GCF_021375795.1. Lineage (GTDB taxonomy): Bacteria > Pseudomonadota > Gammaproteobacteria > Pseudomonadales > Pseudomonadaceae > Aquipseudomonas > Aquipseudomonas anguilliseptica_A. The sequence goes on along the minus strand of NZ_JAEIOI010000001.1, from coordinate 1,381,554 downwards.
CAGCATGGAGATGATGCTCTGCCCTTCCGGCAGACGCATGCCGCGCACACCGCGAGCGGTACGCCCCATGGTACGCACGTGTTTTTCCTTGAAGCGGATGACCTTGCCGCCATCGGAGAACATCATCACTTCACGGGCACCATCGGTGATAGCCGCCGCGATCAGGGTGTCGCCCTCCTCCAGCTTCAGGGCGATCAGGCCGCTGCTACGCGGACGGCTGAACTGCACCAGCGGGGTCTTCTTCACGGTACCGAAGGCGGTCGCCATAAAGATGTAGGCACCAGTCGGCTCGTCCTGCTCGTCATCGGCCACATCAGCGTCGCTGTCGTCGGCCACTTCGGCCTCGATCACTTCGCCTTCCAGCACTACGCCTTCGCCGTCATCCAGCTCTTCGTCGCCAGCGTTCTGCTGCAGAGCTTCTAGGTCGACCTGGAGCATCGCGGTGATGCGCTCGCCTTCGTCAAGCGGCAACAGGTTGACCAGCGGACGACCACGGGCCGCGCGCGAGGCTTCGGGAATTTCGTAAGTCTTCAGCCAGTACACCTTGCCCTTGCTGGAGAACAGCAACAGGGTGGCGTGGCTGTTAGCCACCAGCAGGTGTTCGATGTAGTCCTCGTCCTTGACCCCAGTAGCAGACTTGCCGCGACCACCACGACGCTGCGCCTGGTAGGCGTGCAGCGGCTGGCTCTTGGCATAACCACCGTGGGAGATGGTCACGACCCGCTCCTCTTCGGTGATCAGGTCGGCCATGGTCAGGTCCATGCGCGAAGCGACGATCTCGGTACGGCGGGCATCGCCGAACTCGGCCTTGACCGCTTCCAGCTCTTCGCGGATCACTTCCATCAGGCGCACGGCGCTGGTGAGGATGCGGATCAGCTCGCCGATCTGGGTGAGGATTTCCTGATACTCGGCCAGCAGTTTTTCATGCTCAAGACCGGTCAGGCGGTGCAGACGCAGCTCAAGGATGGCCTGGGCCTGATCCGGCGACAGGTAGTATTTACCGTCACGCAGGCCATATTGCGGCTCCAGATCTTCCGGGCGGCAGGAATCGGCACCGGCGCGCTCCACCATCGCCTCGACGGCCGTGGATTCCCAGGCAGTCGAGATCAGCGCCTGCTTGGCTTCGGCCGGGGTCGGCGAGGCCTTGATCAGGGCGATTACCGGGTCGATATTGGACAGGGCAACGGCCTGGCCTTCAAGGATATGACCGCGCTCGCGGGCTTTGCGCAGCTCGAACACCGTGCGGCGGGTAACCACTTCACGGCGGTGCAGGATAAAGGCTTCGAGCATGTCCTTGAGGTTAAGGACTTTCGGCTGGCCGTCGATCAGCGCCACCACGTTGATGCCGAACACGCTCTGCATCTGGGTCTGGGCGTAGAGGTTGTTGAGCACCACTTCCGGCACTTCACCACGGCGCAGCTCGATCACCACGCGCATACCGTCCTTGTCGGACTCATCGCGCAGCTCGGTGATGCCTTCGAGCTTCTTCTCTTTAACCAGCTCGGCGATCTTCTCGATCAATCGTGCCTTGTTCAGCTGGTACGGCAGCTCGGTGACAACGATCTGCTGGCGACCGCCGGCCTTGTCGATGTCTTCAATCTCAGCACGGGCACGCATGTAAATGCGGCCACGGCCAGTGCGGTAAGCCTCGATGATGCCGGCGCGGCCATTGATGATGCCTGCCGTCGGGAAGTCCGGGCCCGGGATGAACTGCATCAGTTCATCGACCGTCAGGTCGCCGTTATCGATCAACGCCAGGCAGCCGTTGATCACTTCCGTGAGGTTGTGCGGCGGGATGTTGGTGGCCATACCCACGGCGATACCGCTGGAACCGTTGACCAGCAGGTTGGGGATCTTGGTCGGCATGACCGCCGGGATCATCTCGGTGCCGTCGTAGTTCGGCACCCAATCCACGGTTTCTTTGTGCAGATCAGCCAGCAGCTCATGGGCCAGCTTGGTCATGCGCACTTCGGTGTAACGCATGGCGGCGGCGTTATCGCCGTCCACCGAACCGAAGTTGCCCTGGCCGTCGACCAACAGGTAACGCAGGGAGAATGGCTGTGCCATCCGTACGATGGTGTCGTACACCGCCGTATCACCGTGCGGGTGGTACTTACCGATGACGTCACCGACCACACGGGCGGACTTCTTGTATGCCTTGTTCCAGTCGTTGCCCAGCTCGCTCATGGCGAACAGCACGCGGCGGTGCACGGGCTTCAAGCCATCACGCGCATCCGGCAGCGCGCGACCGACAATTACGCTCATCGCGTAATCGAGGTAGGACTGCTTGAGTTCGTCTTCAATATTGACCGGGAGGATTTCTTTGGCCAGTTCGCCCATGAGTAGCCTGGTTCCTTTTTCTGGTGAAACTCCGCGCCATTCGTCCTGAACGGGGTGGAGCCTGTCGCTGTGCCTCAAGGCTTACAGCGACTCACGACAAATCAATAAGTTATGCCATGTATCTGCGCAGGTAAGAGGCCCATAACGGGCACTCCTGAAAACCGACGGAGCTTACCACAATCACTGCGACGCACCTATCCCCAGCGCCAGCGGCCCGACTAGGTGCGCCAGCAGACAGAAAAACTCAATGCAAGCGCTTGCGGCACATCAATTGCGCCATCTTTTCCGCATCCGGACGGTCGACTACGCCCTTTTCAGTGACGATAAAGTCGATCAGGTCAGCCGGGGTTACATCGAATACCGGATTGAGCGCTTCTACGCCGCGAGCAATCGGCGCTCCACCCAACTCCAGTAACTCACTGGCGGCACGCTCTTCGAGGATGATGTCATCACCATGCTCCATGCCCATGTCGATGGTCGAACTCGGGGCCACCACCATAAAGCGCACACCGTGATGCATGGCATTCACGGCCAACTGGTAGGTGCCAATCTTGTTGGCTACGTCACCGTTGGCCGCAATCCGGTCAGCACCAACAATGACCCAGGTGATTCCACGGGTTTTCATCAGGTGCGCGGCAGCCGAGTCGGCATTCACCGTCACCGGGATGCCATCTTCTGCCAGCTCCCAGGCAGTCAAGCGCGAGCCCTGCAACCAGGGCCGGGTTTCATCGGCATACACCCGCTCCAGCAAGCCGTCATGGAAAACTGCGCGAATTACCCCGAGGGCGGTGCCGAAGCCACCGGTGGCAAGCGCCCCGGCATTGCAGTGGGTCAGCAGGTTCTGTGCATTGCCCTGGTGCTTGCGAATCAGCTCGGCGCCAAGCTGGGCCATGGTCAGGTTGGCCTCGCGATCACTCTGGTGAATGCCGATGGCTTCGGCTTCGAGCTGAGCAAGCAGGTCATCACCATCCTTGATCCGATCCAACCGCTCACGCATGCGATTGAGCGCCCAGAACAGATTGACCGCCGTCGGCCGCGACGCTGCCAGCAGGTCAAAGTCCGCCTGCAAGGCAGTGCGCCAGTCGCCCCCGGCCTGCAACCGGGCGCGCAAGCCCAGCACCACGGCATAGGCGGCAGCGATACCAATGGCCGGCGCGCCACGCACGACCATGCTGCGGATAGCCTCGGCGACATCAGCGACCGAGTGGTAGCTGAGCCAGGTTTGCGCAAAGGGCAGCGCGCGCTGGTCGAGCAGGTGCAGAGCGCCATCACGCCAGTCAATGGCCTTCACCCTCTCTGCCGCTAGCAATTGCTCGCGCATCACACACCTCCGCCGGAAAAAGCCGACCATTATACGCACAGCGCGCCAGCTATCGGGTTAGATCAGGCCATGCAGCTTCAAGCCTAGGGCGTTCCCCTATAAACTCGCCACTTTATGTCTGCCGGAAGCGCCACCATGCCCCAAGCCCCTCTCGACCTGCTGCTCCTGCCCACCTGGCTGGTTCCGGTCGAACCTGCTGGCGTGGTCCTGCTGGAACATGGCCTGGGTATCCGTGACGGACGTATCGCCCTGATCGCCCCACGCGCCGAAGCCCTCAAACACAGCGCCTTGCAGGTTATTGAGTTACCCGGCCGACTGCTTACACCAGGCCTGGTGAATGCCCACGGACATGCCGCAATGACCCTGTTCCGTGGCCTGGCCGATGACCTGCCCCTGATGACCTGGCTGGAAAAGCACATCTGGCCGGCCGAGGCCAAGTGGGTAAACGAGCAGTTCGTTGAGGACGGCACCGAACTGGCCATCGCCGAGCAGCTCAAGGGCGGCATCACCTGCTTCTCCGACATGTACTTCTTCCCGGAAACCGCCAGCCGGCTGGTGCACAGCAGCGGCATCCGCGCACAGATCACAATTCCGGTGCTGGATTTCCCGATTCCTGGCGCCCGCGACGCCGACGAAGCCCTGCGCAAGGGTCTGGCGCTGTTCGACGACCTCAAACACCACCCGCGCCTGAGCGTGGCGTTTGGCCCGCATGCGCCCTACACCGTGAGCGACGACAAGCTGGAGAACATCCGCGTGCTCGCCGAGGAGCTGGACGCCGGTATTCATATGCACGTGCACGAAACCGCCTTCGAAGTGCAGCAGAGCCTGGAACAACGCGGCGAGCGGCCGCTAGCCCGCCTGGCGCGCCTCGACCTGCTCGGCCCGCGCTTTCAGGCCGTGCACATGACCCAGATCGATGACGATGACCTGGCCCTGCTGGTCGCCAGCAACAGCAGCGTGATCCACTGCCCGGAATCCAACCTCAAGCTGGCCAGCGGCTTCTGCCCGGTGGAAAAGCTCTGGCAGGCTGGTGTCAACGTGGCCGTTGGCACCGATGGTGCCGCCAGCAACAACGATCTCGATCTGCTTGGCGAAACTCGCACCGCCGCCCTGCTGGCCAAGGCCGTCGCCGGCTCGGCCACTGCCCTGGATGCTCACCGCGCACTGCGCATGGCCACCCTCAACGGCGCCCGCGCCCTGGGCCTGGATGAGCAGATCGGTTCACTGGAGTTGGGCAAGGCGGCGGATATCGCCGTATTCAACCTCTCCGGCTTGGCCCAGCAACCGGTCTATGACCCGGTTTCACAGCTGATCTATGCCGGCGGCCGCGCCTGCGTTGAGCACCTCTGGGTGGGCGGCAAACAGCTGCTCGACGGCGGCCAGCTGACCCGCCTGGACGAGCAACGGATCATCGCCAATGCCCAGGCCTGGGGGGCAAAAATTGCCGGTAAATAGCGGTAAACCCAGAAATGTGAGCACTGCGACAAACTGACATACATTGGCCGCACAACAGGCGTCCAATCCACCCGGCGAAACTGGCAACATGAGCACCTTGCGCTCCCATTCTCGCCGCAGCCTGATTCAGGGATTTATATGAGCAACGTCGACCACGCCGAAATCGCCAAATTCGAAGCCCTCGCCCATCGCTGGTGGGACCGCGAAAGCGAATTCAAGCCGCTGCATGACATTAACCCGTTGCGCGTCAACTGGATCGACGAGCGTGTCGGTCTGGCCGGCAAAAAGGTGCTGGACGTCGGCTGCGGCGGCGGCATCCTCAGCGAATCCATGGCCCAGCGCGGCGCCAGCGTTACCGGCATCGACATGGGTGAAGCGCCGCTGGCGGTCGCCCAACTGCACCAGCTTGAGTCGGGTGTCAGCGTCGAGTACCGGCAGATCACCGCCGAAGCCCTTGCCGAGGAAATGCCCGGCCAGTTCGATGTGGTCACCTGCCTGGAAATGCTCGAACACGTACCCGACCCATCCTCGGTCATCCGCGCCTGCTACAAGATGGTCAAACCCGGCGGCCAGGTGTTTTTCTCGACCATCAACCGCAACCCCAAGGCTTACCTGTTCGCCATCATCGGCGCCGAGTACCTGATGCGCCTGCTGCCGCGCGGTACCCATGATTTCAAGAAATTCATTCGCCCCTCAGAGCTGGGCGCCTGGAGCCGTGACGCCGGCCTGCAGGTCAAGGACATCATCGGCCTGACCTACAACCCGCTGAGCAAACGCTACAAGCTGGAAGCCGACGTGGACGTCAATTACATGATTCAGACCCTCAAGGAGGCGTAGGGCGTGCCATCCGTTATTTCCCTGCAGCGTTGCTACCAGAAAACCGGCCAGACTAGGCGTTGGCCGCAGGCAGTGGTTGCTCCATTGCCAAGGACAGCAACAACGCATGGCCGATTTTCTGGCGCAACCCGTCGGGCCGGGTCTGTTTTGACGCGATGCTGCGTTTCTCGCCGCTCATTTGGAATAACCAAACTTCACGGCTCGTGCCTGGCCTCGCGCCAAAACATACTCCGGCGCTGCAAGGGAAATAACCAATGACACGCCCAATGCGCCTACGCGCAGTTCTTTTCGATATGGACGGTACCCTGCTCGACAGTGCGCCGGACTTTATCGCCATCAGCCAGGCCATGCGCGCCGAGCGCGGCCTGCCGCCGATTGCCGACAAGCTGATCCGTGATCAGGTCTCCGGTGGCGCACGCGCCATGGTTGCTGCCAACTTCGCCATAGACCCCGAGACTGAAGGATTCGAGGCGCTGCGCCTGGAGTTTCTTGAACGCTATCAGGACCACTGCGCGGTGCTGACCCGGCCGTTTGACGGCATGCAAGAGCTGCTGAGCGACATCGAACAAGCCAAGCTGATCTGGGGCGTGGCCACCAACAAGCCAGTGCGCTACGCCGAACCGATCATGCAGCAACTCGGTCTGGCGCAGCGCTCGGCCGTACTGGTCTGCCCGGATCACGTCAGCCGCAGCAAGCCCGACCCGGAGATGATCCTGCTGGCCTGCACGAAGATGGGTGTGGAACCCGCCGCAACCCTGTTCGTCGGCGATGACGAACGTGACATCGCCGCGGGCCGCGCCGCCGGCTGCAAGACCGCCGCCGTCACATACGGCTATATCCACCCGCAGGACAACCCACGCAACTGGGGCGCTGATGCCGTGGTGGATCACCCACTGGAACTGCGCGCCCTACTCGAACGAGCCCTGTGCAGCTGCTGAAAATCGCCTGCCGCGCGCCAACGCCATACGCTTTTGAATGAATGAGGTTGTACCCATGCATAACTATTCCGCCCGCCCTGACCTGCTCAAGGGCCGCGTGATTCTGGTAACCGGTGCCGGCCGTGGCATTGGCGCAACCGCCGCCAAGACCTTCGCCGCTCACGGTGCAACCGTGCTGCTGCTGGGCAAGACCGAAGACAACCTCAGCCGCGTTTACGACGCTATCGAAGCCGCTGGCCACCCACAAGCTGCAGTCATTCCGTTCAACCTGGAAACCGCCCTGCCGCACCAGTACGACGAACTGGCGGCAATGATTGAGGCTGAATTCGGCAAACTCGACGGCCTGCTGCATAACGCCTCGATCATTGGCCCACGCACACCACTGGAACAGCTGTCTGGCGACAATTTCATGCGCGTCATGCAGGTCAACGTCAACGCCATGTTTATGCTCACCAGCACCCTACTGCCGCTGCTCAAGCTCTCGACGGATGCCTCGGTGGTGTTCACCTCCAGCAGCGTCGGCCGCAAAGGCCGCGCCTACTGGGGTGCCTATGCCGTCTCGAAGTTCGCCACCGAAGGCCTCATGCAGGTCCTGGCTGATGAAATCGACGGCATCAGCAACGTGCGCGCCAACAGCGTCAACCCGGGCGCAACCCGCACCGACATGCGCGCCCAGGCCTACCCAGGGGAAAACCCGGCCAACAACCCACTGCCGGAAGCCATCATGCCGGTGTACCTGTACCTCATGGGGCCGGACAGCACCGGGGTCAATGGTCAGGCATTTGACGCCCAATAAGCCTGAATCGCCGCTGCCGGTTTTCCGGCGGCGGCAGAATCAGCTGGCATCAGATTGCCAGCAGCACCGCCAGTTAACCGGCAAAAGCTTTCCACCCCGCACCCCGCGACAACTCCAAACATCTGAAATAAAAGCACTTTTAAGTCACTTCAAAAACTGGCATGGATTTCGCTGAAGCCTCGCTATCGCCGCGTATAGCGCTAGAGGTAAAGCTTCATGGCCCCGCACAACCAGTCCAACACCATTGATTTCGACGCAGCCAAACTGCAACGTCTTGGCTATGCCAGTCGCCTACAGAAAAACCTGAAGCCAGTCAGCCTTGCGCAACTGCGCCAGCAATTGAGCCTGCGCTTGCAGACCTCGCTGGAGGCCGAACGCATTCTGGAGCTGTTCTACAACGAAGTGCAGCGCCTGGTGCCGCTCAGCGCCCTCAGCTATCAGCTGGCCTCCTGTGATCTGCGCCTAGAGCTGGGCGAGCGTGCCAGCCATTCCGCTGGCTACCGCCTGAACCACGATGGCGAATTCCTCGGCGAGCTGACCTTCCGGCGCAACCAGCGCTTCAGTGAGGACGAGCTCGGCCAGCTCGAATCCCTGCTCGCCAGCCTGCTGTTCCCGCTGCGCAACGCCCTGCTCTACCGCGCCGCCCTGCAGACAGCCCTGCGCGACCCGTTGACCGAAACCGGCAACCGCATTGCCATGGAACAGACCCTCAAGCGCGAGGTGGACATTGCCCGGCGCAATCTGCAGCCGCTTTCGGTGCTGATGGTCGACATCGACCACTTCAAACGGATCAACGACAGCCACGGTCACATCGTCGGCGACCAGGCACTCAAGGCTGTAGCCAGCGCCCTGAAAGACAGCCTGCGCAATGTCGACATGGTGTTCCGCTACGGCGGCGAAGAATTCATGGTGCTGCTCTCCAACACCAGCCGCGAAGCCGCCTCTATGGTTGGCGAGCGCCTGCGCCTGGCCGTGCTGGGCATTCAGTACCTGGTGGAAAACCGCGCCATTGAACTGTCGGTCAGCCTTGGCTGTGCCAGCCTGTTGCCAGGTGAATCCATGGACAGCCTGCTGCGCCGCGCCGATAACGCGCTGTATGTATCCAAACGTGAAGGTCGTAACCGCCTGTCGATGGCCGGCTAACGCCAGCGCAACCAGCAAAAAGGCGACCCTAGGGTCGCCTTTTTATTACCACTTAGAACGCCTTATTCCGGCTTGCGATCACGGCCAAAGCCCGGCCGCTGACCTTCACGGCCCGGCTGGCTGCGACGCTTGACCGGTGCACCGGCCGGCTTGCGCGACGGCCGATCCGTCAGCTCAACGCCAGGACGCTGCGCACCCGGCTTGGCCGGACGCTTCTTGCTGACCTCACTCGGGCGTTCGGCGACCGGCGTACCTTTGCTCTGATCACCACGCGGGCTGCGCGCTGGACGCTCACTACCGTCACCACGGGCTGGACGCGAACGACCCTGATCACCCGCTGTGGCCGGGCCACCATGCGCCGGACGCAAAGTGCGCTCCGGACGCGCGGCACGGCCCACCGGCTTGGCCGATTTGCGCTGCAAACGGTCGAGCTTGTCACGGGTCTTTTCTTTCATCTCCGGCAGAGCGACCGGCTTGAGGCCGACTTCCTCGCTGAGGATATCGACTTCACGCTGGCTCATTTCACGCCAGCGGCCCATGGTCAGGTCCGAAGTGATAAATACCGGACCAAAACGCACGCGCTTCAGGCGGCTGACCACCAGACCCTGGGACTCCCACAGGCGACGCACCTCGCGGTTGCGACCTTCCATCACCACGCAGTGGTACCAGTGGTTGAAGCCTTCACCGCCAGGCGCTTCCTTGATGTCGGTGAACTTGGCCGGGCCGTCTTCGAGCATCACGCCGGTTTTCAGGCGCTCAATCATCTCCTCGTCGACTTCACCACGCACGCGCACCGCGTACTCACGGTCCATCTGGTAGGACGGGTGCATCAGACGGTTGGCCAACTCACCGTCAGTGGTGAACATCAGCAAGCCGGTGGTGTTGATGTCGAGGCGGCCGATATTTATCCAGCGGCCATCTTTCGGCCGTGGCAGACGGTCGAACACGGTCGGACGGCCTTCCGGGTCGTCGCGGGTGCAGATCTCGCCTTCGGGTTTGTTGTAAATGATCACGCGGCGCACGCTCTCGGCGCTTTCTTCGCGGCGGATCACCTTGCCATCGACGGCAATGGCGTCGTGCAGGTCAACGCGCATGCCGAGGCTGGCGACTGCACCATTGACCTTGACGCGGCCGGCACTGATCCAGGCTTCGATTTCGCGGCGTGAAGCCAGGCCCATACGCGCCATGACTTTCTGCAGTTTCTCGCCTGCGGGGCTGTATTCTTCGGATTCACTCATCTGTGCACCTCCCGGTGTTTTCTCTGGTGATAAGGACAATTCAGGCAGTGCCTGTTTGTCGAAGGGGCGCGGAGCATACGCGAAACGCAGCGCTCACGCACGGATTGAGGCTAGCGGGCAGACGAACAACCATCAGCCTCTGCCCCGACCAACGGTGCTCAGGACTGCGGCGGTAACGCGGCTTCGCTCGACTGCTCGACATCGGCATCGGCATCGGCATCGGCATCGGCAGAATCATCCAGCACCGTCAGGTCATCGAAGTCAGTCTTCAGCCCCTGCTCCATCGAGTCCAGCTCGGCCAGCAGGCTGCTAAAGCTGGTTTCCTCACTCGCCTCAGCTGCGGTTTCATCGGCCAAGGCCAGATCGGCGCGTGCCTGCAAGCCTTCTGGCACCTGCGGATCATCCTCAAAGGCCAACACCGGTTCCGGCTCCAGCTCACGCAGCGCGGCCAGCGGCGGTAATTCGTCGAGGCTTTTCAGGTTGAAGTGATCAAGAAAGCCCTTGGTGGTGGCAAACATCGCCGGTTTGCCCGGCACATCGCGGTAACCGACCACGCGAATCCACTCACGCTCCAGCAGGGTTTTGACGATGTGGCTGTTGACCGCCACGCCGCGCACATCCTCGATCTCACCGCGAGTGATCGGCTGGCGATAGGCGATCAGCGCCAGGGTTTCCAGCATGGCCCGCGAATAGCGCTGCGGGCGCTCTTCCCACAGGCGACCCACCCATGGCGCAAATTTCTCGCGTACCTGCAGACGGTAGCCGGATGCCACTTCCACCAGCTCGAAAGCGCGCCCTTCGCAGGACTTGCCCAGGTGCGTCAGCGCCTTCTTGAATACCGCCGCCTCCGGCCGCTCGGCCTCTTCAAACAGCTCAAACAGACGCTCCAGCGATTGCGGCTTGCCGGAGGCCAGCAGAAAGGCTTCGAGCAGGCTGGCCAGCTCACGAGGTTCGTTAAGGTTCATGCTTATTCAGCCCGCGCACGCACATGGATTGGCCCAAAGGCCTCATTTTGCACCAGTTCGACCAGGGATTCCTTGATCAACTCCAGCACCGCCATAAAGGTCACCACCACACCGAGCTTGCCTTCATCGGCACTAAACAGGCTGACAAAGGGCACAAAGGCGCCGCCCTTGAGGCGCTCCAGCACTTCACTCATGCGCTCGCGGGTCGACAGCGCTTCACGGGTGACCTGGTGGCTCTCGAACATATCGGCGCGGCGCAGCACTTCGGCCATCGACAGCAGCAGTTCTTCCAGGCTGACATCCGGCAGCAGCTTGCGTGCCCGCGCCTGCGGGGCGTCCAGTTGCGGCACAGTGAGGTCACGACCCACTCGGCTAAGGCCGTCGATCCCTTCTGCAGCAGCCTTGTAGCGTTCGTACTCCTGCAGGCGGCGGATCAGCTCGGCGCGCGGATCGTCTTCTTCGGCCTCGGCCTCACTGGAGCGCGGCAGCAGCATGCGTGACTTGATCTCGGCGAGCATGGCCGCCATCACCAGATACTCAGCGGCCAACTCCAGACGCACCGACTGCATCAACTCGACATAGCCCATGTACTGCTTGGTGATTTCCGCCACCGGGATGTCCAGCACATCGATGTTCTGCTTGCGAATCAGGTACAGCAGCAGGTCCAGCGGGCCTTCGAAGGCTTCGAGAAATACCTCCAGGGCATCCGGTGGGATGTACAGGTCCAGCGGCATTTCGGTGACCGCCTGGCCATACACCAGGGCAAACGGCAGTTCCTGCTGCGCATGAGCCTGATCCTGGGGATGGCTGTCGGGGTGTTCCGGGACTGGCACGCTGGACATGGGGACTCTCGACATTGGATTCGGGGCTGACTTCAGCGGTAATTCAGGCCGAGGGCCAGGCGCACTTCACTCAAGGTTTCACGCGCCTCGGCACGCGCACGCTCGGCGCCATCGGCAAGAATCTGCCGCACCAGATCAGGACTGTCCTGATAATCCGCAGCACGCGCCTGCAAAGGCTGCAACTCACGCTGCAAGGCCTCGGCCAGAGGCGCCTTGCATTCCAGGCAGCCAATTGCGGCACTGCGGCAACCTTGCTGGGCCCACTCGCAAGTGGCATCGGTCGAGTACAGTTGGTGCAGCGGCCACACCGGGCAGTGTTGCGGATTACCGGGATCATCGCGGTGCACCCGCGCCGGATCAGTCGGCATGCGGCGAATCTTCTCCTCGATCACCGCACCACTGTCACGCAGAAAAATCGCATTGTTGTTGGATTTGGACATCTTGCCGCCATCCAGCCCCAGCAACTTGGGTGCCTCACCGAGCATGGCTTGCGGCTCGATCAGGAGAATCTTGCCGCCACCTTCCAGGTAGCCATACAGGCGCTCGCGGTCGCCCAGGGTGATGCTCTGCTGATCCTTGAGCAACGCCCTTGCGGTTTCCAGCGCCTCAGCGTCGCCCTGCTCCTGATAGGCCCTGCGCAGGTTGTTGTAGAGCGTCGCAGTTTTCTTGCCCAGCTTGATGATCGCCGCCTCGGCCTTTTCCTCAAAGCCTGGCTCACGTCCGTACAGATGGTTGAAGCGCCGCGCCACATCACGAGCAAACTCGATATGCGCCAGCTGATCACCGCCCACCGGCACCACACCGGCGCGGTACAGTAGGATGTCAGCGGCCTGCAGCAGGGGGTAACCGAGAAAGCCGAAGGTGCTCAGGTCCTTGCTGTGCAGCTGTTCCTGCTGTTCTTTATAAGACGGCACGCGTTCCAGCCAGCTGAGCGGGCAGATCATCGACAGCAGCAGGTGCAACTCGGCGTGCTCAGGGACTTGTGACTGGATAAACAAGGTCGCCGAACTGGGGCTGACGCCAGCCGCCAGCCAGTCCACCGCCATGTCCATAACCCGCTGCGACAGTGGGCCGACATCGTCATAATCGGTGGTCAGCGCGTGTAGATCAACGATGCAGAAGAAGCACTCATAGCTGTGCTGCAGCTTCACCCAGTTTTTCAGCACACCCTGATAGTGCCCCAGGTGCAGCTGACCACTTGGGCGCATGCCAGACAATACGCGACGTTCAGCGTCTACGAGACTCAAAACCGGTTACCTGAAAACTCGAAAGAGCCGGATTATAGCGAGACAGGCTCACAGGTCATCCGTAAAAGGCGATGGATCCCCGCAACCGACCCGGAATACCTCCGGTTCGTCGTCGAGAAGGCTCACCACGGTGGACGCCTCCAGCCCTCCAAAGCCGCCATCGATGATCAGATCGACCTGATGCTCAAGGATCTGGCGCATCTCATACGGGTCGCTCATGGGCAGGGATTCCCCCGGCAGGATCAGGCTGACACTCATCAGCGGCTCATCCAGCTCCGCCAGCAGGGCCATGGCAATCGGGTGGCTGGGCACGCGCAGGCCAATGGTGCGGCGCTTGGCATGCAGCAGCATGCGCGGCACTTCGCGAGTGGCATTGAGAATAAAGGTGTAAGGCCCTGGGGTATGACTCTTGAGCAGACGGAAGGCTGCCGTGTCGACCTTGGCAAAGGTGCTGAGCTGTGACAGGTCGCGGCACACCAGGGTGAAGTTGTGCTTATCGTCCAGCTGACGCAGGCGGCGAATACGCTCCACCGCGTTCTTGTCGCCAATATGGCAACCAACCGCGTAGGAGGAATCGGTCGGGTAGACCACCACCCCACCGTTGCGGATGATCTCCACGGCCTGTTTGATCAGGCGCGCTTGCGGGTTTTCCGGATGAATCTGGAAGAATTGGCTCACGCTAAGGCCCTGGTCAAATTGCAGCAGGCTGCTGGACATGTTGAAACCGTGCCCACAAGGGCGGTAGATCCTCGGGCACCGGGCGATAAACACCCAGCTCAGACCACTGACCCGGCGCATGGAAATCACTGCCGGCGGTGACGAACAGGCCAAATTCACGGGCCAGAATCGCCAGGCTGCCGACTTGCTCGGCCGGCTGCATGCCATTGACCACTTCAAGCGAGTGGCCGCCCGCGCCAACAAAATCAGCAATAAGTTTGCGCCGCTTACTGCGAGTAAAGTCGTACTGCCAGGGATGCGCCAGGCTGACCCAGGCCCCAGCGCGACGCAGGGTATCAACAGCCTGCGCCAGTTCCGGCCAGTGCTGTTTGACATCACCCAGCTTGCCCGAACCGAGCCACTTACGGAACGCTTCGGCGCGATCCTTGACGTAACCGTTGTGCACCAGAAAATCAGCAAAATGCGGCCGCGCCGGCGCATTGCCGCTGTCACCCAACTCTTGCTGCAAAGCCCGCGCACCCTCCAGCGCTCCCGGCATGCCCTTGACTTCCAGGCGTTTGGCGATTTCCGCAGCGCGCAACCAGCGCCCTTCATGCAGTTCGGCAATGGCCTGCTGCAGGGCCGGCGCATCACGGTTAAAGGCATAACCCAGCACGTGAATGGTTGCACCACCCCAGGTGCAGGACAGTTCGATGCCATTAACCAACTGCATGCCCAGCGCTTGCGCCGCCTGGGCGGCCTCGTCCAGGCCGTCGAGGGTGTCGTGATCGGTCAACGCCAGCAGACGCACACCCCGTTCGAACGCCCGCGCCACCACCACAGCGGGCGCCAGGGCGCCATCCGAAGCGGTGCTGTGGCAATGCAAATCAACGTCCATAGAGGGCACTTTCCGAGTCATTTATGTTTGTTATTATGCCGGCAGATGTAGATTCTTGCTGGCTTGCGCCAATATTTCCTCGACTTTGCCCGGACAGGCTGCTTTTCTCCCTGGCAGTGGCCTGTGCCAAATACCTTATTTAAGGATAGAAATGCTCTACGCGATTATTGCCACCGATGTGCCGAACTCCCTGGAAAACCGCCTGAATGCCCGCCCAGCTCACCTGGCACGCCTGGAGCAACTGAAAGCCGAAGGCCGTCTGATCCTTGCCGGGCCGCACCCGGCCGTCGACAGCAATGACCCAGGTCCGGCCGGGTTTTCCGGTAGCCTGATCGTCGCCGAATTCGAATCACTGCTGGCCGCACAGCAATGGGCCGATGCCGATCCCTATCGCGCCGCTGGGGTGTATGCCAGCGTCGTGGTGAAACCCTTCAAGCTGGTTCTGCCTTGAGCCATTCCTTCGCTGAACAACCCGATAACAACTAAAAAATAGGAGTTCCGATGCGTCCAGGCCCGCTGTTTCTGCTCTTGACCCTGTGCTTACCGGCTATCGCCCTAGCCGAAGAAAGCCCGCCTCAACCGCTGGCAGAAGCCACCTCGGTACAGGCGCAAATCGATGATCTGGAACAGCGCCTGGCACTCAGCGAAGAGCAGCGCGAAGCCCTCAGTGCGGAGTTGCAAAGCAGTTCCGGTGAACGTGAAACCGTACAACTGCAGCGTCTGCGCCAGGAAAACCAGCGCCTCAAACTCCAGCTGAAGAAAGTCCAGGCCAGCGCACCACAACCACTGGTCAGCGAGCAGCAGATGTGGTTTGCCATCGGCGCCGGAGCCGGCCTGCTGGGGGTGATTATCGGCGCGGTGCTGCGGCGTGGTCGGCGCTCCCGTAGCGAGTGGCTCAATTGACCCCATGAGTAACCTGCTGTTAATCGACGACGATGTCGAACTCTGCGAATTGCTGACCAGTTGGCTGACCCAGGAAGGCTTTCAGGTCAGCGCCTGCCATGATGGCAGCAGTGCCCGCCAAACCTTGAGTACATCCAGCCCGGATGCGGTGGTGCTGGATGTCATGCTGCCCGATGGCAGCGGCCTGGAACTGCTCAAACAACTGCGCAGTAACCACCCGGAATTGCCGGTACTGATGCTCTCGGCCCGCGGTGAACCGCTGGACCGGATTCTCGGTCTGGAACTGGGCGCCGACGATTACCTGGCCAAACCCTGTGATCCTCGCGAACTCACTGCCCGCCTGCGCGCGGTGTTACGCCGCAGCCTGCCGGCCAGTCCAAGCAGCCCGCTGGATCTCGGCGACCTGCACTACAGCCAGGCCCGCGGTACCGTTACCCTGGGCGAGCAGGAAGTACTGCTTACCCTCTCGGAAAGCCGCATCCTCGAAGCGCTGCTGCAACATCCCGGTGAGCCGGTGGACAAACAACAACTGGCGCAGCTGGCTCTGGGCCGCAAGCTGACCCTATATGACCGCAGCCTGGACATGCACGTCAGCAACCTGCGCAAGAAACTCGGCCCACATGCCGACGGGCGCCAGCGCATTCTGGCGCTGCGTAGCCGCGGCTATTACTACAGTGTCTAAAACCTGCTGCGCGTCGGCCCTGCAGCGTTAAAAACCAGCTCGGAATGCTCATTTACACCAGTAAACTCCGCTTCCTCTCCGTTTTGAACAGCCGAAGGCTGTTACTACGTAGCGCCTTGCATGACTCTAGCTCGCGAGGTTTTACAGAGTTTTAAGTAAATCCGCGGCACCGCGCTCTTTACCTAAGCTTTACCTTGCCCTGACTGCCCTTGACCTTGACCGCCCTAGACTGGGTTCATCCGGTGTTTACCGGTTTCAGACAAGGAGACACACCATGCGCAAGACCCTGACTGCTGCACTGCTCGCCCTGACGCTGCCAACTCTGGCCATGGCCATGCCTGAGGGTGGCCCACGGCACGGCGGCGGCCACCATGGCGAACATGGCGCCCGCATGTTCAAAGAACTCGACCTGAGCAAAGAGCAACACCGCGAAATCCGTAAACTAATGGGCGAGCAGATGAAAGGTCGCCATGAAATCACCCAGCGCTACCTGAGCAAGCTGCCAGCGGCTGAACAGAAAGCCATGCAGGATGAACTGAAGGCAGCCAAGGACAAACAGCACGCGGCAATCCGCGCATTGCTCAAACCCGAACAACAGAAAGCCTTCGACGAACACCAGCAGAAAATGAACGAGCGTCGTGCAGAACTGGCCGAGTTCAAAGCCTGGAAAGCCGAGAAGGACAAGCAGGCCAACTAAGCCTGAAGCCCACCCCACCGCCGCCGAGCCAACAGGCTCGGCGGTTTTTTGCATGAGGAATAGCCGTGCGTTCACTGTTCTGGCGCATCTTTGCCAGTTTCTGGCTGGCGATCGCCCTGGTTGCCGGACTGTCCATGCTGCTTGGGCGCATGCTCAATCAGGACGCCTGGCTGCTCAGCCAGCACCCGGCGCTGGAACGTTTTGCCGAAAAGTGGACGCAACGTTATGAGAGCGAGGGACCACGTGCCGCACAGGCCCTGCTGGAACAACGCAAACGCAAGTTCCGCATCGACGTGCAGGTACTCGATGACAGTGGCCAGCCGCTGGTCGAGGGCACCTTTCCACCCCGAGCGGCGGCGTTCGAAGCGCGTCACCGCAATGAAAAACGCCTGCCCTGGCGCCGCCTGAGCGCCGAGTACACCAGCCCGCAAAGCGGCGAAACCTACCTGCTGATCTACCGCATCCCACTGCCAGAAATTGCCGCCTGGCAGCGCGACAGTCTGCTGTGGCCGCTCAGCGCTCTGGGTATCGCCATGCTGGTACTGACCCTGTTCAGCCTCTGGCTGACACTGTCGATTACCCGCCCGCTGAACCGTCTGCGCGGTGCCGTACATGACTTGGGGCAAACCGCCTATCAACAGAACAGCCTGGCCCAACTGGCCGAACGGCGTGATGAACTGGGCGTGCTGGCGGCTGACTTCAACCGCATGGGTGAGCGTGTGCAGGGCCTGATCAGCAGCCAGCGGCAACTGCTGCGAGACGTGTCCCATGAGCTGCGCTCGCCACTGGCTCGGCTACGCATTGCCCTGGCCCTGACCGAACGCGCCGATGCCGCCACACGGGAAAGCTACTGGCCACGCCTGAGTCAGGAATGTGATCGCCTGGAAGCGCTGATCAGTGAAATCCTCGCCCTCGCCCGCCTCGACGCCGAGCCAGGCGCAGCGCAGCCGATCAACCTCGACGAACTGCTGCACAAATTGCAGGAGGACGCGCGCCTGGACGCGCCGGAGCAACAGATCGAGATTCAGCTGGAAAGCGGCCTGCAGCTCAACGGCTGGCCGGACATGCTGCAACGCGCGCTGGATAACCTGCTGCGCAACGCCCTGCGCTTCAACCCAGCGGGGCACGCGATCGAAATCAGCGCCCGCCGTGAAGGCGAGCAGCTGTGTCTGAGCGTGCGCGATCATGGGCATGGCGCTGCGCTTGAACACCTGAGTCGCCTGGGCGAGCCGTTCTTCCGCGCGCCCGGACAGACCAGCAGCGGCCATGGCCTGGGACTGGCCATCGCTCGCCGCGCTGCCGAGCGGCATGGCGGCCAGCTTGAGCTAAGCAACCATGCGCAAGGCGGCTTTGTCGCCACCTTGCGTTTACCGCTTATTCAGCCGCTGGCCAGGCCCTGACAAACTCACTGACCTGCACCTGGGGCACCGCGCGCAATTCGCGCTCCGGAGTACCCAGGTAGAGGTAGGCAATCAGCTGCTCATCGGCCGCCAGGCCCAGACCAGCCGCTACCTGTGGGTTATACGCCATATCCCCGGTACGCCAGACCGCGCCGATGCCCTGGGCATGGGCCGCCAGCAGGATTGCGTGCGCCGCACAGCCTGCCGCCAGCACCTGCTCCTGCGCCGGCACTTTCGCACTGGCTTGCACCCGCGCAATCACCAGCACCAGCAACGGTGCCCGTAGCGGCATGGCGCGCGCCT
Organism: Pseudomonas anguilliseptica; assembly: GCF_021375795.1. Classification (GTDB taxonomy): domain Bacteria; phylum Pseudomonadota; class Gammaproteobacteria; order Pseudomonadales; family Pseudomonadaceae; genus Aquipseudomonas; species Aquipseudomonas anguilliseptica_A. The sequence continues at coordinate 1,362,892 of NZ_JAEIOI010000001.1, read as the reverse complement.
TGGCCAGGGCTTCAGGGCTGGCATCGGCGGGTAAGGCGCTGGCAAACAGTTCGCCCAGTTGCGTCAGTGCCTCGCCTTCCACGGTGAGAAAGCGCCAGGGGCGCAGCTGTCCATGGTCAGGAGCGCGCAAAGCTGCACGGAACAGCAGCTCACGCTGTGCGGCATCGGGTGCCGGCGCAATCAGGCGCGGCGCGGAAACACGGTTAAGCAGCGCATCAAGAGCGTCCATCAGCCACCTCAAGTATTCATTCAGGTGGCCATTCTAGTGCTTGCGCAAGGCTGACGGGTATCCGCCGGCTCAGGCCACCCGATCAGGCGACACGCTGGGCATGATCGGCGGCGTCAGAGGTGGCAGGCCGTGCGCCTGACGCGCGGCGTCACAATGCGGGTTGTGCTCGCCATTGGCCCAGGACGCCTCGAATTCACGGCAGGTGCTGGAACGCTGCTCATACAGGGTGCAACGCACCCCCTGGCCGACTTCGCCGAGCAATGCGTTACAACGCGCCGGCTTGCTTTCCGTGCCACGCATGGCCACACGGTGCGGGGTGATCAGCACCACCTGATCGTCCGGCATCAAACCGCCGGCCGACTGGCACTCACCCCAGAAAAATGACACACGAAAATACGCGCAGCAGGCGCCACAACTCAGACAAGGATTGCTTTCGGACATGATGGAAGGCTCAGAAACCGGCAAGGGCCGGCACCTGGCGGCTATTCTATGCAGCGCCAAGCACTTGTAAAGCGCCCAATGTGGCGGCTGTACAGCGGCTACAGCGCGCGTAGAATGACGCCCCTTTGCCCCAGAGCCCGAGCCAGCCTCCATGTCATTGCCGACACTGCGCATCATTGCTTTCATTCTCGGCATTTTCCTGATCACCCTGGCCGTGAGCATGTTGATCCCCATGCTGACGCTGCTGCTCTATTCGCGCACGGATGACCTCAGTGCCTTTCTCTGGTCGAGCCTGGTAACCGCCGTCGCCGGCATCGCCATGATCATTCCAGGGCGCCCCAAAGACGCGCAGCTGCGCCCTCGGGACATGTACCTGCTGACCACCGGCAGCTGGCTGGTGGTGTGTGTCTTTGCCGCCCTGCCAATGGTGCTGATTCACCACATCAGCTACACCGACGCCTTTTTCGAAACCATGTCCGGGGTCACCACCACTGGCTCCACCATTCTGGTCGGGCTGGACAAGGCATCACCGGGCCTGCTGATCTGGCGTTCAATGCTGCACTGGCTGGGCGGCATCGGCTTTATCGGCATGGCCGTGGCGATCCTGCCACTGCTGCGGGTTGGTGGCATGCGCCTGTTCCAGACGGAATCTTCCGACTGGGGCGAGAAGGTCATGCCGCGCTCGCACATGGCGGCCAAGTACATCCTGTTTGTCTACCTGGGTCTGACGCTGCTGGGCTTTCTGGCCTTCTGGGCTGCCGGCATGACGCCCTTCGACGCCATCAACCATTCCATGGCCTCGATCTCTACCGGTGGCTTTTCAACTTCAGACTCATCGCTGGCCAACTGGACGCAACCTGCCGTGCACTGGGTAGCCGTGGTGTTGATGATCTTCGGCGGCCTGCCCTTTACCCTGTATGTGGCCACCCTGCGCGGCAATCGCAGAGCGCTGATAAGAGACCATCAGGTACGCGGTTTTCTCGGTTTTCTGCTGGTGACCTGGCTGGTGTTTGGCACCTGGCTGTGGCTGCACTCGGACAACAGCTGGCTGGACGCCTTTCGCATCGTCGCGGTGAATGTCACCTCGGTGGTTACCACCACTGGTTTTGCTCTAGGCGATTACACCACCTGGGGCAGCTTCGCCGTGCTGCTGTTCTTCTACCTGACCTTCGTCGGCGGCTGCTCGGGTTCCACCGCCGGCGGGCTGAAAATCTTCCGCTTTCAGGTGGCTTATGTGCTGCTCAAGGCCAACCTGCAGCAACTGATTCACCCGCGTGCCGTGATCAAGCAGCAGTACAACAACCACAACCTCGATGAAGAGATCGTCCGTTCGCTGATCACCTTCTCGTTTTTCTTCGCCATCACCATCGGCGTGATCGCCCTGGGGTTGGCGCTGATCGGCCTGGATTGGGTCACCGCCCTTACTGGCGCGGCCACTGCAGTATGCAACGTGGGCCCGGGGCTGGGGCCGATCATTGGCCCAGCGGGTAATTTCTCGACACTGCCTGACTCCGCCAAATGGCTGCTGACCGTCGGCATGCTGCTCGGGCGCTTGGAGATTCTCACCGTACTGGTACTGGTTACCCGCGCATTCTGGCGGCATTGATGCACACTGAACGCCGCGTCAAACGGCATGCCCTGACTTGCACCTAGACCCCTGGTCTACAGAAATGGAAACCGCGTAGATGGCTTGGCCGACCTTACGGATCATCTCGTTTATCAACGGCATCTTTCTGCTGACACTGGCCATCAGCATGACCATCCCGATGCTGACCCTGGTGCTGTTTGGCCGACCGCATGAGCTCAATGCCTTTCTCTGGTCCAGCCTGATCACCTTCATTGCCGGCATGACGATGATCGTTCAGGGCCGACCCAAGGATGTGCAACTGCGCCCACGCGACATGTACCTGCTGACGGTGTCCAGCTGGGTGTTGGTGGGGCTGTTCGCCGCCCTGCCCTTTATGTTCTCGCAGCACCTGGGGCTGACCGATGCGGTGTTCGAAAGTATGTCGGGCATCACGGCCACCGGCGCTACCGTACTGGTTGGGCTGGACAGCATGTCGCCGGGCATTCTGATCTGGCGCTCAGTGCTGCACTGGCTCGGCGGCATCGGTTTTATCGCCATGGCCGTGGCCATTTTGCCGATGCTGCGTATCGGTGGCATGCGCCTGTTCCAGACCGAGTCATCGGATCGCTCTGAAAAGATCATGCCGCGCTCGCATATGGTGGCCAAATACATGGTTGCCGCTTACCTGGGTATCAGCCTGATTGGCTGTCTGGCACTCTGGCTGGCGGGCATGAACATCTTCGATGCGATCAACCACACCATGTCGGCCATCTCCACGGGCGGTTTCTCCACCTCAGACCAGTCACTGGGCAAGTGGAGCGAACCTGCCGTGCACTGGGTCATCATCGTCCTGATGATTCTTGGCAGCGTACCCTTCGTGCTGTTTGCCTCAATGCTGCGCGGCAATTACAAGGCACTGATAAGAGACCAGCAGGTGCGCGGTTTCCTGACCATTCTGCTGAGCACCTGGCTGGCACTCGGGGCCTGGTACTACCTGAGTACTGACCTGCACTGGCTGGAAGCCATCCGTCACGTCGCTTTCAACACCACGTCGATCATGACCACCACCGGTTTTGCCCTTGGCGATTACAGCCTGTGGGGCGGCTTTGCCGGCATGCTGTTCTTCTACCTGGGGTTTATCGGCGGTTGCTCGGGCTCGACTGCGGGCGGTTTGAAGATCTTCCGCTTCCAGGTTGCCTACACCCTGCTCAAGGCCAACCTGATGCAGCTGGTACACCCGCGCGCGGTGATCAAGCAGCAGTACAACCGGCACAACCTGGATGAAGACATCGTCCGCTCGATTCTGACCTTCTCATTCTTCTTCACCATCACCATTGCCGTATTGGCCCTGGCCCTGACCCTCTGCGGTCTGGACTGGATCACCGCGCTTAGCGGCGCGGCCAGCACCGTCTCCGGCGTCGGCCCCGGCATGGGCCCGATTATCGGTCCGGCGGGCAACTTCGCCAGCCTGCCGGATACCGCCAAATGGCTACTGACCTTCGGCATGCTGCTGGGGCGCCTGGAGATCCTGACGGTATTGGTGCTGATGTTGCCGGCGTTCTGGCGGCACTAAAAATCTCTTTACGAACGTAATTACAAACGCGCGCGGTACTCACCCGGGGTTGTGTCAAACCAGCGGCGGAAGGCGCGGAAGAAGTTGCTCGGGTCGGAAAACCCCAGCAGGTAGGAAATTTCCAGCAGGGTCAGATTGGCCTGGCCCAAGTACTGACCTGCCAGCTCGCGGCGGGTGTCATCGAGCAGCTGCTGATAACTGGTGCCCTCATCCTGCAAGCGCCGCTGCAAGGTGCGCTCGGACAACAGTAACGCCTGGGCCACGGCCTCGCGCTTGGGCTCGCCCTGAGGCAGTAGACGACACAGCACCTGACGCACCTGGTGAGTCACCCGTGAGCCGGAAAAGCGCGCCAGGTAATCGCCGGCAAAGCGATCATGCAGCTGCGCCAATGCCTCATTGGCCGACGGCAACGGCTCATCCAGATCGGCACGCTCGAACAACAGCGCATAACGCTCGGCGTTGAACTTCAAGGGGCACTGAAATACCTCCTGATACGGCAGCAGGTCCTCAGGCGCCGGGCCCATCAGGCTGACCAGGCGCGGGCGCAGCGGCTTGCCCGTCAGCCAGCGGCAGAATGCCAGCGAATAGGCCAACGAGGCTTCGGCACTTTGCCGGGCGGAAGGCAGGCGATCACCATGAATCGCCAAGAGCATTTCATAGCCTTCGGCTGTCGGGTGGAAACACAGGTCGGCGCCCTCACCGATAATCCGCTGGTACCGCACCAGACGCGCAAAACCCTCCTGCAGGTTACGGCTGCTCATCACCGCATAACCCACCACATTGAACGAGGATGGTCGCAGGGCTTTTGCCATGTTCAAACCGATAGCCGGGTTGCCAGAGGCCTCAACCGCCAGGTGCCAGAGACGGGTCATGGCATCCTGGGCAAACCGCGCATCGGGATTGTTCAGCGCTGCATAGTCGAGGCCCAACTGGCCAAACAGACTGCGGCAATCAACACCGCCCAGTTCCAGTGCCGCGACAATACCGGAGGCCCAGCTGGAGGAAGTGGTACGTTCACTCATGACTTGTTCAGTTCTTATTAGTGAGTCGAAGGGCGACGGAAGGATACTAAACTGGCACTGAATGTCAGTGGCCCAGCGCGTCAGTCGACCTAGACTGCAAGTAAGCCGCCACCGCTGCAACCTTGATGGCGCGCAAAACAATAAGAGGAGGCCCCAGATGAGCACTGAAACCCGCGAGCGCTTCAGCAGCTTTGCCGAGTTTTACCCCTACTACCTGCAGGAACACAGCAACGCCACCTGCCGCCGCCTGCACTATGTCGGCAGCCTGCTGGTACTGTGTGTGCTGGCCTACGCCCTGGGTACACAGCAGTGGCTGTGGCTGCTGAGCATTCCGCTGATTGGCTATGGCTTTGCCTGGATTGGCCACTTTGTGTTCGAAAAGAACCGCCCGGCCACCTTCGACTATCCGCTTTACTCACTGATGGGCGACTGGGTAATGCTCAAGGATGCCTTCACTGGCCGCATCAAGTTCTAGAGCCCATTACTGCAGCCCGCTCAGGCCGCAGCGCCGTTCGGCTGCCGCGCTTGGCGGGCGGGGTGGGCTTGGTTATGATCCCTGGCTATTTTGCACGCCAGCCATGGCGTGCAATCCAGGCACCCGGTAGAGGTGCATGAGAACGTAGTAGGGATAGCCCCATCGGATGAATGTCAAAAGCGCTCCTCGACTTTCTGCATTGCCGGCACCGCCGCTGCGTGAGTACTACTCCCGCGTGCTGGCCTATATAGCCATCGCGGCCAGCATTGCCGCCGGCACCTATACCCAGCATTTCAGTTACGACATCCTCTGGATGGTGCCCTACGCGCTGCTCTACCCGCACCTGGCGCATCATCTGAGCCTGCGTTTCAAGCGTGAACACCCGCAGCGCACCACTCTCAGCCTGTTGTTTATCGACGCCCTGCACTGTGGCGGTGCCATTGCCCTGCTGGGGTTCTCGGTGGTCCCCAGCCTCATGGCGTTGCTGATCATGACCTTCAGCGCTTTGGTCATCGGCGGCCTGCGTTACCTCGGCCTGGCAGCCCTGATCGCCCTGAGCAGTGCAGTCTTTATCCTCGCGCTTATCGGTACCACGCCCAACGTACATACTCCCGCGCTGGTCGCACTGGTCAGCATCGCCTTTACCACCCTCTACATCTGCATCACCGCCTATTTCGTGCACCAACAGGGTCTGCGCCTGGCGCAGGTGCGCGTTGAAATCAGCCGCGAACAGGAGAAGGCCGCACGCCTGGCGCGTAACCTGGCCAAGTACCTGTCGCCGCAGGTGTGGGAGTCAATCTTCACTGGCAAGAAGAGCGTACGCCTGGAAACCCAGCGCAAGAAGCTCACAGTGTTCTTCTCCGATATCAAGGGCTTTACCGAGCTGTCCGAGGAACTGGAAGCCGAGGCCCTGACCGACCTGCTCAACACCTACCTCAACGAAATGTCGAAAATCTGTCTGAAATACGGCGGCACCATCGACAAGTTCGTCGGCGACTGCGTGATGGTATTTTTCGGCGACCCGAGTAGCAAAGGCGCGAAAAAGGACGCCGTGGCGGCAGTCTCCATGGCCATCGCCATGCGCAAGCACATGAAAGTACTACGCCAGCAGTGGCGCGCCCAGGGCATCACCAAGCCACTGGAAATCCGCATGGGGCTGAACACCGGCTACTGTACCGTGGGCAACTTCGGTGCTGACACGCGCATGGACTACACCATCATCGGTCGCGACGTAAACCTTGCCAGCCGCCTGGAAAGCGCCGCCGAGTCTGGGGAAATCCTGATTTCCCACGAGACCTATTCGCTGATCAAGGACGTGATCATGTGCCGCGACAAAGGCCAGATCACCGTCAAAGGCTTTACCCGCCCGGTGCAGATCTACCAGGTGGTAGATTTCCGCCGCGACCTGGGCGCCACGTCGAGCTATGTCGAACACGAACTGCCGGGCTTTTCCATGTACCTGGACACCAACGGCATCCAGAACTTCGACAAGGAAAAGGTGATCCAGGCGCTTAATCAGGCCGCTGACAAGCTGCGCGACAAGATCATCATGTAAGCAGTTGGGCAGGCTCGACGCTGGCCAACGGTGGCGCAACCGGCATGCACAATTCACCGTCGAGCAGCGGCTGCTGCGCCAGAAACTCCAGCGCCGAAGCCCGCCAGGACTGCCGCGCCGCCAGCTCGGCGCAACGCGCGCGGTTCAGTTTCACAGCATCAAGGCAGGCTGTGCGCAGGTCATCATGCATGACCCCGCTAACGCCTACTTGCAACACATCCAACGGCCCCGCTACCGGAAACGCCGCCACCGGCGTACCGCAGGCCAGAGCCTCAAGCATCACCAGACCATAGGTGTCGGTACGCGAGGGAAAGACCAGCACACTGGCATTCTGAAACGCCTCGGCCAGTGCCTGGCCATGCTGGTAGCCGAGAAAGCGCACCTGCGGATAAGCCGCCTCTAGTGCCTCGCGCTGCGGGCCATCGCCGACCACCTGCTTCTGGCCCGGCAGATCGAGGGCGAGAAAGGCCTCGATATTTTTCTCCGGCGCAATCCGCCCGACATACAGAAACACTGGATTGGCTGGGCTTGGCCGCGTTTCGGCTGGACGAAACAGCCGTGTATCAACGCCCTTGCGCCACAACACCAGACGCTTGAAGCCCCAGCCGGCAAACTCCTCGCGCATGCGTTCGGTGGTCACCAGCACCGCCTGACTCGGTCGGTGAAAGGCGCGCAGAAAGGCATAACCCCAGCGCAGTGGAATCCAGGGCCAGCGGGTGTGTACATATTCGGGAAAACGCGTATGAATCGCGCTGGAAAACGCCAGGCCACGCTTGCTTAGCCAGCGCCGCGCGGCCCAGCCCAGCGGGCCTTCGGTGGCCAGGTGTACGCAGTCCGGGCGAAACCCGCGAATCGCTGCACCCACCTGCCAGAGGTTCCACACTAGGGGAATTTCCGGGTAGCTGGGGCACGGCAACGCGCGAAAGTCAGCCGGCGACAACAACTTGACCTGATGCCCCAAGCCGCGCAGCTCGCTGATCAGCGCCTGCAAGCTGGTGACTACGCCATTGACCTGAGGTGACCAGGCGTCGGAGACGATCAGAATTCTCATAGAGCAGGCTCAGCGGCAGCAACTGGCTGAGATTGCAGCAATCGCGCCTGCTCATCGGCCAGGCGATACAACTCAATGCTGCCATCCAGGTGCTCGATCAGCGCCGTGCAGGACTCCACCCAATCACCACAGTTCATGTACTCGACCTCGCCCATCGGGCGAATCTCGGCGTGATGGATATGCCCGCAGACCACGCCATTGAAACCGCGCTTGGCACACTCGTGGACGATGGCCTCCTCAAAGTCGCTGATAAAGTTCACCGCCGTCTTGACCTTGTGCTTGAGGTAGGCCGACAGCGACCAGTAACCATAGCCATAGCGGCTACGCCAGTAATTCAGCCAACGATTGAGGGTCAGGGTGAACTCGTAGGCCGAGTCGCCGAGAAAGGCCAGCCAACGGTGATAACGGGTGATCACATCAAACTGATCGCCGTGAATCACCAGCAGCCGACGACCATCGGCAGTGAAGTGCTCGGCCTCGTCGACCAGCTGGATATTGCCGAGCATCAGGCTGGAATAGCGGCGCAGGAACTCATCATGGTTGCCGGTGACGTAGATCACCTCGGTGCCGCGCTTGCTCATGGTCAGCAGACGGCGGATCACGTTGCTGTGCGACTGCGGCCAGTACACCCCGCTGCGCAGCTTCCAGCCATCAATGATGTCGCCGACCAGGTAAATTTTGTCAGTCTGGTAGCGCTTGAGAAAGGCGGCCAGGTGTTCGGCCTGACAATCCCGGGTGCCCAGGTGCACATCGGAAATCCACAAGGTACGGACACGTTGCTTGCGGCTGGGCTTGGCGAGCTGAGCGCTGGTCATGGACGACCTCCGGCTGGGTTTGCTCGAGTCTGCGCAGCAGCGGTGAAGCACCCATGACACATTCATGGCAATTCGGTGACACGCCATAACCGGTATAGACTTGGCCCCTTGAACAAGGAGTCCGCCATGCACTCGCTGCTTTCGCTGCGTCACTACAGCCATGAACTGCTCAGCCACAGCCATGACCACGCGCAACTGGTCTTCGGCCTGAGCGGCTTGCTGGAGTTCGAAGTGGCCGGCCAAGGCAGCCAGGTCACTCGCCAGACCCTGGCCGTGGTGCCCAGCGAGGCGCAACACGCCTGCGGCAGCAAGAGCGGCAGCCACTGCCTGGTGCTCGACGTACCGGACGAATGCTGGTTGCAACAACAACTGGGCCGGCACCTGGACGCCACCCGCCGCCTGCTGGAAAAACCGGCGGCCGTCAGCCTTAGCCCGGCGCAAAGCCAGCTGGTCAGTTGGCTGGCCGCCAGCCCAATCAATGACCCGGTGATCGCTCAGCAAGGCGCAGCGCTGCTCCTGGCCAGCCTGGCCAACGGCGATAGCCCGGCGCATACCGGCAGCACGCTGCCGCTGGCGGCACTGGATGCGCATATCGACCAGCACGCGGCGTATCCACTGCAGGTCGATGATCTGGCGCGCCTGGCCGGGCTGTCAGCAGCGCGTTTTCATGTGCGCTTCCTCAGCGAAACCGGACAAACCCCCATGGATTATGTGCGCCGCCGTCGCCTGCAGCTGGCGCACCAACTGCTGCAAAACAGCAACCTGGCGATTGGCGAAATCGCCGCACGGGTAGGCTACAGCTCGCAGAGCGCCTTTACTGCCGCGCTGACCCGGCAGTTCGGCCGCTCTGCCCGCACCTTGCGCCTGCGCCGCGAGTAACGCGACAAACCCCGCAAGTCCTGCGACAGACTTCTGCCCGGTCGCGCCCTAGACTGCAGCCATCAGTCCGAGGAGCGCTGCGATGCAACAGATCGAATGGGAAGACTTTCAACGGGTCGAGCTGCGCGTCGGCACCGTGCTGTCGGCCGAGGTCAATGAGAAAGCCAACAAGCCAGCCTACGTACTGCAGGTCGACCTGGGTGAACTGGGCATCAAGCAATCCAGCGCGCAGCTTACTGCTCATTACCAATGCGCCCAGCTGATCGGCCGCCAGGTGCTCTGCGTGTGCAATTTTGCCGTCAAACGCATTGCCGGCGTGCGTTCAGAAGTACTGGTAACCGGCGTGTACGACGCCGACAACAAGGTGGTGCTGGCGAGCTTTGAACATCCCGTCCCCAACGGTGCGCGCCTGGCATGAAGCAACGTACTGCACTGTGGGCAATCCATCTGGGCGCCCTGCTATTTGGCCTGTCCGGCATCTTCGGCAAGCTGGCCAACACCACCCCACAGATGATTTCCGCTGGCCGCGCGGTGTTCGCCGTGGCCGCCTTGCTGCTGTTCGCCAAACTGATCAGCAACGCGCGCCTGGTGCGCCTCGGCCCGCGCCAGACCGCCCTGCTGGCCCTCGGAGGCTTACTGCTGGGCGCTCACTGGTGGAGTTTTTTCGAGTCGGTGCATATCTCTGGCGTGGCCATCGCCACTCTCGGTTTTGCCAGTTTTCCGGCCTTTACCGTGCTGCTCGAGGGGCTGCTGTTCAAGGAGCGCACGCGACCGGTCGAATACACCATGGTGGCGCTGGTGTGCCTGGGCCTGGTGCTGGTCACCCCGCATTTCGACCTGAGCAGCCAGGCCACCAGCGGCCTGCTCTGGGCGGTGCTGTCCGGCCTGCTGTTCGCCCTGCTGTCGCTGCTTAACCGCGCCAGCACCCGTGGCATCGAGCCGGTACAGGCGGCGCTGTACCAGAACCTGACGGTGCTGCTGGTATTCCTGCCGCTGGCCTGGCCGACGCTGCCCAGCGTGCAGGCTCAGGACTGGTTGTGGATGGCCATGCTCGGGATCTTCTGCACGGGCCTGGCGCACAGCCTGTTCGTGGCCAGCCTGCGGGTGCTCAAGGCACGTACCACAGCAGTGATTTTTGCCCTGGAGCCGATCTACGGAATCGCCTTCGCCTGGCTGCTGTTCAGCGAGGTGCCAACCCTGCGCATGCTGGCTGGCGGGCTGCTGATTGTCAGCGCGATCTTTATCTCGGCACGAATGGCCAGGTAGTCAATTGCTGCGGTCGTTATGGCCCAGGTCGCGAGCCGGATCGATCTGATCACGTACCCGCTGCTTGAGCACCTTGGCCTCGGGAAAGCCGCCATCGGCCTTGCGCTCCCAGATCTGCACGCCATCGCAGGTGATGCGAAACACCCCACCGGTACCAGGCTCCAGGCTGACCCGGCCCAGGTCATCACTGAACGTCGACAGCAGCTCCTGCGCCAGCCAGGCGGCGCGCAGCAGCCACTGGCACTGGGTGCAATAGGTGATGACTACCTCGGCTTTGGGACTGGACATGGGCGCTCCTCAGGGCAAACTGGCGGCGATCATACCCCATGGCGCGCAGACAAAAATGCCCGCGCAGCCTGGGCTCGCGGGCGTTGTTTGAGGGGCTGTGCAATCAGGCGATCTTGGCCAGCAACTGACGCGCCTCCTGCTTCTGCTCTTCATCCCCCTCGTCGATCACCTCGTTGAGGATTTGGCAGGCGCTGTCCAGGCTGCCCTGCTCGATGTAGGCCAGCGCCATGTTCAGCTTGGACAGGGTATTGCGGCTGGTTGCCAAAGGATCGAGGTCTTCCAGAAAAGCCGCGCTGAACTCATCAACATTCCAGTCGTCGTTGGAGGTCTCCTCCACCAGCATGGTTTCGGCAAACGGGCTGCGCGCATCACGGCTGCCTGACAGCTCGAAGATGTCCGAGGTCTTGCGCTTGGCCGGAGCCTCGCTGCTCTCGGCCTTATCAGCACCCTTGCCCGAAGCAAAGGGGCTGACCAGATCCCAGTCGGCATCCAGTGACAGATCATCCAGGTTGAGCTGGCCATCATTGGCCGCTTGTTCCAGCACCGGCACTTCGACCTCATCGAGCTCCAGCACCACGTCATCCAGCAGGCTGGCCGGCGGCGCGCTGAACAGTTCGGTGTGACGCGCTTTCAGTTCATCGATACGCGCCGGGGTAAAGCCGGACGCCCGCACCCGCGCTTCTTCGGCGACAAAGCCCTGAGCATCACCCAACAAGGCCAGCACTTCGAGCAAGCGAAACCCGATGTCGCTGCGCTGCGGCTGTGCCTCCCAGGCTTTGCGCAGGGTGCTGGCGGCCTCGTTCAGGCGGCCGTAGGCGATGTACACATTGGCACTCTGCAGCGCATCTTCACCGGCTGCCGGCCACACCGGCCCAGCGCGCGGTACGTCACGTACATTGAGCGCCACGGCGGCTGCGGGCACGACCACAGCAGTTGCCACTGGCACAGCTGGCATGACCGCAGCGCGCACCGGTTCAGCAGGCACAGGCGCGGCAGGAGTAGTTTTCCGGCTGCGCCAGAGCAGCCCGGCAACACCCGCCAGCAATAGCGTCAGTAAGCCGGCAATGATCGCCAGCCAATGATTGCCGGACTGGGCAACCTGCGGCGCTGGCTGCGCGGCGGGTGGCGCAACGGCGGTGCTGGCTGCGGCACTTGCACGGCGGGCAGCCAGCTCGGCCTGCAAGCCCGCAATCTGTTGATCACGCGCCTCCATCTGGCTTTGCAACTGCTGCACCTGCACGCCCAACTCGGCCAGACTCTGCTGCAGTTGCAAGGTCTCGGCGATCTGGCTGGCCAACTCCTGCTCAACCCGGGTCTGCTCCTGTGTCAGCAGCTCGGCAGCCGGGTCGAGTGGCTGTGCAACGCTGCCGGCCGGCGGCGTCTGCGCTTGCACGGGTGCCGGGCTGGCCACCTCGGCAACGGCCTGCGCAGGAGGCGCTAACGCGGGACTGGCCAGGCTGTCCGGCAACAACAGACGCGCCCCAGCACGCAGGCGATTGCTGTCGCCATTGATAAAGGCCTGCGGATTGAGCGCATACAGATCGTCCATCAGCGCCGCCACAGAGGACTGCCCGCTGCTCTCAACGATCAGCCGATTGGCAATTTTCCATAGGCTGTCACCACTGACCACTGTGTAGCTGTTGCCCTGTTGTGCGGCCGGCAACACCGCAGGACGGGCGCGTTCCACGGCTGCCGCGCGCGGAGCGCTGGCGACAACCGGCGCAGCAGCAGGTGCCGCCAGGCTGCGATAGGCCGCCGAACTGGGCGGGTCCAACAGCACGGTGTATTCGCGGTAGAGCTGACCACTGGGCCGCACCACTTCGACAATAAAGTTTAGGTAGGGCTCACGCACCGGCTGGGTCGACACCACGCGAATCACGCTCTTGCCATCGCGCAACAAGGGGGTGAAGCGTAGGTCGTTAAAGAAATACAGCCGGTCTACCCCGGAGCGTGCAAAAACATCGGCCGGTGCCAGGCGCACACGCATGTCCTCAGCGGTCAGGTCGCCCACATCAAACAGTTCGATTTCGGCATCCAGCGGCTGACTGAGCGCCGAATGCAGGGTGATTTCGCCCAGGCCAAGGGCAGGAACCAGCCCGGAATACAGGGCCGAGCTGGATGCCAGGCCGATCAACAGTTGACGAACCTTTGCCATAAAAAACGCTCCCGGTGAATCCGCTCCTTGACCCTCGCCACTACACGTCCAGGACGTGCGCTTCCAGCGCTTGAGAAAGTCAGAGGAGACGGCAAATAGTGCCTTGGGAAGTACGTTCCATGTCGAACCCGGCGTGTGCATGGCAGTGAATAAGGCGAACTGAATACAGAAATGCCAACAGCCGTTTGGCAAAAAGCCATCACAGGATCAAGCATAGGCCCGCAGTCAATAAAATGACAAGTCCGTCACACTACCGTTTGGCTGTCAGCGCTTTGTCGACTTAACGCCCCAGGCCGCCAAAACCGTGATCGCGAATACTCCGGCCACCAGCCAGAAACTCTGCTTGAACGCCAGCAGTTCGGCCCACTGATCACCGCCCTCGGCGCTGTGCCGCCACTCCAGAAAGAAGGTCAGCAGATTGACCCCGAACGCCCCACCCAACTGGCGCACGAAGGTAATGGCCCCGGCCCCCTGAGCCAGTTCCTCGGCACTGAGAATATCCAGCGACCCCGTGCTCAAGGCCGGCAACAGGATGCCCAGACCGATGCGCCCGACACAGGCCCAGAAGCACAACAGGACAAAGGACGCGCCCTGCTCGACCCAGGCCAAGCCGGCCGCTGACAGCGCAAAGATCAGCAGCCCGGTGCTGAGCAGCACAGCCGCCGATAACCGATCACTGAGCCAGCCACCGAGAAAGGACGCCATGCCCATCAGCAAACCGGCCGGCAACAGCAGCATGCCAGCGCGCCCAGCGCTGAAACCGTCTATGGTCTGCAGGTACAGCGGAATCAGGTAGGTCGAGCCATACAGGCCCAAGCCCAGGGTCAGGGCCACCCAGCTGGCACTGCGAAACCCGGCATGCCGCCACAACGCCAAGGGCAACAGTGGCTGTTCTACACGCCGGCTACGCCGCACAAACAGCAGCGCGGCCACCAACGCCACCACGCCCGGCAGCCAGACCCGCGGTGCCCCCCAGGCAAAGCGCTGGGCTTCGGCCAGAAAGCCCAAGGCCGCAAAGATGGATACGCACAAACAGATAAACGCCAGCAAATCGAGGCGCGGGGCACTGCTCGCTCGCGCACTCGGCAACAGCCATTGCCCGGCCAGCAAAGCCAGCAGGCACATCGGCAAAGGCATCCAGAATATTGCGGCCCAGCCGAAGTGATCGACCAGATAGCCGCCGATGGCCGGCCCCAGCGACGGTGCCAGCATCACACCCAGGCCATACAGCCCCAGCGCCATGCCACGGCCGCCTTCAGCAAAGACACGGAAGATCAGCACCATGGCCAGTGGCTGAACAATCCCGGCACACAGGCCCTGAACGATGCGCAGCGTGATCAGTTGCCAGGCCGCCTGGGCCACCAGCGCCAGCAGTGAAGTGAGGATAAACAGCAGAAGGCCGAACTGCGCCGTACGCCGCGCGCCAAAACGCGCCTGGGCCCAGGCGGCCAACAGCAGGCCTGCGGTCATGGCTGCGAGAAAACCGGTGGACAACCACTGCGCCAGCGGCCGCCCAATGGCAAAGTCCGCCATGATCGCCGGCAAGGCGACATTGATGCTGGTAGAGGCCAGGACCATGGCCATGCTACCGACCATCAACAGCGCCAGCAGCCACTGCGGATAACGCGGACCGAAACGCTGCTGCAGCGTCTGCAGGTCATCCCCCATCAGCGTTTTTCCAGGTTACTCAACACCTGGGCGTGGACCTTCTGGCAGCGCCGTAGTTCGTCCTCGTCGATACCCGCGAAGACTTCCTTGCGCAGCTGTGCGGAGATGGCTTCGATCTTCTCGATCAGCGGCCGCGCCTGTGGGCTGAGGGCGATCTTCTTGGCGCGGCGGTCTTCCGGTACAGCCTGGCGGCTGACCAGCCCCTGGGCCTCCAGGCTGTCGAGCAAACGCGCCAGGGTCGGCCCTTCAACGCCAACGCTCTGCGCCAGTTCACGCTGAGTTGGCAGTTCGGCAAAGCGCCCCAGGTGCAGCAGCACCAGCCAGCGCGCCTGGGACAGGCCCAGGCCGACCAGGCGACGGTCCAGTTCGGCGCGCCAGGCGCGTGACAGTTGAGCGACTTGCATGGCGAAACGGTGTTGATCGGTGTGCGACATGGACAACGGCTCTTAACTATAAAAAACTAATTATTAGCCAGCTAACCATAACCCTTTTAACGAGGCAAGCCCGCAAAAGGTTTCACCACTTTACATACTGATCTTCAACAAAGCCCCAGAGGTTGTCGATGCGTACTTCGGGTCGGCCAATGGGGCGCAGCACGCCGTTGAATTGACCGAAGATCTGTTTGAAGTTGCTCGCCAGCAGCCCCATGTTCAGGCGTTCCTTGTGCAGGCCACGCCCCTCGAAGCGCAGTTCCACCTGGCCATCATGGGAAGTGATCGTCCAGGGCTGCAGCGGCTGATCACGATCGAAGACAAAGCGCACGGTATCAACCTTGAGCAACTCGCCATCCAGCCAGAAGCAGTTCTCGGTAAAGCTGGTTTCATTGACTCCGCAGGACAGGTTCAGCCCGACCCGCTGCTCGCCGGCCTGGCCGGACAGACAGGCCCAGTTCCAGTGTGTTTCAGGGCGCATATAGCCAGCCGACCAATCGTGATGGGCAAAGGCACCGATCTGCGCCAAGTCGAAATCACCCAAGACGCTGCGTACCTGGCCCGTGCAACGCACTCCCGCGACTTTCTGCGCATAGACCCAACCGTTGACGGCCGTCGGCGTATTGATGCACATCGGCTGAAAAGCAGGCTCTGCCTCGGAGAAACAGGCATCGATGCGCGTACCGTCATCCAACTCCACCAGCAGGCGCTTTTCCCGCGGCGTATCAGTGTTCTCCAAACGCAGCAGGTTACGGCCAAAGCGCAGCTCGCAGACGCCCTGATCCGGGGTTTGCGAGAACTGGCTGCCAAAGCCCAGCGGCAGCTTGAACTGACGCTCGATCATGCGTCCGCTGGCCGGGTGGAACAAATAGACAAAGCCCACGCCCAACAGGCTGAGGTTAGCCAGCGCGCAGCCACCAATCAGCTCGTCACTGATCAGGCCGAAATACTGAAACTGATGAAAGCGCCGCCATTTGGCCAGCGCACCGAGCTTGCGACCCATGGGCGAGCGGAAATCAAAATCGCGGTAATTGATCAGCCCCGGCGCGGCGGGAAAGATGCCGTAATGCGGCTGGCCGTTGGCCTGAATCAGTCGGTCCATGGGGCAATTCACTCAAGGAAACTGCCGGGGATGCTAGCACCGGGGTTCATCAGCAGGCATTCACCACACGCGCCAAGCGCAGCGGCAAAATCGGCCACTTCCTAAGCGCTTCAGGCCACCACCTGATTGCGGCCAAACGCCTTGGCCTCATACAGCGCGCGATCGGCATGTTCGTAAAGCTGCGCCAACGCGCCGCCCTCGCCCGGCTGGATGCAGGCGATACCAATCGACATGGTCAGCATGCTCGCCGTGTCGGAAGCGGCGTGTTCGATGTTCAAGGTCTGCAAGGTCTGGCGCAGCGCCTCGGCGTGGTTGCGCGCTTCGGCTTCGCTGATGTCATACAACAGCACGGCAAACTCCTCACCGCCCAGGCGCACGGCCATATCCAGGGGGCGTCGCGCCGCATCCTGTAACAGGCTGCCAATGCGCTGCAGCACGTTGTCACCGGCCTGGTGGCCATAGCGGTCGTTGTATGCCTTGAAATGGTCGACGTCACACAGCAGCAGAGCCAAGCACCGCTGCTCACGTTGAGCCTGGCGCCACAGGCGCTCGAACTGACGGTTGAAGCTACGGCGGTTGTTCAAGCCGGTGAGGCTGTCGTGATCCGCCAGCACACGCATCAACCGGCTGATCAGAAAATGCTCGCGTGACTTGAACTCCAGCAGGTAGCACCCCACCGCTCCCATCAGATTGCCGAACAGCAGAAACAGGGTGTTATTGATTAACCGAGGCAGCGGTAAACCAGCCACCAGCAATTCAACGCAAACGTAGACCAGCAATACCAACAAGGAGCAGCACAGGGCTTCGATCAGACGTAATCCAGCGAGAAAGTAGGCCGCCATACAAACCAGCAACAAGCCTTCATAGGGGTAGCTGGGATCAACCCGATGGGCAATGCCGACCACAAAAGACGCCGCCGCACCCAACGCCAGCAGGCTCACCAGACTCAGCGGTTGTAGCAGGTAGGCGTGCTTGCGCTGAATCAGCAACCCGCCGAACAGGCAGAGCAACACTAGAACGGCGAGGCGGATGGCTAACATCCACCACACCTCAGGGGCCTTGATCAGGACGAAATCAAACGCGGCAAAGGCCAGCCAAACCAGTATGCCCACGACAAGGGCAATGCGTTTGAGATCGAAGGTGTCGTCACGCACATAGTTGCGGTATTCCCGTTCCAGCGGCCGGGAGAAACGCAACAGACGAAACCCTAAGGCGAGCTGGTCGGCATAGGGACTGGGGCGAACATCATCGAGCCAGGCATGGGGATGCGGCACCGGGACCTCAACAGCTGGATGGCTGAAACCACCTTAGCCGCTCCCATCCAGAGCCACAAGCATCGACTGTACGGACAGACCAGACCCTCAGGCTTCGAATTCTGCCTGCAAGGCGGCACGCACACAGTGCAGGATGCCCAGCTCAACGCGTCCGGCAAACTGCTCGCTGATCGCCGCCACAGCCGGCAATTCGCCCTCGCCATCCAGGAACGCATCCTGAATTTCGCCCAGCAGCGCTTCGGGTACATCCAGGGCCTGCTCCAGCGACAGCTGCTGCCGCGCAATGGCTTCGGCCAGCAGGCCGTAGACATTCTTTTCACTGCAGTTGAGTTGCCCGGCAATCTGCGCCGGGGTCATGCCGGCACGGGCCAGGCTGACCAGTTCGTGACGCAGATCGACGACTGCGCGCGGAGCCTCATCGGCTGCACCGAGCACATCGAGAAAGGCCTCGCCATAACGCTCCAGCTTGCGCGCCCCGACACCGCTGACCCGCGCCATCTCGGCCAGGGTGCTGGGCTTGCTGCGCAGCATTTCCAGCAAGGTGGCATCCGGGAAGATCACATAGGGCGGCACGCCATGCTCTTCCGCCAGTTTGCGCCGCAACGCACGCAGTGCTTCCCACTGGCCGCGTTCTTCGCCGCGCACCAGTTGGCTGGCCGCGCTGCTGGAGGCCTTGGCGCTCTGTTGTGGCTTCAGATCACGGCGCAGTTGCAGGCTGATCTCGCCCTTGAGCAGTGGCCGGCAACTGTCGGAAAGACGCAGGCCACCAAAGCCTTCCAGATCGACATCCGCCAGGCCACGCGCAACCAGCTGACGGAACAGCGAACGCCACTCCCCTTCGACCAGCGCCTTGCCAATGCCGAACACAGCCAGGTGCTGATGACCCACGGCGCGGATTTTCTCGTTATCGCGCCCGAGCAAAACATCGACCAGATGGCCCACGCCATAGCGCTGGCCGGTACGGTAGATCGCCGACAGCGCCTGACGCGCCGGCTCGGTGGCATCCCAGGTCTGCACACCGTCGATGCAGTTGTCGCAATGCCCGCAGGGTTGTGGCATGTCTTCATCAAAGTAGGCAAGTAACGCCTGACGCCGGCAACGCGTCTCCTCGCACAGCGCCAGCATGGCGTCGAGCTTGTGCTGCTCGACGCGCTTGTGGCGCTCGTCGCCCTCGGAGTTGTTGAGCATCTGCTTGAGGAAAATCACATCCTGCAGGCCGTAGGCCATCCAGGCATCCGCCGGCAGGCCATCACGGCCAGCGCGCCCGGTCTCCTGGTAATAGGCTTCCAGGGATTTCGGCAGATCAAGGTGAGCGACAAAGCGCACGTTGGGCTTGTCGATGCCCATGCCGAAGGCGATGGTCGCCACCATGATCAGCCCTTCCTCGTTGAGAAAGCGCTTCTGGTGGTAGGCGCGCAGCTCGTTGCTCAGGCCGGCGTGGTATGGCAACGCCGGAAAACCCTGCTCGGACAGAAACGACGCCACTTCCTCGACCTTCTTGCGCGACAGGCAATAGACGATGCCGGCATCGCCCTTGCGCGCCGCGAGGAAGCTCAGCAACTGCTTGCGTGGCTGCTCCTTGGGCACGATGCGATAGAAAATATTCGGCCGATCGAAACTCGACAGAAAGCGCTCGGCATTCTGCAGGTGCAGGCGCTGGACAATCTCCTCACGGGTACGCATGTCCGCCGTGGCGGTCAGGGCAATGCGCGGCACCTGGGGGAACAGTTCGGCGAGTTGGCCCAACTGCAGGTATTCCGGGCGGAAATCATGCCCCCACTGCGATACGCAATGCGCCTCGTCAATGGCGAACAGGGCAATCTGCAGGTTCTGCAGAAACGCCAGCATGCGCGGCTGCACCAGCCGCTCGGGGGCGAGGTAGAGCATCTTGATTTCGCCACGGCGAATACGCTCAGCAATCTCGCGCTGCTCATCGGCGCTCAAGGTTGAGTTCAACGCCACCGCCGCCACACCCAGCTCGTCGAGGGTGGCGACCTGATCATCCATCAGCGCAATCAGCGGCGACACCACCACGGCCAGGCCATCACGCAGCAGCGCAGGCACCTGAAAGCACAGCGACTTACCGCCACCGGTGGGCATCAACACCAGGGCATCACCGCCACTGGCCACACGCTCGATAATCGCACCCTGACGGCCACGGAAGCTGTCGTAACCGAATACGTCTTTGAGGATGCGTTGCGCGTGTTCGAGCATGAAAGGTCTCCGAAACAAGCCGCGCATTATACGCAAGTGCCGCTTGGGCAAGCGCGGGCATGCTGGAGTTTGATCCGAATTTCACCGGCCATGGCCTGCGGCTATGGCCGCTATGGCCGCTCTAGACTAGAATTCAGCCTCGTTTACTCCCTCAAGGTAGCCCCCGATGTCCTTCGCCGAGCAACTCTCCCGCCTGCAAGCCTTCCTTGATGCCGATGAGCTGCATGAAGAGGCACTGGACTACATCGCCGCCCATGGCTACCTGACCGCCCTGTCGATCTGCCCGGAAAAGGTGCCAGAGCGTGAGTGGATCGACGCGCTGTTCTCCGAGCCGCCGCATTACCGCAGTGATGCCGAACGCGAAGAGATCGAAGCCACCCTGATTCAGCTGCAAAGCCATATCGCCCGCCAACTGGCCAGCGATGATGAGCCGGAAGTGCCGTGCGAACTCGACCTCGGCGATGAGCCCGACGACTCCGACCTGCGCGGCTGGTGCATCGGCTTTATGGAAGGCGTGTTCCTGCGTGAAGCGGTGTGGTTCGACGATGCCGAAGATGAAGTCAGTGAATTGCTGCTGCCGATCATGGTCGGCTCCGGCCTGTTTGACGAGCAACCCGAATTCGCCGAAATCGCCCGTGACCGCGACCTGGTCGACAGCATGGTCGATCAGATCCCCGAGCTGCTGACCGCCCTGTTCCTGCTGTGCAATGCGCCGGAAGAAAAACCGGCCCTTTTGAAGCCGCGCCACCACTAAGACCGCGCCATGGTGCGCCACATTCAGGAACCGCGAGTTCAGGAACAGCGCAACCCCGCCATCCGTTACGCTCTGCTGGCCATCGGCTGGCTGAGCGTGGCGCTGGGCGTCATCGGTATCTTTCTCCCGGTTCTGCCCACCACCCCCTTTCTACTGCTGGCTGCCGCCTGCTTTATGCGCAGCTCAAGGCGCTTCTACCTGTGGCTGGTCAATCACCGTCAGCTAGGGCCCTGGATCGTCGACTACCTCGAAGGCCAGGGTATCCCGCTCAAAGGCAAGGTCTACGCCATCAGCCTTATGTGGCTGAGCATCGGTCTGTCGTACTACCTGGTGCCACTGTTCTGGGCCCGCGCGTTTATGTTGACCAGCGCCGTACTGGTCAGCCTGTATATCCTCAAGCAGAAAACCCTGGTCAAACCCTAGCCTTGTCACTTCACCTGTTAGTGCTTTCCCGCCAAACGCGCTGAAACGCCGCCCTAGAGAGCTGGCGGAAAATCAGTAAAGCAACCCAAGCTGCCCTACAGCGCGCCGACATTCGGTATATTCGGCACGGCAAAAAACACCACCAGCACCTAGACTTCCCCAATCCCCGGCCGAGGCGCGGTACATGCAACCCCGTCAGCTCATTCATGGATGGTTCAAGCGCCTCAACCGAGCGTTGCTGGGCGGCTGCATCCTGCTGATTGGTCTGGCCAGCGCCCTGGCCAACTGGGACTTCGGGGTAATCCTGCAAAAAGCCGAAAGCCGCTACGGCACCCTCGGCCCTGCCAAGCAGCGCATCCTGGCCTGGGAAGCGCAGATCAAGGCCAGCGCAAACAGCAGCGAAAGAGACAAGCTCACCGAGGTCAACCGCTTCTTCAATCGGCAGATCCGCTTCTCCGATGACATCAAAGTGTGGAGACAAAACGACTACTGGGCGACCCCCATCGAGATGCTGGTCAAGGGTGAAGGGGATTGCGAGGACTACTCCATCGCCAAGTACTTCACCCTGCGCCGCCTTGGTATCCCCAGCGACAAGCTGCGCATCACCTACGTCAAGGCCCTCAACTACAACCAGGCCCACATGGTGCTGACCTACTATGCCAGCCCCAGCGCCGAGCCCCTGGTGCTGGACAACCTGATCAACGAGATCAAGCCCGCGTCACAGCGCCGCGACCTGCTGCCCGTCTATGCATTCAACGCCGAAGGGCTGTACCTGCCCGGCTCCAACAGTAAGAAGAGCGACACCAAAAAGCTTTCGCGCTGGCAGGACCTGCTGAAAAAGATGCGCGCTGAGGGCTTCGCCATCGGCGAAGGCTAGGAGGAACCCATGTCTCTGCTCAAACAGCTATTTCTCGCCATTTGCCTGTTCCTGATCGTGGCCTTTACCGGCAGTTTTATCGCCGGCGTGGAAAGCTCACGCGAACAGCTGCTCAGCCAGCTGCGTTCCCACGCCCAGGACGCCGCCACAGCCCTGGGCCTGTCGATGACCCCTCACGTGGATGACCCGGCGATGATTGAGCTGATGGTCAGCTCGATCTTCGACAGCGGTTACTTCACCAGCATCCGCGTGGTGCGCATTCCGGATGACGAGGTGATCGTCGAACGTCGCAGCGACGACTCCACGGCGGAAAGCGTACCGCTCTGGTTCAGTGAGCTGGTGAACCTGCAAGCCCAGGGCGGCGATGCATTGATCATGCGTGGCTGGGAACAGGCCGCGCGGGTCGAGGTGCTCAGTCATCCGCAGTTCGCCCTAGCCAAACTCTGGGACAGTGCCATCGGCAGCCTGCTCTGGCTGCTGCTATGCGGTCTGGTCAGTGCGATCCTCGGTGGCTGGCTGCTGCGCACCCAGCTGCGGCCACTGGACAACATGGTGCAACAGGCCCAGGCCATCACCCGTCGCGAGTTTCTCACCCTGCCCAAAGTGCCGCGCACGCCGGAACTCAAGCGCGTGGTCACTGCGATGAACCAGATGGTGGAGAAGCTAAAAACCCTGTTCGCCGAAGAAGCCGCGCGCAGCGAGAAACTGCGTGAAGAAGCCTATCAGGACAGCATCACCGGCCTGGCCAACCGCCGCCTGTTCGACATTCGCCTGGCTCATCAACTGGTGGTCAGTGAGCAGAACGCCGAAGGCTACCTGATCCTGCTGCGGGTCAACGATCTGGGCGGCCTCAACCAGCGCCTCGGCGGCCAGCAGACCGATGCACTGATTGCCGCCATCGGCGAACTGCTCAAGCGCCTGCTCAATCAAACCCAGCGCGCCGACTGGCTGGCCTCACGCAGCCGGGGCGGAGAATTCAGCCTGCTGGCCCCCGGCATTGGCAGTGAAGAAGCCGACCTGCTCGCCGGTGAGTTGCACAGCGGCCTGGAAAGCCTGCGCCAGACCGGTGCCAGCGACTGCACACCGGTGGCCCACATGGGCATTGCCGCCTTCCGTCCGGGTGAAGACCCCGGCCAGGTCATCAGCCGCGTCGACCAGGCTCTGGCGCAGGCACAGAACGATCCGAGCCGTGACTGGGTACGCCTGGACGATTACCACGCACAACCAGCTCAGGGCCTGCACGATTGGCGGACCTGGATCGACGACGCACTGAACAAACGCAAGCTGCAACTGTATTTCCAGCCGGTCACCCAATGTGCCGATCGCGGCCAACTGCTGCATCACAAGGTGCTGGCGCGTCTGCTTGACCCGCAGGGCGAGGCGATTGCTGCCGGGCGCTTCCTGCCCTGGATCGAGCGCCTGGGCTGGACCGCTCGATTCGACCTGGCCATGCTCGAACACAGCCTCGCGCACTTGAACGAACATGCCGCGCCACTGGCCTTGAGCCTGTCGGCCGCTACCCTGCGCGATAACGAAACCCTCAAGCGCATGTTCGAAATTCTCCGGCAACACCCGCAACAAGCCAGCCTGCTGACACTGGAGGTGGACGAACGCCACCTGCCACCGGCAGCCGAACTGGAAGCGCTTAGCCAAGGCATCCGCGACAGCGGCTTCAGCTTGGGCCTACAACACTTCGGTGGGCGCTTCAGCCTGATTGGTAACCTGACCCACCTGGGCCTGGCCTACCTGAAACTCGACGGCACCTATATCCGCGCCATCGATCTGGAAAGCGACAAACGCATGTTTATCGAGGCCGTATTCCGCGCCACCAACAGCATCGACCTGCCGCTGATTGCCGAGATGGTGGAAACCGAGGGTGAGTTGGCGGTGCTCAAGGAGCTGGGGCTCTATGGCGCCATGGGTCGCCTGCTCGGTGCGCCAGAACCCTGGAAAGGCTGATCCGCCAACGCAAACGGGGTAGCCCGCTCTACGGCCTACCCCGAGGCCACCTTAGTGCTCCGGCACGTCAGCCTGCGGCTTTCAGCTGGCAAATAGATAGCCTTCCACATCCATCCCGGCATCACGCATCTGCGCCAGCTTGTAGCGCAGGGTGCGCGGGCTGATTCCCAGGCGTTCTGCGGCTTCCTTGCGCCGACCGCGCTCGGCGCGCAGGGTGTCGATGATCATCTGAAACTCATGCCTACGCAGGTCATCACCCAGTGCCCCGGCCTCGGCGGCTGGCGCATCCAGCGCCACCGGCGGCAGATTATTCGCCACCACTGCCAATTGCGGCGGTACAAAAGGCTGCGTTGCCGCGCCAATCGGGGCCTGCAGGCAGAGGTCCTGCGGCTGGATCAAACCGCCCTGTTGCAGGATCAGCGCGCGCTGAATGGCGTTATCCAACTCACGCACATTACCCGGCCAGCTGTGGCTCACCAGGCTCATCTGCGCTTGCGGAGAAAGCCGAATCGGCGCGTGGTTCATTTTCTTCACGTATTTGGCCAGCAAGCGCTCGGCCAGCGGCACGATATCCGCCGGACGTTCACGCAATGGCCGCCAGGCCAACGGGAATACGGATAGGCGGTAATAGAGATCCTCACGGAAGCGACCCGCCGCCACTTCACTGGCCAGATCACGGTTACTGGTGGCCAGCACGCGGATATCCAGGGTAATCGGCTTACGCGCGCCGACTCGCTCTACTTCACGCTCCTGCAATACCCGCAGCAACTTGGCCTGCAAGCCCAGCGGCATCTCGGAAATTTCATCGAGCAGAATGGTGCCACCCTCGGCCAACTCAAACTTGCCCGGCGCACTGGCAATCGCCCCGGTAAATGCGCCCTTTTCATGCCCGAAGAGCGTAGCTTCCAGCATGTTGTCCGGAATCGCCGCACAGTTGATGGCAATAAAGGGTTTGCTGCCACGTGGTGACTGCTGGTGAATAAACCGCGCCAGCACCTCTTTACCGGTACCTGATTCACCCGTGATCAGCACCGTGGAATCGCTCTGTGCCACCCGCGTGGCCAGGGCCAGCAGTTGTACGCTGGCCGGCTCCTCGGCGACAGGGCCGTCCTGCTCGCTGGCAGAAACCCGACCCAAGGCATGCCGATCTACCAGACTGAGTAGCGCTTTCGGCTCGAATGGTTTGACTAGGTAATCCGCCGCGCCTTGGCGCATGGCATCCACCGCCCGCTCCACTGCGCCGAACGCCGTCATCAGCAGTACCGGCAGCTGCGGCTGGCGCTGACGAATCTGCGCAAGCAACTGGTGACCATCCATGCCGGGCATGTTGACGTCACTGACCACCAGGCCAAAAGACTCTTCGGCAATCGCCAGCAGCGCCGCTTCTGCGCAATCCACCGCGCGGTAATCATGCCCACCCAGTGCCAAGGTATCGGCCAGCGCCTCGCGCAGGGCGCGGTCATCTTCGACCAACAGAATTTTGTTCGCCATAGGGTGGTTACTCCCGAATCAAAGGGTGCTTAGCACCCAACAGCGGCAAGGTAAGAATCGCGCAGGTGCCACGCCCTGGCCGCGAACGCAGTTGCACATCGCCCTGATGAGCGCGCGCAACGGCCTTGACCACCGCCAGGCCAAGCCCGGTACCGGTGGTTTTGGTGGTAAAGAAGGGTTCGCCAAGCCGTGCCAGCGTCACGCTGTCGATGCCTGGGCCGTTGTCGCTGATGCACAGGCGCAGGGTCTCGCCGCGCTCATAGAGATGAATCTTCAAACGCGCCTCACGGCCACCGGCCTGAATCGCGTTTTCGATCAGGTTAAGCACCGACCCCACCAGGGTGTCGCGGTTGCACAGCAACTCACCCATGCGGCTGTCGCACTGCCAACGCACCTGCATCCCTAATACATGCGGTTCGGCGGCGCGGCGCAGCGCATCGAACAGCGCCGCAGGGGCCAGACGATCCGGCAACGGCAGCTCACCACGGGCGAAGATCAGCATGTCACGCACCTGATGCTCCAGCTCATGCAGGCGCTCTTTCAGGCGTCCGGCAAAGCGCTGCTGCTGCTCGACCGGCAAGACCTGTTCAGTCAGATGGCTGGCATACAGCAAGGCAGCGGACAGGGGCGTACGAATCTGATGCGCGAGCGACGCCACCATACGACCGAGGGCGGACAGGCGCTCATGACGGGACAACTGGTCCTGCAAGCGCCGGGTTTCTGTCAGATCGGTCAGCAGCACCAACTGGCCAGGTTCTGCGTGCAAAGAACGGGTGGCAATCGACAGGCGCCGGCCATCCTTCAGGGAGATTTCGTGACCATCATCCTCGCGCGGGGCGAAGTTGCGGGCGATCACCTGGCGCCAGAGCATGCCCACCAGCGGCTGGCCCAACAGGTTACGCGCCACGGGATTGGCTTCACGCACCACGCCTTGACCGTCGATCACGATCACCCCGCCAGGCAACAGATCCAGCAGGCTCTGCAGGCGGTGGGCCAGGCGCTCTTTCTCAGCCAGCTCCTGCATGCGCTGGGCGCTGACCAGCGCCAACTGGCCCTTGAGCTCAGTCACCCGAGCTTCGAGCATGCTGTAGGAGGTGCTCAGTTGAGTCGACATCTGATTGAACAAGGCAAAAGCCTGTTCGAGCCCGGCACGGCTGGCCTGCTCCACAGGAGCAGGTACATCGGATTCTTCAGGGCGTTGGGCGTTAGCGTTCATGGTTCTCTCTCGCGCAGCGAGCCGTCATAAGACAGTCAGTTGCAAGAGAGATAGCAATACCCGTGCCTGAAAAAATACCCTTATAAATCAACACCATAAAAAACAAAGCCGAAGGCTGCGTCAAACCTTCGGCTTTATTAGGTGGGCAAACGCCAAGTCACTGACGAGTGCAGCGTGTGCGACTCAGTCGTCCAGACCCTCGTCATCACGTCGGCTCATGCCGTACTTGCGCATTTTCTCAACCAGGGTGGTGCGGCGGATACGCAACCGTTCGGCCGCTCGCGCCACCACACCGCTGGCATCGTCCAGCGCCTGCTGGATCAGACCTTGCTCGAGGTTGCCCAGATAGTCCTTCAGGTCCAAGCCTTCCGGCGGCAGCATGGCCATCGAGTCGACACCCGGCAAACCCGCCATGATGGTCGCGCGCTCATCCAGCTCATCACGCAGCGTCGCCACCATGCTCTCGTCTTCATCATCGACATGGCGAAACTTCTTCGGCAACTCGCCCACACCGATGACCCCATAGGGATGCATGATCGCCATGCGCTCGACCAGGTTGGCCAGCTCACGCACGTTACCCGCCCAATCATGCCGACACAGCGACATGATGGCTGCCGAGTTGAAACGGATGGAGCCGCGCTTCTCGAACTCCATGCGAGAGATCAGCTCGTTCATCAGCAACGGAATGTCTTCGATACGCTCACGCAGCGGAGCCATTTCGATGGGGAAAACGTTGAGGCGGTAATACAGATCCTCACGAAAGCTGCCGTCCTCGATCATTTTTTCCAGATTCTTGTGGGTGGCGGCAATGATCCGCACATCGGCACTCTGCGTCTTGTTGCTGCCAACCCGCTCAAAGGTGCGCTCCTGCAATACGCGCAGCAGCTTGACCTGCATGGGTAGCGGCATGTCACCGATCTCATCAAGAAACAGCGTGCCGCCATTGGCCAGCTCGAAACGTCCGGCACGGCTGGTGATCGCGCCAGTAAACGCGCCCTTCTCATGGCCGAACAGTTCACTTTCCAGCAACTCGGCAGGAATCGCGCCGCAGTTGACCGGCACAAAAGGCGCTTCACGGCGCTTGGAGTGGTAATGCAGGTTGCGCGCAACCACCTCTTTGCCAGTGCCGGACTCGCCGAGGATCAGCACGCTGGCTTCGGTATCGGCCACCTGCTGCATCATCTGCCGCACTTGCTGAATGGCCCGACTGGTGCCCACAAGGCTACGGAACAGGTTGGTTTCGCGTTGCCGTCCACGCTCACGGGCCTGGTCGTACATCTCGCGGTAAACCTGGGCGCGGTGCAGCGAGTCGAGCAGCTTGTTGTAGCTCAGCGGCATTTCCAGGCTGGCCAGCACACTGCGGCGCTGCTCCTCCGGCCATTCGATCGCAACCTGCTCGTTGATCAGCAAAGTTGGCAAGAACTCATCCCAGGCAGCCAACTGCTTGAGCATTTCCAGCACGCCACCCTTGGCCTTCACCTCACCCAGCAAAACGCTGAGCACTTCACGGTTCGACGACAGCTCAGCTACACATTGCCGCCAATTCTGGCTGTCACAGGCCAGATGCTCTTCACCCAGAAAGTTCAGGATTACCGTCAAGTCACGACGGCGTTCGCTGTTATCGTCAATCAGGAGGATTTTGGTTTCACGCCACATAGTTTTATTTGCTGATCCTGGAGTGAAGAACGTGTCAGCTGACAAAAATAACCTGCGCCAGCGACGGCAATTGGCCACTAGTTAAGTCAATTTTTTGTTCGCAGTCAATTTTATGGCGTGCTTTTTTATTTTGCCCGACAAGCAGACTAAGCAGCTGTTTGAAAAAGGAGGGAAAAGACCAGAAGGTCGATACCGAACGGCATCGACCGGGAAACACCAATCAACCAAACAGTTGGTAGACCTTGGCACCCTGTTGCGACTGATTCAGCTGTACCAACTCGTGAGCCAGTCGCTGTTGCTCAGCCTGACAAACATTGACCAGCTCACGATAAAGATCCAACAGTTCTTGCATGCGGGCACGCAAGGTCTCTTCATCATTGGCAGATTCCACCATGGCTTCGTCAACCGCCTGACGGCACTGCAGATCCAGCTCACCGATTGCAGCCCAATCCTGACTGGCCAACGCCACGCGCAAGGCACTGCCTGTTTCTTCTAGACGCTGCACGGATGAACTCATAAACACTTCCTCAGGCGGGAAACAGCCTTACTCAGCAATGGCATCCCAGCCAGCTTTGACATTACGCAACAGCCCAGCCACTTCATCCAATGGCGCTATTTCATTCTGCAAATTGGCCTCAACAAGGCGGCTCGCCATGTACTCGTAAAGGCTATCCAGATTGGCAGCCACTTCGCCACCCTGTTCCAGATTCAGACCTTCACGCAAGCCGCCAATAATACCAATGGCCTTGCTGATCAACTCACCCTTTAGAGCAACCTGATCACGCTCCATCGCACCGCGCGCCTGCGCCAAACGAGTGAGGCCACCTTCCATCAACATTTGAATCAACCGATGCGGGCTGGCTTCAATCGCCTGCGCCTGGGTGTTGACGGTTTGATACTGCCTGAGAGCCGCCATCGCGTTCATCGTTGTTCTCGCTTTTTGCTAACCGGATACCTCAGGTATCGGCGTCACCGCGCAAAGCTTTAACAATCAAATCAGCTAACTGCAGCAGGTTCGACCTCTGGCCCGATGGCATCCCAAGCACTTTTGATTTGTTCAAGCAGGGCCTGAACTTCATCCAAAGTGCGCGGAGTTGAGTCGAGCGCAACGCCCGCCAGGCGGCGTGTCATGTAGTCGTAGAGCGAATCCAGATTCTCGGCAATCTCGCCACCCAGGTTCTTGTCGAGACTCGCCTGTAGCACACCGAGGATGGTAATAGTGCTGCCGACCGCCAGACCGCGGACCTCGGCATCGCCTTCATTTTGCGCGTGCTTGGCCAGCATCACCCGCTGCACGGCACCTTCCAGCAACAACTGCACGGTACGGTATGGGGAAACCTCGTGACTGGTGTTGACCTGCTTGTAGGTATCAATCGGCTTCTTGCTCATTACTAATCCTTTTTCACGAAGCCTGGCAGGCTGGCAAGCTGGTTAGCCAGGCTCTCACTGGTTTTTTGCAAACGCCCGACCAGGGAGTCCATGGCGTTGTACTGGGCATACAGTCGT
Source organism: Pseudomonas anguilliseptica (assembly GCF_021375795.1). Classification (GTDB taxonomy): domain Bacteria; phylum Pseudomonadota; class Gammaproteobacteria; order Pseudomonadales; family Pseudomonadaceae; genus Aquipseudomonas; species Aquipseudomonas anguilliseptica_A. The sequence continues at coordinate 1,333,005 of NZ_JAEIOI010000001.1, read as the reverse complement.
GTCTGCAAGCTTTCAACGCGAACAGCCAATGCCTTGCGCTGCTCATCGACACTAAGCTTGGTGACCTGCAAGGCGTCTGTGCGCTGCTTGAGCACACCGCCAGTCCCCACATAAGCGCCAACAGATTTGGACAAGCGCCCCATCAGGCCATTATCGCCCGCCAGGTAACCGGCAACCTGATCAAAGTTGCCTTCCAGCGCCTTGGTCAATTGGCTGTCATCAAGCTTAAGCTGCCCTGTTTTCCAGTCAGACGTAATACCTAAGTCTGCAAGCGCCTTAACACCACCCTTGCCGGTCATATCGACCATTTCATTACGCAGGCTGGACAAGACATTGCGTATGGATGAATCGCCGAGCAAAGGCCCGGTTACCGGCTTACCGCCATCGACAGGGACAACAGCGGTCAGCTGGGATGTCGTGTTAATCAATGCGTTGTAGGCATCGACAAACTTCTGCAGGTTGGTTTTCACACTGCCTTTATCGACGCCAACAGTGACGCTGATGGTTTTTCCATCCGCCAGATCTGTAGCACTTTGCGCCGCTGTGAGATCAAGCGTTACGCCTTCGAGAGCGTCTTCAATGCGGTTGGTGTTGCGCACCAACTCAAGACCATCAATGGATATCTTGGCTGACTGCGCTTTGGTGATAACACCGCCAGCGCCCGTAGTGGAATTAGGCTTCAGAAAGGCATCGGCATTGCCGGGATCGACAGTCGGTGAAAACGACTGAGTCGTCAGCGCATTAGCCCCAGTCGTCACATTATCTTCACTGGCCACGACATTAATATCATTGCCGCCACCGCTCTTGGTGGAGTTCAAGACCAAGCGTGAACCAGAGTCATCCGTGATGATGGTGGCGCTAACACCCGATGCTTTTCCGGCCTCATTGATTGCATCGCGCATACCGGCCAAGGTGTTATTAGCTGCAGTAATGTCAACGTCGAAGCTCGAGCTGCCGGTAGAAATAGTCAACGATCCACTATTGAACGTCGCGGTATTACCGCCAGTGACCGATTGCAATGCCACCTTGCTGCTGGTCGCTAACTGTTTGACCTGAACGTTGTAATTACCCGCAGGAGCAGTGGTTGCGGCAGTAACCTTAAGGACACTGCTGCTGGAAGAACTTGCCGTTCGCGACTCATACAAAGATGTCTTGTTCAACGAATCGACGGCAGTTTTGAAGGTATTCAGCGCACTGGTTAGTGAGCCCATTGCCGATATACGTGCAACAGTGGTCTTCTCGAGACGGTCCAGTTGGTTAGTCTTGGGTGCCCTTTCGGCATTGACCAACGCTGTGACGATTTCGTCGATTTTGATCCCTGAGCCAATCCCAGTAATCCCGACCATGTTTCACCTCGCCAAAATAATGACTAAAAACACCATAGAGGTGTTAATAGTCAAAAGCCGTGCCAACCCGCAGATCAGGCTTCGGCTTTGAATAACAAGCTACGGACCTCCGAAAGATTCTCTGCCAGTTGCAGCGCTTCTTCAGAAGGGATTTGCCGGATCACATCGCCCGATCCTGCATCAGTAACCTTGACCACGACACGCCCACTGCCCTCTTCGAGGGAGAAGTTCAGGCTACGACGAACCGATTGGACAAAGTCCTGAATCGTCGCAACTGCTGCCTCGACTTCTTCGCGAGAGGCCGCAGTACCACTTTCAACCTTTACGGCACTACCGGTTGCAGCATCCTCAGAAGGCTTACCCTCAACAGCATCGGCCACAACCTTGGCAGAAGCATTTGGCGCACGCTCTGCTTTAGAAGCACCAACGGTGGATGCAGGCGAACTTTGAATAAAACCAATGTCCATAATTCTCTCCTCAGAATGAGGGAACGGGGAGAAGAGCTAAGCCCTTCTCCCCGCAGTCTAGCGCTTTTACCCTTAACCGAGCAGGCTGAGCACAGCCTGTGGCAACTGGTTAGCCTGGGCCAAGATCGCAGTACCAGCCTGTTGCAGGATCTGGTTCTTGGTCAGTTCCGATGTTTCGGCGGCAAAGTCAGTGTCACGAATCCGGCTACGGGCAGCCGAGGCGTTCTCAGAGATGTTCTGCAGGTTCGAGATGGTGTTCTCGAAGCGATTCTGCACCGCACCTAACTGAGCTCGCTGACTGTCAATATTGGATATCGCACCATTGACGATCCCAAGAGCACTCTGCGCCCCCGCCGTTGTACTGATATCGATGCTGGCGACCGAGTTCAGTTGGCTGAAGCCTGCAGTACCAAAGGTCGCGTCGATACCGGTAACAGAGAAGGCATCCGCCGCCTCAATCTGCACACCGCCATCAGTACGCGCGCCACCGGCAGACAAGGAGCCGCTAGTCGCAATTTCACCGCCGTCATCGTAATCAAAGCCAAAGGCGAACAAGGCTGCAGAACCGCCAGAGCCGGCACTGTCAGTGTAGTTTTCAATGATAATGCTTTCACCGCGGTCACTGATGAGTTCAAGAGTTCCACCGCTGCTGGTCTTGGCAGCAATACCGGTAGTGCCCGTTTCCTTGTTGATTGCATCTGCCAGGCTGGAAAGATCAGAAGCATCAGTAACGTTTGCCGAAATGGCTACACCAGTACCGGCCTTATCATTAGCGCCGTACAGAGTGAACGATACGGTACCCGAGGAAACACCGGACATTTGAGTCAGGTTACGGGCGTTGGCCGTTACACCTGTACTGTCCGAAACCTTGTTGATTGAGCTGGCGATATCACGTGCGGAGATCGCACCACCACTGGCGGTGTTGTAAGTGAAGTTAGCCGTGCCCAGTTTACCGACGATTGTACCGCTGGTGCCCTGGTAGCCCTGAGTACCTGAGCTCAGAGCAGCAAAGCCACCACTGGAGCTGGTTGCCGCGATACCGCTGGAATCAAAGCGGTTGATGCCGATACGGCTAGCATCCGAAGAACCAATCGATACGTTGATAGTTTCGTAGGCATTAGCCCCCACCTGGAAGCTCTGCGAGCCGAAGGTGCCATCAAGAATCTTACGCCCACCAAAGCTGGTGGTATCAGCAATACGGTTCAACTCTTGCTGCAACTGCGCCACTTCACCTTGCAGGGCTGCACGCTCTTGCGCGCCGTTAGAGCCGTTGGCGGCTTGCAGCGCTAGGTCGCGCATACGCTGCAGGATACCGGTCGACTGCTGCAACGCACCTTCGGCAGTCTGCGCCAAGGAAATACCATCGTTGGCGTTTCGGGTAGCAACGTTCAGACCGTTGATCTGGCTGGTCAGACGGTTGGAAATCTGTAGACCAGCAGCGTCGTCTTTGGCGCTATTGATACGGAAACCAGTAGACAGGCGCTGGAGGGATGTATCCAGACCTTTGGACGAGCTATTCAAGTTACGTTGAGTGTTAAGGGACGCAACGTTTGTGTTGACTGTCAGGGCCATGGTGTATTCCTCCGAAGGACCTTGCTTACTTGTGTGCCTGAGTGTGCGACGCATGGGCCTGCATACTCAGGCGCCCAAAATGTTCGCATTCGGTATTTCTATCGGCACCCCATGCCGGAGCTTTAGAGAATTCTGCAATAATTTTTTCTCTATCCCCAGCAATCACTTAGCTCACACAGCAGAGGCAGACAGCCCTGCTGACGGGTTGCCGGCGTAATTTCGCTAGCCTTTACGCACAATTTCTGCCCTTTCGAGCTCGAGTTAACTTGGCAACCAAGCTGCACGCCAGCGTTCGAGATTTTGTCCGTCAAGCATCCACTCGCTTAGAACCCGCGCACGTAATGCATCCCCCTGTGCAGCGGCTGCATCAAGATCATTGATGTGCATGCGAATCGCATCCACCCAATCCTTAAAGCGATTCTTGACCCTGGTTACAGGCAGGTCTCCCTGATAACAACGCACATCACTGCAGATAACGGGGAAACCACACGCACCATATTCAAGAAGCCGCAAATTACTTTTACATTCGTTGAACAGGTTTTGCTCGACCGGTGCCAGAGCAAGATCAAGATCCAAACGTGCAAGCGCCTGCGGATAAAGCTCTATATCGACGCCATCCAAGCTTTCTTTGACATAGGGACGAATTTCTTTAGGACACATGCCAAGAAAGACCCAATCAACCTCACTGGCCAGCTCTTTGACCACATCAGCAATCAAACTCAAGTCACCGCTATGACTGATCCCACCAGCCCAACCGACGCGAGGCTTCTGACCACGTCGACGCTGGCTCGACAACCCCCGCCACCACTCTTCAGGCAAGCAATTCCTGGCCACGACGATATCGTCATGCAGGCCCGAAAATGCCTCCGCCATAGCATCGGTAGAAACCACAAAGCGGTCGACATAACTCAAGCCCCGGCGCAACGAACGCAAAATATCCTTCGGCATACGTTCGCGATGTACGCTCTTCATTGGCAGATTAGGCAGATAATCGTCCAGCTCATAGACCGTGAATGCGCGAGAAAACGCCTTAGCCCGACGCATGGCTTCCAACCGATCATCGCCAATCTGGCGCTGCAGAATCAGTACGTCCGGGTCATAACGCTGCAGGTCAACTGCGTGCAAAAGACCGTATGACAGCATTCCATCTACCTTGCCCTGCTCACGCAAAACCTTGAATGGTTGGATGACCCGATAATTACCGCAGCCCCAGGGATCAGCAGGATGCGCCAGTACAACAGGTAACGGCTTCCAAACAAGCGGACGCCAGGTCAGCTGTACATCCGGCTCAAGATCAAAGCCACGACCATTGAGCGAAAGATTGCGGTTATAGGCAGGATCGCTAGCAAGAGCCGGCAACCACTTTTCATACATTGCATCCTGTTCATCAGCGAAGCGTTTGCGCTTCGCTTCGGCAGCCTTCGGTTCAATCCGTTTTTGACTCACACTACCTTCGTGCATAACGACCGAGTGCGGCGTCCACACAATCAAGTGGCCGGCTTCACGAACCTTCAAGCACAGATCAACATCGTTGTAAGACACTTTAAAGCGCTGCTCATCGAGCCCACCAACCGCTTCATAGATAGACTTACGGATCATCAAACAAGCCGCCGTAACTGCACTGTAATTCTGATCAACTTCCAGCCGCTGCATATAGCCTGGGGCGTTCATCGGCTCGCCAATAAAGGGATGATCGGCTGGCCCGCGCAGCCCTAGCACAACTCCGGCGTGTTGAATCTTACCGTCCGGATAAAGCAGCTTGGCGCCGGTTATTCCCACCTCAGGGCGCAAAGCATGGTTGAGCAGTTCGTCAAGCCAAGTCTCGCTGATAATTGCAGTGTCATTATTCAGCAGTACCAGATACTCGCCACGCGCTTCGCGGGCCGCCATATTGTTGATAGCCGAGTAGTTAAACGGGTGTGGATAACGCAATACCCGCACCTTTTCTTCACCCATCTGTTCCACACCGGCAAGCCAGGCACGCGCTTCAGCCGTTTCGCTGGCATTGTCGACAATCAGCAACTCGTAATTTGCGTAAGCGGTTTTCTCCAGCAGGCTCTCGACGCAGCGTTGCAAGATTGGCAACTGGTCCTTGGTCGGCACGATGATCGAAACCAACGGCTGCTCGCGATGACCGTAGCGGATGCGATAACGCCCCGGAAGACTAGGCAACAACCGTGACTCGGTATAACCACGCCGTTGCAGGTGTGCCAGCAAGGCCGCCTGTTCGTCAGCGCTGTCTATCAATGTGGGAGCAGTGGTTATCAATAACGGCTCATCGACGTGACCAAACCCAGCCATCCCCCCCTGCTCAATCAAGCGCAGTAGTAATTCGAACTCCAGCGCGCTAGCAAATCGAGCATCAAAGCCACCCGCCTCGACGAAGATTTCACGACGAAATAACCAGTGCCGCGCCATAACAGTTGGAAAGCTGAGCAGCATGTCCAGGTTAAAACCTGGACGGAAGGCCGCACCAAGCGCACCATCTGCCATACGCTGCAACTCATCACCATAAATGGCACGGCAACCGTCTGAATCTACCAACTCCAGAGCCGCTATCATCAGGCCGCTAGGGGTGAATTCTTCACCAGCATCAACCAACATCAACCAATCAACGTCAGCCGTCCGCGCCACCTCGTTGATTGCATCTACGTAGTCATCCGGCCTGACGGAAACGAAGTGCAATTTGGCCTCTGGCTGAGTCAGTGGCGCATCAGCAGTCGTCAGCGCAATGATTTTCAGTGTGGCGTATAGCCCTTGTTCCAGACCTAAGCTACGAATCGTCTTCATTAGCTGCTGCGTATCACCCAGCAGGTCAAGAATCAAAATACCTAAACGCGGACCGCCAGCATGCTGGCAGAGATAGTCATTGATTAGTTGATTCTGTATAGGCGTCGGCAGACGTGCTTCCAACCAACGTACCAATTCAGGCCTGTCCGGTACGATAAGAGGAACACCGCCTGCGTCGCAGAGGGTGGCTGGTAAGGCAACCGCTGGAGGGGTCAACACTGGCTGTGTTTGGGGTAAACGCGCCGCCTCATCGGCCAGCCGCTGACGTAAAGCAAATAAATGCCAGTCAGCAGCCTGGTCTCCGAGCGCACGGCAACGAACCTGACCTTCGGGCTGAGGACGATAAAGCCCCATCGAGCGGATTTGCGTAGCAAAGACCTGCACACCCTTGCGCCACAACGGCAGCATATCGCCCTGCTGTTGACGCTGCTCGGCATGTTTGCGGAAGCAGGAGAGCGGCTCACACAAATAGGCCAAACCGCCATGACGCAGCACGTTGACATACATGGCTAGGTCGTTGATGGCGCGCACCGTCTGACCACCAAGGCAACAGACGTTTGGTGTGATGTCTGCCAGGTGCGCACGGCGGAACATCACCGTGCTGGGCTCACCAATAAAATTCATGGGGCCTTCAGACAGGTAGGAGATGAGATCCTCACCATGGATCAAACTGTCTTCGACAAAGGGGTTGCAAGTGGCCGGAATGTCCGCTAGGGGTAGCCCGCATTCATCGATCAGCAAACGCTTACTGGTCACCAAACTGACTTCGGAATGGCTGAGAAACACCTCGACCATGCGCGCAACGCAGTCATTCAGCAGAATGTCATCATCATTAAGGAATTTGACGAACTCGCCTTGAGCCTCAACCACACACTGGGTGTAGTTCATCAGTCCACCAAGACCTGGCCGGTTGCGAATTACCCTGATCGGATGGCGACTGTGCCCGAGATGGCGCTCAAGAATGCGCTGGATACCCTCGTCCGGGCAGTCGTCGCTGACCAAGATTTCCAGTCGTTGATAACTCTGGGCTAACGCACTGAGCAGCGCCGCCTCGAAGTGACGTGGCTTGAAGGAGGGAATCACGATACTAACGAGGGGTTGGTTGCTCACGTGCGTTTTCCTTAGTGAATCAATGCGGGTGGCTAAAGCGCCACGGCGATTCATTTCAAGCATCGAGAATATGGGAGTGACTGCTCAGCACTTCGCGCACTTTCTGCGGGCTGTTCCACATCAATACATCGAGCACCGACAGCCCCGACTCGAAGGCATAAGTCCCGGTGTCATAGCGGAACTCGTCGAATTGCATAAAGCCGAGCTGGATACCATGACGGGAGAAAGCCTGCGGATCGAACAGATCACGACCGCCAGGAGGGTTCAGATAGAAGCTAGCGCCCAGCTGCTGGCTGATCTCCGGAGCCCAACCGCCAGGACTGTCGATATGTTGCAGTTCTAAGCCCAGCTCCGAACAGACCGAATAATCGAACGGGAGCTCGAGATAGGCGCATACCGCCACCAGCCCCTGCACGTTAAGTTCGACCAGCGACTCACTCGCCACCGCGTCAAAAGTATGATTCACCAGCTGCACCACCTGCTCATAAAACGGTGCCTTGCGCCGGTAGTGGGTCAGCTTGCCGAGCACGCTGACGCGGGTCTTTTGCAAGTCCTGCACGCGAGCTTCATGCGTCGCAATGGCAATAGATGAGTTGGCCAGAGGTACGTTGATGTAGTTCCAACCAACTTGGGGATGCAGCACGCGGTTACGGCTCATCCAAGACTTGGGAGTGTACTGGCTGACATCAAAAACCACCCAGCGTTCGGTATGGGCGATCAGCGCGAAGTGACCGAGGTACGGGAAGAAGTACGGCTGCATGATACCCAATCTCACCCCAGCCCTCCCATATTGCGGCGAATACTGGCGGCTTGTTCCTGAGCCGTGCGGACAATTTGACCGATAAGCCGCGCACCGGTCACGTCTATCGGTTGGCCGATCGGTAACTGCAGCACCTTGGTACACAACGCCTCGGTTACTGGCAGACGTTCTGCCACCTGCGGGTAACGCTCGTCATAGGGCGTACAGCGGTGGATGCCGGGGGAAAAATAACGCCGCGCTAACACGTTCTCCGCGCGCAACACCGCCTGCAGCTCATCACGGCTGAGGCCGAAGCATTCGGCATCAATCTCGCAGACCACATATTGGTAATTGGTCACGCTCACCGCCTGCGGCTCGATCAGACGCAAACCCGGCAAACCGGCCAAAGCATCGCGATAGGCCGAGAAAATTTCTCGGTTGCGCTCGAGGGTCTGAGCGAAATTATCCAGGCTGAGCAAAGCGATTGCCGCCTGCGCTTCAGACATGCGGCCGTTGGCGGTACGACTGACATGCACCGGGTGCCCGGCGCCGTAACTGCTTCGGATATTGCGCAGACGCGCAGCCAGTTCATCATCATTGGTGCACACGCAACCACCTTCGGCGGCGCTCAACACTTTGGTGGCGTGGAAGGAGAATACTTCAAGGTCACCAAAGTTCCCGACCGATCTGCCCTGCACTGCGCAACCAAAGGCATGAGCTGAATCGTAGTAGAGCGGCACGCCGCGACGCTCAGCGAGCTGAAGCAGTCGGTCATGGGCACAGACATCACCCCACAAGTTGACCGCCAATATCGCGCTGACATCGTTGTCTTCCAGCAGCTCTTCCACACGAGCAGGATCGAGCTGATGGGTCAAGGAATCGACATCGCAGAACAGCGGTTCCAGACCCGCCCAAGTCAGCGACTGCGAGGTGGCTATAAAGGAGAACGCTGGGGTAATAACCTTACCGCGCAGGCCCAGAGCATCGGCGGCCATCAGCAGACCAATGGTGGCATTGGTGACGCAAATGGCATGACGCACACCAAGACGCTCCTGCAACACTTGTTCCAGTTGCTGGGTCAACGGTCCCTGATTGGTGTAGTACTGACGCTCGAAGATGCCGCGCATGGCTGCTTCATAAGCGGACCATTCGGGAAAATACAGCTGACCGACCGGCAGCGACTGCTCGAACGCAGGCGCGGCGCCGAGGATAGCGAGTTCGACGGCGCTCATACGACAACCCTCTGACGCAGTTCAGCGGCATGGGTATGGAGAAAGCCCAGCATGGCAACGATGGCATTGATGTCATGCTCGTCGACAAAATGGCCGCAAGGCAGTAGTACAAAGCGTTCGGCGAGCCACTCGGTCACCGGCAGCGAGCCGCCGATGGTTGGGTAATCGGTAGGTTTCTGATGAAGCGCGGGGGAATAATAGGCGCGGGCGAGAATACGCTCTGCGTTGAGCAGGCTAAGGGTTTGCGCCCTGGACAGTGGCCAATCGTCGAGCAACTCGATCAGGATGTTCTTGAATCCACTCCGCTGACTTTCGTCAAACTCGACAAGGCGCAAGCCCGGTAAGCCCGTCAGCTTCTGACAGTAAGCCAAGTAACGCTCATGATTACGCGCCACCTGCACGTCCAAAGCATCCAGTCCGGCCAAGGCCATGGCCGCATGCACTTCGTTAAGTTTGGCGTTCATGCCCAGTTCCTGAACGTTATCCGGAGTGTAAAAACCGAAACCACGCATGCGCACCAGTTTGGCCGCCAACTCGGCATCGTTGGTGGTGATGTATCCGCCCTCAAAACCATTGAGCAGCTTGCTGGCATGCAGCGAGAAACACTCGGCTCGAGCAAAATTGCCCACTTTGCGCCCGGCATAGGTTTCATAGACCGACTCAACGGCATCGATAAACAGCGGAATGCCGCTTTCCTCGGCCAGCACCTCCAGCCCAATTGCATCGCAGCAATTCATGATCGGATGCACGCCGAGAATCAGCGCAGTCTGCTCGTTCAAGTGCGGACGCACCGTGTCGGCACTCAAAGCCAGGGTATGCGGATCGACTTCACAGAAGCGCGGCACCAGACCGGCCCAGGCGGCCACATCGGCCATACGCCGATAGGTTAGCGAAGGCATAACGATTTCCCGACGCCCCGGCAACGCCAAGCATTTGATCGCCAACACCAGCGCCCAGAAGCCGCTGCAAAAAGTCACACAGTGGTTAGTTTGGTGAAACTCGGCTAAGCGCCGCTCCAACTGCTGCACCAGAGGCCCGTTATTGGTGAACTGATGCGCCTCGTAGAAGGTGCGCGAATACTCCAGGAAACGTTCAAAATCCGGCTGAACCAAGCTCGACGTCGAGCGCGGCAAGTCAAACAGCGGTTGTCCGCCGAGCAGCGCCAGCTCATCACAACTGGACTTGAGCATCATGAGCGCGCGCGCTCAAGCAGAGCATCATAGCGGTAGTGCGCCGTGTAGAAGCCCTTGGGCATACGCTGGATATGCGCCTGCCAGCCACAATCGGCGGCCAATTGGCAAAACTCTTCGGCACTGCGCCAGATGCCGATTTTCGAGTCGTAGTGCTTGAGTTCGGCAGTATGGTCAAGGCCATCGGTGTAGAAATCCTGATAACGCGCGAGATCCGGAAGATTGCCGATAAACACCCGCTCGACCTGGCTGTAATCGCGGCACAACGTGTTCAACACCAGGCGAGCAGTAGCCTCGGGGAAATATGGAAAGCTGCCATAGCACAGCACCTTGGTAAAACGCGCCGGATCAGTCTCGGCAGTTATGTACTCGCCGACGTCAGCCAGATCGAAACGTCGTAGCGGTAGCTGTTCGAAATAACGCTTGGCTACCTCGATCAGCACCTCTGAATAGTCCACACCATAGACTTCGGCGCAATCATCAAAGAAATAGCGCGATAGAGCGCCATTGCCGCAGGCCAGATCCAGCAGGCGATCGCCTGGCTGGAAGGCCAACGCATTTTTGATGGTCGCAATTATCAGTTGAATCTGTTCTTCCGAAACAGGCTGGCCATTGACCGACCGTTTGATCTGCCCCCAGAAGTCATCGGGAGCTAGAGTTTTCGGATATTCCTTGAAATCTGATTCCACGGGAGTTCACCCCTACCTGCTGCGATTAAATTGACCACCACCTGCGGATAGCCGCCACCAAAAGCTTAGGTCATCCGCCAGGCGATCCCACCATGCCGTTATGCGCGTGCAATATAGGGAATGCTGCTCGGTTTCAGGCCCATTGCCGTGTACGCTTCAGCACCGAAGTAGTCGATACCGTACTGGTCGACGCTGAAACCGTTGTCCTCGATTTTGCGCACGTAATCATCGTGGGCGTATAACCGCACGTGATCATTCTGCCCATAAAGACGCCAACGTCCGGCGTCATCGGTAATGCCTGGGTCTTCTATAGTGTGCTCGATACCAACGATGATTGGAGCCATTAGAATGCCGCAGCCACCACCACGGGTGATACGGCGCAGCTCACGAATAGCCCTGCCATCATCGGCTACATGTTCAAGTACATGGCTGCAAATAAAGAAATCATACGCATCGTCAGCAAACGGAATGTCCATCAGATCAACCTGATAGTCCACTCCCTTCATGACTAAATCTGCGGTTGCATAGTCGAAAAAACGGCTGCCACGGATCAACCGCGACATCGCCTGTTCCGGCGCGAAGTGCATGACCTTGGCGCCTTGACGCAAACGTCCGGCAGCCACCTCCAGTTCCATCCAATAGACGTACAAGCGCTCACGATCAGTAGCACCGCAACGCGTGCAGGTATAGCTATCGTGGGCTGTCATTTCGCCCTGGCCGTAATGCACGAAACCATGACGTCGGGCATTCTCTCGATAGAACTCGGGAATCGCAGCAAACGTGACATTCACTTGCTTGCATACAGGGCAGGGATAAGGCGCTGGGGCTCGGTTCTGAGAAACCGCCGCGGCTACTGGTTGTCGTTGTGCAGGTTTCAAGGGTGGTAATTCTGTTTGCTGCCCATGCTGCTCGAGAATACCAAGTAGGTTGTTGGCAACCAGATGTTCGCCTTCACCTTGCAGTGCCAGGGCCTGGCGAAAAAACTGCAGGGCGCTCGGTGTATCACCCAATTTGTAATGGATCACGGCCAGATCATTGGCCAGTTCGGCATAAAGTCCAATGGACTGCTGGACCTGTTCAAGAAGCACCAGCGCGCCAGTAAGGTCACCAGCGGCAAAAGCCTCGTAGGCTTGCTCTTTGATTACCTTCAGATCATTCGCCATAAAAGCCCCGTACTCGGCATACGCCGAAGACACCCGAAAACTTATCAGGTGACGCCAGAAAAAACGTCAATGATTCGGCCAAAGACCGCACTGATTAGGGTATTTGCAAAATGCTAGCCAACTCAGTACGAGAGTAAGCACAAGGATAGTGCGCTTACGGAGGGGGATCAGCGCAACTGATTAAACAGATTCAACCCGGCAATCTTCACATAGCTCTGCTGCGCAGCCTCAAGAACGATGGTCTGAAATGAAAGGCGCGAAAGCGCTTCGGCGTAATCCAGTTCGCGCAGGTCGGCCTGCACCGACTTGTTGACCAGGGTGACGTCCTCGTTATCAATCTCGGTGGTTTCGATCAGGTTCAGGCGCGCGCCAATTTCCGTCTGCACTTCCAAGACCTTGCCCATACCGTTATCCAGGTTGGTCAAGGCAATCGCCACTTCGTTACGTACACCGAGGTTACCGGCTGGGGATGTCGGTGATGATTCCAGCGCCTGACGCAAGCGGCTGATGGTGTTGAGAATGCTGCGCTGCTCTTGAAACTGTGGCTGCAGGCCGAACTCGTCGCCGCCAGCAACCGCTGCCGGGGCTGACAGGGTGAAGTCGGCACCAAATACACTGAAGGTCGCCGGATATGGCCCAGCTACCGTACCGGTGGCCAGTACAGGGCTGCCTGGGCCAACCGGCTGGGAATAGACCTCGTAGTTGGTGTCATCGGTAAAGCGCAGCACCACCCCGGATGTCGGAAACTGGCTGTCGAATGTGGCCTGGTTACTGATACCGGCTGGTGCCACGATCGCGGCTGAGGTGTTAGTCGAGGAGCGATTGACGGCAAAGTCGGTCGGTGCCGAGCGCAGGGTAAAGCTGTGGGTATTGATACCCGGCGCACCGGCAGTGGCAGTGTCCGCCAGCAGGTTGTCGAGATCCAGTTCGTTATCGCCAGGCTGTAACACCACATCCAACTGAAAGCGCATGCCGCGGAAGTTGATGGTATTGCCGCCGCTGACCAGTGGATCGATCTTGCCGCCACCCGGAATTTCCGAGGTCACATCGGCACCAGCGCTGTCATAGATGCGAAACTCTTTGCCGCTGACAAAGGCCAGCGAATACGGCTCACCTGAACGGAAATCGCTGTTGAAGGCCTGGTTGTCCTGCACCAAACCCGGAGAAATAAACACCCGCTGATCTGCCGCCGGTATACCAGGAATGGTAGTCGCCGGCAGCGGCGGGGTCGGCAATGCCGGGTTATTGACGCCCAGGGCATTCAGAATGCGGTTGGCGTTACTGACATCCTCAAACAAACGTTTGCCGTTGTCGTTGATTGCCACACTACTGGAACCTGCGACCTGCAGGCTGCGCTGCCCTTCGTCGCCCTGATAAGAATAGGTGCCATCGGGATTACGCAGAAACGGCTCGGTCTTGCCAAGAAAACCGCTGAACAGGTATTCACCGCGGGCGTTGCGGCTGTTCATCAGGTTAAGCAACTCGTCTTCACGCTCGGCCAGCTCCTTGGCAATCGACTTGCGATCATCCGCCGACAATGCGCCACCGCCTGCCTGCACTGCCAGCTCGCGAATACGCTGCAGGACATTGACGACGGAGGTGATGGTGGTTTCTTCCTGGGTCAGGCTGTTCTTGGCGGCAGTGAGGTTTTCCTTGTACTGCCCCAGCACGGCCTGCTGCTGCTCGAGTTGCAGCAGGCGTACCGAGGCCACCGGATCGTCAGCCGGGGTGAGGATGCGGTTACCGCTACTGATCTGCTCCTGGGTGCGGATCAAGTTGGAATAGTTGCGCCCGAGGCCACTGACACCGTTATTGAACGCCTGGATCGAGGAGATGCGCATGACCATAAAGCTAACCTCAAGGTTCTCTCAGCACAGCATAGGGTGCATCAGAACGTATTAATCAGTGTATCGAACAGGTTACGGGCAACTTGAATGATCTGCGCCGATGCCTGGTAGTACTGCTCGAACTGAATCAGCTTGGCCGCTTCCTCATCGAGGTTGACCGCCGACACCGAATCGCGGTTATCGGTCGCCTGCTTGAGAATAGCGCCAGTGGCCTCACCATCGACCCGCGCCTGACTGGTCAAGGTGCCAACCCGCTCCACCAGATCGCCATAAGCATCAGTAAAGCTGGAACCGGTGGTCGCCGGAGCCAAGGGGTTGATGCCAATAGTGGCGCGATTTTGCAGGTCGATCAGTTTCAGCGCGTTGCGGTTATCCGAGACGCCGTTGGTGTTGAAAGACACCGAGAAGTTGTCCCCACCCTGCGGCCGACCGCTGATGGTCACTTCATAGTCGAACGGCACCGGCACTGCAGGTGGCCCCGCTGTGGCGGGCACGGTGATGGTCAGCTTGTTGTTCTGGCCGGGGACGATCACCCCGGTGTCGATGACGTTGCCGTTGATATCGACCACATCATAACCCTGAGTCGCACCACCGCCGGCGCCCATCACGATGCGCAGCGGCGGCGCATTACGCAGGCTGGTTTCCAGATCGGCCTGGGCCACAGGATCGTAGATGTCGATTTCGGTTTTCAGGGTCGGCTGAGTAATCACCCCCGTACCAATATTTGCCGGACTGGTCTGTGATTTCAGCGGCGCGGCAAATGCCAGTTCCTCCGGCCGTTTCATATCGGCGCGGATGTCTTGACCGGCATTGCGGGTGGGCATGATGCGGAAGCGATCCCCCGCAGCAAAGGTGCCGCTGGCCACATTCAACGACACGCCATCAAATTCGGCGGCCGGCACGACTGTGATATCGAACGGCCCGAAGCTGGTGCCGTCACTGATCCGCCGCACGGTGTAATCCGTGGCGTTGGTGAACTCCACTTCATAATCACTGGTGGTCAGTTGGGTGGTGTCTTCGATCAGCACATTGAGGTTGGCCGTGGTGTCGCTGTTACCCACCCGCGCCAGGCTGCGCTGACCGATCAGCAGCGGATCGTTCAGATCGCGGAACAGGCCGTTGCCAAACTGGCCATTTAGGTCCAGGCCCTGCCCCAGCTGGCGGTTGACCTGATCGGTCACCGACAGCGCCAGACGCCCGACCGCGTTGAGCGTGGTGTCCAGTACGTCTTCGCGGTAGCGGATCAGACCGCCCATCTCGCCACCGGTGATCAGCGAGGTAATACCCTGCCGCGAGTTGCCGCTGACAAACTGCACTTCGCTGCGCAGCGGGTCGGACAAGCCTGGCACCACCTCCAGACGCGAAGCCTTGTTACCCACCACGAGCGGCTGTCCGGACCCGATAAACAGGTTGTAGCTGCTGTCGTCCTGCGCCACCACGGTGACGCCGATAAAAGTCGACAGTTTACGCACTGCCTCTTCACGGGCATCCAGCAGGTCATTGGGCTGCTTGCCATTGGAAGCGGCCACGGCAATGGCATCGTTATAGCCAGCAATAGAGGTGGCCAACTGGTTGACCTGATCAGTGACGGCAGACAGCTGCTTGTTGATAAAGGCGTTCTGCTCGTACAGGCGGTCGTATACGGTGTTGAAGCGCTTGGCCAACCCTTCGGATTCGGACAGCGCCAGCTGCCGGGCCGGAATATTAGCCGGGTCCTCAGCGGCCGTTTGCAGGGCCGCAAAGACCTTTTGCAAGCCAGGGTTGATCCCTGTGGTACTGCCCGCCAGCAAGGAGTCGAGCTGGTTGATCTGCCCCAGATAGGACTGCACATCACTGCTCAACGCCGTGCTACTGCGCACCTGGGTGTTGAGAAACTCGTTATAGATGCGCCGCACATCAACCAGCGTGGTGCCCGAGCCGATATAGCCGGCCCCGCTGAACTGCGGGGTACGCGTGGACTGGATAGTCTCCTGGCGTGTGAAACCCGGAGTATTGACGTTGGTGATGTTATGCCCGGTGACTGCCAGCGAGGTCTTGTTCGCGGCCAATCCGGACAGGCCAATATTGAGTAGGTCAGCCATGATTCATCATCCGTTGGTGGACGGCGTACTGACTGCCGCTACTGTCTGATAGGTCTGCATCTGCCGTGCGATCTGAGCGATCTTGCGGGCGTATTGGGGGTCGGTGGCATAACCGGCTTTCTGCAGTTCGCGGGCGAATTGCTCAGGCTTGTCTGTCACAGCCAGGGCTTTTTCGTAACGACCGTTGCCCTGCAAGAAACTTACGTAATCTTCAAAGCTGTGTGCATAGGACTCGTAGGCGCGGAAAGACGCCGCTTCCTTGACTGCCTTGCCACCCTTGAATTCAGTGGTCAGTACTCGCGCCGATTCGCCATCCCAGCTGTTGTGGGTCTTGATGCCGAACAGGTTATGGCTGCTGCTGCCATCCTGCTGACGAATGATCGACTTGCCCCATCCCGTTTCCAGTGCGGCCTGGGCCACCAGATAACGAGGATCGACGCCAATCTTGTCGGCGGCCTTCTCGGCCATCGGCAGCATGGCGGCAATAAATTCATCCTTGGAGCCAAAAGCGGCCTTGCCCGGTGCCAATGGTGGCTGGGCAATTCGCCGGCCGGTAATGGCGTCGGTGCCATTGAGGCCCAGGGCCGTATCGGCTGGCGCGGCAAAGGATTTGGCCGGGATCCAGTCGTTCTGCGCCAGCGGCTGACCGTCGGCAACACTGGCCGAGGGCACGATGCCGGCCAGCAAACGGTCAGTCAGCTTGCCAGGCAAGGCCAGGCGGCGCTGGTTGATCAGAGAGGTGTCATCACGGCCACTGTCGACCTTGGCCAATGGTTTGCTCGGCGCACTCGGCACCGGCTCGTTGACCTGGGCAAATGGATTCGGACGGTCCGCGCCACCCTTGAGTTTCGACATCTGCCGCACTAGCACGTCGGCCAGGCCAATGCCGTTCTGGTGGTTGGCCAGCGTCACCGACAACTGCTGGTCATGCATATCCTGATAGGTCTTGCTCTCGTTGCTGTTCAAGAAGTTGCCTTCTGAGAACACCTCGTTAGCTGAGCGCATGGCCTTGAGCATTTCGTTGAGAAACAGCGACTCAAACTCCTGAGCCACCTTCTTGATGTTTTTGTCGCTGTCGCCACCGACCTTGAACTGGTTAAGGCGATTGAGATCCGTGAAGGCGCCGCTGTCGACGGTCGAAGTGCCACCGAGCAAACCGGCTGAAAGACGAGAGTCCATATGGGCGTGACCTCAGTTATTTCGCCGTTGCGCCGGCGCCAGCTTTTGCGCAGGGCAAGGCGTGAGGAGCGAAGTTTGGTTGTTCCAAATGAGCGACGAAGAACGCAGCTCTGCGCAAAAGCTGGCCCGGCCCTTCGGGTTGTGCCTGAGCGCGTGCCATGCCGCGTTACAGCCCTTGCCAAGGGAGTGGCCATTGCCTGCGGGCTGCGCCTTGCCTGACACGCGCTCAGGCAACAACGCAATCGGTGAAATAACTGAAGTCACGTCCAAACGCTCCCTTAGATCACGATCAAGTCAGCCTGCAGCGCGCCAGCTTGTTTCAGCGCCTCCAGGATGGCCATAAGGTCGGAAGGCGATGCGCCTACCTGATTCACCGCGCGGACGATTTCATCCAGCGTGGTCCCCGGGCCGAACTTGAACATCGGCTTGGCTTCTTCCTCGGCATTGACCTTCGAGCGCGGTACCACCGCCGTCTGGCCACCGGACAAAGCATCCGGCTGACTGACAATCGGGTCTTCGGTAATGGTCACGGTCAGGCTGCCATGGGTCACCGCCGCCGGCTGCACCTTGACGTTCTGGCCAATCACGATGGTGCCGGTGCGCGAATTGATGATGACCTTGGCCACGGCCTGCCCCACATCGACCTCGAGGTTTTCCAGAATCGACAGGTAATCCACGCGCTGGTTGGGATCAAGTGGCGCGCTGACACGGATCGAACCACCATCGATGGCCTGGGCCACGCCCGGGCCAAGCAGCTCGTTGATGTGATCAACAATGTTCTTGGCAGTGGTGAAGTCCGGCCGGTTGAGGTTGAGGGTCAGGCTGTTGCCTTGATCGAAACCGCTCGGCACCGGCCGTTCCACGGTCGCACCACCGGGTATACGTCCGGCTGACGGCACATTGACGGTGATCCGCGAACCGTCGGCGCCACCGGCATCGAAGCCACCGACCACCAGATTGCCCTGGGCAATCGCGTAAACGTTACCGTCGATGCCCTTGAGCGGGGTCATCAGCAGGCTGCCGCCCCGCAGGCTCTTGGCGTTACCAATCGAGGAAATGGTGATATCGATGGTCTGCCCAGGCTTGGCAAAAGCCGGCAGATCGGCATGCACCGACACGGCCGCAACGTTCTTCAACTGAACGTTGCCGCCCTGCGGCACCTTGATGCCGAACTGCGCCATCATGTTGTTGAAGGTCTGCACGGTGAAGGGCGTCTGGGTAGTCTGGTCACCGCTGCCATTGAGGCCTACGACCAGGCCGTAGCCGATCAACTGGTTAGTCCGCACGCCCTGGATGCTGGCCAGGTCCTTAAGTCGTTCGGCCTGAACAGTCGCAGCCAGCAGCGAGACAGCGAGAGCCAGCACGTATGTGGATAGTTTCATAGTGGCCACCCTCAAAACGGCCACATTGGGCTAATAAAGAAACGACTCATCCAGCCTGGCTGGGTAGCATCGGCGAAGGCGCCAGTGCCCGAATAGGTGATGCGCGCATCGGCAATCCGGGTCGAGGACACGGTGTTGTCGGTGGCAATATCATCCGCCCGTACCAGGCCGGCAATGCGCACCAACTCGTCACCGGTGTTGAGGGTCATCCACTTTTCCCCGCGCACCAGCAAAATACCGTTGGGCATGACTTCAGCTACTGAAACAGTGATCGAGCCAGTCAGACTGTTGCTCTGCCCCGCCTGGCCGGAACCATCGGCCGAGCGGGTGGCGTCGAAGCTTGAGCCCAAACTCAGGTTATCTGCCGTCATCCCCAAACCCTCCGCAACACGTCCCAAACCACCAATTGCAGTCAATGGGTTTTGCGGAGAAACAGTCATGCCAAACAGGTTCGGCACGCCCAGATCGGCCGAGCTGTCCTTGCTGAGCTTGCTGTTGGTGTTCTTGCTGGCCTGGGTGCGCTCATTCAGGGTGATGGTGATGATGTCACCCACCCGATAAGCCTTACGGTCACCAAACAAGCCATTCTCAAAGCCGGCCTGATAAATCGAACCATTGTTCTGCGCAGCAGGTAGTGGTGTACGCGGCATCACGGGCGCGTAATAGGGATCATCCGGTTTAGGCGCAGGTGCCATGCAGCCGCTCAAAGCCAGGGGGCCAAGCAGTGCACTTATGATTATCAGCCGGTTCATCTCTACTACCTCATGCGTTGCCAGGGGTGGCTATACAGCTGTCGGCCACCCGTGCCAGTTCAAGCCATTCCTTGCCGTATTCAAAGCCAGCCAGACGCTGCGCGACTAGCCGGCCTTAGCTATCAAAGATTCTGCGAAATAAAGCCGAGCATCTGGTCGGCAGTGGAGATGACCTTGGAGTTCATCTCATAGGCGCGCTGCGTGGTGATCATGTTCACCAACTCCTCGACCACACTGACGTTGGAGTTTTCCAGGGTGTTCTGCAGCATGACGCCCAGGCCATTGAGCCCCGGCGTACCGACCTGCGGCGCACCGCTGGAAGCGGTCTCCAGGAACAGGTTGTTGCCGATGGCTTCCAGCCCCGCCGGGTTGATGAAGTCTGCCGTCTGCAGGTTGCCGACGATTTGCGGCTGCGGGTTACCGGCGGTGGTCACCGACACAGTGCCGTCTTCACCGACGTTAAACGTGCGCACTTCGTTGGGCAGCACGATGGCCGGCTCCAGGGCGTAACCATTGGAGGTCACCACCTGTCCATCGGAGTTGAGATGGAAGCTACCGTCACGGCTGTAGGACACCGTGCCATCGGGCAGCAGCACCTGGAAGAAACCCCGTCCGTTGATCGCCAGGTCCAGCGGCTGCTCAGTGGTTTGCAGGCTGCCCTGGGTAAAGATCTTCTGCGTACCGACCACCCGCACACCCGTACCCAATTGCAGACCGGATGGCAGTTGGCTGTCCTGGCTGGACTGACCGCCGGGCTGGCGACGGATTTGATACAGCAGGTCTTCAAACTCGGCACGATCACGCTTGAAGCCGGTGGTCGAGACGTTGGCCAAGTTGTTGGAAATGGTGGTCAGGTTCATGTCCTGAGCGGACAGACCGGTTTTGCTGACCCACAGTGCCGGAAGCATATCGATTCTCCTCGGGTGTCGTTTTAACGACGCCGCGTGCTGGTAATTAGGTCATCTGCAAGACGCGCGCCATGGCCGACGAATTGTCTTCGGCGGTGCGCATCATCTTCACTTGCAACTCGAATTGACGGGACAGGGAGAGAATCGCGGTCATCTCTTCCACGGCGTTGACGTTGCTCGACTCGAGGAAGCCCGAGGTCACTTCTATGGTCGCATCCGCCTGTACCGGATCCTGGCCCTTGAAGCGGATCAGACCGTCAGTGCCTTTTTCCATCTGTTTGAGATCTGGATTGACCAGTTTCAGACGGTCCACCTCAGCCAACACGCTGGGCGCCTCGCCGAGGGCGCGGATACTGATGGTGCCGTCCTTGCCGATCTCAATTTTCTGCTCCGGGGGGACCGCAATCGGCCCGGCATTGCCCATCACCGGCAAGCCATTGCCGGTACGCAACATACCCAGCGCATCAACATTCAGACTGGCAGTGCGCACGTACGCCTCGCTGCCATCGGGGGCCTGCACGGCCAGCCAGCCTTTGCCACCCACCGCCACATCCAGGTCACGCCCGGTCTCTTGCAGCGACCCCGGGGTGAAGTCGGTCCCAGGGCGTTCACTCATGGCATAGACACGCGCCGGATAACTGTCACCAAAGATCGGCATCGAGCGGGCCTGTTCAAAATCCCGACGGAAACCATTGGTGGAAATGTTCGCCAGGTTGTTGGCGTGGGCACGCTGGGCCAGGGTGTTGTTGTGGGCCCCAGTCATGGAAACGTACAGCATCTTGTCCATGGTTATTCTCCGAGTTGGGCTTGCCGCCCGCTGCTCTATGCAAGCTATAAAGCAATGGCTATGCCAGCATTCGGAAAATTGAAGCAAGACACTGATAAATATGGATTTAAAAAATAAAAAGGACTCCACAAGGAGCCCTTTAGGCAGCCAGGCGGCGTACTTTTGCCGCCTGCGGCAGGTCTTGCGCCTGCCTACTGACGCTGCATCAACGCAGGTTGATGATGGTCTGGGTGACCGCACTCTCGGTTTCGATGGTCTTGGCGTTGGCCTGATAGTTACGCTGCGCGACGATCAGGTTGACCAGTTGGTCCGACAGCTCGACGTTGGAATCCTCCAGGGCGCCGGACTGCAATGCTCCCAGGGTGCCACTGCGTGGAGTTCCACGTACCGGTTCACCCGACTCGAAGGACTGCACCCAGGCGGTCTTGCCCACTGGCGTCAAACCTTGCACGTTGGCAAAGTTGGCCAGAATCACCTGCCCCTGGACCTTTGACTGACCGTTGGTGTAGCGCGCGAAGATCACCCCGGTGTCATCAATTTCCAGGCCAGCCAGTTGGCCGGTGGTGTAACCGTCCTGGCTGACGCGGTTGACCGCAAAGTTGCTGGCGAACTGGGTCGACTGCCGCAGGTCGATATTCACCCCGGTAGCACTGGCATCAGCACCGTTGGGGCCCCACACCGGCGGCACAGAGTTATCCGGCGCACCCGGCACCCAGGTGGTCAGGTCGATGGTGCCATCGGCTCCAACGGTGAAGCCGGTGGGAGTCGACGCAATCAACGCCGCCACATCCAGCTGCCCCGCCGCCGTGAACTGCAGATCAACTGAAGAAGGTGTGGTCAGCGTCGGGTCATCCGGGTTGCGCCCATCAATCAGCACATTCATCTGCCAGGTGTTCGGCCCGGTCTTGAGGAAGTACTGGGTGAATACGTGGGAGTTACCCTGGGTGTCATAAATGTTGGTCGAGGTCGACGAGTTGTAAGTCGTCGGGTCCGCCGGGTTGAACGGCGTCGTGGTCGGGACGATGTTGTTCGAGTTGAGGTTGAAGGTCTGGTCCAGGTTGCTGGTTGGCAGCGGCGCCTGGCTGGCCGTTTCAATGCGCAGGTCACTGACCACACCATTTTGCAGGTTGCCCGCAGCGTCAACGGCATAGCCTTGCAGGCGGTAACCAAAGTTGTTGACCATAAAACCGTCACGGTCCGTACCGAAGTAGCCCGCACGGGTATAACTGATATCGCCGTTGTTGCTGGTCTGGAAGAAGCCGTTGCCGTTGATCGCCAGATCCAGCGCGTTCTGCGTGTAGTTGATGTTGCCCTGGTTGAACAGCTGCGACACATCGCCCAGCAGCACCCCACTGCCCTGAGGGTTTTTCCCGGTACCCAGTACCGAGGCTGCATACACATCGGCAAACTCGGCACGCGACTGTTTGAAGCCTGCAGTGCCGGCGTTGGCGATGTTGTTGCCGGTCACGTTGAGGTCACTGGTCGCGGCACGCAGACCACTAAGACCGATATTGAACGCCATGGAAGACTCCTTTGCCGGGCAACCGGCGGTTAAAACCTGTTAGTTACTGACCAATGACCTGCACTTGCGACATCGGCACACTGCCGAGCCCTGCCAGGTTCAACATCAACTCTTTGCCGCCCAGGGTCACACTGTCGACGTTGGCCGGCAGCAAGGTGTAGAGGCCCTTGGTGCCATCGGCGTAGGTAGCCTGTGCTTCGAACTTGTAGGTGCCAGGCGGCAACACATTGCCGCTGGCATCTTTGCCATCCCAGATAAAGCTGACATTGCCGGCAGCCTGCTCACCCAGATTGACCCGACTGACCACTGAACCGGCCTTGTCGTAGATATTCACGTACACGTTGCTGCTACTGACCGGCAGCACCAGGCTGGCCTTGAAGCTTTCACTGGTATCAACCACCGCCTTGTCGCTCGGGACAATGACCTTGCGCCCGACCAGAGACGAAGCCTGCAACGCCTGGGAAGACTGATAACCGGTGAGCAGCGAGCCCATGCTGGTGTTCAACTTCTCGATCCCCTCCACCTGGCTGAACTGCGCCAGCTGGGCGATAAACTCGCCATTGCCTTGCGGCTCCAGGGGGTTCTGGTTATTCAACTGGGCCACCAGCAGGTTGAGAAACTCATTCTTGCCGAGGTCCTTGTTCGTCTTGGTCTCGTTCTTGATCTGGTATTTATCCAGTACCGAACCGGCTACATCGCCAACAGTGCTCATAGGTCTGCGCTCCTTATCCGCTGGCTTACTGACCGAGGGTCAGCACGCGCTGCATCATCTGCTTGGCGGTGTTCATCATTTCGGTATTGGTCTGAAAGGCCCGGCTGGCAGAGATCATGTCTGCCATCTCTTCCACCACATTGACGTTGGGGTAGTAGACGTAGCCGTTTTCATCTGCGGATGGGTGGTTCGGCTCGTAGCGCGGCATCAGGGTGCTCTGGTCCTCGACCACGCCAAGTACCTGAACGCCAACCCCGGCATTGTCCTGATCGGCAAACAACGAACCACGGTCACCGCCCTGCGCCGACTGGAACACCGTGGCAAACACCGGATGGCGCGCGCGGTAGGTCTGATCAATGCTCGAGGAAACCGTCTCGGCGTTGGCAATGTTGCTGGAGATGGTGTTCAAGCGAGTGCTCTGCGCGCTCATCCCCATTCCGGCGATATTGAAAACACTGGCAAGTGACATGGCATCAGGCTCCTGTTATTCGCCGCGCAGGGCGTTGACCAGCCCTTTGAACTTACTGTTGAGAAAGGTGAAGCTGGCCTGGAACTGCACCGAGTTCTCGGCGTAGTTGGACTGCTCGATCTGCAGGTCGACGGTGTTCTGATCAATCGATGGATGCAACGGCGTGCGGTACGCCAGGCTGGCGTCGCCCATTGCCACACCATCAGCCGGGATATGCTGGCTGTTAGTGCGGTTCAGGCTGACCTGGCCACGCTGACTCTTGGCACTCTGCTCGGCCAGCACGCTGGCGAATTCAAGGTCACGCGCCTTGTAGTGCGGCGTGTCTGCGTTGGCGATGTTGTTGGCCAACACTTCGGCACGCTGAGCGCGAAAGCCCAGTGCCTGTTCGTGAATACCGAGTGCCCGATTGAAGCTGATGCTCATGGTCAGAAACCTTTGCCAGTTGGCGTTGCTGTTTTCCGTGCAAGACCATAAGCAAGGCGTGTGCCATTTTATTTTTTATTTATATTTCAATGTTTTATTTGAATATCGAAGCAATTTTAGCGGCAAAGCGGCAAAGGCTTTCCGCTACTGGCAAGCAAAGCGGCAACGGCCCCGCTGTTGTTGCCACCTCCCATGAACAACATGCTGCACTGACTGTTTAAGAAGATATCGCAGGCGCAAACACACCACTCATCAGACAATCACATTCAGTTTTGACAAGCATTCTCATTAACATTAGTATCTTTCGCATCTTAACTGCCTGCCACGAGCATCAATCATGTACGTCTGTCTCTGCGAAGGTGTAACTGACGGTCAGATTCGCGAAGCCATCTACGAAGGCTGCTGCAGCTACCGTGATGTACGGGCCACCCTTGGCGTCGCCAGTCAGTGCGGCAAATGCGCTTGCCTGGCCAAGCAGGTCGTACGTGAAACCCTCAGTGAAGTGCAGAGCAGCCAGGCCGTCCTCGCCTATCCGGCAAGTTTCGTCGCCGCCTGATTTCATCAGCATTTAGAAACCGGACCTCGCGTCCGGTTTTTTTATGGCCGGACATCTACAAGCAGCCAACCTTCGAGTCATCGCTGCGGCAACGTTAGAAATGCCGCCCGGTATTTTTTATACCTTTAATTCAATACCTTAGCGCCAAGATGCAGAACTTAAACATTCGCATTCATATTAATTTTAGCTTTGGATTCAACCACTTAGGTTTGACAGTCGAAAATCATCGGCCCAGAATTTGGAGCTAACTCACCTTGCAAGGCAGGCGCAGACATGAAAGGCGACAAGAAAGTCATCCAGCATCTGAACAAGATCCTCGGTAACGAGCTGGTCGCGATCAACCAGTACTTCCTGCACGCACGCATGTACGAGGACTGGGGCCTGAAGAAACTCGGCGAGCACGAGTATCACGAATCCATCGACGAGATGAAGCACGCGGACAAGCTGATCAAGCGCATCCTGTTTCTCGAAGGCCTGCCGAACCTGCAAGATCTCGGCAAGATCCTGATCGGTGAAAACACCAAGGAAATGCTCGAATGCGACCTGAAGATCGAACATAAGGCGCATATTGATCTGAAAGCGGCGATTGCCTACTGCGAAAGCATCGGCGACTACGCAAGCCGCGAACTGCTTGAAGAAATCCTCTGCTCCGAAGAAGACCACATCGACTGGCTGGAAACCCAGCTCAGCCTGATCGAAGCAGTGGGCCTGCAAAACTACCTGCAATCGCAGATGGACGAATAACCTCCGCCCACGCGCACAACTGAAAACGGGAGCCCATGGGCTCCCGTTTTTATTTCACTCGGTTCAACAGGCACAAAAAACCCCGCCAGCGCGGGGTTTTTCAGGACAGCTGACGAGTCAGGCACCGGCCTTCTGTGCTGCGTCCTTGATCAGGGTTTGCAGCTCACCCTTTTCGAACATTTCCACCAGGATGTCGCTGCCACCGACCAGCTCACCACCGACCCACAGCTGCGGGAAGGTTGGCCAGTTGGCATATTTGGGCAGATTGGCGCGGATTTCCGGGTTTTGCAGAATGTCGACGTAGGCGAATTTCTCACCACAAGCCATCACAACCTGCGCAGCCTTGGAGGAAAAGCCGCACTGCGGAGCGTTCGGCGAGCCTTTCATGTACAGCAGAACGGTGTTGTTGGCGATCTGCTCTTTGATGGTTTCGATGATATCCATTGGGCACCTCAGGACTTAACTTCCCGACTCACGGGTCGGCACGGTGGCGGCATTGTAGCGAAAAGCCGAGCGCAATGCTCGGCCTTCCCAGGCACTTTCCTCAAGCCAGATAAGACCTGCTCAAGCAGCCTCAACCTGTACCGGCACACCATTCAATGCCGCATTGCCGGACAGAGCATCAAGCTGCCGCTCATCGGTCAGGTCATTGGCACTGGCACCTGGTTGCTCGCTGGCAATCGCCATCTGCACGCCCGGCCGCGCATGCCCCCAACCATGCGGCAGACTGACCACCCCTGCCATCATTTCATCGCTCGCCGCCACTTCCACCTCGATCACCCCCACCCGCGAGCGCACCCGCACCAACTGGCCATCGCTCAGCCCGCGCTGACTTAGGTCCGCCGGATGCATCAGCAACTGATGACGGGGTTTGCCTTTTACCAGGCGGTGATAGTTGTGCATCCAGGAGTTATTGCTGCGCACGTGACGACGGCCAATCAATAGCAACTCGTCAGCCTTGGCCGTCGGCTGTTCGGCAAAACGCGGTAGGTCAGCCATGATCACCGCTGGAGCCGCCACTACCTGCTTATTGGCGGTTTTCAGACGACTGGCCAGGTTGGGTTTGAGTGCGCCCAGATCGAGGCCATGGGGGTGCTCACGCAACGCGGCCAGGGACAACTTATGTTCCGACTTGTCGCCGTAAGCACCAAAACGCAGGCCCATGTCGATCATCTGCTCCGGGGCCATGGTCGGCTTGAGTTCCACGCCGGTCTTGGCGGCAAAGGCTTTGGCCAGACCGACGAAAATCTCCCAGTCATGCAGCGCACCCGCCGGCTTGGCCAATACTGCCTCGTTAAAGCGGGTGACGTTACGTACAGCAAACACATTGAAGGTGGTGTCGTAGTGATCGTGCTCCAGCGGCGCCGTCGGCGGCAGGATCAGGTCGGCATAACGGGTGGTTTCATTGATGTAAAAGTCGATGCTGAGCATGAATTCCAGCCCCTCCAGCGCCTGCTCAAGCTGACGGCCATTGGGCGTGGACAGCACCGGATTGCCCGCCACCGTCACCAGTGCCCGTATCTGCCCTTCGCCGGCCGTGAGCATCTCCTCGGCCAGAGCCGACACCGGCAATTCACCGCCGTACTCCGGCAAACTGGATACCCGGCTCTGCCAACGATTGAAATGCCCCCCGGAAGTCGAGGCCACCAGATCCACGGCAGGCTCGGTGCACAGCACACCGCCCACTCGATCCAGATTGCCGGTGACCAGGTTGATCAGTTGCACCAGCCACTGACACAGCGTGCCAAATGCCTGGGTGGAAACGCCCATGCGGCCGTAGCACACCGCCGACTCGGCCGCGGCAAAGTCGCGTGCCAACTGGCGAATCGTTGGCGCCGGCACGCCACAGCGGGCACTCATAGCTTCGGCAGTAAAGCCGGCAATCGCCTGGCGCACCTCATCCAGCCCATCGACGGCCAGATGACTGGCGCGGCCCAGGTTTTCTTCGAACAGAGTATTGAGCAGGCCGAACAGCAGCGCGGCATCCTGCCCCGGACGGACAAACACATGCTGATCAGCAATTGCGGCGGTTTCACTACGGCGCGGGTCAACCACCACCAGCTTGCCACCGCGCTTCTGGATGGCCTTCAGGCGCTTCTCCACATCTGGCACAGTCATGATGCTGCCGTTGGAGGCCAGAGGGTTGCCACCGAGAATCAGCATAAAGTCGGTGTGATCAATATCCGGAATCGGGATCAGCAAGCCATGGCCGTACATCAGGTGACTGGTCAGGTGATGCGGCAACTGGTCGACCGAGGTCGCGGAATAGCGGTTGCGGGTTTTCAACTGGCCGAGAAAGTAGTTGCTGTGGGTCATCAGGCCGTAGTTGTGCACGCTCGGGTTGCCCTGATACACCGCCACGGCGTTCTGCCCATGCGCGGCCTGAATCGCACTCAGGCGCTCGGCAACCAGCTCAAAGGCTTCATTCCAGTCGATGGCTTGCCACTCATTGCCCACCCGGCGCATCGGCTGACGCAGGCGATCGGGATCATTCTGAATATCCTGCAATGCCACGGCTTTGGGACAGATATGGCCGCGACTGAAACTGTCCTGGGCATCGCCCTTGATCGAACGGATCTGCGTGGAACCGTCGTCCTGCACTTCGGTTTCAATGCTCAGGCCGCAAATGGCTTCGCACAGATGGCATGCACGGTGGTGGAGGGTCTTGGTCATGGCCGGGCCTCTTGTTTTGGTTCGGCGCACAAAGCACCGTAAAGCATGAACTATGTCGGCAGATCAGAACCTGCACCAGCAGGGTTCGCGGCGTGAATTGCGCAGCATCAGGTCAGCCGATAGATGCGTCTAGCCCCACGCCCCACAGCCCCATAAACCGCCGGCAATTTGCGCCTGATCGGCGTTTGCTTATAAGATCGCGACTTCCCCGTTTCGTCGCATTGTGCGGCCCCCCAGCCGCAGGTTCTGCCGTTTCTTTCATTTCACCAGGCCATTGAACCTGCGCCCTGCTGTCAAAAGGTAGTTGATGATGAGCGCAAGACACTTTCTCTCGCTGATGGATTGCACACCGGATGAACTGGTGGGGCTGATCCGCCGCGGCATGGAGCTGAAGGACTTGCGTAACCGCGGTGTACTGTTCGAGCCGCTGAAGAATCGCGTACTGGGCATGATCTTCGAGAAAGCCTCGACTCGTACCCGCCTGTCGTTCGAAGCCGGCATGATCCAGCTCGGCGGCCAGGCCATCTTCCTGTCCCCGCGTGACACCCAGCTGGGCCGTGGCGAGCCGATTGGCGATGCGGCCATCGTCATGTCGCGCATGCTTGATGCGGTGATGATTCGCACCTTCGCCCACAGCACCCTGACCGAATTTGCCGCCAACTCGCGCGTGCCGGTGATCAACGGCCTGTCCGATGACCTGCATCCCTGCCAGTTGCTGGCCGACATGCAGACCTATCAGGAGCATCGCGGCAGCATCAAAGGCAAGACCGTGGCCTGGGTCGGCGACGGCAATAACATGTGCAACTCTTATATAGAAGCGGCCATGCAGTTCGACTTCCAGCTGCGCGTTGCCTGCCCCGAGGGCTATGAGCCGAACGCCACATTCCTCGCTGCTGCCGGCGAACGCGTGCAGGTCGTTCGCGATCCACGCGCGGCAGTGGCCGGCGCCCACCTGGTGAGCACCGATGTATGGGCCTCCATGGGCCAGGAAGACGAAGCCGCACAGCGCATCAAGCTGTTCCAGCCCTACCAGGTCAACCGCGCCCTGCTCGATGCGGCCGCCGATGATGTGCTGTTCCTGCACTGTCTGCCGGCGCACCGCGGCGAGGAAATCAGCGAAGACCTGCTCGACGACCCGCGCTCAGCAGCCTGGGATCAAGCTGAAAACCGCCTGCATGTACAGAAGGCACTGCTCGAATTCCTGGTTGAACCGGCGTACCACCACGCATGAGCCAGCCTCTGCT
Source organism: Pseudomonas anguilliseptica (assembly GCF_021375795.1). Lineage (GTDB taxonomy): Bacteria > Pseudomonadota > Gammaproteobacteria > Pseudomonadales > Pseudomonadaceae > Aquipseudomonas > Aquipseudomonas anguilliseptica_A. The sequence goes on along the minus strand of NZ_JAEIOI010000001.1, from coordinate 1,303,428 downwards.
GAACCTGCGCGAACTAAGCTGCGGTTACCCCGGACACAAGGTGGTGCAGAACCTTAATCTGCATCTGAATGCCGGCGATATCGGCTGCCTGCTCGGCCCTTCGGGCTGCGGCAAGACCACTACCCTGCGCGCCATTGCCGGCTTCGAGCCAGTGCTGGAAGGCGAAATCCAGCTGGCCGATCAGGTCATCTCCAAAGCCGGCTTTACCCTGGCCCCCGAGAAACGTCGAATCGGCATGGTGTTTCAGGATTACGCACTGTTCCCGCACCTGAGCGTGGCAGAGAACATTGCCTTCGGCATTCGCAAACAGCCGAACTGCGAACGCATCACCCATGAGTTGCTGGAGCTGGTCAAGCTCGGCCACCTGGGCAAGCGTTACCCGCACGAACTGTCTGGTGGTCAGCAACAACGTGTGGCCCTGGCTCGCGCCCTGGCGCCAGAGCCGCAACTGCTGCTGCTCGACGAGCCCTTTTCCAACCTGGATGGTGAACTGCGCAGGCGTCTCAGCCACGAGGTGCGGGATATCCTCAAGGCACGCGGCACCAGCGCGATTCTGGTCACCCATGACCAAGAAGAAGCCTTCGCCGTCAGCGATCATGTCGGGGTCTTTCATGAGGGCAAGCTGCAGCAGTGGGACACCCCCTTCAACCTCTACCACGAACCACTGACGCCGTTCGTCGCCAGCTTTATCGGCCAGGGCTATTTTATTCGCGGTCAGTTGCTCAGCCCGGATGCCGTGCAAACCGAACTAGGCCTGATCCGCGGCAACCGCGCCTACACCTGGCCAACCGGCAGTGCGGTGGACGTGCTGCTGCGCCCAGACGATATCGTGTATGACCCGGACAGCAGCCTGAAAGCCCTGATAGTCGGCAAGACCTTCCTCGGTGCGGCAACCCTGTACCGCCTGCAACTGCCAACCGGCAGCCAGCTGGAGTCGATCTTCCCCAGCCACGCCGACCACCTGCCCGGCCAGCAGGTCGGCATTCGTGTCGCCGCCGACCATCTGGTGGTGTTTGCCGCTCCCGGCAGCATCGCTGCCCAGGTCAACCTGGGGGAATCGGGCGTGCGCCGCTACAGCAGCGCCAGTTAAGCCCCAGCCCACGTGGCGGGCAGCAATAGCCGGCCACTGGCAACCAGCAACGCCTCACCGGCGATTTTCACCCGCTCGCCTTCCAGCTCACAGTGCAACTCACCACCGCGAGCCGAACACTGGAAGGCGCTCAGCCGAGATTTATCCAAGCGCTGCGCCCAATAGGGCGTGAGAATGCAGTGGGTCGAGCCGGTCACCGGGTCTTCATCGATACCAATGGCCGGCGCGAAATAGCGCGAGACGAAGTCATGCTGCTCACCCGGCGCACTGATCAGCAGACCCAAACCTGGCAAGCGGGCCACTGCGGCCAGATCGGGCTGACAGGCGCGAACTGCCGCCTCATTCGCCACAATCGCCAGCAGCTCCTGTATCCCCTGCCCCTCATGCAGCGCCAGCACTTCCTCAACCGGCTGGCCCAGCGCCTGCTCAACCTCGGCACGCAGCGCGCCTGACTGCGCCCGGCGTACAGGGAAATCCAGCAGCAGCTGCGTGCCCTGCCGAGTCACGCGCAACGCACCAGACAAACAGGTGAAATCGAGCACCTCACCCGGCTCGCCATAGACCTCGAACAGCACATGCGCGCTGGCCAGAGTGGCATGACCACACAGCGGCACTTCAGCACTCGGGGTAAACCAGCGGATGTGCCAGGCAGCGCCTTTCTTCACTACAAAGGCGGTTTCCGCCAGGTTGTGCTCAGCAGCGATCTGCTGCATCAGGCCATCTTCAAGCCAGCTGTCCAAGCGATAAACCATCGCTGGGTTGCCGGTAAATGGTTGTGAGGCAAAGGCATCGACCTGGTGAAATTCAAGCTGCATGGGTCGCACTCCGGAGTCATCGTGGACTGCAGCATGCCGAAAGCACACTCGACATGCCCACTACAGAGGCAGCCAATTACAACCATACAGATCGCCGTAATGCCCCAGCCACAGACAACACAGCGTGCGGACTGTCAGGGTGTCTGGACACCATAAGCGGCCAACAAGGCCTGCAAACGACCATTGGCGCGATAACGCTGCAAGCCTTGCTCGAAGAGTGCGACATAGCGCGGGCTGGACTCCAGCGCCGGTGAGAACGCCAGGTAGATCGGCACGTCCGGCGCCCGACAACCGGCCTCGCGCAGCTCGCCAACACGCCCCTGACTGGCCAGCATGGCCTGCATGACCCAGGCGTTTTCCAGCACCACATCGACCCGCCCGTGCATCAGCTTGCCGATGTTCAACACCAGCGCCTTGTCCCCGGAAGCAATCTGCACGCGCTCCGAGTCGTTGCGGTGCAAGGCGATATAGGTGTTCAGCTCATCGCCATAGCTGTAGTCATTGATCACCCCAAGGCGCCGCTGCGCCAGCGAGGCGGCGCCAGTGAAGCGCCAGGTGGAATCCAGCAAGGTAAAAAAGCAACTACGTGACGACGCCACGGGCGTGGCACCAAAGAGAAAGTCCGGGGCATCCTCAACGCCAGCACCGACAGCCGCATTCAACTCGCCACGGCGAACCATCTGCAGGGCACGCGCCCAGTTGAGGGCCTTGTACTGCACCTCGATACCCGCCTCGGCAAAGATTTTCCGAGCCAGCTCCACGAAGATGCCCGGCCGCTCAGAACCAGGCTGGCAATTCACGGGGCACCAGATGTCTCCGGCGATCACCAGCGTCTCGGCCCGCGCCAAGCCGGCACAAGCAAGCAGCACCAGCATGCATCCACGCGCAACCAGCCAGCGCCATCTCGACATGCAGGGCTCCACGAGCAATAGGGTTGCTGGCAGTTTTACCACCCTCAGCCTTCGCTGCGCACTCTTTTCACCGCATCCAGCCAACCGTCATAGAGTTTGCTGCGGTGACTGTCGGCCATACGCGGCTCGAACCGTTGCTGGCGGTGCCAATGCCGGGCGATGCTGGCCAGGTCCTGATACAGTCCGGCCTGCAAGCCGGCCAGGTAGGCCACGCCCAGCGCCGTGGTTTCGGTTACTTCCGGACGCTCTACCGGTACGCCGAGAATATCGGCGAGAAACTGCATAACCCAGTTGTTCTCCACCATACCGCCATCCACCCGCAGCGCACTCGGTTCGGCCGCGCCGTCCTGGCGCATGGCTTCAAGCAGGTCACGGGTTTGGTAGCACACCGACTGCAGACCGGCGGTGACGATTTCCTTGATCCCAGTGTCGCGGGTCAGGCCGAATATCGCACCACGGGCCTTCGGGTCCCAGTACGGCGCACCCAGGCCGGTAAACGCCGGCACCAGGTACACACCGCAGGCATCACCGGTCTGCTCGGCCATCGCCTCGGTATCGCGGGCATGGCTGATCAACTTGATGCCGTCGCGCAGCCATTGCACCGCAGCGCCAGCGACGAAGATGCTGCCTTCCACCGCATAAGTGACCTGGCCATTCAGGCGATAGCCCACGGTGGTGAGCAGGCGGTTTTTCGAGGTAACCGGTGTGCTGCCGGTGTTCTGAATCATGAAACAGCCGGTGCCATAGGTGCTCTTGACCATCCCCGGCTCGAAACAGGCCTGGCCGATCAAGGCCGCCTGCTGATCACCGGCCATGCCCAGCACCGGAATCGCCGCGCCGAGCAGATTGGCTTCGGTGACGCCGAAATCAGCGGCGCAATCGAGCACTTCGGGCAAAAGGCTGGCGGGAATCTCGAACAGCTTGAGCAGTTCCTCATCCCACTGCTGGGTGTGGATGTTAAACAGCAAAGTGCGCGAGGCATTGCTGGCGTCAGTCTTGTGCGATTTGCCGCCAGTCAGGCGCCACAGCAGGAAGGAATCCACGGTGCCGAAACGCAGTTCGCCGCGTTCAGCACGCTCGCGGGCACCGGGGACCTTCTGCAGAATCCAGCGCAGCTTGGTGGCCGAGAAATACGGATCGATCAACAGCCCGGTTTTGGCCGCCACAGTCGCCTCATGCCCGGCCTCTTTGAGCTCGGCGCAATAGTCGGCGGTACGCCGGTCCTGCCAGACAATCGCCGGATGGATCGGTGTACCGGTCTGCGCATCCCACACCAGGGTGGTTTCACGCTGGTTAGTAATGCCGATGGCCGCCACATCACTGGCGCTCAGGCCGCTCTGTTTAAGCGCTTCGCGGCAGACCTTGAGGGTGCTCAACCACAGTTCTTCGCCGTCATGCTCAACCCAGCCATCCTGCGGGAAGTACTGCTTGAATTCCTGCTGAGCACGCGCAACGGGCAGGCCCTGGGCACTGAAGACAATCGCCCGGCTGCTGGTGGTGCCCTGGTCGATGGCAAGCAGGTAATGAGACATACAAGGTTTCCTTATTGTTATGGGCGTCGAGCGACGTGTTCAGAGGCGGCCAATGGGTGCGAACACGGCCTGGGTCAGTTGTGCCAGCACAGCAGCGTCCAGTTGCACCTCCAGTCCACGCCGCCCGGCGCTGACATAAATGCTGGGGAACTGCTGTGCCGATTCATCGATAAAAGTACGCAAACGCTTCTTTTGCCCCAGCGGGCTGATGCCACCGAGCAGGTAACCGGTCGCGCGCTGCGCTGCATTGGGGTCAGCCATATCGGCTTTCTTTACCCCGGCGGCCTGCGCCAGGGCTTTCAGATCAAGCGTACCGGCGACCGGCACTACCGCGACCAGCAACTCGCCTTTCTCACTGGCGGCCAGTAGCGTCTTGAACACCTGAGCAGGCTCAAGGTTGAGCTTTTCCGCCGCTTCCAGGCCATAGGAAGCCGCCTTGGGGTCGTGGTGATAACTGTGCACCTGGTGCGCAGCCTTGGCTTTTTTCAGCAGATCGATGGCAGGCGTCATGTTCGAATGTGAAAACAATCTGACAAAGTTGGCGTACCTTAGCCCAATTTGGCCGCGACGACAGCCTATAATGCCGCGCACTTCCGAGGAGTTTTCATGACCCTGCCGCCCCGCCAGCACGACATTCTCGAACTCGCCCGCGAACGCGGCTATGTCAGCATCGACGAATTGGCCCAGGCGTTTGCCGTTACCCCGCAAACCATCCGCCGCGACATCAATCAGCTCGCCGAGCAAGGTCTGCTGCGCCGCACCCACGGTGGCGCAGCCAGTGAAAGCTCCAGCACGCAGAACACCGCCTACAGCATGCGCGCCGGGCAGATGCGCGATGAAAAACAACGCATTGCGGTCGCGATTGCTGCGCAAATTCCCGACCACGCCTCGCTCTTCATCAACATTGGCACCACCACCGAAGCCATTGCCCGTGAGTTGCTCGGCCACAAAGGCCTGAAGATCATCACCAACAACCTGCATGTGGCCGCCCAGCTCAGCGCCAAGGCTGATTTCGAAGTGCTGTTGGCCGGCGGCACAGTGCGCAGCGACGGCGGGATCGTCGGCCAGGCGGCGGTGGATTTTATCCAGCAGTTCAAGGTCGATTTCGCCCTGGTCGGCATCAGTGGCATCGATGAAGACGGCAGCCTGCTCGACTTCGATTACCAAGAAGTACGGGTTTCCCAAGCCATCATCAGCAATGCGCGCCAGGTGTTTCTCGCCGTCGACTCCAGTAAGTTCGGCCGCAACGCCGTGGTGCGCCTGGGCTCGGTCGCCCTGGTTGACCGCGTGTTTACCGACGCGGCGCCGTCCGCGGCAATCAACCGCCTGCTCAGCGAGCACAAGGTGCACCTCGACCTGGTGTAAGCCCGACAGCACCGGCCAGGCACCTGCCTAACCAAATACCCCATTACCGACACCTGACAACCGCCGGGCGCGAAAACGCACTTCGGGGTGGCGAAGCCGTGCATATTCGACTAGCATATTTTCGAAAGTGAACATTTAAGGTTCAATACTGACTTTCTGGTGCCGCCATGCCGACTCGTTCTGCCAGCCTTACCCCACTCGCTGAAGTCTATGACCTTGCCGTGATCGGCGGCGGTATCAATGGTGTCGGGATTGCCGCCGATGCTGCTGGGCGCGGCCTGTCCGTGTTCCTTTGTGAAAAGGACGACCTGGCGCAACACACCTCGTCGGCCAGCAGCAAACTGATCCATGGCGGCCTGCGCTACCTGGAGCACTACGAGTTCCGCCTGGTGCGCGAGGCATTAGCCGAGCGTGAAGTGCTGCTGAACATGGCCCCGCATATCGTCAAGCCACTGCGCTTTATCCTGCCGCACCGCCCGCACCTGCGGCCGGCCTGGATGATCCGTGCCGGGCTGTTTCTCTATGACCACCTGGGCAAGCGCGAGAAGCTTGCCGGTTCACGCAGCCTGCGTTTCGGCGCCGGTAGCCCGCTGCAGGCCGAGATCAGTCGCGGTTTCGAATATTCCGATTGCTGGGTCGATGACGCCCGTCTGGTGGTTCTCAATGCCATGGCAGCCCGCGAGCAAGGCGCGCACATTCATACTCGCACCCGTTGCGTCAGCGCCCGGCGCAGCAAAGGCTTGTGGCATATCCATCTGGAACGCAGCGACGGCAGCCTGTTCTCGATTCGCGCCCGCGCTCTGGTGAATGCTGCCGGCCCCTGGGTCGCAAAATTTATCCGCGAAGACCTGAAACAGGAATCACCCTATGGCATTCGCCTGATCCAGGGCAGCCATATCGTCGTGCCGCGCCTGTTCGACGGTGAGCAGGCCTACATCCTGCAAAACGAAGACCGCCGCATCGTCTTTGCCATCCCCTATCAGGAGCGCTTCACCCTGATCGGTACCACGGACCGCGAGTACCAGGGTGACCCGGCCAAAGTAGCGATCACCGATGAAGAAACCGACTACCTGCTGAATGTGGTCAACGCCCACTTCAAGAAGCAGGTTCAGCGCAGCGATATCCTGCACACCTATGCCGGTGTGCGGCCGCTGTGCGACGACGAATCGGACGATCCATCGGCAGTCACCCGCGACTACACCTTGTCGCTGTCTGCCCATCCCGGCGAAGCACCGCTGCTCTCGGTGTTCGGCGGCAAGCTCACCACCTACCGCAAGCTCGCCGAATCGGCGCTGGCACAACTGGCACCGTTTTTCCCAAAAATGGGCCCAAGCTGGACGGCCAGCAGCCTGTTGCCCGGTGCCGAACAACTAGACAGCCAGAGCGCGCTGGTCGAAGCCCTATGCGAACGTTTCGGATGGCTGCCCACCTCACTGGCGCGGCGCTGGGCCAGCAGCTACGGCAGCCGCAGTTGGGTCATGCTCAAAGGCGTGAGCAACCTCAGCGACCTGGGCGAACACCTGGGCGGCGGGCTGTATGCGCGTGAGGTCGACTACCTGTGCCAGGAAGAATGGGCCATGCAGGCGGATGACATTCTCTGGCGGCGCAGCAAGCTCGGCCTGTTCACCAACGCATCGCAGCAGGCGCGGCTGGACAGCTACCTGCGCCTCGAGTCACCGCACAGCCCAGGCGATGCACACGCTGCCTGAGCATCCGCGCAGATAAATCAGCGCTCTAAATAACGACGGCCCGTAGCGTGACCACCATGGATGGCAGGCATAAAAAAGGGCGACCTAAGTCGCCCAAATTGCCTTGCGTGCCCCTTTCGAACCAATTCAAAGCCTGCTGCGTGGGCCTTGAATCGATCCTTCCCGACAGAATCAGCTCTGCTTGCGCTTGTGCGAATCCTGCCAGATGAAATAACCAACACCGGCGAAGAAGGCGACCATCAGACCGACGGTGCCGATACCGGCGAGAACTACGACATCGATAAACATGGTTGCCTCCTGCTGTGAAGCCTGTGTGGGTATGGCTTCAAGTTAACAGGGGCTGCAGAGGCGCCATTGATCCAGATCAACAAGCGGCGGGCGCTGGCAGGAAGAGGCTTTGATTAGCTGATCCAGATCAACAAATCAGCCTATGTCAGAACGGTCTCAAGGCTTCTTCGGTTTGCCCTTGGGCTTTTTCTTACCCTTGGGCAGCGGCAGGGCCTGCTCGAACGCATCGCGCATTTCATTGAGTTTCTTGTCGCGCAGGTCATGGATGCGCTTGTCGCGCTCGGCGGCGAAATCAATCAGCTTGTCGTCTCTGCTCATGGTCTCGACTTGATCAAACGAAAGGTCAGATTCAGACGTGGCGCACAGGGGCTGCGCGTCTTCGCCACTTGATGCTGCCAATGATGCTGGGTTGGCCCGCGCATGACCAGCAGCGAACCATGCGACAGCGGCAATGAATGCTCAATGCGGCTCTGCCCTTTGCGGCGCAAATCAAAGCGCCGCGTGCCGCCCAGATTCAGTGAGGCGATCAGCGGGTTGGCGCCCAGCTCCGCCTCGTCATCACTGTGCCAGCCCATGGAGTCCTGCCCATCACGGTAATAGTTGAGCAATACGCCATTGAGTGATTGCCCAACGGCCTGCTCCACCTGCGCACGAATCTGCGCCAGCAGCGGCGTCCAGGGTAACGGCTGATGGGTTAACCCCGAATAGCGGTAGCTGGCCTCGGCGTCTCCGTACCAGGCCACCAGACGCGGTACCGGCAGTTGCCGCCCGTAAATCTGCACCTGCGGCTGCTGCCAGGGCGTCTGCGTGGTTAACGCGGCCAGCCATTGGTCGGCGGTCGCCAGATCCAGCCACGGCGCATGCAACTGCAACTCGGCGTCAGGCAACTGCAGAGGGCTGTCGGCAAATAGATCCACGAAACAAGACTCGAGCAGACGGAGCACCTAGTGTGCCCAGCTCAGACTTCCACATCCACCCACAAACCCTGGCGTGGCAGTTCACTGACCACCGCCTCGTCGGCCTCGGCCACTTCGCCTTCGGCCAACTCTTCTGGGGTGTAGCCGTGACGGCGCTGGCGGCGGCGCTGCTCTTCACGCAACAGCATCTCGGCCTCTTGCGGGTGGCGCTTGTCGAGGCTCACACCACTTTCCTTGGAGCTTTCCGCAGAGGCGGTGACCGGCGGGATCTCCGGGCGCGGCTTGACCACGTCCTGCTGGACAGTCACCGGTACCAGGCTGTGGGGGATCGGCGGCAGCATCTATTAGCCCTCCTTTGGTCAGACTGTCGGCCAGCCAAGCCGCGACTTGAGCCATGCCTCACTACACTTTTGAGTGATCTGAACACACAAAGTGCCCAATACCCAGCAATGCGCCTTGGGCCTGAACCCTGGGTTCCGTTAACATAGTCGGCTTTTTTACGCGGGAGACAAGCATGGCGCAGTATGAACCGGGGCAACGCTGGATCAGTGACAGCGAGGCGGAGCTGGGTTTGGGGACCGTTCTGATGCAGGACGGCCGCATGCTCACCATGCTCTACCCGGCCACCGGCGAAACCCGCCAGTACGCCCTGCGCAATGCACCGCTGACCCGCGTGCGCTTCTCGCCAGGTGACGAAATCACCCACTTCGAAGGCTGGAAACTGACCGTGCAGGAAGTCGACGACATTGACGGTCTGCTGGTTTACCACGGCCTCAATGCCCAGCATGAAAGCGTCAGCCTGCCGGAAACCCAGCTGTCGAACTTTATCCAGTTCCGCCTGGCCAGTGATCGCCTGTTTGCCGGGCAGATCGACCCGCTACCCTGGTTCGCCCTGCGCTACCACACCCTGGATTACACCAGCCGCCAGCTGCAATCCAACCTCTGGGGCCTGGGTGGCGTGCGGGCGCAACCGATTGCCCACCAGCTACACATCGCCCGCGAAGTAGCCGACCGCATTGCCCCGCGCGTCTTGCTGGCCGACGAAGTGGGCCTGGGTAAAACCATCGAAGCCGGCCTGGTGATTCATCGCCAACTGCTCTCCGGGCGTGCCAGCCGCGTACTGATCCTGGTGCCGGAAAACCTCCAGCACCAGTGGCTGGTGGAGATGCGCCGGCGCTTCAACCTGGATGTCGCACTGTTTGATGAAGAACGCTTTATCGAGAGCGATGCCAGTAACCCGTTTGAAGACTGCCAACTGGCGCTGGTCGCCCTGGAATGGCTGTGCGAAGACGAAAAAGCCCAGGACGCATTGTTTGCCGCCGGCTGGGACTTGATGGTGGTCGACGAAGCGCACCACCTGGTCTGGCACCCGGAACATTCGAGCCCGGAATATGCGCTGGTTGAACAGCTGGCCCAGGTCATCCCCGGCGTGCTGCTGCTCACCGCCACCCCGGAACAACTCGGCCAGGACAGCCACTTCGCCCGCCTGCGCCTGCTCGACCCGAACCGCTTCCATGACCTGGCCGCGTTCCGTGCCGAGAGTGAGCACTACAAGCCGATTGCCGAAGCCGTGCAGGAACTGCTCGATCAGGGCCGTTTATCAGATGCCGCGCACAAGACCATCCACGATTTCCTCGGCGCCGGCGGTGAAGAGCTGCTGGCCGCGGTGAATGCCGGTGATAGCGAAGCCTCGGCGCGCCTGGTGCGCGAGCTACTGGATCGCCATGGCACTGGTCGCCTGCTGTTCCGTAATACCCGCGCTGCCGTACAGGGCTTTCCGGACCGTGAAGTGCACCCCTATCCGCTGGCCAGCCCTGACGAATACATGGAGCTGCCGATTGGCGAGCACGCCGACCTCTACCCGGAGGTCAGCTACCAGGCGCAGCCGGATGTCGATGAAGAACAGCGCTGGTGGAAATTCGACCCACGCGTCGAGTGGCTGATCGACACCCTGAAGATGCTCAAGAAGTTCAAGGTGCTGGTGATCTGCGCCCATGCCGAAACCGCCATGGACCTGGAAGACGCCCTGCGCGTGCGCAAGGGCATCCCGGCTACGGTGTTCCATGAAGGCATGAGCATTCTGGAGCGTGACCGCGCCGCCGCTTACTTCGCCGACGAAGAATTCGGTGCTCAGGTGCTGATCTGCTCGGAAATTGGCTCGGAAGGTCGTAACTTCCAGTTCGCCCACCATCTGGTGCTGTTTGACCTGCCGGCTCACCCGGACCTGCTTGAGCAGCGCATCGGCCGTCTTGACCGCATCGGTCAGAAGCACCGTATCCAGCTGCACGTGCCGTACCTGGAAAACAGTCCGCAGGAGCGCCTGTTCCAGTGGTATCACCAGGCGCTAAACGCCTTCCTCGCCACCTGCCCAACCGGTAACGCTCTGCAGCACCAGTTCGGTAGCCGCCTGCTGCCGCTGCTGGAAAGCGGCGACGACGCTGTATGGCAAGCCCTGGTCGATGAAGCCAAAGCCGAACGCATTCGCCTGGAAGGCGAGCTGCACGCCGGGCGCGACCGCCTGCTGGAGCTCAACTCCGGCGGTGCAGGTGAAGGTGAAGCGCTGGTAGCGGCGATTCTCGAGCAGGACGACCAGTTCGCCCTGCCGATTTACATGGAGCAGCTGTTCGACGCCTTTGGTATCGACAGTGAAGACCACTCCGACAACGCCCTGATCCTGCGTCCCAGCGAGAAGATGCTGGATGCCAGCTTCCCCCTCGGCGACGATGAAGGCGTGACCATCACCTATGACCGCGACCTGGCCCTGGCCCGCGAGGACATGCAGTTCCTCACCTGGGAACACCCCATGGTGCAAGGCGGCATGGACCTGGTGCGCTCCGGTTCGATGGGCAACACCGGCGTCGCGCTGATCAAGAACAAGGCGCTGAAGCCCGGCACCGTACTGCTGGAACTGCTGTATGTCAGTGAAGTGGTGGCGCCGCGCACCCTGCAACTGGGCCGCTACCTGCCGCCGATCGCCCTGCGCTGCCTGCTCGATGCCAACGGCAATGACCTGGCCAGCAAGGTGTCCTTCGAGAAGCTCAACGAACAGTTGGAGCCTGTGCCACGCGCCAGCGCCAACAAGTTCGTCCAGGCTCAGCGCGACAGCCTCAACCCGCTGATCAACGCCGGTGAAAGCAAGGTGGCGCCGCGCCACAACGAGCGTGTCGAGGAGGCCAAACGCCGCCTGGCGGCCGAAACCGATGAAGAGCTGGCCCGCCTGATCGCCCTGCAAGCGGTCAACCCGAGCGTGCGTGACAGCGAACTCAACGCCCTGCGCCAACTGCGCGAGCAAGGCCTGGCCATGCTCGATAAAGCGGCATTGCGCCTGGAGGCCATTCGCGTACTGGTTGCTGGCTAACATCAGGCGCCCGCAGGTAGGGGGCGCTGAGCGCAGCGAAGCCCAACAGGTATTGAATGGTCCTAGTTGGGCTTCATCGCTTTGCGACTCAACCCAACCTAGGTGCAGGTAGTTTCAACGGGCTGCTAAAGTCAGAAAAAACATTTCTGTTAATACCCCTCACAGGAGCTTTCTGTGCCTGCACGCGCCGCCTCGCGCCGGTTTCGCCATAGCCTCGGCGGGCTCTGCCTGCTGGCGCTGCTCCTACTCCCTCTATTGCACCTATGGCCCGCGCTAAGCGGGCTGAACAATGCCCACCTCGACTGGTTGATTCGCCAGCGCGCCGCCGAGCAGACACCCGACCCGCGCCTGTTGTTGATCGATATCGACGACTTGAGTCTGCAAGTGCTGGCCGGTGAAGCCGGTAAATGGCCGTGGCCGCGCTCGCTGCATGGCGAACTGCTGGAATACCTGCTGAGCCAACAGCCCAAGGCCGTAGCCTTCGACGTTCTGTTCAGCGAGCCGGATCAGTTCAACCCCGATGCCGACAGCTACTTTGCCGAAGTGCTGCAACGCAGTCCCAACACTTACCTCGCCGCCCTGGTTCAGCAGGCAGATGACAGTAGCCAGGCCCCGCTATTGCGCGATTACCCTGCAACCACCTGGCAAGCCCCCGGACAACAAGGCGCTGCTGAACAACGCGGTCTGCTCTTACTGCCCAATGCCATCCCCAGTGAGCTGTGGCGTCTGGGCAGCATCAACTTTCGCCCCGACGCCGACGGCATCGGCCGCCGCTATGAGCTGTACCGCAGCTTTGCCGACTGGCGTTTACCCAGCCTGCCCGCGCGCATCGTGCATGACCTCGGTGGCAGCCTGCCAACGCAACAGAGCCTGCTGCTGGACTGGCCCGGCAGCAGCCGTCTGCCCTACCCGCGCCTGCCCTACGCGGCAGTACTGGCCGCCGCGCGCGGCCAGGGCCAGCCACTGGCCGCCGAGTTGTTCAAGGACCGCATCATCGTCATCGGCACCACTGCCGCCGGTCTACACGACCTGCGGCCAACACCGCTGGATACTTTGTATCCTGCGCCATTTATCCTGATGACCGCGATCGACAACCTGCTCAACCACAGCCAGTTGCATGAGGCCGACAGTTGGCTGGAGCTGCTCGGTCCGCTGCTGCTGTTGCTTGGTTTGAGCACCCTGCTGCTGCGCGAGCAACTGCCCGCTGCGTTCGCCCTGTGCCTGGGCGGCAGCCTGGCGCTGTTTGCCGGCAGTTACTGGCTGGCCTTACAAGGCACACTGCTGGGTGTGTTGCCAGGGTTGATCTGCCTGTGGTTATTACTGGCCGCGGCACTGGCACTGTTCTACCTGCGTCGCCGCCAGCAGCTGCAGGACACCATCCGCCTGTTCAGCCGCTTTATGGACCCAGTGGTGGTCAACCAACTGGTCACCCGCGATGATCCCGAGGCCCTGCTGGCCAGTAAGGAATGTCAGCTGACCGTGCTGTTTTCCGATATTCGCAACTTCACCACCTTATCCGAACAGCATACGCCGGCAGAAATCGTACGCCTGCTCGAAGGCTACTTCAGCAGCCAGGTGGAGGTGCTGTTCAAGCACCAGGCCACCCTCGACAAGTTTATCGGCGACGCCATCATGGCCTTCTGGGGCGCGCCGCTGGACAACCCGCAGCAGGCCGATCAGGCCATTCTGGCAGCCATGGAAATGCTCGATAACCTCGACGCCTTCCGCCGTGAATACAATTGCCCGGACTTCGATATCGGTATCGGTCTGCATACCGGCCCAGCGGTGGTCGGCCTGGTCGGCGCCAAGCAGCGCTATGACTACACTGCAATAGGCGACACGGTGAACCTGGCCAGCCGCATCGAAGGGTTGACCAAAGGCCGTGCCCATCTGCTGGTTTCCGCCGCCACCCGTGAGGCCTGCACGCTCAACCTGGACTTCGTAGCCATGGGCGAGCACCAGGTCAAAGGGCGTGCCGAGGCTGTCATGCTGTACGAACCACAAAGGAGAAATGATGAATAAGCGCTTATCCGGTGTCCTTGTGGCGCTGACTCTCAGCCTCTGCGCCACGGCCACCCTGGCCGATGTGCGCCAGGCCCATACCCTGCAAGACAGCGCCCTGCGCGCCGAACCCAGCGCCGCTGCGGCCAGCGTGGGCCAGGTCAGCAAGCAGAGCCAGGTTCAGGTTCTGGAACGTCAGGGCGGTTGGTATCAGGTCGAAACGGCCAGCGGTCAGCGCGGCTGGCTGCCCCTGCTCAGCCTTCGCTTCGCCAAGGATGCCCAGGCCGGACGCAGCAATGATCTCGGCGGCCTGCTCAAGCTCGGCAACCAGACCTCACCCACAGGCGGTGTGGCCACAGGTATACGCGGCATCAGCGACGAAGAACTGCGCAGCGGTGCCGCCAACACCTCAGCCAGCGTACAGAGCCTGGATGCCTTTGCCGCCAGCCCGAGCGAGGCGCGCAGCTTTGCCCAGCAAGGCGGCCTGCGCAGCCAGAACCTGCCCTACGCGCGCTAACCGGGAGGATACGACATGCCAACAGCTATCTCAGTGCTCAAATATGCCGGCCTGCTCGGCCTGATCATCAGCCTCAGTGCCTGCCAGGGGCTGGAAGGCGTACAGGTGCAAGGGGTTGACCTGGGCAAACTGGCCAGTGCCGGCCAACACCTGACCAACATGGGCCAGAAAAGCGTCGATGAAGAGCGAGTGATCGGGCAGAACACCGCCACCATCCTGCTTAGCAAGGCCGCCGTGCTCAACAACCCACCACTGCAGACCTACGTCAACCGCGTCGGCCTGTGGGTTGCGCAGCACAGCGAACGGCCAGATCTGCCCTGGCGTTTCGTTGTGCTCGACAGCCCGCAGGTGGCCGCCTACGCCGCCCCCGGCGGTTACGTATTCATCACCAGCGGCATGCTCACGCGGATGAACAGCGAAGCCGAACTGGCCGGCGTACTGGCCCACGAAGTCGCCCATGTAGTGCAGAAGCATCACCTCCAGGCCATTCAGCAACAGGCCCAGACCGGTCTGCTGACAGACCTGGCCACCCTGGCCGTACAAGCCGGCGCAGCTGACAAGGGTGGCAGCCATGCCGGCGAGCTGACTGACCGTTTCAGCCGCAGCGTGGCCGACCTGTACAGCCGCGGCCTGGACCGTGGCGACGAGTATGAAGCCGATGCCATGGGCGCGGTGATTGCTGCACGTGCCGGCTACGATGCCTACGGTCTGGCCGGGGTGCTGCAGACACTGGGGACCACACGTCAGGATGATGCAGCGCTAAGCAGCTTCCTCAAGGTGCACCCGGGCATTGATGACCGCCTGCAACGCCTGCAACCGGTCTATCTGTATATCGATAAAACCGCCAGCGGCCCGACCCAGAGCCTCGACGCCCGCTATCAGCAGGCGCTCAAAAGCAATCGCTAAATCCACCCCACGTCAGTGCGAGTGGGGGTGTTCGCGGGTGCATGAGGGTTCGTAATCACACACGTGATGACTGAACGGCGCGGTGGTATGCGAACCCGGTGCCCCCGTAACCTGGAAGCAGCGGTTATTGATAAACAGCTGCACCAGTTCGGCATCGAGCAAGCCGCTTTGTGCCTCGCTCTTGAGGATATCCAGGGCACGTTCGAGTGGCATCGCCGGTTTGTAGGGTCGATCCGCAGCCGTCAGGGCGTCGTAGATATCGCAGATGGTCATGATCCGTGACGCGCAGGGAATCGCATCACCGATCAGGCCTTTGGGATAGCCGCTGCCATCGAGCTTTTCATGGTGCGCCCCGGCGATGTGCGGTACCCCCTGCAGATCTGGCGTCCAGGGAATCAGGCTAAGGAACTGCTGGGTGTGCACCACATGCCGCTCGATCTCTTCACGCTCGGCTTTGGTCAAGCTGCCCTTGCGCACGGCAAGAGCACTGAACTCGCCTTCGCTGAGCAGGCTGACCAGGCAATTACCAGGCGCCTTGACCAACTCGCCCTGCACCTCCTGCAAGTGCTGAAAATCCCCTTCGCTGAGCATGCTCGGTTCGTTGGCCTGGATGATGTTGCTCAGGTAGCGTTCCAGGCGCTCGCATTCGTAGGCCAGCTCGGCTTCCAACTGCAACCGCCGCTCCTCACTCAGACCACCCTGCTGGCGGTAGGCCTGAAGCATCTTGCGCAGGGTCTGGTTATGCAGGTTCTCCTGCGCCAGGGCCACTCGGTAACGCAGGTTCTCCAGCACCTGCTCGGGCAGCTTCTTGGCCTTGACCAGCACATGCTCACGCACTCCGACTTTGCCAAAGTCATGCAGCAAAGCGGCATAACGCAGCTCTCGCAGACCGTCATCAGCCAGGGCCTGCTCACGCAGACGGCTGCTCGGCGCATGCGGCAGCTGATTGGCCAGGGTCAGGCAGAGTTCGGCCACCCGGAAGGAATGACCACTGGTGGTCGGGTCGCGCTGTTCAATGGCAAATACCGAGGCCTGCACAAAACCATCGAACAACCGGCTGATGTCATCCAGCAGTTGCCGATTCTCGATGGCCACCGCCGCCTGGCTGGCCAGGGCGCGCAGGGACACGGCGATTTCTTCATCGAAGGCAATCAGTTCGGGCTCGAACGACTCACTGCCCTTGCGCTGACGGTTGATAAATTCCAGCACCCCAACCACTTCATGTCGGTGATTGAGCATGGGAATCGCCAGGATCGACATGGTGCGATAGCCCATCTGCAAGTCGAAGGAGCGGTTGAAACGATAGGGTGCATCGGCAGCAATCGCATACACATCTTCAATATTCAGCTCGGTGCTGGTCAGCGCCACATAGCCGGCAATCGAGGCTTTGCTCAGCGGCATGCGCTGATCCTGAAAACTGTTCTGGCTGAGCGTGCCGTTCTGCGTCAGTTTGAAGATCAGCTGCGCCGGCGCATCCGCACGTCGACTGATCAGAAACAGCGAGGCCGCATCGCTGTTGGACAAGCGCCGCCCCTCAACCAGGATTTTTTCCAGCAGACGATCAAGGTCGCGCTCAGCCGACAACGCCAGGCCAACATCGACCAGTTTGCTCAGGTCATCGTGTTTACCCGCCAGGGCGGCGGCCAATTGCTCAGTCTGATGACGCAGGCTGTACTGCTCGCCAGCAAAACGCAGCAGTGCCGACAGCTCATCACGGCTGGCCGTGGGCGGTAACGGCAATACACCTGGCTGATCCATACAGCCCACCAGAATCGCCCCACAGCCCAGCCAGTCGGCCAGAGGCCTGAGCGCCAGCAAGCTGTCGTCCAGCAAAATCACCGCCAGCCCGTCTGGCAAGCCATCGGGCGAATCGACCCTCTGCAGAGTCAGTGGGCACTGGCCCAACACAGTGAACAGCGGGTGCTCGCCCAGCGCGTGGCTATGGCCCAGCACCAGGGGGGAAGCGCCCATGGTGGTTGTCCTCAGTCGCAGTTGCGTGACAGAAGTGCGACTGAGTATTGCACAGGATTTAACCGCTGACCGGTCAGCCAACGCAGGCCAGATGACCGGGCAACATGCCTTAGCTGGCGGTCTGCAACTGCATGCCCTGCTGCATTCTGGCAGCGTCGCTGACAAAACAGCGCGAAGCCTGCAGCAGCGCCAGCATGGTCAGCAGCAGCGCCACCGGAATCAGGTACATGGCGTTGTGCAGGCCAACGGCCTTGAAGGTTTCATTCATTTCACTGGCGCCGGCCGCGAGCATCGCTGCCTGCGAGTAGTGGTCCGACAGCATGCCCACGGCCACCGGCCCCAGCCCCCCCCCGAGCAGGTACAAGCCAGCAAAGAACAGCGCCATCGCCGTGGCGCGCAGACGCGGCTCGATCACGTCCTGAATGGCTGTGTAAACACAGGTGTAGAAGTTGTAGGCAAACAGCCAGCCGATGCTGAACAGCGCCACAAACACGGCGATTTCAACCCGCCCGGCGAGCAGCGCATAACCTGTAGCCAGTGAGGCAATCAGCATGCTCAAGGCAGCGAACAGCAGTCGGCCTGTCTGCCAGCGCTGGTGGATCTTGTCCGCCAGCCACCCACCCAGGGTCAAGCCAACCAGACCGGTAAGACCTACGATCACCCCGGTGGCCATCGCCGCCTGCTCCAGCGGCAGCAGGAAGTAACGCTGCAGCATCGGCACCATGAACGAGTTGCAGGCATAGGTGGCGAAGTTGAAGGTCAGGCCGGCTACCACCAGCCACCAGAAGGTGCGAATCGCCAGAACCTTGCGCAGTGGTTTCTCCACGGGTGCACTCAACGACTGCACCTGTTCGGCTGCGCCGCGCTTGGGCTCTTTGATAAAGAACATAAACACCGCGAGGATCAGCCCCGGCACTGCGGCAATAAAGAATGGCGCGCGCCAGCTGTCGAACGCCTTAACCATCGCGCCAATAGTGAAGAAGGCCAGCAGCAGGCCAATCGGCAGGCCCAGCATAAAGATGCCCATGGCCCGTGCCCGCTTGTGTGCCGGGAACAAATCGCCAATCAGCGAATTGGCTGCCGGCGCGTAGCTGGCCTCACCAATGCCGACGCCCATGCGAATCAGCAAAAAGCTCCAGAAGTTCCAGGCCATGCCGTTCACCGCCGTCAGGCCGCTCCAGACCGCCAGGCCCCAGCCCATGATCTTGCGCCGTGCGCCGGTATCGGCCATGCGACCCAGCGGAATGCCGGCAATCGCATAGACAATGGTGAAGGCCGTACCGATCAGGCCCAGCTGCAGGTCGCTGAGGCTCCACTCCATACGGATCGGTTCGATGATGATCGCCGGAATGGTGCGATCGAAGAAATTGAACAAATTGGCCAGGAAAAGCAGGAACAGAATGCGCCAGGCATTCGCCGCTTGTTGGGACTGCTGCATGGAATCCATCTCTAATTGTTGTTATCGAAACACGTCCGCGGCCCTTGGCCAGCTGTCGTGCCCAGCACGTGCCGGTGCAATCTAGAGCCTCTCGCCAGGGCTGTCTGTGACTATTTGTAGTGTGTATGCCGAGTAATCGGTGGGTCGGCAAGCACCGGCGTCACAAAGTGGCTCAGAAAAACTCCGGATATGACTCAGTAAAACCATGCAAAACAGCGAGATTTTCCATTTTTCATGCTACAAACAAGCCTGTTGAGTGCAATGTGGCCATTTGCCCCTCCACCCCTGCTAGCCGCCGGACTGTCTCCAAATGAAAACAAAAAAAAACGCTGTGACCTCCCCTGCGACCGAAGCCACTCTGGCTGACCTGGCTGATACGCTGCTGGCACCGCTGGAGCCATTGCCGCCGCCCGCGCCGTTGGTACCTGTCCGCATCGACAGCACTGGTGAGCAATACATGTATTTCACCGAGCGCGACATCGACCGCATCCTCGATAACCTCGACGGTCTGCGCAGCCTGGTGTTCCCGCCGGCGCCGCATGACGAAGAGAACGACCGGCGAGTACAGCACTTCCCGTCGGTGTGCCTGATTGGCCTCGGCCGCTGCGGCTCGAACATCGCCCTGGATGTTGCCTCCCTGGTCTATAACGCCCGGCAGTTCTACCTGAGTGAGTTCAAGAGCGAAGAAAAGACCGTTGCCGAACAGGATTTCCGCCCCACCCGCTGGATCCGCAGCAACCTGCTGCGTGCACCCAGCCGCGACAGCAAACCAGTCTTTCTGATCGAGCCACTGGTGATGCTCGGCGACCTGGACAAGGACATCGAGGGGCGCATCCGCTTCTCGCGCAAGGGCGAAACCAGCGGTTTCCTCAGCGACTACAGCAAGATGAAGATCATGGACCTCTCCGAGGTGCATGCCGGGGGGGCGGGTAACGCGCCGATCCTCGGCCAGTACCTGGCCAAGATCATCCTCAACAAGGACACCCAGCGTTTCACCAACGAAGACTGGAAGTTCATCCACAGCTACCTGATCGACTCCTGCGGCATCAAGGCCAACCAGTCGCGCCTGTACTTCTACATTTTCAGCGCCGGCGGCGGCACCGGTTCGGGCATGGCGTCGGAATTCGGCCTGGCCCAGCAATTCGCCTACATGAGCAAGACGTTCGACACCAAGAACTTCGACGAAAGCCTGGAAAACCGCGACCACAGCTTCGTTTTCGAGCCGATTTTCACCAGCGGTATCTGCATCCTGCCGAACATCTCCGACCAGCGCAGCGAGATGTCCGAAGCCCTGCATATCAACGCCGGACGCCTGCTGTGCAAGTACCTCGCCGAGGAGTGGGACTTCTCCTACAACTTCGACAACGAAGAGAACAGCGAAGAGAGCGTGATGCGCCGCATCCGCCCATGGAACGCCATGATGCTGATCTCCAACGACATCATGCGTTATGCCGAAGAAAGCGATGACGGAAATATCCAGAACATCGACGTCAACGCCATGGAGCGGCACGCCAACCAGTACATCTCGCAGCAGATCTTCAACATCCTCACCGCCCAGGCGGTGACCACCGATTACGACCAGAACTACTTCCGCCGCGCCGGGATCGACATCGGCGAAACCATTCGCCTGGATGCCAACGACCTATTTATGAGCCTGGCTGGCCCGGTTGCGGTGGCCTATGCAGAGTCGGTGGTGCCGGAACAAAGCGCTGCTGCGCTGGACAAGTTCCGCGTACTGGACAAGGAACCGTCGCGCCTGAACATCGACGACCTGTTCTTCCGTTCAATCGACTTGCCGCACTTCAACAAGGTCACCCAGGCCATCGAAGGCATCAGCCTGCTGCCGATCGAGTCCAAGCGTTATCGCGAAGCCCTGGATGACTACAAGAAGTCCGATTACAACGCCGCCAAACTCAGCGACCTGCACTTCTTCAAGAACTGCTCCTCGGTGGTGTCGATCGTCTCGCTGCCGAAAGACTACAAGCTGTCCTACATGGACTTGAACCGGCTCAAGACCCACCTCAACAGTCTGTTCCCCAACACCACGCTGAAGCGTTACGCACTGGTAATCGGTGCCTCGGCCAACCTCTCGCTGACCACTCTGATCGCCAAGAGCCCGTGCCTGTCGGATGACTTCCTGACCCTGATCGTGGCCTTTATCAAGCGCTGCTTCGCCCGCGACCCGCATCGCTTCGATGAAACGCTGGACAACGCCATGCTCGACTTCATCGTCTCTGACGAGTTCGATGATGAACGGCTCGATGCCATGCTCAACGAGTACGAGAACCCGGCGAAGATCCTCGATACCAATTGGTACGCGATCAAACCGATGTACGAGAAGAAGTACCGCGAGCTGATCCACGATCAAGACAAGTTCGTCTCGATCAACGACATCCGCCTATCCCGTGACAGCGTGAAAAAAGCCATCAAGTACCTGCGCGAGATCTACCGCCACCGCATCGGCAAGACCCGCGTCATCTCGCTCAACAAGTACGCCGAAGACAAGCCCGAGTAAGTCACTGCCATCTGCAACCCGAGCTCAATCGGGTTGCAGATGGTGCCTCAGGCCTCTTGCCATTCACTCAGCCAGCTCAGGCTGGCCTGGGTGCCCGCCTCTCCCGGTCGATACTCGGCCGCCAGCCAGCCCTGATAACCACTGTCACGCAGCGCCTTGAGCAACGGCGCAAAGTGCAACTCGCCTGTACCCGGCGCGCCACGCCCAGGGTAATCAGCAAACTGCACATGGCCGATACGCCCGGCCAACAACGCCATACCCGCCGGCACATCCAGGCCCTGGCGCGCCATGTGGTAAAGGTCGTACTGCGCTGCCAGGTTAGGGTGAGCCACCGCCTTGAGCAACGCATCCAGCTGCGCCGGGGTGTTGATCAGAAAGCCTGGCATATCCAGCGGGTTGATTGCTTCCACCACCACGCCAATGCCCAATCGCTGAAAGGCCTCGGCGGCCTTGCGCAAGTTGTCGATCAGAAAAGCCTTCGCCTTTTCAGGCTCAACGCCCTCAGCCAAGCGCCCCGGCAGCACGTTGACCAACGCTGGCCGCGCCATGGCGGCATAACTCAGCGCCTCCTGCAACGCAGCCTCAAACTCGGCCTGACGTACAGGCACGGCGGCCAGGCCGGCACCGCCACTCATCAAATCACCAGCTGGCAGGTTGATCAGACGCAGCGGCATGCCCGCTGCCTCCAGCGCCTCTTTCAGGCGGAGCGCCGGCAGCTCGTAGGGAAACTGGATTTCCACGCCATCAAAGCCCGCAGCAGCGGCAGCCACCACGCGGTCGATCAGCGGCAACTCGGTAAACAGCAGCGACAGGTTGGCCGCAATCTTCATGATTTTGGCCCTTGGGACTCTGGCGCTCGGTACAGCTGCACCAGGGTCGCCGGATCACGTTCCAGATTGCCCTGACTGCCGTGCTGACGCATCAGCTGTGCAGCCAGGCCGCTGAGCGGCGTAGCCGAGCCGATCTGCTGCGACAGCTTCACCGCCGTATCAAGGTCCTTGAGCAAGGTGCGCACGTGCCATTTGACCGGTTCAAACTGACTCTCGGCCATCTGTGGCGCAAGAATCTGCAGTGGCTTGGAATCGGCAAAGCCACCGGCCAGCGCGGGGGCAATCAGGCTGGCATCGACCCCGGCCTGCTCGGCCAACGCCACCACCTCAGCAATTACCAAGGCGTTACAGGCGACGATCATCTGGTTGCACACCTTGGTCACCTGGCCGGCGCCAACGTCGCCCATACGCGTCAGGCGTTGCCCCAGATGGGCAAGCACCGGCCGCACCCGCTCGATATCCTCAACCCGGCCACCGGCCATGATCGCCAGCGTGCCGTTGGCTGCGCCGGGTGTGCCACCGGACACCGGGGCATCAACCCAATGCATGCCACAACGGGCATACAGCTCGGCGGCCATTTCGCGGGTGGCCGCCGGTTCCAGGCTGGAGAAATCCACCAGCAATTGCCCAGGCTTGCCCGTTTCCACAATCCCGCCGGGGCCAAACACCACCTCGCGCACCACCTCGGTGTTGGCCAAACAGAGCATGACGATATCCGCTGCCGCACACAGCGCAGATGGCTGAGCAACCACCTGAGCACCCAGTGTCTGCAAGGGTGCGCACTTGTCGGCAGAACGGTTCCAGACCGTCAGCGGATAACCGGCAGCCAGCAGGCGCTGGGTCATGGGCAACCCCATCAGGCCAATACCGGCGAACGCCAAAGCAGGAAGAGATGTGGACATATGCAGACTCCGACTCAATGATGGGCGCTATCTTAACGTAGGTTGCACGCCTGCCCGCGCCACTGCCGGACGCCTGCTTACCTCTACTCAGAACGCCCTGACCAGGATTGAACCGGAGCCCCCATGCTGAGCCGTATCGTGGCCGTCACCCTTGCTGCTGCCTTGAGCCTGGCAGGTCCTCTTGTCAGCGCTGCCGATGCCCTGCGGGTGTCGGCCATCCCCGATGAAAATCCGGCAGAGCTGCTGCGCAAATTCAAACCGCTGGGCAGTTATCTGAGCCAGCAGTTGGGTATGCGCGTTGAGTTTGTCGCCCTCACCGACTACGACGCTGTAGTCGACGCTCTGGCCGATGAGCGTATCGACCTGGCCTGGCTGGGCGGTTTCAACCTGGTGCAGGCGCGCCTCAAGCGCCGCGATGTGCTGCCACTGGTGCAACGCGCTGAAGATGAAAAATTCACCAGCAAGATCATCAGCGCCAACCCAGCCGTGCAAAACCTGCAGGACCTGCAAGGCAAGACATTTGCCTTCGGCTCACTGTCGTCGACGTCCGACAGCCTGATGCCGCGCTACTTCCTGTTGCAGCACGGCATCAGACCGGAAACCTTCTTCAGCCACACCGCCTACTCCGCCGCGCAAGAAGCGACCGCCCGCTGGGTGCAGGAGGGTAAAGCCGATGCAGGTGCCCTGAGCAGCAGCGCCTGGGAGCAGTTACTGGCGACCGGCCAGGTCGACCCCGAGCGCGTACGCGTGATTGCCACCACCGCGCCCTACTTCGACTACAGCTGGAGTGTACGCGACAAACTCGCACCGGCTCTGCGCGAGCAGATCCGCCAGGCCTTTCTCCAGCTCAACCCCGACAACGCGCAACACCAGGCCATCCTCGAACTGCAAGGCGCCAGCCGTTTTATCGAAACCCGCCCGGAAAACTACGCCGAGCTGGAACAGGCCGCCCATGCTGCCGGGCTGCTGCGTTAGCAGCGACGCACGGAGCCCACTGCGGCGGCATCACGCCAGCGGCTACAGCCCATCCTGTTGCAGATGATCAAGGTTGACCGGCTCGCCGCTGTGGGCGCCGAGCTTGCTGCGGATGTCCTCAAACATCAGGTCATATTCGGCATGGCTGCGCATGATCAAGCTGTTGTTGATCGGCAAACCATGCTTATGCGCCAGCCGGCTGGCCACACTGGCAAAGTTGAAGGCCGTGTCACGGTGCAGTTCGAACACCTCTTCGAATGCCTGACCGTTCACCTGCCCTTGCAGGCGCATGTGCAACATCGGGCCTTCGCTGGGGTCCTGACGCACCTCATAGAAGAGATCGACACTGAACAACGGCATATCGCCGCTGGCAATGGTGTTGGCGCGATGCAGATGGCCGGGTTCGAACATGCTGGCAGCTCCCTTAGTCAGCCGGTGGTGCTGCCAGCATAGCCGCTGATAGCGGGGCGAACGACGCGCCAGATCAGTGCAGCGCTGCGCGCTCACTGCGCTCCTGCGCCAGCACCCAGGGAGCAACCACCACGGCCCACAGCTCGGGATCGCGTTGCAGCAGGTCTTCGGCCTGGCGGTCATCGGCCTTGCGCAACTGGCCCGCAGCCAGCCAGGCGGCGACTTTCTCCTGATCATTCTGCGCCACGGCCTGCGCCACTTCGATCAGATCCTGAGTGCCTTCAACCAGCAGCAGAGCGCCACGGGCAAAGAAAGGTTGCAACTCCTGCCAGCGGATCGCCGCTGTTTCTCCAAGCAGCTTGGCATAGAGGGTGCTAGGTTGTTCTGTCATGGGTAGCTCAGACATGGATTGCCCTGTTATCAGTAGCCGTTAACGAGTCGGCCAGCATGATAACGTCGAGCCGCCAGCAGGCAAATTCGCGACGCTGGCCAAGCCAACCAAGACACGCCGTTTTTCTATACGTTTGTTGTGTTAAAGCGACACCCTCAGGTTTTGCCCCCAGTAAGCCGCTTTTCAAGCCGTAAAGCCGCGCTCTACACTGCACCGGTACAGTTGCCGGGGGAATGACCGGGGAACAACCCGGTTCTGCAGCTTTGGCCGCCAGAACTACAACAATCAAAACCAATAAGAGTGGAGCACTATGAACAAGGCTACTAAGCAGATTTCCAAACTGTTTGCCGCCATGGCCATGGCTGGCGTTGCCAGCTACTCGGTAGCGGCTGACACCATCAAGATTGGCCTGGCTGGCCCGGTCACCGGCGCCGTCGCGCAATACGGTGAAATGCAATTCATCGGGGCCAAAATGGCCATCGAGCAGATCAACAAGGCCGGTGGGGTAAACGGCGCACAACTCGAAGGCGTGGTTTATGACGATGCCTGCGATCCGAAACAAGCGGTGGCTGTGGCCAACAAGATCGTCAACGACAACGTCAAGTTCGTGGTTGGCCACCTGTGCTCCAGCTCCACCCAGCCGGCGTCCGACATCTACGAAGACGAAGGCATCCTGATGATCACCGCGGCGTCCACCAGCCCGGACATCACCGCCCGTGGCTACGAGCTGGTGTTCCGCACCATCGGCCTGGACAGCCTGCAAGGCCCGACCGCCGGCAACTTCATTGCCGACCACGTCAAACCGAAAGTGGTTGCGGTAATCCACGACAAACAGCAATACGGTGAAGGCATTGCCACCGCGGTCAAGCAGACCCTGGAAAGCAAAGGCACCAAAGTCGCCCTGTTCGAAGGCATCAACGCCGGCGACAAGGACTTCTCCGCGATGATCGCCAAGCTCAAGCAAGCCGGTGTCGACTTCGTCTACTACGGTGGCTACCACCCAGAGCTGGGCCTGCTGCTGCGTCAGTCCTCGGAAAAAGGCCTGAAGGTCAAGTTCATGGGTCCTGAAGGCGTCGGCAACAAGGAAATCTCGGCCATTGCTGGCCCGGCTTCCGAAGGCCTGCTGGTAACCCTGCCGAAGTCCTTCGACCAGGACCCACGCAACCAGGCACTGGTTGATGCGTTCAAGGCCAAGAACGAAGACCCGAGCGGTCCGTTCGTATTCCCGGCCTACGCTGCCGTGCAAGTCATCGCTGAAGGCATCACCAAGGCGGGCGACACCGACACCGCCAAAGTGGCTGCTGCACTGCGTGCCAACAGCTTCGACACCCCGACCGGCAACCTGGCGTTCGACGAGAAGGGTGACCTGAAAGACTTCAGCTTCGTGGTTTACGAGTGGCACCAGGACGGTACCAAAACCGAAGCCAAGTAAGCTCCCCGCCTGAACCCAAAGCCCACTGCCCATGCAGTGGGCTTTGTTTATTAGAAGAATTCCGGTTGCATGCTGCGCCACAAGCGCTGCCTTGCGTGACAACCCAGGAGTTAGGCAATGCCTGATCTTTATCACTACCTGCAACAGCTGATCAACGGTCTGACTGTTGGCAGTACCTATGCCCTGATTGCCATCGGCTACACCATGGTCTACGGCATCATCGGCATGATCAACTTCGCCCACGGCGAGGTTTACATGATTGGCTCGTACGTAGCCTTTATTGTCATAGCCGGCCTGACCCTGATGGGTCTGGACAGTTTACCGCTGGTGATGATCGCCGCCTTCGCCGGCAGCATCATTATCGCCAGTGCCTACGGTTACAGCATCGAACGGGTGGCCTACCGGCCCTTGCGCGGTGGTAACCGCCTGATCCCGCTGATCTCGGCGATCGGCATGTCGATCTTCCTGCAGAACGAAGTGCTGCTGGCTCAGGACTCGAAAGACAAGGCCATCCCCAACCTGCTGCCTGGCAATTTCGTGCTGGGTGAAAGCGCGATGAATGGCGTGGTGATCTCCTACATGCAGGTGCTGATCTTCGTCGTCACCTTCGTGGTGATGCTGGCGCTGACCGCATTCATTTCGCGCTCGCGTCTGGGCCGCGCCTGCCGCGCCTGTGCCGAAGACCTGAAGATGGCCAACCTGCTGGGCATCAACACCAACAACATCATTGCCCTGACCTTCGTCATCGGTGCCGCCCTCGCAGGCGTCGCGGCGGTCTTGCTGGGCATGCAATACGGCGTGATCAACCCACACCTGGGCTTCCTCGCCGGGATCAAGGCCTTCACCGCCGCAGTACTGGGTGGCATTGGCAGTATTCCGGGTGCGGTACTGGGTGGCCTGCTGCTCGGCCTGGCCGAAGCCTTTGGTGCCGATATCTTCGGCGACCAGTACAAGGACGTGGTGGCCTTCAGCCTGTTGATCCTGGTTCTGCTGTTCCGTCCGACGGGCATTCTGGGTCGTCCGGAGGTTGAAAAAGTATGAGTACTGCCATTACGAAAAATCTCAAGACCGCGATTTTCAGCGCCCTGCTGGTGCTGGCCGTGGCCTACCCGGTGCTGGGTCTCAAGCTGACCACGGTCGGCATCAAGCTGGAAGTCCATGGCGCCAGCCCGGCCATCCTCTGGACCATCGCCGGCTGCGCCATCGCCATGTTCTTCTGGCAGCTGTTCCGTAGCCAGTTGAGCGCCGCCTGGAGCCACGCACCGAAGCTGCCGAGCGTACCGAGCAAGGCCAGCAACTTTCTCACCCTGCCCTCCACCCAGCGCTGGGTAATCCTGGGTCTGATCATGGTTGCTCTGGCCTGGCCGTTCTTCGGCAGCCGCGGCGCTGTGGACATTGCCACGCTGATCCTGATCTACGTGATGCTCGGCCTCGGCCTGAACATCGTGGTCGGCCTGGCGGGCCTGCTCGACCTGGGTTATGTCGGCTTCTACGCCGTCGGCGCTTATAGCTACGCGCTGCTGTCGCACTACTACGGCCTGGGTTTCTGGATCTGCTTGCCGATTGCCGGCCTGATGGCAGCGTTCTTCGGCTTTATCCTCGGTTTCCCGGTGCTGCGTCTGCGTGGTGACTACCTGGCCATCGTGACCCTGGGTTTCGGCGAGATCATCCGCATCCTGCTGCGCAACATGACCGACATTACTGGCGGCCCCAACGGCATCAGCAACATCGAGAAGCCAAGCCTGTTCGGCCTGTCCTTCGAGCGCCGCGCCGCCGAGGGCATGCAGACCTTCCACGAGTACTTCGGGATTGCCTATAACGGCATCAACAAGGTGATCTTCCTCTACCTGATCGCCCTACTGCTGGTGTTGCTGACCCTGTTCGTGATCAACCGCCTGCTGCGCATGCCGATCGGCCGTGCCTGGGAAGCCCTGCGCGAAGACGAGATCGCCTGCCGCGCGCTGGGCATGAACCCCACCGTGATCAAGCTTTCGGCCTTCACCCTGGGTGCCGCCTTCGCCGGTTTTGCCGGCAGCTTCTTCGCCGCACGCCAGGGCCTGGTCACACCGGAATCCTTCACCTTTATCGAGTCGGCGATCATCCTCGCCATCGTCGTACTGGGTGGCATGGGCTCGCAGCTGGGCATCATCCTCGCGGCCATCGTGATGATTCTGCTGCCGGAATTGATGCGTGAATTCAGCGAGTACCGCATGTTGATGTTCGGTGCCCTGATGGTGCTGATGATGATCTGGCGTCCGCAGGGCCTGTTGCCCATGCAGCGCCCACACCTGGAGCTGAAACAATGAGCCGCCCGATTCTAGAAGTAAGCGGCCTGTCCATGCGCTTCGGCGGCCTGTTGGCCGTCAACGGGGTGGGCTTGTCCGTCAATGAAAAACAAGTGGTGTCGATGATCGGTCCGAACGGCGCCGGCAAGACCACCGTATTCAACTGTCTGACCGGCTTCTACCAGCCGACCTCGGGCAGCATCAGCCTCGATGGTGAGCGCATCGAAGGCCTGCCCGGCCACAAGATCGCCCGCAAAGGCGTGGTGCGCACCTTCCAGAACGTGCGTCTGTTCAAGGACATGACGGCGGTGGAAAACCTGCTGGTAGCGCAACACCGCCACCTCAACACCAACTTCCTTTCCGGCCTGCTGAAAACTCCGGCGTTTCGCCGCAGCGAACGTGAAGCCATGGAATATGCCGCGCACTGGCTGGATCAGGTCAACCTGACCGAATTCGCCAACCGCCCCGCCGGTACCCTGGCTTATGGTCAGCAGCGCCGCCTGGAAATCGCCCGCTGCATGATGACCCGCCCGCGAATTCTGATGCTCGACGAGCCCGCTGCTGGTCTAAACCCGCGCGAAACCGACGACCTCAAGGCGCTGATTGGCGTACTGCGCGATCAGCACAACGTCACCGTATTGCTGATCGAGCACGACATGAAGCTGGTCATGAGCATTTCCGACCATATCTATGTGATCAACCAGGGCACGCCCCTGGCGAACGGTACACCGGAGCAGATCCGCGAAAACCCGGACGTGATCAAAGCCTACCTGGGGGAAGCGTGATGCTGTATTTCGAGAACGTTTCCACCTTCTACGGCAAGATCCAGGCACTGCATAACGTCAGCGTCGAAGTACGGCAAGGCGAGATCGTCACCCTGATCGGTGCCAACGGTGCCGGTAAATCGACGCTGCTGATGACCCTGTGCGGCAACCCGCAGGCGGCCAGCGGTAGCATCCGTTACCAGGGTGAAGAGCTGATCGGCCAGGACACTCCGAGCATCATGCGCAAAAGCATCGCCGTGGTGCCGGAAGGCCGCCGCGTATTCTCCCGCCTGACGGTGGAAGAGAACCTGGTGATGGGCGGCTTCTTTGGTAGCACAGCCGACAATCAGGAGCAGATGGACAAGGTCCTGCACCTGTTCCCGCGCCTGAAGGAACGCTTTGCCCAGCGCGCCGGCACCATGAGCGGCGGTGAACAACAGATGCTCGCCATCGGCCGCGCGCTGATGAGCAAGCCAACCCTGCTGCTGCTCGATGAGCCGTCGCTGGGCCTGGCGCCGATCATCATCCAGCAGATCTTCGACATCATCGAACAGCTGCGCAAGGATGGCGTGACGGTGTTCCTGGTTGAGCAGAACGCCAACCAGGCGCTCAAGCTGGCAGACCGCGGTTACGTGCTGGAGAACGGGAGGATCGTTATGCAGGGCAGCGGCGAACAGCTGCTGAATGATCCAAAGGTGCGCGACGCCTATCTGGGCGGCTAAAAACTACTGCGCTCGGCCATGCTTAATAGAAACCGCTCCCAGGAGCGGTTTTTTTATCACCGGTCATTTTTATCGCCACCGTTCGCCCGATGTTCCGTGCATGCCAGCCCCGGGCAGTTACAATGGCCGCCCTTTTTTGCCGATGACCGTTTCTATGACCGATCCCATTCGCCTGTCCAAACGCCTGATCGAAGTGATCGGCTGTTCGCGCCGCGAGGCCGAGCTGTATATCGAAGGCGGCTGGGTCACGGTGGATGGCGTGGTGGTGGAAGAGCCGCAATTCAAAGTAGCCGAACAGCGTGTCGAGTTGCTGCCGGGTGCAGTTCTGGCGCCAATCGAACCGGTCACTCTGCTGCTGCACGTACCCAGCGGGCACAACCCGGAGCGCGCAGCTGAAAGCATCAGCCCAGCCACTCATTGGGCTGACGATGGTTCGACCATCCGCGTACTGAAAAGCCACTTCAATCGACTGACGCCCTGCATCCCGCTGCAAGCCGGTGCCGATGGCCTGCATGTACTGACTCAGGACTGGCGCATCGAACGCAAGCTCAGGGAAGACCTGAGCAAGCTTGAACAGGAATACGTGGTCGAAGTCGTCGGCACCTTGAGTGCCAGTCAGCTCAAGCAGCTGGCCCACGGCCTGACCTTCAACGGCGTCGCCTTGCCGCCCTGCAAGGTCAGCTGGCAGAACGAAACCCGCCTGCGCTTCGCCTTGAAGAACCCACTGCCCGGGCAGATCGTCTTTATGTGCAACAGCGTCGACCTCAAGGTGCTGAGCATGAAACGCATCCGTATCGGCGGCGTGCCAATGGCCAAGGTCCAACCGGGACAATGGCGCTACCTGGCCGCAAAAGAACGCTTCTAACGATTTTTCCAGCGGCAGCCCTTGGCTGCTGCGCACTTCAGGACATCCCCATGCTTAACAACGACATCCTGCGCAGCCTGCGCTACACCCTCGACATCAGCGACGCAGAATTGCTCGAGATCATCCAGCTCAGCGGCAAGCAGGTCGCCCTCGACGACCTCGCCGCGATACTCAAGAAAGAGGATGAAGACGGCTTTAGCCCTTGCGACGACGAACTGATGGCGCACTTTCTCGACGGCCTGGTGTATTTCAAACGCGGCAAGGATGACAGCCGTCCGGCCCAGCCGTTTGAACTGCCGATCACCAACAACATGGTGCTGAAAAAGCTGCGCGTGGCCTTCGAGCTGAAAGAAGACGATATGCACGCGATCATGCAAAGCGTTGACTTCCCGGTGTCCAAGCCGGAGATGAGCGCGCTGTTCCGCAAGTTCGGCCACAGCAACTACCGCCCCTGCGGTGATCAGTTCCTGCGTAATTTCCTCAAGGGTCTAACCCTGCGCGTTCGCGGCTGAGTCGCGCCCTCTCGCTGCCATGCCTGCCCGCATGGCAGCGTATTTCCACGGGCAATAGTGCCTGCCGCCAAGCAGGCATCGCGTTAGGGTAATGACCTTTATCCGCCACAAGGATTAGTCATGCACCCCTACTTCAGTCTGCAAGGCCGCACCGCCCTGGTCACCGGCGGCACCCGCGGTATCGGCAAGATGATCGCCAAAGCCTTTGTCGAAGCCGGCGCCACCGTTTACGTCTGCGCCCGTGATGGCGAGGCCTGCGCGCAAACTGCCGCCGAGTTATCGGCCTTCGGCACCTGCCACGGTATTGCCGCCAACCTGGCCAGCGAAGACGGTGTGCAGGTACTGGCCGAGCAGCTGACAGGGCAGATCGGCAGCCTGGATATTCTGGTGAACAACGCCGGCACCACCTGGGGCGCCCCGCTGGAAAACTACCCGGCCAAGGGCTGGGAGAAGGTCATGCAGCTTAACGTGACGTCAGTGTTCAGCTGCATCCAGAAACTCCTGCCACTGCTGCGCAAGGGCGGCAGCGCGGCCAACCCGGCACGGGTGATCAATATCGGTTCGGTGGCCGGGATCACCTCGCACGGCGAAGACGCCTACGCCTACGGCCCGAGCAAGGCGGCGCTGCACCAGCTGTCACGCATGCTCGCCCGCGAGCTGGTGGGCCAGCACATCAACGTCAACGTCATCGCCCCGGGCCGCTTCCCAAGCAAGATGACCCAGTTTATTGCCCAGGATGAAGCGGCCATGGCCGAGGACTGTGCGCTGATCCCGATGCAGCGCTGGGGCCGCGAGGAAGAAATGGCCGCCCTGGCCATCAGCCTGGCGAGCACCGCCGGGGCTTATATGACCGGTGCGATCATCCCGATCGACGGCGGTTTCCACCTGTAATCGCGTACTATGGCGGCGTTTTCACTCGATCACGCCGCCATGTCCTACTCGGTTTCGCCCATCGGTTTTGTCCGCTCCTGCTTCAAGGAGAAGTTCGCCATTCCCCGTCAGCCGCAACTGGCCCCAGCGGCCCGTGGCGTGCTGGAGCTAGTCGCTCCGTTCGATAACGGCGATGCCGTGCAGGGGCTGGAGCAAGTCAGCCATGTCTGGCTGCTGTTCCTGTTTCACCAGACGCTGGAAGACAAACCACGGCTCAAGGTGCGCCCGCCACGCCTGGGCGGCAATCAATCGGTCGGCGTGTTCAGCACCCGCGCCACGCACCGGCCCAATGGCATCGGCCAGTCGGTGGTCAAGCTGGAGCGGGTCGAAGCCGGCAAACTGTGGCTCTCTGGCATCGACCTGCTCGATGGCACCCCGGTGCTGGATATCAAACCCTACGTGCCCTATGCCGACAGCGTTGCCGATGCTTACAACCGCATTGCTGACAACGCACCGGCGCGGATCGACGTCAGCTGGCAGGACAGCGCACTGATCCAGGCAAACGAACACGGGCAGCGCCTGGATGAACCGCTGGTCGAATTGATCGAGCAGTGCCTGGCCCAGGACCCGCGCCCGGCCTACCAGCAGCCCAGCCCTGAGCGCCGTTACGGTGTGCGCTTCTGGGATATCGACGTGCACTGGCACTACCCGCAGCTCGGCAGCATCTGCGTGCTGGAGGTCGTACCGGCCACTTGATCTGAGCCACACCCGTTCGCACGCATAGGCCGACAAGCAATTTTGTCTTATATTTAACAGATAAATGTATACAAAATAGGATGCTAGCCATGCTTGAACGCCCCGGTCGCCTTAACGGCTTACGCCATATCGCCCTGCTGGTCCCTAATCTGGAAGCCTGCGAGCGCTTCTATGTGGACATTCTTGGCATGCAGGTGCTGCACCGCGCCAATGAAGACCTGGTCTACCTGACCTGTGGTAACGATAACCTCTCGCTGGGCCGGGCCTGCGTGCCCAGCAGCGGCGAGCAGGCGGTGGATCACTACGGTTTTATCGTCGACAGCATCGATGAGTTGCACGCCTGGTATGCCTACTTCAAGGCACAAGGCGTCACCCTGCTCGACCGCCCGTTTGCCCATGGCGACGGCGCGCACAGCTTTCACCTGCTCGACCCTGCCGGCAACAAGGTGCAGCCGATTTACCACCCTGCGGTTTCCGGGCAACGCTTCAGCCAGGCCGATTAGCGCACCTAGAGCAACCGTTTGCCGGCGGCCTGCGGCAAACATTCTTTGTTGATCATCATGTGGGTAAGCTGAGCAGCTGCGGCTATGCTTGCAAATAGCCAGCAGCCGCTGCTCCCTCACGACTCAACACCCAGTGAAACTATGCAAACCAGCACCTACGCGCCGACCGAGAACCTCGTCGACCTGCTGCTCGATGCCATCTGTGTGGTCGACCAACAAGGCTATTTCGTATTTGTCAGCGCCGCCTGCCAGCATATTTTCGGCTACCGCGCCGATGAGATGATCGGCCGCCGCATGATCGACATGGTCCACCCGGAAGACCGCGCGAAAACCCTGCAGGCAGCCAGGGAGATCATGGCTGGCATCGCTCACCCGCACTTCGAAAACCGTTACCTGCGCAAGGATGGCAGCACCGTGCATATCCTCTGGTCCGCGCGCTGGTCCGAGGATGATCAGGTGCGCATTGCCGTGGCCCATGACATCAGCGAGCGCAAACGCAGTGAAGCCCTGCAGGCCGCGTTATACGGTATTTCCGAAGCGGCCCATTCGGCCAAGAACCTGCTCGGGCTGTTTCAGCAGGTGCACCAGATCATTGGCGAACTGTTGCCGACCATCAGTTTCTCAGTAGCGCTGTACGATGAGCAGAACGACGAGCTGAGCTTCCCCTACCCCGCCGAACAGCCGCCAGCAACGACTGTCGAAACGCCACTGAATGCCGCCACGCTGAGCGCGCAGGTGATTCGTAGCGGCAACACCCTGCTGCTGCCCAACGCCGGCCAGGCACTAACTGCAACGCCACATAGCTGGCTTGGCGTACCGCTGCGCTCGCACCGTGGAATTATCGGCGCGCTGCTGGTGCAAAGCAGCGCCGCCACGCGCTACAGCGAGCGTGATCAGGAGCTGCTGCAATTTGTCTCGACCCAGGTGGCCGCCGCCATCGAGCGTCAGCAGATGCTCAGTCGCCTGCAGTACATGGCGCAGTACGACTCACTGACCCAATTACCCAACCGCGAGCTGCTACGCGATCGCCTGCATACAGCCCTGGCCCGCGCGCGTCGCGAGCAATCGCAAGTGGCGCTGCTGTTCCTCGATCTGGACAAGTTCAAGCAGGTCAATGACAACCTCGGCCACGCCGCTGGCGATCAGCTGCTGCAAGGCGTCGCCCAGCGTATTCAGCTGTGCCTGCGCGAGGCCGATACCGTAGCGCGCTTTGCTGGTGATGAATTCGTCGTACTGCTGGAAGACTTTCACTCGGCCGACCACGCCAGCGTGGTGGCGGAAAAAATCCGCCAGAGCCTCAATCAGCCCTTCGAGCTGTGCGGGCAGAACCAGACCATCCTGCCGAGCATCGGCATCGCCCTTTACCCGCAACATGCCCAGGACGCACAGCAGTTACTGCTGCACGCCGACAACGCCATGTACCGTGCCAAGCAGAACGGCGGCAATCGCTTTCACAGCGCGCCTGAGCAGAGCTAGCCAGACATGAAAAAGCCCGCCGATTGGCGGGCTCTTTTATTCAGTCACGCTTACTTCTCAACGAAGGCGCGCTCGATCAGGTAGTCACCCGGCTCACGCATACGCGGGGAAATCTTCAGGCCGAACTCGTTGAGCACTTCGCTGGTTTCATCGAGCATGCTCGGGCTGCCGCAGATCATCGCGCGGTCGTCCTGTGGGTTGATCGGCGGCAGACCGATGTCCTGGAACAGTTTGCCACTGCGCATCAGGTCGGTCAGACGGCCCTGATTCTCGAACGGCTCGCGGGTAACGGTCGGGTAGTAGATCAGCTTGTTCTTCAACGCATCGCCGAAGAATTCATTTTTCGGCAGATGCTCGGTGATGAACTCACGGTAAGCCACTTCGTTCACATAACGCACGCCGTGGACCAGGATCACCTTTTCGAAACGCTCATAGGTTTCCGGGTCTTGAATCACGCTCATAAACGGCGCCAGGCCAGTGCCAGTGCTGAGCAGATACAGATGCTTGCCCGGATTGAGGTCATCGAGCACCAGGGTGCCGGTAGGCTTCTTGCTGATGATGATCTCGTCACCTTCCTTGAGGTGCTGCAGCTGCGAGGTCAGCGGGCCGTCCGGCACTTTGATGCTGAAGAACTCCAGGTGCTCTTCCCAGTTCGGGCTGGCGATGGAGTAGGCACGCATCAGCGGACGACCAGTGTCCTGCTGTAGGCCGATCATCACGAACTGGCCATTCTCGAAGCGCAGACCCGGATCGCGGGTGCACTTGAAACTGAACAGGGTATCGTTCCAGTGGTGGACGCTGAGGATGCGCTCGGAATTGAGGTTGCTCATGTGCTCGGGGGCTCCGACGAATGTAAGGTCCTGTGCGCAGGCGCGCGAATTGGACAACATTGTAAAGAGCGGCATAATATCTGTTAACTTGATTATCAAGATATGGGTTATCGGTTATATAG
This sequence comes from Pseudomonas anguilliseptica, assembly GCF_021375795.1. Taxonomy (GTDB): domain Bacteria; phylum Pseudomonadota; class Gammaproteobacteria; order Pseudomonadales; family Pseudomonadaceae; genus Aquipseudomonas; species Aquipseudomonas anguilliseptica_A. Next base: position 1,267,449 of record NZ_JAEIOI010000001.1, on the reverse strand, counting down.
ATATGCGATTTACACTTAGGCAACTGCAGGTGTTTGTGGCCGTAGCTCAGCAGGAAAGTGTTTCCCGCGCCGCTGATTACCTGGCTTTGTCGCAGTCGGCGACCAGTACCTCACTGAGCGAGCTGGAACGCCAATCCGACTGCCAGCTATTCGACCGTGCCGGCAAGCGCCTGAGCCTAAACGCACTCGGCCTGCAACTGCTGCCGCAAGCCGTGGCACTGCTCGACCAAGCCAAGGAAATCGAACGCCTGCTCGGCGGCAAGAGCGGCTACGGCTCGCTGAATGTCGGCGCCACGCTGACAGTGGGCAACTACCTGGCAACCTTGCTGATTGGCAGTTTTATGCAGCGCCACCCGGAATGTCGGGTGAAACTGCAGGTGCACAACACCGCCCATGTGGTGCAACAAATAGCCCACTACGAGCTGGACATGGGCATGATCGAAGGCGACTGCCAGCACCCGGATATCGAGGTACAACCTTGGGTCGAGGATGAACTGGTGGTGTTTTGCGCGCCGCAACACGCCCTGGCACAACGCGGCGAGGCGAGCCTGGAGGAGTTGACCCGCGAGGCCTGGATTCTGCGTGAGCAAGGCTCAGGTACGCGGCTGACCTTCGATCAGGCCATGCGCCATCACCCCAGCAGCCTGAATGTGCGCCTGGAGCTGGAGCATACCGAGGCGATCAAACGCGCAGTGGAGTCCGGTCTGGGCATCGGCTGTATTTCCCGCCTGGCGCTACGCGATGCATTTCGCCGAGGCAGCCTGGTGGCAGTGGAAACGCCGCAGCTGGACCTGCGCCGGCAGTTCTATTTCATCTGGCACAAACAGAAATACCAGACCGCAGCCATGCGCGAGTTCATCGAACTGTGTCGCGCCCTCACCGCTGGCGTGACGCGCAGTGACCAGATCGTCCTGCCGACGATTGCCTGATCGACGTGTCAGCCCAGCAGAATGATCGCCCATACCAGGGCAATCAGCGTCAGGGCGGTGAACTGCGCGGCACTGCCCATGTCCTTGGCATTTTTTGACAGTGGGTGCAGCTCCAGGGAGATGCGGTCAATCGCTGCTTCCACCGCCGAGTTGAGCAACTCGACGATCAGCGCCAGCAGACAGACTGCCACCATCAGGGCGCGTTCGACACGGCTGACGTCCAGGTAGAAGGCCAGCGGCACCAGCAGCACATTGATCAGCAGCAGTTGGCGAAATGCCGCTTCGCCAGTGAAGGCCGCGCGCAGGCCAGCCAGCGAATAGCCTGTGGCATTGAGAATACGTTTGAGGCCGGTCTGGCCCTTGAATGGCGACATTGGGGATCATCACAACAAGAGGGAGAAAACAGCGCAGCAAGTCTGCCGAGCAAAGATTAACGCAGGCTTAACCGTCCGTTTGCGCAGGAATCGACTCCAGCTGTTGCAGCAGCAAAGCCGCCTGAGTGCGGGTACGTACGCCCAGCTTACGGAAGATCGCCGTCACATGGGCTTTTACCGTGGCTTCGGACACACTCAGCTCATAAGCAATCTGCTTGTTCAGCAGGCCATCGCAGACCATGGTCAACACCCGGAACTGCTGCGGCGTCAGGCTGGCCAGCCCGGCACTGGCAGCCTTGGCCTCGGCCGACAGGGCAATCGCTTCCTGACTCTGCTGCGGCCACCAGACCTCACCATCGAGCACCTGACGCACCGCCTGCTGGATGGTTTCCAGAGCGCTGGATTTAGGGATAAAACCACTGGCACCAAACTCGCGCGAACGGGCAACGATGGCCGCCTCTTCCTGCGCCGAGATCATCACCACCGGCACGTGCGGGTATTGCCCACGCAGCAGCACCAGCCCGGAGAAGCCGTAGGCGCCTGGCATATTGAGGTCGAGTAGGACCAGATCCCAGTCGGTTTTCTCGGCCAGACGGGCTTCCAGCTCGGCGATGCTGGCCGCTTCAACCAGCCGTACATCCGGCCCCAGACCAAGCGTCAGCGCCTGTTGCAAGGCACTGCGAAATAGCGGGTGATCATCAGCAATAAGGATTTCAAAAGCGGCCATGGTGAATCCTGTTTTTGTTATGTGGATGCCTGCGATAGGCAGTGTCCAGGGCACGGTAACGCAGCGCGCGCAGTGAGCCGGACGAAAACCCCAACGACTCCGACCACGCCGAAAAGCGGCCCAGCATGCCGAGCGCTGACGGGGTGGTCAAGCACGATGCTTTGCGGCACAGTTCGCACCTTTGCCGACGAGAGCTAGAAATGCGAAGCCACGCCCTGCGCGCCGATTTGTTGATGCTATTGACCGCCATGATCTGGGGGTCGGCATTTGTCGCACAGCGCCTGGGCATGGATGCCATCGGCCCCTTTCTTTATAGCGGATTACGCTTCGCCCTGGCGGCGCTGATTCTGCTTCCAGTGCTGCATCTGCTGGAAGGCCGCAGCAGCGCGCCGGTGGCACCGCTGAATCGCCAGTTGCTGCGCGGTGGCGTGCTGATGGGCCTGGCTCTGGCACTGGGGATCAACCTGCAACAGGTGGGCCTGCTGTTTACCAGCGTGACCAACTCCGGCTTTATCACCGGGCTGTACGTGATCATCGTGCCACTGCTGGGCCTGTTTATCGGCCACAAGACCGGCCTGGGCATCTGGTTAGGCGCCTGCCTGGCGGTGGTGGGGATGTTCCTGCTGAGTGTCGGTGAAGGCTTTACCGTGGCCTCCGGTGACTGGCTGCAACTGGCCGGGGCCTTTGTCTGGGGCGTGCATGTGCTGCTGGTGGGGTTCTTCGCCGGCCGCCATGATCCGCTACGCCTGGCCCTGGTGCAGTTCATCACCTGCGCGGTGATCAGCCTGGTACTGGCGGTGATCTTCGAGGAAATTCAGTTGCAGTCGATCATCGCTGCGGGCCCGGCGATTCTCTACGGCGGAATCTTTGGTGTAGCTGTCGGCTTTACCTTGCAGGTAGTGGCGCAGAAGGATGCCATCGCCTCCCACGCCGCCATCATTCTGTCCCTCGAGGCGGTGTTTGCCGCCATCGCCGGTGCCTGGCTGCTCGGCGAATCGCTGGAGCTGCGCGGCTACTTCGGTTGCGCGCTGATGTTCGCCGGCATGCTGCTCGCGCAGCTATGGCCAAAAAAGCTCGCCTAGCCTTACAGAAACTCGCGCAGCCGCTGATGCAAGGGGTCATCCAGGGCCACGGCGCGCGGGGCCTTGGCCGCCAGGTAGTGCTGGCTGAAGACATCCAGATAGGCATTCAGCCCATCGGCGGCCCGTTGATCACCTGCCAGTTCCAGGCACAGCGCGGCGACTTCTGCGGTGCAGAAATGATCATCGCGCTTGGAACGGCGCAACTTGTAGCGCGACAGCTGTTCGGCCTGCAGGCTGAGTACCGGCAGGCTGTCGAGGTAGGGGCTTTTGCGAAACATCTTGCGCGCTTCGCTCCAGGTCGCGTCCAGCAACACGAACAACGGCCGCTTGCCCGCAGCCGGCATCACCTCACTGACCACTCGCTCAGCCGCCACATACTCACCGGGGAAGACCAGATACGGCTGCCACTGCGGATCCTGAAGCAAGGCCGGCAAGCCCGGATCAACCGTGACCCGCGACCAACCAAACGCCGAAGTATCAGCCACCACATCGGCAATCAACCAGCCAGTGTTGCTCGGTTTGAGCGCTTCAACATCGTGCATCAGCAGGCACATGGCGGACCGCGCTTCAATCCGTGGGCGCCAGGCGCACAGGCAGTGACTGAGGGCTAAGCGACAGTCGTTGCAGCGTATGGCACGACTGCCACGGGCAAGAAAGGGTTTGGCACTGCGGGCAATCCGCTCGGCGCGCAGCCGTGCTACAGCATGGCTCATCAGGTATGCACCTGAGGGTAACGAACGTACGACATGGCTTATCCAGGGGGCGGCAGGCGCGGCAGTCTAACAAAGCCTGCGGCGGGTTATTCAACCGTGCGTCCCCAGGGCAGCTGCCGCAAGCACCGGCAGGCGAGTAAGATAACGCCACTGAACCTCTGCCAGGGCTTGCCGGTCAGAGGAGCGAATCGACTTTGGAGAACCCCATGCTGCGTTTTATCAGCCTGACCCTGGCGCTGAGCCTGCCCCTATTTGCCCATGCCGCCACGCTGAAAGACTTCGAACTGAACAAGATGCTGGAAAAGGTTGCCCGCGAAAGCAGCGTCGGCACGCCACGGGCGATCAATGAAGACATTCTCGATCAGGGTTATACCGTCGACGGCAGCGAGTTGGTCAACCACCTCAGCGTGCGCAGCGGGCATGCCGCCCAGATGCGCGGCAACCCGGACGCGGTAAGGGTGCAACTGGCCAATAGCGTTTGCCGTAACCCTGGCTACCGCCAGTTGCTCGCCCGTGGCGCAGCACTGCGCTACGAGTTCAGCGAGTACAAGAGCAATCGCCCGGTCACCACCGAGCGCTTCAGCAAGGCTGATTGCGGCCTGTAAGCCGCCCCTCAGCCACCCTCCTGATCGGCGCGGCGTTGTGCATCATCGGCACGTAGATCAGCCAGCAAGGCGTGCATGTACTGTGAACGCCTTGTCGCCCCCTCCAACCGACGCAAGCACTCCTCTTCAAGACTCAGCTGGTTACTGTGAGCCGCCTGCTGCAGCAGACGGTACAGTTCCACATCAAGTTCCAGAATCAACCTAGGCATACCTGCCCCTCCCTTCCAGCGTGCACAGCCGGTGGCTAACGCAGGCAGCGCGGATCGCCCCGCCCCTGCACAGCCGCCAGTTCCTCAGTGCTGAGCAGCGCCGCAACGGGCTTGTCCAGCAACCCGGAGGCAGCCTGCAGTACATGCGCCCAGCTCGCCTGATTGGCGAACAGCATGCCGGCCTCATCCAGCGTGCCACCCCGATTACGGTAGCCGAGCACGCGGCTGTTGCGCGCATCGCCGAGGATTGGCCAAAGGTGCCCGCGCGCCACTTCCGGGCGCATGTGGGTCAGCAACACACGCCGCGGGCAGGTGCTGGGGAACAGCTGTTCCACCTGCGCGGCAGTAGCGACCGAGGCCTCTTCCCAGGCATCGCGCGGGGCGCGAAAACGGCCGGGCTCCTGCAAGTAAATCAGACGCCAGGCACATCCGGCCGCGCTCAGACGAACGGCCGCCCGCTGCATGGCCGCCAGCTGATAACTGCCACTGGCTATCAGCAGCAAAGGCTGTTCGCCCGCGTGTTCGGCCAGTACCAGGGCACCGTCACGGGCCAGTTGCTCGGCCTGTGCGGGGCTGAATACGCAAGGCTGCTCACGCTTGGCAATCACCATACAGGCCAGTTGGCCGCGCGCCTGGTAAATGCCCGGCAACAGCGCCAGCGCCGAGTTGTGATCGGCCGGCAGCAATACCCGCAGCATGTCGCCCATCTCGCCAAGCAGGGCCTCGCAGAACGTAGTGTCTTGATGCGACTGCTGGTTCTTGCCGTTTTCCCAGGTGTGCGAGGTGGCCACCAGCGGCCAGCCCAACCAGCCGGCCGGTCGTCCCACTTCCTTTTGCTGGCGGGCAAAGATGATGCGCTGGCGCACAGCGCCAAGCATCTTCACGCAGAAGGCTTCGTAACTTGCCACAAGGTTCAAGCCACCCTGATTGGCCAGGCAGGCGGACACCACCGCCTCTTCATTGAGGGCCGTGATAATCGCGCCATCCACAGCCTCCAAGGCGCTTTCCGGCGCGCTGACGCGATGTTTGAGTGCATTGAGCACTCCGCCCAGGCGGTTGCTGGCCAGTTCATCCGGGTTGCCGACGCGCGGACGCAGGTGTGGGTTGGCCTGCACCAGATCGACAAAAAACCGATCCAGCGCCAGCATCGGTGAGCAGGCGCGGTTCTGATACTGCAACGCGGGCAATTGCGGCAACACCGGACGGCACTGCGCCAAGGAATTATCGCGCTCAAGAGGACGGTCACCGCGGTCGGCAAACAGCGCACAGGCCGCACGTAACTCATCTGGGGCGACCCACAACTGCGCCGCATGTTGATTGAACAGGGCGCGAGACTCAGCATCGCTGTGTGGGCTAGCCGGCAAGGGCAAGTTATGCGCTGCATTGCTGCCGGCCCCGTAGAAACCGAAGCCCTTGACGGTCTCGGCAATACCGTATGGCATCGGCAGTGGGTAGTTCAGCACGCCATCGTGCAGCTCCTGCACCCGCCGGCCCAGGCGCTGTTCCATCTCCCACAAGGCACAGACAAACGCGGCCGGATCGCGGCCATCGAAACTCAAAGGGTCAAATCCACACTGGCGCAGATGCTCGCGAAAATTGTCGAGCCCCGCCGGCGTCGCCAGCTCCGTGCGCTGTTCGATACGTCGGCCGTTGGCAATCATCACCGGCAAGGCCAGGCCACAGTCCTCGGCCCGCCACCAACGCGGCATCCAGTCACTGCCGCGCTGCTCTTCGGCAGCGCCATCGGAGAGAAAAGCCACCAGCGTCTCACCCGGGAGTGGCAGGTGGGCGTACTGCAACTCGGCAAAGCCCAGGTAACCGCCTTCGGCAATCCCGCCCGCCGTGTGCGGGTTGACGTGGCTGCCCAGCGGCGCACTGACCTGCCCAGCGGCGTTCTGCGCATAGCTGTAGAAATCCGCCACCAGCTGGCTCATACCGGCCTCGTCACAGGTGTAACGGACGGCCTGCTCCGGCTGCTGATTGGCGGTCAGCAGGTTGAGCGCCTCGATGGCCGCCACGCAGTGGCCCTGCCCCATCAGCCAGCCGCGGGTTTCACCGCTCAGGTTGTTCAACGCCAGGTAACCGGCATAAGCCGGCACCATGTTCAACGCGCCACCGGTATGGCCTTCAGGCGTGATTTTGAAATCCTCGGCAGCCAGCGCCACACCGTCGAGGCGCACACGCCGGGCATAGGTCATGTGCACCACCAGCCACAGGCCGGCAGCGGTCAGCCGGTCCAGTGCATAAAAGTGTCGATAGACCGTGGCCAGGTCGGTTTGCTGGCCAGCCTGTACCAGTTGATGAGCCAAGCGGTACACCGCCGCACAGGTCTGCTGACTATGCTGTAACGGACCATAGCCACGCTGCCAGGCGGCAAAGTCTGGCTGTATCCGGGCGTGTTCAGCCAACTCACTGGCACTGGGAAATAGCTGAGTCATGGGCTTGCTCCATAGAGATGCAACGAGTCTAGAAGCCGAGACACAAGTGGATGCTGACCTGCATCAAGACACTCGCCCCCGCCATAGACCAGCCTTACAAGTGCCCCTTTACTCGACCAAGGACTCACCATGGCCCTGCTCAATTTCCTCGGCGCGATTCAACAAGTCACCGGTTCCTGTTACCTGATCGAAAGCCGTGATGGCGCTCGGGTGCTGCTCGATTGCGGCATGCGCCAAGGCCGCCGCGAGGAGGAAGACGGTAACCATGCGCCGTTCGCCTTTGATCCGCAGAGCCTGGATGCCGTGGTGATCTCCCATGCGCACATCGACCACACCGGCCTGCTGCCCAAACTCACGGCGGCCGGCTACCGTGGGCCGATCTTTGCCACTGACGCCAGTTGCGAACTGATGGAGCTGATGCTGCTCGATGCCGCATTTCTCCAGGAGAAGGACGCCGAGTGGGAAAACAAATGGCGCGCCCGCATGGGCAAACCGGCAATCCGCCCGCTGTACACCATTGCCGATGCCGAACAGGCGCTCAGCCAGAGGCGCGCACTGCCCTATCAGCAAGCCTGCGAGGTGGCCAAAGGGGTGCAGATCACCTTTCACGATGCTGGGCACATCCTCGGCTCGGCGATTGTCGACATCGCGGTGCAGGATCACCACCTGACCCGCCGTCTGGTGTTTTCCGGGGACTTGGGCAACACCTGCTCACCCCTGCTGCGTGACCCCAGCACCCTGAACCAGGCCGATGTGGTGTTGCTGGAGTCCACCTATGGCGACCGTGACCACCGCTGCAGCGAAGACACCCTGGAAGAGCTGGCGAACATCCTGCAACAGGCCCATCGCGACGGCGGTAACGTACTGATTCCTTCCTTCGCGGTCGGCCGTACCCAGGACCTGATCTACTACCTCGGGCGCTTTTATCACGAAGGCCGTCTGCCGCAGCAGGCCGTATTTCTCGACAGCCCCATGGCCATCCGCGCCAACGCCATCTACTCGCGCTTTCAAGAGCAGTTTGCGGCCGAAGACCGTGCCGCCTTTCAAGCCCGCGGTAGCAAGCGCATCGAGGACTGGCTGCCGATCCTGCGCTGCACCGCGACCGCCGAGGAATCGATGGTGATCAACCGGATAAAAAGCGGCGCAATCATTATCGCGGGCAGTGGCATGTGCACTGGCGGACGCATCGTCCATCACTTCAAGCACAACCTGTGGCGTGACGACTGCCACCTGATCTTCCCCGGCTTCCAGGCCAAAGGCACTCTCGGCCGCACCCTGGTGGACGGTGCCGAGTACGTGAAGATCCTCCATCAGCGCATTGCCGTGAAAGCCAAGATCCACACCCTGGGCGGCTTTTCCGCACACGCCGGACAATCCCAGTTGCTCGACTGGGTCAGCCACTTCGAGCATCACCCCGAGCTGTATCTGGTGCACGGCGAACTGGAAAAGATGCAGGCCCTGCAACTGGCCTTGCGTGAGCGCCTGAACTGGATCGCCAATATTCCTGAACCTGGCGAACAAATTGCCCTCTGATGCAGGCCTGAGCCTGGCAGCAGGTTAGGCTGTAGCAGCCCGCACAGCACAAATCCGCTGCTGCCGGCCATACTCAGGACACGGCCGTTGCAGCAACAGACTGCCCGGCCTGCAACCAGAAGGAGACGTTGTATGCCTCATGAAGCGGACGACTACCTGTCCCGGCATTTTCAGATCAATGGCATAGACCTGAACAGCAAAGTGGAAGAATTGAGCAACCTGGCCACTCCACCTGACAGCCCCAACCTCAAACTCTACCGAGAAATGCTCAGCACTGTGATCCACATGGCCCAGGCGGATCGCAGCCGCTGGGATGCCAAGATCATGCTGCAAACCCTGCGTGAAATGGAGCATGCCTTCAGCACGCTGGAACAGTTTAAACGGCGGCGCAAGGTCACCGTCTTCGGCTCGGCCCGCACCCCGACCGATCATCCGGTCTATCAATTGGCCCATGACCTCGGCGCCACGCTGGCCAAGCACAACCTGATGGTCATCACCGGTGCCGGCGGCGGCATCATGGCTGCCGCACATGCCGGTGCCGGCCAGGAAAACAGCCTTGGGTTCAATATCACTCTGCCCTTCGAGCAGAACGCCAATGCCACCATGCAAGGCAGCAATAACCTGCTGTCCTTTCACTTCTTCTTTCTGCGCAAGCTGTTCTTCGTCAAGGAAGCCGACGGCCTGGTACTCTGCCCTGGCGGTTTCGGCACGCTGGATGAGGCACTGGAAGTGCTGACCCTGATTCAGACCGGCAAAAGTCCGATGGTGCCCGTGGTGCTGCTCGACCAGCCCGGTGGCAGCTTCTGGACCAGCGCCCTGACCTTTCTTCAGGAGCAACTGCAGGACAACGGCTATATCCTGCCCAGCGACATGCGCCTGATGCGCCTGGTGCACAGCGCCGAAGAAGCCGCCGAGGAAATTGCCCAGTTCTACCGCAACTACCACTCCAGTCGCTGGCTCAACGAGCGCTACGTGATCCGTCTCAACCATGCGCTAAGTGAACAGGCCATGCAGCAGCTCAACCGTGAATTCCACGATTTGTGCAAAAACGGCGACTACCAACAGCAAGGTCATTGCGACTCAGAACTTGATGAACCCGAACTGTGCCACATGACGCGCCTGGCCTTTGCCTTCAACGGCCGTAGCCATGGGCGCTTGCGCGAGTTGCTGGACTTTACCAATCAGCCGCAAAACTGGGCATAGAACACTTGAGCAGACCTGCCGACGTCCTCCATCCGCTCACGGTTCGGCATGGCACCGCGCCACCGACACAGCGAGGGCAGACAGCAACACACGCTGGTACTGCTGCAGTATCAACGCATGCTCAGAAAACAGGGAATGGTGAATGCAGGTGAACGCCTTGAAGCTGTAAGCAACGGCGGGTTAGTCGTCCATCGCGCCACGCAACAATCGCCCAATCAGGTCAGCGGGGTACCCCCGATAACTGAGAAAACGTGCTTGCTGAGCCCGCTCGCGGGCATCATGGGGCAGCGTACCGGCAAACTTGCGTTGCCAGGTTTCCTGCAGCCGTTCACGCCAGTCGATAGCACTGTCGCGCAAGGCCTGCTCAACATCACTGCGGGCCAGACCGCGCTGGGTCAGCTCTTCACGAATGCGTAATGGCCCATAGCCGGCACGCGCGCGATAACTGACAAAAGCTTCCAGGTAACGCGCCTCAGACAACAGCCCTTCTTCAGCCAGCCGATCAAGAGCGGCTTCGATCAACTCATCTGTCGCCCCGCGACTGCGCAATTTGCGGGTCAACTCGACCCGGCCATGTTCACGCCGGGCCAGCAGATCCATGGCCGCCCGCCGCACCGCGACGGGGTTATCCAGAGCTATGGACATGGGCGCGTGGGTCAGGCGTCGAGTTCGGCGTCAGCCAGCTCGTCAACAGCCGCGTTGGTTTTGCCCGGCACATTGCTGACCAGCAGTTTCTCGCGGATCAAACCTTCGATGGTACGTGCCACTTCCGGGTTGTCTTCCAGGTACTTGGCCGAGTTGGCCTTGCCCTGACCGATCTTGTTGCCCTGGTAGCTGTACCAGGCGCCGGATTTTTCCAGCAAGCCAAGCTGCACACCGAGATCAATGATCTCGCCGTTGCGGTAGATGCCCTTGCCGTAAAGGATCTGGAACTCGGCCTGACGGAACGGCGGTGCGACCTTGTTCTTCACCACTTTGACGCGAGTTTCGCTGCCAACCACTTCGTCGCCTTCCTTCACCGCACCGGTACGGCGGATGTCCAGACGTACCGAGGCGTAGAACTTCAGCGCATTACCACCAGTGGTGGTTTCCGGGCTGCCGAACATCACGCCGATCTTCATGCGAATCTGGTTGATGAAGATCACCAGACAGTTGGCGTTCTTGATATTGCCGGTGATCTTGCGCAGCGCCTGGCTCATCAGGCGGGCCTGCAGGCCCACGTGCATATCGCCCATCTCGCCTTCAATTTCCGCTTTCGGCACCAGGGCCGCCACGGAGTCGACAATGATCACGTCAATGGCGTTGGAGCGCACCAGCATGTCGGTGATTTCCAGGGCCTGCTCGCCGGTGTCAGGCTGCGATACCAGCAAGTCGTCGACGTTGACGCCGAGCTTGCCGGCGTAATCTGGGTCAAGCGCATGCTCGGCATCGACGAAGGCACAGGTGGCACCGAGTTTTTGTGCTTCGGCGATCACCGACAGGGTCAGGGTGGTTTTACCGGAGGACTCAGGGCCGTAGATTTCGACGATGCGGCCTTTCGGCAGACCGCCGATGCCCAGGGCAATGTCCAGCCCCAGAGAACCAGTGGAAATGGCCGGAATCGCCTGGCGTTCATGATCGCCCATGCGCATCACCGCGCCCTTGCCGAATTGCTTTTCAATCTGGCCCAGGGCTGCCGCCAAGGCGCGCTTCTTATTCTCGTCCATTTGAGTCCTCACGTAATCAAGAAGGGCCAGCTAGCGGCCACCAACAACTGTATAAGTAGACAGTATTATTCCACAGGGCAAGTCGCCCGCCTACCCCGCGTTTGGATTTTCTTGCGCAAGCAGGCGCAACAGCCCCGCCAGTGCGGCCTCAACCGTTTGTCGGCGAACTTCGGCGCGATCTCCGACAAACTGTCGGCGCACACTGTACTGCTGCTCACCATCGCCCCAAGCCAGCCAGACCGTGCCTACCGGTTTATCCAATGAGCCACCATCGGGTCCTGCCACACCGCTGACCGCCACTGCATAACGCGCCCCGCTATGGGCCTGCGCGCCCCGCACCATGGCCTCGACCACTTCCCGGCTGACCGCCCCGACAGTAGCGAAAAGGCCCTCGGGCACACCGAGCTGTTTGCTCTTCTGCGCATTGGAGTAAGTGACATACCCGGCTTCAAACCAGGCCGAGCTACCGGGAACACGGGTAATCGCTTCTGCAATGCCACCGCCGGTACAAGACTCGGCAGTGGTTACCTGAGACTTTGCGGCACTCAGTTGTGCACCCAAATCAGTGGCCAGCTGGGTCAGGCCTTGTTCATTCGCAGTCATCTGCACTCCGGGATGAAACCGACAAGCTGGATACCCTACACTAGGCGCTTTTGCGATTCAGCCGGACAGCTAAAACGATGAGCCAAAGCGACCTCAGTTCTCACACGCCGATGATGCAGCAGTACTGGAAACTGAAAAATCAGCATCCAGAACAACTGATGTTCTACCGCATGGGCGACTTCTACGAGATCTTCTACGAGGACGCAAAAAAGGCCGCCAAACTGCTGGACATCACCCTGACCGCCCGTGGCCAGTCTGCCGGCCAGGCGATCCCCATGTGCGGAATCCCATTCCATTCTCTGGAAGGCTACCTGGCCAAGCTGGTCAAGCTGGGCGAGTCGGTGGTGATCTGCGAGCAGGTCGGCGACCCGGCCACCAGCAAAGGCCCGGTGGAGCGCCAGGTGGTGCGTATCATCACCCCCGGCACCATCAGTGACGAAGCCCTGCTCGATGAGCGCCGCGATAACCTGTTGGCTGCCGTGCTGGGCGATGAGCGCTTGTTCGGCCTGGCCGTACTGGATATCACCAGCGGGCGCTTCAGCGTGTTGGAGATCAAAGGCTGGGAAAATCTGCTGGCCGAGCTTGAACGCCTCAATCCGGTTGAGCTGCTGATCCCCGATGACTGGCCACAGGATCTGCCAGCAGAAAAACGCCGGGGCTCACGCCGTCGCGCGCCCTGGGACTTCGAACGCGATACCGCACATAAGAGCCTGTGCCAACAGTTCGGCACGCAGGACCTCAAGGGTTTTGGCTGCGAGAGTCTGACCCTGGCCATCGGCGCTGCCGGCTGCCTGCTGGCCTACGCCAAGGAAACCCAGCGCACTGCTCTGCCGCACTTGCGCAGCCTGCGCCATGAGCGCCTAGATGACACAGTGATTCTCGATGGTGCCAGCCGGCGCAACCTGGAGCTGGACATCAACCTCGCCGGCGGACGCGACAACACCCTGCAGTCGGTAGTCGACCGCTGCCAAACCGCCATGGGCAGCCGCCTGCTCAGCCGCTGGCTAAATCGCCCGCTGCGCGACCGCAATATTCTCGAAGCGCGTCAGGAGTCAATTGCCTGCTTGCTGGAGCGCTACCGCTTCGAAACCCTGCAGCCGCAGCTCAAGGAAATTGGCGATCTGGAGCGCATCCTCGCCCGTATCGGCCTGCGCAATGCGCGCCCGCGCGACCTGGCGCGCCTGCGTGATGCCCTCGCGGCCCTGCCCACGCTGCAGATGGCCATGACCAATCTGGAAGCGCCGCACCTGAGTGAGCTGGCGGGTGTGGTCAGCACCTACCCAGAACTGGCTGAGCTGCTGGCCCGGGCGATTATCGATAACCCGCCAGCGGTGATCCGCGACGGCGGTGTGATGAAAACCGGTTACGACGCCGAGCTGGATGAGCTGCAATCGCTTAGCGAGAACGCCGGCCAATACCTGATGGACCTGGAAGCGCGCGAGAAAGCCCGCACCGGCCTGGCCAACCTCAAGGTCGGTTACAACCGCGTGCACGGCTACTTTATCGAGCTGCCGAGCAAGCAGGCCGAATCGGCGCCGGCCGACTATATCCGCCGGCAGACTCTGAAAGGCGCCGAGCGCTTTATCACGCCCGAACTGAAAGAGTTCGAAGACAAGGCGCTGTCGGCCAAGAGCCGCGCCCTGGCCCGCGAGAAGATGCTCTATGACGAGTTGCTGGAGCGCCTGATCAGTCACCTCGGCCCACTGCAGGACAGCGCAGCCGCTCTGGCCGAGCTGGATGTACTGAGCAACCTGGCAGAACGTGCGCTGAATCTGGATCTCAATCGCCCGCGCTTTGTCGATGAGCCCTGCATGCGTATCGACCAGGGCCGTCACCCGGTAGTTGAGCAGGTCTTGACCACGCCATTTGTGGCCAACGACCTGAGCCTGGACGATGACACGCGCATGCTGATCATTACCGGGCCGAACATGGGTGGTAAATCCACCTATATGCGCCAGACCGCACTGATTGTACTGCTCGCGCATATCGGCAGCTTCGTGCCGGCGAAAAGCTGTGAGCTGTCACTGGTTGACCGCATCTTTACCCGTATCGGCTCAAGCGATGACCTGGCGGGCGGCCGCTCGACCTTTATGGTGGAGATGAGCGAAACCGCCAACATCCTGCACAACGCCAGCGAGCGCAGCCTGGTGCTGATGGATGAAGTCGGCCGCGGCACCAGCACCTTCGACGGCCTGTCGCTGGCCTGGGCTGCTGCTGAGCAGTTGGCCAAGTTGCGTGCCTACACCCTGTTCGCCACCCACTATTTCGAGCTGACGGTACTGCCGGAAAGCCAGCCTATCGTGGCCAACGTGCATTTGAATGCTACCGAGCATAATGAACGCATCGTGTTCCTTCACCACGTGCTGCCCGGCCCGGCCAGCCAGAGTTATGGCCTGGCTGTGGCACAACTGGCGGGGGTGCCGAGCGAAGTTATTCTGCGTGCACGCGAGCACTTGGCGCGTCTGGAAACCACCAGCCTGCCCCACGAACTCCCCCCAACACAGCCAGGCCAGAGCGCTGCGCCACTGCAAAGCGATATGTTCGCCAGCCTGCCGCACCCACTGCTGGAGGAATTGCAGAAGATCAATCCTGATGATCTGACTCCGCGAAAAGCGCTGGAGCTGTTATATACATGGAAAACACGCTTCTAACGTTATTGCGCGCAAACTGTTAGAATCGCGCGCATTTTTACGACAGCCCGACTTCAAGCCTGAGCCGTGGCCATTACCCCTAGCCTGCTGAAACCCGCATAGAACGGGGCAGGCTGGCGCCCGAGGAGAGAATCAGAGATGACCTTCGTCGTTACCGACAACTGCGTCAAATGCAAATACACCGACTGCGTAGAAGTCTGCCCGGTGGACTGCTTCTACGAAGGCCCGAACTTCCTGGTGATTCACCCGGACGAGTGCATCGACTGCGCACTCTGCGAGCCTGAGTGCCCTGCACAAGCCATCTTCTCCGAAGATGAGGTGCCGGAAGACCAGCAGGAATACATTGAGCTGAACGCTGATCTGGCCGAAGTCTGGCCAAACATCACCGAGAAGAAAGAGTCCCTGCCGGACGCTGAAGAGTGGGATGGCGTGAAAGACAAACTGCAGTACCTGGAGCGCTAGTCGCTACATTTGTGCGCTGCACACTAAAAACCCGCCTTGCGCGGGTTTTTACTTTTCTGCTGCCAGAAAATGCCAAGAGCAGGCGCAGGGCATAAAACGCAGGCAAAAAAAGGGGCGACTCGCGTCGCCCACTCTTTTGTCCCTAGTCCCTGTATTTCCCAGCTCATCGTCCTGATGAATCGCGTCCTGCGATGTCCTGATTGTCATCCTGACAACCTGTGCTTGTCCCTGAGCACAGGTGTAATACTAGCCACTTCGACGCCCTGAACAAGCAGCGAAAATACCCAGGCGGCGACATTCCCGACTTTACGACTATAAAAATAAATCAATTAAAACAAATACTTATAAAATTAAATGACGCTTTTCTACCCTACTAAAGCACCGATAGCTTACGCCCCTTGTAAGCAATGGCTTACATAAGCACTCACAAAACACACCTACACCAACAAACTGCAAGCCATAAAAAACCCGGCCTAAGCCGGGTTCTCAGGTTACCGCCTGACACTCACTGGAACAGTGAATCACTCGAAAGCCCATTCTTCTCCAGAATCTCCCGCAGCCGCTTGAGAGCCTCTACCTGAATCTGCCGCACCCGTTCACGGGTCAGGCCGATTTCCTGGCCAACTTCTTCCAAGGTGCAGCTTTCATGGCCACGCAGACCGAAGCGGCGAATCACCACCTCGCGCTGCTTATCGGTGAGCTCAGACAGCCACTGGTCAATGCTCTGCGACAGGTCATCATCCTGCAGCAACTCACAGGGGTCTGTTGGACGTTCATCAGTCAGGGTATCGAGCAGGGTTTTGTCAGAGTCCTGACCTAGGGAGACATCTACCGAGGAAACCCGCTCGTTCAGGCCGAGCATACGTTTGACTTCACCCACCGGTTTTTCCAGCAGGTTGGCAATTTCTTCTGCCGAGGGCTCATGGTCGAGCTTCTGGGTCAATTCGCGAGCAGCACGCAGGTAGACGTTGAGCTCTTTGACCACATGAATGGGTAAACGAATGGTACGGGTCTGATTCATGATCGCCCGTTCGATGGTCTGACGGATCCACCAGGTTGCATAGGTCGAGAAACGGAAACCACGCTCAGGGTCGAACTTCTCGACCGCACGAATCAGACCGAGGTTACCCTCTTCAATCAGATCCAACAGGGACAAACCGCGATTGACGTAACGACGGGCGATCTTCACTACCAGGCGCAGGTTGCTTTCGATCATGCGCTTGCGGCCGGCGGGATCACCCTTCTGCGCCAAGCGCGCGAAGAACACTTCTTCTTCAGGAGTCAGGAGAGGGGAAAAGCCGATTTCATTGAGGTACAGCTGAGTGGCGTCGAGTGCACGGGTGTAATCGATATATTTGTGTTGCTTGCTGCTGGTAGCGGACGCTTTTGCTTTGCTGCGGGAAAGTGGCGGTTGCGCTTCTTCGTCTGAATCATCGTCAAGGACAATAGCGGGCTCCATCAGGAGCACTTCATCATCGACGTCAAACTCCGGCGCTTCTTTTTTATTGAGAGCCATTTTTGTTATTCCTTGCTGAGTTCGACAGCAAGCCCTAGCGTGACCAAGTCCCTGGTTACACCAAAGCCTGTCCCTCCCACGTGGTGGAGACAGGCTAGCGCTAGATCAACGTCGTGGCAGGTATTGCAGCGGGTCTACAGGTTTACCCTGGCGGCGCACTTCAAAATGCAGCTTCACCCGGTCGGTTCCTGTGGAACCCATCTCGGCAATTTTCTGCCCGGCTTTGACCTGTTGCCCCTCCTGCACCAACAGCCTGCGGTTATGACCGTAGGCGCTTACGTAGGTATCGCTATGTTTGATGATTACCAATTCGCCGTAGCCCCGTAAACCACTCCCGGCGTAGACCACTGAACCATCAGACGCAGCTAAAACAGGCTGGCCCAATTCTCCGGCGATATCAATGCCTTTATTCAAACTGCCGTTTGAGGAAAATCGCCCGATAACCGGGCCATTGGAGGGCCATAACCATCCGGAAGCAGAACGCTGAGTTGGCGGCAGCGCAGTCACGCTTGGGGTTGTCTTCACCGGTGCTGGCGGCGTGGTCTGTACGGGCCGGCCCTGCACCGGTGTGCTTGGACGACTGGACGGCTGAGCAACTACCACAGGTGCAGTCGCGACAACTGGCGGTCGACTGGCCGGCTGGCCGTCAAAACGAATGACCTGGCCAACCCGAATCAGATAAGGCGGCGCAATACCGTTACGGGCCGCCAGTGCTTTCCAGTCCCAGCCAAAGCGGAACGCGATGGAGTACAGGGTATCGCCACGCTGCACTTGGTATTGCCCACTACTGACCGGCTGACGCTGCGGCGCCTGACTGGCACCACCTCCATGGTTGCGATCAACCACTTTCACCCCACCCGGTGGCGGGCTCGCGCAGGCGCTAAGCAGCGCACTGAGGACAAGGCCACTCAACAGGCTACGGGCACCGCTGACGCGATTCGGCAATTGAATGGCTGTGAAACTCACCTGCGTCTCCCGAAACTGACTACATCTTGCTGGCATGCATTGTGCCGCAATTATGGGTTATCACCAGCGCTTTGCAGGCTACGACTTGCCAACCACTCCAGACCCAACACCAGGGCAATACCGGCAACGGCCAACACAATGGCTAACAGCACCTGTGGATCCTGCCCGCTGACCTCTGCGAAACGCTCAGGCCAGAGGTTGTTTTGCAATACAGGCACCTGTGCACCATGGCTGTCAGTACGCCAGCTCAGGGTTTCCTTCCAGGGCCAGATCTTGTTCAGCGAGCCGACCATCAGCCCAGTCAGAAATGCCAGGGTCAGGTCACGCCAGCGAGCCAGCAACCAACGCAGGAAACCGGCAAAACTGACAATCCCCACCAGGCAACCGCTGGCGAAGATCAACAACACAGTGATGTCCAGGCTCTTCACCGCTCCCAACACAAAGCTGTAAAGGCCCATCAGTACCAGCAAAAAGCTGCCGGAAATGCCTGGCAGAATCATCGCGCAGATGGCGATGGCACCCGCCAGGAATAGGCTCAACGGGTCATGCCCCCACTGCAACGGAGCGGCAACGGTAATCCAGTAGGCGAACGCCACACCCAGCAGCAGACTGACCACCCGTGTCCAGTTCCAGCGCTGAATTTCCCTGACCACCAGGTGGGTGGACACCAGAATCAGGCCAAAAAAGAATGACCAGACCGGAATCGGCTGTTCGGCCAATAAATAGGTGATCAAGCGCGCCAGGCTCAACACACTGGTCATGATGCCCAGCAGCAGCACCAGCAGAAATGTTGCATTGGCGGCCTTCCAGGCCTCGGCAATACGCCCGCGCAACAGCAGACCCAAAGCGATTGGCACACTGGCAATCGAACGCAGCAGTTCGTCATAGATACCACTGACAAACGCGATAGTGCCACCCGACACACCCGGCACGACGTCAGCAGCGCCCATGGCAATGCCTTTGGCGTAGAGCAGGAAATACTTCTTCATGGGTTCATCCGTAAACAATCGAATCAGGCCAGCGGCCCATTTAGCAGCGGTACAAAACGCACCGCATCGAGCACATGCCGGGAGAAGCCGTCGTCCTCGCGGACAATCAGCAACAATTCCTGCACATCTCCCGCACCGACCGGGATCACCAGACGCCCACCTGGAGCCAGCTGGTCGAGCAACGCTTGCGGCACATTGGCCGCCGCTGCCGTGACGATGATGCCGTTGTATGGGCCCAGAGCATTCCAGCCCTCCCAGCCATCGCCCCAGCGAAATACCACATTGCGCAGATTGAGCTGGGCCAGGCGCTCCTTGGCTTTTTCCTGCAGGCCCTGGATGCGCTCGACGCTGAATACGCGCTCAACCAGCTGCGCCAGAATCGCGGTCTGATAGCCCGAGCCGGTACCGATCTCCAGTACCTTGTCCAAAGGACCTGCCGCCAGCAACAGCTCGCTCATGCGCGCAACCATATAGGGCTGCGAGATGGTCTGGTTGTTGCCGATTGGCAGGGCGGTGTCTTCATAGGCGCGATGGGCAAGGGCTTCATCAACAAACAGATGACGGGGCGTGCGGCGAATAGTTTCCAGCACATGGGCGTTGGACAGCCCTTCCTCGTAAAGTCGCTGAATCAGCCGCTCGCGGGTGCGCTGCGAGGTCATGCCGATGCCGCGATGGTGCAACTCATCCTGTTCCCGGCGGATCACAGCAGCCCCTCCAGCCAGGGCTGCAGGCTGTTGAAGCCATCAGCAAAAGTACGGTCCAGCTGCAGCGGGGTGACCGAAACATAGCCCTGCATTACCGCATGGAAATCCGTACCGGGGCCGCCATCTTCGGCATCACCGGCCACCGAGATCCAGTAACCCTCTTTTCCGCGCGGATTGACCACTTTGACCGGCGCCGCAGCGCGGGCGCGGTGTCCCAGGCGGGTCAGTTGGATGCCACGGATATGCTCCAGCGGCAGGTTGGGAATATTCACATTGAGTACGGTGCGCGGCGGCAGATCGAGCTGCTCATGCGCCTCGACCAGCTTGCGGGCGAAATAGGCAGCAGTCGGCAGGTTATCCGGCAGGCGTGAAAGCAGAGAGAAGGCAAACGCCGGACGCGTCAGAAAGCGCCCTTCGAGAGCTGCAGCAACGGTGCCGGAATACAGCACGTCGTCGCCCAGATTGGCGCCCAGGTTGATGCCGGACACCACCAGATCCGCGACTTGCGGCAGCAGGCCGTTAAGGCCCAGGTGCACGCAATCGGTCGGCGTACCGTTAAGGCTGATATAGCCATTAGGCAGCGTGGTCGGGTGCAGCGGGCGATCGAGGGTGAGCGAGCTGCTCGCGCCGCTCTTGTCCTGATCGGGGGCAATCACCGTGCACTCGGCATAGTCGGCCAACGCCGCATGCAGCGCAGCCAGGCCTGGCGCAGCAACGCCGTCATCATTGGAAATCAGAATACGCATGGGTTGTCCGTCTGCCCTGCAGGCAACAGATCGACGAGCTCACGCACCAAAACGGTGGCAAAGCATCCAGCCGGCAGGACGAATTCCAGTTGCAGAATGTCAGGCTCGGGATAATGCCACGACAGGCCGCCAATGGGGAGGCGCAGGATACGCCGTTCGTGCGTCATGTCTGCTTCTGCCAACCAGTCGACCAAGACGCTTTCGCGTGCGGCCAGATCCTGCTCCAGCGCTTGCGCGATACCCGCAGCGCCAGAGACGCCTGCGCCCCAAAGCGGGCCCGTTGGGTGCAGATCGAGAATCGCCAGACGCGGATCGCTGCACTCCGCCTCGCCGGCCGAAAAGAAGCTGCGGCTGTCGGTAAAGGCCAGCAGATCCCCCAGCAGCGCCTGATTCCAGGTGCCGGCGGCGACCCGCTCAGCCAGCACCTGATTGAACAGATAACTGCGTGCTGCCGAGAGCACCCGCGAACGCACATTGCGCTTCTCCGGCAGGCTCTTGTTCGCCGCAAAGTGCCGGGCATGGGCGACATTGCCGCCTTCATGGCCGAAACGCTGCAAGCCGTAATAATTGGGAATGCCCTGAGCGGCGATCTGGGTCAGACGCTGATCCAGCGCCTCGCGATCCGCAGCCAGCTGGGTCAGGCGCAGGGTAAAACCATTGGCCGCGTGAGCGCCGCGCTGCAGTTTGCGGGTATGCCGCACCTGCTTGAGGATGCTCAAGCTGGCATCTTCGGCGGCGCTCAGGTCGGGATCGACCTTGCCCGGCAAGTGCAGGCTGAACCACTGACGGGTCAGCGCCTGACGATCCTTGAGCCCGGCGTAGCTGATCAACTTCAACGGCACGCCGGCCGCGCGGGCAATACGCTTGGCCGCTTCCTCGGTGTTCAGCTCGCGCTTTTCCACCCATAGCCAAAGGTGCTCACCCTCGCCTGCCAGGGGAATATCCAGTACTTCATCGACCTGAAAATCTTCCGCCACAGCCTTGAGCACCGCCGTGCCACAAGGTTCGCCATAGGCGCGCGGGCCGAGCAATTCGAGTTCATTCATCGAGCGACCAACAGCGCGACAGCATACACGGCAATGCCTTCTTCACGCCCGGTAAAGCCGAGTTTCTCGGTGGTAGTGGCCTTGACGTTGACCTGATCCAGGCTCACCTGCAGGTCCTCGGCAATCCGCGCGCGCATGGTCTCGATATGCGGTGCCATCTTCGGCGCCTGGGCGACGATGGTGGCGTCGACATTGCCCACCTGCCAGCCCTTGGCATGCACCAGACCGAGCACATGGCGCAGCAGCACGCGACTGTCGGCGCCCTTGAAGGTCGGGTCGGTATCGGGGAAGTGTTTGCCGATATCACCCAACGCGGCCGCGCCGAGCAAAGCATCGCTCAGGGCATGCAGCAGCACGTCACCATCGGAGTGAGCCAGCAGGCCGAATTTATGGGGAATCTGCACGCCGCCCAGGGTGATGAAGTCGCCCTCACCGAAGCGGTGCACATCGTAGCCGTGGCCAATACGCATAAGAAACAACGCCCTGAAAAAGTCAGGGCGTGATTCTAACTGAAAGCTACAGGATCAACCCGGCTAGCTGGCCGTCGGTCAGTAGCGGTTCAGCCCAACAACGCCTTGGCGTGATGACGCAGGTGGTCATCGATAAAGCTGGCGATAAAGTAGTAGCTGTGGTCGTAGCCCGGCTGCAGACGCAGAGTCAGCGGATGACCTGCGGCCTGCGCCGCAGCCTTCAGCGCATCCGGCTTGAGCTGGTTTTCCAGGAAGTCATCACGATCACCCTGATCGACCAGAATCGGCAGCTTTTCCGTGGCTTCGCTGAGCAAGACGCAGGCGTCCCATTCGCGCCAGCGCGAACGTTCATCGCCGAGATAGCGCGAAAACGCCTTCTCACCCCAGGGACAGTTGCTCGGGTTGCTGATCGGCGCAAAGGCCGACAACGACTGATAGCGCCCCGGATTGCGCAAGGCGCAGACCAATGCACCGTGCCCGCCCATGGAGTGGCCGCTGATACCGCGCTTGTCGGATACGGGAAAGTTCGCCTCGATCAGCGCCGGCAGTTCCTGCACCACGTAGTCGTACATGCGGTAATGCCGCGCCCAGGGCTCTTGGGTGGCGTTCAGGTAGAAGCCGGCACCCAGACCGAAATCCCAGGCCTTGTCCGGATCATCCGGCACATCGGGACCACGTGGGCTGGTATCCGGCGCAACGATGATCAACCCCTGCTCGGCCGCCAGCTTGTGCGCGCCGGCCTTCTGCATAAAGTTCTCATCGGTGCAGGTCAGCCCGCTCAGCCAGTACAGCACCGGCAATGTGCCGCCCTGCTCAGCCTGCGGCGGCAGATACACAGCAAACACCATGTCGCAACCCAGCACCGCCGAACGATGGCGATAGCGCTTGTGCCAACCACCGGCACTCTTCTGGCAGGAAATATTTTCCAAGGTCATAAGGCCTCCAGTGGGCGGCCATCACAGCCGCCCAGCGTGATCAGAAGTGGATAACCGTGCGGATGCTCTTGCCTTCATGCATCAGATCGAAGGCCTTGTTGATGTCGTCCAGCGGCATGTTGTGGGTGATAAAGGTATCCAGCGGAATTTCACCCTTTTGCGCCTTTTCCACATAGCTCGGCAGTTCGGTGCGGCCCTTGACGCCACCGAAGGCTGAACCGCGCCAGACGCGGCCGGTCACCAGCTGGAACGGACGGGTACTGATTTCCTGACCGGCACCGGCCACGCCGATAATCACCGACTCCCCCCAGCCCTTGTGCGCGCACTCCAGCGCGGCGCGCATCAGCTGCACATTGCCCACGCACTCGAAGGAATAATCCACGCCGCCGTCAGTCATCTCGATAATCACGTCCTGAATCGGCTTGGCGAAATCCTTGGGGTTAACGAAATCGGTCGCGCCCAGCTCACGGGCCACCTCGAACTTGGCCGGGTTGATGTCGATGGCAATGATGCGTGAGGCCTTGGCCATCTTCGCGCCGATGATCGCGGCCAAACCGATACCGCCGAGACCGAAGATCGCCACAGTAGCGCCCTCTTCCACCTTGGCGGTGTTGAGCACGGCACCAATCCCGGTGGTCACGCCACAACCGAGCAAGCAGACCTTCTCCAGCGGCGCCTCCTTGGGGATCACCGCCAGGGAAACTTCCGGCAACACGGTGTATTCGGAGAACGTCGAGCAGCCCATGTAGTGGTAAATCGGCTCGCCGTTGTAGCTGAAGCGGCTGGTGCCATCCGGCATCAGGCCCTTGCCCTGAGTAGCGCGTACCGAGTTGCACAGGTTGGTTTTGCCGGACTTGCAGAACTTGCAGGCACGACACTCGGCGGTGTACAGCGGAATCACGTGGTCACCCACCTTGACCGAGGTCACACCCTCACCGATGGCCTCGACGATGCCACCGCCTTCATGACCGAGAATCGCCGGGAATACCCCTTCGGAATCCTCCCCCGACAGGGTGTAGGCATCGGTGTGGCACACGCCGGTGGCGACAATGCGCACTAGCACTTCACCGGCCTTGGGCGGCGCTACGTCGACCTCGACGATTTGCAGCGGCTGATTGGGGGCAAAGGCTACGGCAGCACGGGACTTGATCATGATCGCTCTCCAGCAGATTCGACGGTGGCGCAGAGTGTAGATCAGTGATGCAGATAGATAATCGAACAAAAAACAAAACATTCTTGCTATACAGGGACAATCAATTCGCAACAGGACATCTGCCATGAATCGCTGGGAAGGCCTTGATGAATTTGTCGCGGTCGCTGAATGCGGCCAGTTCACCGCTGCCGCCGAACGCCTGAGCCTGTCATCCTCCCAGGTCAGCCGGCAGATAGCGCGACTGGAGGAGCGCCTGCAAACCCGCCTGTTCTACCGCAGCACCCGCCGCGTGGCGCTGACCGAGGCAGGGCAAACCTTTCTGCAGCACTGTCAGCGCCTGCAGGATGCCCGCGAGGAAGCCCTACGCGCCGTCGGCGATCTGGGTAGTGAGCCCAAGGGGCTGCTGCGCATGACCTGCGCCGTGGCCTATGGCGAGCGCTTTATCGTGCCGCTGGTCACCGACTTTATGGTGCTGCACCCTCAGTTGCGGGTGGACATCGAGCTGAGTAATCGCACCCTGGATCTGCTGCATGAAGGCCTCGACCTGGCCATCCGCCTCGGTCGCTTGCAGGACTCGCGCCTGGTAGCCACACGTCTGGCGCCACGGCAGATGTACTTGTGCGCTGCACCGGCGTACCTGCAACGCTATGGCAGGCCGCATTCGCTGTCGGAACTGGCGCGGCACAACTGCCTGATCGGCAGTTCGGATCTCTGGAGTTTTCAGGCCAGCGGCCGCGATTCAAGCCTGCGGGTGCAAGGCAACTGGCGCTGCAACAGCGGCCAGGCGGTGCTGGAAGCGGCGCTGCGCGGCATTGGCCTGTGCCAACTGCCGGACTATTACGTGCTGGAACATTTGCGCAGCGGCGCACTGGTCTCATTACTGGATAACCAACAACCGCCGGATACTGCGGTGTGGGCGCTGTATCCACAGCAACGTCACCTGTCGCCCAAGGTACGCCAGCTGGTGGAGTTTCTTAAGCAGGGGTTGGCTCAGCGCAGCGAGTATCGCTAGAACCTGTTTACGATCTGCTACGCGTCGGCCCTGCTGCGTTAAAAACAGGCTCTTAGCTCTTGAGGTGCCAAAGACTGGCCAGACTGCGCAAGTCTTCCGGGCGAGTGACTTTCAGGTTATCCGCACGCCCCTCGATCAGGCGCGGTGCCTGTCCGGACCACTCGATAGCGGAGGCCTCATCGGTAATCGCCACACCGGCAATCAAGGCATCAGCCAAGGCACGCTGCAACTCGCCAAGGCGGAACATCTGCGGGGTAAAAGCCTGCCAGATGGTTGAGCGATCCACCGTAGCCTGCACCCGGCCATCAGCACCAGCACGCTTGAGCGTATCGCGCGCCGGCACGGCCAACAGGCCGCCGACCGGGTCATCGGCCAGTTCGCTGAGCAGCAAGTCAAGATCGCTGCGCGCCAGGTTGGGCCGCGCCGCATCGTGCACCAGCACCCAATCCTGCTCTTGAGCACCCAGTTCAGTGAGGCGCAGCAGGCCGCTAAGCACCGAATCAGCGCGCTCGGCACCACCATCGGCACGATGGATGCGCGGATCATGGGCACAACTCAGGGTCAGCCAGTAGGGATCATCCGTCGCCAGACTGACCACCACGGCCCGCAGCTGCGGATGCTCAAGAAAGCACGCCAGGGTATGTTCGATAATGCTTTTGCCGGCCAGTTGCAGGTACTGCTTGGGCCGGTCGGCGCGCATCCGGCTGCCAATACCGGCAGCAGGGATCAACGCCCAGAAAGGGGGTAATACGGACGTATTCATTCAGCCAACTGATAGAGGGTTTCGCCCTCTTTAAGCATGCCCAGCTCATGGCGCGCACGCTCTTCGACGGTTTCCATCCCGCTTTTCAGCTCCAGCACTTCGGCTTCAAGAATCCGATTGCGCTCTTGCAGCTGCTGGTTTTCGCCCTGTTGATCGGCGATCTGCTGCTGCAACTGGGCCACCTGCGCCAGGCTGCCATCGCCGACCCACAGGCGATACTGCAGGCCTGCCAACACGGCAATCAGCACGATAAATACCCAGTAAAAGTTATTGCGCATAGCGTAGAAAGCTTCCGAACGAAAAAGGGGCGACTCGCGCCGCCCCTCTTTTACCATGCCTGGGTTCAACCACGGAACTCGGCGCGGCCGTTGTACGGTGCCTTACCCGCCAGCTGCTCTTCAATACGCAGCAGTTGGTTGTACTTGGACACGCGGTCCGAGCGGCACAGCGAGCCAGTCTTGATCTGGCCAGCAGCAGTACCGACCGCCAGATCAGCAATGGTGCTGTCTTCGGTTTCACCCGAACGGTGCGAAATCACGGCGGTGTAACCGGCAGCCTTGGCCATCTGGATGGCTTGCAGGGTTTCGGTCAGGGTGCCGATCTGGTTGAACTTGATCAGGATCGAGTTGCCGATCGACTCATCAATGCCGCGCTTGAGGATCTTGGTGTTGGTGACGAACAGGTCATCACCTACCAATTGCACCTTTTCGCCGATCTTGTCGGTCAGCACTTTCCAGCCAGCCCAATCGGACTCATCCATGCCATCTTCGATGGAGATGATCGGGTAACGCTGGGTCAGGCCCGCCAGGTAGTCGGCAAAACCTTCGGCGCTGAACACCTTTCCTTCGCCAGCCAGGTCATACTGACCGTCCTTGAAGAACTCGCTGGAAGCGCAGTCCAGTGCCAGGGTCACGTCATCACCCAGTTTGTAGCCGGCATTGGCCACGGCTTCGGCGATAGCGGCCAGCGCATCTTCGTTGGAAGCCAGGTTCGGCGCGAAGCCACCCTCGTCACCCACGGAGGTGCTTAGACCACGGGCCTTCAGCACAGCCTTGAGGTGGTGGAAAATCTCGGTGCCCATGCGCAATGCGTCGGCGAAGGTCTTGGCGCCAACCGGCTGAACCATGAACTCCTGAATATCGACGTTGTTATCAGCGTGCTCGCCGCCGTTGATGATGTTCATCATCGGTACTGGCATCGAGTAAACGCCAGGTGTGCCGTTCAGGTCGGCAATGTGTGCGTACAGCGGCACGCCCTTGGCCTGCGCAGCAGCCTTGGCCGCAGCCAGGGATACAGCGAGGATGGCGTTGGCGCCCAGGGTGGCTTTGTTTTCAGTGCCATCAAGGGCAATCATCGCCTGGTCAAGAGCTTGCTGATCGGCAGCATCTTTACCCAGCAGCAGGTCGCGAATCGGGCCATTGATGTTGGCCACGGCCTTCAGCACACCCTTGCCCAGGTAACGGCTCTTGTCGCCATCACGCAGTTCCAGCGCTTCGCGCGAACCGGTGGAGGCACCGGACGGCGCACAGGCGCTGCCGATGATGCCGCCGTCGAGAATTACATCGGCTTCCACAGTCGGGTTACCACGGGAATCGAGAACCTCACGGCCTTTGATGTCGACGATCTTTGCCATTGCGTGTAGCACTCCAAAAAATTGACGAAAAGGGTAGTACCGAGTTGCACACTCATTACGCACTGGCAGTGACTCCAGCGCACAACATGTACTGACTATTTAGTCAGATTGTATACAAGCAGCACTTTACCGAAGATTTGCCGTTTCAGGCAGTCTCAATCGGCGCAAAACTCTTGATCAAATCATCCAGCTGCTTGAGCTGGGTGAGGAACGGCTCCAGCTTGTCCAGGCGCAAGGCGCAAGGGCCGTCGCACTTGGCGCTGTCCGGGTCCGGATGGGCTTCGAGGAACAGACCAGCCAGGCCCTGGCTCATACCCGCCTTGGCCAGGTCGGTAACCTGAGCACGGCGACCACCTGCGGAGTCGGCGCGACCACCTGGCATTTGCAGGGCGTGGGTCACGTCGAAAAACACCGGGTAGTTCATCTGCTTCATGATGCCGAAGCCGAGCATGTCCACTACCAGGTTGTTGTAGCCGAAGCTGGAACCGCGCTCGCAGAGAATCAGTTGATCATTACCGGCCTCTTCGCACTTGGTCAGGATGTGCTTCATCTCCTGGGGTGCGAGGAACTGGGCCTTCTTGATATTGATCACCGCACCCGTCTTGGCCATGGCCACGACCAGATCGGTCTGCCGCGAGAGAAACGCCGGCAACTGGATAATGTCGCAGACCGCCGCCACTGGTGCGGCTTGCTCAGGCTCATGCACATCGGTAATCACCGGCACGCCGAAGGTCTTCTTCACTTCCTCGAAAACCTTCATGCCCTCGTCCAGGCCAGGGCCACGGAAGGAGGTGATGGACGAACGATTGGCCTTGTCGAAACTGGCCTTGAACACGTAGGGGATACCGAGCTTTTCGGTAACCCGCACATACTCTTCGCACGCACGCATGGCCAAGTCGCGCGACTCAATGACGTTGATCCCGCCAAACAGCACAAAAGGCTTGTCGTTGGCGATCTCGATGTTGCCGACCTTGATGATCTTCTGGGTCATGCCTCAGGCCTTCTTCGCTTGCTGGGCCAGGGCGGCATTGACGAAACCACTGAACAGCGGGTGGCCATCACGCGGCGTCGAGGTGAACTCCGGGTGGAACTGGCAAGCGACGAACCACGGATGATCGGGCGCTTCAACCACTTCAACCAGCGCGCCGTCGCCCGAGCGACCGGTGACCTTGAGGCCGGCATCGATCAATTGCGGCAGCAGGTTGTTGTTCACTTCATAGCGATGACGATGGCGCTCGACGATCACATCCTTGCCGTAGCAGGCATGTACTTGCGAACCGGCCTGCAGCTGGCAATCCTGTGCGCCAAGACGCATGGTGCCACCCAGGTCAGAAGAATCGCTGCGCGTTTCAACTTCACCTGTCGCGTCCTGCCATTCAGTGATCAAACCAACGACTGGATGTTGGCTGGAGGTATCAAACTCAGTGGAGTTGGCATCCGTCCAACCCAGCACATTGCGGGCGAACTCGATAACCGCGACCTGCATGCCAAGGCAGATACCCAGGTAGGGAATCTTGTTCTCACGGGCGTACTGCACGGTCTTGATTTTGCCTTCCACACCGCGCAGGCCGAACCCGCCCGGAACCAGAATGGCATCGACACCTTCGAGCAGGCTGGTGCCTTTGTTCTCGATGTCTTCGGAGTCGATATAACGCAGGTTGACCTTGGTGCGGTTCTGGATGCCGGCATGGCTCATCGCTTCGATCAGCGACTTGTAAGCGTCCAGCAACTCCATGTACTTGCCGACCATGGCGATGTTGACTTCTTTTTCCGGGTTGAGCTTGGCATCTACCACGCGGTCCCACTCGGACAGATCGGCACCGCCACATTCCAGACCGAAACGCTCGACAACAAAGTCATCCAGCCCTTGAGCATGCAGCACACCCGGAATCTTGTAGATGGTGTCGACGTCTTCCAGGCTGATCACCGCACGCTCTTCGACGTTGGTGAACAGGGCGATCTTGCGGCGCGAGGACACATCCACCGGATGGTCAGAGCGGCAGATCAGCACGTCAGGCTGCAAGCCGATGGAGCGCAGCTCTTTTACCGAGTGTTGAGTCGGTTTGGTCTTGGTTTCGCCAGCTGTGGCGATGTACGGCACCAGGGTCAGGTGCATCAGCATGGCACACTTGGCGCCCACTTCTACACGCAACTGGCGAATGGCTTCAAGAAACGGCTGCGACTCGATGTCACCCACCGTACCGCCAATTTCGACCATGGCCACGTCGGCATCGCCAGCACCCTTGATAATGCGGCGCTTGATTTCATCGGTGATGTGCGGGATGACCTGAATGGTCGCACCCAGGTAATCACCACGGCGCTCGCGTCGCAGCACGTCTTCGTAGACGCGGCCAGTGGTGAAGTTGTTGTTCTGGGTCATGGTGGTGCGGATAAACCGCTCATAGTGGCCCAGGTCGAGGTCGGTCTCAGCGCCGTCGTGGGTGACGAACACCTCACCGTGCTGAAACGGGCTCATGGTGCCCGGATCGACGTTGATATAGGGATCCAGCTTGAGCATGGTGACCTTCAGGCCCCGCGCCTCCAGGATAGCCGCCAATGAAGCCGAGGCGATGCCTTTCCCCAATGAAGAAACAACACCACCCGTGACGAATATGTAGCGCGTCATGAAAAACCCTAGAAGTCTGCGTTTAAGCGGTCAATGCCGCCAGGGAAAGCGAAGGAATACCGAAGCGGCTCTCTGCAATGCTCTGCAATGAGCTAGCCCTGTCGATTCCCAAGGGAGTCAACAAAAGCTCTAGTAAGACGGGAGCGTAGTCTACCGGAAAGGGCTTATCAGCTCAAACCTTGATCATTGGTCGGCGGTTGCCAATGCAATTGCCAGCTGCCATCGGCGGCGCCCTGCAAACCTGGCAGGTTGGCGATTGCTACCACCTGGTTATCCAGGCGCAGCAGTGGCAGACGGTCGCGAACAAAGGTCGGTACACGCAGCTCATTAAATAGACGTTTGAGATCGCGGCGTCCGCGCCCAGGTAACAATATCTGGTCACTGGCCTGGCGATAGCCCAACCGCCAATTGCCCGCAGGCAGCTGACCGTTAATCCGCACATGACCATTAGCGGGCAATGCCATCTGCTGACTACCTTGAACCACAGCGCTGAGCGCTGCTGGCTCGCGCAGCCAATCACCCGCCAACCACCACAGACGGTCATCACTGCGGCGCAACTCCCCCGCCGCCAGCCTCCAGATTGGTGCAGCATCCGACGCTGCATCACGCAACGCCTGCCAACCGGCCCAGTGCTCGCTATCGGGCATCGCCGTCAGCGGCCTCAACCAGTAACGTAGAGCATTGCGCTGGCGCGGCTCACTCAGGTCGCGCAGCGTAGGCAATGCCAGGTTGGGTAACGACAGCCATGAAAACTCCGCTGACCTCTGCGTGGCAGCTATATCCTGCTGCGCCAATTCATCGAGCAACTGCGCTGCCTCACTCAAGTGAGCAGCGCTACGAGCCATATTAGCTGAGGCATGCGGCCAGCGACTGAGCAGCGCAGGCAATACCTGACGCCGTAAGTAGTTACGTGAAAAACGCTCATCGGCATTCGACGGATCATCGATCCAGACCAGCCCGTGAGCTTGCGCATAGGCCAGCAACTCGGCGCGCGAGTAGCCCAGCAAGGGCCGCAGCAAATACCCTGCCCCCAGCGCGCGACTGACCGGCATACCCGCCAAGCCCTGCGCACCCGCGCCGCGCAGCAGACGAAACAGCAGGGTTTCCGCCTGGTCATCGCGATGCTGCGCGGTCAGCAGCAATTCGCCTGTGCCGAGACGGGCCACAAAGGCCGCATAGCGGGCATCGCGCGCAGCACGCTCAAGACTGGCGCCAGGCGCCACCTGCACATATTCAACCTGCAACGGCACAGACAAGGCGGCGCAAAGCTCACGACAATGCGCCGGCCAGGCATCAGCCACAGCCTGCATGCCGTGATGAATATGAATAGCGGAAAGAGGCGGCAACGTCTCTCGCTGCGCGAGGCTGGCCAGCAGGTGCAACAGCACCGTGGAATCCAGCCCGCCGGACAGCGCCACACACCAGCCCGGAGCATTCCTCCAGGGCTGTAAAGCATCGTATAGACGGGTATGCAGAGCGTTCATTGGCCAAGCTTAAAACAACAACGGGCCCGAAGGCCCGTTGTATGCGCTACGTCTGAGCAATCAGGCAATGCCGTAGCTCATCAGACGCTCATAACGACGCTTGAGCAGCGCATCGGTATCGAGCCTCTTGAGGGTTTTCAGCTGAGCCAGCAGCGCCTGACGAATCGATTCGGCCGCAGCTGCCGGGTCACTATGTGCGCCGCCCAGCGGCTCACCGATGACCTGATCGACAATGCCCAGTCCTTTCAGACGCTCGGCGGTGATCCCCATGGCTTCGGCTGCATCAGGTGCCTTCTCGGCAGTCTTCCACAGAATCGAGGCACAGCCTTCCGG
Source organism: Pseudomonas anguilliseptica (assembly GCF_021375795.1). Lineage (GTDB taxonomy): Bacteria > Pseudomonadota > Gammaproteobacteria > Pseudomonadales > Pseudomonadaceae > Aquipseudomonas > Aquipseudomonas anguilliseptica_A. The sequence goes on along the minus strand of NZ_JAEIOI010000001.1, from coordinate 1,235,838 downwards.
CGAAATCACCGAGTAGGTGGAGTACTGCAGCATATTCAGCTGGTCGCACACACCGATGGCCAGTGCGCCGCCGGAGCCGCCCTCACCGATCACGGTGGCGATAATCGGGGTTTTCAGACGTGCCATGACACGCAGGTTCCAGGCAATCGCCTCACTCTGCCCACGCTCTTCCGCGTCAATCCCCGGATACGCACCTGGCGTATCGATAAAGGTGAGAATCGGCATCTTGAAGCGCTCGGCCATCTCCATCAGACGGCAGGCCTTGCGGTAGCCTTCAGGGCGCGGCATGCCGAAGTTGCGACGGACCTTTTCGCGAATCTCGCGGCCTTTCTGATGACCAATCACCATGACCGGCTGGCCATCCAGACGCGCCACGCCACCGACCAGGGCAGCGTCGTCGGAGAAGTGGCGGTCACCGTGCAGCTCGTCGAATTCGGTAAAGATGTGCTGCAGGTAATCCAGGGTGTAGGGGCGGCGCGGGTGACGCGCCAGCTGAGCGATCTGCCAGCTGCTGAGGTTGCCGAAAATGCTTTCGGTCAGCGCGCTGCTCTTGTCTTGCAGGCGGGCGATTTCATCAGTGATGTTCAACGAGTTGTCGTTACCGACCAGGCGAAGCTCTTCGATCTTGGCTTGCAGGTCGGCGATCGGCTGTTCGAAATCGAGAAAATTCGGGTTCATAGTCATCCGTCTTGCGTCGACGGCCAAGTGGCCGGGAGCTGTATCCGTTATCGCGCCCTACCATATAGCAGCGGGCGCATTCAGGTCGACACCCGAAATGGCAGGAAAGTTTTCCGTGCACATTGCGGCGTATCACGACCAACCGGCGAGGCCGCAGCCCCGCAAATCAGCGGTAGTGCAAAAAGACGTTGTCGCGACCGAACTGGTCACGCAATGCTTGAATCAGACTGTCAGCCGGCTCGATGCGCCAGTTATCGCCAAATTGCAGCTGCGCCTTGGCCTCGCTGCCGCTGTAGTCGACGGTGATCGGGCACGCGCCGCGATGACGACTGCACAGCTCGGCCAACCAGCGCAGGCGGTCGCCCTGCAGCGCACTGCTGGCGACTTTAAGGCGCAAACTGTCGGCCAGGCCGGTGCGCGCCTCTTCCAGGCTCATCACCCGCTTGGCACGCAGGCGCAGGCCACCGGAGAAGTCGTCGTTGCTCACCTCACCCTCGACCACCACCAGAGCATCGGTCTGCAGCAAGGCCTGAGCACTGTTGAAGGCTTCGGCAAACAGCGAAGCCTCGATGCGCCCGGAGCGATCGTCGAGAGTGATAAAGCCCATTTTGTCGCCTTTCTTGTTCTTCATCACGCGCAGGTTGACCACCAGCCCGGCAATCGTCTGGTCACCGCGCGCGGCCTTCAGGTCGACAATGCGCTGGCGAGCAAAGCGCCGCACCTCACCTTCGTACTCATCAATCGGGTGACCGGTCAGGTACAGCCCAAGAGTGTCTTTCTCGCCCTTGAGACGCTCCTTTAGCGTCAACTCGCGGGCACGCAGATGATTGAGGTAAACATCCGCCTCGGCATCGGCAAAGACGCCGCCAAACAGGTCCATGTGCCCGCTTTCAGCGCTACGCGCGGTCTGCTCGGCGGCCTGTACGGCCTCTTCCATCGCCGCCAACAGCACCGCGCGGTTACGGTCGATATTGGCATTGTAGGCTTTCAGTTCTTCATGGAAATGCGGGCCGAGGCGATCCAGTGCACCGCTGCGAATCAGCGCTTCCAGGGTGCGCTTGTTGATGCGCTTGAGGTCAACCCGCGCACAGAAGTCGAACAGATCCGTGAACGGACCAGCCTCGCGCGCCTCGACAATCGCCTCCACCGGCCCTTCACCGACACCCTTGATCGCACCCAGGCCGTAAACGATCCAGCCCTCGTTGTTCACCGTGAACTTGAACTCGGAGATGTTCACATCCGGCGCGTCGAGGCGCAGCTTCATGCTGCGGCACTCCTCGATCAGGGTGACCACCTTGTCGGTGTTGTGCATATCCGCCGACAGCACCGCGGCCATAAATGGCGCCGGATGGTGCGCCTTGAGCCATGCAGTCTGATAGGACACCAGGCCATAGGCGGCGGAGTGAGATTTGTTGAAGCCGTAACCGGCGAACTTTTCCACCAGGTCGAAGATGTTACCGGCCAGGTCGGCATCGATGCCGTTATTGGCACAACCTTCAATAAAGCCGCCGCGCTGCTTGGCCATTTCCTCAGGTTTTTTCTTACCCATGGCGCGGCGCAGCATGTCCGCACCGCCGAGGGTGTAGCCGGCCATCACCTGAGCAATCTGCATCACCTGCTCCTGGTACAGGATGATGCCGTAGGTCGGTTTCAGTACCGGCTCAAGGCCGGCGTACTGGTAGTCCTGATGCGGATAGGAAATCGGCTCGCGACCGTGTTTACGGTTGATGAAGTCGTCCACCATGCCCGATTGCAGCGGGCCAGGACGGAACAGCGCCACCAGAGCGATCATGTCTTCCAGGCAGTCGGGCTTGAGCTTTTTGATCAGCTCCTTCATGCCGCGCGATTCAAGCTGGAACACCGCGGTGGTTTCAGCCTTCTGCAACATGGCGAACGTTGGCTTGTCGTCCAACGGAATGAAATCGATGTTCAAATCCGGCAGACCCTGCTTGGCCTGCTCGCGATTGATGGTCTCCATCGCCCATTTGATGATGGTCAGGGTACGCAGGCCGAGGAAGTCGAACTTCACCAGACCGGCCTGCTCCACATCATCCTTGTCGAACTGGGTAACCAGACCGCCGCCTTCGTCGTCACAGGCAATCGGTGAGAAGTCGGTGAGTTTGGTGGGCGCGATCACCACACCACCGGCGTGTTTACCGGTACCGCGACAGATGCCTTCGAGCTTGAGCGACATGTCCCAGATTTCCCGGGCGTCTTCGTCAACCTTGAGGAAGTCGCGCAGCGGCTCCTCCATCTCGTAGGCTTTTTCCAGGGTCATGCCGACTTCGAAGGGGATCATCTTCGACAGGCGGTCGGCCAGGCCGTAGGACTTGCCCTGGGCCCGTGCCACGTCACGCACCACCGCCTTGGCCGCCATGGTGCCGAAGGTGATGATCTGGCTCACCGCGTTACGCCCGTATTTCTCGGCCACGTAGTCGATTACCCGGTCGCGGCCATCCATACAGAAGTCGACGTCGAAGTCGGGCATGGAGACCCGTTCCGGGTTGAGGAAACGTTCGAACAGCAAGTCATAGGCCAGCGGATCAAGGTCGGTGATCTTCTGCACGTAAGCCACCAGCGAACCGGCGCCCGAGCCCCGGCCAGGGCCGACCGGCACGCCGTTGTTCTTCGCCCACTTGATGAAGTCCATTACGATCAGGAAGTAACCGGGGAAGCCCATCTGGATGATGATATCCAGCTCGAAATTCAGCCGGTCGATATAGACCTGCTTCTTCGCCTCATAGTCCGGAGTGTCCTTGGGCAGCAGCACTTCCAGCCGCTCGTCCAGGCCCTCGAAGGACACCTGACGAAAGTACTCGTCGATGGTCATACCCGCCGGCACGGGGAAGTCCGGCAGGAAGTATTTACCCAGCTGCACTTCGATGTTGCAGCGTTTGGCGATCTCGACAGTGTTTTCCAGCGCCTCGGGCAGGTCGCTGAACAACTCGGCCATTTCTTGCGGGCTTTTCAGGTATTGCTGATCGGAATAGCTGCGCGGCCGGCGCGGGTCGTCCAGGCTGCGGCCTTCACCAATACATACACGGGTTTCGTGGGCCTCGAAATCGTCCGGCTTGATAAAACGCACATCGTTGGTCGCCACCAACGGCGCACCGAACCTGTCAGCCAAGGCTACGGCAGCATGCAGGTGCTCTTCATCATTGACCCGGTTGGTGCGTTGTACTTCCAGGTAGAAACGCTCGGGGAAAACGGCCATCCATTCCTGCAACCGCGCTTCAGCCGTGGCCAGCTCACCATCAAGCAAGGCATGGCCGACCTCTCCCTCTTTCGCGCCAGACAAAGCAATCAGGCCCTCGGCCGCTTCCTTGACCCAGTCACGCTGGATAATCACCAGATCATTGCTCTGCCCTTCGCTCCAGCCACGCGAGACCAGTTCGGTAAGGTTGCGATAGCCCTTGGCATTCATCGCCAGCAGGGTCATGCGGCTTAGTGGGCCGTCTTCCTCAGCGCTGGCCAGCCAGATATCGGCGCCACAGATCGGCTTGATGCCACCGCCCATGGCCGCTTTATAGAACTTCACCAGCGAGCACATATTGCTCATATCAGTGACCGCCACCGCCGGCATCCCGGCTGCTGCCACTGACTTGATCAGTGGTTTGACCCGCACCAGCCCATCGACCAGGGAAAACTCGGTGTGCAAACGCAGGTGGACGAAGGAGGCGGTCATGGCAGTCCTATACAAAACACAAAAACGATAAGGCCCGGATTGTACCGGGCCAAGGTGCAAACACCAGCCTGTGGATCAGCGGATCGAGCCTAGTCGTCGAGCAGCGCGCGCACCGGGCCAAATGAGCGCCGATGAATCGGCGTCGGCCCCAGGCGGCGCAAGGCGTCCAGGTGCACCGCCGTAGGATACCCCTTGTGCCCGGCGATGCCGTAGCCGGGGTATTGCGCATCCAGCAGTTGCATCTCGCGATCACGGCTGACCTTGGCCAGGATCGAGGCTGCAGCAATCGCTGGCACCTGACTGTCGCCCTTGATCACCGCAGCGCTAGGCACCTGCAGTTTCGGGCAACGGTTGCCGTCGATCAGCGCCAGCTTGGGTGTCACGCTCAAGCCTTCGACCGCACGCTGCATGGCCAGCATGGTGGCGTGGAGAATATTCAGGCGGTCAATCTCTTCAACCTCGGCGCGAGCAATGCACCAGGCCAGGGCTTTCTCGCGGATTTCATCGAAGAGTTTGTCGCGACGGGCTTCGCTGAGTTTTTTCGAATCGTTCAAACCCAGAATCGGCCGCGCCGGATCGAGAATCACCGCAGCCGTCACCACCGCACCACAGAGCGGGCCGCGACCGACTTCATCGACGCCGGCGACCAGTTCCTGCACCAGGGTGAAATCCAACCCCAACTGCATCAGCCGCGACCTGCCAGCTGCAATACCGCCGTGGCGGCTTGCACCGAAGCATCGCGACGCAGCGCACGGTGAATCACATCGAAGCCTTCAGTCTGCACTTCACCGCCATCCAGCAATGGCGCCAGTAATTGGGCCAACGCTTCTGGCGTAGCCGCATCCTGAATCATTTCCGGCACCAGCAAACGCTCGGCCAGCAGGTTCGGCAGGGAAATATAGGCACTGGTGACCAGACGTTTGAGGATGCGGTAGGTGAGCGGCGCAACCTTGTACGCCACCACCATGGGCCGCTTGTACAACAGGGCTTCCAGGGTCGCCGTACCGGAGGCGATCAATACGGCATCGCATGCTGCCAATGCCTCATGGGAACGCCCGTCGAGCAGGGTCAACGGCAGATCGCGGCCCACCAGCAACTGTTCAAGCTGGGTGCGGCGCTCCGGGCTGGAGCACGGCAAGACAAACTGGATACCCGGGCGCAAGGTACGCAACCGCACCGCCGCATCGAGAAACAGACTCCCCAGCCGCGCCACTTCGCCACCGCGACTGCCCGGCAACAGGGCCACCACCGGTTGATCATTCGATAAGTTCAGCGCATCACGGGCCGCAGCGCGATCCGCCTGCTGCGGAATGGCATCGGCCAGCGGGTGGCCGACAAAGCGCACCGGCACTTGGTGATCCTGATAGAACTGTGCCTCGAAGGGGAACAGGGTCAGCATCAGGTCGCAGGCCTCGCGAATCTTCAGCACGCGCTTTTGCCGCCAGGCCCACACGGACGGGCTGACGTAATGCACGGTCTTGATGCCTGCCTGACGCAGCTTAAGCTCCAGGGTCAGGTTGAAATCCGGCGCATCGATGCCGATAAACACATCCGGTTTTTCGGTAATCAGGGTGTTGATCAACCGTTTACGCCGCGACAGCAGCTCAGGCAAACGGCCGAGTACTTCGACCAGCCCCATGACCGACAGGCGCTCCATCGGAAAGTAGGAGGTCAGCCCCTGGGCCTGCATCAGCGGGCCACCGACACCGATAAATTCGATCTGCGGGTATTGGGCTTTGAGGGCCTGCATCAGGCCCGCACCGAGAATATCGCCGGACGCCTCGCCAGCGACCAGCGCGACACGCATCAGGTCTGTCATAAATTAACGGGTAATGCCGCGGCTGGAAGCCTGGATGGAGTCACGGAAGATCGCGACTTCGGGAAATTCTGCGGACGACTCGGCCAACTCGGCCATCGCCTGCTCAACCGTAAGCCCCTGCCGATAGACAATCTTGTAAGCACGGCGCAAGGCGGCAATCGCCTCAGCGCTGAAACCACGACGGCGCATGCCTTCGAAGTTCATGCTGCGTGCTTCGGCCGGATTACCGAATACGGTGACAAAGGCCGGTACATCCTTGCCAATCGCCGTGCCCATGCCGGAAAAGCTGTGCGCGCCAATACGGCAGAACTGATGCACCAGGGTGTAACCGGACAGAATCGCCCAGTCATCCACCCACACGTGCCCAGCCAGCGCAGTGTTGTTGACCAGAATGCAGTGGTTACCGATCACGCTGTCATGGCCAACGTGGGCGTAGGCCATGATCAGATTGTGATTACCAATGGTGGTTTCACTGCGATCCTGCACAGTACCGCGATGAATGGTAACGCCTTCACGAATCACGTTGTGATCGCCAATGACCAAGCGAGTCGCCTCGCCCTGGTACTTGAGATCGGGGGTGTCTTCGCCCACGGAAGAGAACTGATAGATACGGTTGTGTTTACCGATCCTGGTCGGCCCCTTGAGGATCACATGGGGGCCGATCACTGTACCCTCGCCAATTTCCACATCGGCCCCGATTATCGACCAAGGGCCAACGACAACGTCGTCGGCCAGCTTGGCGCTGGGGTCAATAATGGCGCGAGGGTCAATCAAACTCATAGCTTGCGTTCCGCACAGATGATTTCTGCCGAGCAGACTTCTTTGCCGTCGACACTGGCCTTGCACTCGAACTTCCAGATGCTGCGCTTGTTACCCAGGTATTTGGCTTCGAGGATCAACTGATCGCCCGGCACCACCGGCTGACGAAAGCGTAGCTTGTCGGAGCCGACAAAGTAATACAGGGTGCCGTCCGCCGGCTTCAGGTCCATCATCTTGAAACCAAGAATACCGGCGGCCTGGGCCATGGCCTCGATGATCAGCACGCCCGGCATGATCGGGTGTTCCGGGAAGTGGCCGTTGAAGAATGGCTCATTGATGCTGACATTCTTGTAGGCACGAATACTCTTGCCCTCAAGGTCCAGCTCTGCCACCCGATCCACCAGCAGGAACGGATAGCGGTGCGGCAAGTATTCGCGAATCTGGTTAATGTCCATCATGTGAAGAGAAGCCTGTAAGAGAAAAAAGAGAAGCCGGCAAAACCGGCTCAGGCATCAGATGAAGTGTCGGCGGCCGAGGTCACGGTGGCCAGCTGCTTTTCCAACTGTTGCAGGCGACGCGCCATGTCATCCAATTGACGAATGCGTGCCGCACTCTTGCGCCATTCAGCAGCCGGCTGCATGGCGGTACCTGACGAATAGGAGCCCGGCTCAGTAATCGAACGAGTCACCATGGTCATACCGGTGACGAACACGTTGTCGCACACCTCAATGTGCCCCACCATGCCAACGCCGCCTGCAATCATGCAGTTCTTGCCGATCTTGGTGCTGCCGGAAATCCCCGCGCAACCGGCCATGGCGGTGTTATCGCCGATCTGCACGTTGTGCGCGATCATGATCTGGTTATCCAGCTTCACCCCGTTGCCGATCAGCGTGTCCGACAACGCACCACGGTCGACTGTGGTATTGGCGCCGATTTCGACGTCATCACCGATAGTCACCCCGCCGATCTGGGCGATCTTCTGCCAAACGCCCTTCTCATTGGCAAAACCGAAGCCTTCGCCGCCGATCACTGCGCCGGATTGAATCACCACACGCTTACCAATGCGCACATCGTGATACAGGGTCACTCGCGGTGCGAGCCAGCCGCCCTCGCCAATGACCGAGCGCGCACCGACCACGCACTGCGCACCAACGGTTACGCCAGCAGCGATCTGCGCACCACTCTCGATCACCGCATAGGCACCGATACTGGCACTGGCATCAACCTGCGCGTCGCCCGCTACTACTGCAGTCGGATGCACACCTGCCAAAGCACGCGGCTTGCGATCAAACAAGTGAGAGAGTTCGGCATACGCCAGGTAGGGATTAGCGACAATCAGAGCGTTACCGGCATAGCCTTCAGCATCCGCAGCTGTCAGCAGGATTGCACCTGCTTGGCTGCTGGAGAGGTACTTGCGGTACTGGGGATTGGCCAGAAAACTCAACTGCTCAGCACTGGCTTCCTGCAAGGTCGCCAGGCCGCTGACAGTCTGCTCTGCGGAGCCACGCAGGGTGGCTCCCAAGCGCTCGGCCAGTTGACCGAGGGTATAAACCATTGCACTCATGATCAGCGCAGCTGATTCATGCGCTCGATAACCTGGCGAGTGATGTCGAACTGAGGTTTGACATCAATCACTGCACCGCGCTCCAGAACCAGGTCAAAGTTACCGGTCTTGATCACTTCTTCCACAGCTTTGTCCAGGTTCGGCTTGAGCTTCTTCAGCATCTCGCGGTCAGCCACGAGCCTTGGACTCGTTCAGCTCTTTGGACTGGAATTGGAAGTCACGGGCTTTCTGCTTGAATTCAAGTTCCAGACGCTCACGCTCGGCGGTCTGCATCTTCTCACCATCTTTGACCAGGCGATCCTGAATACGCTTGGCATCGCTTTCCAGAGTTTTCAGCTTGTTCAGTTGCGGGCCAAATTTCTTCTCGGCATCGACGGCATAACGCTTGGCTGCATCAGACTCAAGCAGCGCCATCTGATAGTTCAATACCGCCACTTTCATTTCGGCAAATGCCGGAGTGGCCAGCATGGTGACGCTTAGCAAAACCAGTTGAGTCAACTTACGCACGGTGCAACTCCTGCAAAACTGTTGGTATTCAATAATCTGACGCTTAGAACGTCTGACCGAGAGAGAACTGGAAAATCTGCGTATCAGCATCATCCGGCTTGAGGATTGGCATGGCCAGACTGAAACTCAACGGCCCCAACGCGGTGATCCAGGTCAGACCAACACCCACGGAACTGGCCAGCTGTCCCGGATCGATATTGTTGCAGTCGCTCTGAGTCTTGCCGCAGTTGGTGTCGAAGACATTACCCACATCCCAAAACAGCGCAGTACGCAGCGAGCGCTGATCTTTAACGAAGGGCATGGGGAACAACAGTTCTACACCACCTTGAACCAGTACGTTGCCGCCAAACGGCAGCGGGTCTTGATCCGGATCTTCGGCTGTACCTGGGTTGGTCCCCTTACTTGGGGTACTACGGGGTCCTAAACTGCTGTCTTTGAAACCACGTACGGAGTTGAAGCCACCTGCGTAATAGTGTTCATAGAACGGCAGATCGGAAGTAGAACCGTAGCTTTCACCAAAGCCCAACTGGCTGTGCAGGCGCAGTGTATAAGTGTCATTCAAGGGTTTGAAAATCTGGCCGCGGTAATCAATCTTGAAGAACGACAGATCGCTACCTGGCACAGTGGTCTCAAACACCAGACTTTGTGAGTGACCGCGGTTAGCCAAAACACCACGGTTAAGAGTTGATTCCGACCAGCCAATCGAGGCTTTGAGGTTGAGATAGCTATCCCCCTCTGCCTCGATAAAGTCAAAGATCTCATCGACGGTATAAATACCTGTATTGATGCTGTCATTCTGAATGGTCAGGCCGTAGGTCAGGCGCGAGGTATCACTGATCGGGTAACCAATACTGACGCCTGCACCGTAACTGTCTACCGCATAACTGGACACATCGGTATTCAGCTCTTCATAGTCGGTTTCACGGAAGAACGCGTTATAGCCCAAGCTGACACCGTCCGGCGTCCAGTAGGGATCAACGAAACCGAAGTTGTAGTTGCTCTGGTACTCGCTGCGGGTCAAACCAACGCTGACCTTATTACCGCTACCGAGGAAGTTGTTCTGGGTAATCGAACCGCCCAGAATCAGACCGGCGTTCTGGGCAAAACCAACGCTGGCAGTAATCGAACCAGAGGCCTGCTCTTCGACGCTGTAGTTAACGTCCACCTGATCGTCGGTACCTGGCACCTGCGGGGTTTCAACGTTGACTTCCTTGAAGTAACCGAGACGTTCCAGGCGGGTTTTGGACTGATCGATCAGGTAAGTCGAGGCCCAACCACCTTCCATCTGGCGCATTTCGCGGCGTAACACTTCGTCTTCCGACTTGGTGTTACCACGGAAGTTGATGCGGTTAACGTAAGCACGCTTGCCTGGGTCGACCACAAAGGTAATCGACACGGTGCCATCGTCATGAGCCTCCGGCACGCCGTTGACGTTGGCGAAGGTATAACCCTCGTTACCCAGACGACGGGTAACCAGCTCGGAAGTGGTGGTCATCACCTTACGCGAGAACACCTGGCCTTCCTGAACCAACAGCAGTGCGCGGACTTCTTCTTCCGGCACTTTCAGCTCACCGCTGAGTTTGACCTCACGTACGGTGTACTTCTCACCCTCGTCGACGTTGACGGTGACATATACGTGTTTCTTGTCCGGGGTAATGGATACCTGGGTCGAGCTGATATCCATATTGATGTAGCCGCGGTCCAGGTAGTAGGAACGCAGACGTTCCAAGTCACCAGACAGCTTTTCGCGAGCATACTTGTCGTCGTTCTTGAAGAAGGACAGCCAGTTGGTGGTCTTCAGCTCGAACAGGGCGATCAGGTCCTCGTCGGAAAAGACGGTATTACCCACTACGTTAATGTGTTGAATCGCAGCAACCGAGCCTTCGTTGATGTTGATCTTCAAGGCCACGCGGTTACGCGGTTGAGGGATTACTTCGGCTTCGATTTCCGCAGAGTAACGGCCTTGGGCAACGTACTGACGCTGCAATTCGTTGCGCACACCTTCCAGGGTAGCGCGCTGGAAAATCTCGCCTTCGGCCAGACCCGACTGGTTCAGGCCTTTGAGCAGGTCTTCGCTGCTGATGGCCTTGTTGCCTTCGATCTCGATGCTGGAAATCGATGGACGCTCAACGACGGTAATAACCAGCACATCGCCATCACGGCCAAGCTGGATATCCTGAAAGAAACCGGTTTTGAACAGCTCGCGGGTCGCCTCGACCAGCGCGCGGTCATCGGCTTGTGCGCCCACATTGAGCGGCAGGGCACCAAATACGCTACCAGCGGAAACCCGCTGCAAGCCGGTAACCCGAATATCGGAGATGGTGAAGGACTCGGCGTGAACTTCGGTGATCATCAGTGCGGCAAGCACCGCAGGTAGCAGCAGACGTTTCATGAAGTCCTTTCTTATTCCAACTGACAATAAAAAATCTGCCGCTTAGCGCGACACTTCTTGTACATACCGAGAGCATAATTCAGCAGCGGTTACAGGCGACTCAGGTCGTTTACCAGGGCCAGCAACATGACCCCAATCACCAAGCTGATGCCGATCTGCATCCCCCAACCCTGTACCCGTTCCGACAGTGGGCGACCACGCACCCACTCGACCAGATAAAAAAGCAGATGCCCCCCATCCAGCACGGGGATGGGCAGCAGATTAAGAACCCCCAGGCTAATGCTCAGGTAGGCGAGGAATTTCAGGAAATCACTCAAGCCCGACTCAGCGGAAGCGCCCGCCACTTTAGCAATGGTTATCGGCCCGCTCAAGTTTTTTACCGAGAGCTCACCAAACAGCATTTTCTTCAGTGAATTAAGGGTCAGAACGCTCATTGCCCAGGTATTTTTGGCCCCTTCGACCACCGCTTCCAGCGGACCAAAGCGGACTTCACGAAGCATCGAAGGCGGCCATTCACCACCCGCTACGCCTGCCCCCATATAACCGGTGAGTGCCTGCCCCTCGCCTCGCGCAGCCAGGGTTAGCGGCACATCCAGCTGCTGCCCTTGCCGCTCAATTTGCAGTGTGATTTTTTTGCCCGGCAAACCACGCACCTGATCGACCAGTTGCTGCCAATCAGCCAGCGCCTGACCGTTCAGCGTCAGAAGGCGGTCACCCTCTTTCAGTCCGGCAGCAAATGCCGGCCCCTTTGGATCAAGTTGCGCCAGCACCGGCTCCAGCGCCGGACGCCATGGCCGAATCCCCAAGGAGGCAATCGGATCGGGCTCATCAGCGCCACGCAACCAGTTGTCCAACTCGATCCGCCGCAGGCTGTCGACAGAAGAGCCTGGCTCGCGCACAGCCACATCCAGCTGCCCCGTCTCACCCAGCCGCGTGACCAATTGCAGGTTGACCGCAGCCCAGCCGGTGGTCGGCTTACCGTTTATCGCAACAATTTCCTGCCCAGCCTGCAGACCCGCCGCTTGCGCCAGGCTGCCAACCTCAACCGCGCCAATGACCGGACGCACCTGCTGACTACCGAGCATCGCCAGCACCCAGAAGAACAGCAGCGCAAGAAGGAAGTTCGCCACCGGCCCCGCCGCCACGATAGCGATGCGCTGCTTTACCGATTTGCGATTGAAGGATTGGTCAAGCAATTCGGGCGGAACATCGCCCTCACGCTCATCAAGCATTTTCACGTAGCCGCCCAGCGGGATGGCCGCCACAACAAATTCCGTGCCCTGGCGGTCATGCCAGCGCAACAGTGGACTGCCAAAGCCGACGGAAAAACGCAGCACCTTGACCCCGCAACGGCGAGCCACCCAAAAATGACCGAACTCATGAATGGTTACCAGCACCCCAAGCGCCACCAAGGTACCGACCAGCATATACAAGGCACTCATCAAACTTCTCCGCGTCAGCGATCAGCGCTGACTCAGCCATTGTTCGGCCAGGAAACGAGCACGGCCATCAGCCGCCAATACTGTTTCCAGACTCTCAACCGCCAGAGCGGGCTCAGTGTGCAGAACATCTTCGATGATACGCGCGATCTCGGGAAAACGGATGCGCCCAGCCAGGAAAGCCGCGACAGCCACTTCATTGGCTGCATTGAGCATGGCCGGCGCAGTGCCACCGGCCTGAGCAGCCTCGCGCGCCAGGCGCAGACAGGGGAAGCGCTGCTCATCTGGCGCCTGAAAGTCCAGGCGGGCGATGGCGAACAGATCCAGCGGCGCCACCCCGGAGTCAATACGCTCCGGCCAGGCCAGGGCATGACTGATCGGCGTGCGCATGTCCGGATTGCCCAGCTGAGCCAATACCGAACCATCGACATAATCGACCAGCGAGTGGATCACGCTCTGCGGATGCACCACCACTTCAACCTGAGCGGGTGCAGCATCGAACAGCCAACAAGCCTCGATCAGCTCCAGCCCTTTATTCATCATGCTGGCCGAATCCACCGAGATCTTGCGCCCCATCGACCAATTGGGGTGCGCGCACGCCTGCTCGGGCGTAACAGCATGCAACTGCTCCAGCGGCATCTCGCGGAACGGTCCGCCGGAAGCGGTCAACAGAATACGCCGCACACCAACTTGTTGCAGACCACGAGCGTAGTCACCCGGCAGACACTGAAAAATCGCATTGTGCTCACTGTCGATCGGCAACAGCACAGCGCCGCTTTTACGCACTGCCTGCATAAATAGCGCGCCCGACATCACCAGGGCTTCTTTGTTGGCCAGCAGCACCTTCTTGCCAGCCTCAACTGCCGCCAGGGTCGGCGGTAAGCCGGCAGCACCGACAATCGCCGCCATCACCGCATCCACGTCGGGATGCGCCGCTACTTCACATAATCCCTCAGGACCATGCAGCACCTGGGTGACCAAGCAGGCCGCACGCAAACATTCCTGAAGCTGGCGAGCTTGTAGAGCCTGCGGCACCACGGCAAAGCGCGGGCGATAAATCATGCACAGGGCTTCCAGCTCAGCCAGGCGACTGAAACCAGAGAGCGCGAACACCTGATAGCGTTCAGGGTGACGAGCAATCACATCAAGGGTACTGAGGCCAATCGAGCCCGTAGCCCCCAGCACCGTAATCTGTTGCAGCTGGCTCACAACGCGCCCCAACCCGCCAGCCAGAGCAACGCGGCAAATACAGGGATAGCAGCCGTCAGACTATCGATACGATCCAACACGCCGCCATGCCCTGGCAGCAGGTTGCTGCTGTCCTTGATGCCCGACTGGCGCTTGAACATGCTTTCGGTCAGATCACCAACCACCGATATCAGTACCACCACCGCGGTACCGAGCAATGCCAGCAACGCGCCGAAAATCGACCAGTTACGATAAATGGCCACACCCATACAAATCAGCAGCGTCGCCAGCAGACCGCCGAACACGCCTTCCCAACTCTTACCGGGACTGACCTGCGGCGCCAGCTTGCGCTTGCCGAAACGGCGACCGGCAAAATAGGCACCGATATCAGCGCCCCAGACCAACACCATCACCGCCAGGATCAGCCAGTTGGCTTCAGGCCATTGCTTGAACAGCACCAGACCCTGCCAGGCTGGCAACAGAATCAACAGACCGATCAGCAGCCGAACCGGCGCTGCCACCCAATACCGGCTACTGCCGGGGTAGCCCAGCACCAGTAACGTGGCAATTACCCACCAAACCACCCCGACCAACAACAACCAGGGCGCCAGCTGCGGCAGCAGGTACAAGCCCAACAGCAACGCTGCAACCAGCACGGCATAAGCCACACGCTGCACCTGCGCGGCAAAACCAGCCAGACGCGCCCACTCCCAAGCACCCAGACTGACCACCGCGCCGATAAACAGCGCAAACCAACCACCTTCCAGCAGAAAGAAGCCAGACAGCGCAAACGGCAGCAGGACCAGAGCCGTGATAATTCGTTGTTTGAGCATCAGTTACGCGCCTCAGCTGCAACCTGCTCGCTGGTTTTCCCAAAGCGACGCTGGCGGCTAGCAAAATCGGCCAAGGCTTTGCGCATGGCGTCGTGTTTGAAATCCGGCCAGTACAGGTCGGAGAAATACAGCTCGGTGTACGCCAGCTGCCAGAGCAGGAAATTGCTGATGCGATGTTCACCGCCGGTACGGATGCACAGATCCGGCAACGGCAGATCGCCGGTCACCAGACAGCTTTGCAGCAGCTCCGGGGTGATATCTTCGGCGCGCAGATGACCGCCTTGCACTTCACGCGCCAGCCGCTGCGCCGCCTGAGCGATATCCCACTGACCACCGTAGTTGGCCGCCACCTGCAGGACAAAGCGCTTATCGCCGGCAGTTTGCGCCTCGGCATCGCGCATCGCCGCCTGCAACTCGGGGTGAAAACGTGAACGATCACCGATGATGCGCAAGCTGATGTCATTGGCATCAAGCTTTTTCGCCTCGCGCCGCAGCGCACTGAGGAACAGCTCCATCAGTGCGCTGACCTCCTCGGCCGGGCGTTGCCAGTTTTCACTGGAGAAAGCAAACAGGGTCAACACCTCGACCCCGGCTTCAGCACACACCTCGATCACCGCACGCACGGCATCCACGCCAGCCTTATGACCGGCAACGCCAGGCAGCAGACGCTTCTTCGCCCAGCGGTTATTGCCGTCCATGATGATTGCCACATGCCGTGGCACGGCAATCCGATTACCGTCGTTGGTTTTGTCCATGGCGATAATCTGACCGTTAAACGGCCATCAAATCCGCTTCTTTCTGCTTCACCGCCACTTCGATTTCAGCCACGAACTTGTCGGTCAGCTTCTGGATGTCGTCAGCCGCACGACGCTCTTCGTCTTCGCTGATTTCCTTCTCTTTGACCAGGTCTTTCAACTGGCTCAAGGCATCGCGACGGATATTGCGCACTGCAACACGGCCATCTTCGGCGGCATCGCGGGCCTGCTTGGTGAAGCCCTTACGGGTTTCTTCGGTCAGTGCCGGCATGGTCACCAGCAACAGCTCGCCCAGGTTGGTCGGGTTAAAACCCAGGCCTGAGCTCTGGATGGCCTTGTCCACTGCGGACAGCATATTGCGCTCGAACGCCACCACCTGCAGGGTGCGCGAGTCCTTGACGGTCACGTTAGCCACCTGGTTGATCGGGGTATCAGCACCGTAGTACGGCACCATCACACCCGCCAGGATGCTCGGATGAGCCTGACCGGTACGGATGCGGCTGAAGGCGTGAATCAGCGATTCCAGGCTCTTCTGCATACGCACTTGGGCGTCTTTCTTGATCTCATTGATCATGCTTATCTTCCTCGATCAGAGTGCCTTCAGCGCCACCTACTACAACGTTCAGCAGGGCACCGGGCTTGTTCATGTTGAAAACGCGCAGCGGCATATTATGGTCGCGGCACAGGCAGATCGCCGTCAGATCCATCACACCCAGTTTGCGGTCGAGCACCTCGTCATAGGTCAGGCGATCGAACTTCTCGGCATGCGGATCCTTGAATGGGTCGGCAGTGTACACGCCATCGACCTTGGTCGCCTTGAGCACCACATCGGCATCGATTTCGATAGCGCGCAGGCAGGCGGCCGAGTCGGTGGTAAAGAACGGATTACCAGTGCCAGCAGCGAAAATCACCACCTCACCGGTTTTCAGATGGCGCATGGCCTTGCGGCGGTCGTAATGATCAGTCACCCCGACCATGGAAATGGCCGACATGACGATGGCCGGAATGTTCGAACGCTCCAGGGCGTCGCGCATGGCCAGGGCATTCATTACTGTGGCCAGCATGCCCATGTGGTCGCCGGTTACCCGGTCCATGCCCGCAGCACTCAAGGCCGCACCACGGAACAGGTTGCCACCACCGATAACCAGACCGACTTGCACGCCGATACCGACCAGCTGGCCGACTTCCAGCGCCATGCGGTCAAGCACCTTGGGATCGATGCCGAAATCTTCCGACCCCATCAGGGCCTCGCCGCTAAGTTTGAGCAGAATGCGCTTGTAGCGCGGTTGACGACCACTCATCTGCTGAGCCATTGCGAGTCTCTCCTGCGGCGTTTGAATTCTGTACGGGCTTGAGCCCGAATTATCGAGCGCTTGGACCGCGCTCCGGACAATTGGTGCGCTTCAATGATAGAAGCGAACAACAACTCCCCGTCCTTATTTGACAAAGAGGCTGCGCGCGTTAGCGGGCAGCCTCTCCTGTCGACAGTAAAGAACCGTCTTACTGCTTGCTGGCAGCAGCCACTTGTGCGGCAACTTCTTCAGCGAAGTTGTCGACCGGCTTCTCGATGCCTTCGCCCACTTTGAAGTAGGTGAAGGAAACGATTTCAGCGCCACCTTGCTTGGCCAGAGCGCCAACAGTCAGCTCAGGGTTCTTAACGAACGCTTGCTCGACCAGACTGGCTTCAGCCAGGAACTTGTTGATACGGCCCTTGACCATGTTCTCAACAATGTTTTCCGGCTTACCTTTGATTTTCTCTTCGTTGAGGCTCAGGAACACGGCTTTCTCGCGCTCGATGGCTTCAGCGGAAACCTGCGAAGGCAGCAGGAACTCTGGGTTGCTGGCCGCTACGTGCATGGCGATGTCTTTAGCCAGCTCGACGTTGCCGCCTTTGAGCACAACCACAACACCGATCTTGTTGCCGTGCAGGTAAGAACCCAGAACGTCGCCTTCGATGCGCGCCAGACGACGAATGTTGACGTTCTCGCCGCACTTGGCAACCAGGGCCAGACGGGCTTCTTCCTGAGCGGCGATCAGCGGCTCAACTTCGGTCAGTTTGTCAGCGAAAGCTTTATCAACGCTGGCAGCCACGAAGTTCTTGAAGTCGTCCTGCAGCGCCAGGAAGTCGGTTTGCGAGTTGACTTCGATGATAACGGCAGCCTTGCCGTCTTCCTTGATGCTGATCGCGCCTTCGGCAGCTACGTTGCCGGCTTTTTTGGCAGCCTTGATCGCGCCGGAAGCACGCATGTCGTCGATGGCTTTTTCGATGTCGCCGCCAGCCTTGGTCAAGGCTTTCTTGCAATCCATCATGCCTTCGCCAGTACGCTCACGCAGTTCTTTAACCAACGCTGCAGTAATTTCTGCCATTTCAAAATCCTCTGGATAGGTTGTTAACCATTCCACCCGCCAAAAACGGGCGCTCAATTCGTAACGCACTGCCGACGATGACCTGAAACATTTGCAACGGTATGTCGGCGATGGTTTTCAAGGTGGCAAAAAGGGGGCCAAGCCCCCTTTTTGCGAACTAAGCAAACGCTCTACGCGTTTTACTTAGCCTTCAGCAGCTTCTACAGCCGGCGCTTGCTCGACGAACTCGTCGGTGCCGCCAGCAGCGTTGCTGCGGCCACGCACAACGGCGTCAGCCATGGCACCCATGTACAGCTGGATGGCGCGAATGGCGTCATCGTTGCCTGGGATGATGTAGTCAACGCCTTCTGGGCTGCTGTTGGTATCAACAACGCCGATGACCGGAATGCCCAGTTTGTTGGCTTCGGTGATCGCGATGCGCTCGTGGTCAACGTCGATCACGAACAGTGCGTCCGGCAGGCCGCCCATGTCCTTGATGCCGCCCAGGCTGCGATCCAGTTTTTCCAGATCGCGCGAGCGCATCAGGGCTTCTTTCTTGGTCAGCTTGGTGAAAGTACCGTCCTGAGACTGAGCTTCCAGATCACGCAGACGCTTGATCGAGGCGCGAATGGTTTTGTAGTTGGTCAGCATGCCGCCCAACCAGCGATGATCGACGTACGGCGAACCGCAACGTGCTGCTTCTTCAGCCACGATCTTGCCAGCGGAGCGCTTGGTGCCAACGAACAGGATCTTGTTCTTGCCAGCAGCCAGCTTCTCAACGAAGGACAGGGCTTCGTTGAACATTGGCAGGGTTTTTTCGAGGTTGATGATGTGGATCTTGTTACGCGCGCCAAAAATGTACTTGCCCATTTTCGGGTTCCAGTAACGGGTCTGGTGGCCGAAGTGCACACCGGCCTTCAGCATATCGCGCATGTTGACTTGGGACATGATAGTTCCTTGATAAGTCGGGTTAGGCCTCCACGTATCCCGATCTCCAACCCGCCGAACCAGTCGGAAGGCACCCAGGAAACCGTGTCGATACGTGTGTGGGTTTAAGCTTTCGGGCGTACTGCCCGTAAAGCGGCGCGTTTTATACCATAAAAGATAGGCACAGGCTACACGCACTCAACGCAAAGCCCGGCAAACCTGCACAACGGCGTCACGTGCTGCTTATGGCAGGCCGCCGGTAGCTGTTAAGATAACGCCCTTTCTGTTCGCGCCCGAGAGCCGCACTATGACCGTCACCATTAAAACGCCCGACGAAATCGAGAAAATGCGCGTAGCCGGTCGCCTGGCTGCCGAAGTTCTGGAAATGATCGGCGAACACGTCAAGCCCGGCGTCACCACCGAAGAGCTTGATCGCATCTGCCACGACTATATCGTCAACGTGCAGCAGGCCATTCCCGCGCCGCTCAACTACAAAGGCTTCCCCAAGTCGATCTGCACCTCGGTCAACCACGTGGTCTGTCACGGCATTCCGAACGACAAGCCGCTGAAAGAAGGTGACGTGATCAACATCGACATCACCGTGATCAAGGATGGCTATCACGGCGACACCAGCAAGATGTTTATGGTCGGCAAGGTGCCCGAGTGGGCCGAGCGCCTGGCCAAGATCACCCAGGAATGCATGTATAAAGGCATCGAGCTGGTCAAGCCGGGCACGCGCCTGGGCGATATCGGCGAAGTGATTCAGAAGCACGCCGAGAAGAACGGTTTCTCCGTGGTGCGTGAGTACTGCGGTCACGGCATCGGCGCGGTGTTCCATGAAGAGCCGCAAGTGCTGCATTACGGCCGCGCCGGCACCGGCATGGAGCTAAAGGAAGGCATGACCTTTACCATCGAGCCGATGATCAACCAGGGCCGCCCGGAAACCCGCACCCTGGGCGACGGCTGGACGGCCATCACCAAGGACCGCAAGCTCTCTGCCCAATGGGAGCACACCATTCTGGTGACCGCCGACGGCTATGAAATCTTCACCCTGCGCAGTGATGACACCATTGCGCGTACCTCGGCCTGATCGCCAACGGCACGCTCATCGCGCTGGTTCTTAATAGAAGGAAAGCTGTCATGCCGCAGGTAGATCCCGAGCTGTTCGACCGCGGCCAGTTCCAGGCGGAGCTGGCGCTCAAGGCCAGCCCCATCGCCGCCTTCAAAAAGGCCATCCGCCATGCCCGCGAAGTGCTCGACGAACGCTTCCGGGCCGGTCGCGATGTACGTCGCCTGGTGGAAGACCGCGCCTGGTTTGTCGACCAGATCCTGCGCGAAGCCTGGGACCGCCTGCCCTGGAGTGAAGACGCCGACATCGCCCTGCTCGCAGTCGGTGGCTATGGCCGCGGCGAACTGCACCCCTTCTCGGACATCGACCTGCTGATTCTGCTGGACAACGCCGATCACGAAACCTTCCGCGAGCCGATCGAGCAGTTCCTGACCCTGCTGTGGGACATCGGCCTGGAAGTCGGGCAAAGCGTACGCAGCGTTGACGAGTGCGCCAGCGAAGCCCGCGCCGACCTGACGGTAATCACCAACCTGATGGAAAGCCGCACCATTGCAGGCCCCGAACGCCTGCGCCTGCGCATGCAGGCAGTCACCAGCACCGAGCAGATGTGGCCGAGCAAGGACTTCTTTCTGGCCAAGCACAGCGAAAAGCGCGCCCGTCACGGCAAATACAACGACACCGAATACAACCTGGAGCCCAACGTCAAAGGCTCCCCCGGTGGTTTGCGCGATATCCAGACCATTCTCTGGGTCGCGCGCCGGCATTTCGGCACGCTGAACCTGCACGCCATGGTAGGCCAAGGGTTTCTACTGGAAAGCGAATACGCCCTGCTCGCCTCCAGCCAGGAGTTTCTCTGGAAAGTGCGCTACGCCCTGCACATGCTCGCCGGCCGCGCCGAAGACCGTCTGCTGTTCGATCACCAGAGCAAGGTTGCCGCCCTGCTTGGCTTCGAAGACAGCGACAGCAAACGCGCCATTGAACGCTTTATGCAGAAGTACTACCGCGTGGTAATGGCGATTGCCGAACTCAGCGACCTGATCGTTCAGCACTTCGAGGAGCAGATCCTGCGCGCCGGCGAAATCGGCCCAGCCACGCCGCTCAACAGCCGCTTCCTGCTGCGCGACGGTTACATCGAGGTGGCACACCCGAATGTATTCAAGCGCACGCCATTCGCCATCATGGAAATCTTCGTGCTGATGGCGCAGCACCCCGAGATCAAAGGCGTGTGCGCCAACAGCATCCGCCTGCTGCGCGAACACCGCCACCTGATTGACGATGATTTTCGCCGGGACATTCGCAATACCAGTCTGTTCGTCGAACTGTTCAAAAGCCCTCAGGGCATCCACCGCAACCTGCGGCGAATGAACCGTTACGGCATCCTTGGCCTGTACCTGCCGGAGTTCGGCCATATCGTCGGGCAGATGCAGCACGACCTGTTCCACATCTATACGGTCGATGCGCACACCCTCAATCTGATCAAGCACCTGCGCAAGTTCAAGTGGACCGAGCTGGCGGAAAAGTTCCCCCTGGCCAGCAAGCTGATCGACAAGCTGCCCAAGCCCGAGCTGATCTATATGGCGGGGCTGTACCACGACATCGGCAAAGGCCGTGGCGGTGACCATTCGGAACTCGGCGCGGTGGATGCGGAGGCCTTTTGCGTACGCCACCAGCTGCCCAACTGGGACTCCAAGTTGATTGTCTGGCTGGTGCAGCACCATCTGGTGATGTCCACCACCGCGCAGCGCAAGGACCTATCCGACCCGCAGGTGATCTTCGATTTTGCCCGCCTGGTCGGCGACCAGACCCGCCTGGATTACCTCTACGTGCTGACCGTGGCCGACATCAACGCCACCAACCCCAGCCTGTGGAACTCCTGGCGTGCCAGCCTGCTGCGCCAGTTGTATACCGAGACCAAGCGCGCTCTGCGCCGTGGCCTGGAAAACCCACTGGACCGCGAAGAGCAGATTCGCCTGACACAGAGCGCCGCCCTGGACATTCTGGTGCGTGGCGGCACTGACGCCGACGATGCCGAGCAGCTCTGGTCGCAACTGGGCGATGACTATTTCCTGCGCCACACCGCGGCCGATGTCGCCTGGCACAGCGAGGCCATCCTGCAACATCCGGCTGACGGCGATCCGCTGGTGCTGATCAAGGAAACCACTCAGCGCGAGTTCGAAGGCGGTACGCAGATCTTCATCTATGCCCCGGATCAGCACGACTTCTTCGCTGTGACGGTGGCGGCCATGGCCCAGCTCAACCTGAACATCCATGACGCGCGGATTCTCACCTCCACCAGCCAGTTCACCCTCGACACCTATATCGTGCTGGAAGCAGAAGGCGGCTCGATCGGTGACAACCCGGGGCGCATCAAAGAAATCCGTCAGGGCCTGGTCGATGCGCTGAAGAATCCCGACGAGTACCCGAGCATCATCCAGCGCCGCGTGCCGCGTCAGCTCAAACACTTTGCCTTCGCCCCGCAGGTGACCATCCACAACGATGCGCACCGCCCGGTGACCATCCTTGAAGTCACCGCACCGGATCGTCCTGGCCTGCTGGCCCGTATCGGGCGGATTTTTCTCGACTTCGACCTGTCGCTGCAGAACGCCAAGATCGCCACCCTGGGCGAGCGCGTGGAAGACGTGTTCTTCGTCACCGATGCGCACAACCAGCCACTGGCCGATCCGGAACTGTGCCTGCGCCTGCAGGAAACCATGGTGGCACAACTGTCTGACACCACCAGCCTGCAGGCCGAACCGACTCGCATCAACATTTAACCCTTTTGCCCTTACGCCTTGAGCTGCCCGGCTACCACGCTGCCGGGCGCCTGGAGACCTCAGGAAGACACAATGAATGACGCGTTAAACCAGCTGCAGCCCTACCCGTTCGAAAAGCTTCGCGCCCTGCTCGGTAGCGTGCAGACAGCTGCCGATAAAAGCCCGATCGCACTGTCGATTGGCGAGCCGAAACACCGTCCGCCGGATTTTGTTGCCGACGCACTGAGCGCCAACCTCGACCAGCTGGCGGTCTACCCAACCACCCTGGGCATCCCGGCGCTGCGCGAAGCCATCGCCAACTGGTGTGGTCGCCGCTTTGGCCTGCCGGCCGGCGTGCTTGATCCGGCGCGCCATGTGCTGCCGGTCAACGGCACCCGCGAGGCGCTGTTTGCCTTTACTCAGGCGGTGGTCAAGCGCGATGTCGATGGCCTGGTAGTCAGCCCCAACCCCTTCTACCAAATCTATGAAGGTGCGGCCTTTCTCGCAGGCGCACAGCCGCACTACCTGCCCTGCCTGGAAGAGCACGGCTTCAACCCGGACTTCGACGCCGTCAGCGACGAGGTGTGGCAGCGTTGCCAGATCCTCTTCCTCTGCTCGCCCGGCAATCCGACCGGCGCGCTGATTCCGGTGGAAACCCTGAAAAAGCTGATCGCCCTGGCCGACAAATTCGATTTCGTGATTGCTGCGGATGAGTGCTACAGCGAGCTGTACTTCGATGAAGCCAATCCACCGGCTGGCCTGCTCACCGCCTGCGCCGAACTGGGCCGGCACGACTTCAAGCGTTGCGTGGTGTTCCACAGCCTGTCCAAGCGTTCCAACCTGCCGGGGCTGCGTTCGGGCTTTGTAGCGGGCGACGCCGACATTCTGAAATCTTTCCTGCTGTACCGTACCTACCACGGCTGCGCCATGCCGGTACAAACCCAGCTGGCCAGCGTGGCCGCCTGGAACGACGAGGCTCATGTCAAAGCCAACCGCGACCTGTACCGCGAGAAGTTCGATGCCGTGCTGGCGATTCTCGACGGTGTGCTGGATGTACAGCGCCCGGATGGCGGCTTCTATCTGTGGGCGAAAACCCCGATAGACGATGAAACATTTACCCGCGAGCTGTTTGCCCGCGAGCATGTCACCGTAGTGCCCGGCTCCTACCTGTCGCGTGCTGTGGACGGTAGCAACCCCGGCGCCGGCCGTGTGCGTATGGCCCTGGTTGCGCCGCTGGCCGAGTGTGTGGCGGCGGCCGAACGTATCCGTGACTTTGTGAAGAGCCTCTGATGAGCAAGACCCTGTTTGGCATTAAAGCTTGCGACACCATGAAAAAAGCCCGCACCTGGCTCGACGAGCACGGGGTAAGCTACGCCTTTCATGATTACAAAGCCTGCGGCATCGACCGTGGCAATCTGGAAAAGTGGTGCAACGAGCATGGCTGGGAAACCATCCTGAACCGTGCCGGCACCACCTTCCGCAAGTTGGACGAGGCGCAGAAGAGTGACCTCGACCAGCACAAGGCGATCGAACTGATGCTCGCCCAACCGTCGATGATCAAACGCCCGGTGCTGGATCTCGGCAACAAGACCCTGGTTGGCTTCAAGCCCGAGCGTTATGCCGCTGAACTGGCCTGATCCGTCCCCCATTGAATTCGCGTTAAGGAAAGCACAATGAGCACTACCCTCTTCAGCCTGGCCTTCGGCGTTGGCACTCAGAACCGTCAGGGCACCTGGCTGGAAGTCTTTTACGCACAACCGCTGCTCAACCCGGCCAGCGAACTGGTGGCCAAGGTCGTGGAAAAACTCGGCTACCAGGGCGGCAACCAGGCAATTCCCATCAGCAACAACCAGGCCGGCGACCTGGCCGAAGCACTGAAAAATGTCGACAGCCTGCAGTCCGCCCTGCTCACCCGCTTGGCCGAAAGCCAGAAGCCGCTGGTGGTCACCCTGCTCGCCGAAGACGCCGCGCTGACCAGCACACCCGAGGCCTACCTCAAGCTGCACCTGCTGTCGCACCGCCTGGTCAAGCCGCACGGTCTGAACCTCACCGGGATCTTCCCACTGCTGCCGAACGTGGCCTGGACCAGCCAGGGTGCAGTCGACCTTGGCGAACTGGCTGAGCGTCAGCTGGAAGCGCGCCTGAAAGGCGAACTGCTGGAAGTGTTCTCGGTGGACAAGTTCCCGAAAATGACCGACTACGTGGTGCCGAGCGGCGTGCGTATCGCTGACAGCGCGCGCATCCGCCTGGGCGCCTACGTGGGCGAAGGCACCACCGTGATGCACGAAGGCTTCGTCAACTTCAACGCCGGCACCGCTGGCCCCGGCATGATCGAAGGCCGCGTATCGGCGGGCGTGTTCGTCGGCAAGGGCTCGGATCTGGGCGGCGGCTGCTCGACCATGGGCACCCTGTCCGGTGGCGGCAATATCGTGATTTCTGTGGGCGAAGGCTGCCTGATCGGCGCCAACGCCGGTATCGGCATTCCGCTGGGTGATCGCAACACTGTGGAGTCCGGCCTGTACATCACTGCCGGCACCAAGGTGGCGCTGCTTGATGCCGACAACCAACTGGTCAAGGTGCTCAAGGCCCGCGATCTGGCTGGCCAGCCGGATCTGCTGTTCCGCCGCAACTCGCAAACTGGCGCCGTGGAGTGCAAAACCCACAAGTCGGCGATTGAGTTGAACGAAGCCCTGCACGCCCACAACTAAAAAATTGGGTTTAGCGCGGCTGCGCTCGCAACGCGCTAAACCCAACTTTTAGCCGCCAGATAGACGCTGAAAAACCATGTCACTGATCTCCCCCTGGCGCGCTGACTTCCCTGGCATTCTGGCCCTTGCGGCCGAAGGCCAGACCTATCTGGACAGCGCCGCCACCGCGCAGAAACCCCAGGCCATGCTCGATGCGCTGCTCGGCTATTACGCCGGTGGTGCAGCCAACGTGCACCGGGCCCAGCATCTACCAGGCGAGCGCGCCACCCGTGCCTTCGAAGCAACGCGTGAGAACGCTGCGCGCTGGCTCAACGCCGCCAACGCGGAACAGATCATCTTCACCCGCAGCGCCACCGAGGCCTTCAACCTGCTGGCCTATGCTCTGGAGCAAAGTTTTCAACCAGGCGATGAGATCGTTATCAGCGCCCTGGAACACCACGCCAATCTGTTGCCCTGGCAGCAACTGGCGCTACGCCGTCAGCTCAAGCTGGTGGTGCTGCCACTGGACAGCGACGGGCTGATCGACCTCGCGCAAGCCGCGCAGTTGATTGGCCCACGCACACGCCTGTTGGCGGTCAGTCAGCTGTCTAATGTGCTCGGTTGCTGGCAGCAACTGCAGCCGTTACTGGCCCTGGCACATGCGCAGGGCGCACTGACGGTGGTCGACGGCACGCAGGGCGTGGTACATGGCCGCCAGGATATGCAGGCCTTGGGCTGCGATTTCTATATCTGCTCCAGCCATAAACTCTATGGCCCGGATGGCCTCGGCCTGCTCTATGGCCGCACACACGCCTTGCAGCAACTGGTGCATTGGCAGTTTGGCGGCGAAATGCTGCTGCACACCGACTACCACAACGCCAGCTTTCGCCCCGCACCACTGGGCTTCGAGGCTGGCACACCGCCAATTGCCTCGGTGATCGCCCTAGGCGCGAGCCTGGATTATCTGAACAGCCTCGATGCCAGTGCCGTCAGCGCCCACGAAGCGGGCTTGCATGCCGAGCTGATCGCCAGGTTGCAGCAGCGCCAGGGCGTACGCCTGCTCGGTACGCCCGCCGTCGCCCTGGCCAGTTTTGTAGTCGACGGCGTGCACCATGCCGACCTCGCCCATCTGCTGAGCGAACAGGGCATTGCCGTGCGTGCCGGCCACCACTGCGCGATGCCATTGCTGCAAGGGCTCGGCCTGAACGGTGCCGTTCGTGTGTCTTTGGGTTTGTACAACGACGGCAGCGATCTGCAACGCTTCTTTAGCGCCCTCGATCAGGCCCTGGAGCTGCTGCAATGAGCCTGCCCATTAGCGCTCAGGAGGCGCTACGCGCCTTCGCTGATTGCCCTGGCTGGGAGCAACGTACACGCCTGCTGATGCAATGGGGCAACCAGCTTGCCCCGCTCAGTGATGACGAGCGCTGTGAACACAACCGGGTAAATGGCTGCGAAAGCCAGGTGTGGCTGCTGGCCGAGGCACACGGCGAACACTGGCAGTTTCGCGCCGGCAGTGATGCGCGCCTGCTACATGGTTTACTTGCGCTGCTACTGGCCAGGGTCAACGGCCTGACCCTGGCCGAACTGGCGCAGCTGGATCTACCGGACTGGTTTACTCAACTGGGCCTGGCCCGCCACCTCTCTCCCTCGCGTAGCAATGGCCTACAGGCCGTGCTCACGCGCATGCAGGAATTACTGGCAGGTGCCGTTCAGGGTGCCGCTCGCCACTGATCGGCTTGTCCAGAGTACAGCGCCTGTTGCAGGCGCTCCAGCTCACCGTTTTTCGCCCGGCGGCGCAAACCGGCATTGAATACCTCACGCAACCGATTCGCCTGGCTATCGTTCTTGCGAAACAGCAGGTGCAGCGGTTCGCTATTCAGCACGCGCGGATGATGAGTGATCAGCGCACGCTCCTGCGGCGAAAACAAACGCTGCAGCATGGCATAGCCCACGGCCCGGTCCTGCGGATGAAAATCGACCCGGGCCAGGTTCAACAACCGTAAACCGGTGTCTTCCTTGCCACTCTGCTCCACCTGCAATTGTCCTGCCTGCAGCGCCGCATCGAACTGCGGGCCATAGGAATAACCGAGCGTGGTGGCAATACGAAAACGCTTGAGATCATCGATGTTCGTCCAGTTCAGCTGCTGATCGGTGCGCTGAAACAACACGATCTCACCCTGCACCACAGGATCACTGCACACACTGATACGGCGGCGCTGTTCTGAACAGGAGTACGGCATGACCGCATCCAGGCTGCCCTGCTCCAGCATCAGCAGGTTGCGGTCCCAGGGATAGAACATGAACTCGACCTGATAACCGGCGGCCATGAAGATCTCGCGCGTCAGGCGCGCCAACGCACCACCATCGGCACGCTGCTGATCGACATAAGGCACCCAGTCACCGGTACCGATGCGCACAACCGGATGGGCACTGGCGCCCAGGCAGGCAGAAAGTGCTGCAAACAGCAGCACATAGCGCGGACAACTACTCAACACATGACGCAGCAGGGATAACACCACACACCTCAAACGAGAACTACCAGCACATCCCTGCTGAACATCGACCGCAATCGGTCATTATTTAAAGAAGCCTAGCCAACATCAGCAGACGCTGAGCGCCGCTCTGCCGGGCGCCGCGTACCGGCCACCAGCTTGTCGACGGTACGTGCCGCCGCCACCATGCCGAAGGTCGCGGTAACCATCATCACCGCACCAAAACCACCGGCGCAGTCCAGGCGCACACCGTCACCGACAAACGCCTTGTATTGGCAGACCGTGCCATCGGGTTTGGGATAGCGCAGCTGCTCGCTGGAAAACACGCACGGCACGCTGTAATTGCGCCCCGGCGTACGGGAAAACCCATAATCGCGGCGCAAGGTGGAGCGCACCTTGGAGGCCAGCGGGTCATTCCAGGTCTTGTTCAGATCGCCAACCTGGATCTGCGTCGGGTCGATCTGCCCGCCCGCACCACCGGTGGTGATGACCTGAATCTTGCGCCGTTTGCACCAGGAGATCAGCGCCGCCTTGGCATTAACGCTGTCGATGCAGTCGATCACTGCATCCAACTGCTCGGTAATGTACTCGGCCATGGTCTCGCGGGTGACAAAATCCGCCACCGCATGCACCACACAGGCCGGGTTGATCGCCCGGATACGCGCCGCCATCACCTCGACCTTGGGCTGGCCAACGGTGCTGTCCAACGCATGCGCCTGACGATTGCTGTTGCTCACGCAGACGTCATCCAGGTCAAACAGCGAGATTTCACCGACCCCAGAACGCGCCAGGGCCTCGGCTGCCCAGGAACCCACACCGCCAATACCGACCACTGCCACATGCGCAGCCGCCAACCGTTCGGCACCTTCGCGGCCATACAGGCGGGCTATTCCGGCAAAGCGTTGTTCATCCACAGGCATTCCTATCTCTTAGCAGCCACAGGCGGCGCGCATTATAGGGAGCTGGCAAGCGGCACCCAAGCACTCTATCGCGGTTACACCCGGCAGCCGATGAACAGCAGTGGCAAATTGCCAGATACTGAACCTCTATCGACCGTCGGCATCCCATCAATATGCCCGCAGGCCGGGCTATACAGCCCTGTAGCGGCGGCGTAGCATGCGCCACCCGACGCCTGTCGCTTTTTATTGCCCCTTCGCTGGACCTGCTCACTATGCCTTCGCGTAAGTTTGGATTGAATCTGGTCGTGTTCCTGGCGATTGCCGCCTTGTTCACCGGTTTCTGGGCGCTGTACAACCGCCCGGTCACTGCCCCTGACTGGCCGGAGCAGATCTCCGGATTCTCCTTCTCCCCCTTCCGCGCCGGGCAAAACCCGCAGCAGGACACCTACCCCAGCGACGAGCAGATGCGTGCCGACCTGGAGCTGCTGAGCACACAGACCGACAATATCCGCACCTACTCGGTAGACGGTGCGCTGGGCAAGATTCCCTACCTGGCCGAAGAATTCGGCCTGCGCGTGACCCTGGGTATCTGGATCAGCCCGGATCTGGAGCGTAACGAGCGGGAAATCGCCAAGGCCATCGAAATCGCCAACGATTCGCGCAGCGTCGTGCGTGTGGTGGTGGGTAACGAAGCCCTGTTCCGCAAGGAAGTCACCCCGCAAGACCTGATTGCTTACATCGACCGCGTGCGCGCGGCGGTCAAGGTGCCAGTGACCACCTCCGAGCAGTGGCACATCTGGCAGGAATACCCCGAGCTGGCCCAGCACACCGACCTGGTTGCCGCGCACGTACTGCCCTACTGGGAATTCGTGCCGATGGAGGACTCCACCGATTTCGTTCTTGAACGCGCCAAGGACCTGAAAAAACTCTTCCCGAAAAAACCGCTGCTGCTCTCTGAAGTCGGCTGGCCGAGCAACGGCCGCATGCGCGGCGGCGCCGATGCCTCCCAGGCGGATCAGGCGATCTACCTGCGCACCCTGGTCAACACACTGAACGCCAAGGGCTACAACTACTTCGTCATCGAAGCCTTCGACCAACCGTGGAAGGCCAGTGATGAAGGCTCGGTGGGGGCTTACTGGGGCGTCTACAACCTTGATCGACAGCCCAAATTCGCCTTTGAAGGGCCCGTGGTGGCCATCCCGCAATGGCGCCTGCTGGCCATTGCTTCGGTGGTACTGGCCCTGCTCAGCCTGGCATTGATGCTGATCGATGGCAGCGCCCTGCGTCAGCGCGGCCGTACCTTCCTGACCTTTGTCGCCTTCGCCGGAGGGTCCGCGCTGGTGTGGATCGGCTACGACTACAGCCAGCAATACAGCACTTGGTTCAGCACCCTGGTCGGCCTGCTGCTAGGCGTCGGAGCCTTCGGGGTGTTTATCGTGCTGCTCACCGAAGCCCACGAGCTGGCCGAAACCGCCTGGACCCGCGCCCGCCGTCGGCCGTTCCAGCCGGTGGAAAGCGACACCGCATACCGGCCCAAGGTATCGATCCACGTGCCCTGCTACAACGAGCCACCGGAGATGGTCAAACAGACTCTCGATGCCCTCGCGGCGCTGGATTACCCGGATTACGAAGTTCTGATCATCGACAACAACACCAAGGACCCGGCCGTGTGGGAACCGGTAGAGGCTTACTGCAAGGTCCTCGGCCCGCGTTTCCGTTTCTTTCACGTTTCACCGATTGCCGGCTTCAAGGGTGGCGCGCTGAATTACATCCTGCCGCACACAGCAAAGGATGCCGAAGTGGTGGCGGTGATCGACGCCGATTACTGCGTCGACAAGAACTGGCTCAAGTACATGGTGCCGCACTTCAGCGACCCGAAAATCGCTGTGGTGCAGTCGCCGCAGGATTACCGCGACGGCAACGAAAACATCTTCAAGAAGCTCTGCTACGCCGAATACAAAGGTTTCTTCCATATCGGCATGGTCACCCGCAACGACCGCGACGCGATCATCCAGCACGGCACCATGACCATGATCCGCCGCACCGTGATGGACGAGCTGAAGTGGGCTGACTGGACCATCTGCGAAGATGCCGAACTGGGCCTGCGTGTGTTCGAAAAAGGCTACTCCGCCGCCTATGCCCACCAGAGCTTTGGCCGTGGGCTGATGCCGGACACCTTTATCGACTACAAGAAGCAGCGCTTCCGCTGGGCCTATGGCGCCATCCAGATCATGAAGGGCCACGCCCGCAGCCTGTTCCTCGGCAAGGGCTCGGAGCTCAAGACGGGGCAGCGCTATCACTTCGTTGCCGGCTGGCTACCGTGGATTGCCGACGGCCTGAACATCTTCTTCACCGTCGGTGCACTGCTCTGGTCGGCAGCGATGATCATCGTGCCGCAGCGGGTCGACCCGCCGCTGATGATCTTCGCCATCCCGCCGCTGGCGTTGTTCTTCTTCAAGCTGGGCAAGATTCTGTTTCTGTACCGCAAGGCCATGGGCGTTGATCTGGTGCGTTCGTTCCAGGCAGCACTGGCGGGCCTGGCGCTGTCGCACACGATTGCCAAGGCGGTGCTCTACGGCACCTTCACCAAGACCATCCCGTTCTTCCGCACGCCGAAGATGGCCAGCAACCACGGCATCCTGGTGGCCCTGGCCGAGGCCCGCGAAGAAGTGTTCATCATGCTGCTGCTGTGGGGCGCCGCCATCGGCATTGGCATCGTCCAGGGCCTACCCAGCGCCGACGTGAAGTTCTGGGTGGCCATGCTGCTGGTGCAGTCGCTGCCGTACCTTGCTGCGCTGATCATGGCCCTGCTGTCGTCCCTGCCAGCCGCGCAGGCCAACCCGCAGGAAACTGCTGCGGCCAGCTGATCTCGGGCGTTTCGGAATGCCAGACGGCGGCCAATGGTCGCCGTTTTGCTTTAAGATGGCGGCCTTTGTGCCTGAAGCCGCCCCGGAGCTGTAATGACCACCCACACCACGCCCCTTTCCCCGACGCTGGAGCTTGCATGCGAGCTGATCCGCCGTCCATCCGTCACCCCCCTCGATGAAGGCTGCCAGGAACAGATGATGCGTCGCCTGGCCGCCTGTGGCTTCACCATCGAGCCGATGAGGATTGAGGAAGTGGACAACTTCTGGGCCAGCCACGGCAAGGGCGACGGTCCGGTGCTGTGCTTTGCCGGGCACACCGACGTGGTGCCCACCGGTCCGGTGCAGAACTGGCAGCACCAGCCGTTCGATGCACTGATCGACGAAGACGGCATGCTCTGCGGCCGAGGCGCGGCGGATATGAAAGGCAGCCTGGCGTCGATGGTCATCGCCGTTGAGCGCTTCGTCGCCGAATACCCAGAGCACAAAGGCCGTATCACCTTCCTGATCACCAGTGACGAAGAAGGCCCGGCGCACCATGGCACCAAGGCGGTGGTCGAACGCCTACGCGCACGTAACGAGCGTCTGGACTGGTGCATTGTCGGCGAACCATCGAGCACCACCCTGGTCGGCGACGTAGTGAAAAACGGCCGCCGCGGCTCACTTGGCTGCACCCTGACCGTACGCGGCAAACAAGGCCACGTGGCCTACCCGCACCTGGCGCGCAACCCGATTCACCTGGCTGCACCGGCCCTGGCTGAACTGGCCGCCGAACATTGGGATGACGGCAACGCCTTCTTTCCGCCGACCAGTTTCCAGATTTCCAACCTGAACGCCGGCACCGGCGCCACCAACGTGATTCCGGGTGAGCTGAAGGCCATCTTCAACTTCCGCTTCTCCACCGAGTCCACGGTCGAGGGGCTGCAACAGCGCGTTGAGGCCATTCTCAACAAGCACGTCCTGGATTTCGAGTTGGACTGGGCACTGTCCGGCCTACCCTTCCTTACCGAGCCGGGTGCATTGCTCGACGCCGTGGCCGCCAGCATCAAGGGCGTCACCGGTCGCGATACCCAGCCTTCGACCAGCGGCGGCACCTCGGACGGGCGCTTTATCGCCACCCTCGGCACCCAGGTGGTCGAACTCGGACCGGTCAACGCCACCATCCACCAGGTCGACGAACGCGTACTGGCCAGTGATTTGGATGTGCTGACCGAAATCTACTACCAGACGTTGGTCAATCTCCTCGCATGAGCCTGACCTGTCCGATCTGCCAGCAGCCGCTGAGCGTCGTTGACAACGGCGTAGTCTGCCCGGCCAATCACCGCTTTGACCGTGCACGCCAGGGTTACCTCAACCTGCTGCCGGTGCAGCACAAGAACAGCCGCGACCCTGGCGACAACGTCGCCATGGTCGAAGCCCGTCGGCGCTTTCTCGACGGCGGCCATTACGCACCGCTGGCCCAGCGCCTGGCCGAACTGGCAGCTCGCTATAACCCGCAGCGCTGGCTGGATATCGGTTGCGGCGAGGGTTACTACACCGCGCAGATCGCCGATGCCCTGCCGCAGGCCGATGGCTATGCACTGGATATCTCCCGCGAGGCAGTCAAACGTGCCTGCAAGCGCGCGCCGCAACTGACCTGGCTGGTGGCGAGTATGGCCCGCGTGCCACTGAGTGATGCCAGCTGCCAACTGCTGTCCAGCGTCTTCAGCCCGCTCGACTGGCAGGAAGCCAAGCGCCTGCTCGCCCCGGGTGGCGGTCTGCTACGCATGGGCCCGACCCGTGAGCACCTGATGGAGTTACGCCAGAAGCTGTATGACGAAGTACGCGACTACGATGATCAAAAGCATCTGGAGCTGATCCCAGAAGGCATGCGCCTGGCCCACAGCGAAACGCTGACCTTCAACCTGCAATTGGATAGCAGTGAAGCCCGCGCTGACCTGCTGGCCATGACCCCGCACGGCTGGCGCGCCAGCGCCGAACGCCGCGCGGCGGTGATCGCCGAACCCTGCGACGTGACTGTCGCCATCCGCTACGACTGGATCGAGAGACTATGACCATGCGCCAACCGGATATCGAGATTTACCTGAAAGACGCCGACCACACGGCTATCGGCGAGTGGCTGAGCCAAACCCTGGGCAGCTGCACACCCTGGCAGCAGAAAGGCCAGACCTTCAAGTGCATGGCTGGCAACGTTCCGGTCACCTGGCTGCCCAAGGCCGTGGGTAAGTGGCACAGCCTGTTTCTGGAAAGCGACGCCACGCCCTGGGCCGACGACCTGGCCTGCGCCCAGGCCGCCTTCGCCGCGCTGAATGTTGAAGTACGCTGCGCACCAGGCGGTTGGCAGGAAGAAGAAAGCGACGAACAGGCCGACCGCTGGATGCGCATCAGCGCCGATGGGGTGGAGGAAATCACCTGGCGCACCGGCTAACCGACCGCTGAAAACTACTGCGCTCGGCTATCCTGCGTTGCAAAGACCAACAGGAGTAACAGCCGAAGGCGGATCCGAGGGGCGAGCGATGCGAGAAAAGCAGCCTCACAGCCGAAGGCTGAACGTGCTTTAGCACGGCCCCAAAGGGGTGAGCGCAGCGAATCAAATGCTCATGTGCAGATGTACACTCCGCTTTTTCGGCTACTTCCGCCTTGCCTAGCCATCGCTCGCTACGTTTTCAACGACCGGTTTCAAAGAGACACAAAAAACCCCGCCTAGGCGGGGTTTTGTTTAACCGGGCGCTTACTTCTTGCCCAGTTTCTTCAGCTCTTCGTCACGCAGCTCGCGGCGCAGGATCTTGCCGACGTTGGTGGTCGGCAGCACGTCGCGGAACTCCACGGCTTTCGGCACCTTGTAACCGGTGACGTTGGCGCGCATGTGCTCCATGACCTGCTCTTTGGTCAGGGTTTCACCCGGCTTGACCACCACGAAGATCTTGATCGCTTCGCCTGACTTCTCGTCCGGCACACCGATGGCTGCGCATTGCAATACGCCCGGCAGCGTGGCCAGTACGTCTTCCAGCTCGTTCGGGTAGACGTTGAAACCGGACACCAGAATCATGTCCTTCTTGCGATCGACGATACGCATGTAGCCGTCGTCCTGAATCACCGCGATGTCGCCCGTTTTCAACCAGCCTTCAGCGTCGAGGATTTCGTCAGTGGCTTCCTGGCGCTGCCAGTAACCCTTCATCACCTGCGGACCTTTGACGCACAGCTCGCCAATCGAACCCAGTGGCTGCTCGACGCCTTCGTCGTCGATCACTTTGCACACGGTCGACGGCACCGGAATACCGATGGTGCCGATCTGGATATTGCTGAACGGGTTGACCGAGGCCACCGGGCTGGTTTCGGTCATGCCGAAGCCTTCGCAGATCGGGCAGCCGGTCACCTGCTTCCAACGCTCGGCCGTGGCCAGTTGCAGGGCCATGCCGCCGGAGAAGGTGGCTTTCAGGGTGGAGAAGTCCAGCTTGCGGAAGTCTTCGTTATTGCACAGGGCAACGAACAGGGTGTTGAGACCGACAAAACCAGTGAACTTGTACTTGGCCAGGTCCTTGGTCATGGATGGCAGATCACGCGGGTTGGTGATCAGCACGTTGTGCCCACCAATCAGCATCATCGCCATGCAATGGAAGGTGAACGCGTAGATGTGGTACAGCGGCAACGGCGCGATCAGCACTTCGCTGCCCTCGCTCATTTCCGAGCCCATCAGCGCCTTGACCTGCAGCATGTTGGCGATCAGGTTGCGGTGAGTGAGCATCGCGCCCTTAGCCACACCGGTGGTGCCGCCGGTGTATTGCAGCACGGCGATATCGCCATTGCTCGGCGCAGCGTCCTTGGCGCTCTGGCCACGGCCCTTGGCCATGGCCGCGGTGAACTTGACGGCTTGCGGCAGGTTGTAGGCCGGTACCATCTTCTTCACATGCTTGACCACACTGTTGACCAGCAGGCGCTTGAGCGGCGAGAGCATGTCACCGACTTCGGTGATGATGACCGTCTTGATCCCGGTTTTCGGCAGAACCTGCTCGGCCAGGTGAGCCATGTTGGCCAGGCTGACCAGGGCTTTGGCGCCGGAGTCGTTGAATTGGTGTTCCATTTCCCGGGCGGTGTACAGCGGGTTGGTGTTGACCACCACCAGGCCGGCGCGCAGAGCACCGAAGACCACAACCGGGTATTGCAGCACGTTGGGCAGCTGCACGGCGATGCGGTCACCGGGCTGCAGATCAGTGTTTTGCTGCAGGTAAGCGGCAAAGTTGCCGGACAACTCGTACAGCTCGCCGTAGGTAATGGTTTTACCCATATTGCTGAAAGCTGGCTTGTCGGCGAAGCGTTGGCAGGACTTTTTCAGTACCGCCTGGATATTCGGGTACTGGTCAGGATTGATTTCGGCAGCAATCCCAACGGGATACTTATCCTTCCAAAAGTTTTCGGTCATGGAAGCCCACTCCTCAGCAACAGCTTGATCTTCACCGCGCGTAGACGGTTGTTTATTGTAGGTTCGCGTGATTTCTTGCGACTTGAACGGCCAAAAACTGCCAAAAGCAATTTCTGACGTCGCACAGCGAAGGCCCTGGAGCCCGCTCGCCGTGGATGGCGGATCACAAAAAAGCTGCCCGAGAGTAGCAGCTTTGCCAAACAGCGACTAGCACCAATAAGCGCCGCAACGGTCACAAAAGTGACCAGGTATTGCATAGCGGTCACTTTTCATAAATCGCCTGCAAATGCCGCGCTACAGCCCCTGCGCTCGCATTGTGCCGCCCATCGCGGGCGGCACAGCAACCACAAAACGCAAGCACTCATGCAATATCGCGCAGCTCGCGACGGAGGATCTTGCCAACCGGGGTCATCGGCAGGGCGTCGCGGAAGACAATCTGTTTGGGCACTTTGTAACCGGTGAAATTCTCTTTGCAGTAGGCCTTCAACTCTTCGGCACTGAGGCTGCTGTCACGGGCCACGACAAACAGTTTGACCACTTCCCCGGACTTCTCGTCCGGCACACCGATGGCCGCGCAGCTGGCGACTTTCGGGTGGGCCATGACCACATCTTCGATCTCGTTGGGGTACACGTTAAAACCGGAGACGATGATCATGTCCTTCTTACGGTCAACGATGCGTACAAAGCCATCTGGGTCGATCACCGCCACATCACCGGTCTTGAACCAGCCCTCGGCATCCAGCACTTCAGCGGTGGCTTCCTCGCGCTGCCAGTAGCCTTTCATCACCTGTGGGCCCTTGATGCACAGCTCGCCGCGCTCCCCCAGTGGCTGCTCGACACCGTCATCATTTATAACTTTGAACGCCGTGCCCGGCACCGGAATACCGACAGTACCCAAGCGCACCTTGTCACCGTAGGGATTGGTGCTGGCTACCGGGGAGGTTTCGGTCAGGCCATAGCCTTCAGTCACCGGGCAACCGGTCATGGCCTGCCAGCGCTCGGCAGTGGCTTTTACCAGCGCCGTGCCGCCGGAGTTGGTCAATTTGAAATGGGAGAAATCCAGGTTCTTGAACTCGGGGTTGTCCATCAGCGCGACAAACAGCGTGTTGAGACCCAGCAGCGCGGAGAACTGCCACTTGCCCAATTCCTTGACGAAGCCGGGAATGTCGCGCGGGTTGGTGATCAGTACGTTATGGTTACCGTTGACCATCATGCACATGCAGTTCGCGGTGAAGGCATAGATATGGTAGAGCGGCAGTGGCGCGATCATGATCTCCTGGCCCTGTTTCATCAGCGGGGTGCCGTCATCGCCCAGCTGTGACAGGCAGGCATCGACCTGCAGCATGTTGGCCACCAGGTTACCGTGGGTGAGCATCGCGCCCTTGGCGACGCCGGTGGTGCCACCGGTGTATTGCAGCACGGCGATGTCGTCCTGACCAACCTTGACTGGCTTCAGCGCGTGGCCCTGGCCCTGCTTGAGTGCACTCTTGAAGGCTATAGCCTGCGGCAGATGGTAGTCCGGCACCATCTTCTTGACCTTTTTCACCACGGTGTTGACCAGCCAGCCCTTGAGGCTTGGCAGCAGGTCACCCATCTTGGCTTCGATCAGGTAATCAATCTCGGTATCCGGCAGCACGTCCTGCACCAGCTTGCCGAACATGTTCAGGTACACCAGCGCGCGCACGCCGGCATCCTTGAACTGATGGCGCATCTCGCGGGCGGTGTACAGCGGGTTGGTGTTGACCACAATCAGCCCGGCGCGCATGGCACCGAACACGGCGATCGGGTATTGCAGCACGTTGGGCATCTGTACAGCGATGCGGTCACCCGGCTGCAGGTCGGTATTCTTCTGCAGGTAGGCGGCAAAGGCCGCCGAGAGCCGATCCAGCTCGGCATAGGTCAGAGTCACGCCCAGGTTGCTGAACGCCGGACGGTCAGCGAACTTCTTGCACGAGCGCTCGAACACCTCGATCACCGACTTGTAAGCCCCCAGGTCGATGTCATTGGGAACGCCGGCCGGACGTTTGTCGCTCCAGAAATCAGGCTGCATTATTTTTATCCTCTTGCCCTGAGATGATCCTAATCCGTAAAAGAAGGTGCTTACAAAAGCAGCGAGCGATAGCCAGGCAAGGCGAGGTCAACCGAAAAGCGGAATGTACGAGTTGTACATGAGCATTTCGCGGCTGGGTTCAACGCAGCATGGGCGAGCGCAGTATTTTTGTAAGCACCCTCTAGCGGAGTTGGCTGGACGTTAACAGCTAACGCCAAACAGGCAAATAGCCGAGCAGCGTCATTGACGCACTGAATCTTGCCGCTCCCGGCGCAACTATCCTGCTGCTTCGGCGCAGCCTTACCGGCAGCAGACAGCTGCACATGCCTGCAAGCGACCGTTGCACCTGCGCGGACTTTGCGCCGCGCCGCGCGGGGTGCACAATGCGCAGCTTCTGCAGGCTCAAGGGATTCGCCATGCTCCACCAAGCGTTCTGGCTCAATAGCACCGATGCAGCGCCCCTCTTTGTCAACCGCTGGTATGCCGAACAACCGCCAAAAGCCTTGCTGATGGTCGCCCACGGTATGGCCGAACACAGCGGGCGTTATGCACGCCTGGCCGAAGCGCTGGTGACGCAGGGTTTCGAGGTCTACGCGCACGACCAGCGCGGTCACGGCAAAACCGCCGAGCACGGTCTGCTCGGCCACTATGCCGACAGCAAGGGCTGGGAGCTGGTGGTCAATGATCTGGCCAGCCTCAACCACCATATGCGCCAGACTCATCCGCAGGTGCCAATCTTCCTGCTCGGCCACAGCATGGGCAGCTACATCAGCCAAGCCTACCTGATGCACCACAGCTGCAGCCTGCAAGGGGCGATTCTCTCCGGCTCCAACTACCAACCCGTGGCGCTGTACCGTGCCGGGCAACTGCTGGCGCGCTTCGAGCGCTGGCGACAAGGCCCGCTGGGACGCAGTGCCCTGCTGGAGTTCGTGTCATTTGGCTCGTTCAACAAAGCCTTCAAGCCCAACCGCACGGCCTTTGACTGGCTGAGCCGCGACCCGCAGGAAGTCGACAAGTACATTAACGATCCGCTGTGCGGCTTCCGCTGCAGCAACCAGCTGTGGGTTGACCTGCTGGGCGGCCTGCAACAGATCACCCCACTGGAAAACCTGGCGCAGATCGACAGCAGCCTGCCGCTGCTGGTGATCGGCGGTGCCTGTGACCCGGTCAGCGATGGCCACCGTCAGCAAGACCTGGGTAACGCCCTGAGCACCGCCGGCAATCAGCACGTACAGGTCAAACTTTACCCCGACGCGCGCCATGAACTGCTCAACGAGAGCAACCGTGACGAAGTCACCACCTACATCATCGACTGGCTGCAACAGGCCCTAAGCCAACCGCGCCAGTGCCACCAACAGAGCCAAGAGAGTCACCCATGACCCAGAGCAGCAACACGCCCTACGACGCCCTCGAAGTCGGCCAGACCGCCAGTTACAGCAAAACTGTCAGCGAACGCGACATCCAGCTGTTTGCCGAAGTGTCCGGCGACCACAACCCGGTGCACCTCGACGCCGACTATGCCGCCACCACCATGTTCAAGGAGCGTATCGCTCACGGCATGTTCAGCGGTGCGCTGATCAGCGCCGCCGTGGCCTGCGAGCTGCCCGGCCCGGGCACCATCTATATCGGCCAGAGCATGCGCTTCACCGCACCGGTGAAACTCGGTGACACCCTGACCGTGCGCCTGGAAATCCTGGAAAAACTGCCGAAATTCCGCGTGCGTGTAGCAACCCGTGTGTTCAACCAGAACGACGAGCTGGTGGTCGATGGCGAAGCGGAAATCCTCGCCCCACGCAAGGCGCAGACCGTTGAACTGACTCAACTGCCGCCGATCACCATCGGCTAAGCCACCCCTACTGTTTCACTGGAGAATTCCATGTCCCTGTCCATGTACCAAGCATCCATCCCGGTGTTTACCCGCCAACTGAACAACCTCTCGACTATCCTCGGCCTCGCCGCCGCCCATGCCGAAGAGAAGAAGATCGAGCAGAGCGTATTTCTCAACGCTCGCCTGGCCCCCGACATGTTCCCGCTGAGCCGCCAGGTGCAGATCGCCTGTGATGGTGCCAAAGCCGGCGCAGCCCTGCTGGCGGGTGTCGACGCACCGAGCCATGCCGACGACGAAACCAGCTTTGCCGAGCTGCAGGCGCGCATCAGCAAGACCCTGGATTTCCTCGCCAGCCTGAGCGCTGCACAGATCGACGGCAGCGAAGCACGTACTGTGGTTCTCAAGCGTCGCGACAAGGAAACCCAGTTCCTGGGCCAGGCCTTCCTGCTCGACCACGTCATGCCGAACTTCTATTTCCACTACACCACCGCCTACGCCATCCTGCGCCACAACGGTGTCAGCATCGGCAAACGCGACTTCCTCGGCACTCGTTAAGTAACTCTGCGCCTTAAAGCCGCGCCCACTGCCCATCCGCACGATGGGCCTGCAGGTGCGGCAGCACTGCGGCCAGCAACGGTTCCTTGAACGCATCCTGAAAACGATGGGCCAGCCCAGGAATCAGGCGTAGCTCACTGCCTTTGATATGCGCCGCCACATGCACGCCGTGCATCACCGGCAGCAACGGATCCGCCGTGCCATGCACCACCAGGGTTGGCACCTGCAAGCGGTTGAGCAGCTCGACCCGACTCGGTTCGGCGAGAATGGCCAACAACTGGCGTTGCACGCCTTCCGGGTTGAAGGCGCGGTCGAAGGCGACTTGCGCCTGCTGTAACAACAACTGCCGATCATCACTGACTGCCGGGCTGCCCAGCGCCGCCAGCAGATCGGCCTGCTGCTCCAGCGCCACGGTGCGATTGGGCGCGTCGCGCCGGGCCAGCAAGCTCAACAATTCGCTGCTAGGCGCCGGCAAGCCCTGGGCACCGGAGCTGGTCATCACCAACGTCAGGCTTTGCACCCGCTCAGGCGCAAGGTCGGCCATATGCTGAGCGATCATCCCGCCCATGCTGGCGCCCAGCACATGGGCGCGCTCGATATTCAGGTTATCCAGCAGCCCCAGGGCGTCGCGAGCCATGTCACGCAGGCCGTAAGGTGCTGTCACCGACAGCCCCAGGCGATAACGCAGCGCTTCATAGGTCAGGTTGATTTCCGGTGCCACAGCGACCCAATTGCTCAAGCCGACATCGCGGTTGTCGAAGCGAATCACCCGAAAACCCTGCTGACACAGGCGCTCGACCACTTCATCCGGCCAGTGGATCAACTGGCCACCCAGGCCCATCACCAGCAGCAAGGCCGGGTCCGCGTCACGCCCGATACTCTGGTAAGCCAGGCGCACATCGCCGACCTCGGCGGTAAGCGTTGGCACCTGAACACTGCAAGGTTGTGCGGCAAAAGCCGGCAGGCCGCACAGCAGTGCGACGAAAATAATCAAATTACGCATGGCATCACCCGGCCATGGGACAGCAGAACGCAGCCCCCCATTAAGACGCGAGTGTGATGATGTTTGTACGAGCGCGCTGCCACACAAGCGTGACAGTTTGATGAAGGGGGACGAGCGGTATTTTTGCTGCCAGCAAAACCAAGCCCCCACCACAGCCGATCAGGGCCATGGCAGGGGCTTTAGGCGCAACAGGACGCGGATCAGGCCAGTTCGCTACGCAGCTGACGAGCCGCCGCCACCATATTGATCAACGCCGCTTCGGTCTCCGGCCAGGCGCGGGTTTTCAGGCCGCAATCCGGGTTGACCCACAGTCGCTCGAGCGGAATGCGCTGCGCAGCCTTGCGCAGCAGGTTGACCATCTCCCGGCTGTCCGGCACCCGTGGCGAGTGGATGTCATACACGCCGGGACCAATGTCGTTGGGGTAGTCGAAGCGCTCGAAGGCCTCCAGCAGCTCCATGTCCGAACGCGAGGTTTCGATGGTGATCACGTCGGCATCCATGGCGGCGATGGACTCGATCACATCGTTGAACTCGCTGTAGCACATGTGGGTGTGGATCTGCGTTTCGTCACGCACACCCGAGGCGCACAGGCGGAAGGCTTCGGTGGCCCAGTTCAGGTAGCCCTGCCACTGCGCCTGGCGCAGCGGTAAACCTTCACGGAAGGCGGCTTCGTCGATCTGGATGATCTTGATCCCGGCCGTTTCCAGGTCCACCACCTCGTCACGAATGGCCAGCGCCAGTTGGCGCGCCTGCTGCTCACGGGAAATATCGTCACGTGGGAAAGACCACATCAGCATGGTCACCGGGCCGGTCAGCATGCCCTTCATCACCTTGCGGGTAAGGGTTTGCGCATAACCGATCCAGCTCACGGTCATGGCCTTGGGCCGACTCAGATCGCCGTAGATCACCGCCGGTTTGACGCAGCGCGAGCCGTAACTCTGCACCCAGCCAAAGCGGGTGAAGGCATAGCCGTCAAGTTGCTCAGCGAAGTACTCGACCATGTCGTTGCGCTCAGCCTCGCCGTGCACCAGCACATCCAGGCCGAGGTTTTCCTGCACCTCGACGGCATGACGGATTTCGCTGTGCATGGCCTCGGTGTAATCCCCCGCCGACAGCTTGCCAGCCTTGAACGCCTGACGCGCCAGACGGATGGCAGCAGTCTGCGGAAACGAGCCGATGGTGGTGGTCGGCAAGACCGGCAACTGCAGGCGATTGCGCTGCTGTTCGATGCGCGTGGCAAATGGCGACTGGCGCTGGCTGTCGGCAGCGGTAATGGCTGCCAAACGCGCCTGCACCGCTGGTTTGTGGATACGCGGCGATTGCGCTCGGCTGGCCTGCACGGCGCGGCTTTGCGACAGTGCGGTCTGCACCTGGGCATCCTGCGGGGCATTCAGGGCGGTGGTCAGCAGTGCGACCTCCTCGCACTTCTGCACGGCGAACGCCAGCCAGCTTTTCAGCTCATCATCCAGCTTGTCCTCACGGCTCAGATCGACCGGGCTGTGCAACAGCGAGCAGCTTGGCGCGACCCACAGACGTTCGCCCAAACGTTCCTGAGCCTGCTGCAGAACCGTCAGGGCTTGCTGCAGGTCGGTGCGCCAGACGTTGCGGCCGTTGACCACGCCCAGCGACAGCACCTTGTACGCCGGCAAGCGGTCGAGAATGGTGGGGAACTGCTCGGGCGCACGCACCAGGTCGATATGCAGGCCATCCA
Source organism: Pseudomonas anguilliseptica (assembly GCF_021375795.1). GTDB lineage: Bacteria > Pseudomonadota > Gammaproteobacteria > Pseudomonadales > Pseudomonadaceae > Aquipseudomonas > Aquipseudomonas anguilliseptica_A. Next base: position 1,192,615 of record NZ_JAEIOI010000001.1, on the reverse strand, counting down.
CCGGCAGGCTGGCGGCCAGGCCGAGGTTGTCCTCCAGGCCGGCAAAATAGGTGGCGATGAGTTTCTTGCCCGGCTCGCGCTGCAGCAGGTTGTAGGCACGTTCGAAGGCATTCTTCCAGGCTTGTGGCAGGTCCAGCACCAGAATCGGCTCATCGATCTGCACCCATTCCACGCCCTGAGCAGCCAGGCGCTGAAGAATTTCGCCGTAGACCGGCAGCAGCCGCTCCAACAAGTCGAGACGATCAAACTCGCTGCCCTTGGCCTTGCCCAGCCACAGGTAGGTCAGCGGGCCGATCAGCACCGGTTTGACGCGGTGGCCCAGGCCTTGGGCTTCTTCGACTTCCTCGAACAGTTGTTCCCAGCTCAGCTGGAACTGCTGATCGGCGGTAAATTCAGGTACCAGGTAGTGGTAGTTGGTGTCGAACCACTTGGTCATCTCCTGGGCGTGAGCCCCGCCACAACAACTGTTGCTGACGCCACGGGCCATGCCAAACAGGGTATCCAGGGTCGGCTTGCCGGTATGCGGGCGGAAGCGCTCAGGGATCACGCCGAACGTCAACGAGTGGGTTAGCACCTGGTCGTACCAGGCGAAGTCGCCGACGGGCAGCAAGTCGATGCCCGCATCCTTCTGCAGCTGCCAGTGCTCGGCGCGCAGCTCGCGGCCCACTGCTTGCAAGCCAGCATCATCCAGTTCGCCCTTCCAATGGGCTTCCAGGGCTTTTTTCAGTTCACGGTCACGACCGATACGGGGGAACCCCAGGGAATGAGACAAGGCCATGTCAAAACGCTCCAACAGATCAATAAGATGGCGCCATTCTCGATAAGCCGTCTACGTGAGACAAACTCAATCTATTCGTATTGATCTATAGTTTTACTCATGTTCTGCTAAGCCAACTACCTGTAGGGGCGAGCTTGCTCACGATCAGATTCGTTAAAGCATCGCGAGCAAGCTCGCTCCTACACACAGCACATCTGCGAGACACCTGAGGCCCGCCATGCTCGAATTGCGCCACCTGAAAACCCTGCACGCCCTGCGCGAAAGTGAAAGCCTGGTGGACGCCGCCGAGCGCCTGCACCTGACGCAATCGGCGCTGTCGCATCAGTTCAAGGAGCTGGAAGAGCGCCTGGGCATGCCGCTGTTCGTGCGCAAAACCAAGCCGGTGCGCTTCACCAGCGCCGGCCTGCGCCTGTTGCAGCTGTCCGACACGGTATTGCCGCTGCTACGCAGTGCCGAGCGTGACCTGGCGCGCCTGGCTGGCGGCACTGCCGGGCGCCTGCATATGGCCATCGAGTGCCACAGCTGCTTCCAGTGGCTGATGCCGACCATCGACCAGTTCCGCGATGCCTGGCCGGAAGTGGAGCTGGACCTGGCCTCGGGCTTCTCCTTCGCCCCGTTGCCGGCGCTGGCGCGTGGTGATCTGGATCTGGTGGTGACCAGCGACCCATTGGAACTGGCCGGTATTACCTATGTGCCGCTGTTTACCTATGAAGCCATGCTGGCGGTAGCCAACCAGCATCCGCTGGCGAGCAAACCGTGCATCAAGCCGCAGGACCTGGCCACGGAAACCTTGATCACCTACCCGGTGGAGCGCGACCGCCTGGATATCTTCACCCGCTTTCTCGAACCGGCGGATGTCGAGCCGGCCCAGGTACGCACCTCCGAGCTGACGGTGATGATGATGCAGTTGGTGGCCAGCGGCCGTGGCGTGTGCGGCCTGCCCAACTGGGCGCTGCATGAGTACAGCTCGCGCGGCTACGTGACCGCCAAACGCCTGGGCGACAAGGGCCTGTTCGCTACCCTGTACGCCGGCATCCGCACCGATATGCTGGATGCGCCGTTTATGCGTGACTTTCTGCTGACCGCCAAGGACACCTCCTTCGCCAATCTGGAAGGCGTCAGTGTGGCACGCGGCTAAACTCGAATAACCCGCGAGCTGAATATCGAGCACTGCATGCGTTGTTTGCTTTCCGTTTTGCTGCTCTGGGCTGGCCTCTGCCAGCCACTGCATAGCCAGGAAAAAATCCGCATTGCCATCGGCGAATGGCCGCCCTTTATCGGTGCGGCGCTGCCGCACTATGGCGTGGTGCCGCAGTTGATCAGCGAAGCCTTTGCCACCCAGGGCGTCAGCGTGGAATACGGCTTCTTCCCCTGGAAGCGCGCCTACACGGAGGTCAAGCAGGGTCGCTGGCAAGCTTCGGCCATCTGGGGGCGCACGCCGGAGCGCGAGGCCGACTGCCTGTTTTCCGCCGTGGTGTATCGCGATGAAGTGGTGTTGTTCTACCGCCGCGACAAGCCGATTGACTGGGATGGCAGCCTCGCCGCAGCCGAGCAACTAAAAGGCCTGCGTATCGGCATTCCACTGGGATCGGCGAAACAGCCTGTGCTGGAACAAGCCGAGCAGCGCGGCTGGGTGCAGTACGAAGCCAGCGGAGATGAGCTGATCAACCTGCGCAAGCTGGCCGCCGGGCGTATCGATGCGGTGGATATCGTCAAAGGCTCAGGCAGCTATGTGCTCAATCAGCTCAGCGCCAAGGATCGCGCCCGCCTGACCACCACACAAACCTATGAGACCTGGGACTACCACCTGATCTTCTCCCGCCAACTGCCCGAAAGCGAACGCCTGCAGCAACTCTTCGATCAAGGCCTGCGCGAGCTGCAAAACAGCGGCCGTTATGCGCAACTCTGGCAATCGTTCAGCACCCCGCCCCATCCCTGAAACCCAACCCCATCAAGCCACGGCAAAGCCTGTTACAACTGCCGACTTGCCCAGTCGTGACCAACAGTCATAGGATGACCGCCGGTCACAATCTTCGATTAATGCCAATGCGCTACCAAGATCAACTCTTCGAACAACGCGAGAACGCCCTCCTCGACGCGGCCCGTCAGCTCTTTGCCGAGCAGCCCTGGGACCGCGTGACCATTGCCGAAGTGGCGCTCGCCGCTGGCATCGGCAAAGGCACGGTGTACAAGCACTTCCCCAGCAAGGAAGCACTGTATGCGCGTCTGGTGCTCGACCTCAGTCGCGCCAACCTGCTGGAACTGCGCCAGCTGCATGCCGCCAGCCCGCCGCAGGACGCCATGCGCCGGGTCATTCGTCGCGCCTTCGAGCAGATGCTGAGCAACCCGATCCAGGCGCAGCTGTGCCTGCACTGCGACCGCCCGGAGTTTCAGGAGCGCCTGGAAACCCCGTACCGCCAGCAGTTCCTCGATATGGAGCGCGAAGTTCAGCTGTTCTTCAGCGACATGCTCAGTGTCGCCCTGAACAACCAGGCGCTAAGCCAGAGCGACTGTCAGAACCTGCTGTGGGGCGTCGAAGCCTGCGTCAACGGGGTGATGGCGCGTATCGCCTCCGGCGGCTTCGCCCATTGGGCCGAACCAATTGCCCTGGATGAGTACTTCGCCCGCGTCACCGATTTCATCATTGCCGGCCTGCGTACTCAGGCCGCAGATTTGCTAGCTCAACCCCATCGCCACGAGTAACCACCATGTTCAGTCAGCTGTCCAAACGCCCCTGGTTGATCGCCGTCGCCATCAGTCTGCTACTCGTGTTGTGGCTGTTCAGCGGCTCGCTGTTCAAGACGCAGGAAACCGCCACGGCCGATACGCCAGTGGAAGAAAAGGGCCTGAGCAAAGTTGAAGTGCAGTGGCTGGAAGCCAGCCCGATGCAGCGCCAGCACGTGGTGCAGGGGCAGATTGAAGCCTGGCGCCGGGTCGAGCTGCGCTCACAGGTCAGCGGCACGGTAACGCGCCTGGATCAGGACAAGGGCAACCGCGTTGCCGCCGAGCAACTGCTGCTGAGCCTGTCAGCCGATGACCGCCCAGCCCAGGTGGCGCGCAGCGAGGCCGACGTGCGTCAGCGCGAGAGCGACGTGAGTGCAGCCAAACGCCTACGCGAACGCAGCCTGATCTCAGCCAACGAGCTGCTGCGCCTGGAAAGCGAACTGGCCAAGGCGCGCGCCGAGCTCGACAGCGCCCGCCTGCAGCTGCGCAACACACGGATCAGCGCGCCGTTTGCCGGGGTGTATGACCAGCGCATGGTTGAACTGGGCGATTTCGTCCAGCCCGGGCAAAGCCTGCTGACCCTGGTGGACATCAGCCAGCTCAAGGTCAGCGCACAGATCGCCCAGCAGGAAGTCACCCAGCTCAAGCTCGGTCAGCCGGTTAAGGTTGAACTACTCGACGGCCGCGAATTGCAGGGCGAGCTGCACTTTATCGCCGCCGCAGCCGACCCCGGCTCGCGCAGTTTCCGCATCGAGGTCAAGGTCGATAACCCGCAGGCCCTGCGCCTGGCAGGTGCCAGCGCGACCCTGCATGTTCAGACCGGTGAAGCCCTGGCGCATCGCCTGTCGCCTGCCCTGCTGAGCCTGGATAAAGCCGGTCGGCATGGCGTCAAGTGGGTGAATGAACAGCAACAGGTAGAGTTCACTCCGGTGCAATTGATCAGCGTCGACAACCAGGGCGCCTGGGTCAGCGGCCTGCCCAACAAGGTGGCCTTGATCACCCTCGGCCAGGGCTTTGTCGAGCCGGGCCAACAGGTGATCAGCCAGCTGGCCAAAGGGGGTAGCTGATATGCACGGCCTGATCGCTGCGGCGCTGGATCGCAGCCGCACCAGCCTGCTGGTGCTGCTATTTCTTATGCTGGGCGGCCTGACGGCGTATTACGCCATCCCCAAGGAGGCCAACCCGGATGTCAGCATCCCGATCATCTATGTTTCGGTAACCCTCGAAGGCATCAGCCCGGAAGACGCCGAACGCCTGCTGGTACGCCCGCTGGAGCAGGAGTTGCGCAGCCTAGAAGGGGTCAAGGAAATGCGCTCCATGGCCAGCGAAGGCCATGCCTCGGTGACCCTGGAGTTCGACGCCGGCTTCAATGCCAAGCTGGCCCTCGCCGATGTGCGCGAGAAAGTCGACACCGCGCGCAGCAAGTTGCCGGAAGAAGCCGAGGAACCGACGGTCAATGAAGTCAACGTGGCGCTGTTTCCAGTGCTGTCGATTGGTCTATCCGGGCCAATTGCCGAAACCGAGCTGGTGTATATCGCCCGACGTCTGAAAGAGAACGTCGAAGGCATCGCCGAAGTGCTCTCGGTGGAAATCGGCGGCGACCGTGAAGACCTGCTGGAAATCGTTGTCGACCCGCAGGTGCTCGACAGCTACGGCATCGATTACAACGAGCTGTTCAACCTGGTCAGCCGCAACAACCGCCTGGTCGCCGCCGGCAGCCTGGACACCGGCGCCGGGCGCATGAGCATGAAAGTGCCTGGGGTGATCGAAAACCTCGAAGACGTGCTGTCCATGCCGATCAAGGTGGTCGGCGACAGCGTGGTGACCTTCGGCGACGTCGCCACCATTCACCGCACCTTCAAAGACCCCACCGGTTACGCGCGGATCAACGGCCAGCCGGCGGTGGTGCTGGAGGTGTCCAAACGTAGCGGCGCCAACATCATCGACACCATCGAGCAGGTCAAGGCGCTGATGGTCAAGGCCCAGCCGCTGCTGCCCGAAGGTCTCAAGGTCAGCTACATCATGGACCAGTCGCAGCAGGTGCAGAGCATGCTCAGCGACCTGATCAACAACGTGATGGCTGCCATCGTGCTGGTGCTGATTCTGGTGGTGGCGAGCATGGGCATGCGCTCGGCGCTATTAGTCGGGCTGACCATTCCGGGGGCCTTTCTGACCGGCATCCTGGTGATCTGGATGTTCGGTTTCACCCTGAATATCGTCGTGTTGTTCAGCCTGATTCTGGTGGCTGGCATGCTGGTGGACGGCGCTATCGTCGTCTCCGAGTTGGCCGACCGTTACCTGCACCAGGGTCAAACGCCACGCCAGGCCTGGGCCAATGCCGCGATGCGGATGGCCTGGCCGGTTATCTCGTCCACCGCCACCACCCTGGTGGTGTTTTTGCCACTGCTGTTCTGGCCCGGCGTAGTCGGCCAGTTTATGAAATACCTGCCGGCCACGGTGATCGTCTGCCTGCTCGCTTCACTGGCCATGGCCCTGGTGTTTCTGCCGGTGCTCGGCGCCGTCACTGGCGGCCAGCCAATGCCGCAACCCACCCAACCGGGTCGCGGTGCCGTCGGTTATCGCCGCCTGCTCGGCACGCTGCTGAAGCGCCCTGGACTGACCCTGCTGGGCATGCTCGCGCTGATTGCGCTGATCTACACCGCCTATGGCCGTTTCAACCATGGCGTGGAGTTCTTCCCCGAAGTCGAGCCGGAGAACGCACAGATCTGGTTGCGCGCCCGTGGCGATCTGTCGGTGCAGGAAAAAGACGCGCTGCTGCAACAGGTGGAGAAACGCCTGCTCGGCATGAGCGAGGTCAAGGCGCTGTACGCCCGCTCCCTCGCGCAGCCGGACGGCCAGCTCGGTGCGGACGTGATCGGCACCCTGCAGTTCCAGTTCATTGAATGGCATGAGCGGCGTTCGGCCAGCCAGATTCTCGCCGACATGAGCACGCGAACGTCGGATATCCCGGGCATCGTGCTGGAGTTCCGCAAACAGGAAGAAGGCCCCAGCAGCGGCAAACCTGTAAAGCTACAGGTCAGCTCCATGGATCCGGCCAAGGCCGATCAGTGGGTCGAACAGGTGCGCGCCAACATGCAGCGCCTGGGCGGCTTCAAGGACATCGAGGATGACCGCGCCCTGCCGGGCATCGAATGGCGAATCAAGGTCGACCGCGAAGCAGCTGCGCGTTTCGGAGCGGATGTGCTGAGCGTGGGCAATGCCGTGCAGATGGTCACCAACGGTCTGAAACTGGCCACCTACCGCCCGGAAGACGCCACCGATGAAGTGGATATCCGCGTGCGCCTGCCAGCCAACTGGCGCTCTCTCGACCAGCTCGGCCGACTGACCCTGAACACCCCGGCCGGGCAGATTCCGCTGAGCAACTTCGTCTCGCTGCAACAGGCGCCGAAGGTCGGCACCCTGCGCCGAGTCGACGGCAACCGCACCATCACTCTGCAAGCCGACATCGCCGAAGGCGCACGCCTGGACGAACGCCTGCAAGCCCTACGCAAGGCAATGGGTGAGGTGCCCGTTGATGTGCAGGTGAAGTTCGCTGGCGAGGACGCCGACCAGCGTGAAGCCGCGACCTTCCTCGGCACGGCCTTTGTGGTGGCAATTTTCCTGATGTTTATCATCCTGGTGACCCAGTTCAACAGCATCTATCAGTCGCTGCTGGTGCTCTCGGCCATCGTACTGTCCACTGCGGGAGTGCTGATGGGCCTGCTGGTCAACGGCCAGTCGTTCGGCATCGTCATGGTCGGCATGGGCCTGATCGCCCTGGCGGGCATCGTGGTGAACAACAACATCATCCTTATCGACACCTACAACCAGTTGCGCCGCCAGGGCCTGGAGCCGCGTGAGGCAGCGCTGGAAACCGGCAGCCTGCGCCTGCGCCCGGTGCTGCTCACCGCCGTGACCACGGTGCTCGGCCTGGTGCCGATGGTGATCGGGGTCAACGTCGACCTGCTCACTCCCAGCCTGGGCTTTGGTGCGCCGTCGACCCAATGGTGGACCCAGCTGTCCAGCGCAATTGCCGGCGGCCTGACCTTTGCCACCGTATTGACCTTGCTGTTGACGCCTTGCCTGCTGGTGCTTGGCTCGCGCTTCGAACGTCGCCCGCCGCCGCTGGAGTCATTCGACGACGACCTGCTCGACTTGCCGGAGCATCTGCTGGCCAGTGCCACCGGTAAGGTCGAGCTGCAACGTACGCCCTAAGCTGTTCGCCCAGGTCAGCAGCGGCCTGGGCATGGCTCCCCCAACGAAAGCCTGGACTGCCGATTGCGACTGGGTAGTCGGTCAAACAGCCCGTACACTCGGCACACTATTGTCGAGGGCCCACCATGCGCACGCTTTATCAGTTCCCGATTTCCCACTACTGCGAAAAAACCCGCTGGCACCTGGATCACAAGGGCCTCGACTTTCAGGTGGACAACCTGTTTCCCGGTCTGCATCGGCTGAAAAGCAAGCGCCTGGCCAATATTGTCACCCTGCCAATCCTCAAGGACGGCGACAAGGTGATCGGCGATTCCACCGAAATTGCCCTGTACCTGGAGCAGCACTATCCCGAACACCCCCTGCTGCCGGCCGATGCCGCGCAACGGGCCGAGGTGCTGGAGCTGGAAGCGCATTTCGACCACATGGGTGTACATGTGCGCCGCTGGTTGTATGGCCAGATCAAGCAATGGGACTCGGTGATGCACGCCATGCTCAAGGTCTACCGCCCACTGCTGGGCCTGCGCGACCTGATGAAACCGGTACTGATCAACGGCGTACAGCGCCTGTACGGGGTAACGCCGCCGCGTGTGGCGAAATCCCAGGCTGAACTGCTTGAAGGTCTGGCACTGATCGAGTCGCGTATCCACGGCGATCCATCACGCTACCTGGTCGGCGAACAACTGACCCTGGCCGACATCAGCGCCGCCGCGCTATTCGCCCCGCTGTTCACCCCTGCCGGCACACCATGGGAAGGCATTGCCGGACACGATGCCAAGACCCAGGCCTTCCTCGATGAGCTGCACGCCCACCCGGCTGGGCAGTGGGTCATGCGCCGCTACGCCGAAGATCGTCAGCGTCGCGCCTGATTTGGGCTCAGTTAGGCTCGGAGCTAAGCAGCAGGAGCAATGACACCGGCTGCTCACTCTCTGGATGCAGCGGTTCCTGCAACCACTGCAAACGCCAGCCGGTTTCGCTGAACAACGCCAGCCACGACTCCAGCGTACGAAAGAACCAAGGCATCGGCTGGGCAAAGCCCTCGCCAAAACCGACAAAGGTTTCCACCCGCCAGCCATCGCGATAGCTCGCATCGTTGCAGGCCCGCCAGGGGTGCAGGGTCTGGATCAGCAAACGGCCGTCGTCGGCCAGCAGACCATGCAGAGCATTCAGGGTCGGCGCCAGAGGTTCTTCCAGCAGGGCAAAGTTGCACACCAGCACATCGAAACGCCCCAGTAGCTCAGCCTGGCTCTCCAGCTCGGCATAACCGCACACGCGGTACTGCGACTTACCCGCCGCAGCCTGTTGCGCCACGGCAATCAGCGGCGCGGAGGCATCCACGCCGACCGCCTCGATGCCATGCTCGACCAGCCCCCGGCACAGCCAGCCTTCGCCACAGCCGAGATCCAGTACACGCTCCGGCGCCAGGGCCAGAATCGCCTGAACGATGGCTGCATCAGTGACCAGCCGGCGACTCTCGATGCGCTGCTCGCGCACGGCGGCGGTCCAGGCATCGGCATTGGCCTGCCAGCTGAGGTTGAGTTGCTCCCGATGGTCGCGCTGCATAGCTCACTCGTTGCCTGTTCAGTCGTCCGTTACTTGCACCTGCCTGCACAGATGCAGCCCTGGCAATCCTGCACCTGTTCGCGCCCGTGTGCATTGCCGCTGATCACTTATTCATGCGTTGTATAAATACCGGGAAAATCTCACGTCTGCCAAACGCATCCCTGCCTGAGCGCCGAGGCAGCGGCTAAACTGCAAACAGTGGCCAACTGAGCGGAGCTCAGTGAACAAGCCCGCTGATGTTATTCAGCAACCTGTCAAACCTATGGATGAGTACATCAGGCTAAATGAATATGGGCGCATCATGGCAACCCAGCATCACCCCACTTCCAGCAAGCCAGCAGCAGCCGGCACCGCGTAAACGCCGCAGCACACTGAAAATCCTTTTCTGGCTGCTGCTTCTGGCCCTGTGCATCGTCGCGGGTCTGCTGCTCGCCGAAGAACTGCGCACCTCGCGCTACCAGGCGCAAGAACTCAGCCGCTACGCACAAACCCTCAGCTACCGGGTCGAGCCCGGCCCCAGCAGTGCCATCATCTACCCCAAGGAAGGCCCCTTTGATAAACGTCAGGGCTACACCTACCTGCCACTGATGCTGGAGCGTCTCAGCCAGCGCAACTTCATCGTGCAGCAGCAGGCGCAGTTCTCCCCGGCCCTGCTCGACTATGCCCAACGCGGTCTGTTTATCCCCTACCCGGAGAAAATCCAGAGCGGCCTGAGTATCAGTGATTGCAGCGGCACGCCGTTCTACGAGTTTCGCTATCCGCAGCAGCGTTACCCGAGTTTCAGCGCGATCCCACCCTTGGTCTCGGGCAGCCTGTTATTTATCGAGAACCGCCACCTGCTTGACCCACAGCACCCCATGGCCAACCCGGCTGTGGACTGGCCACGTTTTGTGATGGCCGCTCTTTCCCAGGTCGGCAAGCTGCTCGACATGCAGGACCAGTCGGCGGGCGGCAGCACACTGGCCACTCAGCTGGAGAAATACCGCCACTCACCGGATGGCCTGACCCTGTCAGCCACGGAAAAGCTGCGGCAAATGCTCTCGGCCAGCGTACGCGCCTACCAGAGCGGCCCGCAGACCATGGCCGCGCGAGAAAACATCGTGCGCGACTACCTCAACAGCGTGCCACTCTCCGCCGCCCCCGGACATGGCGAAGTGCATGGCCTGGCCGATGGCCTGCGTATCTGGTTTGGTGCAGACTTCGCCCAGGTCAATCGGCTGCTCAACCCAGCACTGTCACCTGATGCCAGCCTGGCCGAGCGTGGCCTAGCCCTGCGCCAGGTACTGGCCCTGATGATTGCCCAACGCCGCCCGTCCTACTATCTGGCTCAGGGTCGCAACGACCTGGCCAGTCTGACCGACAGCCATATTCGCCTTCTGGCTGGCGGTGGTCTGATCGACACGGCCCTGCGCGACGCCGCCCTGCAGCAAACACTCAACTACCGCGACTGGGTCCTGGAGCCGAACCTGCAGCCGGTGGACAGCAACAAAGGCATCAGCGTGTCACGGGCGCGTCTGTCAGCCATGCTCAACATGCCGCTGTACGACCTCGATCGCCTCGATCTGAGCGCCACCAGCACCCTCAACAATGACCTGCAACAAGCCGTCAGCCAGTACCTGCAACAACTGGCCGAACCCACCTTTGCCGGGCAGATCGGGCTGTTTGGCGAACGCCTGTTGTCACCGGAAAAAACGGCTGACGTGCGCTACAGCTTCACTCTGTTCGAGCGCACTGAAAATGGCAGCGTGGTGCGGGTACAGACCGATAACACCGACCAGCCCTTCGACATCAACGAAGGCAGCAAGCTGGAGCTGGGCTCCACGGCCAAGCTGCGAGTGCTGGCCACCTACCTGGAAATCATCGCCGAACTGCACCAGCGCCACGCCGGGCAGAGCGCCAGCGAACTGCGTGCCGTGAACGCCCAGGACAACCTGACCCGCTGGGCCGTTGATTACCTGCAAAACACGCCCAACGCCAGCCTGACAGCCATGCTGGACGCCGCCCTGGAGCGCAAATACTCGGCTAACCCTGGCGAACGCTTCTTTACTGGCGGCGGCATCCACACCTTCAACAACTTCCGCCGTGAAGACAACCAACGCATCGCCAGCATGCGTGAAGCCCTGCGTGAATCACTCAACCTGCCGTTTATCCGCCTGATGCGCGATCTGGTGCGTTACACCACTTATCAAGGCCCGAATAACAGCGCCGAGCTGCTCAAGGACGACAAGGATCCGCGCCGCCAGGCCTACCTGCGCGACTTCGCCGACCGCGAGGGCACCACCTTCCTGTTGCGCTTCTGGCGCAAATACCAAAGCCAGCCAGAACAGCAACGTCTGGACACCTTCCTAAACGGTCTGCGTCACACCTCGGTACGCCTGGCCGCCGTACACCGCTACCTGCAACCCACTGCCGACGAAGCCAGCTTTGCTGCCTTCCTGCGCAAATACCTGCCCCAGGAGCAGCTCAGCGACAAACGCATTAGCGAGCTTTACCGCAGTTATGGCCCTGGGGCCTACAGCCTGCCCGACCAGGGCTATATTGCCCGCGTTCACCCGCTGGAGCTGTGGCTGCTGGGTTATCTGATCGAACACCCGCAGGCACGCTTCAGCGATGCCGTCGCCGCCAGTCAGGGTGAACGCCAGGAGGTCTACGGCTGGTTGTTCCGCAGCCGACACAAGAGTGCCCGTGACAGCCGCATCCGCATCATGCTGGAGGTTGAGGCCTTCCTCGATATTCATCGGCGTTGGCAAAACCTGGGATACCCTTTCGCTCACCTGGTGCCCTCACTGGCCACGGCGATTGGCAGCTCAGGTGATCGGCCAGCAGCCCTGGCTGAGCTGATGGGGATCATTCAGAACGACGGAATCCGGCAAACCACGGCCCGCATCGATAGCCTGCACTTTGCTGCGGACACGCCCTACGACACCGTGGTGGTACGCGACCACAAGGAAGGCAAACGGGTTATGGCGCCCGAAGTGGCCGCCGCACTGCGCAACGCCCTGGCCGATGTCGTCGAGAACGGCACGGCACGCCGGCTGCTTGGCAGCTTCAGCCTGGCCGATGGTCAGCCACTCAAGGTTGGTGGCAAAACCGGCACAGGGGACAACCGCATTGAAACGGTAGGGGCAGGTGGCCGCGTGCTCAGCTCGCGCGCGATGAACCGTACCGCCACCTTCGTTTTCTACCTGGGGGACAACCACTACGGCACCCTCACCGCCTTCGTTCCCGGCCGCGCAGCGGAAAACTTTCGCTTCACCTCAGCACTGCCGGTGCAAGTGCTCAAAGGCATGGCGCCGATCCTGCAGCCTTACCTGCAACCCGGCACCCACAGCCTGTGCCACGTGACAGGCAGTGAACAAACAACCCCGGCAACACACTAACTCAGCCCAATAAAAACGGGAGGCCAAGGCCTCCCGTTTTTATTTGCAAGCACACAGGCTACTTCGCTTTGTAGATGATCCCCGGGCTGCACTGCACCATCTGATAATGGTTAGGCAGGCCGTTGAGTGCCTCGGAGGCACCGAGGAACAGGTAACCACCCGGTTTCAACATCGCATGAATGCGCGTCAGGATGTCTTTCTTCACTTCGGCAGAGAAGTAGATCAGCACGTTACGGCAGAACACCACATCGAACTTGCCAAGGCTGGCATAGCTGTCCAGCAGGTTCAGCGGACGGAACTCGATACGGCTGCGAATGGCCGGCTTGACCACCCAGCGCCCCGGCCCTTTGGGGTCGAAATAACGCTGCAGCCGCTCCTGGGACAAACCACGGCCCATTGCCAGGCTGTCGTACTCACCCGATTTGCAGTTGAGCAACATGGACGGCGACAGGTCGGTGGCAACAATCTGCACACCGCTCTTGAGCTGACCCAGGTTGGTTTTTTCAAACTCATCGATGGTCATCGACAGCGAATAGGGCTCCTGCCCCGAAGAGCAGGCCGCCGACCAGATACGCAAGCGCTGCCCTGGGCTGGCCTTGATCATCTCGGGCAGCACCCGGTTTTTCAGCACTTCAAAGGGGTAGGTATCGCGAAACCACAGCGTTTCGTTGGTGGTCATGGCATCGACCACCTGTTCGCGCAAGCCACTGCGTGGCTGGCTTTGCATGCGCTGCACCAGCTCTCCCAGGGTTTTGATGCTGTTCTGTTCCATCAGCTTGTTGAGCCGGCTGGAAACCAGATACTGCTTATTGCTGCCAAGCAGGATGCCGCAGGCTTTTTCCAGGAAAGTCCGGAACTGCTCGAAATCCAAATTACCTGTAGACACTCGCGAGGCCTCGACGAACATATGTTTCACTGAGGGCCAGGCCCTCAGTCCCCTGCCGCTATATTGATGCGGTCAGCTACCCGTGCGGCCAGGTCATCCGGGCGAAACTTGGCGAGAAAATCATCCGCGCCCACCTTCTTGACCATGGCCTGGTTAAACACGCCAGAAAGCGAAGTATGCAGGATGATGTGCAGCTTTTGCATACGCGGATCGGAACGAATCTCCGCTGTCAGGGTGTAACCATCCATCTCGGGCATTTCGATATCGGAAATCAGCATGAGAAATTCCTCCTCAGGCTTCTTGCCCTCCTCGACCATCGCCTTCAGATAATCCAGAGCCTGGCGGCCATCATTTAGCGCCACCACCTCCACGCCGACGGTTTCCAGGCAGCGCGTCACCTGCTTGCGTGCAACCGACGAATCGTCGCAGGTCAGCACACGTTTGCTCACGGCACGGGCCTGGGTGCGGGCATCGAGTACACCTTCGGAGATCACCTCAGAGGTCGGTGCCACTTCTGCGAGGATTTTCTCGACGTCGATGATCTCGACCATCTTGTCGTCCAGGTGAGTCACCGCCGTCAGGTAATGATCGCGCCCGGTGCCCTTGGGTGGTGGATGGATCGACTCCCAGTTCATGTTGACGATGCGCTCGACCGAATGCACCAGAAAACCCTGCACCTTGGTGTTGTACTCGGTAATGATCACGAAGCTGCTGTCGATATTCGCCAGCGGGGTGTTGCCCGTGGCCATGGACAAATCAAGAATCGGAATGGTGCCGCCACGGATATTGGCCACACCGCGAACAACCGGACTGGATTTGGGCATGATGGTGAGTTTCGGGCACTGCAGCACCTCTTTCACCTTGAATACGTTGATGCCGTACAACTGGTTGCTGTTCAGACGAAACAGCAGCAACTCCAAACGATTCTGACCAACCAACTGAGTTCGCTGGTTAACCGAATCCATCACACCGGCCATACCCAAACTCCTTATTTGAGTAACAGATTGCTGTCAGCGTAGCAGGCGGCACGCGCCTTGCTATCTAACCCATATGAACACTGAAACGACAACTAACCGACGCTCACTGGCAAAATGCCGCTACTGGCTGGCAGTTGTACCCGCTTTGCTGGCACTCGGCTATAGCGCCGTAGCGAGCGCCGAGGCCACGCGGCCTGAACAACTTATCGGCGCTGGCGAAGTTTTTCTTGAGCAGGCGGTGAGTGATTATTTACAGCGTAGCAACATCGCCGGACGTCATGAGATTCAAATCAACCGACTCGACCCACGTCTACGCCTACCTTTGTGCGGGCAGCCCCTGACAACCACCCTGGAAAGTCCGGCCGAACCGATTGGCCGCGTCACCTTGCGCGTGCGCTGCGATGGCAACTCGCCCTGGACAGTATTCGTACCCGGCCAGGTGCGCCTGTATCGGCAGGTGGTGATCGCCAGCCGCCCGCTGAAACGCGACAATCTGCTGACAGAAATGGATGTGCTGCTCGCCGAACGTGATGTCGGCCTGCTCAACCAGGGTTATCTGACAGCCCTGCCTCAGGCCATCGACAAAAAATTGACGCGACCACTGCTACCGGATCAGGTACTTGCCCCCATTCACGTGCAAATGGCTGAAGCAATACGTAAAGGCGATCAGGTGGTAATCAGCGCACGCAGTGGCGGGATCAGTGTCCGCATGCCCGGCGAAGCGCTCTCGGACGGCACTATTGGCAAGCAGATCAGCGTGCGTAACCAACGCTCGAATCGAGTTATCAGAGCGCGTGTCGTCGGCCCAGGTCAGGTTGAAGTTGCGATGTAGGCATGAATCTTGATTAAACTTTGTGTATCAACCGGGCTGACGATTTTCCACACTGTGTTTAGACTGTTAGCTGACGCACACTTTTTTGCCCTAAAGTTTTTCCAGGCAGCGCCGACAAGCTAGGCAAGCGTCCAAACACTGTTCGAGGTTTTGCATCATGGTCATCGATATCAACCGGCTCAACAATGCCGCAACGCCAGCCAATTCGGGGCGTACCGGCAGTGCTCAGGCAGGTGGCCAGAATGAAGCCATCGGCAACAAGCAACCCAGCAATGTGCCCAACCCTACGACTCAGGCCCAACAAGCTGGCAAGAGCGGCGAGTCGGTACAACTGAGCCGCGATGCTCAGCAATTGCAGAAAGTCAGCGAAAAACTGCGCGACCAGCCCACCGTCAACAAGGAACGCGTGGCTCAGCTCAAGCAAGCCATTGAAGATGGCAGCTATCAGGTCGACAGCCAACGCGTTGCCAGCAAACTGATTAATTTCGAATCCCAGCGCTAGTCTCAGGGCTGCGCTGGGGGTATTGGCCGCCCAACGGACATTTCCTGCACACGCAATGAATGCCGTTACCCCCTAAGAGCCCGCAATGCACGATACCAAGCTGCTTGAATTGTTCATCAACGATATCGGCACCGCCGAGCAGTTGCTTGAACTCATCGACACTGAATTCCAAGCCCTCAGTGATCGCGACCTTCCCCGCCTGCAAAGCATTCTGACCGACAAGCTGCCACTGCTGAGTCTGCTCGACCAGCACGGCAAAGAACGTAGCCAGTTGCTCGCCAGCCTCAACCTCAGCCCTGATCGCAACGGCTTGCAGACCCTCGCGGCACAGTCCGAGCAGGGCGGCCTGTTGCTTGAACGCGGCGATCAGCTAAGCGCATTACTGGAACGCTGCCAGGCTGCCAATCTGCGCAACGGGCGCCTGATCCGTTCCAGCCAGGCTTCAGCCAACAGCATGCTCAGTATCCTGCGTGGCAACGAGACCCCGAGCCTCTATGACAGCCGTGGCAGTGCCGCTAGAATCGGCCAGCAGCGCCCGCTCAGCCAGGCCTGAAACCTAAAAAGGCACAGGGACATGTTGTCATATAGCCAGTATGCTAGTGCCATAGTATTTGCTCGGAGTGTAATGGACCGTGCCCAGTCCTTTTAGCCAGGAAGATGGCCCGCAACCCCCCAAGGTGCTCAAGACACCTGTGGAAATCGTGGCCAACCTGCGCCAGCTGCAACAGAACCATGACCCACTGATCATCACCTTTGAAGAACGCAATCAGCGCTTTCAAAGCTATGTGATCGAAGTTGATCGCGACAAGAACCTGCTGATTCTCGATGAGCTGATGCCCAATGACGGCGAGCGCTACCTGGCCAACGGGGAAACCTTCAATGTCGAAGCCTTCCACGAAGGCGTACGCGTGGCCTGGAAATGCGAACAAAGCGTGCGCATTACCGAGCATGAAGGCGCGCGTTGCTATTTCAGCTCGATCCCACCTGAAGTCACCTACCACCAGCGGCGTAGTGCCTTCCGCGCACCACTCAAACAAGGTGAGCTGATCAAGATCGAACTGGCCGGCGACAAGTTGCGCACAGCCATCACAGGGCAGCTGCTGGATATCTCGGCAACCGGCTGCAAACTGCGCTTTCCCGGCAATATCAGCAGCAGCCTGCAGGCTGGTCAGGTGTATGAGCGCTTCACCGCGCGCTTCCCCTTTGGGCCGATGACCACCGCCGTCGAAGTGCGACATGTGCAGTATGAAGACAAGCTGGACATCACCTTTATCGGCGCCCGCTTTCACCGCATCAACGGTCAGGAACAACGCCTGGTAGAACGCTTTGTCTACCAGCTGCAACGCGAGGCCCGCCGCTTTGACAGCGACGGTCTGTTCTAGCCCTAAATCAGGATATTCAGCGCTGCCAGGCGCGACAGGTCCTCGGGTCGATCCACATCCCACAACGCAGGCAGCACCGCCGGGGGCCAACCCAGCTGCTGCAGGCGTTGCAGGGTCAAATCGAACACCTGCTCAGTGCCCCACGGCATGTCACTGAACAGCGTCGGCGCCATGCTCCGCAACCCCAGCAACACATAACCGCCATCCTCGGCCGGGCCAATCACCACCGACTGCTCCTGCAAGGCGCGGCAAGCCGCCTGCAGGTAAGCACCGTCAAGGGCCGGGCAATCATTGCCAATCAGAATCACTGCATCGCTGTCCGCCAGCCCCAGGGTGGCGATACGGCGCATGCGCTCCCCCAGATCCCCCACTGGCTGCTCGACCAAAGTCCATGCCTGGGCATCAGCCAGCGCCTGCAACTCGGCACCGGGCAGATCATCGAGCCACAGAAAGCGCTCAGTAAAGCCACTGGCCGGCAACTGCAAGGCGCGCTCCAACAGGAGCTGCTGCAAATCACAAGCACCCTGGGCACCCAAAGCAGGAATCAGCCTGGTCTTCACTCGCCCGGCCACGGGGGCACGCGCCAACAGATGCAAGGAAATCGAGAGGCTCATAGCAGTGATCCTCGACGGTACTGACGAGCCAGCTTGTCCGGGCTGACGCCACAGTAATAAGCCAAACGCAGGCACCACATGAGCATTACGGTACGCCATATACCGTGCTGCTCCCAGCGTCTGCTGGAGGTCGACAATGGCGGGCGCAGGCAGCGCGGGCGCGCTTGCACCTTGAGCTGGCGACATAGCTGCAAGTCTTCCATCAGCGGAATTGGGGCGTAACCGCCTAACGCGACAAAGGCCGCCCTACGTACAAAAATACCCTGATCCCCAGAGGCAATACCGGTCAGCCGCGAACGCAGGCTGATCATCGCGCCAATCACACGAAATGCCAGGCCTGGACCGGAAAGACGCACATCAAAGCGTCCCCACAGCGGCCGCTGCTGCAACACATCCAGCAAGCGCCGCAGCGCAGGGCCACTGATCCGTGTATCGGCATGCACAAACCACAAGTACTCTCCTTGCGCATGTGCAGCGCCAGCATTCATCTGCAGCGCACGACCGGGTTCGCTCTTGAGCACCTGATCAACCCGCCCCTGCGCCCGTTCAACGGTGCCATCACTGCTACCACCATCAACCACGATCAGCTCAGCCCCCGCCGCCCGCAACTCGGCCAGATCATCCAGTAGAGCGGGCAAGGCCTGCGCTTCATTACGCACCGGAATCACAACGCTAAGCAGCGGCGTCATCCGCGCACCTGCGGCTCGGCCGTCGTTGGTGCACGTTCGTCTGCTCCAAACGCGGCGCTGCTGTCGTGCATCTGCTCCTGCACCACCTCTTCAGCCACGCGCGGATCAAGGGCCGCGGTCAGCGGCGAGCTGGTGGTGCTGTCAGGCATGGGGATATGGTGCAGCGGCGCGTCTTCAACCTGGTGCAGGTGGGTCACCCGCTCCGGCCTCACGCGCAGCACCAGGATCAGTGCACAGCCGCAGACGAAGGCATACAGCATATTGGCGCCGAGAAAGCGCATCAGCACGCCCGCCAGCAGAGGCCCGATACTGGCACCAACGCCGAAAGTCACCAGCAACATGGCTGTCAGCGAGACGCGCCGTTCGGCCTCGACATGGTCGTTGGCCAGTGCCACCGCCAACGGGTAAAGGCTGAACTGCAGGGCACATACCAGAAAACCAACGACGAACAGTAACGCCAGGTTCGCCTGCGGCAGGAGCGCCAGAGGCAGCGCAGCCAGCGCCAGCAAAGCGGCACAACCACGAATCAGCCGCACGCGGTCATGCCGATCAGACAGCCAGCCGAGCGGCCACTGCACCAGCAGGCCGGCAATGATGCAGCAGCCCATAAACAGACCAACCTGCTCAGTGGACAGGCCCATGCGCGTGCCATACAGCGGTGCCAAACCGTAGAACGAGCCAATCAGCAGCCCAGCCACCACGATGGTGGTTAACGACAGGGGAACTCGCTCGATAAAGAAACGCATCTCCAGCGGTGCCGGATGCAGCGGCGCCGGGTGCAGCTTGCGGGTGAGCGCCACCGGCACCAGACACAGGGCAAAGCACAGCGCCACCAGCATCAGCAACTCAAGGCCCAGAGCAGGATGCACCACCAGCACCAGTTGACCGAGGATCAAGCCCAGGTAAGAGGCGCCCATGTAACCGGCAAATACCTGGCCACGCTGACTGGTATCTGCCTGCTCATTGAGCCAGCTCTCGATCACCATGTACTGGCACATCATGCCCAGGCCCACCAGCATACGCAGCAGCAGCCAACTGGGCAGCCAGTCACTCAGGCCATGACCCAGCACGGCGGCCGTGACCACCCCGGCACAGGCCACATAGGCGCGGATATGTCCTACCCGGGCGATCAGCCGATGCCCCAGTTTGCCCCCCAGCACCAGCCCCAGGTAGTTGGCCGCCATCAGCGCACCAACCCATAAGCCGTCCGCCGTTTCGGCCAGACGCAGTGCCAGATAAGTACTCAGCAACCCTGAGCCGAGCAACATCAACAGGGTGGCGAAATACAGCGAACTGAATGATTTGAGAATCACAGACATGAGGCGGCACTTGGCTCCGTTCAAGGCCGCCGAAACAGACTCGACAACCGACTAGGCGTGGGCCGCCAGCACGCGACGCTCCCACGGGGTAATTTCATCAAAGAAGCTGGTGAGCTCCATCGTCTTGCTGGCAATGTAGCCTTCGATGAACTCTTTGCCGAACAGTTCCGGCGCCAGCGTACTGCGCTTGAGACGCTCAATCGAGGCATGCATGGTACAGGGTAGCGCCAATTCGTCTGGCACTTCGAACTCCCCCTGAATCGGCGCACTGGGCTGCAGCTGCTGCTCAATCCCATACAAACCCGCAGCCAGACTTGCCGCCAGCGCCAGATAGGGATTGGCATCAGCCCCCGGCAGACGGTTCTCCACCCGCCGCGCCACCGGTGAACTGGCAGGAATGCGCAGGCCCGCGGCGCGATTATCCTCTGACCAGCAGGCATTGTTCGGCGAAGCATAAGGATGGCAAAGACGCTGATAGGAGTTCACATGCGGGGCAAATAGCAGGGTGAAATCCGCCATGGCCGCCTGCTGGCCGGCAATAAACTGGTAGAACGCCGGCGTCGCCTGACCATCGGCCGCACTGAAGATATTCTGCCCACTGCCCTGCTCCACCACACTCTGGTGAATATGCATGGAACTGCCGGGCGTGTGTGCCAACGGCTTAGCCATGCACACCACAGTGAGGCCATGTTTGAGGGCGACTTCCTTGAGCAGGTGCTTGAACAGAAAGGTCTGATCCGCCAGCAGCAGCGGGTCGCCATGCAGCAGGTTGATTTCAAACTGACTGACGCCCATCTCATGCATAAAGGTATCGCGCGGCAGCCCCAAGGCGGCCATGCACTGATACACCTCATCAAAGAAGGGGCGCAGGCCATTGTTGGAACTGACACTGAAAGCCGACGCGCCATCCTCACGCCGCCCATCCAGACCCAACGGTGGCTGGAATGGCTGCAGCGGGTCGGCATTACGGGCAAACACGAAAAACTCCAGTTCGGTCGCCACCACCGGTTGCCAGCCATGGCTGGCATAGCGCGCCACAACCTGCTTGAGCAGGCCACGGCTCGACAAACCGGAACTGCGCCCATCCAGCTCATCAGCATCGCAGATCGCCAACGCCCGCGGTTTGCCACTCCAGGGTAAGCGGTGCACCTGCCCTGCCACAGCATTCAACGCCAGGTCACCGTCATCACTGCCGTAGAAGCGTGCCGCCGGGTACCCCCCCATCATGCACTGCAGCAACACCCCGCGCGCCAACTGCAAACGCCGCCCCTCGAGAAATCCCTCCGCCGTCATCACCTTGCCGCGCGGCACGCCATTGAGGTCCGGCGTTACACATTCAACTTCATCAACACCACACAGTAGCTCAGCCAGGGCGGTGCGGTCGAGGGTACTCATTTGCTTTTGTCCTTATTGATGCAAGAGGCCGTCGTCAAACGGCGAAACGTACAAAATACGCATCAGCCGTTCGATATTTCAAGCAAAGCACGCAGCAGCAGCTGGACTCTTCTCGTTCCCAATCATATTTATCGATTAACTGGATAGTTTTAATCATCAAGAAAAACGCCAAAGGTGAACGAAAAGTCGCCTTAAAAACATCTCAACTAATTGATTTATATAAATATAAACTCACTATCGATCACATCGATGATTACCATGCTCCAGCTGCACTTCTTCATCAAATTTTCATACGTATCATGGGCCCCGTACTCACTTACTACCCGCCCTTACGAGGAGCCTGAACATGAAAAAGCAAATTCTTACTGCCCTTATCCTGAGCAGCCTGTCGATCAACGCATTTGCCCTGCCACAGAACAACCCGCAGCCGCTGCTGGGTGAAAAGCAGGACAGCAGCGTCAAAACCCTGATGGGTTTTGGTAACAACCTGCAGACTGAAGGGGGCGCGGATCGAGTTCACGAACGCCAGCTGGAGCGTCTGCGCGTTGCCGAAGGTGGCGCTGACCGCAACCACGAGCGCCAAATGGATCGCCTGCGTGTTGCCGAAGGCGGTGCTGACCGCGTTCACGAACGCCAGCTGGAGCGTCTGCGCGTTGCCGAAGGTGGAGCTGACCGCAACCACGAGCGCCAAATGGATCGCCTGCGTGTTGCCGAAGGCGGTGCTGACCGCGTTCACGAACGCCAGCTGGAGCGTCTGCGTGTTGCCGAAGGTGGCGCTGACCGCAACCACGAACGCCAAATGGATCGCCTGCGTGTTGCCGAAGGCGGTGCTGACCGCCTGAGCGAGCGCCAGCAGCAGATGATGCGCACCAGCTAAACAACACTCGCTAAAACGCATAAAGCCCCCACTTGGGGGCTTTATGCGTTTTACGCCTCCAGTTGCGCCAGGCGCTCTTCCAGCGCTGCTATACGAGCTTCGAGTGCGTCTATACGAGTTTCCTGCGTAGCGCCTGCACTTGACCGCTGCGGCTCACTGGCGCGAGCCTCAAGGATGACCTGTAAATCTGCCGGGTCACCCAGCACGTGCATATAACGCTCTTCGCGCTGGCCACTCTGGCGCGGCAGTAGACAGGCCAACTCGCGGCTGATCAGGCGCTCTAGGTGGTGCTGTACCTGCTCGGTGTCATCAAAATCATGCATGCGGTTACTGCGCGTCAGCAGCTCATTGAGCGTCTGCGGGCCGCGCAGCAACAGCAGGCCGAACAACGCCACCTGAGCAGCCACCAACTCCAGCGCCTTGTCGGCACGATGTTCCCAGCGATCGGCGCGACTGCCCATAACCAGGCGTGCCATACCACGCCCTTCAAGGCTGCGCAGCGCCTGCCCGACCTGTCCGGCAGCCAGATTCATCACCGGTTCACGGCTGGTTTTCTGATTGCAGGCCAGCACCAACGCATTGAGAGTCAATGGATAAGCTTCCGGCGTGGTCAACTGTTTCTCGATCAGACAGCCCAATACCCGCGTTTCCACAGCGTTCAGGGTTTCAATAGCTGCGGCCTGGGTTTCCTCGTTAGACATAACCACCTCGTTACTGACAAAGCCTCTAACCTAGCCCAGCTGGCGGCCGGTTGGTAGACATGTGTACCACTGGGCAGCGCAACCTGGCCGGCACGTGTAAAAGCGGATCATTGTGATAGAGTCGCGCGCTATTTTTCAGCGTGGCCCTGCTTTACCCCCGCGAAAACTTCATAACGCTTACTGCAACCCTGCCTCCGGCGCCTGGCCACAAGCCATTACGCCCAGAAGGAAGCGCAGGCTGCCCGCCCTGATAGAGATCCCTGTCATGACCGCTGCCCAACACCCACTTATACAGCTGCTCAATCGCACCAGCCTGGTACTGCAAATCGTCATCGGCCTGTTGGCCGGTATTGCTCTGGCGCTGTTTTTTCCAGCAGCTGCCGCCAGCGCCAGCTTCCTCGGCACGGTCTTCGTGTCAGCGCTGAAGGCCGTGGCACCGGTGTTGGTCTTGGTGCTGGTGGCAGCGTCCATCGCCAACCACCAGCAGGGCCAGGAAACCCATATCAAACCCATTCTGCTGCTGTATCTGCTCGGCACTTTCAGCGCTGCGCTGATCGCCGTGGCGGCCAGTTTTGCCTTTCCCTCGAGTCTGACCCTGGCCAGCAACAGTGCTGAACTGTCACCCCCTGGCGGAATTCTCGAAGTTCTGAAAACCCTGCTGCTTAATGTGGTGGACAACCCGATCAATGCCCTGCTCAAAGGTAACTTTATCGGTATCCTGGCCTGGGCCATCGCCCTGGGTTTTGCCTTCCGTCATGCCAGCCCAAGCAGCAAACAGATGCTCGCCGACCTTTCCGCCGGCGTGACCAGCATCGTCAAGCTGGTGATCCGTCTGGCACCTCTAGGGGTCTTTGGCCTGGTAGCCGCCACGCTGGCTGAGTCCGGCATGTCTGCCCTGCTCGACTACCTGCACCTGCTACTGGTGTTGGTGGGCTGCATGCTGTTTGTGGCCCTGGTGGTCAACCCGCTGATCGTCTTCAGCAAGATTCGTCGCAACCCTTATCCGCTGGTGCTGACCTGCCTGCGCGAAAGCGGTATTACCGCGTTCTTCACCCGCAGTTCGGCCGCCAACATCCCGGTCAACCTGCAGCTGTGCCAGCGCCTGGGCCTGCATGAAGAGACCTACTCGGTGTCGATCCCTCTGGGTGCGACCATCAACATGGCCGGTGCAGCGATCACCATCACCGTACTGACCATGGCTGCTGTGCACACCCTGGGTATCGCCATCGACCTGCCAACAGCCCTGCTGCTCAGCCTGCTCGCCTCGATCAGCGCCTGCGGTGCATCCGGCGTGGCCGGCGGTTCATTGCTGCTGATTCCACTGGCTTGCAGCCTATTCGGCATTCCTAATGAGGTGGCCATGCAAGTCGTGGCGGTCGGTTTTATCATCGGTATCGTGCAGGATTCGGCGGAAACCGCGCTGAATTCCTCCACTGACGTCCTGTTTACGGCAGCTGCCTGCCAGGCTGCTCAGCCACGCAGCTAACCCCAGCCGCGCACCAGGCCTGTTCCAGCAGTAGGCCTGGTTTATCACCGGTTATCCCTGCGGCGTTTGCCTGACCGAACGATTACGGTAGGCTTTGCCGCTTCTTTATAAGGAGCAATGCCCATGGCCCGCGCTACTGCCCGTCACATCCTGGTTGCCACTGAAGACAAGTGCAACGAACTGAAAGCTGCCATCGAAGGCGGTGCCGACTTCGCCCAAGTCGCCAAAGACAACTCCAGCTGCCCATCCAGCCGCAATGGCGGTGACCTTGGCTCGTTCGGCCCAGGCCAGATGGTCAAGGAATTCGACACCGTGGTGTTCAGCGCGCCGATCAACGTGGTGCAAGGCCCGGTGAAAACCCAGTTCGGTTATCACCTGCTGGAAGTCACCAGCCGTCAGGACTGAACCATTGTGTTCGCTGGGTCTTTTTGGCCCAGCACAGTCAATCCGGCGTGTTACTGGCGCGCGTTTCGCCAGCGCGCCTGCAACCAACCGCCCGCGACATTCAACAACAACCCCAGCATCACCAGCAGTGCACCCAGCCACTGCAAGCCGCCCAACCGCTCATCCAGCAGCAAAGCCGATGACGTGATGCCCACCACCGGCACCAGCAGCGAGAACGGCGCCACCTGGCTGGCCGGATAACGCGACAGCAAACGACTCCACAGGCCATACCCCAGAATGGTCGCACCGAACGCCAGGTAACCCAGCACCCACAGACTGTTCAGGTTAAAGCCTCGCAGCGCAGCCTCGATCGTTTCAGGGCCCTCCAGTAGCCAGGACAAGGCAAAGAACGGTAACGGCGGCACCAGGCTGCCCCACACCACCAACCCCACCAGATTCACCTTGCCCAGCTTGCGCGTGACGATATTGCCCAGCGCCCACATGGCCGCCGCGCAAAGCGTCAGGAGAAAACCAGCGAGGGTCATCAAGCCATTGCCCTGTGCACCGATCAGCAGCAAACCGCAGGCCGCCACCAGTAGCCCGAACAGGTTGACCAGGCGAAAGCGCTCGCCCAGCAGCAATACAGCAAACAGCAAGGTAAAGAACGCCTGCGATTGCAGCACCAGCGACGCCAGCCCGGCCGGCATGCCGACCGCCATGGCCGAGAAGAGGAAGGCAAACTGCCCCAGCGAGATGGTCAAGCCATAGGCCAGCAGCCAACGCAGGGGAATCTGCGGGCGCTTGATAAACAGCACGGCCGGAAAGGCTGCCAGTAGAAAACGCAGGGCGCCCAGCAGCATCGGCGGCATCTCGTGCAGGCCGATCTTGATCACCACAAAATTCATGCCCCAGACGACGATCACCACCAGGGCCAGCAGTAAATCCTTGGGCTGCATAAGCGCTCCGGATTAATCAGTCAGTGCTTATTAAAGCGGCCAACCACGCCATCACGCCCATACAGAAACCCGGCAAATAAGCCGTACAGCGCATCACTGATCGGCAGATTGCTGCGCCACAGGTGCCGCAAACGTCTCGAAGGGCTAGAATCGCAGCCTTTCGTATTTATTTCGGAACTTGCGCCGCGCGAATGAAGCCATTTCTAACGCGCAATCGCCGACGCGCAGCAGGCCCGAAATTCACCTATTAACCCGCAACGACGAGATAACCCATGGGCGCTCAGTGGAAAGCCAAACCTAAAGAAGCCGCGGCCAACGCCAGAGGCAAAATCTTCGGCCGCCTGGTCAAGGAAATCATGATCGCCGCCCGCAACGGCGCCGACCCGGACCTGAACCCCAAGCTACGTCTGGCCATCCATCAGGCGAAAAAAGCCTCGATGCCCAAGGAAACCCTCGAGCGAGCGATCAAGAAAGGCGCTGGCCTGCTAGGCGACACTGTGACCTTCCACTCTGCCACCTACGAAGGCTTCGCCCCGCATCAGGTGCCAGTGATCATCGAGTGCCTGACCGACAACATCAACCGCACTGTGGCCGAAGTCCGCGTGCTGTTCCGCAAGGGCCAGATGGGCGCCTCCGGCTCGGTAGCCTGGGATTTCGACCATGTCGGCATGATCGAAGCCAGCACCGAGAGCGACGCTGACCCGGAAATGGCCGCCATCGAAGCCGGCGCTCAGGATTTCGAGCCAGCCGATGAAGGCAACACCCTGTTTATCACCGAACCGACCGACCTCGACGCCGTGTGCCGCGCGCTGCCGGAGCAGGGTTTCAGCGTCAACTCGGCGAAAATCGGCTACATCCCGAAAAACCCGGTGAGCAGCCTGACGGCAGAACAACTGGAAGAAGTCGAAGCCTTCCTCGAAGCCCTCGACGCTCACGATGACGTGCAGAACGTCTACGTCGGGCTTTCCGGCTAACCCCAGGCTGTCCAGACCCGCTGTGCAGGAAGCGCAGCGGGTCCACGAACGGCACGATGCAATGTGCGCAGTTCGTCGATTCGGCCGATTAACCACTGCCCGCGACCGACAAAGCGGGTAGAATCGCCGCCCGCCGCGCCACCCATGCCCGGCGTGTACACAAGGACGTCGTCACACAGGAGTTTTACCGTGCACAAGTTTCTGATTCTGGCCGCTTGCCTGCTGCTCGGCGCCTGCGCCAGCAACCCGCAGACGACCTACCAGCAAGAGGTCAAGGCGGGCAAAACGCCAATGGCCAAGAGCGCCCTGGAAGCCATCCACAACACCCAGGCCATCCCTCTGCCGCTCAACCCTGGCCTGCTGGCACCGCAATGGCCGATCAGCGCCGACGAGCCGCGCCTGGACTTCGGCAGTTCGATCTCCAACTACCGGATCTTTTCCCTGCAGCTGAAAAAAGGCGAGCGCTACACCCTCAATGTGCATTCGCTGTGCAACGAGCCGTGCATGGGTGTCAGCAAATACGCCCTGAAACCGCGCGCCATGCTGCTGGACGCCTACGGCGCAGTGATTGCCGACAAACCCTCGCGCGCCGAAGCCGTGGTTGGTCAGATCAGCCTCAGCTGGGATGGCGAAGCCGCCGAAGACGGCACCTACTACCTGCTGGTGGCCGCCGACAACGACGACATCGGCCAGACCATCGTGATCGACGATGTCTGGGTCAACAACTCGCCCCTGATGGCGGTCAAGGTGGGCATGAACAGCTCGCCATTTGGCAAAATCAGCGCTTTCTCCAGCACCCGCAAAGACTGAACACACCGCCCTGGCGAGCTGCAATGGCTCGCCAGGCAGCGCCCCTCACACTAAAAAACTGCTCAACCTACCCACAACGGGTGCTACGCGCCCCACTTATTGATCCACCGCAAGACCCTCTGCCCGCAGCGCTTTAGCCTATGCCGATGACATCCATTGCCATCGACGAGGTCCCCATGAGCATCACCTCTGCCAGCATCTGCGCCGCCGCCGACCAATTGCAGGGTTTTGTCGGTTTCAACGCCAAGACCGGACGCTATATCGTGCGTTTCTCCGAAGATTCCTTCGGCCTCGACGTGCTTGAAAAGAGCATCACGCCGACCTGCGAATTTGTCTGGCGCGCCTTTGACGGTGAGCTGATGAACCTCGACCGCACGCGCCTGCAACTGCTGCTGGAGCAGAACATCGATGAGCGCCTGAACATCAGCGAACCGCTGCGGGTCTACGTGCGCCGCAGCGATATGCCGGAAATCAGCGCCGAGCGTCGACGCCTGAACGCTTGAGCGAATGAGTAGGTGGCCGAATCGACCCAGGGTTGTTCACTTACACCCTCACAGCGGCTGCCCGTAGCAGACTAAGCTCGTCTGGCCAGATTCACTCGCCCAGGAGCCTGCCGATGTTCGATGTGCTGATCAAGAACGCGCTGTTTTTCGATGGCACCGGAGCACCCGGCGTCGTACGTCACCTCGGCATTCGTGACGGCAAGCTGGCCTGCATCAGCGCCAGCGCCTTGGATGAACAGGACTGCGGGCAGGTGATCGATGCGCAAAACCGCTGGGTAACCCCCGGTTTTATCGACATGCACACCCACTACGACGCCGAGCTGGTGGCCGCCCCTGCGCTCAAAGAATCGGTGCGCCACGGCGTGACCACGGTGATGATCGGCAGCTGCTCGATCAGCATGGTGCTGTCCGGCGCGGAAGATTGCTCTGACCTGTTCACTCGCGTTGAATCGGTGCCGCGTGAGCATGTGCTGCCACTGCTCCAGGCGCGCAAGACCTGGAACAGCGCCAGCGAGTTCGCCGCCTTTCTCGATCAGCATCCGCTGGGGCCAAATATCTGCTCCTTCCTCGGCCACTCCGATTTGCGCGTCGCCGTGCTCGGCCTGGCGCGCGCGGTAGACGCCCAGGTACGCCCCAGCGAAAACGAGCTGCAACAGATGGAGCGCCTGCTCGAAGAGGCGCTGGATGCCGGCCTACTCGGCCTGTCGAGCATGACCAACCCCTGGGACAAACTCGACGGCGAGCGCCAGCGCTCGAAATCCCTGCCCTCGGTGTATGCACCCTGGGCCGAATACGCGCGACTGAACAAGATCCTGCGCCGCCGCGGGCGCATTCATCAGGGCGCGCCGAACCTGGTGACCAAGCTCAATGTGCTGGCCTTTCTCTGGGACAGCATCGGCGGCTGGTGGCGCAAACCGCTGAAGACCACCCTGATCACCCTGATGGACGTCAAAGCCGATCCGTGGCTGGCACCGGTCCTCGGCCCATTGACGCGCTGGATCAATCGCCTGAGTAACGCTGACTTCCGCTGGCAAACCCTGCCGGTACCGTTCGAAACCTATGCCGACGGGATGGAGTTCGTGGTCTTCGAGGAATTCCCCGCCGGCCAGGCCGCCCTTCACCTGGCCAACCACGATATGCGCAGTCAACTGTTCCAGGACCCGGCCTACCGCCTGCGCTTTCGCCAGGACGTGGAAAAGAAATTCGGCCCGAGGGTCTGGCACCGCGACTTCGACGACGCCTGGATCGTCGATTGCCCGGACGCCAGCGTGGTCGGTAAAAGCGTTGGCGAACTGGCCAAGAGCCGCGATGAACATCCTGCCGACCTTTTTCTCGACCTGCTGGTGGCCCACGGCCCGCGCCTGCGCTGGCGCACCCTGATCGCCAACCATCGCCCCGAGGTGGTGGAAAAACTGGTGTGCGAGCCGAGCACCCTGATCGGCTTTGCCGACTCCGGCGCGCATATCCGCAATATGGCTTTCTACAACTTCGGTCTGCGCTTGCTCAAACTGGTACGCGACGCCGAACTGCGCGGGCAACCGGTAATGCCGATCGAAACAGCCATCTGGCGCCTGACCGGTGAGCTAGGTGAGTGGTTCAATATCGATGCGGGCACCCTCTACGAAGGGGCCAGGGCTGACCTGGTGATCATCGACCCGGCGGCACTGGATGAATCCCTGGCCAGCTACCAGGAAGCACCGATGGAGGCCTTCGGCGGCCTGCAGCGTATGGTTAACCGCGGTGCGGCAGTGGACGCTGTGCTAATCAATGGCCGCGTGGCCTTCCAGAACAATCAGTTCGCCAACGACCTGGGGCAGGCGCGCGGTTACGGTGAGTTCTTGCGCAGCCGGGGCTAGATGCGACCTACGGTGCACCGAGGCGGCACCAGGCTGGCATAATGCGCGCCGCACTGCCCGGTCACGCGACCCCGGGCCGGTATTGGAAGGACTCTAACCGAAATGCCCCGCATGCTTGTGCAGGTGGCCTGGCGCTGGCTTTGCGGCCTGCTGCTGGCCAGCCTGTTAACCCCGCTAAAGGCCGATGAAAACGGTTCCCTGCGCTATCCACGCAGGGCCGATGGCGATGAATTTCGTTCCGTCTATGCCCTGGCTCAGCTGCAGCTGGCACTGGACAAAGCCGGCAGTCCGCTGCGCCTGGAGCCTTCGCACTACAGCATGGAGCAGGAGCGCGCACTGGTTAACTTGGAGCGCAACGCCCACCTCGATGTTGCCTGGAGCATGACCAGTGTTGAGCGCGAGCAGCGCTTGCTGCCGGTGCGTATTCCGCTGGACAAGGGCCTGTTCGGCTGGCGAATTGCCCTGCTGCCCAAAGACCGCGCGCAGTTGCTCAAGGATGTACATAACCTGGCTGACTTGCGCCGGTTCTCCGCCGGCCAGGGCCATGACTGGCCAGACAGCGCGATCCTGCGCAGTCATGGTTTACCGGTCAAGGTTTCCTCAAGTTATGGCAGCCTGTTTCGCATGCTGCAGGCGCAGCGCTTCGACTACTTTCCGCGCTCGGTGATCGAAATCTGGGATGAGCTGGAGCACCCCCGTGGGCGGCATCTAGTTGCCGACTCACATGTGCTGCTGCACTACCCTACGGCGCTGTATTTCTTCTTCTCACGCCAACGTCCGGACCTGGCCGAGACCGTACGCCAAGGTATGGAAAAGGCAATTGCCGATGGATCCTTTGAACAGCTGTTTCAACAGCACTTCGCCGCCAGCCTGCAACGCGCGCAACTCGAACAACGCCAGGTGATCGAGCTGCGTAACCCCTTGCTGCCTCGCGCGACGCCCTTGCAGCGCCGCGAGCTGTGGTTCAGTCCGGCAACCCTGCAGCGCTGACCGGCGCCGCCAGGGTGGTTTGCACAGCATTGCGGCTGTGCGCCCCGAAGCGTTTGAACAATTCCACCAGCACCTGCTCCAGTACGGGATCGGCCTGCGCCAGGGCCAATTGATTACCGCCGCTGAAACCTGGCGTAACCGCTGGCTTGCGTGCCAGCCACTGGCCGATCAGTTCATCGAAACCATCGGCGCTGGCGTAGGCCTCAGCCGCCACCACCTGCTGTGCATAGTCCACTGAGAAAGCCGGATAACTACTGCCTGCCGGGTTCTCGGTATAAGCCTGCAGCAACGCTGAATCGGCATGCTCACCCATCAACTGCTGCATGCGCTGCAGCTGGTACTCCTCAATGGCCGTGTGCCGATCCGCCACACGGGCGATGGCTGCCAGACGATCTTCGGGATAGCCGGCGGCGCCTTTGAGGGCAATCAGCATGAGCTCTGCCGTGCTGAAGCCCGGCACCGTCTTGGCGTGATAGGGCTGGGTCAGGTCCTGCATGTAATGCAACGCCCAGCCAAGGAAACGATAACCCCAGTAGTCATGCCCACTGGCCAGGGCCAGTCGCGCCAAGCCACTGTACTGGTAGATGCGCCAGTGCGGCAGCGTGCGACGCAGGTAGGGCGCCGCCTGAAACACCAGCTCCGGCTCGTGGTAATAGCCAATATGGAACGGCGCCTGGGAGGAATACTCGAAGCGTGCATCGCCAAAGGGCTGCGCGCCAAAGTTGTAGTGCGCGCCGACCTCGCCCGGATTGTCACTGAACAGGTTGATATCGTGACCATAATCCGGCTCATCGGCAGCACTGCTCAGCACCTGCACGGCATTGACCGCCTCCCCCGGCTGCAACGCCAGGTAGCGCCAGTGGCTCCAGGGGCCGATCTTGCGAAACACCAGCACCTGCTCGGCTTTCAGGCGTGGCCGGGCATCATCGGCCTGCCCTGGCAATTGCTGAACAAAGCCGGCCAGACGGATCTCCGGGTTGACCCGCAGCGCGTGCAGAAACGCCTGACGGCGCTGCTCTGGCGAGGTGCTCGCAGCATCGAAGCGCAGATCATCCGGGCGCACTGGATAATCCGGGAAATGCACGCGAGCAAAAGCCTCCTGCTCATCCAGCAGTTGCTCGATGGCGACAGCCTGCGTCTCGATAAAAGCCTCCAGCGGCTCATATGTGAGGTTGCGTTGTAACTCCGGCAGGTTCTGCAAGGCCAATTGGCTGCCCAGCGAATGGTTGGACCAGGCCAATGCACTCAACGGCTGGCAAGCCAGGCAACAGGCAGATAACAACAGCAGCAATGGCTTCACGGCAACTCCAACAGCAGGCGGCAGTACGAAGATGCGTAGCCTAACGCCAAAGCATCCACCTGGCACTGTCGTATCAAGTCACACCATTCACCAATCGAGCAGCCAGCCCCCACCACAACACTCTGCACCGCCCATGACTTGCAGCGCCGTACCATCACCTGCGACCCTTGCCATATGCATTACCGCCAACTCCCCACCGCACTCACACCCCTGGCCGACAAGTTCTACCGCGCCCAACGCTCGCCCATGCGTACCGCGCCTGGCGCGCAGGTCTGGGTCGCGGAACACACGGCAATCGTCGCTGCCCTGTGCCTGCAACCGGTTGCCCATGGTCATTGGCTGACCAGCCTGCTGGTGGCGACACCACAACGCGGCCAGGGCCTGGCCCGCCAGTTGATCGACACAGCCCAAGCCAGTTGCCACACGCCGTTGTGGCTGTTTTGTCACCCACAGCTGAGTGCGTTCTATCAGCGCCTCGGATTTGCCCCCGCCGATGACTTGCCGCTGGTTTTGGCTGAGCGTCTGGCCCGCTATCAACGCAGCAAATCCTTGCTGGCTTTTACCCGCTAAATGCACACAGCCATACAACTCCTAGCCTGGAACGCCCGTACCAGAAGGCATAGACACCACTCGGCAGATAGTGGCGCATACTGGCACTTTGCTTAATTTTCCTATTGCTATAGTCAGGTAAAGCTCTGCATGCTTGCCCCATAACAATTACAAAGCTGGCTTATTCCTATGCGAACACCGCGCGTGCTCAGGCGCCTGCGTAACGACTTTCAGCTGTCCATCATCACGCTGATGGGCCTGTTTGGCGTAATTGGCATTACCCCCTACGCCGTTTACCGTCTGGCCACTGGCAATTATCTGGTCGGTTCGGCGGACAGCATCATCGTCACCTCCACCGTCCTGGCCGTGATCTATGCCTGGCGAACGGGCGACACGATCAAACCAGGGATTTACCTGGCCACCATCTTTTCTATCGGCGCCACCCTGATTGCGGTCAACCTGGGCGTCAACGGCCTGTTCTGGATCTACCCGCTGATCCTCTTCAACTTCTTTATGGTATCGCCAGGCAAGGCCTTGATTGCCACCATTCTGGTGCTGATCAGTCTGGTCACCTATGGGCAGCTCAACCCCAATGCGGTATTCGAGAGCGACTACCAGATGGTGTCATTTCTGGTCACCAGCATGATGGCCAGCACCCTCAGCTTCATTTTTGCCTACCGCACCAACAATCAGCGCGACCAGTTGCAGCAATTGGCCATTCATGACCCGCTGACCGGCGCACGCAACCGCCGCGCGATGAATGAAGAACTGAAGATCGCCGCCTCCACCTACCGTCGCCATGGCAACACCTACGGCGTGCTGATCATGGACCTAGACCACTTCAAGCGGATCAACGACAACTACGGCCATCAGGCTGGCGACCAGGTACTGGTGGATTTTGTCGAGCTGATCAAAAGCTCGTCACGCAAGGAAGACCGCCTGTTCCGCTTTGGCGGTGAAGAGTTCCTCCTGCTGCTGCCCAATACCGAAAGGGGCGGTCTGCTGGCGGCCGCGCAACACCTGCAACAGCAGATAACCCAGCACCTGCGCGGGCCCGGCGGCGCAGTGACGATGTCCGTTGGCGGGGCCATCCTGCGGCGTGACGAACACTGGGAAGACATGCTGCAACGCGCCGACCAACGCCTATACCGCGCCAAGAGCGCCGGGCGCAACTGCATCATCATTGATGATGGCGCACTGGCCGGCGATGCCCTGTCCGTAAACTGAACAGTCGTTTACGCCCTGCTCTCCAGAAAAATCTGCATCAGCGTGCGACTGGCCTGTAACAACTCGGGCCAGTCTCTGTCTATTGGCCACACCATCTGGAGAGCACCGCCATGCACAGACGTTCATTACTCAAGGGAATGGCCCTGCTGCCAGCCCTCCCCCTGCTCATTCACGCTCCCTTCAGCCTTGCGCAAAGCATTGCCAGCAGCGTGACACCTCTCGACAAACCGCACCGTGACTGGCGCGATCTGCTGACGCCCGAAGCCTATGCCGTGCTGTTCGAGGAAGACACCGAAGCCCCAGGCAGCAGCCCGCTGAACCAGGAAAAGCGCGACGGCACCTACCTGTGCGCCGCCTGCTACCTGCCGCTGTTCGCCAGCCAGGACAAATATGAAAGCGGCACCGGCTGGCCCAGCTTTACCCAGCCGATTGCCGGGCATATGGGCACCAAACGCGACTTCAAGCTGTTTTTCCTTCGCACCGAGTACCACTGCGCACGCTGTGGTGGGCACCAAGGCCATGTCTTCGATGACGGCCCGAAACCGCGTGGCGAACGCTGGTGCAATAACGGCGTGGCCTTACGCTTTATCCCCCAAGGCGAACCTCTACCCGAACTGCGGAGCTGAACATGACTGCCATCTCCACCTGGCGCCGCCGTCTGCTGGCCAGCGCCATCCTCGTTTTCGGCGGCCTGCTGGCTGCCTGCGAACCTACAGCCGCGCAGGCGCCACAGCCACAAGCTACCCAACAAGCGGTGGCCAACCCTGGCGTGGCGATCTTTGCCGGCGGCTGCTTCTGGTGCACCGAATCTGATTTCGACAAGATGCCTGGGGTGATTGAAACCACATCCGGCTATATCGGTGGGCATGTCGAAAACCCCACCTACGAACAGGTCTCGGCCGGCACCAGCGGGCATATCGAAGCCGTTCGCGTGCGCTTTGATCCGAGCAAGACCAGCTATGCCCAACTGCTGGAAGCCTTCTGGCCAACCATCGATCCGGTTACCGCCAATGCCCAGTTCTGTGACCGTGGCCCGCAGTACCGCAGCGCGATCTTCTACAGCAACCCCGAAGAACAGCAACTGGCCGAAGCCTCGAAGGCGGCCCTGGACAAATCCGCCCGCCTGCCTGGCCCAGTGGTCACGGAGATTCTCCCGGCCAGCACCTTCTACCCCGCCGAGGACTATCACCAGGATTACCACCAGCGTAACCCGCTGCGTTACAACTACTACCGCCACGGCTGCGGCCGCGACCAGCGCCTGGAGCAACTCTGGGGCAAGAAACAGTAAACCGCCGCCCATCAGTTGCCCCTCGCGCTGGCTGATGGCGCTGTATTCAGCCGCTGATACCAGGATGCGGCAGTCTTCGTATCCGCTATGGTTGAGCTCACCTCTGTTGCAGTGAGCTCACCATGGCACCGTTGAAACCCCTATTCAAACTCACCTCGCTGATCGCCCTGGGCGGTTGGCTGATGCTGGTCTGCCTGCCGTTCTGGTCCTATACCGATGAACTGGTGCTGGGGCTTAGCGTGGTTCTGCTGGCCATCATCTATAGCTGGCTGCTGTTTGTCGCGATGCGCCAACGCCCAGAACCGGGTAGCGGCAGGCCCGGTTTCTTCAGCCTGGACGGCGTGCTCTCACTGCTGCGCCAACCCACCGCCGCGCTGGCCGCCTGGGTGCATATTCTGGCGTTCGATCTGATGGTGGGGCTGTATATCCGCCACGAAGGCGCCATCGCCGGCATCAGCCACTGGGCACTGCTGCCCTGCTATGTGCTAACCCTGATGTTCGGCCCACTGGGGCTGCTGGCGTTTCTGGCGCTACGCTGGGGATTGGCAGTGGCCGTTTGAATCAACGGCTGCGCTGCTGGTACTGGGTACTCTGCCCAGGGTACTGCTGCACTCGATAGCCGTTGGGGTATTCGATGCTCTGCTGAATCCCCCCGCGACTTTCCACCGAATGGCTGTCATAGCGTTGCTCATGGCGCTGCAAGCCGTCAGGCAAGCGCTGCCCGCCATAGAGGTTATGGCTTTCGATGGTCTGCGAACTGCCGATGCTGCCACTGGCACCTGGGCTGATGTAGGTTTTCGGAATGACCCGCAGAGTCTGCGGGGTCTGTTGCTCGGCATACAGTGGCGTCACCAGTAACAGCGCCAGAAAAGCGAGCACAGCTCTGCACATTTTCATCACAACCTCAGCGCCATCGGCGCGCAGCGAACCTGAAGATTTGGCAACAGCTGCCCACCCGCGGTTCCACCCGTTGCTCCGCCAAGACTGACGCGAGCGGTTTAATTGCTCAAATATCAAGCAATCATCCGCGAATCACGAAAAAGCACAAGCGCCCTAAGCAGGAAGACACCCTGTAAACCCGCCGTGCGGTTTCGCGATGCCCGTCCCGCTTAATCTGTGGAGCATTTATTACTATCACCGGCTGTGTACTCTTCAGAGCATCGCCAGCCCAATGCCTATCCGTATCGCTCTACTGCTTCTCGTCTGCCTGCCCGAGCTGGCGTTTGCCGAGCAATTCATCTGCCGGGTGATGACCATCAGCGAAGGCGACACCTTCAATTGCCTGACGACTGACAACAACAGGCTGCGGGTACGCCTTGCGGAAATTGACGCGCCGGAAAGAAAGCAGCCCTATGGCGCCGAAGCCAGGCAGGCCCTGTCGGAGCTGATAGTGGACAAGCAGGTGCTCCTGCATGTGCAAGAGGTGGACCGCTACGGCAGAACACTGGCGCGTGCCTTCGTCGGCGGCATCGACGTGAATTACACCCTGGTCGCCCAGGGCGCCGCCTGGGCCTATACCAAACAGCTGAAGGATCATCGGCTCAAAGATGCCGAGACGCTGGCCAGAAACATGGGCAAAGGCCTCTGGCAGCTTCCCGCAGAAGACATCGTCGCACCCTGGGACTGGCGCTACGCCGGCAGAATTGCCGCACCAGAAAAAACCAAGCCGAGTCGAACGGCGTCGTTCTCCCAGTTTGGTGGCGGTTAACGGATTGGCTAAACCAGATGGTGCCGGTGAGAGGAATCGAACCCCCGACCTTCGCGTTACGAGTGCGCTGCTCTACCTACTGAGCTACACCGGCGGTGTCAAACGACTCACCGCCCCGCACGGCAATGTGGGGGCGTTTGCTGCAAGCCTAGCAGCTGTGTTGTGAGGGCGTATCAGCGCTCTGACAGCTCGATTCGGTCCGCGTGAATGACGATACGGCCCTGCTTGTACAGACCGCCGATGGCCTTCTTGAAATTGCCCTTGCTGGCGCGGAAATGCGCACTGATGGCCTCCGGTGAACTCTTGTCACTGAGTGCCAGGGTGCCACCCTGCTCGCGCAGCTTGGTCATGATCTGTTCGCCCAGGCTGTCACGCAGGTCTTCACCAATCGGCTGCAGGCTCAGGCTGATCTTGCCGTCGCTGCGCACTTCCTTGATGTAACCTTTTTCCTGCATGCCCGAGCGGAGGAATTTGAAGGCTTCGTTCTTGTGGATCAGCCCCCAGTGCTTGCCGTTGATGATGGCCTTGAAGCCCATATCGGTGCTTTCAACCACCAGCAAGTCGACTTCTTCACCGGCCTGGTAGTTTGCCGGCAGCTTGTCCAGGTAGCGGTCCAGACGCGCGGTGGCGGTGATGCGTTTGCTGCGTTTGTCGAGGAACACGTGCACCACGCAGTAATCACCGATCTGCAGCGGGCGTTTTTCTTCGGAGTGCGGCAACAATAAATCTTTCGGCAGCCCCCAATTAAGGAATAAACCGACGCGATTTATATCCACAACTTTCAAACTGGCAAATTCACCCACCTGAACTTTTGGTTTTTCCGTGGTGGCAATCAATTTGTCTTCACTGTCCAAGTAAATAAAGACATTCAACCAGTCTTCCACTTCACTTGGACTGTCGCTTGGGATATAGCGTTTCGGCAGGAGAATTTCGCCGTCTGCGCCGCCATCCAGATACAGGCCGAAGTCGGTGTGCTTCACGACCTGTAAACTATTCATCCGTCCAATTACCGCCATGATGCCCTACCCTCATTACCAGGCCGGCATTCTAGCCGAGTCGCCCCTGAATTTCTCGACAACCGAGGTCATCTGCACCCGCCCAAACACGTGCCAGCCGACACAACTGACCAGTGGCCGGAGGCAGCACATCGCTCGCCAGAAAGTCTGCTGCAAAATTTGTCGCCAATTAAAACAATTACTTAGTGAAGTACTGCGGTATTAAATCAAGCGATTGAACAATTACTCAGCGGCACAAAACGACATCCGGCCGTTATTTACCAAGCAATTGTCAAGCATTTCGAGTACCATGCGCGGTCAAATTAATTTTTAAATAGGTTAAATGGCCGTCATGCGCGTAAAAGCTTCCAACACTAAACCCAAGCCGGCTCCAGCCGTGGAAACCAGTGCTTCGATCGACGCACAGATCGAAGCCTTCCTGAAATCCGGCGGGGAAATCCAGCAAATCGCCAAAGGTGTCAGCGGTCAGGTGTACGGCACCACCAAGCAGATCACCATCGGCAAGAAGTAACGCGTTCTGGCCACGCAGCGCTTTGCTCGCAATGACAAGGCGCTGGCCAGTGCTTGATTGGCCCCTCCCCCTCTCCACTGTTTTATTCATTTACACCTCGCCCTCTGGCGCTTAGCACAGCCTTGTTTCAAAATCATGTCAGCCCGCACCTTGCGGCTGTTTCGGCATTGCCGTTGCTGAATGATGGCGAATGCCCCAGGAGTACCCGTGCGCTTTATTTGCAATTGGCTGCGACCCCCTTCCAGCACCCTGTTGGCGCTCAGCCTGTTGTTGCTTGCCTTGCCGATGCTCAGCCGCTACACACTGGGCTGGTCTCACCCTTATGGCTATCTCTCTGACCTGGCGATTGGCAGCTTGCTGCTGGTAGTGCTGCATCAGCGTTCCTGGCTGCTGGCAGTGCCGCTGTTGCTGGTCTGGTGCATCTTCAATCTGAGCACCGTCGAACTGGTCAATGCCGTTGGCCGCATGCCGGAACCAGCTGATCTGCAGTACCTGGGCGACGCCCAGTTTGTCAGCCACTCCACGCAGGGCGGCGGTTTGAGCCAGCCGCTGCTGGCGCTGGCCATGGCCCTGCTGGTGGCAGTCTATCTCGGCCTGCGAATCTGGCAGACGCCGCGCCGCGCCGCACCACTGTCACGCACCTGGCTGTTGTTGCCGTTGTCACTGTTTGCCGTGCACAGCGTGTGTCAGCAACTCAAGCCCAGCGAGGCCGATCAATGGCTGCAATTCAACCTGCCGCACAAACTGCTGGCCGAAAGCACGAGCAGCGGCCAGCAGTACCTGGCTGACTGGCTGGACGGCAATGAGCCCGGCAGCCTGCCGGATATCAGCGCCCTGACCCAACTCGACCTCAACGGCACCCCGCTGCTGGCCCAGGCCGGCAGTGCGCGCAACGTCCTGATCATTACCCTGGAAGGCGTAACCGGAGCCTATCTACAAGCCAGTCGCCAGGCCATCGGCAGCAGCTACACGGAACAGCCGATGCCACGCCTGAGCCAATGGGCCGAGCGCGGCATGCTTACCTATGACTACGTGCTGCACGGTCACCAGACCATTCGCGGCCTCTACGCCATGCTTTGCGGCGACTACAACAAGCTCGACTCCGGCACCCCAAAAGGTGTGGAACTGCTCAACAACCCTGCTCGCAGCGAGCTTTGCCTGCCCGCGCAACTGCGTGAGCGCGGCCTTAGCACGCATTTTCTGCAAGGTGCCGGGCTGCGCTTTATGGCCAAGGATCAGATCATGCCGCGCATGGGCTTCGACAAAACCCTTGGCCGCGACTGGTTCAAGAACAAGCCTTACATAGAGTTCCCCTGGGGCATGGATGACAAGGCCTATTTCGAAGGCGCACTGGGCTATGTCAAGCAACTGCGCAGCAAACGCCAACCCTGGATGCTGACACTGCTCACCGTCGGGACTCACCAGCCTTATTCAGCGCCGCAGGACTACCTCGACCGCCACCCCAACGCCAAACTGGCCGCAATTGCCTACCTGGATGACGCGGTGGCCGACTTCCTCAACGCCTTGGAAAAACAAGGGGTGATGAAAGATACCCTGGTGATCGTCACCTCGGACGAATCTCATGGCGTGGAGAATGTACGACTGGCTTCGGCCTGGGGTTTCAACCTGTTGCTGGCACCCGAACAGTCGAAGCTGCCTGCCCTCAAACATGGCATTTACGGCCACGTCGACCTGACCGCCTCAGTGCTCGACTACTTTGCCTTCCCCGTACCGGCAAGCATCTCCGGCCGCTCCATGCTGCGTGACTACAGTAACGGGCGGGAGATCATGTCCTACACCAATGGCCTACTGCGCCAACATGATGGCCAGGGCACATTGACCGAGTGCGATTTCCAGAGCGTCTGCCGCCGCTACGAAAGCCCAGGGTTCATTGCGGACAGCGCCCGTTACCTGGGCCGTTTCACCGGCAAGCCGGCACGGCTGGTCAGCCAGCGGGCCAGCCTGCTCGACCAATCGCTGACCACAAGTCAGGGCGAGCAGAGTTACCAGTTTGCCAACCAGCAGCCCGTCAAACTCAAGCCCGACGCAAGCGATGACTGGGCCGACAACCTGGTCGGTGCGCAGTACCTGACCCTGGCTGCCGACACCCAGACCAGCGTGACGCTGAGAATTCGCGCACTGCGCATGAGCAAGCAAGGCGCCAAGCTGCAGCTGAAAACCAAGGAGTACGACCGCGATGTGGCCCTACCCATCCCGGAACTGCCGCTGCTGACGCGCGACCAACCGGTAGAGGTCAGTTTCACCTTCGACAACCCCAAGGCACGCAAAGCGTTTTCCTTCCACCTGGTCGGCCAGGGCCAGGGGGCAATCGAGATTGTCGATTTCAGCGTGCGCAGCACCCCACTGCAAGACGAGGAAAAACTGCTCGCCGCCCAGGAGTCGCTGGAAGAGGTAATACCCGCTCAGTGAGCACGCGAGCCATCAGTGCACGGCGTAACGTCGCTCGATGGCCACGTATTCACCATTGCTGCGAATGGTTTCCAGGCCCAGATTGAAGCGCTGACAGTCAGCCTGCTGCCGGCACCCCAGCTTGTAGCCGGTGGCCGCGAAGATCGGGTACAGCGTCAGCGGCTGGGTGACATCGACCTGGGTATACACCTCGCGGTTGAAGTAGCGCAGGATGCGCATGTCCGTCACCACCACATCCACCCGTCCGCTGTAGAGCATGCGGTTGCGAGCAATCTGAAAGGCTTCCTCACGGTAACGCGGGTTGGTTTCAGCCATGGCCTGGTACTCGCTGCCCAGCAGAAAGCGCGCACGCTGAAAGGCATTCACCGAGTAACGCCCCAGATCGCTGATGCGCTGTATATCCAGGTTGCGCGAACGCAGGGCAACAGCCACGTTCTGATAACGGATGTACACATTGGAATAGAAGATATTGCCGCCACTGCGCTCGTTGGTGGTGGCAA
The DNA here is from genome assembly GCF_021375795.1 of Pseudomonas anguilliseptica. GTDB lineage: Bacteria > Pseudomonadota > Gammaproteobacteria > Pseudomonadales > Pseudomonadaceae > Aquipseudomonas > Aquipseudomonas anguilliseptica_A. Next base: position 1,151,296 of record NZ_JAEIOI010000001.1, on the reverse strand, counting down.
TCGCATCGATTTTCCCTTTAGTAAGCATCAGCTGCAGACGCTCCATCGGCGCATAGTACGGCTCAACCTCAAGGCCGGCATGCTGCGCAGCACTTACAACGATGTCGTACTCCAGCCCCCGGCCCTGCCCCTCGAAGAGATATGGCGGCTTGTGCGTGCCAAAGCCAACCCGCAGACCTTGCGCCGAGACCACCAGGCTGCATGACAGCAGCAATAAGACCCACATCCACTTCATGGCGATACCCGAGCTGAACCAGCACCCAGCATAGCCGGCTATGCCCCGACTCTGCACGGCGCCATCACTGAAATCGATACATGCGAATTAGTCTCCAGGGGCGAGTGCAGGGCTAGACTCTGTGCACCCCAATCAGTCGTTGCCCATGTGGAGAATGTTCATGCTCAAAGCCGAATACCAACAGCGCGGCCCACAACCCCACGAGGTGATCAGCGCAGTCGCTCTGCACCTGCCCGAGCCTGGTACTGGCCAGGTACGCATCAAAGTGCTGGCCGCGCCGATCAATCCATCCGACGTGCTTACACTCACCGGCGAATACGGCATGCTGCCACCGCTACCAGCAATTGGAGGCAACGAAGGGGTTGGCCGCGTGGAAGCCCTGGGCGCCGAGGTCGGCAACCTAAAGGTCGGCCAGATGGTGCTGTTACCAGTGGGCTGCGGTACTTGGGTCAGCCATTTGAATGCAGCCGCGAACAAGCTGATTCCGCTGCCCGAAGCCGACCCACAGCAACTGGCGATGCTCACGGTCAACCCGCCGACCGCCTCGCTGATGCTCAGCCAGTTCGTTGACCTCAAGCCCGGCGACTGGGTGATCCAGAACGCCGCCAACTCAGGCGTCGGCAGCTACCTGATCCAGCTGGCCAAACTGCGCGGCTTCAAGACCCTCAACGTGGTGCGCCGTGAGTCGGCGGTAGCCGGCGTTGAAGCGGAAGGCGGCGATGTGGTGCTGGTCGATGGCCCGGACCTGGCCAAGCGCGTGCGCGCAGCCACTGGCGGTGCAGGCGTACGTTTGGGCATCGATGCGGTGGGCGGCGAAGCCACCGATCACTTGGCCGCCAGCCTGTGTGAGGGTGGCGTGCTGGTCAACTACGGCATGATGAGCCGCCAGCCATGCCAGGTTTCACCCGCCTCCTTCGTGTTCCGTGATGTCAGCCTGCGCGGTTTCTGGCTGGCCAAGTGGTTCCAGAACGCCAGCCAGGCTGAGCAGATGAAGGTGTTTGGTGAACTGGTACAACTGATCGCCAGCGGCAAGCTGCACACCCGCGTGGCCGCCACCTATGACGTCAGCGAGATCAAGCAGGCCGTGGCCGCTGCGGCCGGTGGTGAGCGCGACGGCAAGATCCTGATCGTGCCGAAATAAGCCCAGAAACGACAACGGCGGATAAGCACCTGGCCTATCCGCCGTTGTTGATCCCGCGCAGCACATGCGGCGCTCAGGTTACTCCGCCGCAGGCTTGCGGCGCTTCAGCGGTGCCAGGCCGTCCTGGCTGACCAGCACCGGCGTCTCTGCCTTGGGTTTGTTGATGGTGTTGCGCTTGCTCGGCGCTTTGGCGGCTGGTTTTTTCGCCAGCTTCTTGCCGGTTTTCGGGTCGACCTTTTTCTTTTTCGGGCCAACTGCCTTACCGGACGCCTTGAGGTTTTTCGGGCCCTGGTAGATACCCTTGAGCTCCTTGATATTGCGGCGCTCGAAACGCTGCTTGAGGTAGCGCTCGATGCTCGACATCAGCGCCCAGTCGTTGTGGCAGATCAGCGAAATAGCCAGACCTTCCGCACCGGCACGGCCAGTACGGCCGATTCGGTGTACGTATTCGTCACCGGAGCGCGGCATATCGAAGTTGATCACCAGATCCAGGCCATCAACGTCCAGACCACGGGCCGCCACATCGGTGGCCACCAGAATTTTTACCGCACCCTGCTTGAGACGGTCGATAGCCAGTTTACGGTCCTTCTGGTCTTTCTCGCCGTGCAGAACGAAGACCTTGAACTCCTTGGCCACCAATTTGCCGTACAGACGATCGGCCTGCACCCGAGTGTTGGTGAAGATGATCGCCTTTTCATAGGTCTCGTTAGCCAGCAGCCAGTCAACCAGACGCTCTTTGTGGTGGTTATGGTCGGCGGTAATGATCTGCTGGCGGGTGCCCTCATTGAGCTGACTGACGCGGTTGAGCTGCAGGTGTTCAGGGTCTTTCAGCACCTTGCCGACCACTTCACGCAGCGCCGCACCGCCAGTAGTGGCGGAGAACAGCAAGGTCTGGCGCTCGGCATTGCACAACTCACCCAGACGTTGCACGTCCTCAGCAAAGCCCATGTCGAGCATGCGATCGGCTTCATCGAGCACCAGCACTTCGACTTCATCAAGCAGCAGATTGCCAGCGTTGGCGTGCTCAATCAGCCGGCCCGGCGTGCCGATCAGAATATCCACCTTGCGCAGCATGGCGGCCTGCACCTTGAAGTCTTCACCACCGGTGATCAGGCCAGCCTTGAGGAAGGTGAACTGGGCAAAACGTTCGACTTCCTTGAGCGTCTGTTGGGCCAACTCACGGGTCGGCAGCAGGATCATCGCGCGCACGCTCATGCGCGGCTGCGAAGCGCCATCGCCGAGCAGACGATTGAGCATCGGCAGCACAAAGGCCGCCGTCTTGCCGCTGCCGGTTTGCGCAGTTACCCGCAGGTCTTTTCCTTGCAGCGCCAGCGGAATGGCCGCCAACTGCACCGGGGTAGGCTCGACAAAGTTAAGCTCGGCCACGGCTTTGAGCAGGCGTTCATGCAGGGCGAATTGGGAAAACACGGGTATACCTCGACAAAAAATCAGCAATACAGCGGCATAGATTACCGGTTCTGCCGGCTAAAAGCCCGAACGGCCTGGCCAACGGCGTCTGCAGCCTGGTTCGCCACCCATGCAACAGCATGGGAAAACAGCACAATTCAGCGCCTCCGGTCAGACCACTACGCACACGCCACGTCGCGCCGGTAGAATGCGCGCCGCCATTCAATCCCGGATGGCATGGGTTCCCTAACCCCATTTCGCAAAAAGGTTACGTGATGCTTATTTCCGCCCCTCAGCGCCTGCGCAATGCGCTTATGGTTCTGGTGCTGTTCCATATCCTGATCATCATCGCCAGCAACTACCTGGTGCAGCTGCCGATCACCCTGTTCGGCTGGCATACCACCTGGGGCGCGTTCAGCTTCCCGTTTATCTTCCTGGCCACCGACCTGACCGTGCGCCTGCTCGGCAAACAGGCGGCACGCCGAGTGATCGCCCAGGTGATGCTGCCGGCGCTGCTGATTTCCTACATCGTTTCGGTGCTGTTTCAGGAAGCCAGCTTTCGCGGCTTCGGTGCACTGCTGGAATTCAACGAGTTCGTTCTGCGCATCTCCATCGCCAGCTTCCTCGCCTACGTGCTGGGACAGATCCTCGACATTCAGGTATTCGACCGCCTGCGCCAGCTGTCGCTGTGGTGGGTAGCGCCAACCGTGTCGACCATCTTCGGCAACCTGCTGGATACCTACACATTCTTCTCGGTGGCGTTCTGGAACAGCAGCAACCCATTTATGGCCGAGCACTGGGTGGAAATTGCTACGGTGGATTACGGGGTCAAGCTGGCGGTCAGCCTGCTGCTGTTCGTGCCGCTCTACGGCATGCTGCTCAATGCCATACTCCGCGTCATGACCGCCACCACGGCGAAGTCGGCCTGAGGAACCTTAACGTCAGGCCGATCTCCAAGGTTCATACCCCGCTACGGAGTTCCGCCATGTCCCGTTCGCTGCCCCTGTTATTAACCGGCCTTGGCCTGGCGCTAGCGCTCGCCAACGTAGAAGCCGCACCCAAACATGACAAAGCCCATAAACATGGCGATGACAGCGAGGTGCGCGTCGACTTGCGAGGCCCGAGCATCGACATTGGCCAGGTACGCATCATCCTTGGTGATAACCGCGACCTGATCGGCCCAGCCCAGTCTCTGCCACCGGGTATTCGCAAGAATCTGGCGCGCGGCAAGCCCCTGCCGCCGGGCATCGCCAAGCGTTTCGACAATCGCCTGCTCGGCCAACTGCCGTACTACGAGGGCTATGAGTGGCGGCAGGCTGGCACCGACGTGGTGCTGGTAGCTCTGGCGACGGGGCTGATCTACGAAATCCTGCAGAACGTGCTGGATTGAAGATCGCAAGGAAACTTTGCCCCCTATTGCCACTCCACTGATCAGGGGCTTCAGCCGAGCCCTTCGCCGGTGTTTGGGGGCTTAGCATGAAACCCACCTTGATCTACTACGTGGCCGCCAGTCTGGACGGTTATATCGCTCGCCCGGATGGCCGGGTCGATTGGCTGGAAGCCACCCAGGCCTCTGGCATCGACCATGGTTACCACGCCTTCTATGACGGCATTGATGCGCTGCTGATGGGCCGCATGACCTTCGATACCCTGATGGATTTCGAGGGCGACTGGCCCTACTCCGGCAAACCCTGCCGGGTACTGACCCGTCGCCCGCATGAACAATTGCCCGAGGGCGTGAGCATGCATCACTGCACACCTGTCGAAGCGCTAACGGAGCTGGCCGAACAGGGCCATCAACGTATCTGGCTGGTAGGCGGTGGCTCACTGGCCGGTAACTGTTTTGCTGCCGGTTTGCTCGACGAACTGGTGGTGAGCGTGGTGCCTTATCTGCTGGGTGCCGGTATTCCGATGTTCTCCAGCGGGCTGGAACGCAGCCTGAAACTGCATGAACAACGCAGTTTCAGCAGCGGCGTGGTACAGCTGCATTATCAAGTACTGCCGGAAAGCCCTGTGGACAATGGCCTATAAGCCTTGTCGTGCCTGCTTGAACAGCAGGCGCGCACTGTCCCAGCCGACCAGCAGCACAGCCAGCCAGATCGGCAGGAACGTCAGCCATTGCGCGCTATTGAACTGCTCGCCGAGAAATAGCAGCGCCACCAGAAACAGCAGCACCGGCTCGACATAACTGAGAATGCCGAACAGGCCCATTGGCAGCAGCCGGCTGGCAGCCATCATCGCGGCAAAGGCCAGCGAGCTGAGAATAGCCAGCCCCGGCAGCAGCCACCACAACTGCGGCGCCTGGGTGAACAGCTGCGGTGGGCTCCATTGCAGCACCAGCCAGATCGCCACCGGCGCCATAAACAGCATCTCGAAGGCAAAACCGGACAAGGCATCCAGGCGCATCCAGCGGCGCAGCATGAAATACGGCGGGTAACCCAGCACCGTGACCATCACCACCCAGGAGAAAGCCTGGGTCAGCCACAGCTCATGGGCCACACCGAGCAACGCGCAAAACACCGCCAGACGCTGCAGCGGCCGCAGCCGTTCGCCATAGAACACCCGCCCGGCCAGCACCATCGCCAACGGCAGGAGGAAATAGCCCAGCGACACTTCCAGCATGCGCCCCGCCAGCGGCGCCCAGACAAACAACGCCCACTGGATGCCCATCAGCAGCGCCGCCAGCGGCAAGCTGGCCAGCAGCAACGGCTCACGGCGCACACGGCCGCAGGCGGCGAGTAGCACGGGCCATTGCCGCGACAAGGTGATCAGCAGCAACACCGCCGGCATCGACCACAACACCCGCTGGGCAAACACCTGCAAGCCATCAAGGGGGGCCAACAGCCCGACATAGCCCGGCACCAGGGCAAACAACCCCGAAGCGATAATCGACAGCGCCACACCGCGCCCAGACAGCTGCATACACCACCCTGCTCAATCAAACATCAGCATCTTGCCTGGCTTGTAGTTAAGACCACAGCCACAAAGCGACACAGCTAGATACTGAAACACCCATACAGCCGAAAAAGCCAAGCGCCACCCATAAAAAAGCCCGCACTGTAAGAGCAGCGCGGGCAGAGACGTCCAGGAGGAGCGGACGCCAGGAGAGCAGGATGCAGCGGTAAATCAGATGGCCTGGGCCAGTTGCGCCTTGGCCTGGTTCAGGCCCTTTTCCATAAACTCGCCGCCCAGGTTGAGGCCTTCGGCGTGGATAAAGCTGACGTCGTGGATACCGACAAACGCCAGCGCCTGACGCAGGTAAGGCTCCTGGTGATCCTGACTGCCGCCGGCATAGATACCGCCGCGCGCGGTCAGCACAAAAGCACGCTTGCCGCTGAGCAGACCTTGCGGGCCGGTTTCGGTGTATTTGAACGTGACCCCGGCACGCAGCACGTGGTCGAGCCAAGCCTTCAGGGTGCTGGGAATGGCAAAGTTGTACATGGGCGCTGCCAGCACCAGCACATCGGCGTTCAGCAGCTCATCGGTCAACAGATTGGAGCGCGCCAGCGCCGCTTGCTCCGCTTCGCTCTGCTGCGCAGCGGGGGTCATCCAGCCACCCAGCAGGTTGGCATCCAGATGCGGCACCTGGTCAACCGCCAGGTCACGCACCTTGATCTGATCAGCGGGGTGCGCCGCTTGCCAGTTGGCGATAAATTGCTCGGTCAGTTGACGGGAAACCGAACCTTGTTGACGGGCGCTGCTTTCAATTACCAGAACATTAGCCATGTTATTTGCTCCATCGAAGGGGGGAAGTAAGCGTCGATGGGCAAAGAATATGAGCGCACTGATCGATTAAAAAGCGCAAATACCCGCACTAAACAATCGAATAAATTGATTTATTCATAATCCAGGCTTAGTCTCTGGACAATCGTTTGGCTAGAACCTGTTAAAAGCCTCGCGAGCTAGAGCCATGCAAGGCAGAAACAGGTGAGGAAGCGGAGTGTACTGTTGTACATGAGCATTCCGAGCCTGTTTCTAACGCAGCAGGGCCGACGCGCAGCAGGCTGGGCAGTTTAAGACAGTTCGCAGGTCAGTTTGATCCGCAGCTTGATAATGCTGCGGCTGAACTTCACCGCCAGGCTGCTGCTTTCACCAGCAGGCAGGCTGACCTTGCGAGTACGCGGGGCTTCCGGGCCGTTGCGAAATACCGCCGTGCACTTGGCGTCCGCACGGCCGTAGTTGTACAGCTGCAAGCCGCCCATGTTGTGATCGATTTCCTGGGTGGTGGCCGCCACTTCGGCACCGTTAAGCTGTTTCTCTACCTCGATCGGGTAGGCCATTACAGTCAACGGCAGGCAGGCCAGCAGGGCGCAACAGAGCTTTTTCATCAGGGCAGTCTCCGGCAAAAGACGGCCAGTTTAGGTTGATTGAGTCAGCATTTGCACCCTGGAACTTGAGCAAGCACAGGAACCGAATATGAAAGCCCCCCGCGTAACCCTCGACCAATGGCGCACCCTGCAAGCGGTGGTCGACCACGGCGGTTTTGCTCAAGCCGCCGAGGTGCTGCACCGCTCGCAATCCTCGGTCAGCTATACCGTGGCGCGCATGCAGGAACAACTGGGCGTGCCGCTGCTGCGCATCGACGGGCGCAAGGCGGTGCTCACCGAAGCCGGTGATGTGCTGCTGCGCCGCTCACGTCAGTTGGTCAAGCAGGCCAGCCAGTTGGAAGACCTGGCGCACCACATGGAACAAGGCTGGGAAGCCGAAGTGCGCCTGGTGGTCGATGCCGCCTACCCTAACGCACGCCTGGTACGTGCGCTGACCGCCTTTATGCCGCAAAGCCGTGGCTGTCGGGTGCGCCTGCGCGAGGAAGTATTGTCCGGCGTGGAAGAGGTGCTTAAAGATGGCATGGCCGATCTGGCCATCAGCGCGCTGAACATTCCCGGTTTTCTCGGTGCGGAAATGAGCACTGTCGAGTTTGTCGCCGTGGCCCATCAGGAACACGCCCTGCACCGTTTGCAGCGCGTGGTGACGTTCCAGGACCTGGAAAGCCAGATGCAGGTGGTGATTCGCGACTCCGGTCGCCAGCAACCGCGCGATGTCGGCTGGCTCGGCGCCGAACAGCGCTGGACAGTCGGCAGCCTGGCCACCGCCGCCAACTTTGTCAGCAATGGCCTGGGCTTTGCCTGGTTGCCGCGCCACCTGATCGAGCGCGAACTCAAGGACGGCCTGCTCAAACCGCTGCCGCTGGAACAAGGCGGTAGCCGCAATCCGCTGTTCTTTCTCTACTCGAACAAGGACAAACCCCTGGGCCCGGCCACGCAGATTCTCGTCGAGCTGATCCAGCGCTTCGATGCCGCCCCGTTGAATGCAGCCTTTGCTGCGCCCCTGCCCTCTGCTTGAGAGGAATTTGTGCATGCCATTTTTCGATAACGACGACTGCCAACTGCACTACGAAGAGTACGGCCACGGTGCGCCGCTGCTGCTGGTTCACGGCCTCGGCTCCAGCACCCGCGACTGGGAATACCAGATTCCCGAACTGGCCCGCCACTACCGGGTGATCGCCCTCGACATGCGCGGCCACGGCCGCTCGGACAAGCCCCGCGAGCGTTACAGCATTCAAGGATTTGCCGAGGATGTGGCAGCGCTGATCGAACACCTGCAACTGCCGCCGGTGCATCTGGTGGGCATTTCCATGGGCGGCATGATCGGCTTTCAGCTGGGCGTGGATCGCCCCGAGTTGTTGAAAAGCCTGTGCATCGTCAACAGCGGCCCGGAAGTGAAGGCGAAAAGCCTGCGCGACTATATCGAGATCGGCAAACGCTGGAGCCTGTCGCGCCTGCTCAGCCTCGATACCATTGCCAAAGCCCTGGGCAAACTGCTGTTCCCCAAACCCGAGCAGGAAGAACTGCGCCAGAAAATCCTGCAACGCTGGCCGCAGAACGACAAGCGTGCTTACCTGGCCAGCCTGGATGCGATTATCGGCTGGGGCGTGCGGGAACGCCTGAGCCGGATCAGCTGTCCGACCCTGGTGGTTACAGCCGATCGTGATTACACCCCGGTGGCGCAAAAGCAGGCGTATGTCGATGAACTGCCCAATGCCCGCCTGCTGGTGATCGAAGACTCGCGCCACGCCACACCGATGGACCAACCCGAACATTTCAACCGCAGCCTGCTGGCCTTCCTTGCGGAAGTCGAACAGGCCGCACCGACTGCCACCCAACAATAAGGACGCCCTGCATGTTCAAGACCCTTACCCTCGCCGCCTGCTCCATCCTGTTTGCCGGCAGCCTGCTGGCCGCCGAAAACCCGAAAGTGCTGCTGACCACCAGCCTTGGCGACATCGAAATCGAGCTGAATGCCGAGAAAGCGCCGATCAGCACCGCCAACTTCCTCGCCTACGTCGACAGCGGCTACTACGCCGGCACCCAGTTCCACCGGGTGATTCCGGGCTTTATGGTGCAAGGCGGCGGCTTCGATGCTGACATGCAGCAGAAAGACACCCAGGCGCCGATCAAGAACGAAGCCGACAACGGCCTGCACAACGTGCGCGGCACACTGGCCATGGCCCGTACCCAGGTGCGTGACTCGGCCACCAGCCAGTTCTTTATCAACCACAAGGACAACGCCTTCCTCGACCACGGCTCGCGTGATTTCGGCTACGCCGTATTCGGCAAGGTGGTTAAAGGCATGGACGTAGTCGACAAGATCGCCCAGGTGCCGACCGGTAACCGTGGCGGCCACCAGAACGTCCCGCGTGAGCCGGTGCTGATCACCGAAGCCAAACGCCTGTAACCTTGTTCAACCGGCTGGGCACCCGCTGCCCAGCCGTCAGTTGCGCGCATGGGCCAGGTGAAACTTCGCCACGCCGTCCAGCTGCGCCAGCTCATCGGCCATGTCGCTGATCCGCGCACTCTTCTGCCCGTCCACCGCCACCGCAACAAAGCGCCATTCCAACTGGCCCTGCTCGAAGCTCACACTGAACGAGCCCCCGGCAATCACATAGCCGCGCTCACGGGCAATGCGCCGCAGTGTGGCCTCCTCCGGCCGCACAAACCCTGGCGCAAAACGCAGCACAATGGCAATCGCCGGCCGCGACGGCAGCCGCGCCTCCAGCTTGGCGCCCCACATCATCAACCCGGCAGAAATCAGGCTGAGCAACAGCGCCGCGCCATAAAAGCCCACGCCCACCAGCACGCCAATCGCCGAAGAGGCCCAGATCGAAGCCGCCGTAGTCAGCCCACTGATGCTCATGCCGTCCTTCATGATCAGCCCGGCGCCAAGAAAACCGATACCGGTGACCACACCCTGAATCACCCGCGTCGGATCGACCCCGGCCAGCGAGTGATCACCCAGCCAGTGCTGTGGATAGATGCACAACACCGTCAACGCGCAGGACGCCATGCACACCATGCCGTAGGTGCGCATGCCCGCCGCACGGCCATGGTAGGAGCGCTCGTAGCCCACCAGCAGCCCCAGCAGCAAGGCACCGAGCATATTGATAAACAAGGTCAGATTGACCGCCACCCCCGGCAGCAGCCAGAACTTATCAAGCAGAGCCCATACACTCACACCACACCTCGCGCAGCAGCGAACCTGTTCTGAGCGTAGTTGCCGCGCCGACAACCTGCGCGAGCGGGCGCGCTATTGGCGGTACGGCAACAGCTCGCGGGCCTGTTCGGCATAGCCGCGCACACCCTGCTGTTCTTCCACGAGAAAGTTCGCCACGGCCGCTCGCAGGCCGGGGTGGCAGAGGTAGTGCCAGGAGTGGGTGATGACCGGCTCGAAGCCGCGAATCAGCTTGTGCTCGCCCTGGGCACCAGCATCGAAACGTTGCAGGCCATGGGCGATGGCAAAGTCCATGCCCTGGTAGAAACAGGTTTCGAAATGCAGCCGGTCGAACTCGGCCAGACAACCCCAATAGCGCCCATACAGGCTGTCGCCGCCGACCAGGCTAAAGGCCATGGCCACCGGCCTGCCGGTCTGATGAGCGAGCACCACGCGGATCATCTGCGGCATGCGCTCGGCCAGCAGGCTGAAAAAGTCGCGCGTCAGGTAGGGTGACTGACCGCGCACGCGGTAGGTGTTGGCATAACACAGATAGACGAAATCCCACTCCAGCTCACTGAGCTGATGGCCCTCGCGCCAGTCAAATTCGATGCCCTGCCCCGCCACCTGCTCACGCTCCTTGCGCATCTGCTTGCGTTTGCGCGAGCTGAGCGCGTCGAGAAAATCCTGAAAGTCCCGGTAACCCCGATTGCGCCAGTGGAACTGACAGCCAAGCCGCTGCAGCCAGCCGTCGCGCCCCTGCAGCACGGCATTTTCAGCCTCGGTGGTGAAGTTGATATGCAGGCTCGACAAGCCCTGTTGCTGCAGCCCCGCGCTGAGGCCATCAAGCAATTGCCCAGCGGCCTCAGGTGTGCCGAGCAAACGCTGGCCGGTAACTGGAGAGAAGGGAATCGCGCCAAGCAGCTTGGGGTAATACTCGATACCGGCGCGATGGCAGGCATCGGCCCAGCCATGGTCGAACACGTACTCGCCATAGGAGTGGCTTTTCACATAGCCCGGCATGGCCGCCAGCAATTGCCCCTGGGCACCCAGCAACGCGGCGTGAGCCGGCTGCCAGCCGCTGCGCCCACCGACACTGCCGCTGTCCTCCAGCGCTGCGAGAAAGGCGTGCTGCAAGAACGGCTGCGGCTCCGTCAGCAGGCCATCCCACTGGCTGGCGGTCACGTCATGGATGGCGGTCAGGCAGGTCGGCAACATGGGCAGCTCGGTCGGGCTCTGTGGCGGTCAGACAAGGCTGCACTATAGCGTCAAGCCAGGCGCGGTTGCCGCTGCGAATGCTCGGCAACCGCGCCTACCCTTCTATCAACGGCGAGTGGCCTTGTGGTTGATCATGTAAGGCAGCTTATTGTTAGCCATCTTGCCCAGCTCCTTGCGGTCGATGCTGGTGTAGCCGCCCAACTCACGGGCCTTGAAACCGCTGTCACCAACCGGGCTGTCGGGGGCCAGGGCGACCATCAGCTTGGCAGCCTCGCCAATCGCATCGCGGTAGTCACCCTTGTCACGCAAATCGTAGTCGCTCAGGTTGAGCTGTTCACGCAGCCAGTTACCCCAGTAGAACTCCAGAAACTCCGGAGCCACATCACCCGAACGCGGTTTGTCGTAGGCCACCTCACGGGTGAAATACACCAGCGCGCGGTAGGGATCATCACCCAGTGTGGCCAGGCCAAGCTGGGCCGGAATCTGCTCTGGAGTAATCGCCTGACCTTGACCGTCATTGAGCCAGACCTTGCGCGCGGCCTGCATGCGCCGCCAGAAGCTGGCCAGGTCCGGGCTGTCGCTGAAATTGTCCGTCACCTTGACCCACATCGGCAGCGTTGCGCCGCCTTCGGGCTGCTCCCACAGGGTGGTGAACGTATGGTGTCCGTCGGTCAGGTACAGCCGGCCCTCAGGGCCGATCACCACGGTTTTCATCTCGCTGCTGTGCGAGCCAACAGCCCCCTGACAACTGAAACTGTCCGGCCGATGCAGGCTGGCACCCTTTGGCACCTTGCTGCTTTCGCCCTGACCGTTAGCCTCGCAGTACTCGTCGAACAGCTTGTTCGGCTCTTTGCTAAAGCGCCCGAGCTTGTAATAGATCTGGTCATACCCCACCACCGCCTGGGTCGGGTGCAGCTGCTCAAGACGAACCTGTAGCAGCTCACCCGGTTTAGCCGCGCGGTAATCTTCGGCCATGGCCACGGTGCTCAACCCCGTCATCAGTAACAACAGCGCATACACGCGCATCGGTTCTTCCCCCATAAAAATTGCGAAAAAAAGCCCCGCACGATGCGGGGCTCAAAGATAGGAGCAGCAGTGAAGCGATGTTGCTTAGAACACGTACTGCAGACGGCCGATGATGGCTTTGCCGTCATCAACATTCTTGTTGTTGCCACCAGCAACAGCAGTGGTGTTGACGTTGTCCACTTCGTAGTCAACGTAGTTCAGGCTCATACGTACAGCTGGAGTGGCGAAGTAGTTGACACCCACCACCATGGCGCTGGCTTCGAACTCATCGCTGGCATCCGCGGCCACGATACCGGCCAGACCCAGGTTGCCCGGGATGGCGGTCGCATCAGAGTCGATAGTCGTGCTCTCGTAGCGAGCGAATACTTCCCAGGTGCCTTTCATGTCAGTAGGTTTGTCCCACTTGCCGTCGCTACCCTTGTAGCCACGGGCGGCACCGATCATGTAGGAAACCTGCGCGCTGTAACCGCTCATTTCCACATCGGAATCAGCACCTACAAGGTTCTCCCCGGTAATGCTGCGCTGGAAGTATTCAGCCTGACCACGCAGGCCACCGAACTGAGCGCCCGACTCCAGTACCCATTCGCTGTCTTTGTCAGCTACACGCACATCGCCGAAGGTCAGGCGGAAATCGTTGTCACTGCGGATACCCATGCGGGTACGGGCACGAGCGCGGTCATCATCCGAGCTGCTGTCGTGGTAGTTGGCCGCCAGGTGAACAACGTCAGTGCCATTCAGGTACGGTGCCCAGTGAGCGCGCAGGGTGTAACCGAACAGCTCGTCGTTGCCATCGGACTCAAAGTTGTTGACGTTATCGCTGTCATCGTAGGTCGCAACCTGAGCCATCAGGCCGTAGTTGTCGCCCGAGTGCTTAACGTTCAAACCGAACTGAGCATCCTCGTCACCGTGCAGGAAGTCGTACATGAATGGACGCTCAATGGCAGTGATCCACGACGAGCTGGTGGTGCCCTCTAAGCCGTAGTCAACGCCGAAACGGCCAACAGTGAAGGTGGCCAGATCCAGGCCGGTGTAAGTGATATAGGCGCGGTCAACGGCAGTCTCTGCACCATCAGCAGAACCGTCATAGCTCAGACGCAAGCCCCAGCCCCAGTCCTTATAAGCCACACCTTCCAGACCGATTTCACCGCGACGGATGTAGGTGTTGAAGGTGTCATCGAACGGGTTGTTCTGATCGGCTGCCTGCAGGCCGTCAAAGTTGGTGGCATCCCACTGCAACTTGCCGCCCAGTTTGAAGCTGAATTCTTTGTCGGTAGTGGCGACTTCCAGGCCACCCTTGGTCTTGATCACGAGATCGGCGCCGTCAGTGGTGACGGTACCGGCGAAAGCCTGGGCGGAAACGGCCAGGGCCAGAGCGCTGGTAGCGAAGCCGGCCATTACTCCACGAAAGCTGTGCTTACGGATCATCGAAGATTCCTCTAAATGGACTTTTAAGTGTTGAAAACACCCGAGCGCTGGGGCTCGTTCGTGCTGGAGGGAATCTTGGCGGCGGGATATTTCAGGGCAGTTGCTGATATATAAATATTTGATTACAGCGGAACTTTTTACTTCCTTTGCCTATAAGCAGTAGAAAGCGCTCTAGTCAGCTGCTTTGCCGACGGCCCACCACCCTTGCAGCGGCGGGCCGTAGTGGGCTCAGGGCTGCTGACGCAATGCCCGGTCAAGCCAATAGTCCAGACTCAACCAGCGCCCAGCGCCGCTGAAAAACAGCGCCACCAGCATCACCAGGTAGGTGGCGGCAAACTCGATGCCGTTGTTCAGCACCACCAGTTTGCCGCTGCTGGTCAACCAATCGTAATTGCCGTGCTGTTGGAGCAGCTCGCGGGCGCGCTCGAGCTTGCCCACAGAGTCCATAACCCGTTCATTGGCGAACGGTGCGCTGGCATCGGCAATCGCCTGCCAGCCATAAGGCAGATGCACGGCAAAGATCGCCACCAACATGGTGACGATCAGGGGGATACTCACCCAACGCACTGCCAGGCCGAACAACAGCAGCAGCGCCCCGCCCGCCTCGGTCAAGGCCGCAGCCCAAGCCAGCAGCTCGGGGAATGGCAAACCCAAGCCCCAATCCGGGTTGCCAAACCAGTCGGCGGTGGCGTCGATATCGGCCAGCTTGTGCATGCCGGCCATCCAGAACACCGGCACCAGGTACAAGCGCAGCAATAACGGCCCGAGAAAATCCAAGCGACGGCTAGCGTCCAGGGCGTCCTGGAGGCGATTGAAAAAGCTCAGCATGGTGAATCTCCACAAACCGGTGCGAGGCACCGAAGGTCAGGTACAGCGAGGGTTTCAAGGACGCCAGACAGCCTGGCTCTGCCACTCATCCAGTAAAGTTTGAGCGTTATTGAAGTACTGCGTATCGGCGCTCAGGCCATGCTGCTGGGCCAGCGCCAGCAACACCGCATCAGCCGCTTCGCCGGCCTGCAGACGCGCCGCCAACTGGTAGGAAAACGGGCTTAGCTGCATAAAGCGCACCTTGTCCTGCCCATCGCGCCAGACCAGCAGACAGGTCGGTTCAGCCTCTGGCTCACTGGGCTGGAAGTCGGCGCCAATACGCTGCACCGGCCACCGATACGCCAGCGGCCAGGCCAGTGGCGACCAGCCCTGTGCAGGCAGCTCGGCTTCGCTGACATCCAGCGCCAGCTCGACCCATTCGTAATGCGCCAGCTCCAACATAAACGGCGGATCGCCCACTTCGGCGACAGAGCCCTGCTGCAACCAGGCGAGAAACTCCTGGCTGATCTGCAAGAAATACGGCGTGCGCGCCTGATGCTCGGCAATAAAACTGCGCACCAGGCGCTGCCAGCGATCAGCCTCGATCAACCGGTGCAACACCGGGAAGGCGCCACTGATAAAGCCTTCGATATTGTTGAAGAACAGCGCTTCATACACCGCCATCCGCTCGGCGGTAACACCCGCAAGCAATGGCTGCTCTGCCGGCTGGCGAATCCGCGCAGCAAAGGCGCGTTGTGCGTCAACGCCACTCATGTGCCGTAGCTCCGCAAAGGCGCCGCAGCTGCTTGCAACTGACGAATCTGCGCCACCTCGGCATACAGCTCGGCAATCGGCGGGAAGTTGAAATCCCGTTCCAGCAAGGTCGGGCGCACACCGTGTACGGCGTAGGCCTGTTCCAGCAGCGCCCACACCGGGTCAATCACCGGCGCGCCGTGGGTGTCGATTTTCAGATCACTGGCCTCATCGTAATGCCCGGCCACATGCAGATAGGCGATGCGCGCACTGGGCAGGCTGGCGATATAGGCCGGCGCAGCGAAGTTGAAATTGATGCTGTTGACGAAGACGTTGTTCACGTCCAGCAACAGCTGGCAGTCGGCCTCCTCCAGCACCGCGCGGACAAACGCCGCTTCATCCAGCTCACCCGGCAACTGCGCATAGGCCGAGACGTTCTCGATGATCAGCGGCCGCTCCAGCACGTCCTGCACGATGCGCACGCGCTCGGCGATGCGCCGCACCGACTCTGCGGAAAACGGCAGCGGCATCAGGTCATACAGCTGGCCATGGTCAGCACAGGCCGACAGGTGTTCGCTGTAACCGCGCACGCCATGCAGGTCGAGAAAGCCTTTGATCGCCTTGAGCAACTCGAGATCCAGCGGGGCAAAGCCACCGAGGTTGAGGGACAAACCATGGCAGAGCAGCGGCAGGCGCTCGCTCAGGGCACGCAGCTGCTTGCCCAGACGCCCACCAACACCGATCCAGTTCTCCGGCGCCAGCTCGAGGAAATCCACCTCGGCTGTGCTGCACTCCTGCAGCGCGCCAAGCAGGCCGCGACGCAGGCCCAACCCGGCACCGTTAACGAAATCCCTCTGCATGTTCTGCCCCCGCACTCGCTCAATTACTCGGCTTTTTTCTCGCCGCCGCACTTGCCTTCACCGCATTTGCCCTCGCCTTCGGCCTTGGCTTCACCACCGCACTTGCCTTCGCCACACTTGCCTTCGCCTTCGGCTTTTTTCATCTCGCCGCCGCATTTGCCCTCACCGCAGCTGCCTTCGGCGGATTTTTCGCCAGCAGCCAGACTGTAGCCGCTGCTCAGCTCCTGCGCAGCAAACGGGTTGCTCGCAGCCTGTACGCTCAATGCGGCGCTGCTCAGCAGTACCGCGCCCAGGGATGCAACAACAGTGTTCAGATGGTTCATGGCAACACTCCAATGGTGGTTCACAATGGCGGCCGATTGGCTGCCTCGGCCCAATAGACGAGGCCGACACACGGCTGTTACAGACAACCCGTAAAAATAATTCCGCGCTGGCTAAACCCTAGAAGATTTTTGCCGCCAGCCTAGCGATCCGGCACACTACGCCCCCCGAGCAAATGCTCGTTTTCAGCCTGCAGACTCCGTATGACCCGATCTCCGCTCCGCCGTCTCGTTTTTGGCACCCTGCGCCGCGTGCTCTACCTCTGGGTACGCTCGGAAACCATCAACCAGTCCGCCTTTACCCTCAAGCTCGACCGCAGCAAGCCGGTGTTCTACGTGCTGCAGCAGCCGTCGCTGAGTGACCTGGCGGTAGTCGATACGGAATGCCGCAAGGCCGGCCTGCCGCGCCCGGTAATGCCGGTGGCCGTGGGTGAGCTGCTGGAGCCTGCCGCCTTCTTCTACCTGACCCCGGAGCCCGACTGGCTCGGCCGGCAGGACAAACGCGGCATCTCGCCCACCCTGCAACGCCTGGTCAGCGCGCTGAGCCAGCATGCTGTGGACGATGCGCAGATCATTCCGGTCAGCGTGTTCTGGGGCCAGTCGCCAGACCGTGAAACCAGCCCGTGGAAGCTGCTGTTCGCCGACAGCTGGGCGGTCACCGGGCGTCTGCGCCGGCTGGTGAGCATCCTGATTCTCGGCCGCAAGACCCGCGTGCAGTTCTCCACGCCGATCCATATGCGCGAGCTGATCGAGCAGGACAAAGGCCACGAGCGCACCCTGCGCATGGTGCAACGCATCCTGCGCGTGCACTTCCGCAACCAGAAGGCCGCCGTGATCGGCCCGGACGTATCGCACCGACGCAACCTGGTCAAAGGCCTGGTGCACGGTCCGCAGGTGCGCCAGGCGATCATCGAAGAAGCCGAACGTGAGAACATCAGCCTGGAGAAGGCCGAAAGCCAGGCCCTGCGCTATGGCAACGAAATCGCCTCGGACTACACCTACACCGCCATCCGCTTCCTCGAACTGGTGCTGAGCTGGTTCTGGAACAAGATCTACGACGGCATCAAGGTCAACCATATCGAAGGCGTGCAGGAAGTCGCCCAGGGCCATGAGGTGATCTATGTGCCCTGCCACCGCAGCCATATCGACTACCTGCTGCTGTCCTACCTGCTGTTCCGCAATGGCCTGACGCCGCCGCACATCGCTGCCGGCATCAACCTCAACATGCCGGTGATCGGCGGCCTGCTGCGGCGTGGCGGCGCGTTCTTTATGCGCCGCACCTTCAAGGGCAACCCGCTGTACACTGCGGTGTTCAACGAATACCTGCACACCCTGTTCAGCAAGGGCTTCCCGGTCGAGTACTTCGTCGAAGGCGGCCGTTCGCGCACCGGGCGCATGCTGCAACCGAAAACCGGCATGCTGGCCATCACCATGCGCAGCTTTTTGCGCAGCAACCGCCTGCCGGTGGTGTTCGTGCCGGTGTACATCGGCTACGAGCGCGTGCTGGAAGGCCGCACCTATCTGGGCGAGTTGCGCGGCGCGAGCAAGAAGAAGGAGTCGATCTTCGACATCTTCAAGGTCATCGGCGCGCTCAAGCAGCGCTTTGGCCATGTCTGGGTCAACTTCGGCGAACCGATCAAACTGGCGGAATTCCTCGACAGCGAGCAACCGAACTGGCGCGAGCAGGATTACGGCACACAGTACCGTCCGGCCTGGCTCAATGAAGTCACCAACAACCTCGGCGAGCGCGTGGCCCAGCACCTCAACGAGGCGGCGGCGATCAACCCGGTCAACCTGGTGGCCCTGGCGCTGCTCTCCACCAGCAAGCTGGCCCTGGACGAGCGTGCCCTGTCGCGGGTGCTCGACCTCTATCTGGCCCTGCTGCGCAGCGTGCCCTACTCGCCGCACACCACCCTGCCAGACGGCAACGGCCAGGCGCTGATCGAATACGTGCAGAAGATGGACCTGCTCGCCGAACAGAAGGACGCCCTCGGCAAGATCCTCTATCTGGACGAGCAGAACGCCGTTCTGATGACCTACTACCGCAACAACGTGCTGCACATCTTCGCCCTGCCGGCGTTGCTGGCGAGCTTCTTCCAGAGCAGTTCACGGATGAGCCGCGAGCAGATCCTGCGCTTTACCCGCGCGCTCTACCCCTACCTGCAAGCTGAGCTGTTTATCCGCTGGAACCTGGACGAGCTGGACGGTGTGGTTGATCAGTGGCTGGCCGCCTTTGTCGAACAGGGCCTGCTCAAGCTCGATGGCGATATGTACGTGCGCCCGGCGCCGAGCTCGCGCGAATTCGTGCTGCTGACCCTGCTGGCCCGCGCCATCGTGCAGACACTGCAGCGCTTCTATATGGCCACCGCTCTGCTGCTGAATGCCGGGCAGAACGCCATCAGCGCCGAAGAGCTGGAAGACCTCTGCACCGTGATGGCCCAGCGCCTGTCGATCCTGCATGGCCTCAACGCCCCGGAGTTCTTCGACAAGAGCCTGTTCCGTCACTTTATCCAGAGCCTGCTGGATCAGGGCGTGCTGCGTCAGGACGAAGCCGGCAAGCTCAGCCACCACCCGCTGCTCAGCGAACTGGCCGAAGGCGCCGCCAAGCGCGTACTGCCGGCGGAGATTCGCCTGTCGATCCGCCAGGTGGCCATGGACCGCAACGCGGATATCGCCGAGCCGGTGTAAGCCGGCTTGGTCATGGCTCTACGGAATCTGTAGGCGCGGCCCATGGCCGCGATCAAGGCATGTCAGGCAACCTTATCGCGGGCATGGCCCGCGCCTACAGTTTGCGAGATATGCATACCCCCAGGACCGATCACAACCGCCCGCCGCCATGCCCCCAGACCACGATCAAACCAGCAAACCGTCGCGTGCCGAGTTTCACCAGGCCAACCAGGCCCGCGCTGAAGCCGAAGCGCAGCGCCTGTTGGCGGCCAAGGCCGAACTGGATGCGCGCTGGCTTAGCTGGGTTGCCGCCGAGTTGTACGCGTTAAAACCTGCCGCCTACGCACAGATGGTGCGCCGCGAGTTGCAGCGGCTAAGCGAGCACTCGTAACCCGCGCACTGCGCTAGTGCTCAGCCTTGTGCGTCAGCACCCGGCGTGAGCGGTGCTTGGCCTCGGCCAGTTTGTAGGCCACGTAGTACTTGTAGATATTGCCGACATAATCGACCGTCTCACGGCCGACCACCCGTGCGGCCGAGTGCTCGACATTGCCGAACCAGACGTTCTTGTCCAACCCTGACTTCTCCGCCAGACGGCGAAACTTGCGCAGGTTGCCAGGCCCGGCGTTGTAGGCGGCAAAGCTCAGCAGAGTCTTGTTCATCGGCGTCAGCTCGGGGTCGTCCAGGTACTTGTCAGCCAGCACGCGCATGTACTTGCTGCCCGCCTCGATATTCTTGTCGGCGCTCTTGTCGATGCCCCTGATGCCCACCATCGGGTCTGCCGCCGTGGTCGGCAGCAACTGCATGATGCCCACCGCGCCACGCGGGCTGCGCGCCGCCTGATTGAGCTGCGACTCCTGATACCCCTGCGCCATCAGCATCAGGTAATCGAACTCATAAGTGCCGGCGTGCTTCTCGAACAAGCCGACCAGCTCGTTGAATTTCTTCAGCTCCGCCTCGCTGGCGGCATTCAGCACGCGCTTGCTGTTCTTCACATACTTGTTGCGCAAGCTATTGCCAAACGCCGTACCGGCCTTGTGTTTGCTCACAAAAGCCGCCAGCTCCTGCTTGAGCAATGGGCTGCTCTTGCGGATCGCCCAGGCAAACTCGGCGCCCTCAGGGATGTAGAACTCATCATGAATCTGCAGCTTGCTATACAACGGGCTCCAGGCCTCGGCGATATAGCGGTCGACCACAATGGCATTGAGCAGCCCGGCATTGAGCATTTCCAGCAGGTCCTCGGACTCCAGGTTCTCATCCGCCGCGATGATCTTGATCGGTTTCAAACCGCGCGCCTTGAACTGCCGGTTGATCGCGACCAGGTGCTCGAAATAGCTGCTTGAAGCGCGCACCATCACCTCTTGCCCGGCCAGATCCTCCAGCTTGCTCAGCGGCGCACTGGCCGGCCCGGTGATCACCGCCTCACGGATATTGCTGGCGAACGGCGCGGCGAAATCCACGGTTTGCAGCCGCCCCTCGGTAATCGTCAGACCACCAGCGGCGATATCGCCACCACCGCTGAGCAACCGCGGCATCAGCTCATTGCGCGCCACCGGAATAAACATCACCTGCCAGCGCAACGACTTCTGCGGATAGGGATGCCTGGCGTTAAGCCATGCCTCCAGCGCCTTGCCCAACTCATAGCTGATGCCCTGCTGGCGGCCGCGATCGACCATAAAGAAGGTCTTGCTGTACGGCACCAGCACCCGCACCAGGCGGCGCTCACGCATGCCATCAAAGTCGCCGATCCAATCCTCCGGCACCGGTAGCACCAGGTTATCCACCTCGGCTTCTTCGGCCTCATCGAGTTGCGTCGACATCCAGTCAAACAGCCCGGCCTGCGCCACAGGGCTGGCCATCCACAGCCACAGCGCCGCCAGCAAACACCCGCCTATCCTTCGGTAACCCTGCATGACCACTCCCCGCCTAAGCCGTTGCTTAACGCCGTGGCTAAATACTGACCCAGGCCCTGCGACTGTGCCAGGCGCACACGGATGCGGATTTGCCTGCGCGCTACACTCCGTTAAGCTCCAGCAACTGCTCTCCCTCCCACCGTACAAGGATGCTCATCATGCTTCGTCTACTCTCCCTGGCCGCCGGCCTCGCCCTGTCCAGCAGCGCCTTCGCCCTGTCCCTGGCCGATCTCACCCAAAGCGACGCCAGCGGCGGCCTCAAGGATGCCCTCACCCAAGGCGCCAAAGTAGCCGTGCAGCAACTGGGTAAACCCGGCGGTTTCAGCAACAACCCGGACGTACGCATCGAACTGCCGGGCAACCTCGGCAAAGCCGCGAAAACCATGAAGAAGATGGGCATGGGCGCGCAGGTTGATCAGCTTGAAGCGAGCATGAACAAAGCCGCCGAAGCCGCCGTACCGCAAGCCCAGGCGCTGCTGGTGGACTCGGTGAAGAAGATGACCGTGCAGGACGCCAAGAGCATCCTCAGCGGCCCGCAAGATTCCGCCACTCAATACCTGAACAAGACCAGCCGCGAACAGATCCGCGCCAAGTTCCTGCCCATCGTCAAGCAAGCCACCGACCAGGTCGGCCTGGCCAAGCAATACAACAGCTTCGCCGGCCAAGCCGCGAGCTTCGGCGTGATCGACGCGAAAAGCGCGAATATCGAGAACTATGTGACTGAGCAGGCGCTGGATGGTCTGTTTGCCATGATCGCCGAGCAGGAAGCCAGCATTAGGGAAAACCCGGCGGGTGCGGCTACCAGTTTGGCGAAGAAGGTGTTTGGGGCGTTGTAAGAAGGGTGACGTGGATGTGCAAAAGCCAGACCTTGGGGTCTGGCTTTTTTGGTTGTGCGAAAGTCTGACTTATTGAGGGATAAGTCTCCCTCCCTTCCCACATTCTCCAATTACCAAAGTGAAAGCGGGTCAGCAGAAACCTAAAGCATCAGGCAGGACGCTCACGCTGATGCGCTAAATTACATCAAGACGTTCTTCCCCCCAAACACTGGCCTGGTTTCAACAATCAGCTATCGCCGGTAGAGTTTGCAAAACGCCACTACCAGAGCCTGCAAAGCGTCTGAATAACCAAGGGCGTTTCAGTTTGACAGGACAAGGATCAAAACATGAATCGTAAGCTGTCGCTTGTTTTCATCATGCTATTCGTCACTGGATGTGACTCTTATACGGATGCATCGCTTTCATCGGAACTCAATAGCATAAGAAACGATTGCTCTGGCAAGAGCACCAATTCCTGCGAAACCAGGAAAATCGACTTCAACATCGCCATTCTCAGCAACACCCGCGATCAGCTCATAAAGAATGGCGATGAGATCGTTGGCCTGAAAAACGCTGAGGAAGAAGATGCCTGGGAAAACTTCGTAAACGGGGTAGTTGATCCCTATATTGCAGACCTTGAGGATGCAAGACCTGGAATATTTAGCCGCTGGGTACTGTTCGCACTCTCGCCCTCCAGCGACAAAAGAACTCTGCTGATGAACGCCCATGACGCTCGATCTATACGAAACAACATGATTGCCACCTACAACCAAAAGCTCAGACCTTCTGCCAAAAAATGGCGTGAAGAGAACAAAGTTCTGCTGGCAAAACAAAGCCAGGAGCGCCAAATAGCCCGACGCGAGTGCAGCCAAGATGACTATGAATACGGCTACCTACCCTGTATTTCTGCTAACGACCTTTCAAGAGCCTTAGAACAACAGAACGAACTTCCAAAAGACTGGCATATCGATGCTTCCGGAACCCCAAGAGGCCCTGCACGCTTTATTTATGCAGACTCGGCACAAGAGAACATCAGAGGATTTTCCGAGTGCAGTTTCGCAGCCCAACAATTAAGTCGTGCGAAGTCGATCAAGAATATCGAACATAGATTTAATGGTTTTGTGGTTGGAAAAAAAGTCGACAATTTTGCCGACATCGTCAAAGGACATATAAGTAGGATTGAGCAAGAAATCGACAGAAGCGAACAGTCCAAATATCCCGGAAAAACCCTTGCACTTGCCATCTACAACTCTGATTTCTGCCAAGAACTACATGGCGATAAAAAGCTTGCGTTGGGCGATCTCTGACCACAACAAGGCCCGTAGGGTGGACAACGCGAAGCTTGTCCACCAGTTACCAACCATCACATGCTCTACCGTCGCATCTGCGGTGAGTGCTAATCACCTTTTCGCCCTTACGGCGAGTCACTTGATTCGCTGCGCTCACCCTGCGGGCCAGCCTTCGGCTGTTACTGCGCTTCGCTCCGTATCTCTTCACTCGCGCAGAAAGTAACCAAAGAGAAAGCGCGCCCGGCATCCGGGTTTCGCTTCGCTCAACTCCCCTCGGCTTTGGCATCCTGCGTCGCCCTACCTCCTGCATCCATTCAGTCGTCACTCCGGTGCTGTTCCGAGGGTCGTCACGGTGGGCCACCCCTGGCCCATCGTTCCTCGTTTGGCATCCATGCCAAACGCCCCTCTCCACAGCACCTACGCTCGGCCTCCTGACGGGATTCGGGGGGCCGCGTTGTTTGGGCGATTTGTGGACGACAGAGCGAAAGGCAAAAGCAGAACGGAAAAGCGGAAGCAAAAGCATCGCGGGCAAGCCCGCTCCTACAGGTTCGGCGGACATTCGTTGGATGGTTTGGCTTTTGTCTTGCCCACAATCTCGCAGACGACGCTAAACGCCCCATCAGCAGGCCGAGTGGAATCGTTGCGGAAGGGGTTGAGCGGCATGGATGCCGCGAGAGCCGCGATGGGCCAGGGATGGCCCTTCGCGGCGGGCCCCTGGAGCAATGATGGAACGAGGGAAGTCGAGCGCAGCGAGACCCGGATGCAAGGGGCAAGACTTTTTGCTTACTTTTGGGGCGTTTGCCAAAAGTGAGCCGCCGTAAGGGCGGAACCAATATCCGAAACGCTGCAAAAGCGGCGCAAACAAAGACCAAGCCCATAAACAACAAAGCTCGCGGCTAAAGCCCCTCCCACGGGATGAATGCGCACCCCGCCTTTACAAGGCCCAAAAAACCAAACCCCGCCAATCAGCGGGGTTTGGTCAGGCAAGCGCCAGGCTTATTCCGCCTGCGCCACCAGCATGCCGTTGTGGTTACGGCTCCACTGCGGCAGCAGCGTACCAATCAACATACCGGCCATGCTGAACAACAGGCCCGCCAGCTGTGGCGGCCAGAAGGCGGCTTCGCTCCAGGTGTATTCCAGGTAGATCCACGACACCAGACCAAAGGCGATGGCCACCAGTGCGCCCTGGGTGGTCGCGCGCTTCCAGAACAGCCCGGCGAACAACGGCACCACGGCCGCCACCAGGGTCACCTTGTAGGCATTGCCGACCATCTCGTAGATGCTCGCATCCGAGTACAGGGCAAAGCTCAAGGTAGCCACGGCGCAGACCACGATGGTGACGCGCATCAGCAGCAGGAACTGCTTGTCGTTAAGCACCGGCAAAAAGCGTTTGAGAACGTTCTCGGTGAGGGTCACCGACGGCGCCAGCAAAGTGCCAGAGGCGGTGGACATGATCGCCGAGAGCAGCGCACCAAAGAACATGATCTGGGCGAACAGCGGGGTCTTTTCCAGGATCATCAGCGGCAGAATCATCTGCGAATCTTCGGCCAGCCACTTCTCGACCAGCGCCGGGTCGATCATCGAGGCGGCGTACACCAGAAACACCGGCAGCATGCAGAAGCCGAGGTAGAACACCGCGCCGGTCATCGAGGCGCGGGCGGCGATGTTCTCACTCTTGGCCGACATCACGCGCTGGTACACGTCCTGCTGCGGGATGGAGCCGAGCATCATGGTCACCGCCGCGCCGATAAAGGCGACGATATCCTTGGGCTCGAAGGCGTGCATAAAGGTGAATTTGCCATCGCTGGCCGCCTTGTTGATCACCAGGTCGGCGCCGCCGGCCATGTCGCTGAACAGCCAGACCAGGTACACCAGGCCGACCACGATGATGATCATCTGGAAGAAGTCGGTCAGGGCAATCGACCACATGCCGCCGAACAGGGTGTACAGCAGCACGATAAAGGTGCCGAGGAACATGCCCTGGGTGGTGCTGATGCTGCCGTCGGAGATGACGTTGAACACCAGGCCGAGGGCGATCAGCTGCGCGGCGATCCAGCCCAGGTAGGACATGACGATGACCAGGCTGATGATCAGCTCGACCTGCGGGCCATAGCGCTTTTTGAAGTAGTCACCGATGGTCAGCAGGTTCATCCGGTACAGCGGGCGGGCGATGATCAGGCCGACCAGGAACAGGCAGCCGAAGGAGCCGAACGGGTCTTCGACGATGCCGGCAAAGCCTTCTTCGAGGAAGGTGGCGGGGATGCCCAGTACCGCCTCGCTGCCAAACCAGGTGGCAAACACCATGGCGGCGACGATGGGGAAGCCCATGCTGCGGCCACCTGAGGCGAAATCGCGGGTGTTGTGCACCCGGGTGGAGGCGTAGAAACCGATGGCGACAGTCACCAGCAGGTAGAGCGCAACGAACCAGATCAGCATGCTTTCCCGTTCCACAGACGTCAGCCCACCGCATGCATGGCCCGCGCAGGCAGCGCAGGACGGATCGATGGGCTACAGGTTTTTGTTATGACCATTCATGACGGGTAGCGCACGCGCCCATCAAGGTCGCGCAGTCTGGCAAATACGTAAAATATGTCAAACAAAAACGACGAAATGTAAGTAGATAATTCGTTTAATCGCCCTTAACGCCCATGTAACCGACTGTAATCGCTGCGTAAGTCGTGCAAGCACCGCAGCAGACAGTTGCATATTTTTGACACTCGCCTAACGCAAAACGACGCCTGGCAGCAACCGTCGGGCATAAAAAACCAGGCCAAAGGGCCTGGTTTCTTATCTGCGGGATCCGCTTCAGGCCGGTTTCGCTTCCACTTCCTTGACCCGGAACCAGGCGGCATACAGCGCCGGCAGGAACAACAGGGTCAGCGCGGTGGCGACGATCAGACCGCCCATGATGGCCACGGCCATCGGCCCGAAGAACACGCTGCGCGACAGCGGAATCATCGCCAGTACCGCCGCCAGGGCAGTCAGCACGATGGGCCGGAAACGCCGCACGGTGGCTTCGATGATCGCGTGCCAGCGGTCCATGCCGGCTTCGATGTCCTGCTCGATCTGGTCAACCAGAATCACCGAGTTACGCATGATCATCCCCGACAGGGCGATGGTGCCGAGCATGGCCACAAAGCCAAACGGTTGCTGGAACACCAGCAGGAACAGGGTCACGCCGATAAGCCCCAACGGCGCGGTGAGGAACACCATGGCCGAACGCGAGAAGCTCTTCAACTGCAGCATCAGCAGGGTCAGCACCACCACGATAAACAGCGGAATACCGGCGTTTACCGACTTCTGCCCACGGCTGGAGTCCTCCACGGTGCCGCCAACGTCCAGCTGGTAGCCGTCCGGCAGTTGCGCACGCACCGGTTCGAGGGTCGGCAGGATCTGTTTGACCAGGCTGGCCGGCTGCTCTTTGCCGTACACGTCGGCGCGCACGGTGACCGTTGGCAGGCGGTTGCGGTGCCAGATGATGCCTTCCTCGAAGCCGTACTCTAGGGTGGCGATCTGCGACAGTGGCACACTGCGGCCATTGTCGGTCGGCACCGCCAGGCTCGGCAGCAGGCTGAGTTCCTGACGCTCACTCAGGGTGCCGCGCAGCAGGATTTCGATCAGCTCGTTGCCTTCGCGGTACTGGCTCACCGGCGAGCCGGTGAGCGAGCTTTGCAGGAAGCGCGACAGGTCTGCGGTGCTCACGCCCAGGGCACGGGCGCGTTCCTGGTCGATGTTCAGCCGCACCACCTTGCTCGGTTCTTCCCAGTCCAGGTGCACGTTGGTCACGTGGCTGTTCTCGCGCACCTTGTCGGCCACCTGGCGGGCCAGATGACGTACTTCGTCGATATGCTCGCCGGAAACCCGGAACTGCACCGGATAGCCCACGGGCGGGCCGTTCTCCAGGCGCGAGATACGTGTGCGCAGGGTTGGGAACTCATCGTGCAGCACGTCGATCAGCCAGGTGCGGATTTTCTCGCGGTCCTCGATGCTTTTCGCCAGCACCACGAACTGGGCAAAGCTGGCGGCTGGCAGTTGCTGATCCAGCGGCAGGTAGAAGCGCGGCGAACCGGTGCCGACGTAGGCGACAAAGTTGTCCACCCCTTCCCGCCCACGCAGCAGCTCTTCCAGACGCTTGGCCTGCTCTTCAGTGGCGGCCAGGGATGCGCCTTCGCTGAGTTTGAGGTCGACCATCAGTTCCAGGCGGCCGGAGGCCGGGAAGAACTGCTGCGGGACAAAGCGGAACAGGGCAATCGAGGCAATGAACAGCGCAATGGTCAGCACAATCACGGTTTTACGTCGGCGCACGCACCACTCCACCGCCTGGCGCACACGCTGATAGAACGGCGTGCCGTAAGGGTCATGGCCATCATCGCGGCCGCCGTGTTTGGCCGCGTGCAACTTGGCCAGGTCCGGCAGCAGTTTGGCGCCGAGGTACGGCACAAACACCACGGCAGCGATCCACGACACCAGCAGGGCAATCGCCACCACCTGGAAGATCGAGCGGGTGTATTCGCCGGTGCCGGATTGCGCGGTGGCAATCGGCAGGAAGCCGGCGGCGGTAATCAGGGTGCCGGTGAGCATCGGGAAGGCGGTGCTGGTCCAGGCATAACTGGCCGCTTTGATACGGTCGTAGCCCTGCTCCATCTTGATCGCCATCATCTCCACGGCAATGATCGCGTCATCCACCATCAGACCCAGCGCCAGCACCAGCGCGCCGAGGGAAATCTTGTGCAGGCCGATGCCGAAGTAGTACATGGCGGCAAAGGTCATCGCCAGCACCAGCGGAATCGACAGCGCCACCACCAGACCGGTGCGCAGGCCGAGGGAGAAGAAGCTCACCAGCAGCACGATGATCACCGCCTCGGTGAGCACGCGAACGAACTCGCCCACCCCGGTTTTCACCGCTGCGGGCTGGTCCGACACCTTGCTCAGTTGCATGCCGGCCGGCAGGGTTTCCTGCAGACGGGCGAACTCGCCTTCCAGGGCCTGACCCAGCACCAGAATGTCGCCGCCGGTTTTCATCGAAACCGCCAGGCCGATGGCGTCTTCGCCCATGTAGCGCATACGCGGTGCGGGTGGATCGTTAAAGCCGCGTTTGACCTCGGCCACATCGGCGATGCGGAAGGTGCGATCGGCCACGCGAATCGGGAAATTACGGATTTCATCGACCGTTTCGAAACGCCCGGTGACGCGCAGTTGCACGCGATCAGAAGCGGTTTCGAAGAAGCCTGCTGCGGCCACGGCGTTCTGTTCTTCCAACGCCTGCTGCACGGCGGCCAACGGCAGGCCGAGGGTGGCCAGCTTGGTGTTGGACAGCTCGATCCATACCTTCTCGTCCTGCAAGCCGAGCAGGTCAACCTTGCCGACGTCCTTGACCCGTTGCAGCTGCAGCTGGATGCGGTCGGCGTAATCCTTGAGCACGGCGTAGTCGAAACCTTCGCCGGTCAGGGCGTAGATATTGCCGAAGGTGGTGCCGAATTCGTCGTTGTAGAACGGCCCCTGGATGCCCTGGGGCAAGGTGTGGCGGATATCGCTGACCTTCTTGCGCACCTGGTAGAAAAGTTCGGGGATGTCCTTGGAGTGCATCGAATCACGGGCGATAAAGGTCACCTGGGATTCGCCGGGGCGCGAGAACGAGACGATCTTGTCGTAGTCGCCGGTCTCCATCAGCTTCTTTTCGATGCGTTCGGTGACCTGGCGCGAGACTTCCTCGGCGCTCGCCCCCGGCCAGTTGGTGCGCACCACCATGGCCTTGAAGGTAAAGGGTGGGTCTTCGCTCTGACCCAGCTTGGTGTAGGAAATAGCCCCCACCACCGCCAGCAGCAGCATGAGGTACAGGACGATCTGGCGGTTACGCAGCGCCCAGGCGGACAGGTTGAAATCCATCAGGCTTACTCCTCAACCGTCAGGTCGGCCTTGGCCGTCAGCTGCACCGCACGGTTGTCGCGGTCAACCGGACGCACCTGCTGGCCTTCACGCAGTACCTGACCACCAGCTGCCACTACCCAATCCGTCGCTTGCAGGCCTTCGAGTACTGGCACGGTCTTCTCGCCGTAGGCACCGATGCGCACGTCGGTGCGCTTGAGGGTGGAGTCCTTCGGATCGACTACCCAGACGTAGGGCTGGCCCTTCTCCGCCGTCAGCGCCGACAGCGGCACAGCCAGCGGCACATCACCGTTGTGGGCAATAAATACGCGGGCGCTTTGGCCCAGTTCAGCCGGCACCTTGCCTTCGCCAAAGGCTACGCGGGCGGCGAAGGTGCGCGACTGCGGATCGGCCGATGGCGACATTTCACGAATACGCCCAGGGAAGCGCTGATCCGGCTGCGACCACAGCTCAACCGCCACTTCCTGGCCGACCTGAAAGCGCTCAAAGGCTTGCTCCGGCAGGTTGATCAGCACTTCACGCTCACCGTCAGCGGCCAGGGTGAACACGGTCTGCCCGGCGGCGACCACCTGGCCGACCTCGACCATGCGCCGCGCCACCACGCCATCCTGGGAGGCGCGCAACACGGCATAACCGGCCTGGTTGTTGGCCACGTTGAATTCGGCTTTCACCTGTTTCAGGCGCGCTTCACCGGAACGGTAGGTGTTCTCGGCATTGTCGTATTGCGAGCGGCTGACCAGGTTGCGTGCCAGCAATGCCTTGTAGCGATCACGTTCGGCGCGCACCAGTTGCAGGTTGGCCTCGGCCGCTGCCACCTGGGCGCGGATGGCTTCCAGCTGCAGGCGCACGTCCTGCGGGTCCAGTTCGGCCAGGGGCTGATCCTTCTTCACCCGCGCACCGACATCGACCAGGCGCTTGGCCACCTTGCCACCGATACGGAACGCCAGCTCCGGTTCCAGGCGCGCACGCACCTCACCGGGGTAGGCATCCATCAGGTCGCCAGCCAGTTGTGGCTGCACCACCATGGCCGGACGCACGGCAA
Organism: Pseudomonas anguilliseptica; assembly: GCF_021375795.1. Lineage (GTDB taxonomy): Bacteria > Pseudomonadota > Gammaproteobacteria > Pseudomonadales > Pseudomonadaceae > Aquipseudomonas > Aquipseudomonas anguilliseptica_A. Next base: position 1,121,007 of record NZ_JAEIOI010000001.1, on the reverse strand, counting down.
CCTTGGCGGGCTCGCCATTGCCGCAAGCGCCGAGCAACAGGATAAGACTGACAGGCAACGCAACAGACAGTGCATGACGAAACATGATGACTAACCTTTGTGGAGGCTTTTGAATATTTATACTGGCGGGTATAGTAAAAATAGCAAACTCACTAGTCCAGTATTAAAAACGACCAATGCCAAACAAAGTGTTGCCAACCAGCGGCCCCGGTCGCCCGAAAGACCTGGCCAAGCGCAAAGCCATTCTGGAAGCGGCGAAAACCCTGTTTCTCAGCAATGGCTATGACGGTAGCAGTATGGATGCAATTGCCGCGGAAGCCGGAGTTTCCAAGCTCACGGTGTACAGCCACTTCACCGACAAGGAGAAGCTGTTTGCCGAAGCGGTGAAATCCAAGTGCGAGGAGCAACTGCCCGAGCTGTTGTTCGAACTGGACGACGAGGTGCCAGTGGCACAGGTGCTGCTGAGTATCGGCCGGGGCTTCAATGAGCTGATCAACAGCCGCGAATCGGTGGAGCTGCACCGGGTGATGGTGAGCCTGGCCGCGCAGGACTCCACGCTCTCGCGGATGTTCTACGAGGCCGGCCCGCAGCGCGTGCTGCACGGCATGGAGGAACTGCTGCGGCGCGCTGACCAGAGCGGCAAGCTGCGCGTCCCCGACCCGCTGAGCGCGGCGGATCAGTTCTTCTGCCTGATCAAGGGCGGCGCCAACTTCCGCCTGCTGATCGGCTGCGGTGAGGCGCTGCAAGGCGCTGAGGCCGAAGCCCATGTGCGCGATGCGGTCGAGGTGTTTCTGCGCGCGTTTCGCGCCGAGCAAGCTTCGTAGGTTGGCGCTGAGCTTGCGAAGCCCAACGCAAGGACGCTGAATGTGTTGGGCTGCGTGCCTCACCCAACCTACGCAATGCGACGCCTAACCCGTGAACAAGCTGCAAACTTACTCGCTGGCGGCTTGCAGCTTCTTCTTCGGGTAGATGTCGTAGCGGCTGGATTTACCTTCCAGGGCATAGCCCGGCTTGGCGCCTTCAATCAGCGGTGCCTTGCGCGGGCGCTTGACCACCACCCGGTGACTGGCCAGCGCCAACGCCGCTTCCAGCAACGCCGGGGCATCCAGATCATCGCCGACAAACGGTCGGAACAGGCGCATCTCCTTTTTCACCAACGCGCTCTTGTCGCGGTGCGGGAACATCGGATCGAGGTAGATCACCTGCGGCGGCTCACCCTGCCAGGCGCGCATCAGCTCGATGGCATTGCCATTAAGTAGCTGCATCTGCGCGGCAATCGGCGCCACATCGCGGTCCAGCGCAGCACGCGCCAGGCCATCTTCCAGCAGCGCAGCAATCAGTGGCAGGCGCTCGATCAAGGTCATGCGGCAACCCAGGCTGGCCAGCACAAAGGCATCACGACCGAGGCCGGCCGTGGCATCCAGCACCGTCGGGCGCACCCCGGGCTGCACACCCACCGCCTTGGCAATCATCTGCCCACTGCCGCCACCGAACAGCCGGCGATGCGCCACCGCACCTTCGACAAAATCCACCTTCACTGGCCCTGGCGCCTGCGGGCCCAGCTCCACCAGCTGCAAGCCACCCTCGCCCAGTTGCAAGGCAAACTCGCTGTCGCCTTCCAGCGGCAAACCCAGGCGCGCTGCCCAGGCTTCAGCCGTCGACTGCAGGTGGGGAGCCAAGGCTTGCATACGAATTCTGGCTATTAGCCGCTCATCACTCATCAGAAAATGTGCTCAAAAATCACTCAATTGACCGCCTCAGCAGCCGATAACCTGCCTGAGCGGCATTTTGCCAGACCCGGCAGCTTCCAGCCGCACCGAGTTCGCCATGTTTGATGTGATTTCCGCCCCACGTGGTGCCGCGCCAACGGCCGCCAACACCAGTTCAATCAGCGAAACGCTGGATGAAGGCAAGCGCGCCTCGCTGGACTACCAGATTCTGCGGCGCACCCTGATGCCCGATGAGGTGGAAGCCGAAGCGCCTGCCAAAGCGCCGGAAACGCCCAGCGAGCCGCCCGCTGTCACTGCTCAGGCCAGTGATTTTCAGGAAATGGCAGCCCAGCGCGAGCTGGAGCTGAACGTCAACATCAACGCCGAACCGAAGAAAACCGATCCACTGGTGCTCGATCTGGCCGGCAACGGCTTCAGCACCAGCGGCCTGGCCCGTTCGGTACGCTTCGACCTGGATGGCGACGGCACACTCGACCAGATCAGCGTGCCCACCGGTGACGACGCCCTGCTCGCCTATGACCGCAACGGCAACGGCCGCATCGACGATGGCCGCGAGCTGTTCGGCGACCAGAACGGTGCAGCCAACGGCTTTGCCGAACTGCGCAAATACGATGACAACGGCGATGGCCGTATCGACAGCCAGGATGCGATCTTCGAGCGCCTGAGCCTGTTGCGCTTCGATGCTCAGGGCCGGCAATCCAGCCAGTCGCTGAGCGAAGCCGGGGTCAGCGCCATTTACCTGCAAGTACGTGACGTGAAGATTGCCCTGGGCGCCTACGACGAAATCGCCCAACTCGGCCGCTTCGAATTCGCCGATGGTCGCAGCGGTCAGGCCGCTGACCTGCTGCTCGCACAACGCTGATCAACCACCTCTGGGTGTTTGGGCAGACTCAAAGCAGGCCCAACTGCTCGACCTCATCCTCTAGCTGTACCTGTGGTAACGCCGGTAATCCCGGCAGACGCTGCATCAGCTGCTGATGAAAGCGCTGCGCCAGCTGCGGTGCCAGACGGTTGTCTGAGGTATGCAGAAAAACGTAAGGCGTGCGGCCTTCGTCGATCCAGCTCGCCACCTTGTCCAGCCAGGGCGCCATAAACGGATCATTGGCCAGCAGCTCGGGGTGGCCAATAAAGCGCAGTTGCGGAGCCTGACTAAAGGCCGTGGGGCGCAGCGGCAAGCGCGGCTTCTTGGCCTGCGCATGCAGCACCGCCGGAGCGGTGGATACACAGCTGAACAGCGCACGCGAATCCAGACAGATACGTTCGATACCCCGGCCATGCAGCAGACGATTAAGGCTGCGTTCCTCCTCGCCTTTGGCAAAGAACGCCGGATGCCGCACCTCGACGGCCAACTCCTCGGCCTGCCAGGGCTCGATAAACGCGCTCAGCTCCGCCAAACGCTGCGGGCCAAAGCTGGCAGGCAGTTGCAGCCAGAACGGCGCGACCCGCTTGCCCAGTGGCGCCAGCAAACGGCGGAAATCCTCAGTGGCACTCAGCTGGTCACGCAGATCGCCGTTATGGCTGATCTCACGTGGCAGCTTGGCGCAAAAACGCAGATGCGCCGGCATGCGCTCAGCCCAGCGGGCCACGGTATCGACGGAAGGTTTAGCGTAGAAAGTGGTGTTGCCCTCAACGGCGTTGAACACCTGGGCATACAACGGCAAAAAGTCAGCGCTAGGACTGCTCTCTGGATACAAGAAACCGCGCCAGGCGGGCTCGCTCCATGACGGGCAGCCGAGGTAGTAAGGCAGCATTAATTTGAAGACCGTTGAGAAATGTAGCGAGCGAAGGCTAGGCAAGGCGAGATCAGCCGAGGAAGCGCAGTGTACGAGTTGTACATGAGCATTCCGAGGCTGATCTCAACGCGGCATAGCCGAGTGCAGTAGTTTCGCAAGGGTCTTCTAGGCGTAGAGATCGAGGCCCATTACCTGCTGGGCATCCGCCTCGCTGGCGAAACTGGCGGTTGTGCTGTAGCTGGCCAAGGCCTGAGCGGCGCGATTGTTCAACGGCGGCTGGTACAGCTGGTCTTGCAGGCGGGCAGGCAAGCTGTCGCTGCTGGCATTGCTGGGCTCAACCCGGCGCGCCTGGGCAACAGTTTCCAGGCCCTGAGTGCTCGCCGGTGCCGTTGGCTGCTCACGACGCTCCTCAACTTCGCGCTGCGCTTCGCGAAATGGCGTGACCGCAGAGCCCGGGCGGGCACTGCGGTCTGGCGAATAGGAGGAGGTAAAACCGTCGATACGCATCAATGACTGCTCGGCCACTTGGCCAACGATGGACACAGGTGATGGCAATTTAGCCCCAGCCGGGCAGCTTGGCAATCAAGCAACCGCCACACGGCGACAAGCACGACAGAAGGTGTCACCAAGGCGAGCTTCAGACTGCCGCCTTCGGCGTGGCCACCTGATCACGCAGGTAGACGGGCTGCGCCTGATCAGCGTCCAGCGCTTCACCACGGGCCCAGGCAAAGCGCGCCAGGCTGAGCAGGTCTTCGGCGTGCGGCAGCATGGCGGCATCCTGTCCACTGACCGCAACCGGAATACGCTCAGCAAAGGCGCCCCAGCCGGTGCCCGCAGCAAACCAGTCACCCGCTGCATCACGCGGCAGTCCAGCCAGCTCGGGCGCCACGACAGCCTCGACACCGGCCAGACGCATTTCACCCTGCTCGGCGCGGTAGCAGCCCCAATAGACTTCATCCATACGCGCATCGATGGCTGCAGCAACCTGCTGCGCGCCATGCTCACGCAGGCTGCGTTGCGCCAGCACCGCCAGGTTGGACACCGGCAAAACCGGGCGCTCCAGGGCAAACGCCAGACCCTGCACCACGCCGATGGCAATCCGCACGCCGGTAAAAGCGCCCGGGCCCCGGCCAAAGGCAATCGCGTCGAGCGCCGACAACGGCACCTCGGCATCCGCCAGTAGCTGCTTGATCATGGGCAGCAGACGCTGGGCGTGCAGACGCGGAATCACTTCGTAATGGCTGAGCACCTGGCCGTTATGCAGCAGGGCAACGGAGCAGGCTTCGGTGGCGGTATCCAGGGCCAGGAGAGTGGTCATTGCAGTCGGACAGGTGAGGAAAAGGACGGGCATTAGACCGGCTTGAAGCATTTTTTTCCAGCGCAATCACAGCCGCCCGCGCCTGTCACGCGAGCGAGCTCACAGCGCCACCAGGCAGCAGCGGGCCCGAACAGACCCGCTGCTGCCTGACTAACGCGTGCTTACCAGGCCTCAATCACGGGCTTGGCGTCCCAACCCTGCAGAGGCGCTTTCGACCAGGTGCCATAAGTAGCGTTGGGGAAGACGATCCACTCGGTGCCCCACTTGCCGCCTTCAGCGGCGACAGTGGCGCGCTGATCGGCCAGAGGTGTCTTGCGGAAACGCGCGTCGAAGTCATGCAGGGTGTCACCCAGCAGCAACACGATCTGATGATCAGCACTGACGATGGCACGGCGCTCCACCTTGGGCGGACCCAGCAGCAGTACGCTCTGTTCAGAGACCTGCGGCAGGCCGAGCTTGCTCAGCGTGGCCAGGGTGTACTTCTTCTGATCATCAGCGCGATCAGAGATGTAGCGAATGGTCACGCCGAGCTGGTCGGCGTGCTCCAGAAATTGCTTCGCGCCCGGAATCAGTGCCGGGGTGCCATCACGTTCCCAGGGCAGCCAGGTGTCCCAGGCGTCATAGGTGTGACAATTGGCCAGGTCACGCGCCAACAGCGCACTGTTATCAATAACGGTTTCGTCCAGGTCGGTGACGATGGCCAGCTTGGATGGATCTTTCGCCGCAGCCACGGCCGCATCCAGCTTCAGGGTGGCAATGTTATAGGCCTGCAGTTGCAGGGCCTGCACCTCCGCCGATTGCTGCTGGAAACGCAGCCCCATGGTGAACTCGGCCACGCTGCAATCGGTCTTGGGCTTCGCTGCGGTGTCGGCAAACGCTGCCGAGCTGCCCGCCAGCGCTAATGCAAGGCCTAACCAGATAGCACTCTTAGCTGTTTTCTCGGTCATTGAACGCGCTCTCTTCCTTAGTGGGGGTTAAGGCTTGACGTCTATGACCATCGCATCCTGGTATAGACCAATCCGATGCTAACTTAGGTGAGCAAGGTTACTGTTCCATGAACGACGCTCAGCGAACCCTGCGCGCCAACCGCAGAAACGACAACGGCCCGCAAAAGCGGGCCGTTGGCTGACTACAACAAGGCTTAGCTGAGCGCAGCAAAGACCTTGGCAGTGATCTCGTCGACCGAGCCAACACCGGCAATGGCGCTGTACTTCGGCGTGCCTTCAGCGGCGGCGAGCTTCTGGTAGAAATCCACCAGCGGCTTGGTCTGCGAGTGGTAGACGGACAGGCGGTGGCGCACGGTTTCTTCGGTGTCGTCTTTACGCTGCACCAGGTCTTCACCGGTTGCATCGTCCTTGCCTTCGACTTTCGGCGGGTTGTAGACGATGTGGTAAACGCGGCCGCTGGCCTCGTGTACACGGCGACCGGCAATGCGACCGACGATTTCTTCGTCGTCCACCGCGATTTCGACCACGTTGTCGATAACCACGCCGGCTTCTTTCAGGGCTTCAGCCTGAGGAATGGTGCGCGGGAAGCCATCGAAGAGGAAGCCATTGGCACAATCGGCCTGGGCAATGCGCTCTTTGACCAGATTGATGATCAGTTCATCGGAGACCAGACCACCGCTGTCCATCACGCTTTTGGCTTGCAGGCCGAGTTCGGTGCCCGCTTTGACCGCAGCACGCAGCATGTCGCCAGTGGAGATTTGCGGAATACCAAATTTCTTGGTGATGAAACCAGCCTGGGTACCTTTGCCGGCACCGGGCGCCCCCAGCAGAATCACGCGCATCGATGTGCTCCTCAAGATTTAAGTAAAAATCGTCGGACTCGCCTCGTGGGGCCAATCTCAGAATTGTCCAGGCAGCGCTGCCAACATGGGCCAGAGTGCCGAAAGGCCGCTCAAGATACACAGCGCACCCATAGCGCACAAGCCACCGAAAGTCGGATACGCCTACGACCAAGGCAGCCGCCAGGCAGCGCTGCCGGTGACCTGCCGGGCCTGCTGCACAATGCGCTGGCAGGCCCGGCCGGCCGCCTCACCCAGTGTTGCGCAACCCCGCCGCGATACCCGCAACACTGACCAGCAGAGCCTGTTCCAGAGGGCTTTCAGCCTGATTATCACGTGACCGTGAACGCGCCAGCAGCTCAGCCTGGAGCAGGTGCAGCGGGTCCAGATAGGTGTTGCGCACGCTGATCGACTCCAGGGTTTCCGGGCTGTGCGCCAACAGCTGCGACTGGCCGGTCAGACCCAGCACCGCAACCACCGCCTGCGACAATAGGCCGCGCAAATGCGCACCCAGCGGTTGCAGGGCCGGCTCGACCAGGCGTTGGTCGTACAGCAGGGCAATCGACTCGTCGGCTTTGGCCAGCACCATTTCCAGCATGTCGATGCGCGTACGGAAAAACGGCCACTGCGCGCGCATCTGCGCCAGCAGCTCGCCTTCGCCGCGTTGCAGGGCGTTGTTCAATGCCGCCTCCCAGCCCAGCCAGGCCGGCAGCATCAGGCGCGTTTGGGTCCAGGCAAAAATCCATGGAATGGCGCGCAGACTCTCCACCCCACCCTCGCGGCGCTTGGCCGGACGGCTGCCCAGCGGCAATCGGCCCAGTTCCTGCTCCGGCGTGGCCTGGCGGAAATAGGCAACAAACTGGGGATGTTCACGCACCACTGCGCGGTAGGCACTGACGCCATCACTGGCCAGTTTGTCCATCAGGTCGCGCCAGGCCGGCTCCGGACTGGGCGGCGGCAACAAGGTGGCTTCCAGCACCGCCGCCAGGTACAGATTGAGGTTTTGCTCGGCGATATCCGGTAGGCCGAATTTGAAACGAATCATTTCACCCTGCTCGGTGGTGCGGAAGCGCCCCGCCACCGAACCGGGCGGCTGCGACAGAATCGCCGCATGCGCCGGGCCACCACCACGCCCCACCGTGCCACCACGACCATGGAACAACAGCAACTCGACCTGCTGCTCACGGCACACCTTCACCAGGGTTTCCTGCGCGCGATACTGCGCCCAGGCTGCTGCCGTGGTGCCGGCGTCCTTGGCCGAATCGGAATAGCCGATCATCACTTCCTGCGGGCCATGTAGCCGCGCGCGATAGCCGTGCAACGCCAACAGCCGGCTGATCACCGGGCCGGCATTGTCCAGATCGGCCAGGGTTTCAAACAGCGGCACCACGCGCATCGGTCGTTGCAACCCGGCTTCTTTAAGCAGCAGTTGCACCGCCAGCACATCGGAGGCTGCACCGGCCATGGAAATCACGTAAGAACCCAGGGACGCCGCCGGTGCCCGCGCCACTTCACGGCAAGTCGCCAGCACTTCTTCGGTTTCACCACTGGGCTTGAAATGCCCCGGCAGCAGTGGTCGGCGGTTTTCCAGCTCTTGCAGCAGAAACGCCAGGCGCGCCTCTTCATCCCACTCGGCGTAACGCCCCAGGCCGAGGTAATCGGTGATTTCACTCATGGCCGCAGCATGGCGACTGGAATCCTGACGCACATCCAGGCGCACCAGAAACAGCCCGAAGGTCGCCGCACGGCGTAGGCAATCGAGCAGCGGGCCATCGGCAATCACACCCATCCCGCACTCATGCAGCGACTGGTAACACAAGGTCAGCGGCTCAAGTAGCTCGCGGTTGTCCTGCAACACTGCGGTGGACGCAGGGATCTGCTCATGCAACGCGGCCTGAGCCCAACTGCGAGTGGCGCGCAGGCGCTCACGCAGCTGTTTGAGCAGGCTGCGATAGGGCTCGGCGCTCTCGCCGACCCGCGCCAGCAATGCCGGACTGGCCTGTTGCATAGACAGCTCGGCAGCCAGGTTGTCGACATCCCTCAGGTACAGATCCGCCGCCATCCAGCGTGCCAGCAGGAGCACCTCGCGAGTGACACTGGCCGTGACATTCGGGTTGCCGTCACGGTCGCCGCCCATCCAGGAAGCAAAGCGAATCGGCGCGGCATCCAGCGGCAGGTGCAACCCAGTGGCGCTGTGCAGCACCTGATCGGCCTTGCGCAGCACATTGGGGATGGCGTGCCAGAGCGAATGCTCGATCACCGCAAACCCCCATTTGGCTTCATCCACCGGGCTGGGCCGGCTGCGGCGAATTTCTTCGGTGTGCCAGGCCTCGGCAATCAACCGCTGCAGGCGTTGCTTGACCTGCTCACGTTCCCCCGAAGAAAGGTCGCTGTGGTCGCCGGCTGCCAGCTGCTCGGCCATCGCGTCGTATTTCTGAATCAGCGTGCGCCGGGCCACCTCGGTGGGGTGCGCCGTCAGCACCAGCTCGATATCCAACCGACCAACCTGGCGGGCCAACGCTTCGCCCTTGTGGCCGTGGGCCAAGAGACGCTGAAGCAGATCGGCAAGGATATTGTCTTCGAATGGCTCCGGCTCATCCGGTGCGCGGCGCCGCACGCGGTGATACTGCTCGGCGATATTGGCCAGGTTGAGGAACTGGTTGAAGGCCCGCGCCACAGGCAGCAGTTCGTCATCATCCAGCTGGTTCAGGGTTGCACTGAGTTGCTCTGCGCCCTCCTGCGAACCACGGCGCGAGGCCTTGGCGCCCTTGCGAATACGTTCAATCTTGTCGAGAAAGGCTGCACCATGCTGCACGCTGATGGTGTTACCCAATAGTTCGCCGAGCTGGTGGACGTCCTCGCGCAGGCGCGCGTCGATTTCTGCCATGACTATTGCCTCCAGTGATCCTGTGCCCAGAGTGCCCAGCGCGCCAACTTCTTACAAGTGCGCGACGCCTTGCCCGCACTTATCGGGGCAGGCACTAGTCTTAGTTAGGCAAGCCCGGCGCAGACTGACTCGGCGGGCATAGAACAGACACGAGGCAATCATGAAGATTCGCGAGCTTGTTCAGCACTGGCAGGAAAACGCCCAGGGGCGGCTGAGCGCAACGCCTTATCAGATAAGACTTGATCTGGAAGCCGCCGCACGCCTGGCGGCCTTGCAGGAGATGTACCCCAAGCACCACGTTGAAGAACTATTGGGCGAACTGCTCGGCGCGGCACTTGATGAGCTGGAGGCCAGCCTGCCCTACGTCAAGGGCAGCAAGGTGGTGGCCACCGATGAACAGGGCGATCCACTGTATGAAGACATCGGCCTGACACCGCGCTTTCTTGCCCTGTCGCGCCGACATCTACAGCGTCTTAGCGAGCAGCAAAAACAGGCTGGCTAAGGCTATTGGCCTTCGCTGCAACGCACGGCCTGTTTGCGCGGATCGACCAGCACACCGCTGAGGCCTTTCTGCTCCAGGTCAAACAGCACCAGCACGCCATCGATGCACTGGGCGACCTGGCTGGCGGGTTTGACCGAGACCTTGTAGTCCTCGCCCGGCACGGTCTTGAGCATGGTGAACTCGGCCAGCAGCAGGGCATCTTCCGGCTTGGCCACATGCAGATAACCGTAGTAACCGAGCACGGCCACCGTGGCGCAGATGCTGCCAACAGCGGTAAGGATCAACGGGATGGGATTAACTTCACTCATAACAGGCTCTCGGAGTTATCAGTTGGCGGGCTGAGCAACAGGCGGCGCAGCTTGCTACAAACCCGTGCGCCTGCAAAGCCCCAGATTGCCGCATCACTTGCCGCCGGCACGGACTTCTTCGCGGGCCTTGAACGTGGCCTCATAGATGCGTTCGGCCAGGCGCGAGAACGGCAGGCTCTGCACCCACACGGTGCCGGTGCCCTTGAGCGTGGCCAACAGAATACCTTCGCCACCGAACAGCATGCTTTTCAGGCCACCAGCCAGGGCAATGTCATAGTCAATACCGCTGCTGAACGCCACCAGGCAGCCGGTGTCCAGGCGTAGGGTTTCGTTATTCAGCTGCTTGCGGATCACCGTACCGCCGGCGTGCACAAACGCCAGGCCATCGCCTTCAAGCTTCTGCAGGATAAACCCCTCACCGCCGAAGAAACCGGCGCCCAGACGTTTGTTAAAACTGATGCCCACAGCCGTACCGTAGGCGGCGCAGAGAAAGGCGTCCTTCTGACAGATCAGCGTGCCGCCATGCTCGGCCAGCTGAATCGGCACTACGGTGCCGGGGTAAGGCGCCGCGAAGGCTACGCGCGCCGGGGTTTTACCGGCATTGGAAAAGTGCGTCATAAACAGCGACTCGCCGGTCAGCATGCGCTTGCCGGCGCTCCACAGCTTGCCCAGCACCCCAGTGGCGGCACCGTCGCCCATCCGCGTTTCAAAGCGAATGCCGTCAGTCATGTAATTCATCACCCCAGCTTCGGCGATCACCGTTTCGCCCGGATCAAGAATGACCTCCACGCTCTGCGCGGAGGCGCCAAGGATTTCGTAGTCGAGTTGATGGCTGGGCATGGCAGGCTCCACGAATAATGAAGGGATATTGTAGAAGCCAGCTTGCTGGCGATCCGGTCACCAAACGGAACAACCGATCGCCAGCAAGCTGGCTCCTACGGATGACGCAGCGGGCGCGTCAGAGGATGTTCGCGTAGTCCGCTTCGATACGGTCCAGGCTGAGGTGATTGAGGAAGTTGGAGAAACACATCCAAGCCGACAGCGAGTTGAGGTCGCTGAATTGCGGCGGAAGGTACTTGGGCGGTGTGACCAACCCTTCATCCACTAATTGGCGCAGGGTGCGCATGTCTTCCAGGGTGGTCTTGCCGCAGAACAGCAGCGGGATCTGCTCCAGCTTGCCTTTGCGCACGGCCAACTGGATGTAGTTGTAAATCATGATGAATCCTTTCAGGTAGGACAGGTCCTTGGTGAAAGGCAGGCCAACGGGGGTAGACCCACGGAACACGCGGTTAGCGTTGCTGTAACTCTGCTCCTGGCTGAAACCCTGCTCGCGGTAGAAATCGAACACCTGGAGGAAATCCGCGCCCTCCTCGGCCATGTGAATAGCGCGGGTGCGGTTGGTCAGCTTGCGCAAACGGGTTGGGTAGGAAGCGAAGGTGATCACCTCCATCAGGATCGCCAGACCTTCCTGAGTCACCGTGGACGAGGGCGGCCCCTTGGCCAGAAAGGTACAGACCGGCTGGTTCAGCCCATTCAGGGTGGTGGCCACGTGCACCAGGCCTTCATGTACTTCCAGGGCACGCACATCGCGTTCGTTGAACATCGCGTCGCTGCGGATCTTGATGTAATCGGCCCCGGCGGCGGCATCAGCGAGGATACCGTCGGACTCAAACACACGAATGGTGCCCTCCTCCTCGCCAAACACCTTGTTCAGGCGCTGTTGCAGCAGGTTGACTGCTTCCTTGGCATTGAGGTTCTTGGCTTCGTCCTTGAGGTCACCGCGCTTGTCGATGTTGTTGAGAAAATCGGAAAACATCATGCCCAGGTCAGCCAGAGTCGGGTCGCCGGCATGGAAGGCATCGGAAGCGGCGCCATACAGCTCCTGGCTGATCAGGCCAAAGTCCTCGGTGCCGCGCGCTTCGAGCATGCGAATGACCATGCGGTACTCGCGGCACATGCGGCGCATGATCTGCCCAACCGGATTGAACTGGCCCAACTGGCGGGTGATATCGCGCTCGATATTCTGGAACTCCAGCTTCTTCGCGGCGGCCTCGAACGCCAAGGGCCGACTGGCGTAATACTCGCGATCCACCTTGGGCAACTGCTTGCCCTTGTGCTTGAGAAACTCACTGCGGATCGAGTCGTCCCACTTCACCGCATCAAGCACACGGATCGGCGTCTGCGCTTCGACAATCCGGTCAGACAGGGCCCGTACGATCAGTTGATAGTCGTCCAAACCGGTGTGGCTGTTCATTGCTAGTCCCCAACACGCTGATAGCGCGCCACTTCGATAAATACATCCGAGTTGGCCTGATCATCGAGGTAGCTGAATACCTGCTCCAGCGGGCTGCTGATCAGCACACCATCACCTTCGGCGGCATCAATCACCTCGCCCTGCAACGTGCCCTGCTCCAACTCCTGGAGAATGCGGTCGACGTCGAGGTTGTAGATCACCAGCTCATTGCCGGTGGTCAGCTCGAAGCCAGCGATGGCAAAGTTGGCCCCCATGCGTTTCGGCAACCCGGCAGACAGGTACCAGCGCCGACCATGGTGGGCCACGGTGAAACCATACTCCTCAACGCTGTCGAGGTTATCCAGGCTGTCGACATAGGCCCGCGCCTTGTACACGTTGGAACCGGCACGGGTGATCTGCAGATACAGCTGCTCACCCCACTCGTTCTTGCGCGACCACTCGCCAAGCAGGGGAATCGGGGCTGCCTCATTGGCGGGTATCGGATCCTTGAAGGTCACCAGACAGCCACCCAGTAACAGGAAGGACACGGCAAGCAGCGCGCGCCAGGCGTTCATTCAGCTCTCCTTGTGAACGGATTGAGCGGGCCAGGTTGGTTAGAGGCCCAGTACCAGATGCATATAACGTTTAAGCATGGCCAACATCTCTTCACTGTCCAGATGGTCGATACCATCGAGCAGCCCCTGATACTCCATGCGCACAATAATCGCCGTCAATAGCTTGGCATCCTGCTCGGCCTGCTGCGAGCCCAGCACCTCGAAGAAGTGCGTCACGCCTTGCAGCAGGATTTGCCGGTGAGCCCGCAACAAACCATGCAAACGCGGGTTGAGCAGCGCTTCCTGCTGAAAGGCCTGCTCGGCCAGCAGATGCTCGCGCCGCGTAAGCAATTGCTGGCGCACGTACTCCACAGCCAACCGGGCAATCTCATTGGCCAGCCGACGACGCGCCTCGGCGCTGCCGTCCAAACGGCTGACCTGCTCACGCAGAAGCCCTTCGGTACCGCTCCAGAACTGGCCCATGTGCGCAGCGCTGCGCTCGACAAACTGAGCGAAGGTATCGGTGATCAGATCGTTGATATCTTTGAAGTAATAGGTGGTCGCTGACAACGGCACATCCGCCTCGGCAGCGACCGCGCGGTGGCGCACAGCGCGCACACCGTCGCGCACGATGATGCGCATGGCAGCATCGAGAATGGCCTGACGTCGTTGCTCACTGCCCTGACGACTGGCTTTGCGTCCCTGATACTGCACGCTTTCGACCACGGCGTTGGCAACCAGAGTGGCACTCTCTTGGGCGGGCTTGGCTGTCACTGCAAGACGATCCTCTGTCGGTTATTCAGGATTAATAATGACTTAGTCAGTAAATCGCAAAATTAATCCACTGCGCGCTAATAAAAATGGCTAGCTAAAAAACCAGGTAATAAAAAGCCGCCCGGAGGCGGCTTTCAACCATCAGGCTTGCGGGCGCATATGCGGGAACAGGATCACGTCGCGAATCGACGGTGAATTGGTCAGCAACATCACCAGGCGGTCGATGCCGATGCCCTCACCGGCGGTCGGCGGCATACCGTACTCCAGGGCGCGAACGAAGTCGGCGTCGTAGTGCATGGCTTCGTCGTCACCGGCATCCTTGTCGGCCACCTGCTGCATAAAGCGCGCAGCCTGGTCTTCGGCATCGTTCAGCTCGGAGTAGGCGTTGGCGATCTCGCGGCCACCGATAAACAGCTCGAAGCGGTCGGTGACGCTCGGATCGTCGTCGCTGCGACGGGCCAGCGGCGAGACTTCGAACGGGTAGCGGGTGATGAAGTGCGGCTGCTCCAGCTTGTGCTCGACCAGCTCTTCGAAAATCATCACCTGCAGCTTGCCCAGACCTTCGAAGCCGAGCACCTTGGCGCCGGCCTTCTTGGCAATCTCGCGGGCCTTGTCGATATCCTGCAGGTCAGCCGCGGTGATGTCCGGGTTGTACTTGAGGATCGAGTCGAACACCGACAGGCGCACGAACGGCTCGCCGAAGTGGAACACCTTGTCGCCGTAAGGCACGTCAGTAGTGCCGAGCACCAGTTGGGCCAGCTCGCGGAACAGCTCCTCGGTCAGGTCCATGTTGTCTTCGTAGTCGGCGTAGGCCTGGTAGAACTCGAGCATGGTGAATTCAGGGTTATGACGAGTCGAGACGCCTTCGTTACGGAAGTTGCGGTTGATCTCAAACACTTTCTCAAACCCGCCAACAACAAGCCGCTTGAGGTACAGCTCCGGCGCGATACGCAGGAACATCTGCATATCCAGGGCGTTGTGGTGGGTCTCGAACGGCTTGGCCGCCGCGCCACCAGGGATGGTCTGCAGCATCGGCGTTTCCACTTCGAGGAAATCGCGCTTCATCAGGAAGCTGCGGATGTGTGCAATAACCTGCGAACGCACACGGAAGGTCTGGCGCACGTCTTCGTTGACCATCAGATCGACATAGCGCTGGCGATAGCGCTGCTCGGTGTCGGTCAGGCCGTGGTGTTTGTCCGGCAGCGGGCGCAGCGACTTGGTCAGCAGCCGCACGTCGGTCATTTCCACGTACAGGTCGCCCTTGCCGGATCGGGCCAGGGTACCAACGGCGGAGATGATGTCGCCCATGTCCCAGGTTTTCACCGCGGCCAGGGTCTCTTCAGACAAGGTCTTGCGGTTGACGTAGACCTGAATGCGCCCAGTCATGTCCTGAATCACCATGAACGAGCCACGGTTAAGCATGATGCGACCCGCTACCTTGACCGGAATGGCTGCCTCGGCCAGCTCTTCCTTGCTCGATTCGGCGTACTGCTTCTGCAGGTCGGCACAGTAATTTTCGCGGCGGAAGTCGTTGGGGAAGGCGTTACCCTGCTCACGGATAGCGGCAAGCTTTTCCTTGCGCTGGGCAATCAGCTTGTTTTCTTCCTGCTGCAGTTCGTGCTGGTCGAGTTGTTGGTCGCTCATTTCGGGTCGTCCCGGTTAAATCATCATTCTTGAAAAGAGGCTGCAAACCCGATGGCTTGCAGCTTGAGGCTTGTGGCTGCTGTTACAGACCCTGCTTGAGGCTGGCCTCGAGGTATCCATCGAGATCGCCATCAAGCACCTTCTGGCAGTCGCTACGCTCAACGCCAGTACGCAGATCCTTGATGCGTGAGTCATCAAGCACGTAGGAGCGAATCTGGTGGCCCCAGCCGATGTCCGACTTGGAGTCTTCCAAAGCCTGGGATGCGGCGTTGCGCTTCATCATCTCCAGCTCGTACAACTTGGCCCGCAGCATTTTCATCGCGGTGTCCTTGTTGGCATGCTGCGAGCGCTCGTTCTGGCAAGCCACCACGGTGTTGGTCGGTACGTGGGTAATACGTACGGCCGAGTCAGTGGTGTTAACGTGCTGACCACCGGCGCCGGAGGAGCGGTAGGTGTCGATGCGCAGGTCGGACGGGTTGATCTCGATCTCGACCTTGTCGTCGATCTCGGGCGAGACGAACACCGCCGAGAACGAGGTGTGGCGGCGAGCGCCGGAATCAAACGGGCTCTTGCGCACCAGGCGATGCACGCCGATTTCGGTGCGCAGCCAGCCGAAGGCGTACTCACCCTTGATGTGCACGGTGGCACCTTTGATACCGGCAACTTCACCTTCGGACAACTCGACGATCTCGGCACTGAAACCGCGCTTATCAGCCCAGCGCAGGTACATGCGCAGCAGGATGTTGGCCCAGTCTTGCGCCTCGGTACCGCCAGAGCCGGCCTGGATATCCAGGTAGCAGTTGTTCGGGTCCATCTCGTGGCTGAACATGCGGCGGAATTCCAGCTTCTCGAGAATTTCGCGCAGGCGTTCGATTTCAGCGGCAACATCGTCGACGGCACCCTGATCGTCTTCTTCGACGGCCATATCGAGTAGATCGCGCGAGTCGGCCAGGCTGCCGGTGAGGTCGTCGATGGTCTCGACGATCTGCGCCAGCATGGCGCGCTCACGGCCCAGGCTCTGGGCGTATTCAGGCTTGTTCCAGACGTTCGGGTCTTCGAGTTCGCGGTTTACTTCGACCAGACGATCATGCTTGTGATCGTAGTCAAAGATACCCCCGAATAGTCTGGGTGCGCTCGGACAGGTCCTTGATGCTATTAAGGATCGGGTTGATTTCCATGGCTGGCAGCACTCGTAGGTCAAACTTTCGGAAAAGCCGGCGAGTATAACGCAGTCACTCCACGCCTGGCAGCCCGCAATCGGCAGTGATACGCAGCAACGCAGACCAACGGCCACTATACTGAACCCCACTTGTCGCTCAGCCGACCTTCACAGGAGCCGTCGTGCCATGCGTTCATCGCACAGCCTGCGCAGTCGTTTCGCCATCCTGATCGCCCTACTGGTCGCCAGCCTGAGCTGGTTGCTCGGCACCCTGATCGGCCAGGATGCCAGCCAGCGTATTCGCCAGGAGGTTGGCCATGACCTGGCCGAAATCGCCTACATGATGGTTGATCGACTGGACCGTGACATGCAGAGCCGCGCCGCCATGCTGCAGGTGATCGGCAAGCTGCGCGCCCTGAGCCAGCCGGATGACATCAGTGAAGTCCGCGTACTGCTTGATCGTCTGCAGACCGAGTTCCCCAGCATCGCCTGGATCGGCTTCACCGATGCGCAAGGCACGGTACTGGCTTCCAGCGACGGTGTTCTGGAAGGCGCCAGCATTGCCCAGCGTCCGGTCTACCTGGAAGCGCGGGAGAAACTGTTTATCGGTGATGTACACGAAGCGGTGTTGCTGGCCAAGTTGCTGCCCAACCCTACAGGCGAGGCGATGAAGTTTGTCGACATCAGCCTGCCGGTATTCGCCGCCGATGGCAGCCTGGTTGGCGTGTTGGCGTCGCACCTATCCTGGTCCTGGGCTGACGAAGTGCGCCTGGCCATCCTTGAGCCAATCCAGCAGCGTCGCCATGTCGAGTTCTTCGTGATTGGCAAGGACCGCACGATTCTCCTGGCACCCAAGGAGATGATCGGCCAGCGCCTGCACCTGCCCGCCCTCAACGAACTGCCCCCAAAGCAGGATATCTGGGCCGTACAAAAGTGGCCCGACGGTCAGGAGTACCTCACCGGCCTGGCCCTCAGCCAGGGTCACCTGGATTATCAGGGTCTGGGCTGGACGGTTATCGCCCGCCAACCGCTGGATGAAGCCTACGCACCGGCCCGCGCCACCACGCGCAACATCATGCTCTGGGGCAGCTTATTGGCCATCCTCTTCGCCCTGCTCGGCTGGCTGATCGCCGGTTACTTCACCCGCCCGTTGCGGCAGATCGCCGAAGCCGCCGACCGCCTCAGTGCGGGCGAAATCAGCGTGATTCCAGAGCTGAAAAGCACCCGTGAAATCGAAACGCTGTGCAACTCGATCCGCCACCTGGTGGAAAGCCTGACCCACCAGCAAAACGCCCTCGGCGTGATGGAAAACCTCGCCCACCACGACGCACTCACTGGCCTGCCCAACCGTGTGGCGCTGGAAAGCTACCTGCCCCGCGCACAACAGCACAGCCAGGCCCATAACAATTGCCTGGCCCTGTTCTACCTGGACCTGGATGGTTTCAAACCGGTTAACGATCAGTTCGGCCATGCGGCCGGCGATCAGTTACTGCGCGAGGTGGCCGTACGTCTGCGCGGCTGCCTGCGCGAAGGCGACCTGGTGGCGCGCCTGGGCGGCGATGAGTTTTTAATGGTGCTGCTGGTGCCCAACAACGAGGCCCTGGCCCAAGCCCAGCAAGTGGCCGAGCGCACCCTGCTGGCCCTGCGCGAGCCGATCGACCTGGGTGACAACCGGGTGCAGATCGGCTGCAGCATCGGCGGCGCACTCTGGCCCCTGGACAGCAGCAACATGGCGGAAACCCTGGAGCTGGCCGACCAGTCGCTATACCGCGCCAAACACGCCGGTAAAAACTGCGCAATGTTCCATGCTGCGCGCCCGCAGTGAAGTTATTGCCCTTGCAGCCGCAGTAGCTGGCCAGCCAGTTCGGCGGCGTGACGCTCAACAATCAACGGCACCAGATCCTCGCTGTAATCCAGCAAACGCGGGTAGATGAACTTCCAGCGCGGCAGAGCCCGCTGCAAACGCTGCTGCGCCTGGGCATCGGTTAGCTCGCTTGCCAGGCCGAGCAACTCGCCATCCACCTGTTTGGCCAGCACGTCGATATCCTGATTCAGGTAGTGCTGCTGTTGTTCCGGCAGGGTTTCGATATCGCCGACATAAGCGCGAGCGGTGTAGCGCGCGGCCAGGTACTGCACCTTGGCCGGCAGGCTCTGCAAGCGCTGCTCGGCAGCGGTTAATGGCTGCGCCAGCCCCTTGAGCAATTGCTGCTCGAGGGTTTCCAGGGCTGCGACCAACTCGCGCTGAGCCTTGCTGTACTGGAAGTTGAATTCCCACGGCAGGTCCGGCTCACCCGGCTTGTAGGCCAGAGTCTGCTCAACCAGCGCAGTAAAGGCTGTCAGTGGTGCCTGCAGCTGTTGCATGGCCAGCCGAGCCGAGTCGGTCAGCGGTTGCGCCTGCAGCGTAGCCAGACTTTCACGCAGCTTGCCCAGATCAGCCTGCACCTTGGCCGCCAGCTCGGCATGCCCGCCCTCACCGCGATGAATGAACAGGTCCGTGCTGGCGCGAAACACCTGCACCTGAGCCTGTTGCACCTGCGCCAACGCCACGTCGGGCGCCGCCTGCAACATCGAGCTGAAAAAAACCATCGCCAGGCTCAGCAGACAATTTGTGTAGGTGCGGCGCATCGGGCATCCATCCATTGCGGGAAAAACGCCGATTATAGGGAGGCCGCCGGGCAGCGGCCAGAACCCTCAACTCAGCCGTACAGGCTTAGCCCTGTACCAGCTCCTGGCGCACCTGTGCTTCAAGCTCGCGCTTAAGCGCCGGGTCCAGCTTGAGCTGACGAGCCAGCTCTTCCAGGTAGGCGCGCTCCATAAAATGCTCCTCATCCACCATCAGCACACTGGCCACGTACATTTCCGCAGCCATTTCCGGTGTACTCGCTGCACGGGCAATCTCAGCGGGGTCCAGCGGCTTGTTCAGTTCGGCCTGCAACCAATGTTGCAGTGAGGCATCCTGAGTCAGCTTGACCAGTTCACCCTCGATCAGTTGCCGTTCACGGGCATCGACATGCCCATCAGCCTTGGCGGCACCGACCAGCGCCTTGAGAATCGCCTGGCTGTGCAACTCGGCCTGCGGAGCAGGCAGACGGTCCAGGGTTTGCGGCTCGGCCTGCGGCGCACTGGCCTGCTGCGCCTGCCAATTGCTGTAGGCCTTGTAGGCCACCACCCCAAGCGCCGCCAGCCCGCCATAGGTCAGGGCTTTGCCGCCCATCTTGCGCGCACTCTTGTTACCGAGCAGCAACCCTAGCGCACCGGCAGCTAGCGCCCCGCCGCCAGCGCCCTTGAGCAAGGTGCCAAGGTCGCCACCCTGCCCGCCTTTAGCCACACCACCCAGCAAACCACCCAGGCCGCCGGCGGAGGCACCACCGGACTTCTGCTGCAACAGGTCCTGGCCGGATTTCAGCAATTGATCAAGCAATCCACGGGTATTCATGACGCGCGCTCCCTAAACATGGTGTGGCAAGACAGACCGATTCTAGAGAGCAAGGTTTGCCTCAACCTAACGCCAGTGTGCTTCGAAAGATTGCCAAACACAGGTAAAAGCGACTGTTCGTCGGTTAGTCGTCACAAAACCTGTCAAAGAGTGGTCACGGTCACACTTTCGCCATGGTCGTTCTATATTTGGCGCCGATAGGATGGCACTTCGGAAAAACACTACGGCAAAAGGCTATCAAGAGCCGACGCCAGAGACTTCGCCCATGGCGCATTCCACCGCACATCGCCTGCTACGCAGCCTGCTTGCCAGTTGCTGGCTGTTCAGCCCGTTGCTGGTGGCTGATGCGACCCCACCGCAGCCCAGCGCCCTGGCGACGGCACTGAGTGACGCCCGCCTGGCCAGTTGGCTCAGCCTGCTCGACAACTCAGCAGGTGACGAGGAGCGCGAACAGCTGGAGCGGGTCAACCACTTCATCAATCGCTCGATCAGCTTCGTCAGCGACCAGCAGGCCTGGGGCGCAGATGATTACTGGGCCACCCCCGCGCAAACGCTGAGCCTGGGAAAAGGGGACTGTGAAGATTTTGCCATCGCCAAATACTTCAGCCTGGTGCGCATGGGCGTACCCAGCGAAAAACTGCGCCTGACCTTCGTCAAGGCGCTTAGCGCTCAGCAGGCACATATGGTACTGGCCTACTACCCGACGCCCAGCGCACAACCGCTGATTCTCGACAACCTCGACCCACGCATCCGCCCGGCCAGCGAGCGCCAGGATCTGCTACCGGTGTATTCATTCAACAACCACGGCGTGTTTCTGGCGAAAAACCCGCAGCGCGTCAGCCAGCCACCCGAGTTTCTCGCACGCTGGAATGAGCTGAGCGAGCGGGCCATGGCCGATGGTTCGGCCACGCCATTACCGCAGAGCTAGGCTCAGCGCGGGCTGATATGAGCGATCAGTAACTGCACGCTTTCCTGCCCACGGTATTCATTGACGTCCAGTTTGTAGGCCAGTTCAACCCAGCGCACCGTCGGGTTCGGCCAGATATCGCGATCCACACCAAAGGCAATGCCATCGAGCTGTACGCTGCCGCACTCGCTTTTCAGCACCACCTTGAGATGTCGCTCGCCAACCACGCGCTGCTGCACCAGCTGAAATACGCCATGAAACAGCGGCTCGGGAAAATGCTGGCCCCAAGGCCCGGCATTGCGCAGTTCCTTGGCCAACGGCAGATGAAACTCTTCGATGGACAGGGCACCATCGGATAGCAAACGACCGGTCAGGTCATCCTCACACAGCTGGCGACGTACTTCGGCATCAAAGGCCGCTGCAAAAGCTGCAAAATTCGCCTGTGGCAGTGACAGCCCGGCCGCCATGGCATGCCCACCGAACTTGCTGATCAGCTCAGGATGCTTGGCGGCGACCGCATCCAGTGCATCACGAATATGAAAACCCGGCACCGAACGTGCCGAGCCCTTCAGTACGCCATCACCTGCATCGGCAAAGGCGACGGTCGGGCGGTGATAACGCTCTTTCATCCGTGAGGCGAGAATACCGATCACCCCCTGGTGCCAGTCTGGCTCGAACAGGCACAGACCAAAGGGCATGTCTTGCAAAGGCAGGTCCTTGAGCTGGGCTAGCGCCTCGCGCTGCATGCCCTGCTCGATGGCCTTGCGATCCTGATTAAGCTGATCCAGCTGCACGGCCATGTCACGGGCCAGCGCCTCGTCCTCGCACAGCAGGCACTCGATGCCCAGCGCCATATCGTCCAGCCGACCCGCGGCATTCAGGCGAGGCCCGAGGATAAAACCCAGATCCGTGGACGTAATGCGCCGATGATCGCGCCCGGCCACCTCCAAAATCGCCCGCAGTCCAGGCCGCGCACGCCCAGCGCGGATTCGCGCCAGGCCCTGATGCACCAAAATACGGTTGTTGGCATCAAGCGGCACCACGTCGGCGACGCTGCCCAAGGCCACCAGATCCAGCAGCTCGCCGAGATTCGGCTCCGGTCGCTGCGCAGTAAACCAACCCATGTCACGCAACCGAGCACGCAGCGCCAGCAACACGTAGAACATCACGCCAACGCCGGCTAACGCTTTGCTGGGAAACTCACAGCCCGGCTGATTCGGGTTGACGATGGCATCCGCCGCCGGCAACTCGGCACCGGGTAAGTGGTGATCGGTGACCAGCACCATCAAACCCGCTGCCTTGGCCGCCGCCACACCTTCGACGCTGGAAATACCGTTATCCACAGTGATCAACAGCTGAGGCTCGCGCTCCAGCGCCACCGCGACGATTTCCGGGGTCAGGCCGTAGCCGTATTCGAAACGATTGGGCACCAGATAATCGACGTGCGCTGCGCCGAGCATACGCAGGCCCAATACGCCAACCGTGCTGGCGGTGGCGCCATCAGCATCGAAGTCGCCGACAATCAGCATGCGCTGGCCGTGCTGCAGCCCCAACACCAGCAAATCGACCGCCGCGCCCATACCCTTGAGCTGCTGATAGGGAATCAGCCGCGCCAAGCCCTTATCCAGCTCAGCAGCGGATTGCACACCACGGGCGGCATACAGACGGGTCAGCAATGGCGGTAGCGCGCCCAGGTCAGGCAGGGTTTCGGGCAACGGGCGGGATTCGATACGCATGGGCATTCTTTGTCATGAAGGACGGGTTTTGTAGGAGCCAGCTTGCTGGCGATCATGGCCCCCCACATCGCCAGCAGGCTGGCTCCTACAGAAAAGCTCAGCGCTCGCCAGCCAACCACTCAATAGGCAGCTCATGCTGGCCGCGCTCATCGGTGACGAACAGCTCGCCATCGCTGATCATCACGCTCCAGTTCAGCGAACGCGGCATATCCAGCGCCAGCTTGGCCAGGGCCTCCTGATCAAGGGCAACGACGTTGATATTTTTCAGGCTGCGCACCGGATCGAGCGCCTTGGTCTGCCATACGCGCAGGTTGCCGTAGGCCACCAGGCTGAACTTCTCGGTACGCCGCGAGCACCAGGTGATGCGCTCGCTGTCCGGCTGGCCGACTTCAATCCAGTGCAGCACACGGTCATCCAGGCTCTTTTCCCACAGCGCCGGCTCATCCACATCCGACAGGCCGCGACCGAACGCCAGGTGCTCGTGATAGAACAAGGCATAGGCTACCAACCGCGCTGCCAGGCGCTCTTCGGTTTCCGAAGGGTGACGGGCCACGGTGAAACGCAGGTTTTCATAGACGCTGCGGTCCATGTCAGTGAGGTTCAGCTCGATTTTGTAGGTGGTAGACGGCAGGGCCATGGATGGGTTTCTTGACTGATCGAATAAGCCAGCAAGTCTACCCGATGCCGCCTGCTCACGTTAGAGTCACGCACTCTGCCAGATGGATGGAAACCCGATGCAGCTGCCCAGCAAACCCCTCACCGGCCTGAAAGTGATCGAGCTCGGCACCCTGATCGCCGGGCCTTTCGCCTCACGTATTTGCGCTGAATTCGGTGCCGAGGTGATCAAGGTCGAATCACCGGATGGTGGTGACCCGCTGCGCAAGTGGCGCAAGCTGTACGAGGGCACGTCGCTGTGGTGGTTTGTACAAGCGCGTAACAAGCAGTCGATCACCCTCAACCTCAAGCATGAGGCCGGGCGCGAAGTGCTGAAGAAACTGCTCAGCGAGGCGGACATTCTGATTGAGAACTTCCGCCCCGGCGTGCTGGAAAAGCTCGGTTTGGGCTGGGAGGTGCTGCATGCACTCAATCCCAAGCTAGTGATGGTGCGCCTGTCCGGTTTCGGCCAGACCGGCCCAATGAAGGATCAACCGGGCTTCGGCGCCGTGGGCGAATCCATGGGCGGGCTGCGCTATATCACTGGCTTCGAGGATCGCCCACCGGTGCGCACCGGCATCAGCATTGGCGACTCAATTGCCGCGCTATGGGGCGTGATCGGCGCGCTGATGGCGTTGCGTCACCGCGAAGTGAACGGCGGCAGCGGTCAGGTGGTGGACGTGGCGCTGTATGAGGCGATCTTCGCCATGATGGAGTCCATGGTGCCGGAGTTCGACGTGTTCGGTTTTATCCGCGAGCGCACCGGCAACATCATGCCCGGCATCACGCCCTCCTCAATCCACACCAGTGCCGACGGCAAACATGTCCAGATCGGCGCCAACGGCGATGCAATCTTCAAACGTTTTATGCAGGCCATCGGCCGCCAGGATCTGGCCGACGATGCGACACTGGCTAGCAATGACGGCCGCGATGCGCGACGCGATGAGCTGTATGGCGTGATCGATCGCTGGGTTGGCGCACTGCCACTGGAGCAGGTACTGACCACCCTGAATCAGGCCGACGTGCCCGCCAGCCGCATTTTCAGCGCCGAAGACATGTTCCACGACCCGCAATTTCTCGCCCGCGAGATGCTGCTTGCGGCCAAGCTGCCTGACGGCAAGGCCTTCAAAATGCCGGGCATCGTGCCCAAACTCAGTGACACACCCGGTGCGGTGGAATGGGTCGGCCCCACTCTCGGCGAACACAACCAAACCGTGCTGCTTGCGCTGGGCTACAGCGAGGCGCAAATCGCCGAGCTGAAACGTCAGGGCGCGATTTGAGTCGTGCTGATTTCCGATCCACTCACCAGCCCTGCGCACAGCCTGATCACGGAGCAGCGCGATTACCCCGAGTGGCACCTGGGGAGAAGCCGTTATGCCGCCTGGGTACTGCCCGTGCAATGCCCGCACCTGCTGGCGCATATCACCCGCCTGCAACATGCGCTTAGCGACTGGTTGCACCCGCCCGGACGCCGTCAGGCGCACATCACGGTCTTTGTTTGCGGCTTTATCAGCGGCCGGGCGCGGCACCATGATGACATCAGCAAGCGACAACGCCAGCAGCAATTCAAGGCGATCGGACGCGCTTCTCGCCACCCGCTGACACTACAGATTGGCCAGCCTGACAGCTTTGCCAGCGCCGCCTTCTTGCCGGTCAGCGACCCCTCGGGCCAGTTGCAGCATTGGCGCACCTTATTGAGCGAGCACAGCCAAGAGGTGCGGCAAAGCCCCTATCACGCGCACATCACCCTCGGCCTGTATCGCCAGCGTGTAGACACCACCCTGATGCGCGCACGCCTGGCTGAGCTGGCAGAAGAACAGTCACGCTGGCTGCCGGTCAACAGCCTGCAATTTGCCCACTACCGGGCACGCCAGTTGTTCAGCCCCTTGTGCGTGCGCCAGTCCTTCAGCCTCGGCACTTAACCTGCGCCCATAAAAAACGGCACCACGCGGGTGCCGTTCTTTTATGGACGCAGTGACCGTTACAGCGGCTTGCCGCGGTTACCATGCTGGGCCACAAAGGCCTGTACGGTTTTCAGGTCATTGGCCAGCACGGTGCAACGCTCTTCACGTTCGAACAGATCCGCCAGGTGCGCCGGCAATGCAGGCGCCTGACCGACATTGGCCTTCTCCACGGCTTCCGGAAATTTAACCGGGTGCGCGGTACCGAGGATGACCATCGGCGTAGCCAGGCTGCGACGGCACTCACGGGCGGCACGCACGCCGATCGCCGTATGCGGATCGAGCAGCTCGCCACACTCGTTGAACACCTCGGTGATGGTTTCGCAGGTCTGCGCATCGTCCACCGCCAGAGAATCGAACAGCTTGCGCGCTTCGGTCCAGCGATCCTGATCGACACTGAAACCGCCACCCTGCTTGAAGGTGGCCATCAGCTCGGCAATCGCCGCACCGTTACGGCCGTGCAGGTCGAACAGCAGTCGCTCGAAGTTCGACGAGACCATGATATCCATCGACGGCGACAGGGTTGGGTGCAGGGTTTCCTTGACGTACTGATTGCCGCTCATAAAGCGGTGCAGGATGTCGTTGCGGTTGGTCGCGACGATCAGCTGGCTGATCGGCAGGCCCATGTTGCGCGCCAAGTAGCCTGCGAAGATGTCGCCGAAGTTACCGGTGGGCACCGAGAACGCGATGGAACGCGCCGGACCGCCCAGCTGCAGCGCTGCGTGGAAGTAGTAGACGATCTGGGCCATGATCCGCGCCCAGTTGATCGAGTTGACCGCCACCAGGCGCGTACCCTTGAGGAAGCCCTGGTCAGCGAAGCTGTCCTTGACCATTTCCTGGCAGTCATCGAAGTTGCCTTCGATGGCGATGTTATGGATGTTGTCGCCGAGGATGGTGGTCATCTGCCGGCGCTGCACCTCGGACACCCGGTTGTGCGGGTGCATGATGAAAATGTCGACGTTCTCGCAGGCCTTGCAGCCCTCGATGGCCGCCGAGCCGGTATCACCGGAGGTCGCCCCCATAATCACCACGCGCTCATTGCGCTTGGCCAGCACGTAATCAAGCAGACGGCCGAGCAGCTGCAGGGCAAAGTCCTTGAACGCCAGAGTCGGGCCGTGGAACAGCTCCAGCACCCACTCATTGCCGTTCAGCTGACGCAGCGGCGCCACAGCGTTGTGGGCAAATACGCCGTAGGTTTCTTCGAGGATCTTTTTGAAGTCCGCATCCGGAATACTGCCGGTGACGAACGGGCGCATCACGCGGAAGGCCAGCTCGTGGTAAGGCAGGCCGGCCCACGAAGCGATTTCCTCCTGGGTGAAACGCGGCAGGTTTTCCGGTACATACAGGCCACCATCGCTGGCCAGGCCGGCGAGCAGCACGTCTTCGAAATTCAGGGCCGGTGCCTGGCCACGGGTACTGATATAGCGCATAGGGGCAAACCTTCGGTTGAATCTTCAAGAGCCGCCGCAGCCTAAGTGCGGCGACCAAAAGCGGATTAGTTCAGCTGCTCGACGCGGATACGCACAACGCTGCCGACCACATCTTCAAGCGCCTCAAGTGCGCTGATGGCCTCGTTGATCTGCGCTTCGAGCACGCGATGCGTGACCAGGATCATCGGCACCAGGCCGTCCTGCTCCTCTGCTTCCTTCTGCATGATCGACTCGATGTTGATGCCACGCGCCGACAGGATGCTCGCCACCTGAGCCAGCACGCCCGGATGGTCCTTGGCCTGGATGCGCAGGTAATAAGCGCTCTCGCAGGCTTCGATCGGCAGAATCGGGTGATCGGACAGCGAGTCCGGCTGGAAGGCCAGGTGCGGCACACGGTTGGTCGGATCAGCGGTCAGCGCACGCACAACGTCAACCAGATCGGCGATCACCGAAGACGCGGTCGGCTCCATGCCAGCACCAGCACCGTAGAACAGCGTGCTGCCTGCAGCATCGCCATTGACCATCACCGCGTTCATCACGCCATTGACGTTGGCAATCAGGCGATCCGCCGGGATCAGCGTCGGGTGTACGCGCAGCTCGATACCGGCGTCAGTGCGACGAGCCACACCGAGGTGCTTGATGCGATAGCCCAGCGCTTCGGCGTAGTTCACGTCGGCAGTGGTCAGCTTGGTGATGCCTTCGGTGTAGGCCTTGTCGAACTGCAGCGGGATACCAAAGGCGATGGACGCCAGGATGGTCAGCTTGTGCGCGGCGTCGATACCCTCAACGTCGAAGGTCGGATCAGCTTCGGCATACCCCAGCGCCTGCGCTTCGGCCAGCACATCGGCAAAGGCACGGCCTTTTTCGCGCATCTCGCTGAGAATGAAGTTGCCCGTGCCATTGATGATACCGGCCAGCCAGTTGATCCGATTGGCCGCCAGGCCTTCACGAATCGCCTTGATCACCGGGATACCGCCAGCAACCGCCGCTTCGAAGGCGACGATCACGCCTTTTTCACGGGCCTTGGCGAAGATTTCATTGCCGTGCACGGCGATCAGCGCCTTGTTCGCGGTGACCACGTGCTTGCCATTGTCGATGGCCTTGAGCACCAGCTCCTTGGCCAGGGTGTAACCACCAATCAGCTCAACAACAACCTCGATGTCCGGGTTATTAACCAGCTCGAAGACATCCTGGGTAATGGGGGTACCGGTAATGTCGCACTGCGGGTTCTGCGAACGCAGGGCAATCTGCGCCACTTCAATACCACGCCCGGCACGACGCGCGATTTCCTCGGCGTTGCGCTTGAGCACATTGAACGTACCGCCACCGACGGTACCCAGCCCACAGATGCCTACTTTCACCGGTTTCACACTGAACTCCCCATCTGCACTGCGTAAAACGGCCGGAGCAAGCCCCGGCCGTAGAAAAAGAGCCGCACCATACGAAGCGGCTGTTTAATAGTCAATCAGGCGCACGCCTCAGATCACTTGGATTCCAGAGCAATTTTCGCCAGCTGCGGAGCCGGCTGATAACCCGGAATAATCTTGCCGTTGGCCAGCACGATGGCCGGCGTGCCGCTGACCCCGATCATCTGACCCAGGGCATACTGCTTGGCGACCGGACTGTCGCATTGCGCATCGGCTACGCTCTGACGGGTTTTCGCACGGTTCATCGCATTCTGACGATCCTTGGCGCACCACACGTTCGACAGCTCCTTGGCCGCCGGACTTTCCAGACCCTGACGCGGGTAGGCCAGGTAACGCACTTCAACACCCAAGCGGTTCAACTCAGGCACTTCGCTGTGCAATTTCTGGCAATAGCCGCAATCGGTGTCGGTAAACACGGTGATATGAGTCTTGGGTTGCTTGGGCGCAAACACCACCATTTCTGCAGCAGGAATGGCCTCCAGCAGCTTGACCACACCCTTGCTCTCGGCCGCTTCGGTCAGGTTGACCGGCTTGCCATCCTTGACCTGAAACAGGTAGCCCTGCAACAGGAACTGGCCATCTTCACTGGCATACAGCTGGCGGCCACCTTGCAGCTGAACTTGGTACAGACCGGTCATCGGGCTTTCGGCAATAGCTTCGATTGGCAGCTCAGGGTCAATCGCCTTGAGCGTGCTACGGATAGCCTGATCAGGATCGGCAGCAACGCCAATGGTGCTGACCAGGCTCAAGGCCAACGTGACAACAATGCGGTTGAAACGCATACAAACTCCTGTCGAAAGACACTCTGACGAATAATAGGCACAGCCTACCATAGAAGCCCGAACAGACCGACCACGGCAGGCCAGGCGGCACTCTCAGCCGCGCGGGTGGTGCTGCGCATGCAGCTCTTGCAACCGCGCCCGGGCGATATGGGTGTAGATCTGCGTGGTCGACAGATCGCTGTGCCCAAGAAGCATCTGCACCACGCGCAAATCAGCACCATGGTTGAGCAAATGGGTGGCGAACGCATGGCGCAAGGTGTGCGGCGACAGGCTCTTGTTGATCCCCGCCACCTTGGCTTGGTGCTTGATGCGATACCAGAAGGTTTGCCGAGTCATCTGCTCGCCACGCAGACTGGTAAACAGCACATCACTGGGCTTGCCATCCAACAGAAACGGCCGCGCCTCCTTGCTGTAACGTTCAATCCAGGCAATCGCCTCTTCTCCCAGCGGCACCAGGCGCTCCTTACTGCCTTTGCCAAACACCCGCAGCACGCCCTGGCGCAGGTTAACCTGCTCCAGCGTCAGACCAATCAGCTCACTGACCCGCAGGCCACAGGCATACAGCACCTCCAGCATCGCCCGGTCGCGCAGGCCAATCGGATCGTCCAGCTCCGGCGCGGCCAGCAACGCCTCGACATCCGCCTCGGACAGCGACTTAGGCAGTGGCCGCCCCAGCTGCGGCAAGTCAACCTGCAAGGTCGGATCACGACTGATCAACTGTTCACGCAGGAGAAACCGGTAGAACCCGCGCAACCCCGAGAGCAGCCGCGCCGTGGAGCGCGCCTTGTAGCCTTCGTTCAGGCGCCAGGCCAGGTGATCCAGAATAAGTTCACGCCCAACATCTGCCAGCTGTACATCACGCGCCTGCAACCAACCATTGAACAACGCCAGATCACTGCGATACGCCGCCCGCGTATGAGCTGACAAGCCCTTTTCCAGCCAGAGCGACTCCAGAAAACGGTCAATCAATGGATGATCAATAGCAGGCATCAGACAACCTCGTTGGACAGTTCGGCTAGTGTCCACGAGCACAGCAGCCTCGGCCAGCCTCATACAGCGCATCTGCCGACAGAATGCAGCCGACCAACGGTCGCCAGACCACCCCTTAAAGCCAACGTCACCCTATCTTTGGGTGGGTGACAGACAGCAGCTTGCAGACCATGATTGCATCACGCCACTACAGCACAATGGGCCCACGCAATGTCCAGCCAACAGCATTCACGCCTTGGTCAGATTTTGATCAACAAGGGACTGATTAACCGCGGTCAGCTGGATGCTGCCATCAAACTGCAACTCACCAGCCAGAAGCGCCTGGGCGAAATTCTTGTCGAACAGGGCTTGCTGAGCGAACGCCAGCTGAAAAAAGCCCTCAGCAAACAAAGCAACCTGCGCCTCGCCGCCACTCTGATTGCTGCATTGCTCACCCCCTTCCAGATCGCCAGCGCTGACGCGCCGCGCTCGCAAGTCAGCGCGGTCAGCCAGGAGCAGACACCGCGAGGCCTGCGCCCCTTGAGCGACCTGGAAATGAGCAATGTCAGCGCCCAAGGCCTCGACGATGTGCTGCAGGGCCTGTTTCTTCAGGCCGGTAGCGGCGACGGCCTAGGCACCGTAGGCCAACTGAGCAAACTGGTGATGCCGGTACTGAGCAGCCTTGAGGCAGAAACCTCGATGAAAGACGTGCAGTACGACACCAGCAAGCTGACCTCGGTGATCAACGCTGATGGCTCGGTCAATGTGCGCCTACCCAGCTCGATTGGTGAATTGCGCTTCGACAATATCCGTGTCGCTGGCGCACCACAGGGCCAAAGCATGGGCAGCATCAGCCTGCACGATATCGACCTGTCGCAGGCCTCCCTGAAGATCAGCCTGCATCAGTAGGAACAGGGCCTACGCTCAGCACGGCAGCACAGGCACCGGTTTCTGCTGCTCATCGATCGCAACAAAACTGAACACACCACTGATCGCCCGCTCGCGGGCGTCACTGTTCATGCTTTCGACAAATACCTCGACCTCAACCTTGAGGCTGGTGGTGCCTACCTTGATCACCCGACCAATCAGCTCGACGATTGAGCCGGCCGGTATCGCGTGCTTGAAATCGATGCGATCCGACGACACCGTCACCAGCGGCAAGCGACAGAAGCGCGTGGCAGCGATAAACGACACTTCGTCCATCCAAGCCAGCGCCGTACCACCGAAGAGGGTGTTGTGATGATTGGTGGTCGGCGGAAATACCGCCTTGGCCACGCGAGTTTCCGATAATGCGGTGCGCCGCTGAATTTCCTGCTCTCTCGGGGTCATGCCACTACTGCCAGATTCAATCGGATGTGGCTGCCACAGTGCCGCGGGTTCTTATGGTTATTTTCACGCTGCCAAATGGGCAGTGTTGAGGCCGGGAAAAACTCACCAGTCACCGGCGCAGAAACGAAAAAAGCAGCCCGAAGGCTGCTTTTTTATTGGAAAAACAAGCCTTAGCTCAGTTTTTCCTTGATGCGAGCTGCCTTACCGGACAGGTCACGCAGGTAGTACAGCTTGGCTTTACGTACGTCACCGCGACGCTTCACAGCCAGGCTGTCGACCAGCGGGCTGTAGGTCTGGAAAGTACGCTCAACGCCAACACCGTTGGAGATCTTGCGAACAGTGAACGCACTGTTCAGACCACGGTTACGCTTGGCGATAACAACACCTTCGAACGCCTGCAGACGCTGACGGTCGCCTTCTTTCACTTTAACCTGGACAACAACAGTGTCACCTGGTGCGAAAGTCGGGATCACTTTGCTCATCTGCTCAGCTTCGATCTGCTGAATAATCTTGTTGGTCATGCTGCGCTCCTAAGACAGGCCTTGGCCGGTCATCGATACATTAACTATCGTCCCGCTGGCGGACGTATTCCTCCAGCAGCTTTTTCTCTTCTCCAGAAAGCGAGCGGCTTTCCAGAAGATCGGCGCGTCGCTCGTAGGTCCGACCAAGGGACTGCTGCAAACGCCAACGCCGGATGTGTTCGTGGTTGCCACTAAGCAACACTTCGGGAACACGTTTATCCGCATACACCTCCGGACGGGTGTAGTGCGGGCAGTCGAGCAAGCCATCCGTAAAGGAGTCTTCCTCGGCCGAGTCTGCATGACCCAATGCACCAGGCAAAAGGCGCGTTACCGCGTCGATCAGCACCATGGCCGGCAGCTCACCGCCAGACAGGACGTAATCCCCAATCGACCATTCTTCATCGACATGCGCCTCAATAAAGCGCTCATCGATGCCTTCGTAGCGACCTGCGATGAGGATTAAAGCCTCTTCGTTAACCAGTTCGCGTACTGCTGACTGCGTCAGCTGGCGACCTTGCGGCGACAGGTAAATCACCTTGGCCGCACCACCTGTAGCCTGCCTTGCGTCAAGCAAAGCATCTTCAAGCGGTTTGATCTTCATCACCATGCCTGGGCCACCACCAAAAGGCCGGTCATCAACGGTGTGATGGCGGTCCGTGGTGTAGCTGCGCGGATTCCAGCAGGTCAGTTGCAACAAGCCCTGCTTCACCGCTCGGCTGGTAATGCCGTACTCGCTGATAGCGGCAAACATTTCCGGGAACAACGTAATAACTTCAACGCGCAGATTTGACATCAGGCTTAGAAGTCCGCGTCCCAGTCGACCCGCATTTCGCCAGCAGCCAGATCAATCGACAGCACGCATTGCTCGATATAGGGCAACAGGCGCTCACGACCGTCCAAACTGTCGGTGCAGGGTTTGACCACCATCACATCGTTGGCACCAGTCTCAAACAGGTGATCAACCTTGCCGAGCAATTGCCCTGCCTGATCAATGACCTTGAGGCCTTCCAACTGATACCAGTAGTAATCGCCGTCGCTGAGTTCCGGTAACTGGCTACGGGGTACACAAATGTCAAAACCCGCGAAGGTACGAGCCACTTCGCGATCATCCAGACCCTTAAGCTTTGCCACCAGGACTTTGCCCTGCAAACGTCCACTGGCTACTTCAACTTGCTTAACCTCGCCGTCACGCTTGAGCGTCCAGTGAGGGTAATTGAGCACGTTGGTCAGAGGCTCGGTAAAGGAATAGACCTTCACATCACCCTTTACGCCATGCACCGAGACAATCTTGCCGAGAACTACAAGGTCCTCGGCGGGAGCTGGCGTCATGCTCATGATGCTTAGGCTGCAGCCTTAGCAGCTTCCTTGAGCAGCTGAGCTACGCGCTCAGACGGCTGTGCACCTTGACCGAGCCAGTAAGCGGCACGCTCTTGGTTAACAGACAGTTTGACTTCTGCACCCGAAGCAACCGGGTTGAAGAAACCAATACGCTCAACGAAGCGACCATCGCGCGCATTGCGGCTGTTGGTCACGGTCAGGTGGTAGAACGGGCGCTTTTTGGAGCCGCCACGGGCAAGACGGATGGTTACCATTGAACTTCTTTCCTGTAGTCGGTGCTGCAAAACTGAAATGCAAGCATAGGGCACTAGGCCCGAAAGGCCGCATATTCTAAGGATTATCCGGCTTTTTGCAAATCTCTTTTTCAAGCCGCCGGTCGGTGCTGACTGTGCATCAGGCTGGCAAACAATCTCGCCAACCCGCACGCCGTCTTTATTACTGCTATTACAGCTTCGGCAGACCGCCCGGCATCATCCCACCCATGCCGCGCATCATCTTGGCCATACCGCCTTTAGCAGTGAATTTTTTCATCATCTTCTGCATCTGTTTGTGCTGTTTGATCAGGCGGCCGATGTCCTGCACCTGCGTGCCGGAACCCATGGCAATACGGCGCTTGCGCGAGCCACTGATGATCTCCGGATCGCGACGCTCGGCCGGCGTCATCGAATTGATGATCGCCTCCATCTGTTTAAACTGCTTCTCGGCCGCGCCCTGGGCATTGCCCATCTGCGCCAGATTGACGCCACCCATCTGCGGCAGCTTGTCCATCAGGCCGCCAAGGCCGCCCATGTTTTTCATCTGCTGCAACTGGTCACGGAAGTCTTCGAGATCGAAGCCCTTGCCCTTCTTCAGCTTCTTGGTGAGTTTCTCGGCCTTTTCGCGATCCAGGGTCTGTTCAGCCTGCTCGATCAGACTGAGCACGTCACCCATACCAAGAATGCGCGAGGCAATCCGGTCCGGATGGAAGGGCTCCAGCGCCTCGGTCTTCTCGCCCATGCCGATGAACTTGATCGGCTTGCCGGTGATATGCCGCACCGACAGCGCGGCACCACCACGGGCGTCACCGTCAACCTTGGTCAGTACGACCCCGGTCAGCGGCAGCGCATCATTGAACGCCTTGGCGGTGTTAGCCGCGTCTTGCCCCGTCATGGCGTCGACCACGAACAGGGTTTCCACCGGTTTGATCGCAGCATGCAGCGCCTGGATTTCCGCCATCATCTCGGCATCAATGGCCAGACGACCGGCAGTATCCACCAGCACTACATCGATAAATTTGAGCTTGGCTTCCTTGATCGCCGCCTCGGCAATCGCCACCGGCTTCTGACTGATGTCAGATGGGAAAAAGGTCACGCCAATATCATTGGCCAGGGTTTCCAGCTGCTTGATCGCAGCCGGACGGTAAACGTCAGCCGAGACCACCATCACGGTTTTCTTCTTGCGCTCTTTAAGGAAGCGCGCCAGCTTGCCGACGGTGGTGGTCTTACCCGCGCCCTGCAGACCCGCCATCAGCACCACGGCGGGCGGCACGGCATTGAGCGCAAGGTCTTCGTTGGCCGCGCCCATCAGCTCTTCCAGCTCGGCACGCACGATCTTCACGAATGCCTGGCCTGGGGTCAGGCTCTTCGAGACCTCAGTACCGACCGCACGATCCTTGACCTTATTAACGAAGTCCTTGACCACAGGCAGTGCCACGTCGGCTTCCAGCAAGGCCATGCGCACTTCGCGCAGCGTATCCTTGATGTTGTCTTCGCTCAGCTTGGCCTTGCCAGTGACATTACGCAGGGTCTGTGAGAGGCGATCTGTCAGATTTTCAAACATGCTCGTTCCTTTCAGGCTCAGCTGAGCCGAGGGTAGGCTTGTAACAGGCGGCGGATTATAGCGAAGAGTGGCCGGCTCTGTTGACGTTTCATCGCGACCGAGCCAGAGCCTTTGGCACAGCCAGATGCTTTCGTGGCGCGGCGGTTGTATGCCACACTGCGCGTCTTCCGGGTTTGCCTGACAAGGATTTATGCACCCTCTGCTACCCAGCCTCGCCGCCGCCTGCTTCTACGCGGCAGCCGCGTCTTACCAGGGCCTGCGCCTGCAACAGCGCAGCACCATCAACAAGCGCCTGCTGGTTGTGCTCGGCGTTTTCGCCCTGCTGTTTCATACCAGTAGCCTGTTCATGCAGATGTACAGCCCAACAGGCCTGTCACTGGACTTTTTCAATGCCGCCAGCCTGATTGCCGCCTCGGTCATTTTGCTGACCCTGCTGGCCTGCGCGCGCATCCCCGTGGAAAACCTGCTGATTCTGCTGTTCCCATTAGGTTTTCTGACCGTCCTGCTCGCGCAGTTCATGCCCAGCGGCACAAGCCGGCCGATTGATGAGGCTCCTGGCATCCTGGCGCATATCCTGCTGTCCGTAACGGCTTACGGCATGCTGACCATCGCCGTGTTCCAGTCGCTGCTCCTGCTGCTGCAGGACCATCAGCTCAAGCACAAGCACCCCTCCGGGCTGATCAAGAACTTCCCGCCGCTGCAGACCATGGAAAGCCTGCTGTTCGGCTTCCTCTGGGCTGGCTGGGCACTGCTGTCGCTGTCACTGCTGTCCGGCGCGCTGTTTATCAATGACCTGTTTGCCCAGCACCTGGCGCATAAGACCTTCCTGTCATTCTTCGCCTGGGTGGTATTTGCCGTGCTGCTGTGGGGTCGCCATCAACTAGGCTGGCGCGGCCATAAAGCGATTCGCTGGACCCTGGCCGGCTTCTGCCTGCTGATGCTGGCCTATTTCGGCAGCAAGCTGGTCCGCGAATTCATCCTGCACATCTGACGCCCAAGGTCACTGCGTGGACAACATACACCCCAGTTTCCTCTTCGGCCTGCTGATCTTTCTGCTGCTCTGCTCGGCATTTTTCTCCAGCTCAGAAACCGGCATCCTCAGCCTCAACCGCTATCGCCTCAAGCACCTGGCGAAAGAAGGTCATCGCGGCGCCAAGCGTGTCAGCGCTTTGCTGAGCCGCCCGGATCGCCTGCTGGGCACCATTCTGATCGGCAATAACTTCGTCAATATCCTGGCCTCGTCCATTGCCACTGTTCTGGCTCTGCAGTTGTGGGGCGAGGCTGGCATCGCGATTGCCACCATTGGCCTGACCCTGGCCCTGCTGGTGTTCGGTGAAATCACACCCAAGACCCTGGCCGCCCTGCGCCCGGAAGCAGTGGCCTACCCGTTCAGCCTGCCATTGCTGCTGCTGCTCAAACTGTTCTACCCGCTGGTCATTCTGCTGGGCTGGATCAGCAATGGCCTACTCCGACTGATGGGCGTCGACCCCACCAGCAAGAGCAGTGACAGCCTGACCACCGAGGAGCTGCGCAGCGTGGTGCGCGAGTCCGGCCATGAGCTGCCGAAAAACCGCCAGAACATGCTACTCGGCATTCTCGACCTGGAGCGGGTGACAGTCGATGACATCATGATCCCGCGTAACGAAGTCACCGGGATCAATCTGGAAGATGACCTCGACAGCATCATCAACCAGCTGACGAACACCACACACACCCGCCTGCCGTTGTTTCGCACGGACATCAATCAGATCGAAGGCATCGTGCACATGCGCCAGATCGCTCGCCTGCTGACGCATAACCAGCTCAGCAAGGACGCACTGCTGGCCGCCTGCAACGAACCCTACTTCGTACCGGAAGGCACGTCGCTGTCGACCCAGCTGATCAACTTCCAGAAGCAGAAGCGACGCATCGGCATCGTGGTGGACGAATATGGCGATGTCATTGGCATCGTCACCCTGGAAGACATCCTCGAAGAAATCGTCGGCGACTTCAGCAACCAGGACACCCTGCGCAGCCCGGATATCCACCCCCAGGAAGACGGCACCCAGGTGATCGACGGCGCGGCTTATATCCGCGAGATCAACAAGGCATTGGATTGGCACCTGCCCAGCGACGGCCCGAAGACCCTCAACGGTCTGATTACCGAAGCCCTGGAAAGCATTCCCGATAGCGCGGTATGCCTGAAGATCGGCCCTTACCGCCTGGAAATCCTGCAAGCCGCCGAGAACCGGGTAAAAAGCGTGCGCATCTGGCAGGCCAACGCCAAACCTAAGGCTGCGCCGCCGGCAGCAGACTGAGGGCCAACCCCTCGGCCCACACGCGATACCCCAGGGCTGATGGGTGATAACCATCACGCGCCAGGTACTCGGCGGAAAACTCCAACTCGACCGCGTGATGCCCCGCTCCCTGACGCGTAGCCAGCCGGCGCAGACATGCATCCAGCAAAGCGGCACGCATGCCGAGCAAACGCCGCAGCAGCCAGGGCAAGGCCGTGAAATGCTGCAGCGGCGGCACACTGCTAAACGCCACCCGAACACCGCGAGCAGTCAAGGCTTGCGCCATACCGCCAAGCGCCGCCTCCCACCGCAGCAGAGACGTCAGATGAGTAGTGTCGTTGACGCCAAACACCAGCAGCGCCAGATCAAAGGGTTGATCCAGCACCTGCGGCAACAGCCGCTCATAGGCCTGCGTGGCGGTAATGCCGTTTTCACCGCACGCACGCCAGGCAACCGGACGACCGCTGCGCACAGCCAGCGCTGCAGCCAACTGCGCGACCAGCGCGGCATGCAGCTCATCCACCCCCACTCCAACCACGGTCGACTCACCCAACACCAGCAGACGCAATGGCTCGCCGGGCAAATCCGCGCCCGCCACACCATTCAGCGGCCCGCGAGCAGGCGGTAAACGCAGCGCGTTACGCCGCGTGTGCACCGCCAGCGGCAAGGCAATCGGTGCCAACAGCGCCAAGCCTAGCCACCAGGCATAGGCGCGTAACGCACTCACAGTTCGACCTTGACCGCCTGCGCCGCACGCGTGGCCTTGGCCCGCGCCGCTTGTAACGACTCATCTCGCGCCAGCGCCACACCCATGCGCCGCTGACCACTGACTTCCGGCTTGCCGAACAGGCGCAGAGCAGTATCCGCCTCGGCCAGGGCCGCGCCGAGGTTGCCGAAGCTGACTTGCTGAGATTCCCCCTCAACCAAGATCACCGCAGAAGCCGATGGGCCGAACTGACGAATGGCTGGAATCGGCAAACCGAGAATCGCCCGCGCGTGCAGGGCGAATTCGGACAGATCCTGGGAAATCAGGGTGACCAGGCCGGTGTCGTGAGGGCGCGGCGAAATTTCGCAGAACCACACCTGATCACCTTTGACGAACAGCTCTACACCGAACAGCCCGCGCCCACCCAGCGAGCCGGTCACCGCCAGAGCGATGCGCTCAGCTTCAGCCTGCGCCTTGGCGCTCATCGGCTGCGGCTGCCAGGACTCCTGGTAATCACCCTTGACCTGACGATGGCCAACCGGCGCACAGAAGGTGGTGCCGCCACTGTGGCGCACGGTAAGCAGCGCGATTTCATAATCAAAATCGATAAAGCCCTCGACGATCACCCGGCCCTTGCCGGCACGCCCACCGGCCTGGGCGTAATCCCAGGCGGCTTGCAGGTCATCCAGACTTTTCAGCACCGACTGGCCCTTGCCGGAAGAACTCATGATCGGTTTGATCAGGCAGGGAAAACCAATCGCCTCGACCGCCGCGCGACACTCGTCGAAGGAATCGGCAAAGCGGTAAGGCGAGGTCGGCAGACCCAGCTCTTCAGCGGCCAAGCGGCGGATGCCTTCACGGTTCATGGTCAGCTGTGCAGCGCGGGCGCTGGGGATGACGGTGAAACCTTCGTTCTCCAGCTCGACCAGGGTTGCGGTGGCAATCGCCTCGATTTCCGGGACGATGTAGTGCGGCTGTTCCAGCTCGATCACCGCACGCAGGGCGGCGCCGTCGAGCATATTGATCACATGACTGCGGTGCGCCACCTGCATGGCCGGTGCGTTGGCGTAACGGTCCACGGCAATCACCTCGACGCCGAGGCGCTGTAGCTCGATCACCACCTCCTTGCCCAGCTCGCCAGAGCCACACAACAGCACGCGGGTCGCGCTCGGCGACAAAGGGGTTCCGATACGGGGCATGGGGAGTCCTCAAACTGATCAAGAAAGTTACAGCAGAATGCCTTTGGCTTTGGCCCGCTCATGACAGCGCATCAGCACCTCGCGGCGCTCGCTGTTGTCCATCAGGCTCCAGCGGGTGATTTCGGCCACCGAACGCTGGCAACCAATGCAGATATCTTCATCGTCAAGCGCGCAGACATGCACGCAGGGCGAGGCGACGGGGCGTTCGTTGCTCATGAGTCGTCCTGCACCGCCAGATCACGGGCATAGCGTTGAGCGTTGCGCACGTAGTGTGCGGCGCTGGCTTCGAGCATCTTTTTCTGCGGCTCGGTCAGTTCACGCACCACCTTGCCGGGCGAGCCCATCACCAGCGAACCATCAGGAATTTCCTTGCCTTCGCCAATCAGGCTGTTGGCGCCAATGATGCAGTTCTTGCCGATTTTCGCGCCATTGAGGATCACCGCATTGATGCCGATCAGGCTGTAATCGCCCACGGTGCAGCCGTGCAGCATGGCGTTATGGCCAATGGTCACGCCCTTGCCGATAGTCAGCGGAAAACCCATATCAGTGTGCATCACCGTGCCGTCCTGCACGTTGCTGTTCTCGCCGATATGAATCAGCTCGTTGTCGCCGCGCAGCACGGCGTTAAACCATACGCTGGCCCCCGATTCCAATTTAACCTTGCCCACCAGGGTGGCATTAGGTGCAACCCAGCTCTCTGGATGGGCGTCGACGCTGGACGAACCCAGTCGATATTTCATGGTTGCTTCCTCATAAGCTCAGGTGAGCTTGATAAAGTGCTCGGGGGGCTGATGCATATCGATATGCACATCATCGAACACCAGGTTGACCAACTCGACCAGCATGATCGCCGTCAGCCCCCAGATTTTATATTCGCCATAGCGGTAACTCGGCACATACCAGCTGCGCCCGAGATAATCGATACGGTGGGTGGTTTCCCGCGGGTCGTCGCGAAAGAATGCCAGCGGCACGGCAAACACCGCAGCAATCTCACCGTCATTGGGCCGGTATTCGACAAAATCCGGCACCAGACCTACGTAGGGTGTGACCTTGATACCGTGCCGCGATACCAGCGTACTGAGCGGCCCCACCACCTCAACCAGGCCCGGCGGCAGGCCGATCTCCTCCTCAGCCTCACGCAGGGCGGTCTGTACCAGATCAGCATCCTCAGGGTCGCGCCGGCCACCGGGAAAGGCCACTTCGCCACTGTGCGTGGACAAACCACTGGCGCGCAGCGTCAGCACCACTTCCGGCTCGTCGCTGCGGGTGATGGGCACCAGCACTGCAGCTTCAGGGTAGTGTTTATCGATCTGCAAACTGAGCGGGCTATAGCCGCGCATGCGATGGAGCAACTCGTCCAGCATGGGGATTCTCGGTCTTTTATTCTGCCGTCGATCATGGCATGAAAGCAGCGCACGGCCCAAGCCCCGCACCGCCGCCAAGCATCATTCAGGCGCTCGATAACCAAGTGTTCAGGTCGCTTGCCGAGCACCCGGCATGCACGCCAAGATAGCCGACACGCAGCGAGGACCTGGCATGAAGTTCTGTAGCAATTGTGGCGGCCCGATCAGCCATATCATCCCGCAGGGCGACACTCGCCTACGTCATGTCTGCGCACAGTGCCAGACCGTGCATTACCAGAACCCGCGCATTATTGCCGGCTGCCTGCCTGTATGGGGCGAACAGGTATTGCTGTGCCGCCGCGCCATCGAACCACGGCGTGGCTACTGGACCCTGCCGGCCGGGTTTATGGAAAATGGTGAAACCCTGGAACAGGCCGCCGCCCGTGAAACCCATGAAGAAGCCTGCGCCCGCGTACGCAGCCTGAGCCTCTATACCCTGTTCGACCTACCGCACATCAATCAGGTGTACATGCTGTTTCGCGCCGAACTGGTCGACCTGGACTTTGCCCCGGGCGAGGAGAGCCTTGAGGTGCAGCTGTTTGACGAACAGGACATCCCCTGGTCAGAGCTGGCTTTCCCGACCATCGGGCGTACCTTAGAATGCTACTTCGCGGATCGCCTGCAGCAGCACTACCCGGTCCGCAACGAGCCGCTTGAAGCCTTGCGCGCACATTACAAGAAAGCCTTTTGATCCATGGGAATTACGATGCGCTGGTTGTTCGCCCTACTCTGCCTGACCGTTGCTCTGACTGGCCACGCCAACACCACCCCAAGCCTCAACGGCAAAACCATCGACAAGGTGCTGGTGGTCAAATCCGAGCGCAAGCTGCACTTGATCAGCCGCGGCGACACGCTCAAGTCCTACCGTATTTCATTGGGCAAACAGCCGGAGGGTGCCAAGCAGCGCGAAGGCGATCTGCGCACCCCGGAAGGCTTCTACTGGATCGACTGGCGCAAGACCAGCGACAAGTACAACCTGTCCATGCACATCTCCTACCCCAACGCCCGCGACCAGGCGCAAGCCCGTGCCAAGGGCGTACCGGCCGGCGGCATGATCATGATCCACGGCACGCCGTTGGACGAGGAATACCCCGAATGGTTCTTCCACACCCTGGACTGGACCGAAGGCTGTATCGCCATGAAGAACATCGACATGCGTGAGGTCTGGTCACTGGTCAAAGATGGCACACTGATCGAAATCCGACCCTGAGCGGCAGGCACAAAAAAGGCACCTTGAAGGTGCCTTTTTCATGTTCGGACGCAGAGTCCTGCGGGCCTGCCGCAGCCGCTCAGCACTTAGAACTGGATGTCTGAAAGACGCCATACCTCGAAGGCGGGCGTCTCATAGGGATGCTGCTTTTTCATGGCCTTGACCGCATCGTGGATCAGCTCGTCGGCCACCACCAACTCAACTTTCCACTCCGCCACCTGCGTCACCTGCCCTGGCTGCCCGATAAACGGCTGACTGCCTTCCAGGGCACGAAACTGCCCCTGCCCAAGCACCTGCCAACAGCACTGATCATACTGACCGATACGGCCACCACCCGCGCTGAACACGGCGGATTTCACCGTTTCCAGATGGGTTTCAGGCACATAAAAACACAGTTTGTACATCGAAGTCCCCACCGGCAAGACTGATTAAAACAGCGCGCTAATGATGCCACACAACAATGGCACTTTGCCCTATTGGCGGTTCGCGAGGCGCATCACACTTGCTTCCTATGACCTGTTCCTTGGCTGAGCGTTCAATCCTGACACACGCTACAGACCACGCCAGAAGCGCCGCCAGCGGGCCCTCAAGCCCTGCACTGGCTGGTTATGCCGGCCATCACAATAGGGTAGGCGCTGTGATTGGCCACAGCGGCACAACAGCAGAAACTGTTCACGCTCAGGCTGCAGCTCAAGCGCATCAGGGCAGGCGGAAATACAATCGGGAAGCTGGGGCGAACGCCCGCAGCGGCACAGCAGCAAGGTATCACCAGGTTTGACCTGGCGCACCTCAGGCAGAACAGAGTATTGCGGCTTCACACGTCCTCTCCCGCCCTTCGGGCACCCTCTCCCACAAGCGGGAGAGGGTCAGCAGAGGGCCGCATTGCGGCCGCTGTTAATCCACCCACACGCGGGCGTTGCGGAACATGCGCATCCAGCCTGCATCTTCCTGCCAGTCATCCGGCTTCCAGGAGTTCTGCACGGCGCGGAATACCCGCTCCGGGTGCGGCATCATGATGGTCACGCGGCCGTCACGGCTGGTCAGACCGGTAATCCCGCGCGGCGAACCGTTCGGATTGGCCGGGTAGGTTTCGGTGACTTTGCCGTGGTTGTCGATAAAGCGCATGGCCACGCAGCCGGACAGATCCGCCTCAAGCAAGGCTTCCTCGTTCTCGAACTCGGCATGACCTTCGCCGTGGGCGATGGCGATTGGCATACGCGAACCAGCCATGCCTTGCAGGAAGATCGATGCCGACTCCTGCACTTGCACCATGGCCACACGCGCTTCGAACTGCTCGGAGCGGTTGCGCACGAAATGCGGCCAGAACTCGGTACCGGGGATCAGCTCGTGCAGGTTGCTCATCATCTGGCAGCCGTTGCACACGCCAAGGGCAAAGCTGTCCTTGCGCTCGAAGAACGCCTGGAAGCCATCGCGGGCGCGGCTGTTGAACAGGATCGACTTGGCCCAGCCTTCGCCGGCACCCAGTACGTCGCCGTAGGAGAAACCGCCGCAGGCGACCAGGCCCTTGAACTCTTCAAGACTGACGCGACCGCTGAGGATATCGCTCATATGCACGTCGATCGCACTGAAACCCGCGCGATCGAAGGCCGCAGCCATTTCCACCTGACCGTTGACACCCTGCTCACGCAGAACAGCGATCTGCGGGCGCACACCCTTGCGGATATACGGCGCGCTGATGTCCTGATTGACGTCAAAGCTGAGCTTGGCCGACAACCCCGGGTTTTCCTCATCGAGGATGGCGTCGAACTCCTGCTCGGCGCACTGCACGTTGTCGCGCAGACGCTGAATCTGGTAGCTGGTTTGCGCCCACTGACGCTGCAGCAAGCGGCGCTGGCCGCCGAATACCGGCTGACCGTTGAAGCTGATCGCCACGTCATCGCTGTTGACCGGCTGACCGATCACCGCCACACAGTCGCCCAGACCGGCGGCGCTGAACTGCGCCAGCACTTCCGGGGTAGCGTCCTGATGCACCTGGATCACCGCGCCCAGCTCTTCGTTGAACAGCACGGCCGCCAGCTCAGCGCGGTCGTCGGCCAAGGCATCGAGGAACAGGTTCAAGCCGCAATGGCCGGCAAAGGCCATTTCCAGCGCGGTCACCAGCAGGCCGCCGTCGGAACGGTCGTGGTAAGCGAGAATATGGCCGTCAGCATTCAGGCCCTGGATCACCGCGAAGAAGGCCTTGAGGTCTTCGGCGTCATCCACATCGGGTGCCTGGGTGCCGAGCTTGCCGTACACCTGGGTGAGGATCGAGGCGCCCATGCGGTTCTGCCCACGGCCCAGGTCGATCAGGATCAGGTCGGTTTCGCCCTTGTCCATGCGCAGTTGCGGAGTCAGGGTCTTGCGAATATCGCTGACCGGGGCAAAGCCGGTCACCACCAACGACAACGGCGAGGTTACGCTCTTATCCGCGCCTTCATCGCGCCACTGGGTTTTCATCGACATCGAGTCTTTGCCCACCGGAATGGTGATGCCCAGCTCGGGGCACAACTGCATGCCGACCGCTTTCACGGTGTCGTACAGGCGCGCGTCTTCGCCCGGGTGGCCGGCAGCGGCCATCCAGTTGGCGGACAGTTTGATGTCGGAGAGTTTTTCGATGCGCGAGGCCGCCAGGTTGGTCAGCGTCTCGCCAATCGCCATACGCCCGGAGGCGGCGGCGTCCAGCAGCGCCAGCGGTGTGCGCTCGCCCATGGCCATCGACTCACCGGTGTACACATCGAAGCTGGTGGCGGTCACGGCGCAATCGGCCACCGGCACCTGCCACGGACCAACCATCTGGTCGCGAGCAACCAGACCGGTAATGGTGCGGTCACCA
The DNA here is from genome assembly GCF_021375795.1 of Pseudomonas anguilliseptica. GTDB lineage: Bacteria > Pseudomonadota > Gammaproteobacteria > Pseudomonadales > Pseudomonadaceae > Aquipseudomonas > Aquipseudomonas anguilliseptica_A. Next base: position 1,076,444 of record NZ_JAEIOI010000001.1, on the reverse strand, counting down.
ATGGTGATCAGGAAGCTCTTGCTGGCCACGGCCGGGTGATGAAGTACGCGAGTTACCGCGTCGTCGATATCCACACTAGCGGCAGCAAAATCGTCGCCCAGCTCGGCTTCGCGGGTCACCGAACGGTGCATGCGCGGCGGTTTGCCGAGCAGCACTTCCAATGGCATGTCCACCGGGGTGTTGGCGAAGTGGCTGTCAGTTACGGTCAGGTGAGCTTCTTCGGTGGCTTCGCCGACGACCGCAAACGGGCAACGCTCGCGCTCGCAAATGGCTTTGAACCGTTCGAAATCGACAGCGCTGACGGCCAGTACGTAACGCTCCTGGGACTCGTTGCTCCAGATTTCGTGCGGGGCCATGCCCGGCTCGTCATTCGGCACGTTGCGCAGTTCGAAACGGCCGCCACGGCCGCCGTCATTGACCAGCTCCGGGAAGGCGTTGGAAATACCACCGGCGCCAACGTCATGGATAAAGGCAATCGGGTTGGCGTCGCCGAGCTGCCAGCAACGGTCGATGACCTCCTGGCAACGGCGTTCCATTTCCGGGTTTTCGCGCTGTACCGAGGCGAAATCCAGGTCAGCCGAGCTGGCACCAGTGGCAACCGACGACGCCGCGCCGCCACCCAGGCCGATCAGCATGGCCGGGCCGCCGAGCACGATGAGCTTGGCGCCCACGGTGATCTCACCTTTCTGCACGTGATCTGCACGAATGTTGCCCATGCCGCCGGCGAGCATGATCGGCTTGTGGTAGCCGCGCACTTCGTCGCCATGGGGCGTGCTGATCGCTTGCTCGAAGGTACGGAAGTAGCCGGTCAGCGCCGGACGGCCGAATTCGTTGTTGAACGCCGCGCCGCCCAGCGGGCCTTCGATCATGATGTCCAGCGGGGTCACGATGCGCTCGGGCTTGCCGTACGGCACTTCCCACGGCTGTTCGAAACCCGGGATGTTCAGGTTGGAGACGGTAAAGCCGGTCAACCCGGCCTTCGGCTTGGCGCCACGGCCGGTGGCGCCTTCGTCGCGGATCTCGCCGCCGGAACCGGTGGACGCACCGGAGAACGGGGAAATGGCGGTCGGGTGGTTGTGGGTTTCCACCTTCATCAGAATATGCACCGGTTCCTGCACCGCGCCGTACTGGCGGGTTTGCGGATTCGGGAAGAAACGGCCAGCGGTGTGCCCGACGATCACCGAGGCGTTGTCTTTGTAAGCGGACAGCACGTTCTCGCTGTGCATCTGGTAGGTGTTCTTGATCATACCGAACAGCGACTTGTCCTGGCTTTCGCCGTCGATATCCCAGCTGGCATTGAAGATCTTGTGGCGGCAATGCTCGGAGTTGGCCTGGGCGAACATCATCAGTTCGATGTCGTGGGGGTTGCGCCCGAGCCCTTGGAAGGCATTCAGCAGATAGTCGATTTCATCTTCGGCCAGGGCCAGGCCCAGCTCGACGTTGGCCTGCTCCAGTGCTGCACGGCCGCCGCCAAGAATGTCGATCGCCGTCAACGGTTTGGGCTGGGCGTGGCTGAACAGCGCAGCCGCGCCTTCGAGGTTATCCAGCACCAGTTGGGTCATGCGGTCATGCAGCAGATCCGCCACCTGCTGCGCTTCGTCCGCATTCAACTCGCCGCTGACGTAGTAGGCCAAACCGCGCTCGATGCGCTGAATCTTCGCCAGGCCGCAGTTGCGGGCGATGTCGCTAGCCTTGCTCGACCAGGGCGAGATGGTGCCGAAACGCGGAATGGTCAGGAACAGGCGGCCATTGGGCTCCTGCACCGGCACACTCGGGCCGTACTTCAGCAAACGGGCCAATACCTGCTCTTCGTCGGCGTTAAGCACGCCAGACACTTCGGCGAAATGCGCGAACTCGGCATACAGGCCGGTGACCGCAGGAACCTTGCTGGTCAGTTGTTCAAGCAGTTTGCCGTGACGGAAAGCAGAAAGGGCGGGAGCGCCGCGCAGGATCAACATCGGGGACAGCCTCTGGGAAGGGGTGTACTTTGAGGCCGTGCATTCTAGCCTAAAGCGTCGCCGACAGCACCCGTGGCGGCCAGGCTCTGTTAACCGCATCGGACAAGCCGCCCGTGCCCTGCAAATGGGCGCCTCCCGCAGGCTCGACGCCGCGCAGCGCTAACAGAGACGACCGTTGCTGTCGATATATGGCGCGCAGCAGGCTTTGCGTATACTGCGCCAATGTTTGCCCAATCTGCGTTCCGTGCGCGCTGCGCCTGCTGGCTGTCGGTGATCGGAATCCTCCTGCTGCTCGGCGGCTGTGCTGAAGAACCCAGCACACTCGAGCGCGTTCAGGCGGAGGGTGTACTGCGGGTGATCACCCGTAACAGTCCGGCCACCTACTTTCAGGACCGAAACGGCGAAACCGGCTTCGAATATGAGCTGGTGAAGCGCTTTGCCGACGATCTGGGCGTCGAACTGCAAATCGAAACCGCCGACAACCTCGACGAGCTGTTTGCCAGCCTGAACCAGCCCAACGGCCCAGTGCTCGCTGCTGCCGGCCTGGTGCAAAGCGACGGACGGCAAACCCAGGCGCGCTTCTCCCTGCCCTACTTGGAAGTCACCCCGCAGGTGATCTACCGCAACGGCCAACAACGCCCGACCCGTCCGGATGATCTGCTCGGCAAACGCATTCTGGTGCTTAAAGGCAGCAGCCACGCCGAACAGCTGGCGGCACTCAAGCTGCAATTACCCGAACTGAGTTATGAAGAGTCTGCAGCAGTAGAGGTGGTCGACCTGTTGCGCATGGTCGATGAAGGGCAGATAGACCTGACCCTGGTCGACTCCAACGAACTGGCCATGAATCAGGTGTATTTTTCCAACGTGCGCGTGGCGTTCGACCTCGGTGATGCACAGAACCTGGCCTGGGCCACCGCTCCCGGGGAAGACCGCAGCCTGCTCGACGAGATGAACGCCTTTATCGAGCGTGCGCAGAAAAACGGCAGTCTGCAACGCCTCAAGGACCGCTACTACGGCCACGTCGACGTCCTCGGCTACGTCGGCGCCTACACCTTCGCCCAGCACCTGCAGCAGCGTCTGCCGCGCTACGAGAAGTACTTCCGCGAAGCAGCCCAGGCCAATCAGGTCGATTGGCGCCTGCTGGCGGCCATGGGCTATCAGGAGTCCCTCTGGCAACCCAACGCCACCTCGAAGACCGGCGTACGTGGACTGATGATGCTGACCCTGCGCACGGCCCAGGCCATGGGCGTATCGGATCGTCTGAACCCCAAGCAGAGCATCGCCGGCGGGGCCAAATACATCGTGCATGTGAAAGACCAGCTGCCGGAGAGCATTCAGGAGCCCGATCGCACCTGGTTCGCCCTGGCCGCTTACAACATCGGTGGCGGCCACCTGGAAGATGCGCGCAAGCTCACCGAGGCCGAAGGCCTGGACCCGAACAAGTGGCTGGATGTACAGAAAATCCTGCCGCGCCTCTCGCAGAAGCAGTGGTACAGCAAAACCCGTTACGGCTATGCCCGTGGCGGCGAACCGGTGCACTTTGTGCGCAACATCCGCCGCTACTACGACATCCTCACCTGGGTGACCCAGCCGCAGCTGGAAGGCTCGCAGTTGGCCGAGAGCAGCCAGCACCTGCCAGGCATCGACAAGCGCCAGCCCAACGAACAGACCCCGCCGTTGTAAACCCCGCTACCGCTGCTCGCGCCGCGCCTTGAAGAACGCACTCAGCGCCGCACCGCACTCCTCAGCCAGCACCCCGCCCTCGATCAACACCCGGTGATTGAGAAATTCCTGGCTGAAAAACTGTCCTCGGCTGATCGCCACCCCGGCCTTGGGTTCGGTGGCGCCATACACCACGCGCTGTACCCGTGCATGCACGATCAGCCCGGCGCACATGCTGCACGGTTCCAGGGTCACATACAGAGTGCTGCCCGGCAGGCGGTAGTTGCTCACGGTTTGGGCGGCGGCGCGAATCGCCACCATCTCGGCGTGGGCGCTGGGATCATGGGTGGAGATCGGGCAGTTAAAACCGCGCCCGATAATTTCACCCGCCTGCACCAGCACGGCGCCGACCGGCACCTCACCCAAAGCGGCGCCTTCGGCGGCCAGAGCCAGGGCCTCGCGCATAAAGTGCTGATCCTGGCTGCGATCAATGATCAGGGGTTGGCGCACGCTTAAACGACCTCGATTGATGCCATCAGACCGGTTTCCATATGGTCAATCACATGGCAATGGAACATCCACACCCCGGGATTATCCGCGACCAGCGCGACGCGTGCGCGCTCATTCTTGCCCAGCAGGTAAGTGTCGGTGAAATACGGGATGATCGATTTACGATCCGATGCCAACACTTTAAACGTCATGCCGTGCAGATGGATCGGGTGCTGATACTGACTGAGGTTACGCAGCTCGAAGATATAACTCTTACCCAGTTGCAGGCGGGCAATCGGCCGGTCGGCGCAGGTCTTGTCATTGATATCCCAGGCCTGACCATTGATCTGCCAGAAGCTGTGCGCAGCGCCCTGCGCCAGCCCGGTCGATACCGCGCCCGCCCACTCAAAGTTGAAATTGATGATTTGCGCATTGGCCAGGTCCGGCTCAGCCACCGGGTTGGCTGGCAGCGCAGGCGGCCACTCACCCACCCCTTCGGCATTGGGCTGCGCCCGCAAGGTCGCCAGGCGCAATGGCCCGTTACGCAGCGCCAGCTCTGTACCCGCGACGGGCACCTTCAACCCCAACTCGATACGCATCCCCGGCCCCAGCCAGTATTCCTTGCCCAGCGGTCGCGGCTCGACCGGATTGCCATCCAGCGCATAGATGCGCGCATCCGCACCAGGCAGGTTGAGGCGATAAGTCAGAGTGTTATCCAGATTGATCAGGCGCAGACGCACCACCTGCCCGGCAGGTAAATCCAGGGTCGGCGCGTGCACACCATTGACCGTACTCAGGCGCCCCGGCGTACCGCCGCGCGCCGCCTCGCGCGGCACGCTGAAATCAGTAAAAGCGCCCTGCCCGTCGATATGCCAGCTTTTCAGATTCAGCACGTGATCGTGGATAAACCCTGTTGGCTCACGCTCCTCGACAATCAACGCACCGACTAGGCCACGCCCCAGCTGCTCGCCGCTGGCGACATGCGGGTGATACCAGAAGCTGCCGGCGTCGGGGGTGATGAAGCTGTAATCGAAGAACTCGCCCGGCAGCACCGGCGCCTGCGACACATAAGGCACGCCGTCCATCTCCAGCGGCAGACGGATGCCATGCCAATGAATAGTGGTCGGCACGTCCAGCTTGTTAATAAAGCGCACACGCAAACGCTCGCCCTGCAGGCAGCGCAACTCCACACCAGGAGCCTGACCGCCGTATGCCCAGGCCGGCGTGCGATGCCCCGGCACCAGCTCGATATCCAGCGGTGCGGCGATCAGCTCGTAGTCGTGAGTCGCCACATTTTCCGGGCGACCCAGCCAGTAGCGAACACCGCCAGCACCAAGGCCAACGACACCTAAGCCAGCCAGGCCGACCAGCATTTGTCTGCGGGTAAAAGACATTGAGACTCCCGTAGCCCGGATGCAGTCCGGGAAGATATCGGTCCGAACTTAAGCCGGACTACCAATTGCAATATCTTCTCATTTAAGCAACGGGACTGACGACCCCGGATAGAGGGCAGAATGCCGCAGCTGAAACAACAAGGGCAGCTTGCGCTGCCCTTGTTGGCTACATCACTCCCACTCGATGGTGGCAGGCGGCTTGCTCGACACGTCATAGGTGACGCGGGAGATGCCTTCGATCTCGTTGATGATGCGGCCGCTTACGGTCTCCAGCAGCTCGTAAGGCAGATGCGCCCAACGTGCGGTCATAAAGTCCACGGTTTCCACAGCGCGCAGAGCGACGACCCAGGCATAGCGACGGCCGTCGCCAACGACACCGACCGATTTCACCGGCTGGAACACCACGAACGCCTGGCTGGTCTTGTGGTACCAGTCAGCCTTGCGCAGCTCTTCGATAAAGATGTGGTCGGCGCGGCGCAGCAGGTCGGCGTATTCCTTCTTCACTTCGCCGAGGATGCGCACGCCCAGGCCTGGGCCCGGGAACGGGTGGCGGTAAACCATGTCGTACGGCAAGCCCAGTTCCAGGCCGATTTTGCGCACTTCATCCTTAAACAGTTCACGCAGCGGCTCGACCAGCTTGAGGTTCATTTCCTCGGGCAGGCCGCCAACATTGTGGTGGCTCTTGATCACGTGGGCCTTGCCGCTCTTGGCGCCAGCCGACTCGATCACATCCGGGTAGATGGTGCCCTGGGCGAGGAACTGGATGTTGTCCAGCTGGCTAGCCTGCGCATCGAACACGTCTATGAAGGTGCGGCCGATGATCTTGCGTTTTTTCTCCGGGTCGGACTCGCCGGCCAGGTTACCGAGGAACTGCTCTTCGGCGTTGGCGCGGATCACCTTGACGCCCATGTTCTCAGCGAACATGGCCATGACCTGATCACCTTCATGCAGGCGCAGCAGGCCGTTGTCGACGAACACGCAGGTCAGTTGGTCGCCGATGGCCTTGTGCAGCAGCGCCGCAACCACCGAAGAATCGACACCGCCGGACAGGCCGAGCAGCACGTTGGCGTCGCCAACCTGGGCACGTACCGCGGTGATGGCGTCTTCGACGATATTGGCCGGGGTCCACAGGGCTTCACAGCCGCTGATTTCCAGCACGAAGCGCGAAAGGATGCGGCCACCCTGCTTGGTGTGGGTCACTTCCGGGTGGAACTGCACGCCGTAGTAGCGGCGAGTGTCGTCGCACATGGCGGCGATCGGGCAGCTCGGGGTACTGGCGAGGATGTGGAAGCCTTCCGGCAGGCGGGTAACCTTATCGCCGTGGCTCATCCATACGTCGAGGCCCAGCACGCCGTCGGCGTCGACATGGTCTTCGATGCCGGCCAGCAGTTGGCTCTTGCCGACCACGTCGACACGGGCGTAGCCGAATTCACGCAGATCGGAACCTTCCACCTTGCCGCCAAGCTGCTCGGCCATGGTCTGCATGCCGTAGCAGATGCCCAGCACCGGTACATTCAGGTCGAACACCGCTTGCGGTGCGCGCGGGCTGTTGGCTTCGTGCACCGACTCAGGGCCACCGGCGAGGATGATGCCGCGCGGGGCGAAGGCACGAATGTCCTCGTCGCTCATGTCCCAGGGGTGCAGTTCGCAATAGACGCCGATCTCGCGCACACGGCGGGCGATCAGCTGGGTGTACTGGGAACCGAAGTCCAGAATGAGGATGCGGTGGGCGTGAATGTCGTGGGCCATGGCCGTCTCTCGTAGGTATTCACAAATGACACGGGGCTGATCGAACAGCCCCGTTATTCATACATTGCAGCGAATCAACCAACTCTGTAGTTGGGCGCCTCTTTGGTGATCTGCACGTCATGCACGTGCGACTCAGCCATGCCGGCGCCGGTGATGCGCACAAACTCCGGCTTGCTGCGCATCTCTTCGATGGTCGCGCAGCCGGTGTAGCCCATGGAGGCACGCAGGCCACCCATCAGCTGATGAACGATGGCCCCCATCGCACCCTTGTACGGCACGCGACCTTCGATACCTTCCGGCACCAGCTTCTCGGCACCTGCCGAAGAGTCCTGGAAGTAACGATCCGAGGAGCCCTGCGCCTGCGCCATCGCGCCCAGCGAGCCCATGCCGCGGTAGGCTTTGTAGGAGCGGCCCTGGAACAACTCGACTTCGCCCGGCGCTTCTTCGGTACCGGCGAGCATCGAACCGATCATCACCGCGGACGCGCCGGCGACGATGGCTTTGGACAGGTCACCGGAGAAGCGGATGCCACCATCGGCGATCAGCGGCACACCGGTACCCGCCAGTGCAGCGGCCACGTTGGCCACGGCGGAGATTTGCGGTACACCGACACCGGCAACAATACGGGTGGTGCAGATCGAGCCAGGGCCAATGCCGACCTTGACCGCATCGGCGCCGGCTTCGGCCAGGGCCTTGGCGGCTGCGCCAGTGGCGATGTTGCCACCGATCACCTGCACGTCCGGGAAGTTCTGTTTGACCCAACGCACGCGGTCAATCACGCCCTTGGAGTGACCATGCGCGGTGTCAACGATGATTACGTCAACGCCGGCATGCACCAGCGCGGCCACGCGGTCTTCGGTATCAGCACCTGTGCCGACTGCTGCACCGACGCGCAGACGACCCTGGTCGTCCTTGCTGGCCAGCGGGTAGGCCTTGGCTTTCTCGATGTCGTTGACAGTCATCATGCCTTTGAGGCGGAACTGGTCGTCGACGATCAGCACACGCTCGATGCGGTGTTTGTGCAGCAGCTTGCGCACAACCTGGGTGTCTTCGCCTTCCTTGACCGTAACCAGACGCTCTTTCGGCGTCATCACGTCGCGCACCTTGGCGCCCATGTTGGTCTCGAAACGCACGTCACGGCTGGTGACGATGCCGACCAGATCACCGTGATGCAGTACTGGCACACCGGAAATGTTGTTCTGACGAGTCAGATCGAACAGGTCGCCCACAGTAGCATCGGCCTCGATAGTGATCGGATCTTTCACCACACCGGACTCGTAACGCTTGACCTTGCGCACTTCGGCAGCCTGCTGCTCGGGCGTCATGTTCTTGTGGATGATGCCGATGCCGCCTTCCTGAGCCATGGCAATCGCCAGACGGGCTTCAGTCACGGTATCCATGGCAGCAGAGAGCAATGGAATATTCAGTTCGATGCCACGGGTCAGGCGCGTTTTGAGGCTGACATCCTTCGGCAGAACTTCGGAATAACCTGGAATAAGTAGAACGTCGTCGAAGGTAAGAGCTTCTTGACTGATACGCAGCATGGCGGGGGCTCCCGGACGGGAAAATTGGAAGCGCGCCATTATACTCAGACGCCACCCTGCACTCAACGCAAAGTATCGACCGGCTGACTGGAACCTTGGCCAGCCGCCCACCTTGTCCTACAAGTCGACCCGCACCAGCGAGACCGGATAGCCCAAACGCGCAGCAAACTCGTCGAGAAAGCCCTGCTTGAAGCCGGCATCTGCCCAGTTATTGAAGATAAAACCCAGGTTGGAAAAGCCGCAGGGCTGCAGAAACAGAAAGCCGTTGATGTCGTCCTCAAAGCCGCACAACGGGCAGATAAAGTTATCGGTCTGCCCCGGCATCCACTCTTCCAGGCTGTCGAATAGGCGCTCACCCACCTCGCGCCGGCACTCGGGGCAACCGGCTTCCTCAAGAAAGTTTACCGTTGGGGTATAGATGCAGCGCTTGTAGATAATCTCCAGGCCATGCACCGCCTGGCCAAAGGGCAATAACTCGGGACGCTCGACCACCCGCCGCGCCCCCTCGGCAATGCCGTAGCCCATATGCTTGAAGGTACGCCCGCAGGTGGTCAGCTGTTCTTCGATGATGTTCTGCTTGACCAACCAACGCACGATCAACCGCGCCCGCGCCTCATGACCGGGAAAGCTGGAAATCTGCGGCACGATGATCGCCTGCTGCTCGCTCATATCGATACTCGGTCTGCATTAAAGGCGCGCAGCTTAATGGGCTGGCAGTGCGGGTCAAGACTCTACAGTTGCCCGGACAAAGCCTTTACTATGCCGGCCATGATCAAAGATCCCTTCCAACGCCTGAACCTCGACCGCGAGGTGCTCAGCGTCAGCCAACTGAACAACCGCGCCCGCTTGCTGCTGGAAGATGTATTCGGCGGCATCTGGGTCGAGGGGGAAATCTCCAACCTGGCCAAGCCGGCGTCCGGTCATATCTACTTCACCCTTAAAGATAGTCAGGCCCAGGTGCGTTGCGCGCTGTTCCGGCAAAACGCCGCCAAGGTGCGTCAAGCGCTACGGGACGGCCTGGCAGTCAAGGTGCGTGGCAAGGTCTCGCTGTTTGAAGGGCGCGGCGACTACCAACTGATTCTCGATGCGGTAGAGCCGGCCGGTGATGGCGCCCTGCGTTTGGCCTTCGAAGCCTTGAAGGAAAAACTCAGCGCCGAAGGGCTGTTCGCGACCGGGGCTAAAGTCGCCCTGCCGGTTCACCCGAAACGTATCGGCATTATCAGCTCACCCACCGGCGCGGTGATTCGCGACATTATCAGCGTATTCCGCCGCCGTGCGCCGCAGGTCGAGCTGACCCTGATCCCCACCGCTGTTCAGGGCCGCGAAGCCACCGCACAAATTGTTCGCGCACTCGGCATGGCCGATGCAAAAGGCTTCGATGCGCTGATCCTGGCCCGTGGTGGCGGCTCGCTGGAAGACCTCTGGTGTTTTAACGAAGAGCCGGTAGCCCGCGCCATTGCCGCCTGCATCACGCCCATCGTCAGCGCCGTGGGCCATGAGACCGATGTGTCCATCGCCGACTTTGTTGCCGACGTGCGCGCACCAACGCCCTCCGCCGCCGCCGAACTGCTGGCCCCTGACAGCAGCGAACTGGTGCAGCGCCTGCATAATCTCAAGCGCCGCCTGAACCTGCGCATACAACACCGCCTGGAACGCGAACGTATGCGCCTGGACGGTTTGCAACGACGCTTGCGCCACCCCGGCGAACGGCTGCGCCAGCATGCCCAGCGCGTGGATGATCTGGATATGCGCCTGGCCCGCGCCTTCGAGCGCCAGCTGACTAGTCGCCGCGAACGCCTGAATCACCTGCAAACCCGCATGCTCAGCCTGCACCCGGAACGCAACCTCAAACTACTCGATCAACGCCTGCAGGCCTTAGCCGAGCGCCTGCAACGCAGCATGCGCGAAAGCCTCAAGGCACGTCGCCTGCAGCTGCACAGCCAGGTACAGACGCTGCACGCGGTCAGCCCGCTGGCCACCCTAGGTCGTGGTTACAGCATCCTGCTGGATGAGCGCGGCCGCGCCATCCGCAACGCCGCCGATACCCAGCCCGGTCAGCGCCTGAAGGCGCGGCTAAGCAGCGGCGAGCTGGATGTGCGGGTCGAAGATAACCATGTGCAGCCGGTCACCCTCTCGCTGCTCGACTGACCTTTTCGATTTACCTTTATAAAGCGGTGGATAGGCTTCGCGTTATCCACCCCACGGATACTCAATGCGCCTGTTCACTCTACTCGCCCTGTTCTGCCTCGCCCTGCCCATCCACGCCGAAGGATTTATCAGCCGCCTGCTGAATAAGCCGGTACCAGGCGGCGTGGCCGTGGTCGATCTTGGGCCAGCCGCCAGCGCGCCCAGCGTGCGCTATCAGAACAAACCCGTGCTGGTGATTAATGAGGATCAGCAACGCTGGATCGCCATCGTCGGCATCCCGCTAAGCGTGAAACCCGGCAGCCAGCAGATCAGCGTCAACGGCAGCCAGACCCTGAATTTTCAGGTAGGCAGCAAGCATTACGTCGAACAGCGCATCACCATCAAGAACCAGCAGCAGGTCAATCCGAACGCCAAGAACCTTGCGCGTATAGAACGCGAACTCGCCGAGCAGACCCGTGCCTACCAGCAGTTCAGCGCGCGCCAGCCGAGCAATCTGTTGTTCGACAGGCCGGTCAACGGCCCGCTGTCGAGCCCCTTCGGCCTACGCCGCTTCTTCAATGGCGAAGAACGCAACCCGCACTCAGGGCTAGACTTCGCCGCCAATAGCGGCACGCCGATCAAAGCCCCGGCAGCTGGCAAAGTGATCCTGATTGGCGACTACTTCTTTAACGGTAAAACCGTATTTGTCGACCACGGCCAGGGCCTGATCAGCATGTTCTGCCACCTCTCTGCCATCGGCGTAAAAGTCGGCGATGAGCTGCCACGCGGCGGCGTCCTCGGCAAAGTAGGCGCCACCGGCCGCGCTACCGGGCCACATCTGCACTGGAACGTCAGTCTGAACGACGTCCGCGTCGACCCGGCAATTTTTATCGGCGCGTTCAAGCCCTGACCACTGGTCAGTGGCTGCCTGAAAAACAGTTCAAGTAAATCCGCACAGTGCCGATTCGCTATGTGACACCGGGCCGTCCGCCCGGTCGAGCGGGTACGCACGTAGATGCTGACGGTCAATACCAACATCTCGTCGTCGTTCACGCGTCGCCAACTGGAGAGCAACAGCACAGCACTCGGTACTTCGCTGCAGCGCCTGTCCACCGGACAGCGCATCAACAGCGCCAAAGACGATGCTGCTGGACTGCAGATCTCCAACCGCCTGACCTCGCAGGTGCGGGGGCTGAACGTGGCCACGCGCAACGCCAACGACGGCATATCGCTGCTGCAGGTAGCGGAAGGCGCTTTGCAAAGCGTCACCGACGCCCTGCAGCGCATTCGCTCGCTCGGCTTGCAGGCCATGAACGGCTCTAACGGTGCCAGTGAACGTGCCGCGCTAGACCAGGAAGCACAACAGTTGCTGCAAGAGATCAACCGGGTCAACGAAACCACTACCTTTGCCGGTCGCAAGGTGTTTGATCAGGGCAGCTTCTCGGTGCTCGGCGACCTCGATCAGCGCGCCGTACTCAATTCCCTGAAAGGTTTCTGGATCAGTGAAGGTGAACAGCGCGTGTTTGATGCCTTTGGCCTGAGCGCCGACGGTGCCGAGTTGGAAATAACCTTTACCAATGACTCATCCAGCCAAACCCTGGCCTCGGTTTCTGGCACCTCCGGCGCTGGCGGGAAAATCTTTGATCAGGTGCTCAATGTCAACCTGGCCTATTTCGATGCCTCCAGCCTGCCCAACGGCGGCAGTACACCACAGTACACCGACCGGGTTATCGCCCACGAGATGGCCCACGCAGTCATGGGCCGCACCATGAACTTTGCCGGGCTGCCCAGTTGGTTTATCGAAGGCTCGGCCGAAGCCGTGCAGGGTGCTGACGAACGCCTGGCCGCCGACACCGCCGGTGGCACCAATACTGCTGCGATCCTGGCAGCCTTCAATGCCGATGATGTCAGTGCCTCGCCCGGTTACTCCGGCGGCTACGCTGCTGTGCGTTATATGCATGATGAAATCAAGGCGGCCGGCGGCAAGGGCATCAAAGACATCATGGGCTACCTGCAAAAGAACAGCGGATCGACCCTGGATCAGGCCCTGACTAACGCTAGTAAGGGTGCCTTCACCAGCCTGGCAGATTTCGAAACCAAGTTTGACGCAGACATTGCTACCTACGTCGCCAGCCTTGACCTGACGAATGCCGATACCGGGGCGATTGGCGGCTTTGATGCCGATGGCGGCAACGTGCTCACCGCCGAAAATGTGCTGCTGAACCAGGGAACCGGCCTTCCCGGCTCAAAAGGTTTCAAATTGGTCGAACCCGAACTATTCAACGTCAACGGCGTTGGGGGCAACGCCATTACGCAATTCCAGGTTGGGGCCGAGGCTTACGAAACTATTCAAGTCGGCTTCAGTGCATTCAGCGCCGATGCGATGGCCTTAAGCCGCCTAGACCTCAACAAGACACCAGGTCTCGCGGTCATGGACATAGATGACGCACTGGCCTATATAGACCGCCAGCGTGGCTATATGGGCGCACTGCAGAATCGCCTGGAAAGCACCATCAATAACCTGCAAAGCATTGCCGAGAATGCCGCCGCCAGCCGCTCACGCATCCTCGACACCGATTTTGCGGCAGAAACCTCCAACCTGGTCTCTCGGCAGATCATTCAGCAAGCCGCGCAAAGCGTGCTTGCCCAAGCCAATCAACGGCCGCAAGCCGTACTGAGCCTGCTCGGGTAAAGCGCCCCGAGACACGTTCAGCAAACAACCCAGCCGGCTCGTTTTTCGCTCGTTTGTTAAGGTGGCAGCGTTAATACGCTGAACGAACACCCCGAGGAGCGGTATGAACGACCTGTACAGCAACGCCCAGCAGTGGCTTGAACACTATCCCGAACTCTATAGCCTGACTGGCCTGTCGCTGCTGCTACTGGCGGCCTGGCTGGCCAACTGGGTGGTCAAGCGCATCCTGTTGCGCGGCCTGTACCGGGCACTGAAAGCCACGCCGATTGGCCAGGACGGCAGCCTGCATGACTCAAGGGTTATCGCACGGCTCGCCAACATCGTCCCGGCGCTGATCATTTCTGCGGGTATCACCCTGGTGCCCAATCTGCCGGAAGCGGTCGTGGCGGTGACCGGTAATGTCTGTAGCGCCTTTATCGTATTGACCATCGCCCTGGCCATCAGCGGCGTGCTGACGCTGCTTAACAACGTCTACCAGAAGCGCCCGAATGCCCATCTGAAGCCGATCAAGGGCTATGTGCAGGTGGTGAAGATTCTGCTTTTTGCGATTGCCGCAATACTCATGGTAGCCAGCCTGATCGACCGCTCGCCGCTGATTCTGCTGTCTGGCCTGGGCGCGATGGCCGCCGTACTGATGCTGATTTTTCAGGACACCTTGCTATCGCTGGTCGCCAGCGTGCAGATTTCCTCCAGCGATATCGTGCGTGTCGGTGACTGGATCGAGATGCCACAGCTGAACGCCGACGGTGATGTCATCGACATCGCCCTGCACACGGTCAAGGTGCAGAACTGGGACAAAACCATCACCACCATCCCGACCAAGCGCTTTATCAGCGACCCGTTCAAGAACTGGCGTGGCATGCAGGAGTCCGGTGGACGGCGAATCAAGCGCAGCCTGCTGCTTGATCAAACCAGCATCAGTTTCCTCAGCCCGGAGCAGATCATTCGCCTGCAGCGTTTTCTACTGCTCGGCCAATACCTGAACAGCAAGCAGAGCGAGCTGCTCAGCTGGAACAGCGCCCTGGCCGAGGCCAGCCAGGAGCCCGCAAACACCCGGCGGGTTACCAACATCGGCACCTTCCGCGCTTACGTCGAGCACTACCTGCGCCAGCATCCGGGTATCCATCAGGAGATGACCCAGCTGGTCCGCCAGCTGAGTCCGACCGCAGACGGTCTACCGCTGGAACTGTACTGCTTCACCAACACCATCGCTTGGGCACGCTATGAGGCCATTCAGTCGGATATCTTCGACCACCTGCTGGCCATCCTTCCGGAGTTTGGTCTGCGGGTCTTCCAGCACCCCAGCGGGGCGGACATGCGTGAACTGAAACATAGCTTGCTGCCTGGCGCTTAGCCTTGATGCCACAGCGGCGGCCTAAGCACCTGAGGCCGCCCGCAATTCAAATGCCGCAGCACGGCTTTTTGCGCAAAATATATTGTTTTAAACCATACAGAACGCGCTAAAACACCAATTTTCAAGCGTTACTTGCCAGCTTTTTCCTCAAAGATTAGGGTTGGCGCTATGAACACCCATCACACCCTTATCCTGCTGCGCCAACACGCCAACCTCTGCCTGGTGAGCCAGCGACTGCGTGGCTGATTGTTCAAGCCCACGCCCTGCCTGTTTTCTCAGTTTTTGCCCGGTTCGCCGCTTGCAACCGCGCCACAAGGATCAACGCCATGACCATGCTTAAAGACCCGTCCAGCAAGTACCGCCCGTTCACCCAGATCCAGATTCCGGACCGCACCTGGCCGGATCAGATCATCGACAAGGCGCCGATCTGGCTGTCCACCGACCTGCGCGACGGCAACCAGTCGCTGATCGAGCCGATGGATGCCGAGAAGAAGATGCGCTTCTTCAAATGTCTGCTGGCAGTAGGTTTGAAGGAAATCGAAGTGGGCTTCCCGTCCGCCTCGCAGACCGACTTCGACTTCGTCCGCGAGCTGATCGAAGGCGGCCACATTCCAGACGACGTGACCATTCAGGTGCTGACCCAGGCCCGTGATGACCTTATCGAGCGCACCTTCGAGTCGCTGAAAGGTGCCAAGAAGGCCATCGTCCACTACTACAACGCCTGTGCGCCGAGCTTCCGCAAGATCGTCTTCAACCAGGACAAGGCCGGTGTGAAAGCCATCGCCGTGTCTGCTGGCACTACCATCAAACGCCTGGCCGAGGCCGCACCGGAAACCCAGTGGGGCTTCGAGTACTCGCCAGAAGTGTTCAGCAGCACCGAGATCGACTTCGCCGTCGAGGTATGCAACGCGGTGATCGGCGTGTTCCAGCCGACCCCGGCTAACAAGCTGATTCTCAACCTGCCCGCCACCATCGAGTGCGCCACGCCGAACAACTACGCCGACCAGATCGAGTGGTTCGGTCGTCACGTCGACCGCCGTGACAGCGTGCTGATCAGCGTACACACCCACAATGACCGTGGCACCGGCGTCGCCGCCTCCGAGCTGGCCGTAATGGCCGGTGCTGATCGCGTCGAAGGCTGCCTGTTCGGCAACGGTGAGCGCACCGGCAACGTCTGCCTGGTGACCCTGGCGCTGAACCTCTACACCCAGGGCGTAAACCCCGAACTGGACTTCTCCGACATTGACGCCGTGCGCAAGGTGGTCGAGGACTGCAACCAGATTCCGGTGCATCCACGCCATCCTTACGTCGGTGATCTTGTGCACACCGCCTTCTCCGGCTCGCACCAGGATGCCATTCGCAAGGGCTTTGCTCAGCAGCAGGCCGATGCTGTATGGGAAGTACCGTACCTGCCGATCGATCCGGCCGACATCGGCCGTGATTACGAGGCGGTGATTCGCGTCAATAGCCAATCTGGCAAGGGCGGCATCACCTTCCTGCTGGAGCAGGAATACGGCATCAACCTGCCACGCCGTATGCAGATCGAATTCAGCCAGGTGGTGCAGAAGGAAACCGACCGCCTCGGCCTGGAGATGACCGCCGCGCAAATTTACCAGCTGCTCGAAACCGAGTACCTGCAGGCCACTGCACCCTACGCCCTGAAAGGCCATCGCCTGCAGGAAGAAAACGGTACCAGCGCGGTCGATGTGGAAGTGGTCAATGCCGGCGAAACCCAGCACTGGCGCGGGATCGGCAAAGGCCCGCTGGAAGCCCTGGTCGCCGGCCTGCCGGTAGACGTGGAAATCATGGACTACAGCGAGCACGCCATCGGCGCCGGCACCAATGCCAAAGCGGCAGCCTATATCGAACTGCGCGTCAACGGTGGCCGCGCCCTGCACGGCGTGGGCATCGATGAAAACCTCACCACAGCGAGCTTCCGTGCACTGTTTAGCGCACTGAACCGCGCACTCGGTCAAGCCGCCGAACAAGCGGCCTGATCGCAGTGCACGCCGTCAGGCCACTGACGGCGTTCGCGCCAGGTAACGCGCCGTCGCCTGCAACGCCTGGTCGATGTCTGGCCAGTGCAGTTGATGGCGCTGCACCAAAGCTTGGGTCGCGGCGGTATCAAAGCGGGTGGTCTGGATAAAATCCAACGACTCGGCATCGGTATGCAGCAGCCGCGGCACACCCGGAATTTTCAGCAACATACGCAGCAAGGGTATCGGCAGGTGCCGGCTCGGCGCCTGCACACTCAACGTATGAGCCAATTGCTGCAGCATGCCCTGCAGGTTGGGCGTCGCAGCATCCAGGGCGAGGATTTCCTGGCCGACCTGCTGCTCATCAAAGGCCGCAGCCAGCATCAACTCGGCGAGAAAATCCACGCTGACCAAGGGAAGCCAATGCGCCGCAGAACCGGGTATCGCCCCAAGCCGGCCCGCAGCCAGATTGTCGATCAAGCCCGCCAACGGCTGCGCCGGCAGGATATGCCCGCTACGGCTATGGCCGCAGACAGTGGCCGGGTGCACCAGCGTCAATGATGCCTGCAGCTCGGCCATACGGGCGCGTACGCGAAAATGCGCTTCCAGCTTGCTGCCTTCATACGCCCCAGAACGTCGATAGAGGCGATCCCAGTCGGTCTGCTCAGGGTGCTGCAAGTTCACCCCAATACGCTGTAAATGCGCATGATTGGCCAGCATAAATCCGCCCACCATCAGCAGGCGGCTACCCTGCTGCGCCGCCAACTCTGCCACCCGAATTGCCCCCTCGACATTGACCTGGCGTGCCTGCCCCTGCGACAACCCCCAGGCAAACTGCACACCCAGGTGAAACACCACCGCCGCCTGACGCACCTGCTCACGGTCTGTGGCATCCAGCCCCAGCCCCGGCAAGCCCAGATCACCGCCAACCGCCGTGAGCAGATCCCCGCGCCCGCCCAACTGCTCGATCTGCCCGCGCAAGGCTGGCAGGCTGTGCGGTCGACGCATCAGCACGCTGACCGGGTGACCTCTGCTAGTGAGCAAGGCAAGCAGATGCTGACCGATAAAACCGCTGCCGCCGGTGACAAAACATGGCTGATTCATCGCCAATCCTCCTGAGTCGTTGATGACCCAAGCAGGCTAAACTGTCGAGCAAACTCTACAGTCAAGCGGGATTTGCATGCGCATTGGTGAACTGGAAAAACGCAGCGGTGCCAGCCGCCATACTCTGCGCTACTACGAGAGCCTGGGGCTGATCAGCGTCCTGCGCCGCGACAACAATTACCGCGAATACAGCCTGCAGACGCTGCATGACCTGGGCTTTATCCAGCAGGCGCAGAGCATGGGCTTCTCTCTCGGCGAGATCGGCGAAATCCTTCGCGCACGGCGCGAGCAACAACTCGACTGCGCTCAGGGCGCAGCCCTGGTCAGCCGTAAACTGGCCGAGGTGGAGCAGAAAATTGCTGAGCTTCAGCAGCTGGGCGACTTTCTGCGTAGCGAGAAACTGCGACTGGAAGCCAGCGCTGCCGAACAGGCGGCCTTGGCCAAACGACGCCCGCGCTAGCAGGAGGCACCCAGCACGAACTCGTCGGCATCCAGATACGCCGGGAACCGCTGCCGATAGGCCGCCAGCCCAGCGGCGTTGAGGCTGACACGGAACACCCCATCCGCAGCCCCGGGCTCCAGCAACAGCTCACCCTGATAATCCAGCACCTGACTATCGCCACTGTAAGCGTGGCCCTTACCGTCCTCGCCGATGCGATTCACCGCCGCGACATAGCACAGGTTTTCAATCGCCCTGGCTGGCAACAGGCGGTTCCAGTGGTTACGCCGTGCGGCAGGCCAGTTGGCGGTATAAAGCAGCAGATCAGTCTGCTGCGGGTCGCGACTCCATACAGGGAAACGCAGGTCGTAACAGATCAGCGGGCGCACCTGCCACCCCTTCACCTCCAGCAAAACCTGCTGTTCACCGGCGCTGTAGTGCTTGTGCTCGCCGGCCATGCGAAACAGGTGGCGCTTGTCGTAATGCGCCACCGTGCCATCCGGGCGTGCCCAGAGCAGGCGGTTTCGGTAGGAACCATCGGCTGCCTGGATAATCAGGCTGCCGGTGACCACGGCCTGCAGCGCCTGTGCCTGCTCACGCAACCATTGGCTGGTGGGACCGTCTTCGGGCTCGGCCAAGGCGGCTGAGTCCATGGAGAACCCCGTGCTGAACATCTCCGGCAGCACGATCAGATCGGCACCGCGCGCCTGCTCCAGCAGGGCAGTGAAATACGCACGATTCGCGGCAGGATCCTGCCAGACCAGACGGGTCTGGATCAGCGCCAGTTCAAGATCAGGCCACTGGCTCAGATCGCGCATAGCTTTTCCGCCGCCTGACGCAGGGTCTCTTCGCGCTTGGCAAAGCAGAAGCGCACCAGGCGCAAGTCCTTGGGTGGTGCCTGGTAGAACACGGAAATCGGAATCGCTGCGACACCCTGCTCGCGGGTCAACCACTCGGCCATGGCCACATCATCCAGGTCGGGACGAATAGCCGAATAGTCGACCAACTGGAAAAACGTGCCAGCCGCGCGGGTAAAGGTAAAACGCGAGGCCTCCAACAGGTCACAGAACAAGTCACGCTTGACCTGATAGAAGGCTGGTAGCTCGTCCACATGCTCAGGGTGCTCGGCCATATAGTCGGCCAGCGCCCATTGCAGCGGCGTCACGCCACAGAAGCTGACGTATTGGTGCACCTTGCGCAGTTCGGCGCTCAGGGCTGGCGGCGCCACCACATAGCCGGTCTTCCAGCCGGTCACGTGATAGGACTTGCCGAACGAGCTGACCACAAAAGCGCGCTGATACAGCTCGTCATGGGCCAGTACGCTGACGTGTGCCACGTCATCGAACACCAGGTGCTCATACACCTCGTCGCTGATCAGGTAGATGTCGCGGCCACGAATCAGCGCAGCCAACTGATCCAGCTCACTGCGGGAAATCAGCGCACCACTGGGGTTGTGCGGCGTGTTGAGGATGATCAAGCGGGTTCGGCTGCTCAAGGCATCCTGTAGACGCTGCCAGTCAATGCTGAATCCCGGTAACGCCAGAGGCACATGAATGCAACGCCCGCCGGCCAGCTCAACCGAGGGCTCGTAGCTGTCATAGCTGGGGTCGAAAACGATCACCTCGTCACCAGGGCGGACCAGCGCCTGCACCGCACAGAAAATCGCCTGAGTCGCTCCGGGCGTAATAGTGATTTCGCTGTCAGCGCTGACACTGCGGCCATAACTGCGTGCAATCTTCGCCGCCACCTGTTCACGCAGGGCTGGCAAACCAGTCATCGGCGCGTACTGGTTGTGCCCGGCCGCGACATGTCGACTGACCGCTTCGCGCAGCCCCTGCGGGCCATCAAAATCCGGAAAACCCTGGGACAGATTGAGCGCCCCGGTTTCTGCAGCGAGCTGCGACATGCGAGTAAAGATGGTAGTGCCGACGTTCGGCAGCTTGCTGATAATCATCGAGGCGGCATCCGGCTTAAGCGCTAGTGATGGCGCAGGATAGCCGATACCCCAGAGACGCAAAAGGCACCCGCAGGTGCCTTTATAGAGCGTTTGAATCCAAGCTTAGCGCTTGTCTTTACGCTTCTTCTCAGCCTTCTTGTGGTGGCTCATCAGACGGCGCTTCTTGTTCACCTGACGATCCGTGAGGGTGTTCTTGTTGCCCTCATAGGGGTTATCACCACCCTTGAACTCGATGCGGATCGGCGTGCCGACCAGCTTAAGCACACGCCGGTAGGTGTTTTCCAGATAGCGAACATAGGACTTGGGTACCGCTTCGACCTGGTTACCGTGGATCACAATCAGCGGCGGGTTGGCACCACCCAGGTGAGCGTAACGCAGCTTGATGCGGCGACCGCTGACCATGGGTGGCGCGTGATCGCTGACGGCGTCTTCGAGAATCTGCGTCAGGCGGTTGGTCGGCCAGCGGGTGATCGCCGACTTGAACGAGGCCTGTACCGACTTGTACAGATTACCCACGCCGGTGCCGTGTAGCGCCGAGATAAAGTGGATATCGGCAAAGTCGACAAAGAACAGCCGGCGTTGCAACTCGGTCTTCACGTAGTCGCGCTCGCTGGGCTCCATGCCGTCCCATTTGTTCAGGGCAATCACCAGTGCGCGGCCGCTTTCCAGCACGAAGCCGAGCAAGTTGAGGTCATGATCGACCACCCCTTCGCGGGCATCCATGACAAACACCACGACGTTGGAGTCCTGAATTGCCTGCAGGGTTTTCACCACCGAGAACTTTTCCACCGCCTCGAAGATCTTGCCGCGGCGGCGCACGCCGGCAGTGTCGATCAAGGTGTACTTCTCGTCATCACGCTCAAAGGGAATGTAGATGCTGTCGCGGGTGGTGCCGGCCTGGTCATACACAATGACCCGTTCTTCACCGAGCATGCGGTTGACCAGGGTCGATTTACCGACGTTGGGGCGGCCGATGATGGCCAGCTTGATACCGTCTTTCTCACTCGGACCTGGAATGCGCTTGGCTTCCTGACCTTCGAGTACAACTTCCTCTTCCTCACCCTCTTCCGGCTCTGCAGCATCCTTGGGGAAGGAACCCAGCACAGCTTCGAGCATCTGCGTGATGCCCCGCCCATGAGCACCAGCGATCGGCAGGGACTCGCCCATGGCCATGCTGGCAAACTCAGCGCGCGCCAGGTCAGTGTCGAGGTTGTCGACCTTGTTGATCACCAGGAAGCTGCGCTTGTTACGGCGGCGCAGGTGCTCGCCAATCATCTGATCGGAGGCCGACAGACCGGCGCGGGCATCCACCAGGAACAGCACGGCGTCGGCTTCTTCGATCGCCTGCAGCGACTGCTCGGCCATCTTCGCGTCAATGCCTTCCTCATCGCCGGAAATACCCCCGGTGTCGATGACGATATAGGTTCGCCCCTGCCACTTAGCCTCGCCGTATTGACGATCACGGGTCAGACCAGACAGGTCGCCGACAATCGCGTCACGGGACTTGGTCAAGCGGTTAAACAGGGTGGACTTGCCGACGTTCGGGCGGCCCACCAGGGCAATTACGGGAACCATTAGGCTCTCCACTTCGTTATTTCAGAAAATACAAAAGCCGCTGCAGGGGCAGCGGCCGGAATTCATTGCGTGGGCCATGCTGCGACACCTCAGGTGTTGTGCAGCATAGCCAACGCTCAGCGCAGCACTACTTGATGGTCAGTGCCACCAGGTTGCCGCCGTTGCCAAAGGCATACAGCCAGTCGCCCACCACCAGCGGACGAGCACGCAGGCCGTCACTGTCGATACGGGTACGACCGACGAATCGACCATCAACCTGGCTGACCAGGTGCAGATAGCCTTCCAGATCACCGAAGGCGATGTAACTGGAGAACACTTCCGGTGCCGACAGCTGACGACGTGCCAGGGCATCGTTGCTCCACAATGCCGAAGCCGAACGCTCGTCGATACCTTCAACAGTACCGCTGGCCAGGCTTACGTAAACACTGCCGTAGCCCTGAGCAACGCCGACCGAACTGGACGCTTCACGCTGCCAGAGGATACGACCGCTTTCCAGATCCAGCGCCGCAACACGGCCCTGGTAACTGACTGCATAGAGGGTGCCGGCCGAGAGCAGCAAGCCACCGTCGATGTCGACCACACGATCCAGTTCCGAGCGACCTTGCGGAATCGCCACACGCTGTTCCCAAACCGGGATGCCGCGCTGCGCGTCCAGAGCAATCACCTTGCCGGTGGACAGGCCGGCAACCGCCAGACGGTTGGTCAGCACCGGGCTGCCAGTACCGCGCAGGGTCAGCACGGCCGGGGTATTTTCAAAGATCCAGCGCTGCGCGCCAGTGCTGATATCCAGGGCGATCAGGCGATCATCCTGAGTCTGCACCAGTACCACATCGCCATTCAGTGCCGGCGCCGCCAGCACTTCGCTGGTCACCCGGGCACGCCACTTCTCTTCACCGGAAGCGCTGTCGAGGGCGATGATTTCGCCTTTCAGCGTGCCAACCACCACCAGGCCATAGCCGGCAGCCACAGCGCCAGAGACCGGAAGTTCCAGATCAGCTTTCCAGATGACCTTGCCGTTCATGCGGTCCATGGCCACAACCAGACCTTCGACGTCGGCCGCGTAGATCTGCTCACCGTCAATCGCCGGTACCAACATGTTGAAGGTTTCGCCCTGGCCTTCGCCAATCGAACGACTCCATTCCTTCTGCAGGCGCACCTCTTCCTCGAACTTGGGTAGATCGGCCGGCGGCAGTTCCTTCTTGCTATTGCTGCTGCAACCTACGGCCAGAACGGCCAGGGCCAGCAGTGCGGCATTCTTCCAGCGCATCACGTCACGCATCCCCTTTTGCCAGATCATCCAGCTTCATTTGCAGACCACCGACAGCGGCATCGTCAGACAGCGCGGCCTTGGCTTTCTCGTAAGCGGCATGGGCATCATCAGCACGGCCAAGTTGCACCAGCAGATCACCCTTGAGTTCTTCCCGGCTGGCGGTAAACGCCGGTGCGACTTTGGCATCCAGCAGTTTCAGGGCGTCTTCAGCCTTGTCCTGAGCCGCCAGCACGCGTGCCAGGCGCTGACGCGCCAACTCGCCCAGGCTGTCATCCGCCGGTTTGTCGACAATCGCCTGCAACTCGCTGGCAGCGTCGTCCAGCTTGCCGGCTTCGACCGCCACCTTGGCCACGAACAGGCGACCGTATTGAGCGTAATGACTACCGGAGTAATCATTCTTCAGGGTGTTGGCCAGCTCAGCCACTTTACCGGCATCTGGTTTACCGCTTGGGTCCAGCGCTGCTTCCAGCAGTTGCTGATACACCAGCGAAGCACCATAGGACTGGTTGCTCTGGTACTTCTGCCAGCCCTGCCAGCCGAATACCACCACCAGGGCCAGCACGACGCCGGTCAGCAATGGCATGCCATTGCGCTGCCACCAGTCCTTGATTACGGCCAGTTCTTCATCATCAGTACGCGAAACCACCCCAACACTCCTATTCGCTAAATCACTCAACAGACGCTCAGGCCTGATTGGCGCAGTTCGCCAGGTGATCGGCCAATGCCGACCAGGCAATATCTTGTTGCTCGCCCTGACCGCGCAGCGGCTTGCAACCTACCATTTGCTTAGCCAGTTCGTCTTCACCCAGAATCAAGGCATACAAGGCCCCGCTCTTGTCGGCTTTCTTGAACTGACTCTTGAAGCTCCCCGCGCCGGCATTCACCTGCAGACGCAGCCACGGCAACTCGTCACGCAGGCGCTCGCTGAGCGCCAAGGCCGCCAATTCGGCTGGCCCACCAAAAGCACAGAGGTAAACATCGACGGTACGGGCAATTTCAGCCGGTACTTTACCTAGAGTTTCGAGCAACAGCACCAACCGTTCGATGCCCATGGCAAAACCGACGCCCGGGGTCGGCTTGCCGCCCATCTGCTCAACCAGGCCATCGTAGCGACCACCGGCACACACCGTACCCTGCGAGCCCAATTGATCGGTCACCCACTCGAATACGGTCTTGCTGTAGTAATCCAGCCCACGCACCAGCTTGGGGTTGATCACATAGGGCACACCCGCGGCGTCCAGACGGGCCTTGAGCCCCTCGAAATGCACACGTGATTCTTCATCGAGGTAATCCGCTAGTTTCGGTGCATTGACCAGCAAAGCCTGAGTTTCCGGCACTTTGCTGTCGAGCACGCGTAGCGGGTTAGTTGCCATGCGGCGGCGGCTGTCTTCATCCAGCTGATCGGCATGGGCCGTCAGGAACTCGACCAGCGCATCACGGTACACCGCGCGCGCGGCACTGGTGCCCAGGCTGTTGAGCTCAAGTTTGACCGCATCACGAATGCCCAACAGGCCCCACAAGCGCCAGGTCAGGGCGATCAGCTCGGCGTCGATATCCGGGCCATCGATATTGAAGACTTCCACACCGATCTGATGAAACTGACGGTAACGGCCTTTCTGCGGGCGCTCGTGACGGAACATCGGGCCGATGTACCAGAGCTTCTGCGTCTGCCCACCGCCGGACAAACCATGTTCAAGCACAGCACGCACGCAGGCTGCAGTGCCTTCCGGACGCAGCGTCAGAGAGTCGCCATTACGGTCATCGAAGGTGTACATCTCTTTTTCGACGATGTCGGTGACTTCACCAATCGAGCGTTTGAACAGCTCGGTGAACTCAACAATCGGCATGCGAATCTGCCGATAGCCATAACCGTCCAGCAGACTGGCGACTGCACCTTCAAAATAACGCCAAAGCGGGGTCTGCTCGGGCAGGATATCGTTCATGCCACGAATGGCTTGCAGGGGCTTGCTCACTTCAATTCCTTAGCTGTCTTGGCTGCGCACGATAACCGCGGCGTCAGCAGCAACCTTGTCGGCTGCTTTCTGGCGGATGAGCTTTTCCAGCTCATCGACCAGGTTGTCATTACCCAGCTTGTGCGCCGGCTTGCCATCGATATAGATCAGGTTGGGCGAACCACCGGTCAGGCCGATATGGGCTTCCTTGGCTTCGCCAGGGCCGTTGACCACGCAGCCGATCACTGCAACATCCAGCGGGACGAGCAAGTCTTCAACACGCTGCTCCAACTCGTTCATGGTTTTCACCACATCGAAATTCTGCCGTGAGCAACTCGGACAGGCGATGAAGTTGATACCACGGGAACGCAGGCGCAAGGACTTGAGGATATCGAAGCCGACCTTGATCTCTTCCACAGGGTCAGCAGCCAGAGAGATGCGAATGGTGTCGCCAATCCCTTCGGCCAGCAGCATACCCAGGCCCACCGCCGACTTCACCGTACCGGAGCGCAAACCGCCGGCTTCGGTGATACCCAGGTGCAGCGGCTGCTCGATCTGCTTGGCCAGTAAGCGATAGGCCTCGACAGCCATAAACACGTCTGACGCTTTTACGCTGACTTTGAAGTCCGGGAAATTCAGCCGATCCAGGTGTTCGACATGACGCAAGGCTGATTCAACCAGCGCCTCTGGTGTCGGCTCGCCGTACTTTTTCTGCAGGTCCTTTTCCAGCGACCCGGCGTTGACACCGATGCGGATTGGAATGCCCTTGTCGCGCGCAGCCTCAACCACTGCACGCACGCGGTCTTCACGACCGATATTGCCCGGGTTGATACGCAGGCAATCGACGCCAAGTTCGGCTACACGCAAGGCAATCTGGTAGTCGAAGTGGATATCGGCCACCAGCGGCACGCGAACCTGCTGCTTGATTCGGCCAAACGCCTCGGCAGCGTCCATATCCGGCACGGAAACCCGCACGATATCGGCGCCAGCATCTTCCAGGCGACGAATCTGCGCCACGGTGGCAGCTACATCATTGGTATCGCTGTTGGTCATGCTCTGCACAGCGATGGGCGAATCACCGCCCACCGGCACCGAGCCAACCCAGATTTTGCGTGAAATGCGACGCTTGATTGGTGACTCGCAATGCATGTTACTGCCCACCCAACTTCAGACGCGCGGTTTCACCAGAGATAAACGGAGCCACATCGACTGGATTGCCATTCAGGCTGACCTGGGCGCCACGGGCAAAACCCAGACGCAATTCCAACGGAGCCTTGCCGGCCAACTCCAGGCTATCGCCTTTACGTTTAAGGGCACTGAACAGCACCTTGCCGTTGGCATCGGTTAGCTGAGTCCAGCAATCAGCAATAAAGGTCACACTGATCAGTGCTTCACCGGCTGCCAGCTGAACTGGCGCAGCAGGTGCAGGCTGGGGAGCAGCCACAGCCGACGGTGCAGGCGCCTCAACTGCTGCGGCTTCAGTTACGGCTGGAGCCGTAACCGGGGTTTGCGGTGCAGTAGTGGCCGGATCGACAGCGGCGACCGGCGCAGTAACCGTCGGATCGGCAGCAGCCTCAGTTACGGCAGTGGCACTTTCATCCAGCAGCGGTTGCAGGACCTCACCCTCGGCTTGAGCGGCTTCTACCGCTTGGTCTTCGGGCTCATCCAGCGGATGAATCTGCGTTGTGCCATCAGCGCCGTCGACTTCCACATGCTCAAGGTTGGTCGCTGCGAGATCTTCCGCACGACGCTCAGCCTGCTCCTGCCACCAGAAGAAGCTCAAACCGGCCAAGGCGAGCAGCAAGACAAAACTGACCATACGCAGCACACGCTGCGAATAGCTCACCGGCTCTTCGATACGGTTCAGGCTATGCACGCTGCTGCCAGCAGCATCGCTACCGGTAAATTGATCGAACTCCAGCACCAGACGATTCTGGTCTACTTCCAGCAACTTGGCGTAGGCGCGCACATAACCACGGGCAAAGGTATTACCCGGCAACTTGTCAAACGCGCCTTGCTCGATTTGGCTCAGCCTTTGCGGCGTCAAATTAAGCTGGCCAGCGACCTCGGCAATAGTCCAACCACGACTCTCACGAGCCTTGCGCAAAGTCTCACCCGGATTGATACGGGGAACTGCTAGCACTTCTGGATGCGCCGCTTTCATCATTGCTCCGACAGGTATTGCTGATATTCCGGGGTACCCGGATAAAGCCGTTTCAACTGCAGACCGAGGCTCGCGGCATTGTCGCGCTCCTCAAACACCTTCGCCAAGCGCACGCCAAGCAACAGGCTGCGCGCATCATGGGGCGCCAGAAGCAGATAGCTCTCGTAATAACTGCGGGCCGGAACGAACTGCTTATCCTCGAAAGACAGCAGGGCCATTTCCATCAACGCACGGGGTTGACGACTGTTCAAACGCAGAGAGCGTTCGAAATAAGCCTTGGCATGTTCGCGCTGTTGCAACTGCAGGGCAGTCAAACCCAGGTTTTCAAAAACCCGCGACCGCTCGGGGTACAGGTTGTCCTGAGCCGCCTGGGTATAACGCTCCATCGCCTCCTGATAACGCTTTTGCTCGAACAAGAAGCTGCCGTAATTATTCAGCAGACGGGCATCATCACGCCGCTGTGAAATGGCCTTGCGAAAATGCTCATCAGCCAGTTTCGGCTCCATCTCGATCTGGAAGACCAGAGCCAGTGCGGCATGCGCATCCGCATTTGAGGAGTCGAGTTCCAGCGCCTTTTTCAGCGGAACCTTGGCGCGTTCGGTTTCCCCTTGCTGCAGATACCCAATACCCAGTTGCACATAAGCATCACGGGCTTCTTCACGGCCCTTGCCGGTTTTCATTGGGTCAACATTACCGGTCGTGACGCAACCGGCTAACAGACTGGCGGCCAACAGCAATAACGCGGGACGCAAGGTCATGGGTATCCTCCCCTCAGGTTCGATTGGCGGCGGAACTTGGCGTTTCGGCCTCGCTACTCAACTCACGCACAGCAATATAACGCTCACTACGACGGGTACGGTCCATGACCTGGCCAACCAACTGACCACATGCCGCATCGATGTCTTCGCCGCGCGTAGTGCGCACGGTGACATTGTGACCGGCTTTGTGCAGCAGATCCTGGAAACGGCGGATGGCATTGTTGCTCGGCCGCTCGTAGCCCGAGTGCGGGAAGGGATTAAACGGAATCAGGTTGATCTTGCAAGGCACATCCTTGAGAAGTGCGATCATTTCCTCAGCATGCTCGACCTTATCGTTAACATCCTTGAGCAGGGTGTACTCGATGGTCAGCACGCGCTTCTCGCCAAGACGCGAGACATAGCGTTTGCACGCCGCCAGCAACATTTCCAGCGGGTACTTCTTGTTGATCGGCACCAATTGGTTACGCAGTGCATCGTTCGGCGCATGCAGCGACAACGCCAGCGACACATCGATCACTTCGCCGAGCTTGTCGATCATCGGCACCACGCCCGAGGTGGACAGCGTCACCTTGCGTTTGGAAATGCCATAGCCGAGGTCGTCCATCATGATCTTCATGGCGGCGACGACGTTGTCGAAATTCAGCAGCGGTTCGCCCATACCCATCATTACCACGTTGGTGATGGCACGGTCGATCTTCGCCGGCACGCTGCCGAACGACTTGTTGGCGATCCACACCTGACCGATGACCTCGGCAGCAGAGAGATCACTATTGAAACCCTGTTTGCCTGTCGAGCAGAAACTGCAATCCAGTGCACAACCCGCTTGCGATGACACACACAAGGTGCCACGCGAGCCCTGGGGGATGTACACGGTTTCGACACAGCTGCCTGACGCCACTCGCACAACCCACTTGCGCGTGCCATCAGTAGAAATATCTTCGCTGACCACTTCCGGGCCGCGGATTTCAGCAGAGGCCTCGAGCTTTTCGCGCAAGACCTTGCCGACATTGCTCATGGCGGCGAAATCATCGACGCCAAAGTGGTGAATCCACTTCATCACCTGACCGGCACGGAAACGCTTTTCCCCGATGCTTTCGAAGAATTGCTCCATCTCTGCCAGGGTCAGCCCCAGCAGATTGATTTTACCGGTCGATGCAGTCATGGCTTCACCCTCACCCGATTCGCTTAGCGAATGCGTGCGCAAACTTCGGTGGCAGCGAAGAAGTAAGCGATTTCGCGGGCAGCGGAAGCTTCCGAATCGGAACCGTGAACAGCGTTCTCGTCGATGGAAACGGCAAAGTCAGCACGGATGGTGCCGGCAGCTGCTTCTTTCGGGTTGGTAGCGCCCATCAGCTCACGGTTGGCCAGAACAGCGTTTTCGCCTTCCAGAACCTGAACGATAACCGGACCGGAAGTCATGAATGCAACCAGATCCTTGAAGAAGCCACGCTCGCTGTGCTCAGCGTAGAAGCCAGCAGCTTCGCGCTCGGACAGTTGAACCATTTTCGAAGCAACGACGCGCAGGCCGGCTTTTTCGAAACGAGTGGTGATCTCGCCAACAACGTTTTTAGCAACGGCATCAGGCTTGATGATGGAGAAAGTGCGTTGAACAGCCATGTGAAACTCCAGAAACAATGATTAAAGCGAAAAATTAAACCCGCGAATTATACGCGGGTTCCGGTTAAATGCGTAGGGCGCGACACAAGCCGTATCAGTCGGCCTCTTCGATCCAGGCAGCCTGGACAGCTTCCAGGACTTTCTCACCACCACGCTGCGGATCGTCACTGAACTCCGGCAACGCCAGAATCCACTTATGCAGATCAACAAAATTCACGTAGCGAGGGTCCACCTCAGGTTTGGACTCAGCCAATTGAATGGCGATCTCCAGAACATCAACCCACTTCAGACTCATAACAACTCCTGAACTCAGTGCGGTGCTTCAGCGGCGTGATTGAGTGAGTACTTGGGAATCTCGACTGTCAGATCCTCAGTACCGACAATCGCCTGACAGGACAGACGCGACTGCGCTTCAAGGCCCCAGGCCTTGTCGAGCATGTCCTCTTCCAGCTCATCGGCCTCGGCCAGCGAATCAAACCCCTCACGAATAATGCAGTGACAGGTGGTACAGGCACAGACACCGCCGCAGGCACTTTCGATCTCGATGTGATGCTCATGCGCCACCTCAAGCACCGACGTGCCTGGCTCGACTTCAACCACCAGCCCTTCCGGACACAATATGGCGTGAGGCAGAAAAATGATCTGCGGCATGCTTATTCCTCAATCTCATCAAGACTACGGCCAGCCAATGCAGCCTTGACCGTGGCATCCAGACGACGCGCAGCAAAGGCATCCGTCACCTGGGTCAAACGTTTGGTTTGCTGCTCGATCGCCAAGCCATCAGTACCTGCCATCAAGTCACGCAACTGCTGCATCTGCGCCTCGATTGCTAGGCGCTCATCAGCGTCCAGCAGGCGCTCACCATCGGCCAGCAACGCCGCCTCGACAGCCTCCAGCAGACGCTGAGCATCGACCTGCTGCTCGCGCAACACACGGGCGACCTTGTCATCGCCAGCGTTCTTGAAGGAGTCCTGCAGCATGCGGGCGATTTCACCATCGGTCAGCCCATAGGACGGCTTGACCTGGATGCTCGCCTCGACGCCCGACGCCAGTTCACGCGCAGCAACACTGAGCAGACCATCGGCATCCACCTGAAAGGTCACGCGAATCTTCGCCGCACCGGCGACCATTGGCGGAATACCGCGCAACTCAAAGCGCGCCAACGAGCGGCAATCGCTGATCAGCTCGCGCTCACCCTGCAGTACATGCACCATCATGGCCGTCTGACCATCTTTATAGGTGGTGAAGTCCTGGGCGCGCGCCACGGGAATGGTGGTGTTGCGCGGAATCACCTTCTCCATCAGCCCGCCCATGGTTTCCAGACCGAGCGACAGGGGAATCACATCCAGCAGCAACAACTCTTCGCCATCGCCGCGCTTGTTGCCGGCCAGGGCATCAGCCTGAATCGCCGCACCAATGGCCACCACCTGATCAGGGTCGATATCGGTCAACGGCTCACGGGCGAACAACTCGGCAACCGCCTGACGCACACGTGGCACCCGAGTGGAGCCGCCAACCATCACTACGGCTTCAACTTCATCCAGCTCAATACCGGCATCGCGCACTGCACGGCGACAGGCCTTGAGGCTGCGCGCCAGCATCGGCTCGATCAACGTATCGAACTGCTCACGACTCAACTGGCCAGTCCAGCCGGCATAGCTGAGGCTTGCCGAAGCACTGTCAGTCAGGGCTTCTTTGGCGACACAGGCAGCCTCCAGCAACAAGCGCTGCTGTGCCGGATCGAGATCAGAGGAAATACCGGCCTGCTCAACTATCCAGCCAGCGATTGCATGATCGAAGTCATCGCCACCCAGGGCACTGTCACCACCTGTGGCCAGCACTTCAAACACACCGCCAGTCAGACGCAGCACGGAAATATCGAAGGTACCGCCACCCAGGTCATAAATAGCGACCACGCCCTCGGCATGCTGATCCAGGCCATAAGCGACTGCTGCGGCAGTCGGCTCATTGAGCAGACGCAGCACATTCAGCCCGGCCAGACGCGCAGCATCCTTGGTGGCTTGACGCTGCGAATCATCGAAATAAGCCGGCACGGTGATCACCGCACCGACCAGCTCACCACCCAGGGTCGCTTCAGCGCGCTGACGCAGCACCTTGAGAATATCCGCCGAGACCTCAACCGGGCTTTTCGGGCCCTGCACGGTCTCGATAAACGGCATATGCGATTCGCCGCCGACAAAACGGTACGGCAGCTGCTCACCAAGCTGTTTGACATCCGCCAGGCCACGCCCCATCAGGCGCTTGACCGACAACACGGTATTCAGCGGGTCAGCCGAAGCAGATGCCTTGGCCGCCTCCCCCACCTCAGTGCGATTGGCGTGGTAACGCACAGCGGACGGCAGAATGACCTGCCCGGCAGCATCGGCCAGTGGCTCGGACAGGCCGCTGCGTACAGCAGCGACCAGCGAATTGGTGGTACCCAGATCAATCCCCACGGCCAGTCGACGCTGGTGTGGCTGGGGGCTTTGTCCGGGCTCAGCGATCTGCAGTAAGGCCATGATTAATCAGTGCTTAGGTATCAGGTACGCGGCAAGGGCATACCAGCGTTAATCGTCGAGGCGCTCTTCCAGCTGGCGCACCTCGTGAGAGAGCTTGTCGAGAAACTGCATGCGACGCATCAGGCGCTCGGCCTCTTCGCGCCGCGCCGCATCATCCCAACAAACGGCAAAACTTTCGTTGAGCTCATCCTGAGCCACTTTCAGACGCCGCTTGAATTGCGCCACGCCGGCCAGATCAGCGCTCTCATGCAGTTCTTCCAGCTCTTCACGCCACTGCATCTGCTGCATGAGAAAGCCGGGATCCTGCACAGTGACTTCCAGCGGCAACTCCGGGCCACGCAGCGCCAGCAGATAACGCGCACGCTGCGGCGCATTCTTCAGCGTCCGATAGGCTTCATTAAGGCTGGCGGACTGCTCCAGCGCCAAGCGCTGCTCGCGCTCGGAGGCATCCGCAAAGCGGTCCGGGTGGACATGCCGTGCCAGCTCACGGTAACGGCTGGCCAACAACTCCTGATCCAGGCGAAAGCCTGGCTGCAGGTCAAACAATGCAAAGTGACAAGGACTGCCCACACGCGCCTCAGATATTGAAGCTTTCGCCGCAGCCACATTCGCCGCGCACGTTTGGGTTGTTGAACTTGAAGCCTTCGTTCAACCCTTCCTTGACGAAATCGAGCTCGGTGCCATCGAGGTAGACCAGGCTCTTGGGATCGATGATCACCTTGACGCCATGATTCTCGAACACCTGATCTTCGCTGGCGGCCTCATCGACAAACTCCAGCACATAGGCCAAGCCGGAACAGCCCGTGGTGCGCACACCCAGGCGAATACCTTCGCCCTTACCGCGCCCCTCAAGCGAGCGACGCACGTGCTGAGCGGCAGCTTCGGTCATGCTGATAGCCATCGACAAACCTCCTTAGAGCAAGCCTTTCTTCTGCTTGTAATCGCGCACTGCGGCCTTGATGGCGTCTTCGGCGAGTACCGAGCAGTGAATTTTCACCGGCGGAAGGGCCAATTCCTCGGCCAACTGAGTGTTCTTGATGGTTTCGGCTTCATCCAGAGTCTTGCCCTTCATCCACTCGGTGGCCAGGGAGCTGGAGGCGATTGCCGAACCGCAGCCGTAGGTTTTGAACTTGGCGTCTTCGATAACGCCCTGCTCGTTGACCTTGATCTGCAAACGCATCACGTCACCGCAAGCCGGCGCGCCGACCATGCCAGTGCCGACGTCCGGGTCTTCCGCATCCATCTTGCCGACGTTGCGCGGGTTTTCGTAATGGTCAATGACCTTTTCACTGTAAGCCATGCTGGTATTCCTTCCTCATCAGAGAGTCGCTCTTGCTCGGCGACTACTTAGTGCGCCGCCCACTCGATCTTGGAGATGTCGACACCGTCTTTGTACATATCCCACAGCGGCGACAATTCGCGCAGCTTGGTGACTGCCTCGCATACTTTCTGCGCGGCGTAATCGACTTCTTCATCTGTGGTGAAGCGGCCGAAGGTAAAGCGGATGGAACTATGTGCCAGCTCGTCATTGCGACCCAGGGCGCGCAACACGTAGGACGGCTCCAGAGAGGCCGAGGTACAAGCCGAACCGGAGGAAACCGCCAGATCCTTGAGCGCCATGATCAGCGACTCGCCCTCAACGTAGTTGAAGCTGAGGTTGAGGTTGTGCGGCACACGGGCGGTCATGCTGCCATTGATGTACAGCTCTTCCAGACCATCAACCTGCTTGAAGAAGCGCTCACGCAGGGCCAGGATGCGCTGGTTTTCCTGAGCCATTTCTTCCTTGGCAATGCGGAAGGCTTCGCCCATGCCCACACATTGGTGGGTCGCCAGAGTGCCGGAACGCATGCCGCGCTCATGACCGCCACCATGGGTCTGCGCTTCCAGACGCACACGCGGCTTGCGGCGCACGAACAGCGCACCGACGCCTTTCGGACCATAGGTCTTGTGCGCAGAGAAGGACATCAGGTCGACCTTGAGGGTCTCCAGGTCGATCGCCACTTTGCCGGTGGATTGCGCCGCATCAACGTGGAAGAACACGCCGCGCGAGCGGGTCAGCTCACCAATCGCGGCAATGTCATTGATGGTGCCGATTTCGTTGTTCACATGCATGACCGACACCAGAATGGTGTCCTCACGCAGCACGGCCTCAATCATGGCCGGAGTAATCAGACCATCTTCGCCCGGCTCAATGTAGGTGACTTCGAAGCCTTCGCGCTCAAGCTGGCGCATGGTGTCGAGCACCGCCTTGTGCTCGATCTTCGAGGTAATCAGGTGCTTGCCTTTCGTCTTGTAGAAGTCGGCAATACCCTTGATGGCCAGGTTATTGGACTCGGTAGCACCGGACGTCCAGACAATTTCGCGCGGATCGGCATTGACCAGCTCAGCCACCTGGCGGCGAGCATTCTCAACCGCTTCCTCAGCTTTCCAGCCGAACACATGGGAGCGCGATGCTGGGTTACCGAAATTGCCGTCAACCAGCAGGCATTCGCTCATTTTTTGCGCAACACGCGGATCAACCGGCGTGGTGGCGGAATAATCGAGGTAAATCGGCAATTTCATCAACTTTCTCCTAATCAGGTCTCAGGCCAGCTGGCCAGCGCCTTGCGCTCAATCAACGGCGGACGCTTCGATCTTATCCAGAAACGGCGTCCTGCCATTGCAGCGGCGCTGATCCTGGCGCTGGGCTACTTCCTGCACTTCTCGTCGGGTTACCAGATCAGCCAAGCTGATGCCGCTGAGGAATTCGTGTATCTGCTGGCTCAGGTCGCACCACAGATGGTGGGTCAGACAGGTATCACCCGCGTGACAGTCGCCTTGCCCCTGGCAGCGGGTAGCATCGACCGACTCATTGACCGCATCGATCACTTCGGCAACCTGGATACCACGCATGTCGCGCGACAACTGATAACCGCCACCCGGCCCACGCACACTGGACACCAGATTGCCGCGCCGCAGCTTGGCAAACAGTTGCTCCAAATAGGAAAGGGAGATGCCCTGCCGCTCGGAAATATCAGCCAGTGACACCGGCCCACGCTGTGCGTGCAGCGCCAAATCCAGCATGGCGGTGACGGCGTAACGGCCTTTGGTGGTTAATCGCATAAGGGCTTACCGCGTGATCGCAATATGCTGCGATTATCTAATTCCCGAGCATTTAAGTCAACTATAAGACCTAGCACGTTAGTCGGGATTAGGCAGCATAAGGGGCGCGCATCATAGCAAACCACCACCCCTCACACCATCAGGCCGCCGGCTTGTCCGCATCTTTGACCACGCCCGCGAAATCTTCGTCACGCAGTTGCGGCAAATCTTTGGCGCAGTAATCACTGCCCAGGGACTTGAGGGCACCGCACATACCCTCCAGACGCCCATCCACCGCGTGCAGATGATCCAGCAACTGACCAATGGCACGCGCCACCGGGTCCGGCATGTCCTGACTCACGCCATAAGCATCGAACCCAAGCTTCTCGGCAATCGCCTGACGCTTAGCCTCCTGCTCATCGTCCACCTTGAGAATGATCCGCCCCGGGATACCCACCGCTGTCGCGCCCGCCGGCACTTCCTTGGTGACCACCGCATTGGAGCCGATCTTGGCACCAGCACCGACTGTAAACGGCCCCAGCACCTTGGCGCCCGCCCCCACCACCACACCGTCCTCCAGCGTCGGGTGGCGTTTACCCTTGTTCCAGCTAGTGCCTCCCAGGGTGACCCCCTGATAGAGCGTTACATCATTGCCAATCTCGGCCGTTTCACCAATGACGATGCCCATACCATGGTCGATAAAGAAACGCCGACCGATCTTCGCTCCAGGGTGGATCTCGATACCCGTCAGCCAACGCCCGAAGTTTGATACCACGCGCGCCAACCACTTCCAACCAGACACCCACAGAGCATGCGCCAAACGGTGCAGCCAAACGGCATGCAAGCCCGGATAGCAGGTGACCACCTCAAACGCATTGCGCGCCGCCGGGTCGCGATGAAACACACTCTGGATATCCTCTCGCATGCGCTCAAACATCTGCCCTCTCCCCCTTATGGTGCTCACCGCGCGCCGCCTTGATGGTCTCGGTCAAGATGCCGCGCAATATATTCATTTCCAGCTTGCTGACTGAACTGCGCCCATAGAGACGGCGCAGACGGCTCATCAAATGCCGCGGCCGGAGCGGATCAAGAAACCCGATCTCAACCAGCGCCTGCTCCAAGTGACGGTAAAACGATTCAAGCTCGTCAGCCGTCACAGGCTCGTCACCCTCGTCGGCAACCGACACCTGCGCGAGGGGCTGCCCCTCGCTCGCCAACCAAGCCACGCGCACCTCGTAGGCCAGCACCTGAACTGCCGCCGCCAGATTCAACGAACTGAACGTCGGATCAGACGGAATGTGCACATGGTAATGACAGCGCTGCAGCTCCTCATTGGTCAGGCCGGCATACTCACGACCAAATACCAGGGCGACCTGAGCCCCTTGCCGCGCCTGCTCACAAGCCGTTACACCACACTCGCGCGGCTCCAGCATCGGCCAGGGAATATGCCGATCCCGGGCACTGGTGCCGAGCACCAGGCGACACCCAACCAGTGCCTCCTCAAGGGTGCCAACCACCTGCGCATCCTGCAGAATATCCGTGGCCCCAGACGCTCTCGCCACAGCCTCATCACTGGTGAAGTCCTGTGGATCCACCAGCACCAGCTGCGACAAGCCCATGTTTTTCATGGCCCGCGCCGCGCCGCCGATATTCCCCGGATGACTGGTACCCACTAACACGACGCGAATATTTTCCAGCACCACAAACACCCACAGAGCATGACGTCAGGCGACAAATCTTACATAAGCAACCCGCCTTGCGCCACGCAAGGCGCAGGTTGCACTTCAACCGCCGCACTTTTCTGCTAGAATGGCCGGCTTTCTTTAACGACCCAGGTGAACATCCATGCAGCCCATGCTGAATATCGCGCTGCGCGCAGCCCGTAGCGCCGGCGAAATGATCTTCCGCTCGACCGAACGCTTGGACGTCATCTCGGTCGACGAGAAAGAAGCCAAGGACTATGTGACTGAAATTGATCGCTCTGCCGAGCAACTGATCATTCAGGCCCTGCGCAAAGCCTTCCCGAACCACGGCATCCTCGGCGAAGAAAGCGGCCTGAGTGAAGGCAGCGGTGAGGGCGCAGACTACCAGTGGATCATCGACCCACTGGATGGCACCACCAACTTTATCCGTGGCATCCCGCATTACGCCGTCAGCATCGCCTGCAAATACCGTGGCCGCCTTGAGCACGCCGTGATCATCGACCCGGTTCGCCAGGAAGAATTTACCGCCAGCCGCGGCCGTGGCGCCGCCCTCAACGGTCGCCGCCTGCGCGTGGGTAACCGCAAGAGCCTCGAAGGCGCCCTGCTCGGCACCGGCTTCCCGTTCCGCGACAGCCAGATGGAAAACCTGGAAAACTACATCGGCATGTTCCGCAGCCTGGTCGGCCAGACCGCCGGCGTACGCCGCGCTGGCGCAGCGAGCCTGGACCTGGCCTACGTGGCTGCCGGCCGCTTCGACGCCTTCTGGGAGTTCGGCCTGTCCGAGTGGGATATGGCTGCAGGGGCCTTGCTGATTCAGGAAGCAGGCGGCCTGGTCAGTGACTTCAGCGGTGGCCACGACTTCCTGGAGAAAGGTCAGATCGTTGCCGGCAACACCAAATGCTTCAAGGCCGTACTGACTGCCATTCAGCCGCACCTGTCGGCTTCGCTGAAACGCTAACCAGCGACCACAAAAAAAGCGCCCTGCGGGGCGCTTTTTTTGTGCCTGGAAAAACTGCCGGCCTTTAGTCCACCAGCACCAGCTGACCATCACGCACCGGAATCTGCCGACCTGGATCACTGGCCATACGCACCTGACTGATTTTGCCATCCAACTCATACTTGACGTCATAACCCACCAGCTTCTCGCTGGTGTCGGTCACTGTGTTGCAGCGGGTTTCCGTGGTGGTGTAGGTGTCACGACTTTGCAAGTGTTCTTGCGCCTTGTTGCCCGCATAACCACCACCTACCGCGCCGGCAACTGTTGCCAGCTTCTTGCCATTACCGCCACCGACCTGATTACCCAGCAACCCACCAACCACCGCACCAATGGCGGTACCGGCGATTTGATGCTCATCTTTGACCGGTGCCTGACGCGTCACGGCAACGTCCTTGCACACTTCACGCGGGGTCTTGATAGTTTCCTTTACCGGTTTCACGGCTAGCACTTCGGCATATTGCGGTGCACTGACCAGGCTATAAGTCGCCACAGCGCCACCCGCCGTCACGCCGACTGCACCCAGTACCGCACCCACCAACATTGACTTATTCATGCACGCCTCCTTCGACCTATCGCTGCGGTGCTCAGCGCACCTTACTCCCAGCCTTGGAGCATAAAAAAACCGGGCAAGTTCAACACATGCCCGGCTCATTCAACCATTTGCGATGAAACGCACAGAATCAGGGGCGCTCATCAACCTCTTCAGCCACTACCGGGGGAATCAGGTCATCCACACTCAGGTTGAGCCAGATCAGCACCACGTTGGCGATATAGATCGACGAATAGGTACCCGCCAACACCCCCATGAACAACGCCACGGAGAAACCGTAGAGGTTGTCACCCGCAAAGACCAGCAGCGCGGCAATCGCCAGCAATGTCGAAATCGATGTGGCCATGGTGCGCAGCAGCGTCTGGGTTGTGGAAATGTTGATGTTGTCGATCAGGCTGGTTTTGCGCAGCACCCGGAAGTTCTCACGCACGCGGTCAAACACCACGATGGTGTCGTTCAGCGAATAACCGATGATTGCCAGCAGAGCCGCCAACACCGTCAGATCGAAGGTGATCTGGAAAAACGACAGAATGCCAAGGGTCACAACCACGTCGTGAACCAGGGAAACGATGGCACCCAGGGCGAATTTCCACTGAAAACGGAACGCCAGGTACAGCATGATCCCGCCCAGCGCCAGCAGCATGCCCAGGCCACCCTGGTCACGCAGCTCTTCACCGACCTGCGGCCCGACGAACTCGACTTTCTTGACGGTTACCGCCTCATCGCCAACCCCCTGCAGGGCAGCAGCGATCTGACTGCCCAGGTTCGGATCATCACCCTGCAGACGCACCACCACATCCGTGGTGGCACCGAAGGTCTGAACCACGGCATCGGTATAACCTGCAGCAGCCAGTTGATCACGTACCTTGCCAAGGTCGGCAGGCTGGGTGTAACTCAACTCGATCTGCGTGCCACCGGTGAAGTCCAGGCCAAAGTTGAGGCCCTTGTAGAACCAGCTACCCAGAGCAAGCAGGGTCAGAAGCATCGTGACGGCGAACGCAAAGTTGCGCGCGCCCATAAAGTTGATCGTACGCATCATCTAACCCCTTAGATCCACAGCTTCTTGAAGTCACGCCCGCCGAAGACCAGGTTGACCATGGCACGAGTCACCAGAATGGCGGTAAACATCGACGTCACGATGCCCAGCGACATGGTCACGGCGAAGCCCTTGACCGGCCCGGTGCCCATGGCAAACAGAATGCCGCCAACCAACAGGGTGGTCAGGTTGGCATCAAGAATTGCCGTATAGGCACGATCAAAGCCCTCATGGATCGCCCGCTGCACCGACATGCCATTGGCAATTTCCTCACGAATCCGCGAGAAGATCAGCACGTTGGCGTCCACCGCCATACCCATGGTCAGCACGATGCCGGCAATACCCGGAAGGGTCAGGGTGGCACTGAGCAACGACATCAGCGCCAACAGCAAGACCATGTTGAACGCCAGAGCGATGGTCGCCAGCACACCAAAGAAGCGATAGATGGCAATGATGAACAACGACACAAAGAGCATGCCCCACAGCGAGGCTTCAATACCCTTGGTGATGTTGTCAGCCCCCAGGCTCGGGCCAATGGTGCGTTCTTCAGCAAAGTACATCGGTGCCGCCAGACCACCCGCACGCAGCAGCAAGGCCAGCTCGGACGACTCGCCCTGACCGTCAAGCCCGGTGATACGGAACTGACTGCCCAGTGGCGATTGGATAGTGGCCAGGCTGATGATCTTCTT
The DNA here is from genome assembly GCF_021375795.1 of Pseudomonas anguilliseptica. Classification (GTDB taxonomy): domain Bacteria; phylum Pseudomonadota; class Gammaproteobacteria; order Pseudomonadales; family Pseudomonadaceae; genus Aquipseudomonas; species Aquipseudomonas anguilliseptica_A. The sequence continues at coordinate 1,036,088 of NZ_JAEIOI010000001.1, read as the reverse complement.
CTCTTCAACGAAGGTCTGCAGCTCGACTTCCTTCTCGACACCATCAACAACCTGGCGCACATAACGGGAGACAGGCTTCTGCTCGATGAAAATCACCGCCATGCTGCGCCCAACATTGCTGCGGGTTGCACGGTTCATCAGATCGCCGCCACGGCCATCCAGACGGATGTTCACCTGCGGGCTGCCATTCTCATCGAAGCTGGCCTGAGCATCGGTTACCTGATCACCCGTGATGATCAGCTCACGCTCCAGCTGTGCCGGCGGGCGGCCCTCCTGGCGGAACTCAAAACTCTCGGTCGCGGCCTTGGCAGCGCCCGGTTCAGCGGCCAGGCGGAATTCCAGGTTGGCGGTTTTGCCGAGGATACGTTTGGCTTCGGCGGTATCCTGCACACCCGGCAGCTCAACCACGATACGGTTGGCACCCTGACGCTGCACCAGCGGCTCGGCCACACCCAGTTCGTTGACTCGGTTACGCACGGTGGTCAAGTTTTGCTTGATCGAGTACTCGCGAATTTCAGCCAGCTTGGCCTGGGTCAATGCCAGACGCAGCACCTGCTGCTCACCACGCTGCACAGTGGTCAGTTCAAAATCAGTGAAGCCCTTGCGAATCAGACGCTGCGCCTTTTCCAGCGAAGCTTCATCGGCAAAGCCCAGCTGAATGGCGCCATTGGCCTCAGGCAGACTGCGGTAACGTACACGCTCCTTGCGCAGCAGGCTCTTGACCTCGCCCTCGTAGACTTTGCGACGCGCATCCAGCGCCTTGTCCATATCCACTTCCATCAGGAAGTGCACACCACCGGAAAGGTCCAGCCCCAGCTTCATAGGGCTGCCGCCCAGGTTACGCAGCCACTGCGGCGTGGTTTGCGCCAAGTTCAAGGCCACCACGAACTCATCGTTCAGCGCCTTGCGCACCAGATCTTTGGCCGGCAGTTGATCTTCGGCCTTGTTCAGACGCAGCAGACCTGTACGCCCCTGATTGGCCAGGGTTGTCGCCTTGACGCTGATGCCAGCGGCGTCCAGCGCGCGGCTTGCGCGATCCAGATCAGCCTGCTCGACACGCATCGCGCTGCTGTTGCCACTGATCTGGATCGCCGGGTCATCCGGGTACAGATTGGGCAGGGAATAGAGAGCGCCGATTGCCAGCACGGCCAGAATCAGCAGGTATTTCCAGACAGGGAATTTGTTGAGCATGACGCCGCCCGTTATGACGCGGGGCGCATGAAGCGCCCCGTCGAATGGTAAAGGTGTGTTGCTTAGATCGCTTTCAGCGTGCCCTTGGGCAGCGAAGCGGCGATAGCCACTTTCTGAATCTTCAGCTCAACGGTATCGGACACTTCGATTACCACGAAGTCATCGGAGACTTTCGACACCTTGCCAGCAATACCGCCGCTGGTTACCACTTCGTCGCCTTTCTGCAGGCCACCGATCAGATTCTTGTGCTCTTTGGCGCGCTTGGCCTGTGGACGCCAGATCATCAAATAGAAGATGACCAGAAAGCCGACCAGAAACACCCATTCAAAGCCACTACCAGCAGGACCGGCAGCCGGTGCGGCGCCTTCAGCGAAAGCAGCGGGGATAAAAAAGCTCATGTAACACTCCTGTTGCAAGGGTCTTTAAACAGTTGGGGATCAATCCAGAGGCGGCGTTGGCAGCCCGCGCTTGGCATAGAAGGCATCGACAAAGGCGGCCAATGTACCCTGTTGAATAGCCTCGCGCAAACCAGCCATCAGCACCTGATAATGCCGTAAGTTGTGGATTGTATTGAGCATACTACCCAGCATTTCGCCGCATTTATCCAGATGATGCAGATAGGCGCGGGAGAAATGTTTACAGGTGTAACAGTCGCAGGTCGGATCCAGCGGCGAATCGTCGTGCTTGTGGAAAGCATTGCGGATTTTCAGCACGCCGGTATCGATAAACAGGTGACCGTTACGCGCATTGCGGGTCGGCATTACGCAGTCGAACATATCCACACCGCGGCGCACGCCCTCCACCAAATCCTCCGGCTTGCCGACACCCATCAGGTAGCGCGGCTTATCGGCCGGCAACTGCGGCGGCAGGTAATCCAGCACCTTGATCATCTCCTCTTTCGGCTCGCCGACCGACAGGCCGCCAATGGCGTAACCGTCAAAACCGATCTGCTCCAGGCCATCCAGGGAAACTTTGCGCAATTCCTCATGCATGCCGCCCTGGACGATGCCGAACAGCGCTGCCGTGCTTTCGCCATGGGCTTCTTTCGAGCGCTTGGCCCAGCGCAGCGACAGCTCCATCGAGCGCTTGGCCACATCGAACTCGGCCGGATACGGTGTGCATTCGTCGAAGATCATCACAATGTCCGAGCCCAGGTCGCGCTGCACCTGCATCGACTCTTCCGGCCCCATAAATACCTTGGCACCGTCGACCGGCGAAGCGAAGTACACACCTTCCTCCTTGATCTTGCGCATCGCACCCAGGCTGAAAACCTGGAAACCACCGGAGTCGGTGAGAATCGGCCCCTGCCACTGCATAAAGTCATGCAGATCGCCGTGCTTCTTGATCACCTCGGTGCCAGGACGCAGCCACAGGTGGAAGGTGTTGCCGAGGATGATCTGCGCGCCAATCGCCTCGATGTCGCGCGGCAACATACCCTTGACCGTGCCATAGGTGCCCACCGGCATGAAGGCCGGGGTTTCCACCACACCACGTGGGAAAGTCAGCCGACCACGGCGCGCCTTACCCTCGGTTGCCAACAATTCAAAAGACATGCGGCAAGTGCGCGTCATAGCTGTTCCTCTGGCCCGCGTGGCGCGGGGTTGCGGGTGATAAACATGGCATCACCGTAACTAAAGAAGCGGTAACCCTCGGCGATAGCGCACTGGTACGCCGCCATGGTTTCCGGATAGCCGGCAAAGGCCGACACCAGCATCAGCAGGGTCGACTCCGGCAAATGGAAATTGGTCACCAGCGCATCGACCACATGCAGCGGCCGACCGGGGTAGATAAAGATGTCGGTATCACCGCTGAACGCCTTGAGCACGCCATCGCGCGCCGCGCTTTCCAGCGAACGCACGCTGGTGGTGCCGACGGCAATCACCCGCCCGCCACGCGCACGGCAAGCGGCCACGGCATCGACCACATCCTGGCTGACCTCCAGCCACTCGCTGTGCATGTGATGATCCTCAATGCGCTCAACGCGCACCGGCTGAAAGGTGCCGGCACCGACGTGCAGAGTCACGAAGGCTTGCTCAATGCCCTTCTCGGCAATCGCCGCCAGCAGTTGCTGATCAAAATGCAGCCCGGCGGTAGGTGCCGCGACAGCACCGGCACGGTCGGCATATACCGTCTGATAGCGCTCACGGTCGGCCTGCTCATCCGGCCGATCAATATAGGGCGGCAACGGCATATGCCCGACCCGCTCCAGCAGCGGCAGCACCTCTTCGGCAAAGCGCAATTCGAACAGCGCGTCATGGCGAGCAACCATCTCGGCCTCGCCACCACCGTCAATCAGGATGCTCGAACCCGGCTTGGGCGACTTGCTCGAACGCACGTGAGCCAGCACGCGGTGAGCGTCCAGCACGCGCTCGACCAGAATCTCCAGCTTGCCGCCCGAGGCTTTCTGGCCAAACAGCCGCGCCGGGATCACCCGGGTATTGTTGAACACCATCAGGTCGCCAGGACGCAGATAGTCCAGCAGATCACTGAATTGTTTATGCGCCAGCTCACCCGTCGGCCCGTCCAGCACCAGCAAACGGCTGGCACGGCGCTCGGCAAGAGGATGGCGGGCAATCAGAGCGTCTGGCAGCTCGAAATTGAAGTCGGCAACGCGCATGGTCGGAAGGGGGTCGTCTAGCAGGGCGGCAAAGCTTACCGGAAATCATGCAAACTGACCACGCAAGTGGATTGACCAACCCCCACCTCATCCCTATACTGCGCCGCCATTGTGCCCCGGTGGCGGAACCGGTAGACGCGGCGGATTCAAAATCCGTTTTCGAAAGAAGTGGGAGTTCGAGTCTCCCCCGGGGCACCATACAAACATTTCAGGACGTACCGAAACGACCTGAAACCCTAGAGAACCGGCCACTTGAGCCGGTTTTTTATTGCCCGCAGTTCCCTACCGTTACCTTGTAAGCCCACTGGATTGTGAGTAGATTTGTGAGTAGATCGAGTTTGGTCGATAAATCTACTCACACCTGAGCCACCAAACGCCGCCCGGCATGGCTCACACGGGGGCACCATGCCGCTGACCGATTCCGCAATCAAAACAGCCAAGCCCAAGGACAAGCTGTATCGCTTAGCCGACAGCAACGGCCTGTGCTTAGAGGTCGCCCCAACCGGCTCCAAGCTGTGGCGCTACCGCTACCGCTTCAACGGCAAAGCTAAAATGCTTTCCTTGGGTGCCTACCCTGCCGTGCCTTTGGCCGCCGCCCGCCGCAAACGTGATGACGCCCGCTTACTGCTGGACGAAGGCACCGACCCCGGCGCAGAACGCCAAGCCACCAAACAGGCGCAAGCACTTGAGGCATTGTCATTCGAGACACTGGCGCGGGAATGGCACGCTTACCGCTCGCCACGCTGGGCAAAATCTACCGCCGATAAAGTGGCGGCTTACCTAGAGTCGGATTTGCTGCCCGCCCTTGGCCATCGCCCCGCCCAAGCGATTACCCGCCCTGAGTTGGTCGCGCTTATTCGCAAGATCGAATCACGGGGCGCACACAACGTCGCCAAGAAAACCCGCCAGTGGCTAAGCCAGATTTTCCGCTTTGGCCTGGCACAGGGAGCAGTAGAAGCCAACCCAGCAACCGACCTGGACGTGATCGCCGCACACGCCCCAGCAACGCGGCACCACCCGCACGTCACCTGTGCAGAGTTACCCGAACTGCTGAGCAAGATCGAAGCAGCCAACATCAATACCCTGACCCGCCACGCCATCCGCCTGCTGGTGCTGACGGCTGTGCGCCCTGGTGAATTGCGCGCCGCCCCCTGGGCCGAGTTCGACCTTGAGGCCGCAACTTGGACGATTCCGAAAGAGCGCATGAAAGCCCGCCGCGACCACTCGGTGCCACTGCCACGTCAGGCCGTTGCCATCCTGCGCCAGCTTCAAGAAGTCACCGGGGGTTATGCCTTGGTATTTGCCGGGCGCAACAACACCAGCCGCCCAATGAGTGAGAACACCATCAACAAGGCATTGGCTGACGCCGGCTATAAAGGCAGGCAAACCGGCCACGGCTTCCGCCACCTGCTGAGCACCGAACTTAATGGGCGTGGCTATAACCGGGATTGGATCGAGCGCCAGCTTGCCCACGGTGATGACGACGAAATCCGCGACACCTACAACCACGCCACCTACCTGGAGCAACGCCGGGACATGATGCAAGCGTGGGCCGATTCGATAGACGCGCTTTGCTCTGGCGCCAACGTGGTGAGCATCAAGCGCAAGGCTTAACGGTTTTGGCTGGCCTATCCCGACGGGGAGAAAAGCGGGCACCCACCCGCCTGACCAGCCGATCTATTCAGCATGGGTAACGCCCGGGAGGCGTGACAGTGGCCGAGCAAAGAAAACGCCCCAGAGTGACTGTTAACTTGGCAGCAATCGAACTGGCCTATGCCCCGAGCAACGCTGACATGCTCGAGCACGGTACAACCCAAGAGGTTAGGGAAGCGCTGCTTAGCCTGGGCGATTTGATTGCAATGGGAAGAGGCCAAGACTTAGGGCCAAGAACCATTGCTGTATTAGGCGAGGCACTAAGAAAAATAGGGTGCGGTGAAGACGCAAATAAAGCGCTAGGGCTGAACCGTAAAAAGAAATATGGCGTTTGGTATTCAAAACAACTTGATTGGCTAATAAAAGACCTTATGCGCCAAGGCATGACACGCCAGGAGGCTGAAGACTTTATGGGCCGCCTGGACCTTAAGAAACTTGCGGCAGCCAAAGAAACCTTCTCCCTTGATGACATCGAAGCAGCAGATGAAAAACTGCGCAAAAGGCTAGTCCGCGCAAAGACAAAATAATGCGTTATTTTGTCCCCTGACTTGCAGAGCCGCGCCGCCCAACATTGCAGCCGTTGATTCCTGATTAACGCTTTGCAATGCCCGGAGGGCTTACACCATGGCCGCACATACCACCCCGACCCAATTCCCGCGCCGCTTTATCAAGCTGGCCGAAGTCAAAACCCTAACCACTCTTTCCACGTCCGAGATTTACCGCCGCATTGCCGCTGGCACCTTTCCCGCTCAAGTCACCCTTGGCCCGAAGTCAGTCGCCTGGATCGAAGCCGAGGTGCTGGCCTGGTGCGATTCGCTGGCCGCACAGCGCGAGGTGGCCTAAAAATGGAAAAGGCCAGCCCCCCAATACATGCAGAAGCCAGCCACTCGCCCGGCAATTTTAGCAGCACCAATACCAAGGCACCGAGCAAGATTAGTCGCGTCCTGGCACACCTTCTGCGCCAAGGCCCGCTTAACCGCTTCGAGGCTGAGCGCATTGGCGACCACTGCTTAAACAGCACCATCAGCGACCTGGCCAACGACCACGGCCTTACCTTCGAGCGCATCCCGGAGAAGGTGCCCAACCACTGGGGCCACCCGTGTGACGTGATCCGCTACAGCCTGCCCAGCAGTGAGCGCCGCCGCGCCCAGCGGGTGCTGGATATGCTGAGCCGCAAAGGTAAGAGGGTGGCCGCAGCATGAGTGCGCAAAACATCCCGACCATTGCCAAGCGTCACCGTCGGCGCTATCGTGTGGCCGTCACTGCAAATTCAGTGACCGGGTTTGACGGCCCGAACACTTCTAGGCGCACAAGCGCCGACCATACGACATCAGGCGCTTTTTTTGTGCCTGTAGTTCAGCGTTATGGCGGCTGTTATGTGTGGGGCACCTTCGGGTGCGCCGGGTTCCTAGAGTCCCGGTCCGTCAACCCATGCGTAACAGCTGCCACCCCAATTCGTTTGACGGCGAATCGTGGCAGCTCCTCAACTCTAGGAGCCGCACCCATGAATCACTCGCACACCCTCAATCCGACCGCATCACACGCAGCAGCCTGGAAGGCCCGAGCACTGGCCGCCCTGCGCGCTGATTCTTCTCTGTCCGTTCGCCTGAACCGCTACAACGCAGCTATGGCCCGCGCTCGCGCCCTGGAAGCCCAGGAGGTGCGCCATGCTTAATCAATTACCGGCCCGCGCTATGGATCATGGCGACCGTCTGTTAAGCCTCGGTCATGCGCTCGAAGCGCTGGGCAATTTGCTGGGCGCTGACGGTTCCGAGCATCACCTAAGCGCACAAGACGTTGATGGGCTGGCGCACGCTGTCCGCGCCTTGGGTGGCTATGCCTTGGCCGCTGGCGCTGAACTGTACGAAGCCGGGCAACTGGCTGTTGCTAACGAGCAGAACGCTACCGGGGGTGCGCAATGAATCATCACATCGAGGCGCACAGCCTCACCCGTGGTCACGTCGTCACCGTCTGCCAGCCCAGCGATGGGCGACGCCGCGAACTGCCACCGCTGACCATTGGCGGCCTGGCCCTGGAGCTGGCCGGCATGATCCGCGACGCACTGCCCGCTGCCCTGGTGAGCATTGTGCGGGTTGATCTGCCCGGCACTGAGCGCGAGCAGGCCGAGCAGCTGACGCACGCTATCAAGCGCCAGGTAATCGAGGCCCGAGAAACCGAGCAACCCGGCCACGCCTTTTTGGCAGCCACCGGGTTCTGGCAACCCGCCCAGCAGGAGTAACCACCATGCACATCAAAAACGGCGCCCGTGCGCCGATGGGTTCGGCTTGCCCTGATAAAGCTGTTGGCTTGGTCTACCACTACACAACCGAGCACCACCACCTGCCTTTGATTCTCGCTGATGGGGAGCTGCTACCCAGTAATGCCGGAGCTGAAAACGAGACGCCATTGTTGTGGTTTTCCCGTGCGTCACGCTGGGAGGCAACCGCCACAAAGATGGTCACGGCACCCAATGGCCCGCGCCTGCTGACCTTCAAGGAGCAGCTATCGACGTTTGGCTGTGTGCGGTTCTCGCTGCCTGCTGATGATCCGCGCCTGATGAATTGGGCGGACGCCTGCAAGACAGCCGGAATGAGCAGCACCACACGCCGCAAACTGGAGACGGTAGGCCGCAAACGTGGCGGTTCGCCTTCCGATTGGGTAGCCACGCTTAGCGCCGTGTCGCTGGCTGATGTCCGCATTCAACGCTTCGACGGCACCGCATGGGTGGGGGTAGGCCATGAATAGCCCTATGCACACCAAAAACGGCGCAAGTGCGCTGACGGGTTCGGCTTGCCTGGAGAAAGTAGAGCCGGCTTTCCGTGACGCTCTGCAGGCCACCTATGGCCCGCTTGATTGGCTGCCAGTAGCAGACGGCACCCTTCACCGCTTCCACGTCCCCGGAGACAAGACCGGCACCTTCAACGGCTGGTATGTGCTCCACCTGGACGGCATCGCAGCGGGTGCCTTTGGCAGCTGGAAGGATGCCGGCACCTGGCACCAATGGAGCAGCCGGGCAGCAGCAAGCCCGCAAGAGCATGAGCAGCTGCGCCAGCGTATCGAGCAGGCCCGCCGCCAGCGTGAGGCCGAGCAGCACCAGCGCCAGCAGGCCGCCGCCGAATATGCGGCCAGGCTGTGGCGTGATGCCCGGCGCGCCGATCCGGGCCACCCGTACCTGGTCGCCAAGGGCTGCCGAGCGCACACCCTACGCCAGCGGGGCGGGGCCTTGCTGGTGCCTCTGAGCCGTGACGGGGTGCTGGTCAATCTGCAGCGCATCTACCTGGACGGCTCCAAGCGGTTTTTGAGTGGGGGCATGGTTAAGGGCTGCTGTTCGACCCTGGGCGCCATCACTGCCGGCCAGCCGCTGTACATCTGCGAAGGCTGGGCAACCGGGGCCAGCATTCACGAGGAAACCGGCGCCGCTGTGGCCTGCGCGATGAATGCCGGGAACCTGCTACCAGTTGGCCAGCGATTGCAGCGCCAGCACCCCGACGCCGTGTTGATCGTAGCCGGTGACGACGACCGCATGACCGACGGCAACCCCGGCAAGACCGCAGCCAATAATGCCGCCGCCGCGCTGGGCTGTGGGCTGGTGCTGCCACCGTGGTCAGGTGCCGAACCATTGGAGTTAACCGACTTTAACGACCTCGCCAACTGGAGGGCTGCCCAATGAGCGCCGAACCGACCTTATCCCTTGTACCGTCGCCTGCCTCGCCAACCATCGCACCAGACCGCCCATGCTGGGGTGTTTATGAGCATTGGGTGGCAAATGAAACGGGCCGCAAGCTGCGCCCTGGCGTGTACTGGCATGGCTTCAAGCGTGCCGCCGTGGGTGACGATGACGGCGAAGAAAGCGCCCGGCCTATCACCGACGATTGGCTAGCCACACCGATGACCGTAGTGGCGCGCACGATCAACAGCGACGACGGCAGCGAGGGCCGCTTGCTGCGCCTGCTAACCGATAACGGCGCTAAGGAGTGGATCATTCCAATGGAGGTGTTTGGGGGTAGCGGTGAAGACGCCCGCCGCGCACTGTTCGGCATGGGTGCAATCATCGCCCCACGCAAGCGCGGGCAATTTATGGAGTACCTGCTAGAGCAGCGCCCCGACCAAACCATAACCACAACGGCGCGGCCCGGCTGGCACGTCTCCGGCGCGTTCGTACTGCCACACCGCACCATAGGCAGCGACACCGTGCGCTATCAGGCTGGGGCGCGCAGTTTGAACCTGTACAGCACCAGCGGCTCGCTTGCGCAATGGCAAACCGAGGTGGCCGCTAAGTGCGCGGGCAATCCGGTACTGACCTTGGCCATTGGCTGCGCATTGGCGGGGCCGCTGCTGAGCTTGGTTGGCGTAGTCGGTGGCGGCGTTCACTTGGTAGGCGACAGCTCAAGCGGGAAGTCACTGGCGCAGTTGGTTGGATCGTCGGTATGGGGTGATCCTGGTGTATTTGCCGCTAGCTGGGATATGAGCAAGGGCGGGCTTGAGATTGAAGCCTCAAGCCGTAACGACACCATCCTTCCCCTAGATGAAATCAAGCGCGCTGACCCCAAGCAAGTACAGGCTATGGCCTACTCACTCGCCAACGGGCAAGGCAAGGGCACCATGACCCGCGAACGTGAGGCCCGGCCTAAGCTGACGTGGCGCTTGCTGGCGCTATCCAGTGGCGAGCGTTCGTTAGCTGAGCACGCCGCTATATCAGGCAACGCCGCCCATGCTGGTGCTGAGTTGCGCATGGTGGACGTGAACGCCGGTACACGCACACACCGCGCCTTTGACCAGTTGCACGGTATGGAGGGTGCCGACTTCCACCGCCTACTAACCGTCGCTGTAGCGCACCAGCACGGCCACTTAGGCCCGGCATTTGTCGAGCGGCTGCTGGATACCGACGACCGCCCCGGCCTACTGCAAGACTTCGCCCAAGTGCGCGCACAGTTCGTACAAGACAACGCACAGGCCGGACGGGTAGCAGACCGCTTTGCCGTGATCGCCCTGGCCGGTGAAATGGCCGTTGCTTATGGCTTGCTGCCTTGGGCCGCTGGCAATGCCTTGGCCGACTGCCTGTTGTTGTATGGAGAGTGGCTAAGCCGAGTGGGTAGCGGCAACGCAGAAGACCGGCAAATCCTGGCTGGTGTACTCGACTTTATCGACAAGCACGGCAGTAGCCGATTCTCAAACGTGGACGACCCTACGCCCGACGCCAAGGTGTTTAACCGGGCCGGATACTGGGAGTTGTTCGGCACCAAACGACTGTACCTGTTCAACAAGTCGGCACTTGTGGAGGCAGCCCACGGGTACGGCTTGAGCCGGATCATCAAGGCGCTTGAGGGTGCCGGCGCTATCGCCAAACGTGACACCGACCGCAAGCGCCACACCAAGAAATACCGCCTACCTGGAGGCGGCACATCCGGGCTTTATGCAATCAGCCCGGAGGCAATCGACAGCGAGGGCAACGAGGCATGAAAACGCCAAAAACAGCCCTTACCCCACAAACACAATTACACAGGAACCTAAAATCGGTGGGAACAGTGGGAACAGTGGGAACAGCCAGTAACGACGGGGGTTGTAGCCGTTCCCACCTAATAAAAGAAGTGGGAACAGGTGGGAACACAAACCAGATTCTGAATATAAGAACCTGCCACTACTGTGCATTTTGGTTATCACTGTTCCCACAAAAAAATAAGTGGGAACAAAAACGAGGGTTTGGGAACGTCTGGAAGGCCCGGTTTAGAGCGCTTGTTCCCACTGTTCCCACTGTTCCCACACTTTTTGAAACTAGAGCAACATGTGTATTGGTGTTTACGCTGCGCGGGGGTGGGCAATGAGCCTGCTTTCGGGCCTGTTTACCGAGGCGAAAACAGGCAGCGCGCCACGTTTTGTTGTGAGCGAAAACGTGGCGCACACGACAGCACCAGCCGCACACCTGGAGCAGCACCAGCAACCGAGCAGCGAGCGAACGCCAGAGTGTCGAAAACAGCACAGAGTGCGAAAGGCAACACCTGTTGAACACCTGTTGCCCGATATGGCGAAAGAAGCAGAAGACCCGCCGCAGCACTACATACAAACCGCCGTCACCGCGTCACGCGAATGGCTGGCAGCGCGTAACGCTTTCTATAACCACATCATGCCGTGCCGATCCTGTCACGCACCGACGGGGCGCTACTGCCTTGCTGGTGCTGAGCTGCGCCAGCGGTATGACCAGACGCCTATGGAGTGACTACGGGAAAACCGTACCCCGACACAAACCAATTTGAGAATGGAATCATGAATCAGAGCATCGTCAAGGTATTGGCTGGCATCATGAAAAATCACCCGACACGCAGTAAAGTTAAGTGGTTCTGATACTGAATTAGTTTTCACCAAGCAATAAAAACCCGCCGAAGCGGGTTCAATTTAGGGGAGATTTTAGTTCCAGCCGGTCACACACCCTTTCTTATCTACATATACGTACTGCGCCAGAACTTCGTCTCGATAATAGACCCACTGATCACTGCCACTGGAACTGCGATTAATCACATCAGGCGAACCCCAAGACTGGATTGCCTGTTTGCCGGTCATTCCTTCAAACACCTGATTTCGAACAACTGCCGCTCTGATTTCTTGATCAGAGCTAGTGCCACAGTCAGATACAGAATCATCACCCACAATAGTGAACTTGGTGCCACCTGGCTCAGACTCGGCGGCCAACTCACTATCAGTAACCTGACCTGATGGCCCCAGCGACATGCCAGCACCACCCTTGAGTACATTTATTGACTCGCCCGGCAGGCCACCTGGGCACGCTGTCTGAGTAAACGTTACATGTCCATTCTCATCCACACACTTATTTAGCCTTGTAGCGCTGGCATCTACTGCCACAAACGCGAGAGCAAGCACAATAAATCGTCTATCCATGGCAATCTCCCTGATCCTACATTGAAGCGATTATCATAAGACCAGTATCGACGTTCAGCTATGACCAATGTGGGTACAAGCTGGTGACCCAACGGTAACTAGGCGCTCCCAACGCTTTCAATCGAAGAAACCCGCGAGAGGGGTTGATTAACAACCGAGTTAACACCCCCACACACGCGAAAGCACCACCAGCAGAGCGCACCAAAGGCCATAGCAAGGTGGCACGCGGTTTCACTGTTGCTATGCTCAGTGGGCAGGCAAGGAGGCCATACGCATGACCAAGACCACACCCCCACGACTAGACCCCGCCGCCCTGGCTGAGCTGCTAGAGCGCACCCGCCAAGACGTTAAGCGCTACCGTCGTCTGCATCCTGAGTGGCAGCCACGCGCCCAGGCATCGAACACCACACCACCGGACGCCCCCAAGCCTGCCCCGACTCTGCCGGCGTCTGCACCGTGCTCGCCTGGTGCTGGCACCGGGCATTAACCATGCTGGCCTTGCTCTTGCTGCCCCCCCGATGCCGGATATGTATGCGCTGCGCCACTGTGGTGGAAACGCCACGGTGTGGCACTGCCACCACTGCCAGCGGTTCCCCCGGTTCCCTCAAGCATTTTACTGGGGGAACCGCTGGAGGCCGCGCCATTGCTGGAGGTTCCCCCAGTTCCCCCGGTTCCCCCGCATATCCATAGAGCTGACACCACACGCCACCGGGTGCTGGTAACGCCGCGTGCGTTACTGCAACGTTACATGGCCGTTACTTCTCATGCCCTGGCACCCCCCCACCCCAAAAGGTACTCCGGGAGGGGTGGCCCCTTGCGGGTAATTCGGGCCCCGCCGCCGGACTATGTACGAGTGTTTCATGCGCTGCCCGCTTCCGGTTCCTGGTGGCCCCGGAGGCTTCGCAAACACTGGCCGCAGCCCAACGCAGAACCGGAACCGAAAACCCGTCCAAACCGCCCCGCTCGCAGCCAGGGAGGGGGAGGGTAAAAAGTCCGCGCTTTGCCTGCCTCCGAACGACGGGGGGAGCCTTTTTTGTGCATCTCCAAAATCCGCGTTTTGGTAGGCACAAAAAAAATAGTGAGTAGATTTGTGAGTAGATAGAAAACCACACAGCACGCCACCCCATAAGAAACGCAGCATGTAGCGCTTGGTTCGAGTCTCCCCCGGGCACCATAGATTCGAAGAAAGGCCTTGATACTCAAGGCCTTTTTTATTGCCTGGCGTAATCTTGGCGCAATTCCATGACCACCCTCGCATGCGATATTCAGGCGCAGTAAATACTCCAGCGAAAACCCTGTAAAACCCTGTCAAAGCCCAGCGTTTGCATGCCCTGGCGGGGGTTGGCATTTGCGCGAAAGTTAGCGTAGAGTTTCCGCACTGTGTTTGCATGGGTCGCCGAAAATCGTGACCTGGTGCAGTAGATCATCGCGATCCGCTACATCCCGCTCGACGCCGCATTACTCCTTGCAACCAGTATCAGCCCCTCATCTTGAGTAGCGGCTGTCATCAACTCTAGTTTCAAGGAAATACAACATGTCGAATCGTCAGAACGGTACCGTCAAGTGGTTTAACGACGAGAAAGGTTTTGGTTTTATCACTCCTGAAAGCGGTCCGGATCTGTTCGTGCACTTCCGCGCGATCCAAGGCAACGGCTTCAAGAGCCTGAAAGAAGGCCAGAAAGTCAGCTTTATCGCTGTGCAGGGCCAAAAAGGCATGCAAGCTGACGAAGTGCAAATCCAGGAGTAATCCTGCCGCTTCGAAGAACCCCTGATGGCAGCATCAGGGGTTTTTTTATGAGCGCAAAAGTCGCAGCAACGCCAGTCGGCAGGCAAAATACCCCCCTGGCGTCCGCGAATACCGTATTGTTTGCCGCCATCCCGCCAGCCGATTGAGTAAAGAGCCGACTATGCCCAACCACCTGCTGCGCCCGCAGGGTGACTTCCCCAGCGCCGGACTGATCCGCCGCTTTGCTGCCATGTTTTATGACTTTCTGCTGTGTGTGGCACTGCTGATCGTAGTGACCTTTATCTACAAGCTGATTCTGATGGGCTTCTACGGCGAAGCGCAGCTCAAACAGATGTCCGACGCCGGCGCACTGGATGGCGACCCTCTACTATCGACACTGCTGTTTCTCAGCCTGTTCGGCTTCTTTGCCAAGTTCTGGACGCACAATGGCCAGACCCTGGGCATGCAGGTGTGGGGGTTGCGCATCCAGAATCATGACGGCAGCGCCATTAGCCTGTGGCAGGCACTGCTGCGTTTTCTGGTCGCGATTGGCTCCTGGCTGCTGTGTGGCTTGGGCTTTTTCTGGGTGCTCTGGGACAAAGAGAAGCGCAGCTGGCATGACATCTATTCAGAGAGCCAGGTCGTCCAACTGCCAAAGAACATTCACAAGAAGTAGCTCACCCTGCCAGTAACCCGGCGCGATGATTAATCCCGCCAGAACCCGAGCGGCAGTGTCCAGGCACAAAAAAGCCGGCGTGTGCAGTGATGCACACGCCGGCTTTTTGATGCCTGATCAGCCGGCCCGGCGCAGCAACCAGACGCCCGCCAAGGCACAGATACCCGCAGGAATAAGCACCGCAAACAATGGCGAGAAGCCGAACACCAGGCTCGATGGACCCAGCAGGTCCTGGGCGATGCGGAACACGAAGCCCACCAGCACGCCGGTGAACACGCGCTGACCGAGGGTCACCGAGCGCAGCGGGCCGAAGATGAAGGAAATCGCCATCAGCACCAGCGCCGCCGTCACCAACGGCTGCAGCACCTTGGTCCAGAACGACAGCCAATACTGGCTATTGTTGAGCCCTTGCTCCGCGAGATAGTGGATATAGCCCCACAGCCCGGTAATCGACAGCGCATCGGGAGCCAGCACTACGGTACCGAGCAGCTGCGGCGTCAGCTCGACATCCCAGCGCTCGCGATCCTGCTTGATCACTTCACTGCTGCGCTCTTGGAAGTGCGTGGTCGCCACCTCTTCCAGCTGCCAGTGATCACCCTCGTACTGGGCCCGTCGCGCAAAGCTTGCGGAGAGCATGCGTTTGTTTTCATCGAAACGATAACGGGTCACCCCGAACAGCACACCATTGGGCTGCACAGCGTTGATGTGCACATATTCCTGCCCCTGGCGGTGCCACAAACCACGCTTGGCGGTCTGCGCCTCGCCACCGCCCTGCGCCATGGCCCGAGTGGCCTGCGCCTGGTTCTCGGTATACGGCGCCAGGTATTCGCCAATCAGCACGCCGACCAGCATCAGCACCAGCATCGGCTTCATCACGGCCCAGACGATACGCCCGATCGACACCCCAGCCGCGCGCATGATGGTCAGTTCACTGTTGCTGGCCAATGAGCCCAGGCCGATCAAGCAGCCAATCAGGGCCGCCATCGGCAGCATTTCGTACAGGCGACGTGGCGCGGTCAGCAGTACGTACCAGCTGGCATCGAGCAGGCTGTAGCCCCCTTCGACATCCCCCAGCTCATCGATAAAGGCAAACAACAGAGCCAGGCCGACGATAATCCCCAGCACCCCAAGAATGGCGACAAACACCTGTGCGCCGATGTAGCGATCCAGCTTAACCACGGGCCACCTCCAATACGGCACGGCGAGCAGCCCAGCGCAAACGCAGGGGTTCCCAGTACAGCAGCAACAGCCCAATCAACACAAACACCCCATGCACCCACCACAAGCCAAGCGCTGCGGGAATTTTCTCGTTATCCAGCGCGCCACGCGCTGCAATCAACATCGCCAGGTACGCCATATAGAGAAAGATGGCCGGCAACAGCTTAAGGAACCGCCCCTGCCTTGGATTGACCCGCGACAACGGCACCGCCAGCAAGGTGACGACAAAAACCAGAACAGGGATGGATAAACGCCATTGCAGCTCAGATTGCAGCCGCTCTTTGGTACTACCAATCAGCTGGCGGGTTGGTATGGCTTCGCGATCAGTCACCTCGGCAGCCACCTCGGGCTTGGGCAGCAGTACACCGTAGGTTTCATATTTGATGGCGCGGTAATCGGCCTGTCCCGGATTGCCGTCATAGCGGTAGCCGTTTTCCAGAATCAGGTAGCGGCTGCCGTCTGGCTGGATTTCCTGATGGCCTGACTCTGCCACCAAGACGGAAATCCCGCGCTCCTTGTCACCCTTGCTCGTCAGCTGTTTCTCGGAAATAAACACCCCAGCCAGCGAGCCACGGTCTTCGGACAATTGCTCGGTGTAGGTGACCCGCGCGCCATTCTTCATGGACTGGAAACGCCCTGGCACCAGGGTATCCAGCTCTGTCATTGCGCTTTGCTGGTTGAGAATCCGTGCTACATGCTCAACACCCTGTGGCGCCAACCCCAGGCTCAGCCAGCCGGCCAACAGGGCAACAATTGCGGCCGGAGCCAGGCTGTAGGTAAACAGCCGCTGCTGGCTCATACCCGTGGCCGACAGCACGGTCATTTCGCTGTCTAGGTACATCCTCCCATAGGCCAGCAGGATGCCGAGAAACAATCCCAGCGGCAGAATCAGCTGCAAAAAGCCGGGAATCCGATAGGCCATGATCAGCAGCAGCACCCCAGGGTCAAGCAACCCCTGCGCCGCCTGGGCCAGATAACGGATAAAGCGACCACTCATAATGATGACCAGCAGCACAGCGCTTACAGCACTCAGGGTCAGCAACACTTCACGGGACAGATAGCGGAAGACGATCAAACCAGACACTCCAGGGTTGTCAGGCTCAGGCGGCTAAGATCAAACTAGCCGCACTGCTTGCCGGCTCGCCCAACTGACGAACCATCGGAAAATAGCCGGCATTATCCTGCAATACCGACTTGTTGTCTTGGGGACACCACGTAATGGAATTTATTGTTAAAAGCGCACGCCCGGAAACACTGAAAACCGCCACTCTGGTTGTCCCTGTTGGCGAAGGCCGCACCCTTGGTACTACAGCCAAGGCTGTCGATGCCGCCTGCACTGGCGCCCTCAGCGCACTGCTCAAGCGCGGCGACCTGGCCGGCAAGCTCGGCCAGACCCTGTTAATACACAACCTGACCGGCCTCAAGGCCGAACGCCTGCTGCTGGTCGGCACCGGTAAAGACAGTGAACTGTCTGACCGCCAACTGCGCAAATTGATCACTGCTGTTTATGCCAGCCTGAAAAACCTCGCGGGCAGCGATGCAGTCCTGGCCCTCGACGTGCTGCAGGTCAAAGGCCGCGACGCCTACGGCAAAACCCGCCTGATGGTGGAAAGCCTGGCCGATGCTGGCTACTGCTTCGACCGTTTCAAGAGCCAGAAGGCCGAAGCCGGCGCGCTGAAAAAAATCACCCTGCTCACGGAAAAAGCCAACCTGGCCGATGCCGAGCGCGCCAGCACGCACGCCCAGGCGATTGCCAGCGGCATGGCCTTTACCAAAGACCTCGGTAACCTGCCGCCAAATCTTTGCCATCCCAGCTACCTGGCAGAAGAGGCCAAGACACTGGGCAAGGCTTACAAAAACCTGAAAGTCGACATCCTTGACGAGAAAAAACTCAAGGAACTCGGTGCAGGTGCGTTCCTCGCCGTGGCCCAAGGCAGCGATCAGCCGCCACGGATGATCGTCATGCACTACCAGGGCGGCAAAAAATCCGAGAAACCCTACGCCCTGGTCGGCAAAGGCATCACTTTCGACACCGGCGGCATCAGCATCAAGCCGGCAGCCGGCATGGATGAGATGAAGTACGACATGTGCGGCGCTGCCAGCGTATTCGGCACCCTCAAGGCCGTGCTAGAGCTGCAACTGCCAATCAACCTGGTGTGCCTGCTGGCCTGTGCCGAGAACATGCCGAGTGGCGGCGCGACTCGCCCCGGCGACATCGTCACCACCATGAGCGGGCAGACCGTGGAAATCCTCAACACCGACGCCGAGGGCCGTCTGGTGCTGTGCGACACCCTGACCTACGCCGAGCGCTTCAAGCCGCAAGCAGTCATCGACATCGCCACCCTCACTGGTGCCTGTATCGTCGCCCTGGGCAGCAATGTCTCCGGTCTGATGGGCAATAACGACGAACTGGTGCAGCAGATTCTCGGCGCCGGCCTGAGCGCCGACGACCGCGCCTGGCAGCTGCCGCTTTATGACGAATATCAGGAGCAACTGGATAGCCCGTTTGCCGACATCGCCAATATCGGCGGCCCGAAAGCCGGCACCATTACCGCGGGCTGCTTCCTCTCGCGCTTTGCCAAAAATTTCCATTGGGCGCACCTGGATATCGCCGGTACGGCTTGGATCAGCGGCGGTAAAGACAAAGGCGCAACCGGTCGTCCGGTGCCAATGCTGACCCAATACCTGCTGGATCGCGCCAAGGCCTGACCACCCTGTAGCCCGGACCGCATCCGGGCTACGCTTTTCCATACGCGGAATCGCAATGCCCCGAATTGAGTTTTACGTCCTTTCTTCCGCCATCCCGGGCGACCGTCTGCGTGCGGCCTGCCAGTTGGCGATGAAAGCCTGGCGCGCGGGTATGCCGGTTTTTTTGCGCGGCAGCGATGCAGCGCAGTGCAGCGAGGTGGATGAACTGCTGTGGCGCTTCAAAGCGGAAAGCTTTGTGCCGCACAGCCTCTACGAAGAAGACGCCCAAGCCCAAGTGGTCATTGGCCTGGATGAGGAACCTGCACGCGCGCAGGGCGTACTGATTAACCTGGGCAGCACGCTGTCACCACAAGTTGAGCACTTCAGCCGGGTGATTGAAATCGTCAACCAGGAACCCGATCTGCTGACCGCCTGCCGGGAGAATTTCCGCAGCTACCGGCAGCGCGGGTATGATCCCAAACGAGTCGAACTCTAGTTGCACACCATGGACACCCCAAAACCGCCGCAAAAACCCGCTCAATTGCTGAACGACCTGGAGTCGATCCGACAACTGCTGGGCGATGAAAACCTCGAACCGCCGCTGCTGATCGACACGCTCGACCCGGACAGCATCCCCCTGCTCTCGGAAATCGTCACGCCGCCGCCCGTGACCGCCGTGCCAGCGCCTGCGCCCAAGCCAGCGATTGCACAAACCCTGCGTGAAACCGTGAGCCAGAGCGTCAGCCGCGACAGCGAACTGAACCGCCTGGACAGCGAACTGCGCGCCGCCGCCCAGCTGATCCTGCAGGATGTGATCGACGACTTCGTGCCGCAGATCGAAGCCGAACTGAAGCGCCGCCTGGACGCCCGCCTAAGTCGCCTATTGCCACCGCGCCGGCCGTAAGTCAGCCACCGCGCGCCTACCCTTACGCCACACAGGTCTTCCCCGCTATACTTGCCGGCTTTTCCGTCTAGCCGTCATAAGGGTCCCGCCGCGCATGGACAAGACCTACCAGCCGCACGCCATCGAAACCGCCCTGTACCAGAACTGGGAGAAGAACAACTACTTCGCCCCGCAAGGTTCCGGCGAGCCCTACACCATCATGATCCCGCCGCCGAACGTCACCGGCAGCCTGCACATGGGCCATGGCTTCAACAACTCGATCATGGACTGCCTGATCCGCTTCCGTCGCATGCAGGGCCGCAACACCCTGTGGCAGCCGGGCACCGACCACGCGGGCATCGCCACGCAGATGGTGGTCGAGCGCCAGCTGGCTGCCGACGGCATCGGTCGTCACGACCTGGGCCGCGAGAAGTTCCTGGAGAAGGTCTGGGAGTGGAAGGAACAGTCCGGCGGCACCATCACCCGGCAGATCCGTCGCCTGGGCTCCTCGGTGGACTGGTCGCGCGAGCGCTTCACCATGGATGAAGGTCTCTCGGAAGCAGTGAAGGAAGCCTTTGTGCGCCTGCATCAGGACGGCCTGATCTACCGCGGCAAGCGTCTGGTCAACTGGGACACCAAGTTCCACACCGCCATCTCCGACCTCGAAGTGGAAAACCACGACGAGAAGGGCCACCTGTGGAACCTGCGCTACCCGCTGGCAGACGGCAAGAAGACCGCCGAGGGCCTGGACTACCTGATTGTCGCCACCACCCGCCCGGAAACCATGCTCGGCGACTCCGCCGTGGCCGTGCACCCGGAAGACGAGCGCTACAAGGCGCTGATCGGCAGCTACATCGAGCTGCCGCTGGTGGGCCGCCGTATCCCGATCATCGCCGACGACTACTGCGACCCCGAGTTCGGCACCGGCTGCGTGAAGATCACCCCGGCCCACGACTTCAACGACTATGAAGTCGGCAAGCGCCACAACCTGCCGCTGATCAACATCTTCGACAAGAACGCCGCCGTGCTGGCTCAGGCCCAAGTGTTCAATATCGACGGTAGCGTCAATGCCGAGATCGACGGCAGCCTGCCGGCCGAGTACGCCGGCCTCGACCGCTTCGTCGCCCGTAAGCAGATCGTTGCCGCTTTCG
The DNA here is from genome assembly GCF_021375795.1 of Pseudomonas anguilliseptica. Taxonomy (GTDB): domain Bacteria; phylum Pseudomonadota; class Gammaproteobacteria; order Pseudomonadales; family Pseudomonadaceae; genus Aquipseudomonas; species Aquipseudomonas anguilliseptica_A. The sequence goes on along the minus strand of NZ_JAEIOI010000001.1, from coordinate 1,015,394 downwards.
AAGCCGCCGGCCTACTGCAGAGCATCGACGACCACGCCCTGAAAGTGCCAAAGGGCGACCGCTCCGGCACCGTGATCGAGCCGTGGCTGACCGACCAGTGGTACGTCTCCACCAAGCCGCTGGCCGAGAAAGCCATCGCCGTGGTCGAGAGCGGCGAAATCCAGTTCGTGCCCAAGCAGTACGAGAACATGTACTTCAGCTGGATGCGCGATATCCAGGACTGGTGCATCAGCCGTCAGCTGTGGTGGGGCCACCGCATCCCGGCCTGGTACGACGACGCCGGCAACGTCTACGTCGGCCGCGACGAGGCGGAAGTGCGCGCCCAGCACAACCTGGGTGACATCGCCCTGCGCCAGGACGAAGACGTGCTGGACACCTGGTTCAGCTCCGGCCTGTGGACCTTCTCCACCCTCGGCTGGCCGCAGCAGACCGACTTCCTCAAGACCTTCCACCCGACCGACGTGCTGGTCACCGGCTTCGACATCATCTTCTTCTGGGTCGCCCGGATGATCATGCTGTCCACCCACCTGACCGGGCAGATCCCGTTCAAGACCGTGTACGTGCACGGCCTGGTGCGCGACGGCCAGGGCCAGAAGATGTCCAAATCCAAGGGCAACGTGCTCGACCCGCTGGACATCGTCGACGGCATCGACCTCGAAGCCCTGGTGGCCAAGCGCACCAGCGGCATGATGCAGCCCAAGCTGGCCGAGAAGATCGCCAAGCAGACCCGCGCCGAGTTCTCCGAAGGCATCGCCGCCTACGGCACCGACGCCCTGCGCTTCACCAACCTGGCGCTGGCCTCCACCGGTCGTGACATCAAGTTCGACATGGGCCGCGTCGAGGGTTACCGCAACTTCTGCAACAAGCTGTGGAACGCCGCCAACTTCGTCATCGAGAACACCGATGGTCAGGACACCGGCATCAATGGCGAAGCCGTGGACCTGTCGCCGGTGGACCGCTGGATCATCTCCGCCCTTCAGCGCTGCGAGCAGGACGTCACCCGCCACCTCGACGCCTTCCGCTTCGACATGGCTGCACAGGCCCTCTACGAGTTCATCTGGGACGAGTACTGCGCCTGGTACCTCGAACTGGTCAAGCCGGTGCTGTGGGACGAAAACGCGCCGATCGAGCGCCAGCGCGGCACCCGCCGCACCCTGGTGCGCGTGCTGGAAGTGATCCTGCGCCTGGCCCACCCGTTCATGCCCTTCATCACCGAAGAAATCTGGCAGCGCATCAAGCCCCAGGCTGGCGTCAGCGGCGACACCATCATGCTGCAGGCCTGGCCGGTGGCGAACGAGAGCCGCATCGACGCGAGCGCCGAAGGCGATATCGAGTGGGTCAAGCAGCTGATGCTCGGCGTGCGGCAGATCCGTGGCGAGATGAAGATCTCCATGGCCAAGCGCATCGACATCATCGTGCAGAACGCCAACGCCGAAGACCTGCGCCGCCTGGCCGACTTCGAGCCGCTGCTGAGCAAGCTGGCCAAGCTGGAATCGGTGCGCGTGCTGGCAGCCGGCGAAGAAGCGCCGATGTCCGCCACCGCCCTGGTCGGCGAGATGCAGGTACTGGTGCCGATGGCCGGGCTGATCGACAAGGACGCCGAACTGGCACGCCTGGACAAGGAAATCCAGCGCCTGCAGGGCGAAGTGCAGCGGGTCGGCGGCAAGCTGAGCAACGAAGGCTTCGTCGCCAAGGCGCCGGCCGAGGTGCTCGACAAGGAGCGCGCCAAGCTGGCCGAAGCCGAACAAGCTCTGAGCAAGATGGTTGAGCAGCGCGGCAAGATCGCCGCGCTCTAATCACCCCGCAACACCCGCAGCCCGCGCCCTTATCGGCGCGGGTTTCGTTTTTTCTGGGCTGGACGTTTCCGCCACAGATTCATTGATCGACCGGTACACCCATGACTGATGCACGCTCCCCTTCCCTGCTCGATGCCCTGCTGCCGATTGGCGTGCTGGTGCTGCTGTTGGGCCTTTCCGTTTACCTGTATGGCGACAGTTCCTCCAGCGGGCCGAACCAGATCGCGCTGATGAGCGCGGCCTTTGTCGCCGGCCTGGTCGGCCTGAATAATGGCCTGCAGTGGGCGCAGATCGAGGAAGGCATTCTTGCCGGCATCCATATGGCGATGAAGGCCAACCTGATTCTGCTGGCGGTCGGCGCGCTGATCGGCACCTGGATTCTGGCCGGCACCGTGCCGACCATGATCTGGCTCGGCCTCAAGCTGATTTCGGCGGAATACTTCTACGTCACCAGTTGCCTGATCTGCGCGCTCACTGCGCTGTCCATCGGCAGCTCCTGGACGGTGGCCGGCACCCTGGGCATCGGCCTGATGGGCGTAGCCGCCGGCCTGGGGCTGGACCCGGCGATCACCGCCGGGGCGATCATTTCCGGCGCTTACTTTGGCGACAAACTCTCGCCGCTGTCGGACACCACCAACCTGGCGCCCGCCGCAGCCGGGGCGGACCTGTTTGCGCATATACGTCTGATGCTGCGTACCACGGTGCCGGCCCTGCTGATCGCCCTGGTGCTGTTCTTTATCCTCGGCCAGCGTGCTGACGGCAGCCATGACACCGCGCGTATTGCCGAAGTGCTGACGGCACTGGAAGCGCAGTTCAGCCTGGGTTGGCACCTGCTGCTGCCGGTGGCGCTGCTGCTGTTTCTCGCGGTGCGTCAGTGGGCGGCCTTTCCAGCGGTGTTTGTGGCTGCTCTATTGGGCGGTGTGTTTGCCGTGGTCTTTCAGCCCGAGGTGATGGCGCGGTTGGCCGATCCGGCAGCCGGCAGCCTGGCGCCGCTGAAAACCGTGTGGACCGCGCTGTTCGCCGGTTATGAATCCAGCAGCGGCAATCCGGCACTGGACGGCCTGCTGTCCAAGGGCGGCATGGCCAGCATGCTCACCACCGTATGGCTGATCATCTGCGCCATGTGCTTTGGCGGTGTGCTGGAAAAACTCGGCCTGCTGCAACGTCTGCTGCAAAGTACACTGCACCTGGCAAAAAGCACCAGCAGCCTGATCGCCAGCACCATTGCCACCACCATTGGCACCAACATCATCACCGCCGACCAGTACATCGCCCTGGTACTGCCGGGCCGCATGTACCGCGCTGAGTACGAGAAACGCGGGCTGGCGCCGGTCAACCTGTCGCGCGCCCTGGAAGACGGCGGCACTCTGACTTCGGTGCTGGTGCCGTGGAACACCTGCGGCGCCTACATGGCCGCAACCCTCGGCGTGGCGACCCTGAGCTACCTGCCGTACTGCTTCTTCAACCTGCTGATGCCACTGCTGGCCATCACGCTGGCCTTTATCTTCCCGCCGCAGGCCATCATGCCTGCCCAGGCCGAACGCGACGACCTGTCGCAGGCCTGAGTCATAACCCGTCCGCGACTGCGTATCCCGCGCAGTCCGAGCACATCAGCGCTAACCAATCAGTCAGAAAACGTCTGCGCAAGTCGCAGACAGGCTCACTGACGCTAAATAGCCTCCCAATTTCCGAGCATTTCAGGCATCTTCGTCGACGCATCAAAAGCCTCCGGCACCTCTAATTCAATAAAAAAGCCCTGCAAATGGAATTCTGACCATGTATGCGTTGATGGTATTGATCTTTGTCCTCGGTTACCTGTGCATCGCCCTCGAACACCCGCTGAAAATTGATAAAGCCGCCTCGGCGATTCTGACTGCCGTCATTTGTTGGACCCTGCTGGTGCTGGGCGCGGACAGCATTCTGCCGCTGATCGGTGCCGCCACGCCCGGCGCCACGGGCAATGACCATCACGTCACCGAGGAACTGCGCCATCATCTGGGCGAAATTTCCGAGATCCTGTTCTTCCTGATGGGCGCCATGACCATCGTTGAACTGATCGACGCCCATGAAGGCTTCAAGGTCATCACCGACCGCATCCGCACCAACAAGCGCGTCACCCTGCTCTGGGTGGTGGCGCTGATCACCTTCTTCCTGTCGGCCGTGCTGGACAACCTGACCACCACCATCGTCATGGTTTCGCTGCTGCGCAAATTGGTGGCGGATCAGAAAGAGCGCTGGTTCTACGTCGGTATCGTGGTCATCGCCGCCAACGCCGGCGGCGCCTGGTCGCCGATTGGTGACGTCACCACCACCATGCTGTGGATCGGTAATCAGGTCACCACCAGCGGCATCATCGCCAACCTGTTTATCCCCAGCGTGGTCTGCCTGCTGGTACCGCTGCTGGTGCTGAGCATGACCATGAAGGGCGAGATCCAACGCCCTCTGCTCAGCGAATCGGACGAGGAACGCCGCGACCCGACCACTCCCTTCGAGCGCAATCTGGTGTTTGCCCTCGGCATCGGCGCCCTGATATTCGTGCCGATCTTCAAAACCGTGACCCACCTGCCGCCCTATATGGGCATCCTGTTCGGCCTGGGCGTGCTCTGGGTGGTTACCGAGGTGATTCACCGCGGCAAAAACGATGAAGACAAGCACCCGCTGTCTGTGGTTGGCGTGCTACGGCGCATCGACACCACCAGCGTGCTGTTCTTCCTCGGCATCCTGCTGGCGGTCTCCAGCCTGGCCACCGCTGGCCACCTGACCCAGGTTGCCGTCGCGCTGCGTGAAAGTCTGGGCAATGTGTATGCGATCAATATCGCCATCGGCCTGCTGTCATCGGTGGTCGATAACGTGCCGCTGGTAGCCGGTGCCATGAAGATGTACCCACTGGTTACTCCGGAGGCTCTGGCACTGGCCGGTGCCGACACCGCATGGCTGAGCAACTTCCAGGTCAACGGCACCTTCTGGGAAATGCTTGCTTACTGCGCAGGCACCGGCGGTAGCTGTTTGATCATCGGCTCCGCAGCAGGGGTGGCGGCGATGGGTATGGAGAAGATCAGCTTTATCTGGTACCTGAAGAAGATCAGCCTGCTGGCCTTCCTCGGTTATATCTCCGGTGCCGCGACCTATATCGCGATTGCCACCCTGAGCTGATCCTTCATCAGGCCGTGCGCCCCGCGCACGGCACCACGCCAGGTACCTGCCCATGGATGTCAGCAAAACCCGCAGCAGCTTCTACCGTCGCCTGTACGTGGCCTGGCTGATCGACAGCGGTACGGCCACCAACGTACCCGCCTTGATGGATGCCACCGGCATGCCCCGGCGCACCGCCCAGGACACCTTGAGCGCCCTGGCCGAGCTGGATATCGATTGCGCCTTTGCCCAACAAAGCGGCGAGCGCAATAACACCGGGCACTACGAGATTCGTGACTGGGGCGCAGTCAATCCGCAGTGGATTGCCGCCCACCTGACGCAGATAAAAACCGTACTCGGCTACCCCTGAACCGGCTGCCGGCGTTTTATCGCGGGCGAGGAGCAAGTGTGGGAAAATCCCGCGCCCCAAGTCCGCGATCCGCCAATCATGTCCCTGCCGCCCAAACGTCCCAGCCGTAAACCTGCCGCACCACGCCCCGCGTCCAGTAAACCTGCGGCCAACCAAGCCGATGCGAGCAAGGGCCAGTTGCACCCACGCAATCGCCATCAGGGCCGTTACGACTTTCCCGCGCTGATCAAGGCCAGCCCCGAGCTGGCAGCCTTTGTGATCATCAACCCCTATGGCAAGGAGAGCATCGACTTCGCCAACCCGGCGGCGGTCAAGGTGTTCAATCGCGCGCTGCTCAAGCAGTTCTATGGCATTACGCACTGGGATATTCCGGCGGATTATCTGTGCCCGCCGATCCCGGGCCGCGCCGACTATCTGCATTACCTGGCCGACCTGCTGGCCACCAGCAACGGTGGCGAGATCCCGCGCGGAGCCAAGGTGCGTGCGCTGGATATTGGTGTGGGGGCCAACTGCATCTACCCGCTGCTGGGTCACCGCGAATATGCCTGGCAGTTTCTCGGCTCGGACATTGCCGCCAGCGCCATTGCCTCGGCCAAGGCCATCGTGCAGTCCAACCCAGGCTTGAGCGAAGCCATTGAGCTGCGCCAGCAGCGCGACAGCGCGCATATCTTCCAGGGGTTGCTGCATGCCGATGAGCGTTTCGACCTGACCCTGTGCAATCCGCCCTTCCACGCCAGTGCGGAAGAAGCCAGCAGCGGCAGCAAACGCAAATGGCGCAACCTCGGCAAGCTCGACCCCAAGCGCAAACTGCCAGTGCTGAACTTTGGCGGCCAGGCCGCAGAGTTGTGGTGCAAGGGGGGTGAAGCGGCGTTTGTCAGCCAGCTCATCAAGGAAAGTGTCGCTGTCGGCCAGCAGGTACTGTGGTTCAGCAGCCTGATTTCCAAGGCCGGCAACCTGCCAGGGGTGTACAGCGCACTGAAAAAAGCCGGCGCGTTGCAGGTACAAACCGTGGAAATGGCGCAGGGCCAGAAGCAGAGCCGCTTTGTCGCCTGGACGTTCCAGACACCGGAACAGCAACAAAGCTGGCGCAAAGCCCGCTGGTCGTAGGCTGGCAACGCGATGACACGGCGAATGTAGGTTGGGTTGAGGAGCCACGCGACGAAGCCCAACAGGGTATGCCGCTACACGTTGGGCTTCGCTACGCTCAACGCCAACCTACCCACTGCACGCAAAACGTCATCACCTACCAGGGCAGCCAGCCACCCAACGCCAGCCATAGCCCGGCCACGCCCATGCTCAGCAAGGTGACCGGCACGCCACTGCGGGCAAAATCAACCAAACCCAGCGGCACGCCCTGCCGCCGCGCGCTTTCCGCAACGATCAGATTGACCACGCTGCCGATCAGCAACAGGTTGCCGGCCAGCGTCGACATGATTGCCAGCCCCACCAGCAAAGACTCGCTGGCCTCCGGCAATACGCCCAGCAGCAACATCACGTAGGGCACATTGCCGATCAAGTTGCCGGCCAGCAGCGACAGGCTTGCCAGGGTAATCACCCCATGTGGCAGCAAACCCAGCTCTGCCAACTGGCTGGCCGCAGCCGACACCTGCGGCAGGCCCATCGCCGCACCGGTCACCACAAACAGCCCGGCAAACAGCAGCAACAGGTTCCAGTCGACCTTCTGCACATAATCACGGCTATCGACCCGCCGCGAAATCATCACCAGCGCGGCAATCAACAGCGCGGAAATCTCCCGCGGCATGCTGGTGGAAAACAGCCCAAGCAGCACCAGGCTGGCCAACAGGGGCTTGAGGTAACTACGCACGCCGTAGATATGCTGCACCGGGGTTTCCGCCTGCACCGCCGGCTTGGCCGTGCCCCAACGCTTGCGCCATTGCAGCCAGATCACCGCGTAGGTGATGGCCAATGCGGCCAGCGCAGGCGGCCCGGCGATAAAGGTGTAAGACCAGAAGTCCAGGTCACCGGCCTGGCCGATCAGAATGTTCTGCGGGTTACCAATCAGGCTGGCGCTGGAGCCGGCGTTGCACGACAGCGCCAGGGCCAGGAGAAAGGGCCGCGGGTCGAGGCCACGGGCCAGCAGGCTGTGACACAACAGCGGGGTCAGGGCGAACGCGACAATGTCATTGACCAGCAGCGCCGACATCACCCCACCCAGCAGCACCACACCCAGCAGCAACAGCGCCGGCCGTTCGGCCGAATGCCCCAGACGCTGGTTGAGCCAGGCGTAAACGCCGGAAAAATCAAACTGCGCGCTAATCAGCATCAGCGCCAGCAACAGCAGCAGTGCTCCGGCATCCAGATGGCTGGCCGCCTCGGCTGGCATCTGCGCACCACTGACCAACAGCAACACCGCTGCGCAGCCGGCAATCCAGCTACGATCAATGCGCAAGCCACGGACGCCCCCTGCGGCCATGCCCAGGTAGGTCAATACAAACAGAATTGAAACGACCCAAACGGTCATGCGTCAGCCATCCCCTCATACCTGCACGATTGCGCTGCAGCACTCTAAAGGGGTCAGCGCCTGCGGGAAACCGCTGGCCCATAAAAAAGCAGGGAGTGCACAGCAGGCCGGCCAGCCGTTTTACGGGAGCCACTCAAACAACGTGACATACCGTTCTTCTACACACCGATCATCTGCAGCAACGAGCTCGGCGCACGGTTTGCTTGGGGTCAATCATGACCATGCGCAATAAAACCACACTAAATAACGTACAGAGTGTAGGGGGGTTGCAGCGCAGCAACTATCCTTATGCAACGATCAGGAAACTAGGCAACCAGCCCACAAGGGATGTTCCACCATCCTGCACAGTGGTATTACAGCCTGATGAAACGCGGCTATTGCCGGCGCATCCGTCACCGAGGGGTTTCAATGAAGTGGAAAAACCTGTTCGTCGCAGTGTGCCTGCTGCTGGGGCTACCCGCGCAGGCCAGCGAACAGCCGGAACTGAAGATCAGCGTCGGCGACTGGCCGCCCTACCTGGCAAGCAACCTGAAACACAACGGCGTGGTGGCCCACCTGATCAGTGACCTGCTGGCCGATGAGGGGTATCGCGTCAGCTTCCAGTTTCTGCCCTGGCCACGCGCCTATTCAGCGGCGGCGGCTGGGCGCTTCGATGCCACGGCCGTGTGGATGCACAAAGCCGAACGCGAGGCGGATTTCCTGTTCAGCGCGCCGCTGCTGGATGAACAGTTCGTGTTCTTCCACCTGAAAAGCCTGCCCTTCGACTGGCAGCAATTTGACGACCTCACCGGCATGACCCTCGGCGGCGGCCTGGAATACAGCTATGGCCCGCAGTTCGATGCCTTTCTCGCCGAGGGCAAGGTGAAGATCGAGCGCGTCTCCAGTGACCAGCAGAACTTCGAGAAACTACTCAAGGAACGGGTGGTGCTTTATCCGCAAGAGATGAACGTCGGTTATGCCGCGCTGCGCAGCTACTTCAGCCCGGCCGATCAGGCGCGTATTACCCATCACCCCAAGCCGCTGCTGGTCAACCGCAGCTACCTGATGTTGCCGAAAAGCCTGGAAGGCAGCCCGGCCCTACTCGAACGCTTTAATAAACGTCTGCAGCTCTATCGCGAGACGGGGCGCTACCAGCGCTATTTTGACGACCTGCAGCAGGGTTACTACCAACCAGAGCCGACCACCAACACCTCTGGCGCGAACTAGCGGCAATCTATATGGACAACCGATTCCTGCCCCCAGAGGTGATCATGTTCCCGATGTACCCGGCACCTGATACCCACCCAGCCACCGCAACCAGCGGCAACGGCCACAGTGCTCAAGGAAACCACGGATGATGCTTCGCCAGTGGCTTTACGGCCTCATGCTCAGCAGCCTGCTAATGCCCTTTAGCGCCGTAGCGGAAGACGGGGTAAGCGCGACGGAAATCCGCGTCGGCATGGTCAACGCCCAGAGCGGCCCCGCCGCCGACCTTGGCCTGGGCATGTATCACGGCGCCCTGGGCTATTTCCAACGGGTCAATGCCGCCGGCGGTGTGCACGGCCGCAAGCTGGTGTTGATCAGCAAGGATGATGGCTACGAGCCTGCCCGTACGGCCGTGCAAACCCGTTCGCTGGTAAAGGCCCATGAAGTGTTCGCCCTGCTTGGCTATGTCGGCACGCCTACGTCCAGAGCTGCCCTGCCGATTGCCCTGCAAGGCCAGGTGCCTTATCTGTTTCCCTTCACCGGCGCAGAGTTTTTACGCACCCCGGCCAAACCCGGGGTATTCAACATTCGCGCCTCCTATATCGAGGAAACCGAGCAGTTGGTCGAACACGCCGTCCAGGACCTCGGCATCCAACGCATCGCCCTCCTGATGCAGGACGACTCCTTCGGCGAAGCGGTCAAGGGCGGCCTGAGCGGGGCGCTGTTCAAACGCGGCTTGCAGATCGACGCGCAAGCGCGCATCCAGCGCAACTCGCAGGATGTGGCCGACGCCATCGACACGCTGCGCAGCACCCAGCCGCAGGCGGTGTTCTTTGTCGGCACTTACCGGCAACTGACGGCTGCAATCAAGCAGGCCAAGGCCGTCGGCCTGAACACGCGCTTCCTCACCGTGTCCTTTATCGGTACCGAAGGTTTTATCCGCGAAGCCGGCAGCGATGCCGATGGCGTCTACATCAGCCAGGTCGTCCCCTCGCCGCAGGACACCTCATTGGCCCTGGTGCAGGCCTATCGCACTGACGTAAACCCGCTGTACCTGGGCCATGCATCGCTGGAGGGATATATCGGCGCGATGGTCTTCGTTCAGGCCCTACGCGATGCGGGCACAGCGCCAACCCGCGAGAAATTTGTCGAAGCACTGGAGCACATCAACACCGACCTCGGCGGCTTCCAGGTGAGCTTCTCCCGCGCCGACCATCAGGGCTCTGAGGCGGTGTACCTGACGCGCGTCGAAAACGGTCAAGCGGTGACCCTGGACAAGATGCACGACTAGTCCGATGGGCTCGCCATCAAGGCTGTGGTCGAGCGAGGAATGCCTGCACCTGCTGCTGATAGGTCGGTGATTCACGCTGCTGTTCGATCTCATCCCAGAGCGCAGCCGCCTGCCCTGGGTTGCTGCCCACATAGCTGTTGGACAACATCAGGTAGTAGGCCTTGTCCTCCAGCGGTAACTCGATTTTCTCCAGTTTCGCGGCCAGGTCCGGGTTGGCCTGCAAGACAAAATCACCACGCAGGCTTTGCAGGGCGGCGGCCTCAATGCGTTTGTGGCTGAGCATGCGCAGCAGTGCCAGCGGGTCGCGGTTGGTTTCATCGACCTCGGCGCCCTGAGCGCGAATAAAGTCGACAATCGAAAAACCGCTCAACGAACCGATACGCCCTTGCAACTGACGAAACTCCTGACCATTCCAACTGACCGCACTGCCCTTGCGCCGGTACAGGGAATAGATCGAGGTGTGCAGGCGCTTGCGTTCATCCAGACGACCATCAGCGTCCAGCGGATAACGCCCCAGGCCCAGGCGCTCGGCCTTGAAACTGGCAGCAAAGGCACCGTCATAGGTACCTTGGGCCAGACCGGCCAGGCAACGTTTCCAGGGCACAGCGACAAAGGTGAATTGCCCGTGCAGGGCCTGCTCAACCAGACGCAGCAGCTGCAGGTTGAGCCCGCTGCCGTCCCCCATGACCCAGGGGTAGGAATCCTGATCCTCGTAACACAGGGTCAACACCGGGCCTTCGCGCGGAGCAGCCAGGACATTGAGCGCCAGACAACAGAACAGACCACACAACGACTTGATCAAAGGTAATGCTCCACGACTCACCCAGCGGCAGATCCATAACTGACAACGGTGCTAACAGCGCACACTGCCGTCCAGTATAGGTAAGCATTGCGCAATCGCCCCTGGCGCAGATCAATCGTCGGCAAGATTGGCGGCAAAGCGGCGGTCCAGCGTGCTGTAACCCATGCCCACGGACTTGTGCACCTTCAGCTGCACCGGGATACGCTCCTTGAGCGCAGCCACATGGCTGATCACACCAATCATCTTGCCGCTGGCGTTGAGGTTATCCAGCGCGTCGAGAGCAATCTCCAAGGTTTCGCCGTCCAGCGTGCCGAAGCCTTCATCGAGAAACAGCGAGTCGATGCTGGTCTTGTGGCTGACCAGATCGGACAGCGCCAGGGCCAGGGCCAGGCTGACCAGAAAGCTCTCGCCACCGGACAGGGTTTTGGTATCGCGCGCCGCATCGGCCTGCCAGGTGTCGAGTACTTCCAGCTCCAGCTCACCGCTGCTGCGCCACGCCAGCTGATAGCGGCCATGCAGGCGTTCGAGCTGCTGATTGGCCAGGTAGACCAGATGATCCAGGGTCAGGCCCTGGGCGAATTTGCGGTATTTGGCACCATCGGCCGAGCCGATCAGGCTGTTAAGTTGCTGCCATAGGTCGTACTCAGCCTGCTTGGCCTGGATCGCGGCAAACAGGCTTTGCTGGCCTTGCCTGCGCGCGTCGTCACCCTGCAGTTGGGCGCGGATTTCGCCCTGGCGCTCACTCAGGGTTTTCAGCTGGGCGTTGAGGGCGAGCAGCTGTTCATCCAACTGCGCCAGGCTGAAGTCGGTAGCCGGGCTGGCCTGCAGAGCCTCAAGCTGCTGCGCGGCGGCATTGACCAGGGCCTGGGCATCGCTCAGGGCTTTATCCAAGCGCTGACGCAACTGCTGCAAGGTGCTGCGCTGCGCCTCATCGAGCAGGGCAGCCAGATAACCCGCCTCATCGCTAAAGGGACTGACGCTTAGCGCGGCCATCCACTGCTGTTCGGCCTGTTGCACGCGCGCCTGCTCATCCTGCAAGCGGCTGGCCAGGGCCTGACGGCTACCGGCCAGTTGCTGCTGACGGCGCTGCGCCTCTTCCAGCTGAGCCTGCGCCTGCTGCAAAGCCGCCTGGGCATCGGCGGGCTTGGCCAGGGCCGATTGATCGGCCAAATCCAGCGCAATCCAGCGTTGTTGCCAAAGCTCCGCCTGCTGAATTGCACTCTGCAGGCCAGGCTCCAGTTCGCTGAGCTGGCGCTGTAAATCCAGGCTTTGTTGCTGATTGTGCTGCCAGCGCTGCCATTCTGTTTGGCGCTCGGCCAGCCAGGCGCTGGCGTCGTCCGGCAGCTGATAGCCGAAGCCGGCCAGGGCCTGGCTCAGCCCTTCACTGCGCTCACACGCAACGTCCTGCAGCTGCTGCAGACGTAACTGACCTTGCTGCACCTGCTCCTGACGCTGCTGCAGTTGCAGACGATTAAGCGCCTGCTGCTGTTCCAGATCACCGCACTGCTGTTGCAGAACCAAGCGCGCCTGCTGGCACTGCTCAAGGGTGGAATGAAGCTGTTGCAGTTGATCAAGTTGCTGCTGCAACTGCTGCAGTTCAGTGTGTTGTTGCGCCTGCTGTACAGCCAAGGCGGTGGCATCGGCCAGCGGGTTTTCCAGCTGCGCACTCAACACCTGCCAGCGTTCACCCTGCTCGGCCTGGGTCTGTTGGCCACGCTCAAACTGCTGCTGTTGCTGCTCCAGGCGCGCAGCGAGTTTTTCCAGCTCGCCGGCCAGTTGCTGACCTTGCTTGGCCAAGGTCTCCAGCTCGTTGCGTTTGCCGTGGAGCAGCGCCTTGGTCGCCGAGACATCCAGGGCCTGGTAGGCACTGATTGCCGGATGCGACGCGGAACCGCACAGCGGGCAAGCCTCGCCGGGTTGCAGCTGGGCGCGATGGGCTTCCAGGGCCTGGATGCGTTGCTCCTGCTCCAGCAGTTTTTCCTGGGCCTGCACTTGTTGCTGCAGGTCCTTGTAGCTCAGGCGCAACTGCGCCACTTCGCTGCCCTTGGCCTGATGCTGCTCGCGCAATAGTGTGATGGCGCTGGCCAGTTGCGTTTGCTCTGTATTCAGGCGCTGCTGAGCCGTTGCCAGTTCCCCCAGCTGAGCCAGTACACCACCCTGGATATACAGCTGCTGCCAGCGCTCACGTAGGGCCGCCTCGCTGCGCCCAACCAGAAGCTCATCGCGCTGCTGCTGCGCGGCGCTTTCCTGCTCGCGCGCCTGCTGCAAGCGATGCTGTTCGGCACCCAGTTGCTCAGTCTGCTGGCTCAGTTGCGTTTGCAGCACGGCGATGGTTTCTTGCAGCTGCTGTTGACTGAGTTGCAGCTCGGCGATGTCCCCAGCCAGTTGCTGCCGCGCCTTAAGCTGCTCGCCCCAGCTACCCAGTTGCTCACCCAGCCACCCATGCTGTGGCTGTGCAGCCAGTTGTTGCTGCACCTGCTGCAGGCGCTCGGCCAGCTGCTGGCGCTGCGCCTGACAGTCGGCAAGCAGCGCGGCGCTAAGTTCACGGGCCTGCCAGGTCTGTTCGGCAATCGTCTGCTCGACCTGGCGCTGCTCTGCGGCATTCTGCTGCAGCCCGTGCTCGGTCTGCGTCAGGCTGTGGCGGGCTTGTTGCCAATCATGGTGCAGCGGCTGCAAACGCAGGGCTGGCTCGCTGGCGGCCAGTTGCGCCAGCTGAGGCTGGGCTTGCTGTAAATCATCCTGCGCCACCTGCTCGGCCTGCTGACTAGTATGCAGCTGCGCCTGGGTCTTGCTCAGGTCCTCACACCAGCGGCGCTGGTGCTGCAACTCGGCCTGCTGGGTACCGAGGGCGGCCTCATCAATAGCCAGCTGTTCAGCTTGGGCTTGCAGTTCAGCACGCTGCTCTTCACTAAGCAGCTCGACGCCATCGGCCTTGGCCCGTAGCTGATCGAGAGCGACCTTGACCTCGCGGGTTTGCTCAAACACACGCTGGGAAATCTGCCCATAGATATCGGTGCCGGTCAGCTCTTCCAGCAGCTCGGCGCGCTGATTGGCATTGGCTTCAAGAAAGGCGGCAAACCCGCCCTGGGCCAGCAGCATGGATTTGGTAAAGCGCTCGAAGTCCAGGCCGGTGAGACGTTCGGTTTCACGCAGCTTCTCATTGATCTTGTCGGTGATGATCTGCCCATCGGCAGCCGCCAGCTCGACCTTGGGCGCTTGCAATTGACCGTCAGTCTTATCACGGGCGCGGCGCTGGCTCCAGAAGGCGCGATAGCCCACACCCTTGACCTCGAATTCGACCTCGGCCAGGCAGTCGGCGGTGTGCCGGCTCATCAGTTCATTGGCGCTGGCCGACACCGTGCTCATACGCGGTGTGCGGTGGTACAGCGCCAGGCAGATGGCATCGAGCAGCGTAGTTTTGCCTGCGCCGGTAGGCCCGGTGATGGCGAACAGGCCGTTGTCCTTGAACGGCTCGGCAGTGAAGTCGATCTTCCATTCGCCTTTTAGCGAATTAAGGTTTTTCAGGCGCAGGCTGAGGATCTTCATGCGTCGCCCTCACGCAACTCGCTGACCACTTGCTGATACAGCCCCAGTAGGCGCGCCTGTTCGCCTTCATCCAGACTTTCGCTGCTCAGCCGTTGAGCAAACACGTCTTCCACGCTCAGTTCATCCAGGGTTTCCCTGGCCTGGCCCTGCAGGCCGGCCACTGCATTGCCGCGTTCGCGGCGGATACGCAGCACCTCCACCGGCAGCCCTTCGCACAGCGCGGCGATACGCTGTTGCAAGTCGCTCAGGTAATCGTCGGTGCCGACCAGTACCTCCAACCAGACCGGCTGCTCGGCGCTGCCCTGTTCTGCTGCCTGTTTAATCTGCCCTTCCAGCTCTTTAAGCGAGCCGCGCAGCGACAGCAGCGGCTGAAAACGCGGCACTGGCAATGGCTGAATACTGCGCAAACCGCTGCTATCCAGCTCCACCAGCAATACCTCTTTCTGCTGTTTGGCTTCATCGAAACTCAGGGCAATCGGCGAGCCGCAGTAGCGGATATGCTCCAGGCCGCCAACCTTTTGCGGCCGGTGGATATGCCCCAGGGCGATATAGGCCGCCGGCGGAAAGGCGCTGGTGGGAAAAGCCTCCAGGCTGCCGACATAGATCTCACGCACCGAATCGCTAGCACTCGCGCCCACCGTGGTCAGATGCCCCGTGGCAATAATCGGCAGATCGCCGCCCAGTTCGGCGCACTTGGCCTCAGCCAGGGCATAGAGGTCCTGGTAGTGCTGCTGGATTGCCTGCTGCAGTGACTGTTGCTTGTCCTGCGCACTCTGCCCGGCCTGGCTGAGCAGCACATCGCGCGGGCGGATAAAGGGGATGCCGCAGAGAACCGCGCCCGGCGAGCCGTCACGTTGGTGCAGCACCAGCAACTGTTCATCCAACTGCTCACAGACGCCGGGAATCACCCGCGTACCTAGCTGGGCCAACAGCGTCTTGCTCTCGCCGAGCATGGCCACCGAATCATGATTACCACCCAGCACCACCAACTCGCAGCCGCTGGCACGCAGCTCAACGATAAAACGGTTGTACTGTTCGCGGGCATAGCTGGGCGGCGCGCCGGTGTCGAAGATATCGCCGGCAATTAGCACGGCATCCACCGCCTGCTCGCGTACCTGCTCGATCAGCCAGGCGCAGAAGGCCTGATGCTCGGCCTGGCGGGTCTTGCCCATAAAGTGCTGACCGAGGTGCCAGTCAGAGGTGTGCAGGATGCGCATGCTCAGAACACCCAATCCTTGACCACCATATGAGTCTTCACTTTCTGCATGCCGGGGAAGTTCTCGATCTCGCCGCGAATTTCGCTCAGACGCTGCATCGAGGCAGCCTCGATGACCACCAGCATATCGGTCTCACCGCTGATCCCGCTGCAACGGCGCACTTCCGGGAACACGCGCATCAGTTCGACATAGTGCTCGCAGCGTCCACCCTGATAGAACAGTTCCAGATAAGCCTTGATTGCCACCTCACCCGGCAACGCCACCTGGGCGTGATAGCCGCTGATTACGCCGCTGTGTTCCAGCTGACGAATGCGTTCGCTGACCGCCGAGCGCGACAGATTGACCTCGCGGGCAATCTGGCTGACGGGCAAACGCGCATCGGCGCGCAACAGGGCAAGTATCTGCTGATCGAACTTATCCACTCGAGACTCTCGGAAAAGGCAACTTGACGGCCAAATGCGCCAAATCGTCGGTCAATGCCGACGCTTAGCCAGCAGCCTGTAACAGGCGGGCGATTTAACATGGCGAACGAAGCCGCAGAGCATACAACATGAGTCGTCTAAATCAGGAATTGGGCCTGCTGCAAGGCATTGGCCTGCTGAGCACTTCACTGCTGGGCACCGGGATTTTCGTGATCCCTGCGCTGGCTGCCACGGCAGCCGGTGAGGCCTCGCTGTGGGCCTGGATGCTGCTGATCGCCCTGGTACTGCCGGTGGCTTTTACCTTTGCTCAACTGGGTCGCCGCTTTCCCCATGCCGGCGGCGCGCCGCATCTGATTGGCCGGGCATTTGGTGCGCGCATGGAGCGCCTGAGCGCATTGCTGTTTCTTGCCGTGCTGCCGGTGGGTTTACCGGCGGCGCTGAATATCGCCAACGGCTTCTGGCAGGCGCTGTTCGATCTCAGTCGTGGCCAGGCCCTGGCGATTCAACTGGCGACCCTGGCCGCCATGTTGCTGCTCGGCCAGCGCCCGGCCAAGGCCAGCGGGATGATTCAGGGCGTGATTGCCGTGGCGATTATCGCCACCATTGCGCTGATCTGGTGGGTCGGTGAGCTGCCCGTCAGCAGCCAGCCGCTGCTGCCTGAGATCAGTGGTTCCTGGCATCTGCTGCCGGCAGCGCTGGGGGTGATGTTCTGGTGTTTTGTCGGCATCGAGGCCTTTACCCATATGGGCGAAGAATTCAAAAACCCTGAACGCGACTTCCCGTTGGCCTTGCTATTTGGCGTGCTGCTGGCCGGCCTGGTGTACTGGGCCTGTTCGGTCGCCGTGCTAAGCCTGCATAGCTACGGCGATGTGCAGACCGATGCCGCATCCTTGCCACGCATGCTCGACCTGCTGCTGGGCGACCATGCGCGCTGGATCGCCGCGACGGTGGGCTACCTGGCCTGCTTTGCCTCGATGAACGTCTATATGCAGGGCTTTGCCCGACTGATCTGGAGCCTGGCCGACGAGGGCAAGTTGCCGACCAGCCTGGCCCAGCGCAACAGACACGGCGTCCCGGCCCGCGCACTGCTGCTGGTAATTCTGAGCTGCGCCTTGTGTGCCAGCCTGGCTCAGCTGCTCGACCTGACGGTGGACGACCTGATCCGCTACGCCAATGGCAACTTCGTGGTGATCTACCTGCTCAGCATGGCCGCCGGCGTGGTGCTGTTGCGCGGTATCTGGCGAGTGCTGGCGGGTTTTAGCGCACTGCTGTGCGGCCTGGTGCTGCTGATGCTGGGAATCGATGCTGGCTATGCCCTGGGCTTGCTGCTGGTACTTGGGTTGTTGGAGCGCTGGCGCGAGCAGCGCAGCACAGGCTTAACACACCAGAAGACCCAGGGCTTCTAGGATCAGCTTGACGATTTCGCGAGCTAGGGCCTGTTTTTAACGCCGCAGGCCGACGCGTAGCAGATCGCAAGCGGGCATTTAGCTGGCCAGTCATTGCGGCTATCCTCAGCTCAGGTAATGACAAGGACTGACCATGCGCCGCATTTTCCATGACCTGAAAATCCTCATCCTCACCAACCTGTGGATCGTGCCGGTGCTGGCCGGGCTGGTTGGCGCGCTGTTCTACTTCGCCGCCCCGCCACCGCCGATGCACGCACGCATGGCTACGGGCGCTGTAGGCGGTGGCTACCATGCGTTCGGCGAGCGCCTGCAAGCCGAGTTGGCCTTGCAGGGCTTCACCCTGGAGCTGATACAAAGCGCAGGTTCACAGGACAACCTGAGCAAACTCGACAGTGGCGAGGTGGAACTGGCCCTGGTGCAGAGCGGCCAGGAACTGACCCTGACGGATGAGCAACGCAACAAACTGGCTGGCCTGGGCGTGATGTACCGTGAGCCGCTGTGGCTGTTTCTCGGCAACAAGGTCAAGTTCGAGCGCCTGAGCGATCTGATGAAACTGCGCCTGGCCATCGGCGCCGCCAACAGCGGCACCCAGGCCGTGACGGCAGCCCTGTTTGCCGCCAACCGCATCGAACCGGCGCAGTATCCGCAAAGCTGGCAAGCATTGGGCGGCAGCAAGGCCGCCGATGCACTGATCGCCGGTGAACTGGACGCAGCCTTCTTCGTCGGCCCGGCGGAAAATGCCCTGATCCAGCGCCTAGCGGCCGAGTCCAAGGTGCAGCTGGTCAGCCTGCGCCGCACCGAAGCCTACCTGGCCCGCCTGCCCTACCTGAGCCGTTTGCAAGTCGGCGAAGGCATGCTCAACATGCAGCACAACACCCCGGACCGCGACATCGTCACCCTCGGCCCAGTCGCCACGCTGGTGGCCGGCGAGGAATTCCACCCATCACTCACCCCGCTGATTCTTGAAGCGGCGAAAACCGTGCTGAAAAATGGCAGCCTGCTCGACCCGGCCGGCAGCTATCCGGCCAAGCCGCCGCTGTCACTCAATACCCTGAGCGAAGCCGAGTACTACTACGATAAGGGCCTGCCCATCCTGCAGCGCTACTTGCCGTTCCGCATTGCCTCTCTGGCTGACCGCTACATCATCCTGGCCATTCCGCTGCTGGTACTGCTGTTCCCGCTGTTCAAGGCCATCGGCCCGATCTACCAATGGCGCATCCGCGCACGGATCTACCGCTGGTACAAACACCTGCGCGAAATCGATCAGCAGCTCTACAAAGGCAGCCTACCCAGCGACCTGGACGCCGAAATCGCTCGCCTAGAACGTCTGGAAGACGAACTGGCGCGGGTCGAGGTACCGCTGTCCTACTCCAGCGAGCTGTATGAGCTGCATATGCATCTGCGTTACATGATCGAACGGCTGATCGCATACAAGCGGCGCACGACGCTCGAACAGCAGGTCGGGTAACATGCGCGCTTTCCGTTTACGCACCACGAGGCCGCTATGCCGATCCGCCACTGCATCGTCCATCTGATCGACAAAAAGCCCGATGGCACCCCCGCTGTTTTGCATGCTCGCGACACCGAGCTGGCTGCATCGCAGGCCATCGAGAACATGCTCGCCGACCTCAACGAGAGCTATAACGCCAAGCAGGGCAAGGCCTGGGGGTTTTTCCATGAGGAATCCGGGGCGTACCCGTTCAGCGGCTGGCTCAAGCGTTACCTGGATAATGAGCAGGACTTCACTGCATTTAGCCGCCAGGCGGTCGAGCAACTGCAGAAGCTGATGGAGGAATCCAACCGGTCCACCGGCGGTCATGTGCTGTTTGCCCATTACCAGCAAGGCATGACCGATTACCTGGCCATCGCCCTGCTGCACCACAGCGAAGGCGTGGCAGTGAACGAGGCGCTGGATGTGACCGCCGCCAAGCACCTGGACTTGAACCAGCTGCACCTGGCGGCGCGCATCAACATCTCCGAGTGGCGCAACAACGCCCACTCCAAGCAATACATCTCTTTTATCAAAGGCAAGAACGGCAAAAAGGTCTCGGAATACTTCCGCGACTTTATCGGCTGCCAGGAAGGCGTCGACGGCCCCGGCGAAACCCGCACCCTGCTGAAAGCCTTCAGCGACTTCGTGGAAAGTGAAGACCTGCCGGAAGAACAAGCCCGCGAGAAGACCAAGACCTTGGTCAGCTATGCCGCAAACCAGGCCAAACAAGGCGAGCCCATCACCCTCGACGAGCTCTCCGGACTGATCGACGAAGAACGGCCCAAGGCCTTTTTTGATCACATCCGCAACAAGGACTACGGCATGGCCCCGGAGTTTCCGGCGGATAAACGCACCTTGAGCCAGTTCCAGCGTTTTACCGGGCGCGCCGAAGGTTTGTCGATCAGCTTCGAGGCACACCTGCTGGGCTCGAAAATCGAGTACGACGAAGGCACCGATACTCTGGTAATCCGCAACCTGCCGACGCAGCTCACCGATCAACTCAAGCGCCGCAAAGGCTGAGCCCGCCAACCGGCAAGGACTGCCTGTGAAAAAGATTGTTTTGCTGCTCAGCGCCCTGACGCTCTTCCAACACTGGGACACGGTGCAGCGCTGGTTTCAACCGCCGCTGGCTGAGCGACCAGGCGAAGTGGTGTTGTATGCCACGCAATGGTGCGGTTACTGCGCAAAAACCCGTGAGCAACTGGCGCAGGATCAGGTTGCCTACCGGGAAGTCGATATCGAGAAAGACCCCACCGGCCAGGCAACCTTCAAGGCGCTGGGTGGGCGCGGCGTGCCCCTACTGGATATCAAGGGCACGCTGATTCACGGTTACGATCCACAGGCGATGCGCGCCGCGTACTGAAACCCCGGCGCACAGTAGATCATAACCGGGTGCTTAAAGCGCCTTGATGGCAAACCCGAGTCGCGGGAAGTGCACATGCACCGTTCCCGCACGCGGATCTTCACGACGCAGGATGAGTTCTTCGCTGCCGCTGAACACCAGTTCACCCTCAACCGCATCCACACCGTAATCGATGGCTGAAATCGCCACCTGCTGACCAACGACAAAACCGTTGGGATCAGCCAACGCGGTATTCGGCAGAGCCGCTGGAGTGGCTTCACGGGCCACCTCGATGGCATCTGCAGCGCTCATTTCACTGAACGAGCCGTGACCGAAGTCCAGCACTCGCGCCAGCCAGGCAGCGACGTCCGGGTAGGCATCGACCAGCGGCGCAGTTACCGGGGTGCCGCGCAGGAACCACAATGGATGAGCCATGGCGATATCAGCCAGCGACGGCTCGCCAAACAGGAAATCACCCGGCTCGCGGGCCAGCTGTTGCTGCAGGCGCGTCATTAGCGTGGGCCACTGATGCTTGGCCACTTCCAGCGGGATACGTGTCGCAAGGCCGCCGTTGAACAGTGTCGAGCGGTCAGCGATAAAGGTCTTGAGAAACTCTGGCGGTAGTTTGCCAAAACGCGCCGCGATGGATTCCGGCTGGAACACCAAGCTCACCGCATGCAGGAAGACCTGGGAGTCGGCCCACTGGGCGAAGCAGGCAACGTTAAATTCCTGGCCTTCGGGGAACAGCGCCGGGGTGGCTTTTTCGGCTTCCAGGCGACGGGCGATCAGCGCGGTATCGCAGTAGATATCCGCGCCCACCTGCAGCACTGGCGTTTTGCGGTAGCCGCCAGTCAGGGCCGTCAAATCCGGCTTGGGCATGATCGGTGGGATCATCACCGAGCGCCAGGACAGCTGCTTGAAACCGAGCATCAGCCGCGCCTTCTCGGCAAAGGGCGAGGTCGGGTAATGGTGCAGGATCAACTCGTGCATGGCAGGCTCCGCAAGGGGTCAGGTAAACCAGCAGCTTAACCGCGCAGGCAGCAGCGGCCTACCCGCTTAGGCTGATGGTGCGTTATCAGTCGCAGCGATAACAGCAGCGGCGACCAGGGCTTCCTTGGCCGCCTTGCTCAGGGCCTTGACCGCGCGCTCCCGGCGCAGCGCCGCGCCTTTGCCGGCACAGGGCTCGATATACACCAAAGCCTGGGCCGGGCTTACGTGGAAAAAGCGCGCGCCCTTACCGCTCTGATGCTTGGCAAAGCGTTTGTGTGGATCATCGCTGATGCCGCAGTACAACGCGCCATTGGCCGCACGCACCAGATAGACGAACCAGGGCTTGTCGGCTACGGAACTTGCAACAGGAGTCGCGTCAGGCATAACGAAGGCAGGTAAACCGGCAGAGAAGGCCGCCGAGCTTAACGACTCTTCTGGAAAGCTGCTAAGCCTTTACCGGCCTGCTGGCGAATGGCGTTCTGCACAAAGGGTGTCCAGCCCAGCAGCAGGCCCTTGATACCCAGCGCCTGACCGGCCCAGCGCCACAGGTCGAAATGATCGCGGTGCTCAGCGATCTTGCCATCACGGAAGCGGAAGCTGGCTTCGATGTGGTTGACCACCTGATTACCGGTCTGGCTGAAGGTGTAAGTCGCCACCCAGCGCGCCTTGCCGGAGTGCTCATCGGCGGTCACGCCATCAAAGGTCAGGGAAAAACCCTGGGCTTTGGCACAGAGCATGCGCCACATATCACCAGCCGCCGCACCACGCAGATCGGTAAACACCGGGTCGCTGAACTGCACATCCTCGCTGTAACAGCTGGCCATGGTCTCGGCATCCAGCTGCTGGAAGGCCTGGTAGAAACGAGTGATCAGGGCGGCGTTGGGGTGAGTCATCGGGCGAACTCCGGTAGGGGACGTGCGAGCAGTATTGTCGCTAAACCGCCATCGCGCGATTGGCGCAAAAGACAACTTTGTGTCAATAATCGCCAAAACCCATCACATCTGAGCACGTCATATTGAAGATTGCCCTGTATGTCTGCCCGCAAACCGTGTGTTCCAGCCTGAGCATGGCCATGGATGCGTTTGTCCTGGCCAACCGCCTGGCCGGACAACGGCTGTTTGAATTACAGCGCGTCAGCCTGGACGGCAACGCGGTTGATCTGGGCTTTGCGCAGATTCAGGTCGATGGCGATCTGAGCCTGGCTGAAGAGGCCGACCTGATTCTGCTCGCCGCCAGCGGCAGCGCCATCGACACCACCCTGAGCGATAACGCCGCCCTGCTGCCCTGGCTGGCGCAACGCGCGCCCACCCAACAACTGGCCAGCCTGTGCAGCAGCGCCTTTCTCCTGGCCGCTGCCGGCGTGCTCGACGGTCGCAGCGCCACTACCCACTGGGCACTGGCCAGCCAGTTCCGCCAGCGCTTCCCGCAGGTCAATCTGCAGATCGAGCAACTGGTCTGCGAGGATGGCCGCCTGCTCAGCTCCGGTGGGGCGCACGCCGGGCTTGATCTGTGTCTGCACCTGATCCGCCAGCATGCCGGTGACGCACTGGCGCAACAGGCAGCCAATACGTTGGTGTTCGACAGTCAGCGCGGCCAGCAGTCACGCTTTGCCCCGCTGCTGCCAGCGCCCAGCAAGGATTGCCAGCTCGCGTCCGTGTTGCAGTGGCTACACCGTCATCACAGCGAAGCCATCGACCTCAACCGCCTGGCCGCTGAAGCCAACTGCTCATCGCGCACTTTGCTGCGGCGCTTCAAGGCCAGCACCGGGCTGACACCTAATGACTACCTGCAACGCGTGCGCATCAGCGCCGCGCAGCGCGCCCTGCGCAGCCCGGCGTCGCTGGAGCAGATCGCCGAGCAGGTCGGTTATGCCGACCGCGCCACCTTTGCCAAGCTGTTCAAACAGCTCTGCGGGGAAAGCCCAGGGGCGTTTCGCAAGCGCTTACGTCAGGCCCACTGAACGTCGCCACCGCGTATCAAGATGCCGCGTCAGCGCTTGTCGAAAAATACCATAAAGTCCAAAATGGATTTAATTGTTTAATTCGTTGCGGAGCCGCCCATGCCGACCACCCCTTATGTGCTGGATAAAACCGCTGCCGAACAGCTGCTGGCCCAGGTTGATGTGCACCAGGCCATGGTCGCGATGTTCCGCGAGCTGGCCGCCGGCCATGCGGTGCAGCCCGCGCAGCAGCTGGTGGAGTTCCCCAGCGGAGCTGGCGACTTTATCAACTACCTGGGCGTACTCGCCGGGGCCGGCGTTTACGGGGTGAAAACCTCGCCCTATATCGTCCGCGAGCAAGGCCCGCTGATTACTGCGTGGACCCTGCTAATGTCGATGCAAAGCGGCCAGCCATTGCTGCTCTGTGATGCCGGCAGCCTGACCACCGCGCGCACCGCTGCCACTACCGCAGTGGCCGTGGATGCTCTAGCCGCGCCCAAGGCCAGCCACCTAGCGGTGATCGGCAGCGGCGCCGTAGCGCAAGCGCATGTGCACTACGCCAAACACCTGCGTCCCTGGCAGAGCATCCGCCTTTACTCACCAGGCCTGGCCGGCAAAACCGGCGCGCAGCTGCTGCAACTGCAGCAACTCGATCTGCGTGTTCAGCTGTGCGCCAGCCAGACCGAGGCCCTGCGCGATGCCGACGTGGTGATGCTCTGCACCTCGTCGGCAAAACCGCTGCTCGACCCCACCGAGCTGGATAAACCGGCGCTGATCACCTCAATCAGCACCAACGCGCCGCGCGCCCATGAAGTAACGCCCGCCAGCCTGTTGAATATGGATGTCTACTGCGACTACCGCGCCACCACACCAAACAGCGCCGGGGAAATGTGCCTGGCCAGCGAGCTGGGCTGGAACCGCGCGGACATCCGTGGCGACCTGGCCGAACTGCTCAGCGGCCAGGCCCAGCGCCCGGACTACCAGCGCCATGCTTTCTTCCGCTCGATCGGCCTGGGCCTGGAAGATGTCGCCCTGGCCCACGCGCTGTACCAGCTCAAGCAGGAGGCCTGCTGATGCACCAGGCGGATTACCTGATCATCGGCGCGGGTATCGCCGGCGCCTCCACCGGCTACTTTCTCGCCGCCTATGGCAAAACCATTCTGCTCGAGCGCGAGCAGCTGCCCGGTTATCACTCCACCGGCCGCTCCGCCGCGCTCTACACCGTGGCCTACGGCACGCCGCAGGTGCGCGCCCTGACCGCCGCCAGCCGCGCGTTCTATGACGCGCCGCCGGCCGGCTTTGCCGAGCACCCGCTACTGACCCCGCGCGGTGAGCTGGTGGTGGACTTCACGGGTGATGCCGCCGAGCTGCAACGCCAGTTCGACAGCGGCAAAGCCAGCGTGGCGGAAATGCGCCTGCTCAGCGCCGACGAAGCCTGCGCCCTGGTGCCCGTGTTGCGCCACGACAAGGTGCAGGCCGCCATGCTCGACCCCAGCGCCGCCGATATCGACACCGACGCCCTGCACCAGGGCTACCTGCGCGGCATTCGCCAGCAGGGCGGGGAAATCCACACTAGTTGCGAAGTGCTGCGCATCCAGCGCGATGGTGACGCCTGGCGAGTGGACTGCGGCAGCGCGCAATACCGCGCCAAGACGCTGATCAACGCCGCCGGCGGTTGGTGCGACCAGATTGCCGCCCTGGCTGGCGTGGCGCCCATTGGTTTGATCCCCAAACGTCGTGCGGCTTTCACTTTTAGTGGACCGGAAGGCCTCGACTGCCACGCCTGGCCCTGCGTGGTCAGCCTGGACGAATCCTTCTACTTCAAGCCCGACGCCGGCCTGCTGCTCGGCTCACCCGCCAACGCCGACCCGGTCGAGCCCCACGATGTCCAGCCGGAAGAGCTGGATATCGCCTTAGGTATCTACCAGATCGAGGAACACACCAGCCTGAGCATTCGTCGCCCTGCGCACACCTGGGCTGGCCTACGCTCCTTCGTCGCCGATGGCGATCTGGTCGGCGGCTTCGACCCGCAGATGGCGGGCTTCTTCTGGGTGGCCGCGCAAGGCGGTTACGGCATCCAGACCTCGGCGGCCATGGGCATGGCCTGTGCGGCTCTGGCCCGTGGTGAGCCGCTACCCGAGCACCTGCGCCAATTTGGCCTGACCGAGGCCATGCTCTCACCATCCCGCCTGGCTAAATAGCCGCCCGCAGCGCCCGAGGTGACGCCTCGGGCGCTTTGCGGCACACTTCCAACGCCTCCCAAGCCCGAAGAGTTAGCCGCATGACGCCGCCCCGCCCTGCCCCCGAGCTGGACAACTACCGCACCATCGCCGACGCTATCGCCACGCTGTTCTTCCCCCATGCCGAAGTGGTGCTGCACGACCTGCGCACGCAGAAAGTCGACTACATCGCCAACAACATCTCCAAACGGGTGATCGGCGATGACGCGGCACTGGAAGACATGCTCAGCGGCGACGTCGACGAACGCACCATCGGCCCTTACGAAAAGCTCAACTGGGACGGCCAGAAGATTCGCTCGGTCAGCAGCGTGCTACGCGACGCCGCCGGCACCCCCATCGCGGTGCTGTGCATCAACCTGAATATTTCGCTGTTCGAAACCGCCAAGCAGGCGCTGGATCTGTTTCTTTCCTCCAGCAAACTGGTGCCGCAGCCCGACGCGCTGTTTCGCGACGACTGGCAGGAGCGCATCAACACCTTCCTGCACAGCTGGCTACGCCAGCGCCAGCTCGGCCTCAACCTGCTGACCCGCGAACACAAACGAGAACTGGTCGAAGCCCTGCACGCCGAAGGCGCGTTCAAAGGCAAAAGCGCCGCCAACTATGTGGCCAACGTACTGAATATGGGCCGCGCAACGGTGTACAAACACCTCAAAGAGATCAAGGGCGAGGCCTGAGCCCGCCCATCCGGGAAAAACTGCCGGGCAGCACTATTCCCGCTATTCATCCCTCCCAGCACTCGATCCCCCCCTTTACGGTCTGCTGCTCGACGGCGCCCTTGCCACCTCAGCGCAACATTTAAGCCGCAGTTAAGCCAAGGCTGTTTTCCTTAGCCCCCGCCTTTGTGCGCCTTTCTTCCTGTTGCCCTTGCAAGGACTGTCCATGCCCCTCGCCGCATCGCGTCGCCCTTATGCCGCCTATTGGCTTCTAACCTGGCTGGCTGCCGCCCTGAACCTGGGACGCTTCTTTGATCTGGCCGCACCGTCATGGCTGCTGCTCTATCAACTGCTGCTGATCGGCAGCTATGCCTTGCTGTTTATCGCCCCCGCCTGGGCCATCACGCGCCTGCTGCTGCGCGTTTCAGGCAAAGCCGCCGCAGTGCTGGCGATTGTGCTGGCGGGTATGGTGCAACTGGCGCTGTATGGCGACCATCTGCTCTGGCAGCTCTATGGCTTCCATCTCAACGGTTTTGTCTGGAACATCATCACCACGCCAGGCGGGATTGCGGCGCTGGGCTCCTCAGCCTCCACTGAGCGCGACGTAGCCCTGCTGGCAGCAGGCATCTTTGCCCTGCAGGCGCTGCTGCTGGCCGCCGCCCATGGCCTGGCGCGTCTGGGCCTGCCGTTGCCACGACTGGTCTGGGTGTTGCCGCTGTTTATCCTGCTCACCCTGGGTGAACGGATCAGCTACGGCGTCAGCCATTTCTACGGCTACAGCCCATTGTTGGAAAACGCCCAACGCGTGCCCTTCTACCAACCGCTGACCATGCGTCGTGTACTGGAGCGGCAGTTTGGCCTGCAGCGGCCACAACGCATGGAGGTCGCCAGTGCCGACCTGCAAGGTCAACTGCACTACCCGCAAGCCCCGCTGCGCATCGAACCACCAGCCAAGCCGCTGAATATCGTCTGGCTGGTGGCCGAATCCTGGCGCGCCGACAGTCTCAACCCTGAGGTAATGCCGCAGACGCACGCCTTCGCCCAGCGCGCTCAGCATTTCGCCAGCCACTACTCCGGCGGCAACGGCACGCGCATCGGCATGTTCAGCCAGTTCTACAGCCTGCCGGCGAACCTCTGGTTCCCGGTGCTCGACGCCCGTGTTGGCAGCCCGCTGATCGATGTGCTGCAACAGCAGAACTACCAGATCCAGCTGCTGACCAGCGCCCGCTTCAGCTATCCGGAATTCGACAAGACCCTGTTCGTCAATGTGCCGCGTGAGCAGATGGTCGAGGATGACCAGGGCCATACCTGGGAGCGCGACCGGCGCAACGTGGACCGGCTGCTGAAGTTCGTCGACCAGCGCGATCCCAACAAGCCGTTTATGACCTTCCTGTTCTTCGAGTCACCGCACGCCAACTACAACTTCCCGCAAGAGTCGGTGATCAAACCGGACTATCTGCCGGATTTCAGCTACGCCAGCATGGACCTGCAGCGTGACATCGGCGGCATCTACAACCGCTACCTCAACGCGGTGCACCACCTGGACAGCCAGTTGGCGCGCGTCACCGAACACCTGGAAAAGAATAGCCTGCTGGACAACACCCTGGTGGTGATCACCGGCGACCATGGCGAGGAGTTCATGGAGCAAGGCCGCTGGGGCCACAACTCCACCTTCGTCGACGAGCAGGTGCGGGTGCCGCTGGTACTCTGGGTGCCCGGCCGCGCGGCGCACAAGGAAAGCCTGCGCACCAGCCACAGCGACCTGCTACCCACCCTGCT
Source organism: Pseudomonas anguilliseptica (assembly GCF_021375795.1). GTDB lineage: Bacteria > Pseudomonadota > Gammaproteobacteria > Pseudomonadales > Pseudomonadaceae > Aquipseudomonas > Aquipseudomonas anguilliseptica_A. The sequence continues at coordinate 987,310 of NZ_JAEIOI010000001.1, read as the reverse complement.
GCCGCTGCTCGGGGTGAAAAATCCACACCAGGACTACTCAATCGGTCGCAGCCTGTTCGATGCCAAACCCGGCCGACTGCTGCTGGCCGGCGACTGGGATCGCCTGGCCTTCCTCGGCGACCAGTACAAGGTGGTGCTGCCGTTTACCAGCGGCAGCTTTACCGCCCTGCAAGCCACCAAGGCTGACGACAGCCTGCTGCCAGACAGCAGCCAGGTGTTGCAGAGCAAGCTGCCACTGATCCAGAGTGAAATTCGCAGCCTGCGCCGCTTTCTCGCCCACTGATCACCCTGGCCGAAGCGGCCCTGATCCGGCGCGCCGTTATACTGCGCGCTTTGCTCAGAGGCGCAGACGATGCAACAGACAGCGGTGTACGGTGTGGGCGATGCGTCCTATCAGGCAGCGGGCGGCATCGAAGGCTTACGGCGCCTGGTGGCAGACTTCTACCGTTTGATGAATGAACTGCCCGAAGCCCGGGCGCTGCGTCAGTTGCACGGCGAAAATCTGGCGCTGGCAAGTGACAAGCTGGCCTGTTTTCTCAGTGGCTGGCTCGGCGGGCCCAAGCTGTTCAGCGAGCAGTATGGCGCCATTGCCATCCCCAGCTTTCACGCCCAGTGGCCGATAGACGAAGCCCTGAGCCAGAGCTGGCTGAACTGCATGGCCCAGGCCATCGCCCTGCAGCCCTACGATCCGGCATTTGCCGACTACCTGCTGACCCAGCTGCGCGTGCCGGCCCAGCGGATCGTGCAGGCCAGTCGCAACCGCCATGGCACTGCCGGCCAATAGCGCAGCGCAAAACAGCAAGGCCGCGCAATGCGCGGCCTTGCTCCCTTCGCTGTCGCGGCTCAGTCGCCGTAGATATCGAAGGTGAAGTACTTGTCCTGAATCTTCTGGTACTCGCCGCTGGCGCGAATAGCCTGGATGGCGGCATTCAGCTTGCCGAGCAGTTCAGCGTCGCCCTTGCGCACGGCGATACCGGCGCCTTCACCGAAGTACTTCGGATCGGTAAACGCCGGGCCGACGAAGGCAAATCCCTTGCCGTTAGCGGTTTTCAGAAAGCCCTCATCGACCGGAATGGCGTCGGCCAGGGTGCCGTCCAGGCGCGCGGAAATCAGGTCCAGGTAGATCTCGTTCTGCGAGCTGTAGCGCACCACTTCAACCCCTTGCGCAGCCAGCACTTCGCTGGCGAAGCGGTCGGTGGTGGTCGAGCGTTGCACACCGATGCGCTTGCCTTTGAGGTTGCTGAAATCAGCGGCGACTTCACTGCCGGCCTTCATCACCAGGCGTGCCGGGCTGTAGTAGTACTTGCCGGTGAAGTCCACCGATTTACGCCGGTCATCGGTGATGGTCATGGACGACAGGATGGCGTCGACCTTTTTCACCTTGAGCGAGGGGATCAGGCCATCGAACTCCTGCTCGACCCATTGGCACTCGGTCTTCATCTCAGCGCACAGAGCGTTGCCGATGTCCACATCAAAGCCGGCGATCTGCCCGCTGGCTTCTTTATAGGCAAAAGGTGGATAGGCAGCCTCGATACCCAGGCGCAGGGGTTTGTCTGCGGCGAACAGGCTGGATGCAATCAGGCTCAGGGCGATGCCGCCCGCCAGAACGATTTTCTTCATTGTGCGGATTCCTGCTGAGGGAGTGACAGGCCCACGTCACCTGGCATTGCTGCGCAGATTGAGCGGGCAACGACGGTTGCTGCAAGACAGAAGAAAGGCGCATCAGGTGTGCTCCTGAGCGAAAAGCGATGGCTGGGTAGCACGCGTGGACGGGTCATTTGCCAGTCTCGATTTATACTTTAAATTCCATACTGGACTTATATGTATAAATCGTCAACCGGGCAACAGTCAGCGCTGCGACTGAAGAATCAGTGCAGGCGACCTGGGCAAAAGGTGTTTAGGACTGCTGTTTCCAGCGCTCAGCCGCAGCCTGATCGGAGCAGCGCCCTTCGACCCAGCGCGGGCCTTCGGCGGTGTCTTCCTTCTTCCAGAACGGCGCGCGGGTTTTCAGGTAGTCCATGACAAAGTTGCAGGCATCGAACGCCGCCTGACGGTGAGCGCTGGTGGTGCCAACGAAGACAATCGGCTCACCCGGTTCCAGACGGCCAATGCGGTGAATCACCTCAATGCCCAGCAGCGGCCAGCGCTGCATGGCTTCCTCGGCAATCTTGCCCAGGGCCTTCTCGGTCATACCGGGAAAGTGTTCGAGAAACATGCCGCCGACTTCGCGCCCCTCGTTGAAGTCGCGCACATAGCCGACAAAACTGACCACCGCGCCGATACCCAGGTTGGCGGCATGCAAGGCGTTAAGCTCAACGCCCGGATCGAAGGGTTGCGACTGAACGCGAATGCTCATGCAGAGGCTCTCTGTGGGAGGGGCTTTAGCCGCGACGACAACCGGCTCAACCGCCGGTTACGGTAGGAAAGAACGCCACTTCATCACCGGCTGTCAGCGGCTCATCCAGGCTGCACAGCTCCTGATTGCGCGCACACATCAGGTTCTGCTCGGCCAGCACTTCCCACACACCTCCGCGCGCCAGCAGGTGTTGGCGCAACTGATCGAGGCTGGCGAACTCCGCGTTCAGCTGCTCACCGTCCAGGCCGAGGGCTTCACGGTAACGGGCGAAATACTGCACGCGAATCATGCTTCTTCCCCTGCTACAAAGTGTCCACTTTTGCCGCCGACCTTCTCCAGCAGACGCACGTTTTCGATCACCATGCCGCGATCCACCGCCTTGCACATGTCGTAAATGGTCAACGCGGCAACACTGGCGGCGGTCAGGGCTTCCATCTCCACCCCGGTCTGCCCGGTCAGCTTGCAGCGCGCGGTGATGCGCACGGCATCCGCGCCCTCAGGCGTCAGCTCGACCTTGACGCTGGTGAGCATCAGCGGGTGGCACAGCGGAATCAGGTCGCTGGTTTTCTTCGCCGCCTGAATACCGGCGATACGAGCCACAGCGAACACATCGCCCTTGGGGTGATCACCCTGGGCAATCATCTGCAGGGTTTCCGGGCGCATGCGCACCAGGGCTTCAGCCACGGCCTCACGGACGGTCTGCGCTTTGTCGCTAACGTCGACCATGTTGGCGCGGCCTTGGGAATCGAGATGGGTTAACACAGACAGGCTCCGGGCAAGTGTCCGGCGATTGTAAACCCACGGGTCAGGTTTCGGCACCTGTGAATGCCGGGGGATTCAGACGGGAGGTTACGAGAACACCCGGCCCAGCAGCCGTAACAGCCTGCTGGGCGAGTGTAAGTGAGGTTTACATATGGGTTTCGGCGTACTCGGCGAGGATCGAGCGCGGCACACCCTGCAGGGTGATATGCACGCCATGCTCGAAGTCTTTAAAGCGCTCCGTCAGGTAGGTCAGGCCCGAACTGGGTGCTGACAGGTAAGGGGTATCGATCTGCGCCAGGTTACCCAGGCACACCACTTTGGAACCGCTGCCGGCACGGGTGATGATGGTTTTCATCTGGTGCGGGGTCAGGTTCTGGCATTCGTCGATAAGGATCAGGCTCTGCTGGAAGCTGCGACCGCGGATGTAGTTGAGGGATTTGAACTGCAGCGGGACCTTTTGCAGGATGTAGTCGACGCTACCATGGGTGTTCTCGTCGTCCATATGCAGGGCTTCGAGGTTGTCGGTAATCGCGCCGAGCCAGGGCTCCATCTTCTCGGCTTCGGTGCCAGGCAGAAAGCCGATCTCCTGATCCAGCCCCTGCACGCTACGAGTGGCGATAATCCGGCGGTAACGCTTGCTGACCATGGTCTGTTCGATGGCCGCCGCCAGGGCCAGGATGGTTTTCCCCGAGCCGGCTGCGCCGGACAGGTTGACCAGATGGATGTCCGGATCCAGCAGGGCAAACAGCGCCAATGACTGGTAGATATCCCGAGGGCGCAGGCCCCAGGCTTCCTGGTGCATCAGGGGTTCCTGATGCATGTCGAGAATCATCAGCTCGCCATGTTTGATGCCCTTGATCCAGCCAACAAAGCCCTGCTCGTCGAGGATGAACTCGTTGACGTGCACCGCCGGCAGGTTGTCGGTGAGCTGCACGCGGTGCCAGGTACGGCCGTGATCCTGGCGGGTTTCCACCTTGTTCACGCGGTCCCAGAAGGAGCCGTCCATGTTGTGATAACCCTGCGACAGCAGCGACACGTCGTCGACCAGCTGGTCGGTGTGGTAATCCTCCGAATCGATGCCACAGGCCCGCGCCTTGAGGCGCATGTTGATGTCTTTGGTCACCAGCACCACGTTGAGGCCGGGGCGACGGGACTTCAGCTCGACCAACTGGTTGATGATCTTGTTGTCGTTGAGGTCTTCCGGCAGCCACGTTACCGGGGCGGCGCTTTTGCTCATAAGGATGGAGAGAAAGCCGCAAGGGCCGCTCTTCTCACGCTGGATGGCGACGCCGTGCTCCACTTCCTCCGGGTTGGCGCTGCCGAGAATCTTGTCGATCAGGCGGATGGCCTGGCGGCACTCGGCGGCCACGCCCTGTTTGCCGGTTTTAAGCTTGTCCAGTTCCTCCAGTACGGTCATCGGAATGGCAACGTGATGCTCCTGAAAATTCAGCAGCGCGTTGGGATCGTGGATCAGCACATTGGTGTCGAGGGCGTACAGGGTTGGGGCGGTGGGCTTGGAGCGTCCGTGGTCATCCATACTCGGTCACCTTCTTGTAGTAGCCAAGCGGCGCAGGGGCGAGTGCGCCGCGGAGGGGCCGCCGACTCCTCAGTGCCGGGGCTGAGAAGGATGCAAGCAAGGTGAGGGCCAATGGCCGCCACCTGTCTGCAGGGTTCGGCGGTCTTGCCTTTTAATTACTCCAATTCAGATGACAGAAAAACGTTTTTTTCAGGATTTGCAGGTTTATTTATCGGTGCGACAAATAGCGCTTGGCGGTCTGCCCGAGCGCCGTTAAAGTCGGAAGTCCTACCGGTTTTCGGCCTGTTCGGTTTTTTCCTTCCGCAACGCCCTAGCCTCTCTTGCTCTGCCCTGCACAGCCTTTCAGTACAAGCCTGCACGCCCCAGTAACGGTGCCAGCTGATTCGCCTTACGCTCGCAGTCAGGCCGGCTCACCGCATATATCGCTGATGAGCCTCAGGCTGCGCCAACGCGGTGCAAGTACGCGCAATAACAGGGCTCGAATCGGCTGAGCTAATCACCCTTATAGGTAGTCTCAGCCGCCGCCAGCTTCTAGAATCGCCGCAGACTTTCAGGAGCACAATTTTATGTTGATGGTGATTTCCCCGGCCAAGACCCTCGATTACGAGACGCCGCCCGTAACCCCGCGCTTTACCCAACCGGAACACCTCGACCACGCCCAGGACTTGATCCAGCAACTGCGCGACTTCACCCCGGCGCAGATCGCAGAGCTGATGCACCTCTCGGACAAACTCGCCGGCCTCAATGCCGCGCGCTTTGGCAGCTGGGAGCGGCCGTTCAATCCGTCCAACGCCAAGCAGGCGCTGCTGGCGTTCAAGGGTGACGTGTACACCGGGCTTAACGCCGAGGATTTCAGCGAAGCCGACTTTGACTTCGCGCAAACCCACCTGCGCATGCTCTCCGGCCTGTATGGCGTACTGCGCCCGCTCGACCTGATGCAGGCCTATCGCCTGGAAATGGGCAGCAAACTGGCCAACCCGCGCGGCAAGGATCTCTATGCTTTCTGGGGTGAACGCATCAGCGGCTGGCTGAATGAGGCGCTGGCTGCGCAGGGCGACGACGTGCTGCTCAACCTGGCATCCAACGAATACTTCGGCGCGGTAAAACGCAAAGCGCTGAATGCGCGGGTGATCGACACCGAGTTCAAGGACCTGAAAAACGGCCAGTACAAGATCATCAGTTTCTACGCGAAAAAAGCCCGTGGCCTGATGGCGCGCTATGTGATCAAGGAGCGGCTGACCGACCCCGCCAGCCTCAAGGATTTCAACTACCAGGGCTATCGCTATTCGGCCGAGCACTCCAAGGCTGATAGTCTGGTATTTCTACGCGACACTCCCGAGGCCTGAGTGATGCTGATAGGCGCAATTCTGGTACTGAGCTGGTTGATCCTGCTGATCCGCTACCCGAGCAAGGCGCTGCCGATCTCCCTCGCGGCGCTGATCGGCCTCGGCCTGGTCGCCAGTTGGGTGCTCTGGCAGGAAAGCCGCGAGAATCGCCACCTGGCTCACCTCGAACTGCGCCTCGATTACGCCCCGCAGCGCTGCCCGGCAGATCGTCCGTTGGCCCTGAACCTGAAGAACGGCAGTGAAGCTGCACTGCTTGAGCTGCACTGGCAGATCACCGCCTACCGCCCCGGCGACAGCGTTAACCTGGCCGAACGTCTGTATGAAGCCCCACGTTACAGCGGCCCCGGCGAATTGCTGCCTGGCGCCGACTGGCAAACCTGCCTGCCACTGCCAACCCTGCGCAGCGGTTATCGCGCCAGCACATTAGAATTTCGCGCTGAACGCCTACAAGGCAGCTTTAGCCGCTGATATTTGCCCCCATTAGAACAACAAGGAAAGCTGCATGACCCAGCCCAGCGTACTGATCACCGGATGTTCCAGCGGCATTGGCCGCGCCCTGGCCGAGGTGTTCCAGCAGGCCGGTTATCAGGTCTGGGCCACCGCGCGCAAAGCCGATGACCTGGCTGCCCTCAGTGCAGCTGGCTTCAACGCCGTGCAACTGGATGTCAACGATGGCCTGGGCCTGGGACAACTGGCCGAACGCCTGAAAGCGGAAATCGGCGGCCTCGACGTGTTGATCAACAACGCTGGTTACGGCGCCATGGGCCCGCTACTCGATGGCGGTGTGGAGGCCATGCGCAAGCAGTTTGAAACCAACGTGTTCTCGCTGATCGGCGTGACCCGCGCGCTGTTCCCGTTGCTGCGCCAGAACAAAGGCCTGGTGGTGAATATCGGCAGTGTCTCCGGCGTGCTGGTCACCCCGTTTGCCGGCGCCTACTGTGCCTCCAAGGCCGCCGTGCATGCCCTGACTGACGCCCTGCGCCTGGAGCTGGCGCCCTTCGCCATCGAGGTGATGGAAGTTCAGCCCGGCGCGATTGCTTCCAGCTTCGGCGCCAACGCCAGCCAGCAGGCCGAGCAACTGATCGACGAAGCCTCGCCCTGGTGGCCGATTCGCGACGGTATCCGCGCCCGCGCCAACGCCTCGCAGGACAACCCCACCCCAGCCAACCACTTCGCCCGCAACCTGCTCGCCGCCGTACAGAGCAAATCCCGACCGAACCTGCTGCGCCTGGGCAATGGCAGCCGCAGCCTGCCGCTGCTCGCAGCGCTGCTGCCTAAACGCCTGCTCGAGGCCGTGCTGAAAAAACGCTTCGGCCTTAATCGCAGCCTGTAGGAGCACACCTGATGCACGAGCCAACCCCCAACAGCGTCGCGGTCACCCGTCTGGCGCTTGGCGGCGTGCTGGCGGTTATCGTGCTCAACCTGCTGCTGCGCACCTTCGTCAAACTCGGCGGGCTGTTGACCACCGTACTGATCGCCGCCCTGGTCGCCAGCGGCATGACCCTGTGGTTTACCTGGCGCAACCGCCGCGCGCCCCTGCAAGGCGAACGTCGCCGCTTGGTGGCGCTGTATGGCGGCATCCTGGCGCTGCTCTACCTGGGGTTACTGGCCATGATGGCGTGGAAGGATGACCCCAGCCCCATGGGGCTGCTGATCTTTGGCCTGCATTATTTCTGCTATCCGTTATTGGCCTGGCTGTTTCTCAGCAAACTGCACAGCCGTCAGTAACGCTGCAGAGCATCTCGCTATCAGCCCATCGGATGGGTATCGCTGCGCTTAACCTGCGCGGCACGCCCCATCCTACGAGTGCCGTTCTGCCCTAGCGCTTGATGGTCTTGAGCAGATCATCCGGAGTGATATAGCCCACCGTACCGCCCTGGCTTGCCGCGCTGCCCGGTTGCGGCTGATGCAGGATATGGCCCTTCATCTTGCCGATGATGTGCATCTCGCAGGGTTTGCAATCGAACTTCAGGGTCAGCACTTCGTCCTGATGGATCAGCTGCATATCCGAGACCTTAGTGCGTACGCCGGTGACGCCCTTGGCCTGTTTCGGGCACAGTTTGAAGGAGAAGCGCAGGCAGTGCTTGGTGATCATCACCGGCACGTCTCCCGCCTCTTCATGGGCCTCGTAGGCAGCGTCGATCAGCTGCACGCCATAACGCTTGTAGAAGGTGCGCGCCTTGTCGTTGTAGACGTTGGCGAGGAAGGTCAGGTGCGACTCCGGGTACACCGGCGCAGGCACGCTGACCGGTTTGCGCCCGCCACGCGGGTGAGCGGCGACGCGAGCCTGGGTCAGCGCCTCGATGGCTTCGCGGCGTAAGGCCTTGAGTTGCGAGCCAGGCACAAACGGCACGGCCTCACAGTCAATCTGCACGCCGGTGCTGAAGTAGATGGTGGTGCCCAGTTTGCTCAGGCCATCGGCCAGTTGCTCACGGGCTTGCTCGGCATCCTTGGCGGCGGCGAACGGCCCGGCCAGGCTAATGCGGGCGCTGATGCCCTCTTCACTGGTGACGCTCAGGTTCAACTGATCGCCCTGCACGGCCAGCTGCCAGCTGACGGCGATACGCCGCTCGGCCGAGGTCTTGAGCAGAGCCTGCTGCCAGTTGTGGTCGAGGTTGCGGTTAAGCGGGTGCTGCGGGCGCACGCGGTGCATGGCTTCGGGCATCTCGTTGGGCTCGACGCGGTAGCGGTAGCGCTTCTCGCCGTCTTCTTCGCCGTCTTCGGTGAAGCTGCCTTTCAGCTCGCAGATATTGGCGCGAAAACCTACCACTTCACGCTTGATCAGCACGTTCAGGCCATCGCCGTTGGACAGCGGCGTGTCGGTGACGGCGATCAGGTCGCGTTTGCCGACTTTCTCCACATAGCCAACCGAGAGCCCGGTAAAGGTCGGCGAGTCGAACGCGCCGATATCCACCTTGCGGTCGGTGACGAAATAATCGGTGCTGCCGCGGTGGAAGGTCTTGTCGGTGTCCGGGGTGAAGAAGTGCTCGGTACGCCCGCTGGCGGCGCGGGCCAGGTGCGGGCGCTGTTCGAGAATCGCATCCAGCTCGCGGCGGTAGTGCGCGGTGATGTTCTTCACGTAGCTCATGTCCTTGTAGCGCCCTTCGATCTTGAACGAGCGCACGCCAGCATCGACCAGATGAATCAGGTTATCGGTCTGGTTGTTGTCCTTCATCGACAGCAGGTGCTTGTCATAGGCCACCACGCGGCCCTGATCATCTTTCAGGGTGTAGGGCAGGCGGCAGGCTTGCGAGCAGTCGCCCCGGTTGGCGCTGCGCCCGGTCTGCGCATGGGAGATATTGCACTGCCCGGAGAAGGCCACGCACAGCGCGCCGTGGATAAAGAACTCGACCGCCGAATCGACGTTGCGGCAGATGGTGTTGATCTCTTGCAGGTTCAGCTCGCGAGCCAGCACCAGCTGGGAGAAGCCGGCGTTGTCGAGGAAGCGGGCTTTCTCCAGGGTGCGGATATCGCACTGGGTGCTGGCGTGGATCTCGATAGGCGGCAGGTCCATTTCCATCACGCCCATGTCCTGCACTATCAGCGCATCCACGCCAGCCTCATACAGCTGGCAGATCATCTGCCGCGCCGGCTCCAGCTCATCCTCATGCAGGATGGTGTTGAGGGTGACAAACACCCGCGCATGGAACAGATGGGCAAACTGCACCAGCTCGGCAATGTCCGCCACGCTATTGCTGGCGTTGTGCCGCGCACCGAAGCTGGGGCCGCCGATATACACGGCATCGGCGCCGTGCAGGATGGCTTCCTTGGCAATCGCGGTATCGCGCGCCGGGCTTAACAGTTCGAGGTGGTGCTTGGGCAGGGACATGGCGTGGGTATCGGGCAGTCAATCAGGGCGAGCATTTTACTCGCAATAGCGGATTTGTCTGTGCCCGCTTGGCAGCCGCACAACAACTGTATAGGCATACAGATAAAAGCCTGCGTAGAATTGCCCAATCAAAAATGGCTTTGAGAGCAACAGGGTGAAGTTACAACAGGGCTTTCTGCTAACCCGACACTGGCGTGATACGCCGGCCGGCACGCAGGTGGAGTTCTGGTTGGCCACCGATAACGGCCCACGCCTGCTGCGTCTGCCGCTGCAAACCTCGGTGGCGTTTATTCCGGCTGCGCAACGCGAGCAGGCCGAAGTAGTGCTGAACAACGAACGTGGCGTCGAGCTGCGCCCGCTGGGCCTCAAGGACTTTCATCAGCGCCCGGTGCTGGGGCTGTATTGCCAGCAGCATCACCAACTGATCGACCTCAGCAAGCTGCTGCGCCGCGCTGGCGTCGAGGTGTACGAGGCCGATGTGCGCCCGCCCGAACGCTACCTGATGGAGCGCTTTATCACCGCTCCGGTGCAGTTCACCGGCACGCCCGATGCGACCAATCCCGCTCTGCTGCTGGAGGCGCAGATCAAGCCCTGCGAGGGTTACCGCCCCACGCTCAAGCTGGCCTCGCTGGACATCGAAACCAATGCCTTTGGTGAGCTGTACTCCATCGCCATTGAAGGCTGCGGCCAGCGCAACGTCTATATGCTCGGCCGTACGCCGGAACAACCGCCGCAGGTGGATTTCCAGCTGCACTACTGCGCCAGCCGTGGCGAGCTGCTCGAATGCCTGAACCAGTGGATGGCCGCGCATGACCCGGACGCGCTTATTGGCTGGAACCTGGTGCAGTTCGACCTACGCATCCTCCACGAACACGCCCGCAACCTGGCCATTTCTTTGCGCTTGGGCCGCGATGGCAGCGAGATGCAGTGGCGCGAGCATGGCAGCGGCAACGGTCACTTCTTTGCCGACGCCGCCGGCCGCTTGATCATCGACGGCATCGAGGCGCTGCGTTCGGCGACCTGGAGTTTTCCCTCGTTCAGCCTGGAAAACGTCGCGCAAACTCTGCTCGGCGAAGGCAAGGATATCTCCACGCCCTACCAGCGCATGGACGAAATCGACCGCATGTTCCGCGAAGACAAACCCGCTCTGGCGCGCTACAACCTGCGCGACTGCGAGCTGGTCACGCGCATCTTTGGCAAAACCGCGATTCTCGACTTCCTGCTGGAGCGCGCCACGGTCACTGGCCTGCCGGCTGATCGCAGCGGTGGCTCGGTGGCGGCCTTCGAACACCTGTATATGCCGCTGATGCACCGTCGTGGTTTTGTTGCGCCGAACCTCGGCGACAACCCACCGCAAGCCAGCCCCGGCGGTTTTGTCATGGAGTCGCAGCCGGGGTTGTATGAATCAGTACTGGTGCTGGATTACAAGAGCCTGTACCCGTCGATTATCCGCAGCTTTCTGATCGACCCGGTGGGGCTGATCGAGGGCCTGCGCCAACCGGACGACACGCACTCGGTACCGGGCTTTCGCGGCGCACGCTTCTCCCGCAGCCAGCACTGCCTACCGGCGATTGTCGAGCGCGTATGGCGGGGCCGTGAGGCGGCCAAACGCGAGGCTAACGCGCCACTGTCGCAGGCGCTGAAGATCATCATGAACGCCTTCTACGGCGTGCTCGGCTCCAGCGGTTGCCGCTTTTTCGATACACGCCTGGCCTCCTCCATCACCCTGCGCGGCCACGAGATCATGGCCCGCACCCGTGCGCTGATCGAGGCCGAAGGCTATACGGTGATCTACGGCGATACCGACTCCACCTTTGTCTGGCTTAAACGCCCGCATGCTGAAGAGGATGCCGCACAGATCGGCCGTGCGCTGGTGGCTAAAGTAAATGCCTGGTGGCGCGATCACTTGCATGATGAATACGGCCTGGAAAGCGCCTTGGAACTGCAGTTTGAAACCCATTACCGGCGCTTTCTGATGCCGACTATCAGAGGCACCGAGGAAGGCAGCAAGAAGCGCTATGCCGGCCTTGTGACACGCCCCGACGGTAGCCATGAGATGGTCTACAAAGGCCTGGAAACCGTGCGCAGCGACTGGTCACCGCTGGCACAGCAGTTTCAACGCGAGCTGTATGAGCGCATCTTTCTCGGCCAACCCTATCAGGACTATGTGCGTGACTATGTCGAGCGCACCCTAAGCGGCGAACTGGATGAGCAACTGGTCTACCGCAAACGCCTGCGCCGCCTGCTCACCGATTACGAACGCAACGTACCGCCCCATGTGCGCGCCGCACGCCTGGCTGACGAGTTCAACGCCGCCCACGGCCGCCCGCTGCAATACCAGCGCGGCGGCTGGATCAGCTACGTGATCACCACCGCCGGCCCGCAACCGCTGGAAGCACGCAACGCCACCATCGACTACGACCACTACCTGACCCGCCAACTGCAACCGGTGGCCGACGCCATCCTGCCGTTTGTCGAGGATGACTTCGCCACCCTGATTGGTGGGCAGTTGGGCTTGTTTTAAATGCCTTGCGGGAGGGGCTTTAGTTGCACTTGAATCGCGACTAAAGCCCCTCCCACACCAATCTCCAGCCTCGCGACCCCCCCTATGCCTCGCGCACCACTGCCATCGGTACGGCCTTGGGTTTACGGAACACCAGCACGTTGCCCAACATCACCAGCAGCAGGCCCAGCAGCGCCGGCGCGGTCCACTGGTAGCCCTCGGCAAACACCGAGATATTCAGCGCCACCACCGGGAACAGCACGGTACAGTAGGCCGCGCGCTCCGGCCCCATGCGCCCGACCAGGGTCAGGTAGGCGGTAAAACCGATCACCGAGCCGGGAATCGCCAGGTACAGCAAGGTGCCGATATAGCGCGTGTTCCACTCGAAGCCGAACGGCGTACCGCTGACCAGGCAGATCGCCACCAGCATCAGCGCGCCATACAGCATGCCCCAGGCGTTGGTGGTCAGCGGCTTTAGCCCAGCCTTCTGTTGCAGGCTGGAAAGCATATTGCCGGCGGAGAAGCACAGCGTACCGAGCAGTGCCAGACCGATGCCCAGCAGGGTTTCATGGCTGGCTTCCTGCCCGGCCAGCTCCGGCCAGAACAGCAGCGCCAGACCGCCAAGACCCAGCGCACCACCGGCCAGCACATTGGCGGCGATTCGCTGCTTGAAGAACAGCCGCGCGTTGATCGCGTTCCACAATGTGGCAGTGGAGAAAATCACCGCCACCAGACCGCTGGGGATCCACTGGCTGGCGGTGTAAAAGCACATAAAGTTCAGGCAGAACAGACACAAACCCTGCACCAGGCAGATCAGCTGACCGCGCGTGTCGAGTTTCTGTAAACGGCCGCTAAGCAGCAGGATGGCGAACAGCACCAGCGAGGCCAGGGCAAAGCGATAGGCGATAGAGGCCGCAATCGCCACCTCACCCAGCTGCAGTTTGAGGGCGATCCAGGTGGTGCCCCAGATCAGTACAGTCAACAGATAGAGCGACAGGTTCATCAACAGACTCCCGGTAGATGGGTGAGAGTCTGCACCTGATCGGCCCTGGCGCTCTTGCACAAACTTGCGCTTTTTACTCCATCAGGCTGCTCGCGCGGTGCCGAGGCAGCCCGATGGAAATCAACGCCGCCAGCAGGACAAAAGCCGAGGACACCCACAGGCACGCCTCCAGGCCATACGCCTGATAGACCCAGCCCGACAGCAGCGTACCGATCAGCCGGCCGAGGGCGTTGGACATGTAGTAGAAGCCGACATCCAGCGACACGCCGTCTGCCTTGGCGTAGCTGACAATCAGGTAGCTGTGCAGCGAGGAGTTCACCGCAAACAGCGTACCGAACACCATCAACCCGCCGAGCAAGACCCACTGCGCCGGCAACTCGCTGTTCAGACCCAGGGCAATGGCGGCGGGCAACCCGGCCAGCACGACAGCCCAGGCGAATGCCGCGCGGCCATCCGGCAACTGGCCGCTGGCTTTGCCAGTGATGGCTGGGGCGAAGGACTGCACCATGCCGTAGCCAATCACCCACGCAGCGAGAAAGCCGCCGACCAGCCAGAAATCCCAACCAAAACTGCTTGCCAGATACACCGGCAGCGCCACCACAAACCACACATCGCGCGCGCCAAATAAGAAAAAGCGTGCGGCCGAGAGGATATTGATCGCCCGGCTTTTTGACAGCATGTCGCGAAACTTCGGCTTGGCTTTCGCCTTGCCCAGATCCTTCTTCAGCAGCAACAGGCTGGCCAACCAGATCAGCGCCAGCACAGCGGCCATGGCCAATACCGCGCCAGTGAAGCCGAGCAACGCCAGCAACGCGCCGCCCATAAAGAAGCCCACGCCCTTGAGCGCATTCTTCGAGCCGGTGAGGATCGCCACCCACTTGTACAACGTGCCCTGCTGGCTATCCGGCACCAGCAACTTGATCGAGCTTTTCGCGCTCATCTTGTTCAGGTCTTTGGCGATACCCGACAGTGCCTGCGCACCCATCACCCAGGGGATGGTCAGCCAGGCCGCCGGCACGGTGAGCATCAGCAGGGCCGCCACCTGCAGGCCCAGGCCGATATTCATGGTGCGATTCAAGCCCAGCCGCGCGCCCAGGTAGCCGCCGACCAGGTTGGTGACCACGCCGAAAATCTCATAGAACAGAAACAGCGCGGCAATCTGCAGCGGCGTGTAACCCAGGCTATGGAAATGCAGCACCACCAACATGCGCAACGCACCGTCAGTGAGGGTAAAGGCCCAGTAGTTGCCGGTTACCAGCAGGTATTGGCGCACTTCGGGGGCTAGGCGGGATAAGGCGTGCATAACAAATCCTATGTAGACCGTGGGAGGGGCTTTAGCCGCGACAGCAGTTGGGGTCAGTCGCGGCTAAAGCCCCTCCCACAAAGCCTGGTTAATCTGCCAAACCCACCATCCGCGCCAATTCCACCGCACGGTTGGCGTAGCCCCACTCGTTGTCGTACCAGGCGTAGAGCTTCACCTGGGTGCCGCCCACCACCATGGTCGAGAGCGCATCGATAATCGAAGATCGCGGGTCGGTGCGGTAGTCGATGGACACCAGCGGCCGCGCTTCATAACCGAGAATCCCAGCGAGCGGGCCGTCAGCGGCGGCTTTCAGCAGTGCGTTGACCTCCTCTACCGTAGTGGCGCGCTGCACTTCAAATACGCAATCGGTGAGCGAGGCGTTGGCCAGCGGTACACGCACGGCGTGGCCATTCAGCTTGCCGCGCAGCTCGGGAAATATCTCGGCAATTGCCGTGGCCGAACCGGTGCTGGTGGGGATCAGGCTCATGCCCGAGGCGCGCGCCCGACGCAGATCCTTGTGCGGCGTATCGAGGATGCTCTGGGTGTTGGTCAGGTCGTGGATGGTGGTGATCGAGCCGTGGCGGATGCCGAGGTTTTCGTGGATCACCTTGACCACCGGGGCCAGGCAGTTGGTGGTGCAGGACGCCGCCGTAACGATGCGGTGCTGCGCCGGGTCGAACAGCTGCTGGTTGACGCCCATCACGATATTCAGCGCGCCCTGCTCTTTTACCGGCGCGCAGACCACCACGCGTTTGACGCCTTGGTCGAGGTAAGCCTGCAACACAGCCACAGTTTTCATCTTGCCGCTGGCCTCGATCACCAGATCGCAACCGCTCCAGTCGGTATCGGCAATGGTCTTGTTGGCCGTGACCTGGATTCGCTTGCCATCGATCAGGATGCACTCGCCCTCAGTGCTGGCCTCGCGCTGCCAGCGGCCGTGCACCGAATCAAAGTTGATCAGGTGCGCGTGGGTCGCCGCGTCGCCGGCCGGATCATTGATCTGCACGAATTCCAGCTCCGGCCAGCCCCAGGCAGCGCGCAGCGCCAGACGACCAATACGACCAAAACCGTTGATACCTACCTTGATAGCCATAAACCAATTCCCTCTACAAAGTGATTAGGCGCTACGCGGCGCAAACATAATGATCGCCATGCCAAACATGGCCACAGCGGCGCCCAGCAGGTCCCAATGGGTCGGGCGAATGCCGTCTACCAGCCAAAGCCAGATAATCGCCATGGCCACATACACCCCGCCGTAGGCGGCATACACACGCCCGGCAGCGGTCGGGTGCAAAGTCAGCAGCCAGGCGAACAGCGCCAGTGCGGCGGCAGCCGGCACCAGCAACCAGATGCTCTTGCCCTGTTTGAGCCACAGGTACGGCAGGTAACAGCCGATGATCTCGGCCAATGCAGTCAGGGCGAACAGCCCCAGGGTATTCAACATACTCACCTCACAGGATTGAAAGACAACGGGGCACCAAGAACCGATAACATCCGCTCAACTACAGGGCGAGAGCCGTGCGGGGCGGTTACGCATGCCCTGCAAACGCTGGCTGTCGAGCGACAGCGATGGCGCATCCGCTACCAGCAACTGCGCCAACAGCGGCGCAACCCAATCAGGCAGCTGAGGGTGCACGCGGTAATACACCCACTGACCAGCACGCCGATCCGCCAACAGCCCACTGCTGCGCAACAATGCCAGGTGGCGGGAAATCTTCGGCTGGTTTTCATCCAGCGCCGCAGTCAGTTCACAGACACACAGCTCACCTTCACGCACCAGCAGCTGGATCAGGCGCACGCGGGTTTCATCGGCCAGGGCTTTGAACAACTCGGTCGGGGTTATCGGCAACACATCTTAAATTCCATATATACGAATTACCGAATATACAGTAGCCCGCACGCCCATCGTCAAGCACTCCCCCGTCGACAGCCGAGGCCACAAGGGTAAATAAGTCACCTGCACAGCCATGCGCCGAGCGGTCTATCGCGGCATTCGACAGCCCCTGCCGGGCAAGCTAGCGTCAATAACGAAGGGGCCATCGCGGCCCTTGTGCACCACCGGCCTGGCCGGCATCTGTAACCCGAGGTACGCCGCATGTTTTCTCGCTTGAGCAACGCGCTTGCGCTGGTTTTCCTCTGTTTGCTCACGCCGTCGGTGCTGCATGCCGACGCCAAGTGGGAGTCACTGGACTTCATCACCGAGGAATTTCCACCCTACAACTACACCGAAAGCGGCATCGCCCGCGGTATCACCGTGGATATTCTGCTGGAAGCTGCCACCATCGCCGGCCTGCCTATCGAGCGCCGGGATATTCGCTCGCTGCCCTGGGCACGCGGCTACCAGATGGCGCGCAGGGGGCCTGGGGTGCTGCTGTTTTCCATGGCCCGTACCGATGAACGTGGCCCGCAGTTCAAGTGGGTCGGACCGATCATGCCCAGCCGCATCGTGCTGCTGGCGCGCCGAGATCGCCAACTGAGCGTGGCTCGCCCGGCTGATCTGAGCGCCTACCGCATCGGCGTGATTCGCGATGACGTCGGTCATCATCTGCTCAACAACCTGGGCATCAGCGACAACAACCTGCATATCTCCGCCAGCGCAATTCAGCTGGCCAATCTGCTGCACAACAGCCGCATTGACCTGTGGACCTACGACGAAACCACCGCCTACTGGTTTATCCGGAATCTGGACATGCACAGCGCCGACTTTGCCCCTGTGCATGTGCTCAAGGAAAGCGCCATGTATTACGCCTTCAGCCTGGACACCGACGCCGTGCAACTGACCCGCTTGCAGAACGGCCTGAATGCGCTGAAACAACAGCCGCGCTACCAGCAGATTCTCGACAGCTACAAATAACCGCGCCTTGCATAATCTTGCGGTTTTCTGCCGATGGGGGCTGGCACGCCGGCATGCTGGGCGTAGCATGGGGCGACGGAGGATTTATGTCGCAACTTGAGCACCTACAGGTTTTCCAGAGCATGCACAGCTCGCCCAATACCCGCCTGCATCGCAGCGCCGAGTTGGGTGACGGGCTGGCGGCTGCTGTATGGAGCAACCGCCATGATGCCCGCGACTACCAGGCTCCCAGCCACCACACCCTGTCCTGCTACCTGGCCGGCGGCACCGGCACCTTCCGCCGCGAGAGCCCGCACAGCAAAGGCGCGCCGGACAAGCTGTGCATCCTGCCGGCCGGGCATCAGTCGGAGTGGGTGATCAACGGTGAAATCCAGCTGGCCCACCTGTACATCAGCCAGGAGCAATTCGCCCTGGCGGCCGTCAATCTGCTGGACCGTGAACCACGGGAACTGGAACTGCGTGAAGGCACCTTTCTCGATGACCCGCAGCAGGCCCAGCGCTTTCGTCAGCTCAGCCAGCTGGACTGGCAGGAACCCGCCGAACGCCTGCTCAGTAGCAGCCTGGCCCATGGCCTGATCAACCACGCCCTGCTGTCCCAGGTTGGCCGCCGCGAGGGGCTGCGCCTGACCGGCGGCCTGGCGCCCAGCCAACGACGACTGGTGCGCGAGTTTATCCAGGCCAACCTCAGTGAGGCGCTCAGCCTGGGCCAGTTAGCCGGGTTGTGTGCGCTCTCCGAATACCATTTCGCGCGGATGTTCCAGCTCAGCTTCGGCCTGCCACCACACCGCTATGTGCTGGCTCAGCGCCTGCGCCAAGCCCAGCACCTGCTGCAACACACGGCCCAACCTCTGGCCGAGGTGGCGCTGGCCTGTGGCTTTGCCAGTGCCAGCCACTTCAATAACCGCTTCCGCCAGGCCTTTAGCGCCACGCCGGGACAGTTCCGCGCCGCCCTGCAACAGCCCTGATCCCACGCCAGCCGCATCAATCTGCCGCATACCTGCCTATCAGGCCCTGCCACTTGCGCACTCAGCAGCTGAAAACAGCCTGCTAATCCCGCGCAGGCTGTGCAAGAATCATCGGCTGCCTTCGAGAAAGCTGCTCATGTCACGACTCACTCACACGCCTGCCCGGTGCCGCTAATGGCCCTCGATATCCTGCATCTGCGCCAGGAAGACTGGCGTGCGGAATTCGGCGCGGGCGATCTGCAACGCGGTCAGGGCTATGCCGCCCAAGGCCGCAGCCGCCTGCTCAGCCTCAAGGACAACACCCTGCTGGCCAGCTGCCGTGGCTCGGGCAGCCAAACCTACCAGCAGCGCATCACCCTGCATCATTACGGCCAGGGCTGGGGCGTGACCGGCCATTGCAGCTGCCCGGTGGGCTTCAACTGCAAACACGTGGCCAGCGCCCTGCTCACCCTGCAACAGCAGCAGGAACAGGGCGTCGATCTGTCGCCGCTGATCGTCAGCAACCCGCAGGTGCGAGAAGAATGCCTGGAGAATCTGCAACCGGCGCCGGTGCTGAGCCTCGGCAGCCTGGTGCGGGTGCACTTCGATGCGCGCAAGGGCCGCATGCAGGAACAGACCCAGCACCGCGCCGCCCTGGCCTTCGACTACCAAGGCCACCTGGCCTCCGGCAAACAGGGCAAGGATCTGCTGATCAAGCAGGGCCCCGGCCTCAGCCTGCGCATCGTGCGTAACCTCAGCAGTGAAACCCAGCTGCGCAAGCGCCTGGAGCAAACCGGCCTGCAAGTGGCCCTGCGGCAGAGCGAAGCGCTGCCGGAAAGCGCCGGCGAAGCGTACGAGCAGCCCAACGAGGCCGCCTGGCTAGTGTTTATCCGCGAGCAGCTGCCGCAGCTGCGAGAGGAAGGCTGGCAGATTCGCATGCAGCCGGACTTTCAGTACAACCTGGCGCAGGTCGATGACTGGTATGCCGAGGTCGAAGAAGACCCCGAGCAAACCTGGTTCGACCTGGAGCTGGGCATCGAGGTCGAGGGGCAACGCATCAGCCTGCTGCCAATTCTGCTGCAAGCAATCCGCCAGAAGCCCTGGCTGCTCAACGGCGAAGCCCTGAGTAAACGCGACGATGACGAGGTGATCCTGGTCAGCCTGCCGCACAACCACAAACGCGCAGCATTACCGCTGGCGCGGCTGAAGCCGTTGCTGGCCACCCTGGGCGAGCTGTTTGTGCGCGAGCCGGGCGAATCCAGCCAGCGCCTGCGCCTGTCGCGCCTGGATGCATCCCGCCTCAATCATCTGCAAGAAGGTCCAGCCATCAGCTGGCAAGGTGGCGGTCAGCTGCGTGAGTTTGCCCAACGTCTGCAGCAGCTGGACAACGCTACCCTGCAAGCGCCAGCGGGGCTGCACGCAGAGCTGCGCCCCTACCAACTGCAGGGTCTGGCCTGGATGCAGGGGCTGGCCGAGCTGGACATTGGCGGCCTGCTGGCCGATGACATGGGCCTGGGCAAAACCTTGCAGACCCTCGGCCATATCCTCTGCGAGCTCAACGCCGGACGCCTGACTCAGCCGGCGCTGATCGTCATGCCCACCAGCCTGATCCCCAACTGGCAGGACGAAGCTGCGCGCTTCACCCCGCAACTCAAGGTGCTGGCCCTGCACGGGCCGAAACGTCGGGCGCTGTTCAAGTTGATCGACCAGCACCAGATCATCCTTACCACCTATGCCCTGCTGCCGCGCGACCTCAAGGCCCTGAGTGCCTACCGCTATCGCCTGCTGATTCTGGATGAAGCACAGAACATCAAGAACCCGCGCAGCAAGGCGGCCGTCGCCGCCGGGCAACTGCAGGCCGGGCAACGCCTGTGCCTGACCGGCACGCCGCTGGAGAATCACCTGGGCGAGTTGTGGTCACTGTTCAATTTCCTCATGCCGGGCTGGCTGGGCGACAGCAAAAGCTTTACCCGCGACTACCGCACGCCCATCGAAAAAAACGCCAACGAGCAGCGCCTGGCCCACCTCACCGGACGGATCAAGCCTTTCGTTCTGCGCCGCACCAAGGAGCAAGTGGCCAGCGAGCTGCCGCCGAAAACCGAAATCACCCACTGGGTCGAGCTCAGCGCAGCGCAGCGCGACCGCTACGAAACCCTGCGCCTGGCCATGGACCAGAAAGTCCGCGCGGAAATCGCCCGCCAGGGTCTGGCACGCAGCCAGATCGTGATTCTCGAAGCGCTGCTGCGCCTGCGCCAGGCCTGCTGCGACTTGCGCCTGCTCGGTGATGACGGCGACAACAGCCTGACCAGCGCCGACTCCGGCAAGCTCAGCGGATTGTTGGACATGCTCGAGGAGTTGTTCGCCGAAGGCCGGCGGGTGCTGCTGTTCTCACAGTTCACCTCGATGCTGGCGCTGATCGAAGCCGAATTGAAGACGCGCAATATTCCCTACGCCAAGCTCACCGGCAGCACCCAGGACCGCCGCACCCCGGTGCAGCAGTTCCAGGCCGGCGAATTGCCGATCTTTCTGATCAGCCTGAAAGCCGGCGGCGCGGGGCTTAACCTGACTGCCGCCGATACGGTGATCCACTTCGACCCCTGGTGGAACCCGGCCGCCGAAGCCCAGGCCAGCGACCGCGCCTACCGTATCGGCCAGGACAAGCCGGTGTTCGTCTACAAACTGATCGCCCGTGGCAGCGTGGAAGAGAAAATCCAGCAACTGCAACAGGCCAAGGCCAGCCTGGCCCGTGGCGTGCTGGAAGGCGGCAGCCAGAGCCAGCTACAACTTAGCGAAGACGACCTTCAGGCGCTGTTTGCGCCGCTGAGTGACTGACCGGCCCTACGCCTTAGTCATCACTCTGCGCATCATCACGTTCTGCCGCTTCATCCGCCGGATTAGTCTTTTTCCGCGTCCCGCCAGCCTGCACCGCCGGAAAGCGCGACGAGGCGTAACGCACCACAAAAATCGCCAGCGCCAGCAGCAGAATTGCGCCGGAGATCATAACCACGCCCATGTCGGGTTTGTGGTTGTGTGAGATGTCGGAAATCATCAACCGGGTCAACGCAGTGATCGCTACATAGATCATGAAGCGGATCGGCATATGGTTGGTCTTGAAATAGATCCCGACCATTGCCGCCAATTCCAGATAAATGAACAGCAGCAGGATGTCATCGACCGTGATATGACCCTTTTCCAGCATACCGAGAAAGGCCATCACCGCCGCCCAGGCCGTGATCGCGCCGATGGCAAACAGCGCCAGGTAGTGGAATGCCTCCATCAACAGATTGCCCAGCGACTCCGCCAGACCATGCATGCGCTCACGGGCGCGTTCAGCCAGATTGTCCTTCACGATTCTTGCACTCCCCACATCGCCGGTCCGCTCCATCAGCGTAAAGTGCCTGCACCATGCAGGAACAAGACCAGCCATCAGGAGATGATCGCTGTACGCCGCAGGACACGCCCCGGGGCGCGTCAGAGCGCCGCAGCAGGAACCGCTGTGGTTGACTCAGGCCAGGCGAAGCAGTGTTTACCGGCGTCCTTGGCCCGGTACATGGCGGTGTCAGCCGACGCCACCAGGCGACGCCGGTCTTCACCATGCTGGGGAAACTGCGCCATACCGATGCTTACGCCCACCCGCACATGCGGTAACTCAGCCAGCAGCGGGCCGTCCAGTGCGGTGATCATGCGGGCAGCCAGGCACTCGATGGACGCTGAGTCACCCTCGGCCACCACGGCAAATTCATCACCGCCCAACCGCGCCAGCACCTCACCCTCGCGCAGCAGCGCCCGCCA
The DNA here is from genome assembly GCF_021375795.1 of Pseudomonas anguilliseptica. Classification (GTDB taxonomy): domain Bacteria; phylum Pseudomonadota; class Gammaproteobacteria; order Pseudomonadales; family Pseudomonadaceae; genus Aquipseudomonas; species Aquipseudomonas anguilliseptica_A. Next base: position 965,081 of record NZ_JAEIOI010000001.1, on the reverse strand, counting down.
GCGCAGAGCAATGGCCTTGAGCACTCGGTCGCCAGTGGCGTGACCGTGTTCATCGTTGACGGGTTTAAAGCCATCGAGATCCAGGTAGATCAGTGCCAGTGGCCGTTCGGCACGTCGGGCCAAGGCAAGGGCCTGATCGAGGCTGTCGTTGAAGGCACGGCGATTCGGCAGCTGCGTCAGAGCATCATGCTGCGATTCGAACGCCAGGCGCTTGAGCAGGTCCTCACGCTCACGCAGGTCGCGGCGCAGGTCGCGGTAGGTCATACCGAGTAGCACCAGCATCAGTAACGCCACCGCACTGCCGCCCCAGATGGCGACTTGCGCACGCGCATCGGTGCCCTCATTCAGCGCGTCAAGCTCATCGCTGACGCGGCGTTCCAGGATGTGAATGCGCTGACGCAGCTCATCCATGTAGTGCCGGCCCTGGTTGTCCATCACCCGCTGGCGGGCAGCCTCATCGCCAGCCAAACGACGCAGTGCGATGGTTTCGCTCAACTCGGTCATTTTCAGCTCGGTGAGCTGCTCGATCTGCGCGATGTCGTCGGCGTACATCGCCATCAAGGGTATTGAGCGCAACGCCTGGAACTGGCTGTGCAGATGCTGCACCGCCACATTGTAGGGTTGTAGAAATGAATCCTCGCCCGTCAGCAGAAAGCCGCGCTGGCCTGTTTCGGCATCCTTGAGCAAGGACAGGGTTTCGCTGAGCTGGTACAGCGAAGTGTGCAGCACCTCAACACGCTGACCGTCGAGCAGGTAGGCACGGCTGCCCCAGATGGCACCAGCAATGACAAACAGACTGAGGTAGGCGATGGCCAGCAAGGCCAGCAGTTTGCGCTCGACTCGACCGGCAGACAGCAACATGGTGCACCTCGCAGAGAGCCGATGGCGGCCGGATACTAGAGTTCAGTCACGGCGACCCGCGATAGCTCCTAGCGCCAATGTACAAGCATTTCACCATCGCTGTATAAGTTAAGTACAAGCTTATAACCTATGAGGACACAAGCATGCCAAGCTCATCTACCCGCACCCGGCTGTTTAGCGCCCTATTTGCAGCACAAACCCTGGTTCTGGGCTGCACCTTGCCCCTGATGGCCAACGCAACACCGGTGGCCAAGCAACAGGAGCAGGTTGCGGGTTTCTATCGTATGGCCTTGGGCGATTTCGAGGTGACCGCGCTGTATGACGGTTATGTCGACCTCGACAGCAAGATCCTCACCGGCGCCAGCGCCGAGGATATCCAGAGCCTGCTGGCGCGCATGTTCGTTGACGCCAGCAAGGGCGTGCAAACCGCCGTCAACGCTTACTTGATCAATACAGGCAGCCACCTGGTGCTGGTCGACACCGGGGCCGCACAATGCTTCGGGCCAACCCTGGGCGTGGTGCAGAACAACCTTAAAGCCTCTGGTTACACCCCAGAGCAAGTGGATACCGTGCTGCTCACCCACCTGCACCCCGATCATGCCTGCGGGCTGCTCAACAGTGACGGTGCAGTGGCCTACCCAAATGCCAGTGTTTATGTGCCTCAGGCAGAAGCGGATTTCTGGCTCAGTGATGCAGCAGCCGCCAACGCGCCGGAGCCCATGCGCGGCATGTTCCAGATGGCCAAGCAGTCCGTAGCACCCTACGACGCTCAGCAGCGTCTCAAACTGTACGCCCCGGACAGCGCACTTATCCCGGGCGTCAGCCTGGTGCCGAGCAACGGCCACACACCGGGTCACAGCTCCTACCTGTTCACCTCACAGAACCAGAGTCTGCTGGTCTGGGGCGATATTGTGCACAGCCACGCCGTGCAATTCGCTAAACCGGAAGTGGTGATCGAATTCGACATCGACAGCACTCAGGCAAAAGCCACGCGCCAGCAGATCTTCGCCGATGCCAGCCGCGACAAGCTCTGGGTAGCAGGCGCACACATGCCCTTCCCAGGGTTGGGCCATGTGCGTAAAGAAGGTGCCGGTTACGCCTGGGTACCGGCCGAATTCGGCCCACTGCGCAACGACCGCTGAACGGCTGTGACGTCCACAATCAGCTATGTTGTTAACCGGCATGGCAATTGCTGCTGGCCAAATGCTGGCGAGTTCTTTATGCTCGCACGCACTGTACAAATACACAGTTAATTGCAACCTACCAGCGTGAAGGCGTAGAGGTGATGAATGGCCGTCGAAGTGGTGTACCGCAGCAGCCGGGATTTGGAGCGTTTGTTCATGGATAAAGCCGAAGCCGATCGTCATGACAAAATGCTCGAACTGGCCGAGCTGCTCACCGAGGTGCTGCAGAAAGCCGTGCCATCGTTGAATGAGGCCCAGGGTGAAGAACTGGGCATCTACATGGCGAAGAACCGTGAGATCTTCGCCAAGGCGTTCAAGAACCAGCCCGATGCCTTGAGCGAGCTGAGCGAGCCTGCCGCCGAGTAGCCCGAGCGGTGATAAACAAAACCCCAGTCAGTGACTGGGGTTTTGTGTTTCTGGCCACTATCAACTGCGCCGTGGAGGCGCTTTAGCGGCGAGTTTTAATCGCTGGTTTTAATCGCAGGCTCGCGGCTAAAGCCCCTCCCACACGGTGGTGCGCTTGTTCAGCCATATAACAAACGCTCGGCAATGGCATCGGCAACCCGTGCCGGTGAGCGCTTGTCGGCCTGGGCATGGCCGAAAATCTCGGTCAGGCGCCGGCTGATCTGCGTCAGGTGCGCGGTGATTGCCATCAGGCTTTCTCCCTGATGCTTCAAGGCCACGTAGATCAGACCACCGGCGTTGATCACATAATCCGGCGCGTAAAGAATTCCCCGCGCCTGCAGGCTGTCGGAAATATCGGCGCTGGCCAGCTGGTTATTCGCCGCCCCCGCCACCGCCGAGCAGCGCAACTGCGCGACGCTGCTGGCATTCAACACCCCGCCCAGGCCGCAAGGCGCGAGGATGTCGCAGGGCGTGGCGAGTAAGGCGTCACTGGCCACCGGCCGTGCGCCCAGTTGCTCGACCGCCCGCTGCACCCGAACAGAGTCCAGGTCACTGACCAGCAATTCGGCACCGACTGCATGCAACTGCTCGGCCAGCGCATAACCGACATTGCCCAAACCCTGAATCGCCACCCGCAAGCCTTCCAGGTTGTCACTGCCAAGACGCGCCAGAGCGGTGGCACGAATCCCGGTAAACACCCCCATGGCGGTGTGCGGTGATGGGTCGCCCTCAGCCGTGGTACTGGTGACATGCTGGGTGTGCTGGGCGATGCAGTCCATGTCGGCGCTGGACGTGCCGCTGTCCATCGCGGTGATGTAGTGGCCGTTGAGGGTTTCGATAAAGCGGCCGAAGGCTTCGAACACGGCAGCGCGATTATCGACATGCGCGGGACGGATGATCACCGCCTTGCCGCCGCCCTGGCGCAGGCCCGCCAATGCAGCCTTGTAGCTCATGCCTTTGGCCAGACGCAGAGCATCCTCGATGGCACTCGCCTCGTCGGCATAGCTCAGGTAACGGCAACCGCCCAGCGCCGGGCCGAGGCGGGTGTTGTGGATGGCGATAATCGCCTTGAGACCGGTCAGCGGATCCTCGGCGAAGTGCAGCGACTCCAGCCGGGCGGTTTCCATCATGGCGAACATGCTGTGGCTCCCGTACTGATTTGCCCATCAGTATAGGCAGTCGCCCCGATGGCAAGCGCCCGATGGTCAGTTGCACAGTTGCCCGCACAAGGCACTGGACGCAGACGCTGCGCTTGGCTACAAAACCTAAACAACCCGGAGCAGACCCATGACCCCACGCGCTGCCTGCCTTGCCTGCCTGGAGCAACAACCGCCCGCGCTGTTCGAGGCGGCCGTGTGGATTGCTGTGGAACATCAGCCTCAACTGCAGCCGGAGCAGGTGTTGCGCCAACTCGACAGCCTGCAACAGCAGGTCAGCCAAGGGCTGCCCAACCTGCCTGCCCAGGAGCTGGCACAACCACTGCTGCGCCGGCTCAGTGAGTTGGACTTTCATGAAGACGATGAACACCCGCTGCGCCCGCAGGCCGCACTGCTCAACTGCGTGCTGCGACGGCGCCGCGGTCAACCGTTGATGCTGGCCCTGCTCGCCCTGGAACTGGCCCGGCGCCTGGCAATTCCCCTGCAAGGCGTCAATTTCCCCGGGCATTTTCTGCTGCGGGTTCCCGGCGCCGATCACTTGCTGGACCCGTGCAGCGGCCGGCGCTTGTATACCCGCGAATGCCGCGAGTTGCTGCAACGCCAACAGGGTGCCGACGCCGAGCTGAGGGCCAGCCACCTGTTGCCCTGCGATGCGCCGAGCATGTTGCAGCGCCTGTCACGCAACCTGCGCTACCTGCATCAACTGGCCGACGATCCCATGGCAGCGCTGCTGGATGCCGAGCGCGTACTGCTGCTCGGCCCGCCAAGCCTGCTAGATCACCTAGCCCGTGCCGACATCTACCAGTTGCTCGACTGCCCACAGGGCGAGCGCTTCGACCTTGAACGTGCCCTGCTGCTCTGTGATGACCCGGCACAGCGCCTGCACCTCAGCCAGCGCCTGCGCCAACTCAGCGCCAGCCCGGCACTGCATTAACAAAGGCTCAGTACTGATTCTGGGTGCGGGCCGCTTGGTAGGGTGGGTTAGCGGCGCAGGGGATATGGGGCGCCAGGCAATTCGAGCGCCACAACTACATCGCTTAGAAAAAGCCCAACGCCTTAGCCTTGGCCACCGCCTGAGTACGCCGCGCCACACCCAGTTTGCCGTTGATCCGTCGTGCGTGGGTCTTCACCGTGTGCAGGGAAATAAACAGCTGCTCGGCCACTTCCTGATTGGACAGCCCCTGTGCGATCAAGCCAAGCACCGCCAGTTCGCGACTGCTCAGCGCATTGGCGCTGGTGACAGATGCAGCATTCGGCGCGCCGTCACCTTGGCTGGCGACGCAAAACCACGGGCGCAGATACCCCAAACGCCGCTGCAGCGCCTGGCCGGTCTGGCGAGCCTGTTCGGCGCCCACCTTGTCGTCACAGGCGGCGCAGGCGTCGGCATAGTTCAGCCACAAGTCGCTGACCAACGCCTGCCGGCCCTGATCTGCCACCTGTTCCAGCAACTGCCGTAGAGGCTCGCGCACATCCCCATCCTCGCCCTGCAGACGATCGAGTTGCAGCAGGAGTGCCTTGAACCGTGGGATCAGCTCGGGAAAGTTCGGCGTTGGCAGCACCGCTTTAACCCGCTGCTCATAACCCAATACCCGCGTCGCGGCGATACGCGCCCGCGCATAGTGACCCTGGGCAATCCACAGATGACAGCTGGCCAACAACAGGGTGCCGCGGTACAGGGTTTCATTGACGCGCTGACGCTGCATCTGCCGTTCGGCCTGCCCCAGTTGCGCAAAGGCGGCGGCCATATCGTCCTGCCCCATCGCCAATTCGGCCAGGCCGAGGTAACCATGAAACGCCGCCGGATCGCCGCAAGCGAGCGCATGCTCAAGCCCGCACTGCAACGCTGCCTGGGCTTCATCCACACGGCCCTGGCGCAGTTGCAGACGCCCCAGGCGCAGCTCAAGCCGCGCCAGTACCGGCGTGTTGTGCAAGGCCGTCGGCGCAGTTGCGCTCAACACCCGCTGCAGCAAGGCTTCAGCGCGAGCAAATTCACCTCGCGCCTCCAGCAGCAGGGCATGGTCCAGTTCCAGCAGGGCTTCAAATACCGGATTGCCATGCAGACGTGCCTGCTTCAAGGCTTCAAAACTGAGCTTCTGTGCCGCCTCCAGTTGACCTTCGCCAATTGCCACCAGAGTCAACGCCGAACGACACAGCAACGCCTGCGACCACGCGCTTTGCGGCAACCCCTGCAAGGCATCATGCAGGTGAGTGCGAGCATCCACGGCACAGACACGGCCATAGGCGATGATGCCCTGAATGGCTTGCCAGTGAGCGAACAGCTCCCGGGTTCGCGCACCATCGCTGCGCGGTTGAAACCGCGCCAATTCGTTGATGCAGCTCTGCGCCTCGTCCAAACGGCCGACCAGCAACAACACCCAGGCGTTGAGCAGAATCAGCCGCGGTGTGCTGCATAACAGGCTCTCCGGCAGCTCGCTGCGCCAACGCAGGATCAGCGCCAGGTCCTGGCCTTGCAGCACCTGCTCCTCGGTAAAACGCTCAAGAAAACTCCCCGCCACCTCCGGTTGCCCGGCCAGCAAGGCGTGCTCCACCGCCGCAGGAATATCACCATGGCCGGCAAACCACTGGCTGGCATGCACATGCAGAGCGCTGCTGGGCAGGTGGTGCGCCTGTCGCTGGAGCAACCGAGCCAGCGGCGGGAACAGCCCATACCAACCCTTGGCCGCTTCCAGTTCCTGGATAAACACGCCGCGCTCAATCAGCGCACGTAACCACTGCGCGCCTTCGCCTACACCAAACAGGTGATCACACAGCGCTGGATTGAAGCGCGGCAGCTGGGCCAGTTGCTGGAGCATCTGCAACAGCTCATCCGGCAACCCTTGCAGTACTTCGCGTTCGACATATTCGGCGAGCAACTGATCATGCTCACCTTCCTGCAACGCGCCCAGCGCAGTCGGTTCGGCCTGAGCCGCCAACAGGTGCAGGCGCAAGGCCGCCGGCCAGCCCTGGGTCAACTCATGCAGGTCGTGCGCCCAGGCGCTGCGGCTTGGGTCCAGTTGCTGCAGCCAGGCCAACACCTCCGCTGCGCTGAAGGCCAGTTCGCTGGCCCCCAGTTCGAGCAGCTCGCCTTCCAGCAACAGACGCGAAAGGTTGCACGCTGGCCGCCGGCGGCTGCCCAGCCACCAGCAGATGCCCGGTGGGGTGACCATCAGCAGTTGATTGAGAAAGTCATCGAGGGCGTGATTCGGGTGCGCCGGGTAGTCATTGAGCATGATCCACAACTGCCGCGACTCCTGCGCCAGGGCCGCCAGCAGCTCGCTACTGCTGAGGCCTGCGGGGTAGTCGAGCAGCTTGCCCAACTGCTGAGCAAGCTGCTCGGCACACAGGCCCTGACCGGCGCAAGTCAGCCAGAGCAGGCGGTAATTGGCCGGACACTCACGGGCGCAGTCGGCCAACAACACTGTCTTACCAAAGCCGGCCGGGCCAACCAGTAAACGCAGGCGACAGTCGTGCGCCAGCAGCCGCTGTTGCACAGATAGCCGGAAGATATGTCCAGGCGGTGGACGCTGTACGCTGCCGCAGGACGACGCTGCGGCGCTTTGCGGGAAAGGCGCTAATGCGTGCATGACGGCTCGATTTATTGTTTTTACAGGAACCGGATCATTGCAGGCTAACCCTCAATGCCTATAGCTCACAGTTCCATCACGAGAGGTGATGGCGGGCGATAAAAAAGGCGGCCCGCAGGCCGCCCAATTACGGAGTCACACGTGCTGGTTATTGGCCTAACGAACGCCGGAGCTGCGCAGCGCGGCTGGCGTGTAGTCGGCAGCGGTCGCCTTGAAGCCGAAGTTATAAGCCGATTTTTCTTCGTTCTTCATCCCCAGAGCCAAATAGCGACCCGCCACCAGGTCATACAGCGCTTCCAGGGTGTAGCCCGGCACCTGATGGTTGTAGTAGTGCTGCGCATGACCTTCGGCAACACGCCAAAGCTGACCACGGCCGTCGTAATGATCAACCAGCGCGATCTGCCAGCTGTCCTCGTCGACGTACATGTGGCGCTTGGCATAGATATGCCGCTCACCGCTCTTCAGCGTGGCCACCACTTCCCAGACCCGGTGCAGCTCGTAACGTGTCAGGTCCTGATTAATATGCCCGGCTTTGAGCACGTCGTCGTACTTCAGTGACGGCGAATCCAGCTTGTAGCTGTTGTAGGGGATGTACATCTCCTTCTTGCCGACCAGTTGCCAGTCGTAGCGATCAGGCGCCCCGGAGAACATGTCGAAGTTATCGGCCGTACGCATGCCATCAGCGGCCGTACCCGGCCCATCGTATGCCACCTGCGGCGCACGCCGCACACGACGCTGACCGGCGTTGTAGATCCACGCCAGACGCGGTTCCTTGACCTGATCGATGGTCTCGTGAACCAGCAGCACGTTACCGGCCAGGCGCGACGGTGCAGTCACCCGCTGCTTGAAATACAGCAGGACATTGCTGCCCTTGGCCGGATCAAGGTCGGGCATATCCGCCGGGAAGGCCACTTCATCCTCGAACTTGACCAGGCTGTAGGAGCCATTGGTCTGCGGCGTTGCCTGAGTCACCACCCGGCGGGTGTTACCGCCACGATAACGGGTGATGTGGTTCCAGATCACCTCAACGCCCGTCTTGGGAATGGGGAAGGCGTAGTAACGGCTGGCATTGAAGTTCTGCAGGCCGTTACCACCGTCTACGGGCGTGGTATTGACTGCGCTGAGCTTGGCCGCTTCGGCAATCGCGGCCGGCACAGCGGTGGTTCGATGCGAGGGGTAAACCGGAATCTTGTAACTCTCCGGGTAGCGCTTGAACATGGCCAGCTGACCGGCTGACAGCTTGTCTTTGTACTGCTCGGCATTGGCTGCGGTAATCGTGAAAAGCGCTTGTTCACCGGCAAAGGGGTCAGCGAGAAAGCCCTTGCCATCGACAGCCGCGGCACTGGTAGACAGACCGCCATCCCAGGCCGGGATACTGCCATCGGCATTGCCGGCCATTTCCCCACCCAGCGGCGTCAGGCTGGCACCCAGCTGAGCCGCTTCTTGTTCGGAGACCGCGGCCATCACGCTGCTGGCTAACAACGTCAGCAGCAGCGCACCCGCTTGCAGGATTCTTGTGTTTTTCATGGTGTACGGATCCTTTTGCACTGCGTTGATCAGAAGTTCACACCGAAGCTCAGGGCAACAAAGTCACGGTCGACGTTAGTGTTGTAATCACCACCAAAGAAGTCGGTGTAACTGAGGCTGGCGGTGTAGGTATTCTGGTAGTCGGCGTTCAGCGCCAGGCTGATGGCCTTGCTGCCTTCGTTGAAGTTCGGCCCATAGCCATCCACGTCATGGGACCAGGCAATGCTCGGCGACAGATTGATGCCGGCAAACACGTTGCTGTAATCGGCGATGGCCCGCACGCGATAGCCCCAGGAGCTGCTGGTAAAGAAGCCATCGTTGTTGCATAGATCGGGGTTGTCACGATTCAACGCCTGCTCGCACGTCCCTGCCGGTGCGGCGACTTCACCCAGGCCATAGACCGGATCGCGGCCAAAGCGCAGGGCGCCCAGGTCATTGCTGATGCCGCTGATATGGTTGTAACCCACCTCCCCCACCAGGGTCAGACGGCTGGCGCCGAGCACCCGGTCGAAGAAATGGGTGGCGCTGACCTGGGCCTGGGTCACGGGTTTGCGCACATAGCCCTTGATATCGCCGCCCAGCGCCAGCTGTGCATGGCCGCTGGTAAAGACCGGAGACACCCCGACACCCAGCGCGCCCAGGGTCATATCGGTTGAGTTGATGCTGAGGGGCATATTCGGCCGGTAGCTGATTTCACCGGCTACCGAAGTCGACCCCACCGTGGTCTGCATGCTCAGGCCATACAGTCGGATATCTTCGGGATACTCGAGGAAATAGCGGGCCGTCTGCGGCGTTCCGTCGGCGGTGATTACAAAGCTGCCGCTGGGCGAGCGGCTGTGATAGTTCAAGGCGTACAGGCCAAACTCGCTGTTGTTGAGCTGCTCGGCAAACCAGCGCAGCGCCACACCGTACTGGCCGCTGTCGCGAGCATCACGGTCACCGGCCCGGGGAATAAAGACAGGGTTGCCCGGCGCGCCGCTGTTGTTCGACTGGCCTGGGGCCACATCGGCACCGGCTACCACCAGGCGGTCATTACAGCCATCGGCGGCGGTATCGCTGGGGGCAAAGAAGGTGCCGCAGTTGTCGACGACCGTCTGATCCCATTCCAGCTGGTAGAAGGCCTCCATGGACAGGCTGTCAGTCAGGCTCTGGGAGACATAGAACATATTGACCGGGATCAGCCCCTCCTTGACCTCCGCACCGGGGCGGCGAAAGGCGGCGGCGTCCACCGGGTTGATCGAGTTGATCGAGTTGCCGATAAAGGTGCTCTCGCCCCAGCTGACCACTTGCTTACCAACCCGCACACTGCCCGGCAGGCTGCCGAGGTTGTAGTTGTGGTAGATGAAGGCATCGAGAATTTCCGCACCGGCGGCCTGAGCCGCGGTCTTGCGGTTGCGGTCATCGATGTCATACAGCAGGCGGCTTTCGTCCTTGGTCTCGAAGTCGTACCAGTACTTGCCGCGGATGAACACGCCGGTATCGCCGTACTTCAACTCAAGGTCGTGGATACCTTTGAAGATCTTCGAAAAGGTCTCACCTTTCTTGAAGTTCAAGCGCCCGTCATCGTTGGTCTGAGAGGACGCCTTGCCGCCGTTGCGCGTGCCGATAAAGTCAGGATCGGCACCGCGCACGCTCCAACTGGCCCCCACAGAAAGCGATGAGTCGAACTGCGCTTCGACCTCACCGATATTGAATGTAATAGCCTGGACAGGCGCGACACAGCCGACAGCAATGGCAATCGCCAAAACGCTGGGCTGGAAGATGGCATGTCTTGTTGTTGTTCTCATGCGGCTCTCCTGGAAAGCGGGGTTTCGTGTTGAGGCCCCACGCTACTCAGCCGCCTTGAGCGGGATAAGCGCCCGAAAGAGGTATTTGCCCTGTCAGCCGAAAGAGTGAATACACCTCTGGAAAGCCGCTCTACAGCCGGCCCATCGACCCGTTCAATAGCGCTTTATAGGGCGGATGAATGGCACGGGCGATTGAGCAGAGGGATTGACCGCCATCAGCCGAGTAATCCAGGTGCCTAACCGCCTCGGCACCGATGCCATTACCAAGCTCGCCGCATATGTATTGATTTGAATACAGCGTAATGAAAGCGACACAAATCATTCAGCCCGCGACACCTGAGCCTTTGCGCTGCGCACTCTGGATAAACCGCGCCAATCCGTATCGAAATCGATACGGACAACAACAAATAAAGCCCTAAAAACACACTAAGCTATTGTTTTTATTGATAAAAATAACAATGGCACCACCCTTGCTATGGTCTTTTCACCTTCAGCGCGTGCCCAGCACGCGCGTCCAGCACATCGCCCCCAGCAGAAAGGGCGAGTCACCACCCTTGAGGAGTACACATGAGCGAATTGCGTTTTACCGTCGAGCACGAATGGCTGCGTCAGGATGCCGATGGTCTGGTTACCGTGGGCATCACCGCCTATGCCCAGGAAGCCCTGGGTGACGTGGTATTCGTTCAGCTGCCGGAAGTGCAGAGCTATGCCGAGGGTGACGAAGTGGCGGTGCTGGAATCGGTAAAAGCCGCAAGCAATATCGCCATGCCGCTGGACGGTGAGGTGGTAGAGGTCAATGGCGAGCTAGAATCCAGCCCTGAGCTGGTCAACGAAGATCCCCTGGGCAAGGGTTGGTTCTTCCGTTTCCGTCCGGCCAATGCCAGCGCGGTAGCCGACCTGCTCGACCAGGCCGCCTACGAGCGCCTGCTCAACGCCAATGCTGACGCCTGAGAGATTGCAATGACCAAGCTGACCACCCAGAACGAATTTATCGCCCGCCATATCGGCCCACGTGACGCCGATACCGCGGCCATGCTCGAACTGCTCGGCTACGCCAGCATCGACGCACTGACCGATAACGTCATCCCTGACAGCATCAAGGGTTCCAGCGTACTGGGCTCTCAACCGGGCCTGTCGGAAGCCGACGCCCTGGCCAAGATCAAGACCATCGCGGCCAAGAACCAGCAGTTCAAGACCTATATCGGTCAGGGCTACTACGGCACCCTGACGCCGAGCCCGATCCTGCGCAACCTGCTGGAAAACCCGGCCTGGTACACCGCCTACACCCCGTATCAGCCAGAAATCTCCCAGGGCCGCCTGGAATCCTTGCTGAACTTCCAGACCCTGATCAGCGACCTTACTGGTATGCAGATCGCCAACGCCTCGCTGCTGGACGAAGCCACCGCCGCTGCCGAAGCCATGACCTTCTGCAAGCGTCTGTCGAAGAACAAGGCCAGCAACGCCTTCTTCGCCTCGCAGCATTGCCACCCGCAGACCCTCGACGTGCTGCGCACCCGTGCCGAGCCGCTGGGCATTGAAGTGGTCATCGGTGACGAAGCCACCATCACCGACGCCAGCGCCTACTTCGGCGCGCTGCTGCAATACCCGGCGAGCAATGGCGATATCTTCGACTACCGCGCGCTGGTTGAGCGTTTCCACGCCGCCAACGCCTTGGTAGCCGTCGCTGCCGATCTGCTGGCCCTGACCCTGCTGACCGCGCCGGGCGAATTCGGTGCCGACGTGGCCCTGGGCAGTGCACAGCGCTTTGGTGTGCCGCTGGGCTTCGGTGGCCCACACGCCGCCTACTTCGCCACCCGCGATGCATTCAAGCGCGATATGCCGGGCCGCCTGGTCGGCATGTCGATCGACCGTTTCGGCAAGCCGGCCCTGCGCCTGGCCATGCAGACCCGCGAGCAACATATCCGCCGCGAGAAGGCCACCAGTAACATCTGTACCGCCCAGGTGCTGCTGGCCAACATCGCCAGCATGTACGCCGTCTACCACGGCCCGAAAGGCCTGGTGCAAATCGCTCAGCGCGTGCACCAGTTCACCGCCATTCTGGCCAAGGGCCTGCGCGCTCTGGGTTACAGCGTCGAGCAGGAATTCTTCTTCGACACCCTGACCCTGGCCACCGGCGGCAAGACCGCTGCCCTGCACGCTGCTGCACGCGCTGCTGGTATCAACCTGCGTGAAATCGACGGCGAGCGCCTGGGTCTATCCCTGGATGAAACCACCGACCAGGCGGCCATCGAAGCGCTGCTGGCGGTCTTCGCCGACGGTAAGGCTGTACCCGCCTTTGCTGAACTGGCTGCCGGGGTAATCGCTCAGCTGCCAAAAGGCCTGCTGCGCGAAAGCGAAATCCTCAGCCACCCGGTATTCAATCGCTACCACAGCGAAACCGAGCTGATGCGCTACCTGCGCAAGCTGGCCGACAAGGACCTGGCGCTGGACCGCAGCATGATCCCGTTGGGCTCCTGCACCATGAAGCTCAACGCTGCCAGCGAAATGATCCCGGTGACCTGGGCCGAGTTCGGCAACCTGCACCCCTTCGCCCCGGCCGAACAGAGCCAGGGTTACACCCAGCTGACCACTGAACTGGAAGCCATGCTCTGCGCGGCCACCGGTTACGACGGCATCTCCCTGCAGCCGAACGCCGGTTCCCAGGGCGAGTACGCCGGCCTGCTGGCCATTCGTGCTTACCACCTGAGCCGTGGCGACGATCAGCGCGATATCTGTCTGATTCCGCAATCGGCCCACGGCACCAACCCAGCGACCGCCAGCATGGTCGGTATGCGCGTAGTGGTCACCGCCTGCGACAGCAGCGGCAACGTCGACATCGCCGACCTCAAGGCCAAGGCCGAAGAACACAAGGATCGCCTGGCCGCGATCATGATCACCTACCCATCGACCCACGGCGTGTTCGAGGAAGGCATCCGCGAGATCGCCCAGATCGTCCACGACAACGGCGGTCAGGTGTATATCGACGGTGCCAACATGAACGCCATGGTCGGCCTGTGCGCCCCAGGCAAGTTCGGCGGCGACGTCTCGCACCTGAACCTGCACAAGACCTTCTGCATCCCGCACGGCGGTGGCGGCCCAGGTGTTGGCCCGATTGGCGTGAAAGAGCACCTGATTCCGTTCCTGCCCGGCCACGGCCATATGGCCCGCAAGGAAGGTGCTGTCAGCGCCGCGCCGTTCGGCAGCGCCAGCATCCTGCCGATCACCTGGATGTACATCAGCATGATGGGCGGCGAAGGCCTCAAGCGCGCTTCGCAGATGGCCATTCTCAACGCCAACTACATCGCCCGCCGCCTGGAAGAGCACTACCCCGTGCTGTATTCGGGCAGCAACGGCCTGGTGGCGCACGAGTGCATTCTGGATATCCGCCCGATCAAGGACAGCAGCGGCATCAGCGTTGACGATGTGGCCAAGCGCCTGATCGACTTCGGCTTCCACGCCCCGACCATGTCCTTCCCGGTCGCCGGCACCCTGATGATCGAGCCAACCGAAAGCGAATCCAAGGAAGAGCTGGACCGCTTCTGCGACGCCATGATCGCCATCCGCAACGAGATTCGTGCGGTGGAAGCCGGTCAGCTGGATGCCAACGACAACCCGCTGAAAAACGCCCCGCACACCGCCCTGGAACTGACCGGCGAATGGACTCACGGCTACAGCCGCGAGCAGGCCGTGTACCCGGTGGCCAGCCTGATCGAGGCCAAGTACTGGCCGCCGGTCGGCCGCGTGGACAACGTGTTCGGCGACCGCAACCTGATCTGCGCCTGCCCGTCCATCGAGGCGTACCAGGACGCGTAAAGAACCTCCCCTCTCCCTCTGGGAGAGGGGCCGGGGGAGAGGGTAATGCGGTTGTTAGGCAACCCCTCTCCCTAGCCCTCTCCCCAGTAGGGAGAGGGGATGGTTCAACGTTCAGCTTCACCCAAGAATTTCGACTCACCTCTACCCGAGGCGGGTTAGCTGCACCTCATATAAAAACCAGAGGGCCTCACCATGTTCAGCAAGCACGACCAACTGCAAGGCTACGATGACGCCCTGCTCGCCGCGATCAACGCCGAAGAGCAGCGCCAGGAAGACCATATCGAGCTGATCGCCTCGGAAAACTATTGCAGCCAGCGCGTGATGCAGGCTCAGGGCAGCGGCCTGACCAACAAGTACGCCGAAGGCTATCCGGGCAAGCGCTATTACGGCGGCTGCGAGCATGTCGACAAGGTCGAGGCGCTGGCCATCGAACGCGCCAAACAGTTGTTCGGTGCCGACTACGCCAACGTGCAGCCGCACTCCGGCTCTTCAGCCAACAGCGCGGTGTACCTGGCCTTGCTCAATGCTGGCGATACCATCCTCGGCATGAGTCTGGCCCACGGCGGCCACCTGACCCACGGCGCCAAGGTTTCGTCCTCCGGCAAGCTGTACAACGCGGTGCAATACGGCATCGACGAGCAGGGCCTGATCGATTACGCCGAGGTCGAGCGCCTGGCTATCGAGCACAAGCCGAAAATGATCGTCGCCGGTTTCAGCGCCTATTCGCGCACCCTGGACTTCGCCCGCTTCCGCGCCATCGCCGATAAAGTCGGTGCGCTGCTGTTTGTCGACATGGCCCACGTCGCCGGCTTGGTGGCCGCCGGCCTGTACCCCAACCCGGTGCCCTTCGCCGATGTGGTCACCACCACCACCCACAAGACTCTGCGCGGCCCGCGTGGCGGTTTGATCCTGGCCAAGGCCAATGAAGAGATCGAGAAAAAGCTCAACTCCGCCGTATTTCCCGGCGCCCAGGGCGGCCCGCTGATGCATGTGATCGCAGCCAAGGCCGTGTGCTTCAAGGAAGCCCTGGAGCCAAGCTTCAAGACTTACCAGCAGCAGGTGATCAACAACGCCCAGGCCATGGCCGAAGTGTTCGTTGCGCGCGGCTATAACGTGGTCTCCGGCGGCACCGACAACCACCTGATGCTGGTCAGCCTGATCAGACAGGGCCTCACCGGCAAAGCTGCCGATGCAGCCCTGGGCGCGGCGCATATCACGGTGAACAAGAACGCCGTGCCGAACGATCCGCAGTCGCCGTTTGTCACCTCGGGCATCCGTATCGGCACCCCGGCCGTCACCACCCGCGGCTTCAAGCAGGGCGAGTGCCGCACCCTGGCCGGCTGGATCTGCGACATCCTCGATGACCTGGAAAACCCGGCGGTAATTGAACGCGTCCGTGGTCAGGTCGCCGACCTATGCGCCAGCTTCCCGGTCTACGCTGACTAACAGCAGCTTCTTTTGCGCAACGCAGACGCGGTTACAGACCGCGCTGCATCAACGCCGACTTACGAGGTTGGCTTAAAGCCGGAGACAGCATGTCACTTAGCGTTTTTGACCTATTCAAGATCGGCATCGGCCCGTCCAGCTCGCACACGGTGGGCCCGATGCGCGCCGCCGTGCGCTTTGCCGAAGGCCTGCGCCGCGATGATCTATTGGCCACTACCGACAGCCTCAAGGTCGAGCTGTACGGCTCCCTCGGCGCGACTGGCAAGGGCCATGGCAGCGACAAAGCCGTGCTGCTCGGCCTGGAAGGCGAACAGCCGGACACGGTCGACACCAATACCGTTGACGCCCGCCTGGCAGCGATTCGCAGCAGTGGCGAGCTCAAACTGCTCGGCGAGAAAACCATTCGCTTTGTCGAAAAGCAGCACCTGGCGATGATTCGCAAGCCGCTGCCCTTTCACCCCAACGGCATGATCTTCCGCGCCTTCGACGCCGCCGGTTTGCAGATCCGCGCGCGCGAGTACTACTCGGTGGGCGGCGGTTTTGTCGTCGATGAACAGGCCGCCGGGGCCGACCGTATCGTCGAAGACACCACTGCCCTGCCGTATCCCTTTACCACCGGCAAACAGTTGCTGGCGCACTGCGCCGAACACAATCTGTCGATCAGCCAGGTGATGCTGGCCAACGAGGCCGCCTGGCGCTCGGAAGCGGAAACCCGCGCGCGCCTGCTGCATATCTGGCAAGTGATGCAGGATTGCGTCGAAGCCGGTTGCCGCAATGAAGGCATCATGCCCGGCGGGCTCAAGGTCAAACGCCGTGCCGCCGCCCTACACCGCCAGCTGTGCAAACACCCGGAGGCCAGCCTGCGCGACGCCCTGAGCGTGCTCGATTGGGTCAACCTCTACGCCCTGGCGGTGAACGAGGAAAACGCCACAGGCGGGCGCGTGGTCACCGCGCCCACCAATGGCGCGGCCGGTATCGTGCCCGCCGTGCTGCATTACTACAGCCGCTTTATCCCGGGATCCAACGACGACGGCGTAGTGCGCTTTCTGCTCACCGCTGCCGCCATCGGCATCCTCTATAAAGAGAACGCCTCGATCTCCGGTGCCGAAGTCGGCTGCCAGGGCGAGGTCGGCGTGGCCTGTTCGATGGCCGCCGGCGCCTTGTGCGAGGTGCTGGGCGGCAGCGTCAACCAGGTGGAAAACGCCGCCGAGATCGGAATGGAACACAACCTTGGCCTGACCTGTGACCCCATCGGCGGCCTGGTCCAGGTGCCCTGCATCGAACGCAACGCCATGGGCTCGGTCAAGGCGATCAACGCCGCCCGCATGGCCCTGCGCGGCGACGGTCAGCACTTCGTCTCGCTGGATAAAGTCATCCGCACCATGCGCCAGACCGGTGCCGATATGAACAACAAGTACAAGGAAACCGCCCGCGGCGGCCTGGCCGTCAATATTGTCGAATGCTGATTTGTAGGGTGCGCCGTGCGCACCAAACCCTTGCAACGGTGCGCATGGCGCACCCTACTGGAGAACCGCATGACCACTGAAACCCTGGCGAAAACCCCACTACACGCCCTGCACCTTGAACTGGGCGCACGCATGGTGCCGTTCGCCGGCTACGACATGCCAGTGCAATATCCGCTGGGCGTGATGAAGGAACACCTGCACACCCGCGACGCTGCAGGCCTGTTCGATGTCTCGCACATGGGCCAGATCGTCCTGCGCGGCGCGAATGCCGCCAAGGCCCTGGAAACCCTGGTACCGGTGGACATCATCGACCTGCCCGTGGGCATGCAGCGCTACGCCATGTTCACCGATGAGAACGGCGGCATCCTCGACGACCTGATGGTCGCTAACCTGGGTAACGACACGCTGTTCCTGGTGGTCAACGCCGCCTGCAAGGAGCAGGACCTGGCCCACCTTCACAAGCACATCGGCAGCCAGTGTGAGATCGAAAGCCTGTTCGAAGCACGCGCACTGTTGGCGCTGCAAGGCCCTAAAGCAGTCGACGTGCTGGCCCGCCTGGCCCCGGAAGTGGCGAAGATGACTTTTATGCAATTCGCCCCGGTGCGTCTGCTCGGCGTCGATTGCTACGTCAGCCGCTCCGGCTACACCGGCGAGGACGGTTTCGAGATTTCGGTGCCGGCCGAACACTGTGAAACCCTGGCGCGCAGCCTGCTGGCTGAACCGGAAGTAGCCGCTATCGGCCTTGGCGCGCGTGACTCGCTGCGCCTGGAAGCAGGCCTGTGCCTGTACGGCCACGACATGAGCACCAGCACCACGCCGATCGAGGCCAGCTTGCTGTGGGCCATGTCCAAACCACGCCGCGCCGATGGCGCCCGTGCGGGCGGCTTCCCCGGTGCCGAGCGCATCTTCGCCCAGCAACAAGAAGGCATTGCCAGCAAGCGCGTCGGCCTGCTGCCGCAGGAACGTGTGCCGGTGCGTGAAGGCGCGGAAATCGTCGATGCCGACGGCAATGTGATCGGCAGCGTGTGCAGCGGTGGCTTCGGCCCAACCCTGGCTGCCCCGGTGGCCATGGGCTATCTGCAGAACAGCCATATCGCCCTGGATACCGAAGTATGGGCCATGGTGCGCGGCAAACGCGTGGCGATGAAAGTGGCCAAGACCCCGTTTGTACCGCAGCGTTATTACCGCGGCTAAAGCGACCTTAGCGACAACCCTGGCGGACAGGACAAGCGCCCTGCCCGCCAGGGTTTGTTATTCGCGCAACTGCCCGACCATCGCAGCAGCCACGCTGAGCACATCCTTACCCAGCTGCCTGGAGCGCGCACCGTTCCAGCCCGTGCTCGGATCAGGTCGGTCACCGTGGTCCTTGAACGGCATCTCGATGGTGAATGCCAGACAGTCGAACTCCAGCCCCACCGCATTGCAGGCCAGGGTGGTATTGGCCTGGCCGGGTTCGTCACGCGGGTAGCCAAAGACCGTCTGGAACTCGGCCCCGTGCTGCACAAGCAACTGCTTGAACTGTTCTTCCAGTCTTTCCAGGCGTGGGCTGTAGCCGGGGTTACCCTCACAACCAGCGGCGAAGACATGAGGAATTTCCTCGTCGCCATGGATATCCAGAAACAGATCCACGCCCACCGCGCGCATCTGCTGCAGGACGAAATACACCTCGGGGCTGTCCGCCTCACTCGCCGACTGCCAGGCGCGGTTGAGGTCGCGACCGGCATAGTTGGTGCGCAGGTGGCCACGGAACGCGCCATCTGGATTCATGTTTGGCACCAGGTACAGATCGGCCTGTTCCAGCAGCGCGCTCAGCTCGGCGTCATCAGTCTGTTGCAGGCGCTCGATCAGCCCCTGCATAAACCACTCGGCCATATGCTCGCCTGGATGCTGCTGGGCAATCAGCCAAATCTTGCGCTGCGCCTGAGGGTTGCGACTGATGCGCAGCAACTCGATGGCGCGCCCTTCAATACTGCGCCCCGTGGCAAACAACTCGGCGCCGGCCAAGCGCTGTGCGTCCTCGATCAGTTGGTCATGTCGCGCACGGCTATATGGCTCGAAATAGGCAAACCAGACCTGCGCCTGCTGCGTCTCGATGTCGAAATTCAGCGCACCGTCCTCGAAACGACTGGGCACACGGAACCAGTTGACCTGATCATAGGACGCCACGGCGTGATAGCCGCTCCAGGCATTTTTATAGGACGACAGGCCAGCGTTGCTCAGACTGAAGCCATAGCGCTGGCCCGGCTGCACGCCCTCGACCTTGAAGTGAAACCACTGAAAATGCGCGCTATTGAGGTCAGGGCGAATGGCCAACAACACCTGTTTTGGGTTACTGGCGTCGATGACCTCGATATTGCCGCTGTCGAAGTTGGAGCTGATCTGCATGGGTGCCTCGCAGGCCGATGGTGGCGACTGGCTGCAAGAATCGCAGCTCTCTGCACACAGGGAAACGCTGCAAGCGACAAACTGATATGAATTGCATCTAGGCGCAACTTGCTGGCGCACAGGCAGTCTGCTGCTAACGCCCCACTCAGCACAGGAGAACACCACGCATGGTGCTTCGTTATCTATTCGCAACGCTGCTGTGCAGCGGGCTGTTGCTCGGCGGTTGTGCCAGCACACCACCCTCTCAGCCGCCAGCAACCCAGACCGATACCGGGCAGCACGATGCCGCCGCGGCCCAGGCTGACTTGCAGCGTCAGGCTAACCGTGGCGACCTCGACAGCCAGTTCCAGCTCGGCAGCCTGTATTTCGTCCGCCAGCCCAAAGACCTCAAGCAAGCCGAACACTGGTGGAAACAGGCCGCCGACAAGGGCCACGCCATGGCCGCGGTGAGCCTGGCCTACCTGTACACCGGCCGCGACAACCCGCAGTTCCACAACCCGCAGCAGATGCTCAAATACCTGAATCAGTCGGCGGCGGGGGGCAACCCGATGGCTCAGCACATCCTCGGCAACCTCTACCTGACGGGTGAGCAAGGCGTACCGCGCGATCCACTGCAGGCCAGGGCCTTATTCCAGAGTGCCTGCCAGCAGAACTACACGCCCAGCTGTGAGGCGCTCAGCAAGACACCCTGAGCGGCCTCAGGTTTCAACCGCCGTGTTGTCGATCGGCTCCGCTGACTCGCGGGCCGGAGGCTGCTCTTTCGCCGCATCATCCGGCTGCGCGTCCTCGGACGGCTTGCCCAGCCATTCATTGGTCGACTGCTGAACCTCATCCACCTGTTTGTTGAGTTGTTGCAAGGTCTCGTCGACCGCTTCGCGGGCTACATCCTGCACCGCCTGTTCTGCTTTCTCGGCGAGTTTCTGCGCCGATTGTTCGGCGGCCTCACAGCCGACCAGGCCAATCATCACCAGCCCCAGGGCCGTCATCTGCAGCGTTTTGCTCATCACTGTCTCCATTGCTCAATGTTGCCGATTTGATCGGTGGCTGCCGACTGCGACCGCCACCGGTTTGCATTCAGGCCTGCGGCTCAGCCGGGGCCTGACCACGGGTTTTCCACAACGACAGCAGCACACCGCCAAGCAGTAGGCCCAGGGTCACACTCAGGGAAATCACAGCCGGAATCTTGCCGATGATGCCCACCAGGAAGATCTTGCCGCCGATAAATACCAGCACCAATGCCAGGGCGTACTTGAGGTAGGCGAAGCGGTGAATCATCGCCGCCAGGGCGAAATACAGTGCCCGCAGGCCCAGGATGGCGAAGATGTTCGAGGTGTAGACGATGAAGGGGTCCTGAGTAATGGCGAAGATCGCCGGCACGCTGTCCACCGCGAATACCAGGTCGGCACACTCGATCAGCACCAGGGCCAGGAACAACGGCGTCGCCCATAGCACGGATTTACCGCTGGCATCCGCCTGACGGACGAAGAAGCGCCCTTCATGCAGACGATCAGTCACCCGCATGTGTTTACGCAGGAACTTCACCAGCGCGTTTTCGCTGAGGTCAGGGTGGGCATCGACCTTGCTGAACAACATCTTCACCCCGGTCAGCAGCAGGAAGATGCCAAACACGTAGAGAATCCAGCTGAACTCGGCGATTAGCGCCGCCCCCAAGCCAATCATGATCGCGCGCAGCACGATAACCCCGAGAATGCCCCAGAACAGCACCTCGTGCTGGTACTTACGCGGGATGGCCAGAAAGCTGAAGATCATCGCCATGAGGAATACGTTGTCCATCGACAACGATTTCTCAATCAGAAAGCCGGTGTAGAAATCCATCCCGGCGTCACCGCCCTTGACCTGCCAGACCCAGAGGCCAAACAGCAAGCCTGCGGTGATGTAGCCAGCGGACAGCAACAGGCTTTCGCGAACGCCGATTTCTCGATGCTCACGGTGCAGCACCCCGAGGTCAAAGACCAGCAGGCTGACGACGATGGTGATAAAGACCAACCACAACCAGGTGGCAGTGCCGAGAAATTCGGCCAGGAAGAACGGTTCTAGGGCAGTCATGAGCCCCTCCTCTAAGTGTCGAAGTTGTACAAACTGCAACTCCGACATGGCAGCGGTTAGCTGTCAGAGGGGCCCGGCGTTGCGGGCGCAAATGTAGAGAGGCGCATGGATTTCCTCAATCGCGCAGAGGTTGCAAGGTATTTCAAGACCACAGCACACGTACTCTGCGAACATGCCAGCAGTAAATGGCGGCATATACCCCAAGCAGGCCAATATGAACCGCAGATAAGCAGATGCATCAGAGTTTATGGCCGCCACAACCCCGCATAGCGAAATAATCCATTACCCGATCTATTGGCTAATGCCTCACTGCTCAGCCGACATCTAACGCCCTTGTGTATAAGCATTGCGGAAGCGGGTGGTGTCGAATTAATGCGGCGAGCACGCCGCAAAATTGGCGCCAAATTAATCCTATTTAAAGTTCATAATAATCAAACAGATATGTAACAAAACAGAAAAGCCATATCGAATAATGCTGCCTAAGCCGCCTCACAACAAAAAGCGCTGCGGCGTTATGCCAGCCCTTGGCGGGCTGGACATTTAACCTGGCATCGCCATAATTACCCGGCGCGTACTAAGCAGCCCTTTCAATAACCTATTGAAGGGTTTACATACGGCGGCAATAGCCCCTAAAACTATTCACCCCGCCTCAATAAGCGTGCAAATTGAACCTGATTGGCCGCCTCAAATGCTCAGGCAACCACCTGACATTCAGCCAACACTTCTGCTTCAAGACCATGGGTAACTACGTGACGAAAGACGAACTGCGCGCTGAACTCGAGCGCCAGGCGCAGCGTTACAAGGATGTTTACGGCGGGGAAGTCATCACCTACGCCGCTCAACCGGACCCCGAGCGCAAGCCGTGGCGCAAGAAGGCCAACCTTCTTGATCAAGCGTTTGAAAAAGAACTGGAAAAAATCGAAAAGGAACTGCGCAGCAAAGCCGACGAGGCCGCCAGCTGACGCGAGGTCTACAGGCCATCCCCGCACGGGGATGGCCTGGCATTCAACGTCCTTTACCGCCCATCAGCGAGCCCAGCAGGCCGCGTACCAACTGCCGACCGATCTGATTGGCGGCTTGGCGCATGGCGGTTTTCACCACCTGGCTGGCCAAACCACCGAGCAGTTCGCCCGCCGCACTGCCCAGGCTACTGCCCTCAGCCTTCTTGCCGGTCGCACTGGGCTTGGCCTGTTCGGCCTGCTGCGCAGCAGCCTGCTCGGCGCGTGCCATCAACAACTCATAGGCTGACTCGCGGTCAATCGGTTTGTCATAGCGCCCCAGCAGCGGTGATTGGCGGATCAGCGCCGCGCGCTCGGCTTCACTCAGCGGCCCGATCCGCGACTGCGGCGGTGCCACTGCAACTCGCTGCACCATGGCCGGGGTGCCCTTGATTTCCAGCGTACCGACCAGCGCTTCGCCAATACCCAGTTCGGTCAACACTGCCAGCGTGTCGATACTCGGGTTGGGGCGAAAACCATCTGCCACTGCACGCAGCGATTTCTGCTCTTTCGCGGTAAAGGCACGCAGACCATGCTGAATACGCAGGCCCAACTGGGCCAGCACGGCATCCGGCAGATCGCCCGGCGACTGGGTGACGAAGTAGACCCCCACACCCTTCGAGCGGATCAAACGCACCACCTGCTCAAGGCGCTCCTGCAAGGCCTTGGGCGTATCGGCGAACAGCAGATGTGCTTCATCGAAGAACAGCGCCAGCAGTGGCTTGTCCGCATCGCCACGCTCCGGCAATTGCTCGAACAGCTCCGCCAGCAGCCAGAGCAGGAAAGTCGCATAAACCTTCGGTGCCTCATGCACCAAACGGCTGGCATCCAGCAGGTGAATGCGCCCGCGACCATCTCGGTCAGGATGCAGAATATCTTCCAGTTGCAGTGCCGGCTCGCCAAACAGCGCCTCGGCACCCTGCTGTTCCAGCCCGGCCAGCTTGCGCAGCAGGGCCTGTGAAGACGTCGAAGTAAACAGCGCACTGTCTTCACCTAGCACTTCAGGGTGGTTTTTCAGGTGCGCAAGCAATGCCTTGAGGTCTTTCAGATCAAGCAGCAGCAAACCTTCACGGTCCGCCACCTTAAACGCTGCATACAGCGCCGCCTGCTGGCTGTCAGTCAACTCCAGCAGCGCGCCCAGCAACAATGGGCCCATCTCGCTCAGCGTGGTACGCAGCGGATGGCCACTCTTGCCATGCACATCCCACAGGGTTACCGGGTAAGCGCACGGCTGATGGTTGAGCCAGGGCATGCTGGCGATCCGCTCAGCCACCTTGCCTTGCGGTGCACCGGCGGCGCCCAGACCACAGAGATCGCCTTTGACATCAGCGGCAAACACCGCCACACCGGCATCGCTGAAGGTTTCGATCAGGCGCTGCAAGGTCACGGTTTTACCGGTGCCCGTTGCACCGGCAATCAGCCCGTGGCGGTTCGCCAGGCGCAGCGGCTGCCCCACCGGCAGGCCCTGTGGATCGGCCCCCACAACAAACGGGTCGAGTTCTGCCATCTTGTTATCTCCGTGGTTAAAGCTTTACTGCAATCAGGCCGACATAATCAGCATTGCCGCAGCCTCTGCGACAGCGATTGCCGTACATCAGCACAAGACTGATGCCAGAACTCACCGGACGCAAGAAGCCATGACCAACAACCTCAAGTTCAGCCACAAGATTCTGCTCGCCGCCGCGCTGGTGGTCATCGCAGCCTTTTCCCTGTTCACCCTCTATAACGACTACCTGCAACGCAATGCGATCCGGGAAGACTTGGAAAGCTATCTGCAGGAAATGGGCAATGTTACCGCCAGCAACATCTCTAACTGGCTATCCGGACGAATCCTGCTGGTGGAAAACGTTGCTCAATCGGTCGCCCGCGACGCTTCCGGTGAAGCCCTGACCGGCCTGCTGGAGCAGAAGGTGCTGGCCTCCACCTTCGCTTTCACCTATCTGGGCAGCGCCGACGGCGGCTTCACCATGCGTCCGGACGAAAAGATGCCGGATGGCTACGATCCGCGCCAACGCCCCTGGTACAAGGACGCCATGGCCGCAGGGGGTAGCACCCTCACCGAACCCTACGTCGATGCCGCCACTGGCGAGCTGATCATTACCATTGCGACACCCGCCAAAGCGGCTGGGGTCGTCGGTGGCGACCTAAGCCTCACCACACTGGTCGACATCATCAACTCGCTGGACTTTGCCGGTATGGGTTATGCCTTTCTGGTCAGTGCTGACGGCAAGATTCTGGTGCACCCGGACAAGTCTCTGGTGATGAAGAACCTCCGCGAGGTCTATCCACAAAACACGCCACGGATCAGCGGCGAGTTCAGCGAAGCCGAGCTCAATGGCGAAACCCGTATTCTCACCTTCGCCCCGGTCAAAGGCCTGCCTTCGGTGAGCTGGCACGTGGGCCTGTCGGTCGACAAGAGCAAAGCTTACTCAATGCTCAGCGAGTTCCGTGCCTCGGCGATCATCGCCACCATCATTGCGGTGGTGTTGATCATGTTGCTGCTGAGCATGCTGATCAGCGTGCTGATGCAACCGCTGAATGTCATGGGTAAGGCCATGGAGGACATCGCTCAGGGCGAAGGCGATCTGACCAAGCGCCTGAGCATCCAGTCCAATGACGAATTCGGCCGTTTGGCCAATGCCTTCAACCGCTTTGTCGAACGGATTCACAGCTCGATTCGCGAAGTATCGTCAGCCACCAGCCAGGTCAACGAAGTCGCCAAGCTGGTAGTCGGCGCCTCCAACTCGTCGATGATCAACTCGGATGAACAGGCCAGTCGCACCAACAGCGTGGCGGCTGCCATCAATGAGCTGGGCGCCGCCGCCCAGGAAATTGCCCGCAACGCCGCCGACGCGTCCAACCAGGCTTCCGATGCGCGCCAACTGGCCGAAGACGGCCGCCAGGTGGTGGAAAAAACCATCCAGGCGATGAATGAGTTGTCCGGCAAAATCAGCGCGTCCTGCGGCAATATCGAAACCCTCAACAGCAAGACGGTGAACATTGGGCAGATTCTTGAAGTGATCAAGAGCATCTCCCAACAGACCAACCTGCTGGCACTCAACGCCGCCATCGAAGCGGCGCGCGCCGGTGAAGCAGGTCGTGGCTTTGCCGTGGTGGCCGATGAAGTGCGCAACCTGGCGCACCGCACTCAAGAGTCGGCCCAGGAAATCGAGAAGATGATCGAGGAGCTGCAAGTTGGCTCGCGCGAGTCGGTGACCACCATGACGGAGAGCCAGCGCTACAGCGAAGAAAGCGTGGAAATCGCCAACCAGGCCGGCTCCCGCCTGAGCAGCGTCACGGAGCGCATTGGCGAGATCGATGGCATGAACCAATCGGTAGCCACCGCCACCGAAGAACAGACCTCGGTGATCGAGGCGCTGAACATGGACATCACCGAAATCAACACCCTCAACCAGGAAGGCGTGGAAAACCTCAATGCCACTCTGCGGGCCTGCGGTGATCTGGAGCAACAGGCGCTGCGCCTCAAGCACCTAGTTGACAGCTTCCGCATCTGATCGACTTTAACGTCTTATAGCGGCGGCCCTGAGGGGTAAAGCACATGGACGTGCTGAACATAAAAGCAACGGGGCGCTCAGTGAGCGCCCCGTTTTCATTTCTGTGGATCGGTTGCCGCCGGTGTTTGCTGCAACTGACGCCATAACTCGGCAGCATCGGCAAACTCGGTGCCATCTTCCGGGTCCAGGGCCTGGGGATCATAACGTTGCGTACAGCCCTCGCCGACTATCGGCGGTGCCGTAGCGGTACCACGCTCGTGCGGATCACTCATGCTTCACCCCTCCAACCATCAATTGAGCCCCATGCGCCCCTGATCATGCTGGGCAAACTCCTTGACCGCTCGCAGCACATCACTACGGCTGACCTGGCCAATCAGACGACCGCCCTCAACCACCGGCAAGCGCCGGCGGCGACCGCGCAGAAAACGCTCGGATATCTCGATGATGTCGGCTTCGGGCGAGATCACTTCGACATCCCTGGTCATGTAAGCGCTGACATCACCGCCAGCCGACTCGTAATAAGCACCGGAAAGAATGCCGCGCAAACAATCACCCTCCGACAGCAACCCCACCAGGTGGCCCTGCCCATCGACCACCGGCGCACCGGAAATACGGTGTTCCAGCATGCGATTGATGGCAGTGAACAGGTTCATATCGGGACGAAAGGTCACCAGGTTACGGGTCATGTAATCACGTACCTTGATTGACTTGAGCATCGGCAAATCCTCTTGGCGTGTCCTGAGCCGAACCGCAGCCTGCACCTCAGTCGAATACTACGGTCTTGTTGTCGTGCACCAGCACTCGGTCTTCCAAGTGATAGCGTAGACCACGGGACAACACCATCTTCTCGACATCCTTACCCAGGCGCACCATCTCCTCGATACTGTCGCGGTGACTGACGCGTACCACGTCCTGCTCAATGATAGGCCCGGCGTCCAGTTCCTCGGTGACATAGTGCGAGGTTGCACCGATGAGTTTGACCCCACGCAGCGAGGCCTGATGGTAGGGCTTGGCACCAACGAAGGACGGCAGGAAGCTGTGGTGAATGTTGATCACCCGCTGGGAAAACTCGGCGCACAACTGCGCGGGGAGAATTTGCATGTAACGCGCCAGAACAATCACATCGGCATCGTGTGCCTTGACCAGCCGCTCGACCTCATCAAACGCCGGCTGCTTGTTCTGCGAATCAACCGGCACATGGAAATACGGGATGTCATGCCACTCGACCATGCTGCGCAGGTCATCATGGTTGGAGATCACGCAGGGGATATCGCAATCGAGTTCATCGCTGTGCCAGCGGTGCAACAGATCGGCCAGGCAATGTGATTCGCGACTGGCCATCAACACCACGCGTTTTTTCTGCGCGGAGTCGGTTACTCGCCACTCCATGGAGAACTCGCGAGCAATCGGCGCGAAGGCCTGGCGAAAGCCATCCAGATCAAAGGGCAAGGAATCGGCGCGAATCTCGTGGCGCATAAAGAACCAGCCACTCTGATTATCCGAATGGTGGCTCGCTTCCGTAATCCAGCCGTTGTAAGTGGCCAGAAAATTACTGACCTTGGCCACGATCCCGACCCGGTCCGGACAGGCAATGACCAATCGAAAAGTACGCATCAGCGGCTCCAGCACACAAATAAAGTCGGCCATTCTAGTCACTGCGCAGAAAAACTGCAGTACCCGCCAGGGCCGTGGCAGCGCCATTCAGCGCTCAAAATATGTAAAGACCTGCAACTAAGCGTCTGCGCAAAACTAATCCGAATGACGGTAACAATCAGCAATCCAGAATTAAGCCAGCGTATGTATGCGTAACTTAACAATACAATTCATGAAAAATATTGATAAAGCGGTTTACTTGTGAAAAGTGCCTGACTACTATTGCTATCACTTTATCGTCAACCCCGAATACAGGTAACTCACATGTCGTTGATCAACGAATACCGCGCCACCGAAGAAGCCATCAAAGAGCTGCAAGAGCGCCTGAAAAATCTGTCGCAAGACGACAAGCTGAAAAAAGAACTGGAGTTCGAAGGCAAACTGCGCGCACTGATGGGCGAATATCAGAAGTCCCTGCGCGACATCATTGCCATGTTTGACCCAGAAGCCAAAAGCAGCAAAGCCACTCGTGCCGCCAAACCTGCTGGCAGCAAGCGTGCCCGCAAAGTTAAGCAGTATAAAAATCCGAACACTGGCGAAGTTATCGAAACCAAAGGCGGCAACCACAAAACGCTGAAAGAGTGGAAAGCCAAGTGGGGCGGTGACGTTGTTGAAGGCTGGGCTACCCTGCTGGGCTAAGCCGCACACGCCACATTTGCCACACCTAAAAACGCCAGCTTTGCTGGCGTTTTTTATGATCGGCCATTCATGGCAGCCGCTCTTCGCGCCACGCTATACATGCACTGTTATCGGCCCAGGCACATCGCATAGCAATAGCGCACTATTACCCTTACATATCAGAGGGCATATTGCTGGCGCAGGCGCTCGGCATATTCACGCCACTCCAGTAATACTGCATGCTGCGCGGCATCCACTCCGGCCAGCGCATCAACCAGCGCTTGCTCAAATTGTTCAAGGGTATTGGGTGCACCATAGTGCGGATGACTCAGGCGCTGTTGGCAAAATGTTCTCCAACGCTGCTGCTCATCAGCATTCAAGGTCGCGGGAAAGTTGCGCGCACGGTAACGAAACAGCAACTCAGGCAAACGCCCATCATCAAATGCCCAGGCTGCATCAGCCAGACGCTGTGGCTCGGCACGCCGCACCTGTTCGCACAAACGCCGGTCACGGTCACCAATAAAACCATCGTACAACTGCTGCTCAGGATCTTCGTTCGGCGCGAATTGTTCTTCGCCATATACCTGCACCAGTTTGTTCTGCCAAACCGCCGCATTAACCTGTAACTGCTCGGCCTGCGCCTGATACGCAGGAAGATCCAGTTGCAGCCGCTGAATATCCTGCACACGCAATACATTCATGGGCGCCACAACCGGACAGCGGTTGATATGCAGCAACTTCAGCGGCACTGGTAATTCACCCTCAGCCAACTGTTCGCGGCGTGTGTAAAGGCGCGTACGCAACGTTTCGGCGGACTCATTGAGTAACGGTGCGCAGTCGGCCTGCAGATCACAGACAATCAGTGCATTACGATTGCGCGGGTGCCAGGCCAGGGGCAAAACCACCGCCAGGTAGTGACGCGCGCCGGCGTAACGCCCGGAGATATGTACCAGTGGCTGCAACAAGCGTATTTGATCCTGCACGCGCTGCTTGCTGCGCAGTTGATACAAGTAGTCGTACAGCTTGGGTTGTTTACTACGCAGCAAGCGCGCCAGAGCAATGGTCGCCCGCACATCGGATAACGCATCGTGGGCCTGGCCATGCTCAATACCATTGGCAGCGGTCAGGCGTTCCAGCTTGAGCGTCACCCGCCCGTCCTCTTCAGGCCAAACGATGCCTTCCGGACGTAATGCATAAGCCGTACGCACCAGATCAATCAGATCCCAACGGCTGTTGCCCCCTTGCCACTCACGGGCATAGGGGTCATAGAAGTTACGGTACAGGCTGTAGCGCGTCACTTCATCGTCGAAACGCAGGCTGTTGTAGCCCACTCCACATGTGCCTGGCTGCGACAGCTCGGCATGCACGCGGCTCATAAATTCGGCCTCATCCAGCCCACGCTGCGCCAGGATGCTCGGGGTAATGCCAGTCACCAGACACGCAGCCGGATGCGGCAGGATGTCGTCACTGGGCTGACAATAGATATTCAACGGCTCGCCTATTTCATTGAGCTGTTCATCGGTACGGATTCCGGCAACCTGCAGCGGGCGGTCGCGGCGCGGGTCAATACCTGTGGTTTCGTAGTCGTACCAAAAAAGGCTGGAAGTCACAGTGGCATCCTGATGCTGGGGCGCTGGCAGTCTAACACCCTGCTGCTGCCGCACATTCAAACGCAGAACCTTGCACCAGCTCACGCCCGCAGCACCCGGCGCGCCTTGTCGGGCGTCTGGCCGCCGACTAAAGTGTGCAACGTCAGCCACCACTCCATGATCAAGGACGCCCCATGAGTGATATCAGCTCCAGCAACCCCTATGCCGCCCCCGCCAGTGCCTTGCAGGAAACGCCCCGCGATAGTCAGGTACCAAGCATTGAGGAAGCCCTGAGTCGCGGTTACGACTTCACCATCAGTGACCTGCTCAGCGAAGCCTGGCAACGGGTAAAAGGCACCAAGGGCATCATCATCGGTGGCTTTCTGGTGTTCTACGCTGTACTCCTCGTAGCATCCTTTCTGATTGGTGGCTTCTTCGGCATCCTGGGCATGGTCAGTGACAGCCCAATGCTGAGTGTCGTGGTCGAGATGGTCGTCGGCATTTTCGCCTCGGCGCTGGCCTACCCCTTTATGGCCGGGATCAACATGGTCGGCATCCGTCGCGCCGCCGACCAGCCGATCAGTTTCAACGACATCTTCAGCCACTTCGGCCGCACTGTACCGCTGGTGATCACCGCCATTATCAGCATGGTGTTGATCTACCTCGGCATGATCCTGCTGATCATCCCCGGCCTGTATCTGGCCATCGCCTACATGCTGGCCATTCCTCTGGTGGTCGAGCGCGGTCTTAGCCCCTGGCAAGCCCTGGAAGCCTCGCGCAAGGCGATTAGCCAACACTGGTTCAAGGTCTTCGGCCTGTTTCTGCTGCTTGGCCTGATCACTGGTATCAGCGCCATCCCGCTGGGCATCGGCCTGGTCTGGACCATCCCGTTGTTCACCATTGCTATCGGTGTGCTCTATCGCACCATCTTCGGCGTACTACCGGTACCGCAATAAATTAACGCCGTGCTTACCGGCTCAAGCGATTGAGCCGGTTGCTTCCCTGCCTGCTGCTGGCTAGCATCGGGCTTTCCTCGACGCAGTCTGCCGATGCCGCTCACGCCAACCCCCGATTCAGCCGCTGCCCGCCCGCTGCTGGATACCCGTTATCAGGTGGAAACACCGGAAGGCATCGACCTGATCCTGCGTCCGGCAGGCGTAGTGCCACGCGCCCTGGCTTTCGCCATCGACCTGCTGATTCGCGGTGCGCTGCTAGGTGCGCTGTTCACAGTACTGGCGCTACTCGGCCAATTCGGCATGGGTCTGGGTACCATCCTGCTGTTCCTGGTGACCTGGTGGTACATGGTGTTGTTTGAGGTGCTCAACCAGGGCCGTTCGCCCGGCAAGCAGATGATGGGACTGCGGGTAGTGCATGACGATGGCACACCAGTGGGTTGGGCTGCTTCATTGACCCGCAACCTGCTGCGCTTCGTCGACATCCTGCCTTTTGGTTACACCCTGGGAATTCTCAGCTGTCTGAATCACCCAGCATTCAAACGCCTGGGCGATATCGCCGCCGGCACCTTGGTGGTCTACCGCGACAGCACGCCAGCCGCTCCCGAACTGCCGCCGGCAGACGCCCTGCGGGCACCGTTCAGCCTGAGTCTTAATGAACAACGCGCCCTGCTTGGTTTTGCCGAGCGCGCACAAAGCCTGTCCACTGCACGTCGCCAGGAACTGGCGAGCATCCTTGCAGAACCTCTGCAGGTGCCTGCCGCACAGGCCGAACAACAGATCAACGGCATCGCCCGTGGCTTGTTGGGGCCGACATGAAACAGAGCCTGTTTGAGCACCAGCACCAAGCCGAATGGCAAGCCTTTGCCAGCCAGCTCGAAAGCCTTGAGCGCGGCAAGGCCGACAGCCAGCAGTGCAAAGGTTTTGCTGCCTCTTACCGGCGCTTGTGCCAACACCTGGCACTGGCGCAGAGCCGCGGTTACAGCAGCCATCTGATCGAGCAGTTGCAACAACTGGCCATGCGTGGCCATCAGCAGTTCTATCGCCACCGCAGCCCGCTGGGGGCACAGCTGCTCGGGTTTATCCTGGCCGGTTTCCCACGCCTGGTTCGCGCCGAATGGCGCTTTGTCTTCACCGCCAGCCTGTTGTTTTTCGGCAGCCTGCTGCTGATGGGCACGCTGGTGTATCACTTCCCCGACCTGGTCTACGGCGTAATGGCGCCCGATCAGGTGGCCGAGATGGAAAAGATGTATGACCCCGACGCCAGGCGCATCGGCCGCTTCAGCGAGCGCGACTCCGGTGATGACTGGATGATGTTCGGCTACTACATCATGAACAACATCGGCATTGCTTTTCAGACCTTTGCCAGCGGCTTGCTGTTTGGCCTGGGCAGCCTGTTCTACCTGCTGTTCAACGGCCTGATGATTGGCGCGGTGGCCGGCCACCTAACGCAGATCGGTTATGGCGAAACCTTCTGGTCGTTCGTCGTCGGTCATGGCGCATTTGAACTCACCGCCATTGCCCTGGCCGGTGCCGCCGGTCTCAAGCTCGGCTGGGCACTGCTGGTACCGGGACGCCTACCACGCGGTGAAGCCCTGCGGGTAGCGGCGGGCAGCAGCGTACGGCTGATCGGCGGGGTGATTGTGTTTCTCCTGCTGGCCGCTTTTATCGAGGCTTACTGGTCTTCCATGAGCCTGGCCAGCCCGACCATCAAGTATGCGGTCGGCGCGGCACTCTGGCTGCTGGTACTGGCCTATCTGCTGTTGGCCGGGCGAGGTGCACATGCGCCTGACTGATGCCAGCGTGGCCATACGCCCGCGTAGTGCCTGGGAAGCGATGGATCTCGGCGTCTTGCTCGCCAAGCAGCATGCCGGCCTGTTGATGCTCAGCTGGGCGCTGGTAACGGTGCCGGTCTTTGCCCTGCTATGCCTGCTGCTGTGGGATTACCCAAGCATCGCCGTGCTGATTTTCTGGTGGCTGAAACCGGCCTTTGAGCGCCTGCCGCTGTATATCCTCTCGCATGCCCTGTTCGGCGCCACACCGAGCCTCAAGCAGGCGCTAAAAGCCCTGCCCGGCCTGCTCAAACCGCAACTGCTGGCCAGCCTGACCTGGCGCCGATTGAGCCCCACACGCAGCTTCGACCTACCGGTGATGCAGCTGGAAGGACTGTCCGGCAAGGCGCGCAGCCAACGCCTGATCGTCCTCGGCCAACGCGATGCCGGCGGAGCCAGCTGGCTCACCATCGTCGGCGTACACCTGGAAATGGCGCTGTGGTTCGGCATCATCAGCTTCTTCTACATGCTCCTGCCGGCACAGATGGAACTGGACTGGAGCTGGGACAGCTTGGTGAATGCAGCGTCGGGCGAATGGCTGTGGCTGGAGCACCTGTCCAACCTGACCTACGTTCTGCTGCTGATTCTCTGGGAACCGATCTACGTCGCCTGCGGCTTTACCCTTTACCTGAATCGCCGCACCGCTCTGGAAGCCTGGGACATCGAACTGGTCTTCCGTCAGCTACGCCAGCGCCTGACGGGCGTAGCCTATGCCCTGCTACTGGGCTGCGGCGTTCTGCTAATGCAGATGCCAAGCAGCGCCATGGCAGCCACATCCGTAAACAGCTGCCCGCTGCCGGTTGAAGACCCCATAGGACCGCAAGCAGAACGCCTGCTCAAACAACCGCTGAACAGTGCCGAAGCGCAAAAGAGCATTGGCCAACTGCTCGATCAACCGCCCTTCGAGCACCGCGAAACCGTCACTCGCTGGCGCTTCGGCGAAGAACCCAAGGAGCCGAGCGAGGAAGACGCCAAGGCCCTGCTCGAACTGCTGGAAAAGTTCTTCAAACTCACCGAGTTCTGGAAGAGCGTCGATGCTGTGGCACTGTTCTTCGAGGTGCTGCTGTGGGCACTACTGTTCAGCCTGATCGCCTGGTTACTGTGGCGTTACCGCGACTGGCTGAATGCCTTTGCTGGACGCTTACGTTTGCCGCAGGGGCGCACCTATCAGCCACCTGAACAACTGTTCGGCCTGGAAGTGGCGCCACAAAGCCTGCCAGCGGATATTCCCGGCGAGGTTGAGCGGCTTTGGGATGAGCAGCCACGCGCAGCCCTCGGCTTGCTTTACCGCGCCCTGCTCAGTCGCATGCTGCACGAACAGCGCCTGCCGCTGAAAAGCTCGCACACCGAAGCCGAAGTGCTGCAACTGGTGCAGGCGTTGCAGCAGAAAGACCTCAGTCACTTCAGCCAGGCCCTGACCCGCCACTGGCAGAACCTCGCCTACGGCCATCGACTGCCACCAGCGGCACTTAAACAGGGCCTGTGCAATGCCTGGCGACGCCTGTTCGAACAGGGAGCGCAGGCATGAACCGGCGTTTCCAGTTCCTTCTCGGTGCCGGCCTGCTGTTGCTACTCGGCCTGCTCGGCATCTACCTGCTGGGTAAACTCACGCCCTATGAGGAAACACTCGAGCATGGCCCCGCACCCGAGGCCCGGGCCAACCCTTATCTGGCTGCCGAACATTTCCTGCGCAAACAGGGCCTGCAGGTGCAACGCGCCGATGGCCTGGAGGTCATGAAGGACCTACCGAGCGCCGGACAAACCCTGCTGCTACTCGGTGACCGCAACCGCATGACGCCCAAACAGGCCGAACGCCTGCTGGCCTGGACCGCCAAAGGCGGCCACCTGCTGTTTGTTGCCGAGCGCCTGTGGGATGAAGAAGAAGGCAAAAGCGGCGATCTGCTGCTCGACAGCCTGGGCATCCAGCAATACGAGAGCGAAGAACTCGACGAAGACGCCAGCGAAGCAGCGGAAGAAGACGCCTCTGCAGAAGACACGACCGACGCGGAGCCACAAACCGAACCAGAGGCTACGGCAGAGGCAACCACAGGCTCAGACAACGCCTACCCGGAGCTGACCCAGCTGTACCTGGAAAATGAAGAGGCGCCGGCCTACTTCAACTTCGACACCGACTTCCACCTCTACGACTCCGAAAACCGCGCCCACGCCTGGGCCAACAGCGACGCCGCCACCCATCTGTTACAGCTCTACCATGGCGACGGCCTGATCAGCGTGGTCAGCGACAGCTGGATCTGGCAGAACCAGGGTATCGGCGAATACGACAATGCCTGGCTGCTCTGGTACATGACCCAGGACAGCCAAGTCACCCTGCTCTACCGCGCTGACCGCAATGATCTGTTCAGCCTGCTGCTCGAACACTTCCCTCAGGCGCTGGTCGCCCTGGCACTGTTGCTGGCATTCGGCCTGTGGCACCTGGGCATGCGCCAGGGCCCGCTGCTGCTGCCCGCCAGCCGCAATCGCCGGCAGTTGCAGGAACACCTGCGCGGCAGTGCCGATTTTCTGTTGCGCCACAACGGCCAGCACAGCCTGTTGCAAGGCCTGCAGCAGGATATTCAGCGCCGCGCCCGCCATCGTCACCCCGGTTTCGAACGCCTCGCCGTGGCCGAGCAGTGGCAGGTGCTGAGCCGCCTGACCCGCCAGCCTTCCAGCGTTATCAGCCAAGCCATGCGGCCGCTGCCCAAGCAGCGTCTGGCCGCCGCCGACTTCACCCGCCAGGTCGCCAACCTGCAAACCCTCAGGAATGCCCTATGACGAGCGAACACACCCCCGAACAGTCGGAAAGCGAGATCGAATCAGCCCCTGTCGGCGCTGAAACCGTCGAAGCGGCGGCTAGCGAAACGCCTCTACCGGCCCCAGCACCAGCTGCCCCGGCAGCCGCAGCGGCGAATCCGAACGCGCAGCGCCAGCGCGCCAGCCAGTTGGCTCAGGCCCTGCGTGGTGAACTGCAGAAAGCCCTGATCGGCCAGACGGCGGTGATCGACGACGTACTCAGCGCCCTGATCGCCGGCGGCCATGTGCTGGTCGAAGGCGTTCCCGGCCTCGGCAAGACCCTGCTGGTGCGTGCCCTGGCGCGCTGCTTCGGCGGCGAATTCGCACGCATCCAGTTCACCCCGGATCTGATGCCCAGCGACGTCACCGGCCACGCCGTGTACGACCTGCAGAGCGAGCAGTTCAAACTACGCAAGGGCCCGGTATTCACCAACCTGCTGCTGGCGGATGAAATCAACCGCGCCCCGGCCAAGACCCAGGCTGCGCTGCTGGAAGTCATGCAGGAACGCCAGGTCACCCTGGAAGGCCGCGCCCTGAATGTGCCGCTGCCGTTTATGGTGCTGGCCACGCAGAACCCGATTGAGCAGGAGGGTACCTACCCGCTGCCGGAAGCCGAGCTCGACCGCTTTATGCTCAAGCTGCGCATGGATTACCCCGAGCAGAGCGAAGAGCTGAACATGGTTCGCCAGGTGGCGCGCTCAAGCAAAGCCGACATGCTCGAAGTCACCCCGCTGCGCACCCTGTTGCAGGCCCGCGATGTACTCGCGTTGCAGAAGATTGCCAGCGACCTGCCGATTGATGAGCAGGTACTCGACTACGCCGTGCGTATTGCTCGTGCCACCCGTACCTGGCCTGGCCTGGCCATCGGCGCCGGGCCACGCGCTTCGATTGCCCTGGTACGCTGCGGCCGCGCCCGCGCACTGCTGCGCGGCGGCGATTTTGTGCTGCCAGATGACATCAAGGGCTGCGCCCTGGCTGTACTGCGCCACCGCGTACGCCTGTCGCCGGAGCTGGATATCGAAGGCCTGTCGGTGGATCAGGTGCTGCAACAGCTGCTCGACCAGGTTCCGGCACCGCGCCTATGACCCGTACCTGGCAAAAGCCCGCACTTAAAGGCGCTCCCGCATGAAGCCCTCGCGCGCGCTGTTGGCGCTGCTCGCCGGTCTGTTCGTGCTCGGTATCGCCCTGGGTATCTGCAGCGCCCTGGGCGTTGCCGTGCCGCGCAGCTTCACGCCGATTTACTGGGGCCTGCTGCTGGTACTGCTCGGCCTGACGCTGATCGACGCCCTGCTGCTGCGCCAAGTACCTTCGCCGCGCATCGAACGCCAGCTACCCGGCAACCTGCCGCTGGGGCGCTGGAGCGATGTGCGGCTGAGCCTGCACCACAATTACACCCGTGCGCTGCAGGTGGAGGTGTTCGACCATCTGCCCGGCGATATGGCCTTCGAGCACCTGCCGCTCAAGGTTGATCTGCACCCCGGCGAACAGACCCAGGTCAGTTACCGCGTGCGCCCACTGCTGCGCGGGCATTTCCATTTCCCGCAGTGCGAAGTCAGCCTGCCCAGCCCCATGGGCCTGTGGCGCGCCCGGCGTTATCTGCCCGTGGCTGGTGAAACCCGCGTCTACCCGGATTTCGCCCGGCTTTACGGCGCGCAACTGATGGCGGTGGATGACTGGCTTAGCCAGCTAGGCGTACGCCAGCAGCAACGCCGCGGCCTGGGTCAGGAATTTCACCAACTGCGCGAATTTCGCGACGGCGATACCCTGCGGCAGATCGACTGGAAGGCCACCGCGCGCAAACGCACGCCGATTGCCCGCGAGTATCAGGACGAGCGCGACCAGCAGATCGTCTTCCTGCTCGACTGCGGCCGCCGCATGCGCAGCCAGGACGGTGAGCTGTCGCACTTCGATCACGCCCTTAACGCCTCGCTGCTGCTCAGCTACGTGGCATTGCGCCAGGGCGATGCGGTGGGCCTGTCGACCTTTGCCGGCGAGCAGAACCGCTTCCTCGCCCCGGTCAAAGGCCAGGCGCAGCTGAATGTGTTGCTCAATGCGCTGTACGACCTGCGCAGCACCCAGCAGCCGGCGGACTTCACCGCCGCGGTGGAAAACCTGCTCAGCCGTCAGCGCCGTCGCGCCCTGGTGGTGCTGGTGACCAACCTGCGGGATGAGGATGATCAGGCCCTGCTCGGCGCGGTCAAACGTCTGAGCCGCCAGCACCGCGTACTGGTCGCCAGCCTGCGTGAAGAAGTGCTGGATACCCTGCGCCACGCCCCGGTACAGGACCTCTCCAGCGCCCTGGATTACTGCGGCACCCTGGACTACCTGAACGCCCGCGCTGGCTTGCATGAACGCCTGATTGCCCACAAGGTGCCGGTGCTTGATGCACGCCCGAGCGAGCTGGGCCCGCAGCTGGTGAGCAATTATCTGGCCTGGAAAAAGGCCGGCGTTCTCTAGCGCTGGCTATGCCGACGTAGGTTGGCGTTGAGCGCAGCGAAGCCCAACAGACATTGGCATGTAACGTTGGGCTTCGTCGCGCTGCTCCTCTGGCTACGCGCCCCGACCCAACCTACAGCTATAACCACGTCACATGCTGCTCCAGCGGAAAGCGCAGGCGCGGGTTATACACGCCCTTCTCATCCTGCTTGCCCACCGCCAGCAGCATGATCGGTAACGCCTGACGCGGAATATCCAGAGTCTTGCGCAAGCGCACCTCATCGAAGCCTTCCATCGGGCAGGTGGCATAGCCATGGCTCTGGAAGGCCAGCATCAGATTTTGCGCCGCCAGCGCCGTGGACTTCACCGCCCAGATACGCATCTGCGCCTTACTGTTAGGCGCGCGCATCAACGGTTTGCGCCAGGCAGCCACGCGCAATAACTGACGCTTGAACAGCCCTAGCAGGCCGAATGGTCCCTGGTTGTACTGAAAGGGTGCGGTCTTGTTGTAGAAGCTGCGAATCCGCGCTGGAACCTCAGGTTCCGGCCAGTAATCGATGATGTTCTGGCAGGCCTGCTTCCAGGTGTCCGGACGCGCCAGTACAGCAATAATCAGCGGCGCTTTGGCGGCATTCTGGCTCATGCACACCGGGTGCAGCCGCGCCAGCAACGCCGGATCGCGAATCACCTGGAAACTCCAGGGCTGCAGGTTGCAGGAATTGGGCGCGAGCACCGCCAGCTCCAGGCAATCACGCACCACCTCATCAGGTACTGGATCGGCGGTAAAACGGCGTACCGCACGGCGGCTCTCGATCAGCTTACGCAGTGCAGCGGGGGTGGCAGGGGAAATGGCGGGATCAGCAGGAAACAGGCTCATCGGGGGCATCCTCGGCAGGTTGCCCGATTAAGCCGCGATGCCCAGCCACGAACAAGCCGTGTACCGGCTTAGTCCGCAGCCTTGGCGCAAATGGCCTTAACCGAGCGCCTTTTCGATCGCCTGGATCAGGCTCGGGTCATCCGGCGTGGTGCGCGGGGAGAAACGCGCCAGCACGCGGCCGTCGTGGCCAACCAGAAATTTCTCGAAATTCCAGGTGATATCCCCCGGAAACTCGGCGCCCTCACCCGCCAGCAAACGGTACAACGGATGACGCTCCGGCCCATTCACCTCAAGCTTGCTGCCCAATGGGAAGGTCACACCGTAGTTGAGGCTGCAAAACGCACGGATCGCCTCCTCACTGTCCGGCTCCTGCTCGGCAAACTGGTTGCACGGCAACCCCAGCACGCTGAAACCCTGATCCTTGTATTGCTGATAGAGCCGCTCAAGCCCGGCGTACTGCGGCGTCAGACCACACTTGGAGGCCACATTGACCACCAGCAACACCTGCCCCTTGAAGGGTGCCAGCGGCAAATCCTGGCCATCCAGTGCACGCAGGTTGAGGTCGTGAAAGGCACTCATGGCGAACTCCTTGAGAACACACAGGTTACGTGTAGCGGGCAAAAAAGTGGCCAGGAGCCATTTTTAACGTCGCACCGCGACGGCCCGCTGGCTGAGCCGCCAAGGATGGTGGCTCATAAAAAAGGCGCCTATCTGAAGGCGCCTTTCTTCTGTTGCAGCTTAGCAGTGGAACCAGCGGTTGATACGACCATAAGTCGACTCGCGGCTACCACATAAGGCTAAACCATCAATGATGGTGACCGCCTTCGCCATGGATATGGCCATGCGCGACTTCTTCTTCGCTGGCATCACGCACGTTGACAACCTTGACCTTGAAGTTCAGACGCTGACCGGCCAGCGGGTGGTTGCCGTCAACGATTACGTCGTCGCCGTCCAGTTCGCGGATGGTCACGATCTGCATACCACCGTCCGGGCCGGAAGCGTGGAACTGCATGCCAACTTCCAGCTCATCCACACCTTCGAACATCGAACGGTTGAGGGTGGCTACCAGCTCAGCGCTGTATTCGCCGTAGGCATCTTCCGGTTCAACGGAAACGTCCAGCTCGTCGCCAACCTGCTTGCCCAGCAGGGCCTTTTCCAGGCCGCCAATGATGTTACCGGCGCCGTGCAGATAAACCAGCGGCGCGCCGCCTGCGGAACTGTCGATCACCTCACCGGCATCGTTAGTCAGGGTATAGTCGATGGAGACAGCCTTATTGGCGGCGATCAGCATGGGGCGAGACCTTTGCTTGGAAATAAAGAGCGGGCAAGTTTACCCAAGGGCACGCGCGAAAGCGAACCGGGTGCAGACGGACGGGCAGACTCCGTCTACGTGCGCCTGCTTGATTTTCGTCAGGATGAGCATGGCGATTGGGTGGCAGTATTGTCCTGCGGCCATACCCAGCACCTGCGCCACCAGCCGCCCTGGCAAAATCGTGCCTGGGTGCTGGACGCCCAGCTGCGCCAGGCGCAGCTGGGCAAAGCCTTCCTCTGCGGCTGGTGCACCGCCGAACATGACGCACGCGCGGCGCAGATAGAGCACGCGCACCACGATTTGAACAAGGAGCGGTAAATGCCGGCACGCAATATTCTGGTGATCAACTGCGGCAGCTCATCGATCAAGTTTGCCCTGATCAACGAAACGCAAGATGCCTTTATCCTCAGCGGCCTGGCCGAACGCCTGGGCAGCCCGGATGCGCAAGTGCACTGGCAACACGGCGACAACAAAGACAGCCTGATCCTGCCCCATGCCGATCACCGCGCCGCCCTCGCCCAGGTGTTACCTCTGGTGCAAACCGCCGCAGGTGGTCAACTGCATGGCATTGGCCACCGCGTGGTGCATGGCGGCGAACATTTCACTGCAGCCTGTCGCCTGGATACAGCTAGCTTGGCGGCGATTCGCGCCACTGCACCACTGGCGCCACTGCACAACCCGGCCAACCTGTTAGGCATCGAAGCCGCAATCAAGCTGTTTCCTGAGTTGACCCAGGTGGCGGTATTCGACACCGCGTTTCACCAGACGCTGCCCGAGCACGCCTACCGCTACGCCCTGCCCGATGCCCTGTACCGCGAACACGGTGTGCGCCGTTATGGCTTCCACGGCACCAGTCACCGTTATGTCAGCCAGCGTGCCGCCGAACTGGCCGGCCTGCCGGTGAATGCCAGTAGCTGGCTGGTGGCCCACCTGGGCAATGGCTGTTCGACCTGCGCCATTGTCGATGGACAAAGCCGCGACACCAGCATGGGCCTGACCCCGCTGGAAGGCCTGGTGATGGGCACACGCAGCGGCGATGTCGACCCCAACCTGCACAGCCACCTGGCACGCACCCTGGGCTGGAACCTGGAGCAGATCGAAGCCATGCTCAATAAAGACAGCGGCCTACTGGGCCTGTCTGGCCTATCCAACGACATGCGCACCCTGGAGCAAGCCCGTGAGCAGGGCCATGCCGGCGCCACCCTGGCCATCGAAGTGTTCTGTTACCGCCTGGCCAAATCCCTGGCAGCCATGAGCTGCGGTCTGCAGCAGCTTGACGGTCTGGTCTTTACCGGCGGCATCGGCGAGAACTCGGCGCTGATTCGCAGCAAGACCGTGGCTCACCTGAAACTGCTCAACCTGACCCTCGACGAGCCGGCCAACGCCCGCACCGTGCGCGGCGCATCTGGCCCTATCCAGGCAGCGGGCCATCCACGGGTCATGGTGGTACCAACCAACGAGGAGCGCCAGATCGCCCTCGACACCCTGGCCCTACTCGACGTCTGAATAACCAACGACCTGCACCACGATTTTCACGGGCATGCCCGCCCCAGTTATAAAGGAAGCCCCATGCACACCTTCTTTATTGCCCCTACCGGCTTCGGTGTCGGCCTGACTTCGATCAGCCTGGGTCTGGTCGGCGCCCTGGAGCGCTCTGGGCTCAAGGTCGGTTTTTTCAAACCCATCGCCCAGCCGCACCAAGGCGACATGGGCCCGGAACGCTCCAGCGAGCTGATTGCCCGCACCCATGGCCTGCACTCGCCCAAACCGCTGCCTCTGGCCCATGTCGAGCGCATGCTTGGCGACGGCCAGCTGGATGAGCTGCTGGAAGAAATCATCAGCCTCTATCAGCAGGCCGGTGAAGGCAAAGACGTGGTGATCGTCGAGGGCATGGTTCCGACCCGTCAGGCCAGCTATGCCGCGCGGGTCAACTTTCACCTGGCCAAGAGCCTGGATGCCGAAGTGATTCTGGTCTCCGCGCCAGAGCAGGAAAGCCTCAGCGAACTGAGTGACCGGGTGGAAATCCAGGCGCAGCTGTTCGGCGGGCCGAAAGACGAAAAAGTACTCGGCGTTATCCTCAATAAAGTGCGCAGTGAAGACGGCACCGAGGCGTTCGCCAGCCGCCTGAAGGAACTCTCCCCGCTGCTCAAGACCGATGATTTCCGCCTGCTGGGCTGCATCCCCTGGCAAGACGAGCTGAACGCGCCACGCACCCGCGACATCGCCGACCTGCTCGGCGCGCGGGTGCTGAACGCCGGTGATTACGAGCAGCGGCGCATGCTGAAGATCGTGCTCTGTGCCCGCGCGGTGGCCAACACCGTGCAGCTGCTCAAGCCCGGCACCCTGGTGGTGACGCCGGGGGACCGCGACGACATCATCCTCGCTGCCAGCCTGGCCGCGATGAACGGCATGCCGTTGGCCGGCTTGTTGCTGTGCAGCGACTTCGCCCCCGACCCACGGATCATGGAGCTTTGCCGGGGGGCGTTGCAGGGCGGCCTGCCGGTGATGACCGTCAGCACCGGCTCCTACGACACCGCGACCAACCTCAACCGCCTGAACAAGGAAATCCCGGTTGATGACAAAGAGCGCGCGGAGAAGGTTGCCGACTTCGTCGCCAGTCATATCGATCACGAGTGGCTGTTCGCCCGCTGCGGCCGTCCCCGCGAGCTGCGCCTGTCACCGCCAGCGTTTCGCTACCAACTGGTGCAACGCGCCAAGGCCGCCAATAAGCGTATCGTCCTGCCCGAAGGCAGCGAACCGCGCACCGTGCAGGCGGCGGCCATCTGCCAGGCTCGCGGGATTGCCCGCTGTGTGCTGCTGGCCAAGCCGGAAGATGTCCACGCGGTGGCCCGCGTCCATGGCATCGAGCTGCCAGAAGGGCTGGAAATCCTCGACCCGGATCTGATCCGCGAGCGCTATGTCGAGCCCATGGTCGAGTTACGCAAGGGCAAAGGGTTGAACGCACCAATGGCTGCAGCGCAGCTGGAAGACACCGTGGTGCTGGGCACCATGATGCTCGCCCTGGATGAAGTCGATGGCCTGGTCTCCGGGGCGATCAACACCACGGCCAACACCATCCGCCCGGCCCTGCAGCTGATCAAGACTGCACCGGGTTACAAGCTGGTGTCGTCGGTATTTTTCATGCTGCTGCCCGACCAGGTGCTGGTGTATGGCGACTGCGCGGTAAACCCTGATCCAAGCGCGGTGGAGCTGGCGGAAATCGCCCTGCAGAGCGCGGCCTCGGCCAGCGCCTTTGGCATCACCCCACGGGTGGCCATGCTCAGTTACTCCACCGGTGACTCCGGCAGCGGCGAAGAAGTCGAGAAAGTCCGTGAGGCCACCCGTCTGGCACGCACCCTCGACCCACAACTGCTGCTCGACGGCCCACTGCAATACGACGCCGCAGCGATTGAAAGTGTCGGCCGGCAGAAGGCTCCCAACAGTCCGGTGGCCGGGCGCGCCACGGTGTTTATCTTCCCTGACCTGAACACCGGCAACACCACTTACAAGGCGGTGCAACGCAGTGCCGACTG
Source organism: Pseudomonas anguilliseptica (assembly GCF_021375795.1). Lineage (GTDB taxonomy): Bacteria > Pseudomonadota > Gammaproteobacteria > Pseudomonadales > Pseudomonadaceae > Aquipseudomonas > Aquipseudomonas anguilliseptica_A. The sequence continues at coordinate 921,293 of NZ_JAEIOI010000001.1, read as the reverse complement.
CGTCAGCGTCGGGCCGATGCTGCAAGGCCTGCGCAAGCCAGTGAATGACCTGTCACGCGGCGCGCTGGTCGATGACATCGTCTACACCATCGCCCTGACCGCCATTCAGGCCGCCAATCTGCCGCAATAACCGGCAGCAGAAGCCGCACAGGCCATGGATCAGCGGTAAAAATCCGCGAAACGCAGCGATCACCAGCGTTTCGAGGGGGTTGCAGTTCGGTGTACAGACGTTAACCTGTGCGCCGACCGATCTGCGGTACAAAACCGCAGGCGTAGATAAGTCGGGATCAGGCCGCTTGAACGCCACGGCAGTGGCCACAGGCAGCCTGCCCCATTTGCTGGAGGCACCTGCCCCAATGCTGCATTTTCTGCCTGCTCCGCTGCGCGGCCTACTTGCCGGCTTGCTCCTCGCCCTGAACACCCTGATCTGCTGCTGGCCGCTGTTCGCTGTGGCGTTGCTCAAGCTGCTGCTGCCAATTGCCCCGATCCAACGGGCGCTGCGCTTTGTCATGCATGGCCTTGCCGAGTTCTGGATCAGCACCAACAAGTTCTGGATGAAGCTGGTCGGCCAAACCCACTGGGATGTCGCAGGACTAAGCGGTTTCGATAAACAGCACTCCTATCTGGTGACCAGCAACCACCAGAGCTGGGTGGACATTCTGGTGCTGCAGTACCTACTCAACCGGCGCATGCCGTTGTTGAAGTTCTTCCTCAAGCAGGAACTGATCTGGGTGCCGGTGATCGGCCTGTGCTGGTGGGCGCTGGAATTCCCGTTTATGAAGCGTTTCAGCAAGGAATACCTGGCCAAACACCCGGAAAAACGCGGTCAGGACCTGGCCACCACGCGCAAAGCCTGCGAACGCTACAAGACCAACCCGGTCTCGGTATTCAACTTCCTCGAAGGCACGCGCCTGTCGCCGGCCAAGCACGCGCAACAGCAGTCACCGTTCAAGCACCTGCTCAAACCCAAGGCTGGCGGGATCGCCTTTGTACTCGACGCCATGGGCGAGCAATTGCACAGCCTGATCAACGTCACCATCCACTACCCACAGGGCAATCCCGGCTTCTGGGACCTGCTGTGTGGCCGGGTCAATCAGGTGGTGGTGCGTTTCGAGGAGTTGCAGATTCCCACCGAATTCATCGGCGGCAACTACGACCAGGACGAAGCCTATCGCCTGCAGTTCCAGCAGTGGGTCAACCAGTTGTGGCTGGACAAGGATGCGCAGCTCGAAGAGCTGAAGCAGCGTTATCCCGGCAAGCCAGCCTAATACCCTTTGGTTAAGCAAAAAGCCGCTGCCCTGTTACAGGCCAGCGGCTTTTTTCTTAGGTGCTGAACCGTAGGCTGGTCTGCGCAGCACCCAAGCCCGTCTATCCGGCCGGCTTTTCATTACGCAGCGGCAGATTATGCCAGTCCAGTTGCGCAGGAAACGCCCTGGCCTGTTCCACGCTCAACCCTGGCGCGACCAGAAAACCCTGCATGATTGCGCAGTCATGTGCCGCCAACCAATCGCGCTGGGCCATGGTTTCCACACCCTCGGCGATCACTTCCAACCCCAGGTTGCGTCCCAGGTCGATGATGGTGCTAACCACCGCAGCATCGCGCGGCGAGTAGAGCATATTGGAGATAAACAGGCGGTCGATCTTCAGCGTGTCCAGTTCAAAATGGCGCAGATAGGCCAGGGACGAGTAGCCGGTGCCGAAGTCATCGATGGCGATTTTCACCCCCAGCTGGCGCAACTGGCGCAGCTGTTCGCGGCTGGTGTCCAGGTCCTGCATCAGCGCACTTTCGGTGACCTCCACTTCCAGCTGCTGGGGTGCCAGCTGCTGTTCATCCAGCACCCGGCGCAGGTCCTCGACCAACTGCGGCATACCGAACTGCACCGGGCTGACATTCAGGCTGATCACCAAATCACTGCCGTACTGCTGGCTCATCTGCCGGCACTGCTCGACTCCGGCCTGAAAGATCCAGCTGCCCAGGCGGTTGATCAGCCGGGTTTCCTCCAGCAGCGGAATAAACACCCCCGGCGCCACGGTCCCGGCCACCCGGTGCTGCCAGCGCAGCAAGGCTTCAAAGCCGCGCAAGCGTCCGCTGTCGAGGTAGATCTGAGGCTGGTAGACCAGCACAAAGTCATCATTGTCGATGGCGTTGCGCAGGCTTTCCTCAAGCATCAGCCGCGAACGCGCACGACCATTCATTTCCGGCGAGAAGAAGCGGTACTGCTGACGCCCTGCTCGCTTGGCCTCGTACATGGCCATATCCGCCGCGCGCAGCAGGCCCTCGACGTTCTGTCCGCACTCGGGGAAGCAGGCAATCCCGACGCTCGCCCCCAGGGTCACGTCCATGCCGTCGATGGTATGCCGCACCGAAACCTGCTCGATCAGCTTCTCGGCAATCCGCGCGGCATCCTCCGGGTGTTCCAGGCTGTCGAGCAATGCAGTGAATTCATCGCCGCCGATGCGCGCCAGGCTGTCATAAGGACGCAGACTGGTCTTCAGTTGCTCACCCACACGTTTGAGCAACTGGTCGCCAGCATCGTGGCCGAGAGAATCATTGATCCTCTTGAAACCATCCAGATCGAGGTAGAGCACGGCCATGCGCTGGCCACTGCGATCAATCCGCGCCAGCGCCGAGTCCAGCGCTTGGTAAAACCCTCGGCGATTGAGCAACCCCGTCAGCGCATCAGTGATGGCTTGCGACTCCAGCTGCTGATGCAGGTTGCGCACCACCGACATATCCAGCGCCATGACCACCATGGCATGCTGCAGACGCTGCAAGGGCGAGCAGGACAGCGCCACCGGCACCTGGCCACCGCTCAGGGTGCGCAGGTTGGCATCGTGCAGACGGTAGGCCTCGCCACGCCGCCACTGCTGGTAAAACTCGGACAGACGCCACTCGCAGGTCACCTGCGGGGTGACTAGGTAGGACAGCATTTCACTGCCTTCCAGATCACTCACGGAGCCGTCGAGCATGCGAGCCATGGCCGGGTTGGCGAAACTGATGCGACCGTCCTCCCCTACCACCATGATGCCTTCGGCAGCGTTATCCAGCACCGAGGCATTGAAGGCACGTGCGCTGTCCAGTTGCTGGCTGAGTTGCAGCAGCTCGCTGCGGTTGCGCTCATGTTCAAGCAGGGCGTGAATCTTGTGGCGCAGCACACTGGGGTCGAATGGTTTGAGCATGAAGTCCACCGCCCCGGTGGCGTAGCCCTTGAGCACCGAATCCTGGGTCTGCGCGATGGCGGAAACGAAGATGATCGGGGTGTAGCGGGTGCGCGGGTTGCCGCGCATCAGGCGGGCCACTTCAAAACCGTCCATGTGCGGCATCTGCACATCCAACAGCACCAGCCCAACATCCTCCTCCAGCAGACACTGCAATGCCGCCTCGCCGGAATCTACGCAGCGTAGCCGCCAATCGCCCTCGTCGAGCAAGGCCTCCATGGCCGCAAGGTTCTCAGGGCGATCATCAACCACCAGAAGCGTCTGGGTCGTGGCGGCGACCTTCATCTGCACATGTGCCATGTTTCCTCCCTTGTCCCTGGCCGTCTTACCCCTGCTGAAGTTCAGGTTAGCAGCACTCGGCAAAACTACCGGGGCGTCGCACGCGGCGGTGTTGGCACAGTGGCTGCCCCAGAGGCATGGGGCAACCAGCGCATCAGCATATCCAGCAAGGCGTCGCGGGTGACCGGTTTAGCCAGGTAGTCATCGGCGCCGGCAGTCATGCATTTCTCACGATCGCCCTTCATGGCATGGGCCGTCAGGGCGATGATCGGGATGCTGCAAGCATGTTCGGTCTTGAGTATCCGGGTGGCGGTGTAGCCATCCATGGTGGGCATGGACATGTCCATCAGGATCAGGTCGAACGGCTCACGCGTATAGCAGGCAATGGCCTCGAGCCCGTCCTTGGCGGAGCTGATGATCAGCCCGACCTCATCGAGCAGCGCGCTCATGGCGTAGACGTTGCGCACGTCATCATCGACCAGCAGCACGCGGCGACCTTCCAGCGGATTGTCCAGCCGACCGGCTGCCTGGCGGCCGGGGTCGCGTACGCCACCGAGAAAACCCTGTACGGCCTCGCTGAGCCCCTGCATATCTTCACCATGCTTATGCACCACCACCGCGCTGTAGCGGCGCAGGCGTTGCAGCGCCTGGCGGGTGACATCGACACCGGTGTTGATCACCACCCGCGTGCCGTTCAAGGGGCGCTGGCGATCCAGGCTTTCGAGCAGTTCAAAGCCATCCTGATCCGGCAGATCAAGATCAATCACCAGGGCGTTGAATGCTTCATCAGCGTAGGCGCTGAGCGCCTCATCCGCGCGGGAGCAGGCCCGCACGGTAAAGCCCAGTTGCTGCAGGTGTTCGCGGTAATGCTCACGCTCGACCTCGACGTCCTCCACCAGCAACAGCCGCTGGGCCGGTTGCGCGTCCTGCTGCTGGAGGTCGACAAACACCTGTTCCAGATCGGCGCGCTGGATGGGCTTGACCAGGTAGCGCGTGCCATCGTCATTCCAATCCACCGGCTGCGGTACGCAGGAAATGATATGCACCGGCGTCAGGCGATGGCTGGCGTTGCCGCGCAGGCGGCGGAACAGCTGCCAGCCGCTGATATCCGGCAGCAGGATATCCAGGATCACCGCACTGAAGCGCTCGTTCTGCAACAGGTTGAGCGCCTGCACACCGCTGCGGCAGTGCACGCTGGCAAAGCCATGGGCATGCGCCTCTTCAGCCAGCACGGCGGCAAAGTTCGCATCGTCTTCAACGATCAGCACGGCCGGGCCTTCGCCACTGCGCTGTGGCCCTTCCTCTGTCGGTTCGTCCTGAGCCTGGGGCACCACTCGCACCGGCAGGCGCACGCTGAAACAGGAACCTTCGCCCGGGGCGCTCTGCAAGCTGATCTCGCCATCCATTGCCAGAACCAGCTGACGGGTAATAGCCAAGCCCAGTCCGGTGCCGCCAAAGCGCCGGCTGGTGGAGCCATCGATCTGCTGGAAGGCTTGGAAGATCTGCTCATGCTGATCAGCCGCGATGCCGATGCCACTGTCACGCACACTGAAGTCGAGCAGTTCATGGCCCTCCTGCGACTCACCGCTGGCACAGGCCACCGTCAGGCTGACCTCGCCATGCTCGGTAAACTTCAGGGCATTCGACAGCAGGTTGCGCAGGATCTGATGCAGACGGATGCGGTCACTGTGGATCACGCGCGGCACGCCCGCTTCCAGTTGCGTGTGCAGACGCAAGCCCTTGATCTCGGCCATCGGCCGCAGGCTGGCATCCAGCTCCACGAGAATGTCCTGCATGCTCAGCGGTTCAAGCTTGAGCTGCATGCGCCCGGACTCGACCTTGGCCAGGTCCAGTACATCGTTGATCAGTTGAAGCAGGTCACTGCCGGCCCGATGCACGATGTCGGCATGCTTGGTCTGTTTCTCGGTCAGGTTGCCAGCGCTGTTCTGCCGCAGCTGATCGCTGAGAATCAGGATGCTGTTGAGCGGCGTGCGCAGCTCATGGGACATGTTGGCGAGAAATTCCGACTTGTAGCGGTTGGCCAGAATCAGTTGCTCGGCCTGGTCACGCAGGCGCTGCTCGGCCGCCTTGCGCTCACTGATATCGATGATCACCGCCTGTACCAGCGCATCGTCGCCACCCTTGATCGGTGACAAGCCCACCTCCAACGGAATCAGCCGCCCGTCGCGGTGCTGGCCGAACAGCTCGCGGTTACTGCCCATCCGACGCGGCTCAGGGTTGCTCTGGTAAGCCGAGCGCATCGGTACATGGCTGCCGCGCAAGGCGGTCGGCAAAAGCACCTCCACCGGCTGCGCCAGCAGCTGATCGCGGGGGTAACCGAACATCTGCTCGGTCTGACGGTTGACCATGGCAATGCAGCCCTTGCGGTCCACCAGCACGATGGCATTGGGCGACGCCTCAACCACCAGCCGGAAGCGTTCCTCGGCGCCCTTGCGCGCGCGTAGGTCGACCAGGTTGAGCAGGTAATTGACCCCGGAAGAGTCGGCCAGCACGCTCAGGCTCAGCGCGACCGGCACTTCCTCACCGAGGTCGCGGCGAGCCTGGTACTCGCTGGCCAGCTCGGCACTTTCCTCACCAATCACCAGCTCACTGAGCTGTTCGACCGCCGGCAGAAAGCGTTTGACCCGCTCGCCCACCAAGCCCTCGACGGTGCAATCAAGCAGCTCGGCGGCGCTGCGATTGGCCATCTCGATCCGCCCCTGGGCATTGCACAACAACGTGGCCACAGGCAGACGCTCAATCAGCAGGCGGAAACGCTCTTCACGCTCACGCAGCTTGTCGGTGGCCAGCTGGTTGGTGTGCAGCTCGCGCTCACGCAGGTACAGGTAACCGCCAACCAGTAATGCCAGCAGAGCCGCAGCCACCAAGCCAAGCCACAGGCTGAAACTGCTGCCACGGTTAAACTGTGCGGCCTCATAGACCGCCGTGCTGCTGACTTCCAACAGCCAGTTGCGGCCGTAAAGCGGCAGTTCCAGCACATGGCGAAATGCCGGGTTCATCGCCGCGCCATGCGACTCGCCATGGAGCAGAGGGGTATCCGGGGTCTGTTGATCCTTGAGGGTGATATCGAAGCGGCTGGTCTGTGCACCGAGAATGCCTTCCATCAGGTCATAGCTGCGAAAAGCGGCATGCACCACCCCAAACAAGGCCGCTCGCCGCTCCTCAACCGTGCTCAGCGGTCGACCTGGCTGATACACCGGCAGATACAGCAAGACCCCGGCCTGCACGTTCTCCTCGGTTTCCTGACGCAGGGTGACGGGGGCACTGAGGGTCGCTACCCCGCTGTCGATGGCCTGCTGCACGGCGGCACGACGCACCGGCTCGCTGAGCATGTCGTAGCCCAGCACGCGGCGGTTACGCCAATCCAACGGGCTGATGTAATCGATCAGCAGATAGTGCTCGCGCGCTCCCGGCGGGAACAGACGAAAATCCGTGCGACCGCGAGCCTGCTCCTCGGCCACAAACGCCTGAAGCTGATCCGCCTGCATATAACGCGACCAGGCCAGGGCCTGAATACCGGGGTAACGATCCTGCAATTGCAGCTGATCGAGCGCCCGCTCCCACTCCTCGCGGGACACATGCTCGCTGCCTGTCATCAGCCCCGAGGTGCCACGCAGGACCATCTCATAGGCCTGCATGCGGCTGACCACCCGCTGACTGATGTCCTGCGCTTCCTGCTCGAAACGTTGCTGGCGCTGCTCATGCTCACGTCGTTCCAGCGCCTGCCACTGCCAGAGCGAGAGACCGCCCAGGCCGATCAGCAGAATCAGGGTGACCCACAACGGTAACCAGGGTTTACGGGCGAGAAAGGCGAGCCGTTCGTCCATGCGATCTCCAGTCATCATCCATGTCCGGCGCAGACGAGCGTGCCGGAACAGCAGGGTTGAGGTGAACCACTGCCAGCAGTCTAGTCACGATTTTCACAGGTGGCCGGAGGTAAATCGTCGGCATAAAAAAGCCGCGCATTCGGGCAAATGCGCGGCTTGTGTTGTGCTGCGGTTTACAGCGGACGCAGGTTGATCTCGACGCGACGGTTCTGCGCACGGCCAGCTTCATTGGCATTGCTGGCAATCGGCTGGCTCGGGCCTGCACCGTAGGACGACAAGCGCGAGGCGGCTACACCATTGGCGCTCAGGTAGGACGCCACGCTCTGCGCCCGGCGGTTGGAGAGGTTCTGGTTCAACTCGAACGAGCCGGTGCTGTCCGTATGGCCAACGATGTCCACGCCGTTCTTGTTGAACTCCTTGAATACGGTGACCAGCGAGTTGAGCGTCGGGTAGAAGCTGCTGGAAATATCCGCCGAGTTGCTGGCGAAGGTGATATTGCCCGGCATGATCAGTTTCAAGTCATCACCGTTGCGCTGCACCTGCACGCCCGTGCCCTGTAGGGTCTGGCGCAACTTGGCTTCCTGGGTGTCGACGTAATAACCGTAACCACCACCGGCCGCACCACCGACTGCAGCGCCAATCAGGGCACCCTTGGCACGGTCCTTCTTGCTCGACGTGGCTGCACCGACCACCGCGCCAGTCACCGCTCCGACACCCCCGTAGATGCCCGCCTTACCCGTCTCACGCTCACCGGTATAAGGGTTGGTGGTACAACCAGCCAGGACGCTGACACCGAGGATTACAACTGCAAGATTTCGCCACAGGTTCATGCGCACTTCCTTTTTCAATTCGAATACAGAGGTTTTCACCTGTGGTTTCGAACGAAAACCCACCATGAAGTTCCTTTTCTGGCTGCAGTAACGCCTGGCAACCCAGTGTAATCAGGCGCGGATAAACGGGTTTTCGCGCATTTCATCACCCAGGCGGGTATCCGGGCCGTGGCCGGTGACCACCGTGGCATCTTCGTCCAGGCTATAGAGGCGCTGCTTGATCGAGCGCTCAATGGTCGAGTAATCACCGCCCCACAAATCCGTGCGGCCGATACCGCGCTTGAACAGCGTGTCACCAGCGATCAGCAGCTTGTCCTGGGGGAACCAGAAGCTCATCGAACCCGGCGTATGCCCCGGTGTATGCAAGGCCACGCCGCAACCGCAGGCCAGCTCCTCGTCATCACTCAACCACTGATCCGGCGCCGGCACCGGCGTGTAAGGCACACCGAACATGCGGCACTGCATTTCCAGGCTGTCCCAGAGGAACTGATCCTCTTTATGCAGATGCAGCGTCGCCCCGGTCTTCTCCTTCATCTGCCCGGAGGCGAGGAAGTGATCCAGATGGGCATGGGTATGAATGATGCTCACCACCTTCAACCCATGGGCCTCAAGACGCGCCATGATCAGATCAGGATTACCACCCGGATCGACCACGATGGCCTTCTTGGTCACAGGGTCGCCGATGATCGTGCAGTTGCACTGCAAAGGCCCGACGGGGAAGGTTTCGCGGATCAGGGTCGGGGATGCGGCAGAACTCATGGTTATTCCTCAGCGCGGTAATCGCTGGGCAGTTTACCCGTCCATTTCTTGAACGCACGGCGAAAATTCGACGGGTCGCTGAAGCCCAGCAGATAAGCGATTTCGTAGAGCGGCAAGTGGGTGGTGGTGAGGTATTGCAAGGCCAGGCTCTTGCGTACTTCATCAAGCACTTGCTGGTAGCTGGTGCCCATGCTCGACAGGTGCCGGCGCAGGCTGCGACCACTGGTGTGCAAGGCATCGGCGGCGCTGGCCAGGTCGGGGAAGTCACCGGGCCGCGCCAGCAGTAAGCGACGCACGCGGGTCAGCAGACCATCCTGTACATCCAGGCTGGCCAACAGCGCTTCGCATTGTTGCTCGCACATCTGCACCGTGGCCGGGTTAGCCAGGGCCATGGGCCGGTCCAGATAGCTGATCGGCATGCTCAGGCGGTGGTAAGGCTGCTCAAACGCCACCGGTACACCAAACAGACGCTCGTAGCGTTCGGCGTAGTGCGGTGCGGCATGGGCAAAGCCCACCTCCACCTCTTGCAAGCGCTCGCCCACCAGAAAGCGCGCGATGGTGTAGAGGCTGGTCAGCAAACCCTCGGCTGCAAAACGACTGAGCGGCCCCAGCGGCATCGACTCGCTGGCGCGCAACTCGATGCGCGCACCCAGTTCGACCATTTCCAGTTCATAGGTCAGGCCCAGTACACGGTAATACTTGAGGGCGAACTGCATGGCCTTGCCCAGGTTGGCGCTGGACAGCACCGCATAACCGAGGATGCCGTGAGTCGAGACATTCAGCCGCTGCCCGAGCAGCAGGCCCAGCGCCGGCTCGTCACACAGGCGCAGAGCGCTACTGGTGAGCTGGGTGAAATCGATAAAGGACAAACGCCCCTGCGGATTGCCCAGCACTTCGGGGCGCACCCGCGCCTCGGCAAACAGCTGCGCACGCGGTACGCCAAGTTCCTCGACCAGGTCGAGCAAGGCAGCGGCGTAGGCAACAGGAACCAGTTCGGCAGAGAAATTCAGTGATGGCTTCATGGTTTTCTTATTATCTGGCCAGATATGACCACCGACAGCGACGATAACCCTGTTCGACAAAAACCGACAAGGGCCGCCCTGCGGCACAGCCATCGCCTTATTCAGTCTGTGCAGTCGCTGCATGGCCCGCTCCATACTCGGGGCTTGTTCAGGCAATCACCACAACCGAAGGTTGGGCGCATGCAGGGCGCGGCCGTCACAGGAGCTGATTTTCGCTGAGGCATGGCTCTAGCCTGGGCAATAGAGCATGCCGATGGTGCTCAGAAAGCCTCACAGCGCTTGGTACACTCGTGCAAAATTGGCCATATATGACCGAAACATTGGCTGTTGTGAACCTTTGCCGAGCCGCCTGGTGAATCCATAGTGAGACCACGCTTCAGTCACAGACTCAGGGAGTCAGCATGGTTAGCACTACCCCGGAAGGTTTGCAGATTCGTCCACGGCATATGGATTTCGATTTTCCCAATCCGCTGCCCCGCCACTGGCACAGCGGCGATGCCTTCAAGACCCATTTGTTTGATGCCATGTCGGTGCTGTTCCCCGATGGCGAGCGCTTCTTTATCGACTCGGTGCGGCACTTCCGCGACCAGATTGATGACCCGGTGCTGAAAGAGCAGATCCGTGGTTTTATCGGTCAGGAAGGCCACCACAGCCGCGAGCACCTGGAGTACAGCAATCGTCTGCGAGACCTGGGTTACAACATCACCCGTATCGAAAAACGCGCCCAGGCACGGATTCGCTACACCCAGAAGAAGTTCTCGCCGCAAAGGCAACTGGCGGCCACCGCCGCGCTGGAACACATCACCGCGATCATGGCCGATGGCCTGCTCAAGGACCCGAAACATCTGGAGGGCGCACACCCCACCATGGTGCGGCTGTGGCGCTGGCACGCGCTGGAGGAAACCGAGCACAAGGCGGTGGCCTTCGACGTGTACAACCAGGTCTGCGGCAGCCGCAAACTGCTGCGCAGGGCCATGATGATGGGCACCTTCTTCTTCGTACTCGACACCACCCGCGGCCTGGCGCATATGCTGAAGCAGGACGGCCTGCTGTGGAACTGGCGCGTATGGCGCGACGGCATTCAGTGGATGTGGGGCAAGGAAGGCGTGTTCCGTCCGCTGATCAGCACTTATCGCGACTTCTTCAAGCCCAACTTCCACCCCTGGGAGCACAACAACCTGGAGTTGCTCTACCAGACCCGTACGGAGTTCGATCTGCCTGTACAAAGCCAGGCGGCCTGAGGCGGGCGCTGCAGCCAAACAACAAGGGAGCCAGATGGCTCCCTTTTTTATTCCTCTGTTGCTCACCGACTGCGGCAGCTGTTGCCACCGCAATCGACTTCTGTTCGATCAGCCCTGAAGAAAACGCAGGGTATCGGCCGCGCTTTGCTGCGGGATTTCTTCCATCGGAATGTGCCCAACACCCGGATAGGTTTTCACCTGAATCCCCGGCAGGTCGCGCTGCCAAAGCGGCACATGCTTGGGCGAAATCCAGCGGTCACGTTCGCCCCACAGCAGCAGCGTCGGTGCCTGAATCTGCGCCACCCGCGCTGGCGTGGTGTGCAGCTCTTCCTTGTTGACCTTGAGCAGCACGCGGAAGATATCCATCATCGCCCGACGATTACCCGGCCGACGCGTCAGATCGTTGTAACGGTCCACCACACCCGGCTTGATCCGCGCCGGCTCGCCGTAGACTTCCTTGATGCCCTGGGCGATCAACGCGCGTGGCATCCACAGCGGCATGGCCACGGTGGCACCGGGTAAAGCAGCGGCGGCAATCATCCACGGCACCTTGTGCATGTGATAACCGGCCGGGTCGATCAGCACCAGCTTCTCCACACGTTGTGGCTGTGCCAGGGCAAAGTTCCAGGCGATATAGCCGCCCAGGGAATTGCCAACAATCGAGGCTTTATTCACGCCGAGGTAGTCGAGCAACAGACCGAATACCTTGATCATCCGCTCGGCGGAATACACGCCATCACGGGCCGGGCCGGTGAGGCCGAAGCCCGGCACATCGAAACGAATCACCCGGTAATCAGCGGCAAAGGCTGGTAGCCAGTCATCCCAGGTGTGCAGCGAGGCGACTACGCCGTGGATCAGGACCAGCACTGGTTTGTCGCGGCTGCCCTCGTCGCGGTAGTGCAGGTTGAAGCCGTCGAGTTCGATATAGCGCGAGCCGTTGGCGGCATTGCCATAGCGCGTTTTGAGACGTTCCAGCGGCAGGGCACCGAAGCCCAGGCGGGCAAAACCGGCCGCCAGCGGTGGCGTCAGCGAGAGACTGGAAGCAGACATGCAGGCACCTCTAGATTGTTGTTATGAGAAAGACACATCCGGGCTATCAGAGCATGTACGCCTAGAGCTGACGCCTAACCTAGGTTGAGCCGGACGCAGGACACAGCGAGGCGATCAGCAGCTCACTGAGCACACGCTTGGCCTGTTCGATTTCTTCGCGTTTGGCAGCGCGGCCAAGCAGCTCCAGCGAGGCCGCTTCCATGGCCCAGATCAGTGCACGGTAGGTCAGTGGGTCCGCCGCGCGGGTCGCGCCATGCAGGCGCTCGGCCAGCAACCGCGCCATCTCCGTGTGCGCACGCTGCCGATGTGCGGCCAGCGGTGAATCGGCGCGCAGGGCTTCTTCCTGCATCAGGCGGATAATCGGCCCGACCGCCAGGTGATAGTCGAAGTAACGCCCGACCATGCCCTCTAACCAGGCCTGTGGGCTGCCGGCAATGCTCTGCATTTCACTGAAGCGCGACAGCAGCAGGGATACCGCCGTCTGGTAGATGCCTTCGAGCACCTGCATCTTGTTCTCGAAGTATTTGTAGAAGGTGCGCCGAGACACATTGGCCGCCGCCAGCAGGTCATTGACCGTGGTGTCTGCCAGGCCCTTGCGGGCAAATACCGGAATTGCCGCCAGCTGGATATTGGTGCGCTGCAGGTGGCCGATCAGTGGCCCGTCGCCATCCTGCTCTTGCTGCTGGGCCACCGCGCCGTAACCGCCAAGGTCTTCAAATACCGCGCGAACGGCACCCAGTTCTGCCAACGCCTGCTGCATCGCACACTTCCCAACCAAGGCGCGGGTGACGCGAGCCGCCAAGCTGGTTACGCTGGGCCACGCCTACTCCGCAGGATTGTTCTTGTGCCGCACACGCTACCATCACGCCGTACCCTACCGCTGGCCATCCTTTTGCTGGTTCTGCTTGCGCCCGTGCAGGCCACCGAACTGTTCTACCTCGGGCAGAAGATTCCGGATATCCACAAGCCCTGGAACAGCGCCGACTACCAGCAACTGCTGGAAGCGCTGAACAAGGTCGACAACACTCAGCTCAACGCCCTGCCCCGGCGCAGTGGCGAGTTCACCGGGCCGATCTATCAGCGCATGGTCAGCGAAGAGAATTTTCGCCCGCAGCTGAACATCTACGCCCCGCTGGAACTGCGACAGAACGAAGCCCGCGAAGCGTTATTCCGCCTCAAGGAGTTGATGCGCCTGTATTTTGATTTCCGCGCCGTGCAACAGCCCTATGCCGCCGAAGCATTGGGCCTGATGAGTTATTCACTGCGCCAGCAAGCCGTGCTGTTTACCCTGACCACCGAATTCTGGATGACCCTCTCGGAAAGCGAGCAAAGTAACCCGGTGCGCCTGCAAGGCCTGCATGAAACCAAGGCAGCCGCGGCCATGCTTACCTCCAGCGCCCTGGACTATCTGGGCCTGACCAAACAGTTTGGCCGTGAAGAACTGGTGCTCTATAGCGCCGAACTGAGCAAGCAGCTGCCCGAGCTGTTTATCCATTTGAGCGGTGAGGTGCGTGAAACCCTGCTGCAACGCGTCGAACAACTGGCGCAGCAGCACGCTTATGCCGAGGTGCAGCAGAACATGCGCGAACTGCAGCCGGTGCTGCTGAGCATCCAGCAGGATGTACAGGCCAAACTGGCCGCAGCAGCGGCGCAACCACGCAAAGCGCCGGCACGCAGTCTGGATCTGTCAGTGCCGGCGGAATCAGCGCAGTAGGCCGAGGCTCTTGGCCCTCGCCACGGCCTGGGTGCGCCGCTCCACCCCAAGCTTGCTGTTGATATGGCGGGCGTGAGTCTTGACCGTGTGCAGGGAGATAAACAGGCTGTCGCTGATCTCCTGGTTGGAACAGCCCTGGGCGATCAGTTGCAACACAGCCAATTCCCGCGAGCTGAGTGCATCGACCACAGCGGCATAATCATCCTGACTGACCAGCGGCTGTGCCTGCGGCAAATGCTGTTGCAGGGCCTCGATCAGCGGACCGGCCTCCTGCCCCAGCAACTGCTCACGTAGCCATTCGGGCTGTCGCGTGAGCAAGCCATGGAACGGCAGCAAGCCACCACCGGCCGCCGCTTGCAGGGCACTGCGCAACTGCTGCTGGGCCTCGCGTTCGCGCCCGACGTCACGCAGCAGCTCCGTCAGTTGCATCTGTGCAATCGCACCAAGCAACTGTCCACCAGCGTTCTGCGCCAGCTGACTCAAGCCGCGCAAACGTCGCTCGGCCTGTTCATCCTCGCCCTGCAAACGCTCGTAAGTGGCCAGGTGCAGCAGCACATGCAACGGCAGCTGTGGATGAAACTCCGGCGCGGCAGCCGCCTGTTCACCGCCATAGGCATCCAGCAAACGACTCAGCCAGACACCGGCTAGCTCGGTCTGCCCCTGACGCAACCACAGCTCGCATTTGGTAAGGGTGATCATCGCCAGGTAGTAGATCGGCGGAATGTCCCAGATATGCATCAACCGCTCGGCCTCGGCCAACTGGGCAAAAGCTTCTGGCAGGTTACCGTTGCGCCCTTCCAAACTGGCGAGCACGCAATAACCGATCAGCACACTGATATCGCGGCAACCCCGCGCTTCGGCAATTCCGGCCAGCAGGCGCTGACGTGCCTGTTGTGATTGCAGGCGCAGGCTCAGCAGATAGCCTTCGTAGAGGGTTAGTCGTCCGCGTGCAGCGTACTGCCGCTGGGCAGGTAGACTGCTCAAACGCTGCAGGCCCTGGCGCACCTCATCCAGCGCCCGCAGAACCTCACCACGGGCTTGCAACACCCGTGCGCGGTCGTAGTGGGCCAGAGCCTCAAACAGCGGGTTACCGACCCGCTGTGCCAGCTCCAACGCTTCGCGATTAAGCCCACGCGCCCGCCACAGATCACCGTGCACGATCGCCAGGTTGGCCAGACTGGACAGGCACATCAGGCGCTGCCCGTAGCGATCCAGCGGCAAGCAACTCAGCGCTTCACTGCAATAGGCCTGAGCCTTGCTGCTGTCACCACGACCGCGAGCAATCACGCCACTCAGGGCCAGCCACTGGGCCAGCAGACCTTCCTGCTCACTGTGCTCGCGGGCCGGCAGAAAGCGCCCCAGTTCAGCCAGCAGTTCTTCGGCGGCATCCAGCTGACAGGCCAGCGCCAACGCCCAGCCGTAGAGCAGAATCAGACGTGGCGTACTGGTCAGCAGGCTGTCCGGCAAGTCCATCTTCCAGCGCAGCAAAGTGGCGACATTCTGCTCGGCCAGCAATTGTTCTTCGGAGAGGTTCTGCACCAGATTCGCCGCTACGTCCGGCTGACCCGCGCGCAACGCCTGCTCGATGGCTTCATCCAGCAGGCCCTCGACGCTGAACCAGCGACACGCACGCAAATGCAGGCCTGGGGTTGGCTGAGGCCGACTGCGCAGCAAATCGGAAAACAGGTGGTGATAGCGAAACCATTTGCCCTGCTCATCCAGCGGCACCAGAAATACCTGATGCGCCTGCAGGTGACGGAGAATCGCCGCGCTGTCATGGGCATCACGCAGGGCATCGCACAGCTCAGCGCAGAAGCGCTCCTGGCTGGCCGTCTCATAGAGAAAAGCCTGCACATCAGCCGGCTGGCGTTCGATCACCTCTTCCAGCAGGTAATCATGAATCAGCCCGTCACCACCCTGCACCAACGCCGGTAACGCCGCTGACTCCTGCGCCTCACTGACGGCCAGCGACCACAAGCGCAGCCCCGCGACCCAGCCCTCACTGCGTTGCAACAGCGCGGCCAGCGCATCTGCCGACAGCTCGGCACCCTGCAAGCGGAGCAACGCAGTGCTTTCAGCATCGGTCAGGCGCAGGTCCTGCTCGTGCAACTCCAGCAACTGACGCGACAAGCGCAAACGCGCCAGGTGCCAGTCCGGACGCTGACGACTGGTCACCAGAATCAGCAGGCCCGGCGGCAGATGGTTGAGAAAGAACTGCAGACAACGATCCAGCACCGCGCCCTGCGCCAGGTGATAGTCATCCAGTACCAGCAACAAGGGCTGCTGCGGATCAAGGCGCACAGCCAGCTCATCGAGCAGGCCATCAAGCCACTCCTCAAAGGCAAACGGCTGGTGCCGTTGACGCAGGCGCAACAGGCCAAGCGCCTCCTGGCCAACGCCCGGGAAGAACTGCTGCAGCCCGCTGAGCAAGCGCTCAAGAAACCGCCCCGGATCACTGTCACGCGGACTAAGGCCCAACCACAGGCTTTGCCACTGCTCCGGCAGGTGCTCGCAGAACTCGATAGCCAGTGAACTCTTGCCAAACCCGGCCGGCGCGCTGACCAGCAACAAGCGCCCTGCCAAACCACCGAGTAAACGCTCACACAAACGCGGACGCGGCACATAGCTGGCAGGTAACGGCGGCCGATAGAAGTGCCCACCCAGTATGTTGGGCGCGGCTACCAAGCCAGGAATGCGGGACAGATCAGTCATCAGCCGGTTTCTTGTAGTAGTCAGGCAGAGGCACTACCAATGCCCCGCAGCCTAGCGCCTTGACTCACGCATTTGAAGCCCCTGCCGCCATCAGGTAGCAAACTGCAATGATTGCTTATCCATCTGCCGCATAGTGCTGGCGCGAGCCAGACAAACTGACGGTTAGCGGTTTCATATCGGCAAAGTCGCAAACGCGACAACGACCAACCACCGCGCTAAAAGCCTGCGCATAAAAAAACCGGCCACAAGGGCCGGTTCTTTATGCAGCATGACTCAGGTTTAGCGCACGCCAGCCTGGCGCAGGGCCGCTGGGGTGTAATCGCTTTCCTTGGCCGGGTAGTCGAACTCGTAAGCGCTCTTCTCTTCGTTCTTCATACCCAGAGCCAGGTAACGACCAGACAGCAGGTCATACAGGGTCTCTACGCTGTACCACGGCACTTTCTTGTCGTAGTAGTACTGAGCATGGGCTTCAGCCACACGCCACAGGGTACCGCGACCGTCGTAGTGGTCGATGGCAGCTGCTTGCCAGGTGTCCTCGTCGAGGTAGAAGTCACGCTTGGCATAGATATGACGCTCGCCCGATTTCAGGGTTGCGGTCACATGCCATACGCGGTGCAACTCGTAACGAGTCAGATCCTGGTTGATGTGGCCAGCCTTGATGATCTGATCATACTTCAGCTTCGGCGAGTCCAGACGGTAGCTGTTGTAAGGGATGTAAATTTCCTTCTTACCTTCCAGCTTCCAGTCGTAACGGTCAGGAGCACCGTTGTACATGTCGAAGTTGTCGGAAGTACGCAGGCCGTCAGCGGCGGTACCTGGACCGTCATAGGAAACCTGCGGAGCACGACGCACACGACGCTGACCGGCGTTATACAGCCATGCCAGACGCGGCTCTTTCACCTGGTTGAGGGTTTCGTGTACCAGCAGTACGTTACCTGCCAGACGCGAAGGAGCGGTTACGCGCTGTTTGAAGTAGAACAGTACGTTGCTTGGCTTGCTGGTATCGGCATCTTTCAGTGCACCACGGAAGGTGAACTCATCCTGGAAGTAAACCAGGCTGTAAGAGCCATTCGGCTGCGGAGTAGCCTGGGTTACCAGACGCTTCACGCTGCCACCACGGTAGCGGGTGATGTGGTTCCAGATGGCTTCCAGACCGTCTTTTGGAATCGGGAAGGGGTTAGCCTGCTCGAAGTTTTCCAGACCGTTACCGCCCTCGACCAGCTTGGTGTTGGTGGCGTTGTTCTTGGTAGCCGCGATGATGAAGTCTGGCACGCTGGCCGAACGATGAGTCGCGAATACCGGCATTTTGTAGCTTTCCGGATAACGCTTGAACATCGCCAGCTGGCCAGGGGTCAGCTTGTCTTTGTACTGATCCACGTTCTGGGCAGTGATGGTGAACAGCGGTTGCTCACTCGGGAACGGATCCGAAAGGAAACCTGCGCCATCCACAGTACCCGCATTGGCCGGCAGACCGCCCGTCCAGGCCGGAATCGAACCGTCAGCATTACCCGCCATCTCTGCGCCCAGCGGCGTCAAAGTGGTTCCCAGTTTGGCAGCCTCATCCGGCGATACCGCTGCCATCACACCGCTAGCCAGCAGCGAGAGTGTCAGCGCACCGGTTTGCAGCAGACTTTTTGTTGTTTTCATAGTCATAGTCGTCCTCAAAATCTCGTCCGCTTACTTAGAAGTTCACGCCAAAGCTGAGCGCAACGAAGTCGCGGTCAACAAGAGTGTTGTATTTGCCACCGAAGAAATCGGTATAAGCCAGGCTGGCGGTGTAGGTGTTCTGATAGTCGGCATCCAGGCCCAGGCTGACAGCCTTGGCACCTTCAGTGAACAGACCGTTCGGGCCGTAGCCGTCTACGTCATGCGACCATGTAACGCTTGGACGCAGGTTCACACCCGCGAATACATCTGGATAGTCCCAGATAGCACGAGCGCGATAACCCCAGGAAGTAGAGGTGACAAAACCGTCATCTTCACAATACTTACTAGCATTCTTAGCCTTAGTGTTATTCCCCAAGGTAGCAACGTTAAGACCAGTACATGCATCAAACACACCTACACCAGCAATGGCGTAATTCCCAGGAAGCGGCCCAGGTCCATAAATAGGATCACGACCATAACGAACATCACTGGTATCTTCCAAACCACCTACATGAGCGATACCAATCTCACCAACTAAGGTAAGACGGCTAGCCCCCATCACTTGATCAAAGAAATGGGTGAAAGTAGTTTGGAACTGAGTAATTTCTTTTCGACGATAACCATGAAGATCTTCGCCAGGCGAGCCATTCAGAAGAGATACGTTACCAACGCCACCGGCTAAGAACCCCGCAAAACCAGGGTTGAATCGACTATCAGCTAAAGGACGAAGTCCTGCATAGAGCACATCTGTAGAGTTCAGCTGAAGGGGTGCGTTAGGACGATAGCTAAGCTCGCCGGCCCATGAAGTTCCAGTAGGTAGGGTAGTCGCAAAACTCATACCATATAACTGGATATCTTCAGGATACTCCATGAAATAACTAGAGTTACCGGCTACGCGCAAAGGTGTCAACGCTCCGAACGGCCCCATTGTTGCTGCGTTATAAAACCGAGCATCAGCACCTGTCGCACTAAACATAGGAGTACGACTGTGGTAGTTCATTGCATAAAAGCCAAGCTCTGTGTCAAGTGGCTCGAACAAGTAGCGGAACGCGAGGCCAAACTGGCCACTATCTCGAGCATCGCGGTCGGCGCCTCGAGGAACAACAACACCTTCGCTAGAGAACTCAACACCACGCGCCTCTAGAAATGGAGCACCGGCATTACCAGTAAGAGCCTGCACGGCCTCACGAGTACGCAGCACTGCTAAGTTACTATCGCAGCCATCTGCAACAATATCTGGTTGGGCAAAGAAAGTACCGCAGTTATCTACGACTGTCTGATCCCATTCCAGCTGATAAAACGCTTCCATCGAAAGGTTTTCAGTCAAACTCTGGGCAATATAAAACATATTAACCGGAATCAAACCTTCTTTGATTTCAGCACCCGGACGACGGAATGCAGCAGCGTCCACTGGGTTAATTGCGTTTATGCTGTTCTGGATAAAAGTACTTTCACCCCAGCTAACCACTTGCTTGCCAAGACGAACAGAACCTGGCTGATCACCGATCGAATAATTATGATAAACAAAGGCATCGAGAATTTGCGCACCAGAAGACTGTGCACCTTCTTTACGATTGCTATCACTAATATCCTTGAACAGACGACTCTCGTCCTTCAGCTCAAAGTCATACCAGTACTTACCACGAACAAA
This sequence comes from Pseudomonas anguilliseptica, assembly GCF_021375795.1. Classification (GTDB taxonomy): domain Bacteria; phylum Pseudomonadota; class Gammaproteobacteria; order Pseudomonadales; family Pseudomonadaceae; genus Aquipseudomonas; species Aquipseudomonas anguilliseptica_A. Next base: position 901,321 of record NZ_JAEIOI010000001.1, on the reverse strand, counting down.
TACACCAGTATCGCCGTACTTCAACTCAAGGTCGTGGGTACCCTTGAAGATTTTCGAAAAGGTTTCACCTTTCTTAAAATTCATTTTGCTGTCGTCGGATGTCTGCGAAAGACCACGACCGCCGTTATTGAAACCAATCAGATCTGGATCGGAGCCACGCACCGACCAACTGGCACCAACCGACAGAGACGAGTCGAATTGGCCTTCGATCTCACCGATATTGAAAGTAACGCCGAATGCAGGTGCGGCGAGGGTGGATGCGAGGCTGACGGCCAGTGGCAGTTTTGCCAGGCGCCAGGTTTGTTTTGTTTTTGTCATCGACGCTACTCCATGTGTTTTTTGTTATGGATGGTGCGGACTATAGCCAGCGGGTACTTCTGCTTGATCCCTCGAAAGTGTGATTTGCAGCCCCCAGGCACTCTGGCTCGCAGGTTTCGGCGTGTTGAGCACGACCGGCAGAGCCAAGAATGGCTTGGAATGAGCAATTAGCAAGCCAAACGCTTGTTTGACCGAGCAGTCACTCAAAACGACCTGATTTGCCGTTATCTGAACAGCCGAGCTGACCTGCCCCGAGCCACTTGCTCATCGCCCTACAGACACCTGAAGGCCTTGATCTGCCTGGCCTGCGCGGCACTGAATGTGTGCCGTGTAACAGGCGCAACCTGCTGCTGCGCCCGTTACAAAAAACCTTACAGCGTGGAAAGAAATGGACTGCCGGCGGCTTGCCACTGGACGATATCCAGACGAATGCGTTTCTTATCCAGCTTGCCGACGCTGGTCTTGGGAACTTCGGTAACAAGAGCAATCTGCGACGGTATCGCCCATTTATTGATGCTGCCCTGGTCGACAAACGGCTTGAGGTGTTCCTTGAGGCCTTTGGCATCCAGGCTCTGGCCTTCGCGCAGTACCAACAGGGCAAATGGGCGCTCGCCCCACTGCGGATCGACCACACCGACCACTGCAACCTCACGCACGGCGGGGTGGCGGCTGATCAGGTCTTCCAGCTCCAGGGAGGAAATCCACTCGCCACCGGTCTTGATCACATCCTTGATACGGTCGCGGATATCGATAAAGCCGAAGTCGTCGATGGTCGCCACGTCGCCGGTGTGCAGCCAGCCGTGTTCCCACAGCTCAGCGCCCTTCTCGGGCTCGCGGAAGTAGCCTTGGGTCAGCCACGGCGCACGCAGCACCAGCTCGCCCTGGCTTTCGCCATCAGCCGGTAACAGGGTGCCATCGGCGGACATGATCGCCGCCTCCACCAGCGGCACTGGCACGCCAGCCTTGATGCGGTAAGTGGTGCGCTCATCTTCGCTGCCGGCCAGCAACTCTTCATTGATGTGAGCGCAGGAGATCAGCGGGCAGGTTTCCGACATGCCGTAGGCAGCGGTGAGCTGGATGCCACGCGCCTTGGCCGCGTCGTACAGCGAGCGATTGAGCGCGCTGCCGCCGATGATCATTTTCAGGCCGCCGAAATCGTGGCCCTGCGCGGTAGGAGCGGCCATCACCATCTGCAGAATGGTCGGCACGCAGTGGGAGAAGGTGACTTTTTCTTCTTTGATCAGACGGCAGAGCATGTCCGGCTCATAACGCCCTGGATAGACCTGCTTGATGCCCAGCATGGTGGCGACATACGGGATGCCCCAGGCATGTACATGGAACATCGGGGTGATCGGCATATACACATCATTGGTACCCAGCAGACGAATACTGTCCAAGCTGCCCAGCACACTGGCTTCGGCCATGGTGTGCAGCACCAGTTGGCGGTGGCTGAAATACACGCCCTTGGGGTTACCGGTGGTGCCGGTGGTGTAGAAGGTGGTGGCGACCGAGTTTTCGTCAAAATCCGGGAAGTCATAACGCGGACTGGCGGCAGCCAGCAGGTTTTCGTACTCGCCAACCAGGCCACCCAGCTCGGCGGTCTTATCGGCGGCATCGGTCAGCAGGATGGTCTTCTCCACGGTGGTCAGCTGGCTTTCGATACCTTTATAGAGCGGCACGAACTCACTGTTGACCAGCACGAACTTATCGTCGGCATGGTTCATGGTGTAGAGAATCTGATCAGCCGATAGGCGGATGTTGATGGTGTGCAGCACCGCGCCGATCATCGGGATGGCAAACATGCACTCCAGGTAGCGGTGGCTGTCCCAGTCCATCACGGCTACGGTGTCACCGGCCTTGACGCCCGCCTCGGTGAGCACATTGGCCAGGCGCGCCACGCGCTCATTGAGCGTCGCGTAGCTGTAGCGCAGCTGATCGCGGTAGACGATTTCGCGGGTTTTCTCGTAACGAATACCCGACAGCAGCAGGCGCTTGATCAGCAGCGGTGCATTGTGGGCATTGTCAGCGGGAGCAATCAGACGGGTCTGCAGCATGGCGGTACCTATTATTGGCTTTTTTCAGTGCGGCCAATCTAGAGCCCTCCATCCCTGCTCAAATCAGCCCAAAGAATGATTTTCCGCGTGACTCTTTGGGCATTTTTAGTCACGCAGTAGAATCAGCGGCTCGCATTCGATGTGTTTGGCCTGCGACCTATTACAAAACGAGGAGTTTTTCCGATGTCCGATATCGTCATCGTCAGCGGCGCCCGTACGCCGATGGGTGGTTTTCAAGGCAGCCTGTCGAGCATTGCCGCCGTTGACCTGGGTGCCGCCGCCATTCGCGCAGCCGTCGAACGCGCGGGCGTTGCCCCTGCCGACGTGCAGGAAGTGATCATGGGCTGCGTGCTGCCGGCTGGCCTCAAACAGGGCCCGGCGCGCCAGGCCTCGCTGAACGCCGGCCTGCCGTCGGCCACTGGCTGCACCACCATCAACAAACTGTGCGGCTCGGGCATGAAGGCCGTGATGATGGCGTTTGATTCGCTCAAAGCCGGCAGCAACAGCGTGATGATCGCTGGCGGCATGGAAAGCATGTCCAACGCGCCCTACGTGATGACCAAGGCTCGTGCGGGCCTGCGCATGGGCCACGGCGAGATCAAGGACCACATGTTCCTCGACGGCCTGGAAGATGCGCGTACTGGCCGCCTGATGGGCTCCTTCGCCCAGGAAACCGCTGACCAGTACGGCATCACCCGCGAAGAAATGGACGCCTATGCCATCGAGTCGCTGAAACGTGCACAGAGCGCCATCGCCAGCGGTGCACTGGATGCGGAAATCGTTCCAGTCACCGTCAGCGGCCGCAAGGGCGACGTTGTGGTTAAGGATGACGAACAACCCCTGACCGCCAACCTGGAGAAAATCCCAGGCCTGAAGCCAGCTTTCCGCAAGGACGGCAGCATCACCGCGGCCAACGCCAGCTCGATTTCCGACGGTGCCTCGGCGTTGTTGCTGATGACCGCTGAAGAAGCCGCCAAGCGCGGCCTCAAGCCACTGGCGAAGATCGTTGCGCACGCCACCCAGAGCCAGGACCCCAGCGAGTTCACCATTGCGCCGATCGGCTCGATCAGCAACCTGCTGAAGAAAACCGGCTGGAACAAGGCCGAAGTTGATCTGTTCGAAATCAACGAAGCCTTTGCCATGGTTACCATGCTGGCGATCCGTGAACACGGCCTGGATCACGCCAAGGTCAACGTCTACGGCGGCGCCTGCGCTCAGGGCCACCCGGTCGGTTCTACCGGCTCGCGGATCATCCTGACCCTGATCAATGCGCTGAAAAACACCGGCGGCAAGCGTGGCATCGCTTCGTTGTGCATCGGTGGCGGCGAGGCCACTGCTGTAGCGGTTGAGCTGATTTAAAAGGATCGATGCATGGCCGCAATGGCCATGTGAAAGCCGCAGTAACGGGCCAGCCTTGCGCTGGCCCGTTACGTTTTAGATGCCGATCTTGTCCAGCGACTTGCCAACCTTGCGCCAGAAGCTGCGCTGCATGCGCTCGGTTTCGCCACTGGAGGCAATCCGTTCGAAGGGCTGGATTTCCCGGGTGGCACCGATTTCCGCGTCCGCCACCGCCTTGGATACCAGTTGCAGCGGGCCGTCGCCCTGGCTCGGTGCCTGCTCGTTTACCGGCGGCGGGTTGAGTTCGTCATAACGCAGGTAATAGATACCGCCGGCCTCGGCATCCAGGGCAAAGCTGCTGATCAGGTTGAAATCCAGCGGGCCGTCGGCGAAAAAGGTCCAGTGCGTACCGAACAGCGGACGACGCATTTCCAGCTGGTAACTGGCGATATCGAACTCCAGCACCATGTAGGCATTGCTCGGCAGGCTGCCAATACGTGCGTTATTCAGAAACAGCGCAGGGGCTTCCAGCTCCTGATCGGCCCAGTCGCTCTGCGGGCGGTAGAGGTAAACCAGGGCGTGGTTCTCGTCACTGAGCACATGCTCGCGGAATACCTCGCCCTCGGTCGCGCCCCAGAACGCCCCCGGGGTCGAACAGCCACTCAGGGCGGTGGCCAACAGCACAAGGCAAGACAGCGCACGCATCGACAGCATCCTTATTCGAGTTATAGGCCGAGCATAGCTGTGCCCTACTCAGCCGACACCCGACAAAAGTGCGGGTCAGCGGCGGCGATCAAGCAGGTTGACCAGCAACTGATCCAGCGCGCCCCAGATGGATTGCTGCACGCGCCGCCACCAGGGCCGTGCGCGCCAGTCGGCCAGGGTGATTTCCTCGCTCTCGGCAAAGTCCGCCTGAAAGCTCGCCGCCACGCTGGCGGTAAAGGCAGGATCGAGCGCTTCGAGGTTGGCGTCCAGGTTGAAGCGCAGGTTCCAGTGATCGAAGTTGCATGAGCCGACACTGACCCAGTCGTCTACCAGCACCATCTTCAGGTGCAGAAAGCGCGGCTGGTACTCGAATATCTGCACCCCAGCCTTGAGCAGGCTGGCGTAGTAACGCTGGCCAGCAAAACGTACTGGTGGGTGATCGGTATGCTGCCCGGCCAGCAGCAAGCGCACCTCAATACCGCGCTTGGCCGCTTGGCGCAGGGTGCGGCGTACCCGCCAGGTCGGCAGAAAATACGGTGTGGCCAACCAGATACGTCGCTTGGCACCGCGCAAGGCGCGTACCAGCGAGAGCAGAATATCGCGGTGCTGCGAAGCATCGGCAAAAGCCACACGGCCCAAACCCTGCCCCAGAGCCGGCAAAGCTGGCAGGTTCTTCAGGCGCAGCGGCATGCGCGGTCGCCAGCCGATCCAGGCCTGGCAAGTCAGCCATTGGCGTTCAAACAGCTGCTGCCAGTCGACCACCAGCGGCCCGCTGATTTCCACCATCACCTCATGCCAGGTACTGCTGCTGTGGCCGGGCAGCCAGAATTCATCGGTCGAACCGGTGCCACCGACAAAGGCAAACTGTTCGTCGACCAGTAATAACTTGCGGTGATCACGGTGAAAGTTGCGCACGCCATGCTTCCAGCGCAGCGGGTTGTACCACTGCACCTGTACACCGGCCGCCTGCAGCAGTTGCCGATCCGTCACCTGCAACCCCTGCGCGCCAAACGCATCGAACAGGCAACGCACGGCTACGCCGCGTTGCGCGGCAGCGCACAGGCTATCGATCAGTACGCGGCTGCACGCCCCGCTTTCCACCAGGTAAAGCTCCAGCTCGACCTGCCGCTGCGCGGCGTCGATGCGCGCCAGCATCCGCACGAAGAACTGCGGCCCATCGATCAGCAAGCTCAGTGCGTTACCGCGTCGCCAGGGAAAGACGTTATGCGGCATGCGCGTTCACGCGGCGGTTGAGTCTGCGCATTGCGGCTCACGCATGGGAAATGGAGTCGCCACCATAGCTGCCCGGCAGGGCCTTGCAAACCCTGCCGGGCGCTCAGCCAGACGCTGCCCTGTTACGGCAGCGGCGCAGCCTGCGGTAACAGCTGACAGCCCTGGCGTGGGCCCAGCCATTGCGCGCTCTGGGTACTGCCCAGGCCACGCGCGGTCACGCGCTTGTTGGCCGAGTCATCGAAGAAGCCGGAGAGCGAAACATACTGCGCCACATACGCCTCGCAGTAGTCGGCCGGGTTGTTCGCCACATAACGGCACGAGCAGTATTCCTTGGCCGAGTAGGCACCGATGATCCCCGGAAAGGCCTGCAAATGGGTACGGTTCTGCCAGGCCAGAGCGGCGAGCAATAGCGCAATCAGCAGCAACAGGCTGCTGAACGGACGACGACGAATCATGGCTGCACCTCATCGGCCAACGCGGCAAGAACCAGTTTGAGGAAATGGTTGCGATCAAAGCTGCCATCGCGATCATCGGCATAGCGTACGATCACCAGGTTCTCGCTGGCGATTACATACAGCCCCTGCCCCCAGTGCCCGGACGCCACCAGGGTGTCTTCCGGCGCATCCGGCCACGGCCTGCTCGCACCGGAGACTGCCGCATTGAGCCACCATTGGCCGCCGGGCACGGCTTCACCCGGCTTGCCGGCCTGCGGTTGGTAATTGGCAAACGGCGTGCGGTTGAACTCGACCCAGGCCTTGGGCAGCAACTGCTGCTCACCCCAGCGGCCATCACGCTGCATCAGCAGGCCAACACGGGCCAGGTCACGAGCGCTCATGTAGACGTATGAGGAACCGACAAAGGTGCCCGCAGCATCGCGCTCCCACACGGCGGTGGTGATACCGAGCGGGTCGAACAGGGCGGTCCAGGGATAATCGGCATAAGCCGCCTCGCCCACCATGTTCTTCAACGCGGCAGCCAGTACGTTGGTATCGCCACTGGAATAACGGAAGCGCTCGCCCGGCTGGGCATCGGCGCTGTGCGCGGCGGTAAACGCCGCCATATCACCGCGGCCACGGGTGTAGAGCATCGCCACCACCGAGGACTTCAGCGGCGCGTATTCATAGTCCTCCTGCCAGTCCAGCCCCGAGGCCCAGTTGAGCAAGTGGCCGACCTTGACCTGCGGGTGTGCAGCAAACGGCGGGTAGTAATCGGCCACCGGCGCATCCAGACGGAAGCGGCCCTGGCCGTAGGCCACGCCCATCGTAGTAGCCAGCAGACTCTTGGCCATCGACCAGGTCAGGTGCGGCGTGGCGGCGGTGGTCGGTGCGGCATAGCGCTCATAAACCACCTGGCCATCGCGGATTACCAGCAGGGCATCGGTGCGCACACCTTTGCGGGTGGCGTCATCGCGGGCGGGAAAGGCGTAGCTTTCCAGCTCGCTGAGCGCGCTGCTCGGCGCGGCCAACTGGCTGTCCCAGTCGCTGCCAGGCCAGTTCTCGGCCTGCGCTGTGGCGCAGCCCAGAGCGAAGACGCACGCCAGCATCAGCCGCCGCACGGGAAAGGGAGTGAAGGACATGGAGCCGCCTCTGCTGGGATCGAAGGCGGCACCCTAGCATGGCGCTGATGACGACAAAAAGCGCCGAACACGCCGGTTTAGCCGGCAATTCGGCGCGAAAAGTCAGTGCATGGAACGCCACTACTTCGGCAGGCGGTAATCCTCTGGCCCCATCAGATCCATGCCGCACTCCAGGTTCTCGATCCAGTAAAGGAAGGCATTGATCATTTCCGCACCGACAAAGGGCCGGCCGTGTTGCGGCACAATCATCGCCACATCCATCTCGCGGACCATCGCCGCCCAAAGCCGGCAGGCCTTGTTGCCCGCCATATAGCGTCGGTGAAAACCGAGCATGTTCGGCACATGGTTGACGAAGTCCGTCACCGGGTGTGCGTCATCGACCATCGAGGCGCCCATGTCACCGGAAAACAGAATCTTGCTCACCGGGTCATACAACTGAAAGTTGCCCACCGAGTGGAGAAAATGTGCCGGCACCGCCTTGAGCGTGCATTTACCCAAGGCAAACGACTGGCCGCGATCCGGCAGCGCGATGATCCGGTCAAAGGTGTTGATGCCACGACTGAGCGCCAGGTAGTTGGCCGTCAGGTGCGGCAGAAAGCGCGCCCAGAGTTTGGAGCAGATCACCCGCGCGCGGGTGTGCAGCAGCCATTTGTCCAGCGAGGCGATGATGTCCGGGTCCTGGTGCGAGGCGAAGATATAGGTCAGATCCTGCACCGGGATGTGCTTGGACAGCTCCAGCGACAACGGCGTGTAGGTCAGGTCGCCGCCCGGATCGAGCAGCAGGTACTGCTCGTTGTCGGTGATCAGAAACTGGTTGGACTGCACGCCCTCCCCGCTGACCAGGTCATCGAACATCATGCATTGATGCTCGCCGTTATCGAACAGCACTATGGGCTCGCGTCGCATGGCAGGCTCTCTCCCGAAAGCCCGCGAGCTTACTGGCGCAGCGGCTCGGCCTTACTGATCTGGATCAAGCCGACGCGCCATGCCGGCTTACAGGTTGATGCCGAGCACCACCTGCGCCTTCTGCAAACGTTTACTGCGCGCGCTGCCGGCAATCGCCAGCAGACCTTTGTCGCGCTGCCAGAGCTGCGCCCAATGCTCGTCACCGGCAGCAAAAGCGTTGTCCAGATCACTGCGCAGGCTGTCGAACTGGGCAAACAGTCCGGCCAGCAGCAGATGGCTGCCTGCGGCACTTGGGCATTGCCGCGCCACTTCCGCGCAGCCGGCCAGCAAACCCAGCAGGCGTAATTGCAGGGCCTGCGGCCAGGCCGATTCCTGGCCTACGCCGAACAGCCAGGCCGTCAGCGCCGCCAGCACGTGGGTGTCCTCCAGGGTGCGGAAGGGTTTTACGTAGGCATCCCAACCGTCACCGGGCAGTCGCTCGCAATGCGCGCCCTGCAGATGCAGGCGGCCATGACTGACATCCGGCATCAGCGGCAATGCCGGCAGCGTCTCGACCTGCACCCCCGGCGCGCCATTGCGCACCACCCCAAGCGCAAGCTGCACCGGCGCGCCAGCTGCTTCCTCACGCGCAGCCACCAAGAGCCAGTCGGCGGCTTCGGCGGCGGTGACGAAATCCTTGCGGCCCTCGAGGGTTAGCGCGTTGATCCGCGTGCTCATATCGGCCGGACGCGTGCTGCGGTTCTCGGTTACGCACAGCGCGCCCAAGGTCCAGGACGCGGCCGGCCAGAGTGCGCGCAACGCGCCCTGATAACCGGCGAGAAACGCCAGCCCCGGCGTAGCTGCCAGCCGGCCGCCGAGCAAGGCCAGCTGCAACGGGGTTGGGTTGCCGATGCGTTCCAGCAGGCTGGCGTACCACTCCTCCAGCCCCGCGACCGGCAGACGCGTTTGCGGGCTTAACAGCTGTTGCCAGGGCATGCATTGCTCCTTGTTGGGGTTATCGAAAGCACTGTCACACAAGCATCACCAAAGATTCACGGAGGTGACACCAGCGCTACCTAGCCTGAGCTTGCCCAACAAGATCGACCGGCTGCAAGGCAAAAAGCCGGCTAACTAGGCCAAGTGAAAACGTCGCGAGCGAAGGTTAGGCAAGGCGAAAGCAAGCGAGGAAGCGGAGTGTACGAGTTGTACATGAGCATTCCGAGGTTGCTTTCAACGCGGCATAACCGAGCGCAGTAGTTTTCACACGGCCGAAATGGAGATGACGGCATGACCCAGATGGCAATCACCCGCGACCGCACTACCCCAGCTCGTCGCCTGCAGGCCGAGCGTTTGCACGGCGCTGCAGCCTTGCGCGAAGCCCAGGCACTGCGCTTTCGTGTATTCAGCGTCGAATTCGATGCCAAGCTCAAGGGGGCCGAGCTGGGCCTGGACATGGATGACTACGACATTCACTGCCAACACATCGGCGTACGTGACCTGAACAGCGGTGAGCTGGTAGCCACGACGCGCCTGCTCGACCACTGCGCAGCCTCCAGCCTGGGGCGCTTCTACAGCGAAGAAGAATTCAGCCTGCACGGCCTGCCGCACCTCGAAGGCCCGGTGCTGGAAATCGGCCGCACCTGCGTCGACGCCGCCTACCGCAACGGCGCGACCATCGCCGTGCTCTGGGGCGAGTTGGCCGAAGTGCTCAACCAAGGCGGTTACCGCTACCTGATGGGCTGCGCGAGCATCTCCATGCAGGACGGCGGCATCCAGGCCCAGGCAATCATGCAGCGCCTGCGCGAACGCTACCTGTGCACCGAACACCTGCGCGCCGAACCGAAGACCCCGCTGCCTACGCTGGATGTGCCGAGCAACGTGATCGCCGAAATGCCCCCGCTGCTCAAGGCCTATATGCGCCTGGGTGCGAAGATCTGCGGCGAGCCGTGCTGGGACCAGGATTTCCAGGTCGCCGACGTGTTTATCCTGCTCAAGCGTGATGAGCTTTGCCCACGCTATGCACGGCATTTCAAAGCTGCTGTTTAACAGCAGGTCGGAGTAATGTTGCACAAGTCGCCGGCACTCTGTAGACAGTGCCGGCGTTTGTATTTTTGCAGCGAGAGAGTTCGATGAAGAAAGTGCGTTTATACCTGCGCCTGGCGCGCCTGCTGCTGGTGATCAGCCTCGGCACCCTGCTGGCGGCAGGCATCACCCTGCTCGAACGTCTGGTGCGGCATGACCTGATGCCGACCCGTCAGCGCCTGACCCGCTGGTTTCTCGCACATCTGGCGGCAGCCTTGCCGTTCCGCTTGCAGGTGCAGGGCGAGCTGCCGCGTCAGCCGATGCTGTGGGTCAGCAATCATGTGTCCTGGACCGATATCCCGCTGCTCGGCATGCTCACTCCGCTGTCCTTCCTGTCCAAGGCCGAAGTGCGCACCTGGCCGGTAGCCGGCTGGCTGGCGCACAAGGCCGGCACCCTGTTTATCCGCCGCGGCTCGGGTGATAGCGGCCTGCTCAGCCAGCAACTGGGCAACCATTTGCAACGCGGGCGTAACCTGCTGATCTTCCCCGAAGGCACCACCACCGATGGGCTGGGGCTGCGTACCTTTCACGGCCGCCTGCTGAGCAGCGCGATCGACAGCGGGGTTTACATACAGCCAGTGGCCATCCGCTACCTGCGTGATGGCAAACCCTGCAGCGTGGCGCCGTTTATCGGCGATGACGACATGCTCTCGCACCTGCTGCGTTTGCTCGGCAGCGAACTGGGTGAAGTGCAGATCCAGCTACTGACACCGATTGCCAGCCGCGAGCTGAACCGCAACGCCCTGGCTCGCGCGGCGCAGCAAGCGATCAGCCAGGCGCTGTTTGGCACCGCTGAACTACGCGAGGAAGAAAGCCGGGCCGCTTAACCAACGAGTCCGCGCTCATGCGCCACGAAGGCCTGCAACTCCGGATAGAACTGGCGAAAATCCTCCAGCAGCGGCTGATACAGCCGCTCCAGCTCGGCCGCACCACCGGCCAGCAAGCCTGGCCGCGATAGCCGCCGATCAATCCCCGCTACCACCTGCTCCAGCACGGCAAAATCGCGGTAACTGCCCAGCCAATCCTGCGCGGCCATACGCGGCGCAATATGCGCCAGACGCTCAGGCAGAAGTGGCTCGGCGGCCAACACCTGATACACCCGCCCGGTAAAGCGCGGCAGTGGCTCAGCAGCATAATCAGCCCAGTTCCGCGCCAGGCAATGATCGAAAAACACATCCAGCAAGATGCCGCTATAACGCCGCCGCTCAATGGCAAAACGCGCCCGTGCCTGCGCTTGCAGCGGGTGACTGTCGGTGAATACATCAATGCGTCGGTGCAGACGGATCGCCGCCTCGATATCTGCCGGCCACTGCCCGGCCAGCGGCCCCTTGACGAAATCGCCATACAGGCTGCCCAGCAGCTGTGCCGGCGCGTCGCCGCCGAGGTGTAAATGCGCGAGGTAATTCATGGCTACAGCTTACACATCAGTCGCCATGATGATGACTATCGCCACGAACGATCTGTATATCGTCAGCAGCCGATATAAAGTTCGCTCCATCGCGATATAGCGTTACAGCGCACAGGGGATAACCCGTATGCAACTCGACATCGATGAAGTGATCAAGGCTCTGGCCCACCCTGTGCGGCGCGACATCCTGCATTGGCTGAAGGATCCGCAGGCGTATTTCGCCGACCAGGATCACCCGCTGGAAATCGGTGTGTGCGCCGGCAAGATCGACCAACGCACCGGGCTGTCGCAATCAACAGTCTCGGCGCACCTGGCGACTCTGCAGCGCGCCGGCCTGATCAGCAGCAAGAAGGTCGGCCAGTGGAACTTCTTCAAGCGCAATGAAGAGGCCATCCAGGCATTCCTCAACCACATGAGCCAAGCGCTCTAAAAACCCTTTTTCATTCACCTTTTTTCAGGAGCTGACGGCATGCCTGCAGCGCTTCTCGTCCTCGCTTTGTCCGCGTTTGCCATCGGCACCACGGAATTCGTCATCATGGGCCTGCTGCCGGAAGTGGCCGGCGACCTTGGCGTGTCGATTCCCGGCGCCGGCTGGCTGGTCACTGGTTACGCCCTGGGCGTCGCCATCGGCGCGCCCTTTATGGCCCTGGCCACCGCCAGCTGGCCGCGCAAAGCGTCACTGTTAACACTGATGAGCATCTTTATCGCCGGCAACCTGTTCTGCGCCCTGGCCAGCGATTACCAGATGCTGATGCTCGCCCGAGTGATCACCGCCCTCTGCCACGGTGCCTTCTTCGGTATCGGCTCGGTGGTGGCCGCCAGCCTGGTGCCAGCCAATCGCCGCGCGTCAGCAGTCGCTTTGATGTTTACCGGCCTGACCTTGGCCAACGTGCTCGGCGTGCCGCTGGGTACCGCGCTCGGTCAGTACGCCGGCTGGCGCTCGACCTTCTGGGCCGTGACCCTGATCGGCGTGATTGCCCTGATCGGCCTGTGGCGCGTGCTGCCCAACAAAACCGATGAAGCCAAGGCCGACTTCGCCAGCGAAGTGCGTGCCCTGCGTGGTGCCGGCCTGTGGCTGGCGCTGAGCACCACGGTGCTGTTCTCCGCGGCGATGTTTGCCCTGTTCACCTATATCGCGCCGCTGCTTGGTGAAGTCACGGGTGTATCGCCCAGTGGCGTGACCTGGACCCTGCTGCTGATCGGCCTAGGCCTGACCCTGGGTAACGTGCTCGGCGGGCGTCTGGCCGACCGCAGCCTGAAAGCCACCCTGGTCGGCGTATTCGTCGCCATGGCAGTGATTTCCACCCTGTTCAGCTGGACCAGTCAGGCGCTGATCCCCGCCGAAATCACCCTGTTCCTCTGGGCCACCGCCGCCTTCGCGGCCGTACCGGCCTTGCAGGTCAATGTGGTGGCCTTTGGCAGCGGCGCGCCGAACCTGGTGTCGACCCTGAATATTGGCGCCTTCAACCTCGGCAACGCCCTCGGCGCCTGGGTTGGCGGCCTGGTGATTGCCGAAGGTTTCGGCCTGACCCGCGTACCCCTGGCCGCTGCCGCCCTGGCCGTACTGGCGTTGCTGGCCACCCTGCTGACCTTCAGTACCCGTACCCCTGAACCCGAACTTGCACTCAACGAATAACCTGAGAGGACCGTCCCATGACTACGCTTTTCGACCCGATCCAGATTGGCGATCTGCAACTCAACAACCGCATCATCATGGCCCCGCTGACCCGCTGCCGCGCCGATGAAGGCCGCGTACCCAATGCGCTGATGGCCGAGTACTACGTGCAACGCGCCAGCGCCGGGCTGATCATCAGCGAGGCCACCGCCGTGACCCCGATGGGCGTCGGCTACCCGGACACCCCCGGTATCTGGTCGGATGAGCAGGTACGCGGCTGGAGCAATGTAACCAAGGCTGTGCACGCTGCAGGCGGCAAGATCGTTCTGCAACTGTGGCACGTCGGGCGCATTTCCGACCCGATCTACCTGAACGGCCAACTGCCGGTCGCACCGAGCGCCATCCAGCCGGCGGGTCACGTCAGCCTGGTGCGCCCGATGAAGGACTTCGTCACCCCGCGCGCCCTGGAAACCGAAGAAATCGCCGACATCGTCGATGCTTATCGCCAGGGCGCGGAAAACGCCAAGGCCGCCGGTTTTGACGGCGTTGAAATTCATGGCGCGAACGGTTACCTGCTCGATCAGTTCCTGCAGAGCAGCACCAACCAGCGCACTGATCGCTACGGCGGCAGCCTGGAAAACCGTGCACGCCTGCTGCTGGAAGTCACCGATGCGGCCATCGAAGTCTGGGGCGCTGGCCGTGTGGGCGTGCACCTGGCACCGCGTGCCGACAGCCATGACATGGGCGACGCCAACCGCGCCGAGACCTTCACCTACGTCGCTCGTGAACTGGGCAAACGCGGCATCGCCTTTATCTGCGCCCGTGAGAAGGAAGCCGACGACAGTCTGTCGCCAAGCCTGAAACAAGCCTTCGGCGGTGTGTTTATCGCCAACGAACGCTTCACCAAGGAGCAGGCCAATACCTGGCTGGCTGAAGGCAAAGCCGATGCAGTGGCTTTCGGTATTCCGTTTATCGCCAACCCGGACCTGCCGGCGCGCCTGGCGCAGGATGCCGAGCTGAATACACCGCACCCGGAAACCTTTTACGGCCAAGGCCCGGTCGGCTACCTCGACTACCCAACGCTGTAACAAGGTGGTCAAACCGGCATAAAAAAGCCCGCCAATTGGCGGGCTTTTCTTTGCAACACTTTTAGAACTACTTCAGGTCTAGCGAGCTAGAGCGAGACAAGGCAGAAATGGCCGAGGGCGCGGAGTTTACTGGTTGTAAATGAGCAGTACTCGTTTCACTCGCCCTTCGGGCCGCGCTAAAGCGCGTTAGCGGCAAGCCGCTTTCCGAGGCCATTTCTAACGCCGTATCGCCGACGCGCAGCAGACAGATCCTTAGCGTGCGTCGATCTGCTGCTGCAGGTTCAACACCTGCGCCTGCAGGGTGCTGATATTGCGGCTCATCTGCGCGCGGAACGCATCGAACTCGGCGGTACTGCTGCCGGCCGAGCGGGTTTCCAGATCGCTTTTCAACACCAACAGGTCCTGCTCAACCCGGGCAATCGCCTGGCTGGAGTTGCCTTGCTTCTTCAGCGCATCGATCTCGCTGCGCAGACCGGCAATCTTCTCGTCGAACTTGCTCTGCCCGGCCAGTGCGCTTTTCAGGGTGGCCTGCTCATTTTTCAGCACCGCCTGTTCAGCGCTGAGTTTGTTGAGGATACCTTCCAGCTTGGCATCCCCACCTTCCTGGCCTTTCAGCTGCGCGGCCAGCTGCTCAAGGCGCTTGCTCTGCTCGCTATTCTGCCCACTGACGCCCTGCTGTTGCTTGCTCAGCTCGGCCAGTTTGCTTTCCAGCTGCTTGACCTGCAGCTTTAGCGCTTCACTGCCGCTGGTGACTGACGATTCAGTGGCCACTACCTTGCCGGAAATGTCCTGAATACGACCGGCGGCTTCCTCGCTGATGCGCGCAAAGCTTTCCTGAGTCGCCACCAGTTGCTGCTCCATCAGGCTGATCTGCTGGAAGCTCCACCAGCCGAGCCCGCCCAGGGCGATCATCAAGGCGCCAACCAGAGCCCAGAGCGGGCCGGTGCTGGCCGATTTCACCGGGGCAGCGGTCGCCGCGCGGCCATAGGCAGGGCTGCGCGCCGGCTCCGCCTGCTCGGCGGCATAGTCATCGTGATCGCGGTGGTCAGCGCGCAGGCTGGGCACATGATCGAGTTCGTCGTGGGCATCGTTACGCATGGGTCAACCTTCAAGAAAGCGCGGGGTGAGGAGCCTGTCGGACTTAACACTGCTCGGCTGCGGAAAAGCCGGATTGGCCACTTTAGCTGCTCTTTTTCGTTAAATAGCGGGCTATTCGCCTCAAAAGACCAACAAAACTGACTCAAACCGGACTTCCCCTCGCTACGAACGATCAAGCCCGACAGGCTCCATGCAAATTGCCGCGCAGTATAACGGTTCGCGCGCAGCGCTTCAGTGTCGCGCCATGCCAGTGCGAAACGCACCGACGAAGGGCACGGCTCAGCCCATCGACCCGCTGCAGGCCGCGCAGTTCCGCAGAATGTGAGCTGGTACGCGCTTTGCACTTGTCTATTTGCGACGTTTTCGTAGGGCCAGGGAAACCGGCCGTACAGGCGCGATCCGCACGCGGCAAACGCGGCGAGACCAGGCCGGTGGCATTCAGGATGGATGACACCCAGCCCACTTGTACAACGGGGGAAAGGTCCATGGAGCTGAACAGAGAAGTACTGGATTGCATGATGAGCCTGCGCCGCAGGCTGCGCGAAGAACTGACTGTGGACATTCGCATGAGCCAGCCTGATGCGATCAACAGCATGCTCAGCGCCTGTCTCACCTCAAGCAATGAGGAAACCCGCCAACTGGGGCAATTGCTGGCCCAATACAGCGATCGCCCCTTCGGCGAGCCCGCAAGCACACCACGGATGCAGGCCGGCCACCCGCTGCTGGTGGAAGAGCATGCGCACCGCCCGGCCAGCGGGTCGGTACGTATGTATCGCGGACAGCGCGTTTATGCCTGAGCCTGGTTACCCGAACATCAACTCCGGTGATGCGCCTGCCACCAGGCGCAAAATTCATCCAGAGCAGTCCACAGGCTGGTCTTGGGCTCGTACTCCAGGTACTGGCGGGCGCGGCTGATATCCAGGGAGAAATCCTTGGCCATCACTGCCACGCCCAGGCGGAACAGGGTCGGCTCCGGGCGACCGGGTAGCAGCTTGCACACGCCTTCATTCAGCGCCGCCGCACCATAGGCCAGGCCATAGGGCAGATGACGAGTGACCGGCGGCAGGTCGAGTTTGCGCAGCACATAGTTGACCACGTCCCACAGCGGCACTGGCGCGCCGTTGCTGATGTTGTACACCTGTCCCAGCGCTGGCCCGGCGGCCAGCAGGCAGCTCATCAGCGCTTCATTGAGGTTGTGCACACTGGTGAAATCGACCTTGTTCAGGCCGTTGCCGATGATCGACAAGCGTCCCTTGCGCTGCATATTGATCAAACGTGGAAAAATGCTGGTATCGCCTGCGCCGGTGACAAAACGCGGACGCAGCGCCAGCACTTCCAGGCCGAACTCCTGGGCAGCAAATACCTGCTGCTCGGCAAGAAACTTGGTTTTGCCGTAGTGATCGGAAAAGCGCTTGGGCAGCTGCTCTTCACGCAGGCCGACATGCGCCTGGCCATCGAAATACACCGACGGCGACGACAGATGCACCAGGCGCCGCACCTTCTGCTTGAGGCAGGCCTCCACCACGTTCTCAGTGACCGTGACGTTGGCCTGGTGGAAATCCTCGTAACGCCCCCACACGCCAACCGCGCCGGCACAATGCACCACTGCATTGACATCCCGACACAGCTGCTGCACCAACTCGGGGTCAGACAGATCGCCTTGAATAAATTCCGCACCGCGCGAACTCAGGTGCTCGACGCCTTCGGCGCGGCGCCCGTTGACCCGCACACTCAGCCCCTGCTCCAGGGCAAAACGGGCAAAACGCCCACCGATAAAACCGCTGGCTCCGGTCACCAGAATCTTCATTGCAACCCCCGTTTAGCCTGGCTGATGCGCCACTCTAGCAGCGCACGCTGTGGCATTGCAGGCCATATCAGCGACCGCACACACCCTGCGATAGGCAACAGCGCCGCCCACAGCGGCTAAGCTGCCAGGCGCAAACCTGATAACAACAAAGGAGCATGGGATGTCGACGCACTGGATGATTTACGGCGCCAACGGCTACACCGGGCACCTGATCGCAGCCGAAGCCAAGCGCCAGGGCCTCACGCCCATTCTCGCCGGACGCAACCCGGCTGCGGTGCACGCGCTGGGCAGCCTGCTCGGCCTGGAATGCCGGATATTCGATATCCAGCAACTGGATCGCGCCAAGGAAGCACTGGCGGATGTCGCCGTGGTTGCCCACTGCGCTGGGCCGTTTTCCGCCACCAGCGCACCGATGCTGGAAGCCTGCCTGGCCAGCGCCACCCACTATGTCGATATCACTGGCGAGATCAGCGTATTCGAAGCCGCGCACCAGTGTGATCAGCAGGCTCGCGAACTGGGCGTGGTGGTCTGCCCCGGTGTGGGCTTCGATGTGATTCCCAGTGATTGCCTGGCCGCCTGCCTGCACCAGGCCCTGCCCGATGCCACACACCTGGCGCTGGGTTTTGACAGTGGCAGCGGGCTGTCGCCCGGTACCGCAAAAACCTCGGTGGAAGGCCTGAAGTTTGGCGGCAAGGTACGCCGTGCAGGAGTGATCACCGATGTGCCACTGGGCTATAAGCGTCGCACCATCAACTTTGGCCGCGGTGAAAAGCCGGCGGTCACCATTCCCTGGGGCGACGTGTCCACCGCCTACCACTCCACCGGCATCGACAATATCGAGGTGTACCTGCCAACGCCGACGGCAGCCGCCATCGTGATGCGCCTGATCGACCCGCTGCGCGCCCTGCTGGGCCTGGATGCGGTGCAGAACTGGCTCAAGCGGCTGATCGAAAAGCGCGTCAGCGGTCCCGATGCAGCCAGTCGCGCTCGTCAGCGAACCTGGCTGTGGGGTGAGGCGCGCAATGCCGCCGGTGAGATAAAAACCGCGCACCTAGAAACCGCCAATGGTTATGACGTCACCGTGCACGGCGCCTTGCTGAGCGTGCGGCATTTGCTCGATTACAACGGCCCCGGCGGCTACTTCACCCCCAGCAAGCTGCTTGGCGAGCGCTGCGTGGAACAGCTGCCGGGCTCGAGCAAGGTGGTTATTTCCTGAGCGCTACCAGGCTTTGGCCTGCTGCCTGGGTCAGGTAGCGCGTCAGCTGATTAAGCAGCTCACCGCCATTACGCCAGTGGTGCCAGTACAGCGGCACATCGATTGGCCGGTTGCTGATCAATTCGACCAGCTCGCCACGGGCCGTTTCCTGCTGCACCTGCAGTTCGGGGATCAACCCCCAGCCAAACCCGGCCTGTGCCAGGCGGATAAAGCCCTCGGATGACGGGCACAGGTGATGGGCAAACCCGCCTTCCACGCCAAGGCCGGACAGGTAGCGGTGCTGCAACAGATCATCCGGGCCGAAGACGATGGCAGGCGCATGGGCCAGCGCCTGCGCCGTCACACCTGTTGGAAAATGTCGGGCAATAAACGCCGGGCTGGCCATGGCGCGATAACGCATCGCCCCCAGCAAGACAGCCCGAGCACCAGCTACCGGGCGCTCGCTGGCGCATACACAAGCGGCGACTTCACCGGCGCGCATGCGCTTGAGGCCGACCTCCTGATCTTCCACCACCAGATCCAGCAGCAAGCGCTGTTCGGTGCAGAACGCGCCTACAGCGCCAGCCCACCAGGTGGCCAGGCTGTCGGCATTTAGGGCAATACGCAGGCGCTCCGGCAAACCGCCCTCATCCAGCCCCGGCACCTGCGCCTGAATATCACGCTCCAGCAAACGTACCTGTTGCACATGGTTAAGTAGACGCCGACCGATTTCCGTGGGCGCCGGCGGCACCGCACGCACCAGCACCGGCTGACCAACGCGCGCCTCGAGCAGCTTGATCCGCTGCGACACCGCCGACTGCGACAATCCCAGCACCTGCGCCGCCCGCTCGAAGCCGGCCTGCTCGACAACAGCGGCCAAAGCGGCGAGTAGTTTGTAATCCAGCAAAATAAGAATTCCTAATGAGCAATCAGGATTATTGGTTTCTCTTATATACCCAGCCACAGCAGACTGACCAGCATCACCACTCGGAACAGGCAAACCACATGGCCGGCGAAACCTCACTGACCACCTTGCTGCGCAGCATGAGCCCACAGCTGAACGAGGGCGCTTACGTGTTCTGCTGTTTAAGCGACGCCGCGCAGCTACAAGGCATACAACCGCTGGGCAGCTTTCAGGAAGCCGAAGGCCTCACGGTGATCCTGCCGCACCAGCAAGCCGAACACTTGGGCTTGCCATTCAGCTACGTGGCCGCCTGGCTGACGCTGCATGTGCATTCGGCGCTGGAAGCCGTCGGCTTGACGGCTGCCGTTGCCAGCGCTCTGGCGCAAGCCGGGATCAGCTGCAACGTGATCGCCGGCTTCTACCACGACCACCTGTTCGTCGCCCATGTCGATGGGCCGCGCGCACTGGCGGTTCTGCAACAGCTCAGTGCACAGACGGAGTAACTGAGATGTGGCAAAGCTACAGCAACGGATTACTGATCGCCGCCGGGCTGATCATTGCCCTCGGCGCGCAGAACGCCTTCGTGTTGGCGCAAAGCCTGCGCCGTGAGCATCACCTGCCGGTGGCGCTGCTCTGCGTGGTTTGCGATGCCCTACTGGTGGCCGCCGGCGTCTTTGGCCTGGCTGCCGTGCTGGCGCAAAACCCGATTCTGCTGGGCGTGGCGCGCTGGGGCGGCGCGGCTTTTCTGCTCTGGTATGGCGCTCAGGCTCTGCTGCGGGCCAGCCGCCCGCAGGCCATGGGCTACAGCGCCGACAGCGGCCCGCGCTCACGCAAGGCCGTGCTGCTGGCGGCCCTGGCGGTGACCTTGCTCAATCCGCATGTGTACCTCGATACAGTCCTGCTGATCGGCTCACTCGGCGCACAACAGCCGGTGCCCGGCGCCTATGCCCTGGGTGCGGCCAGCGCTTCATTGCTCTGGTTCTTCTGCCTGGCTCTGGGCGCGGCCTGGCTCGCCCCCTGGCTGGCGCGCCCGAGCACCTGGCGTTTTATCGACCTGGGCGTGGCACTGATGATGTTCAGTATTGCCTGGCAGTTGCTCAACGGCAGCCAAGTAGGCTGAAACCGCACTGCCGCAGGCCGGCGCAGAGCGCGCCAAGTTGGTTTTCCACACAGTTGCCGCGTGTTTAAGGCGCAGGGCCGGTGCTATGATTCAGGGCTTGCGGCGCAAAGAGATAACTCACGCCGCTGAGATGGCCGCCCGTGATCGGCTTCGCGCACACCGCACCTGACCTGATTAGGAGATAGACAATGGCTTTCGAATTGCCGCCGCTGCCCTACGCACATGACGCTCTGCAGCCGCACATTTCCAAGGAAACCTTGGAATTCCACCACGACAAGCACCACAACACCTATGTCGTGAACCTGAACAACCTGGTCCCAGGCACCGAGTTCGAAGGCAAAACCCTGGAAGAGATCGTCAAGACCTCCTCCGGCGGCATCTTCAACAACGCCGCTCAGGTCTGGAACCACACCTTCTACTGGAACTGCCTGGCGCCTAACGCCGGTGGCCAGCCGACGGGTGCCCTGGCTGATGCGATCAACGCTGCCTTCGGTTCCTTCGACAAGTTCAAGGAAGAGTTCAGCAAGGTTTCCATCGGCACCTTCGGCTCCGGCTGGGGCTGGCTGGTGAAAAAGGCTGACGGTTCCCTGGCTCTGGCCAGCACCATCGGCGCCGGCTGCCCGCTGACCAGCGGCGACACCCCGCTGCTGACCTGCGACGTTTGGGAACACGCCTACTACATCGACTACCGCAACCTGCGTCCGAAGTATGTTGAGGCATTCTGGAACCTGGTGAACTGGGACTTCGTAGCGAAAAACTACGCCGCCTAAGTCAGCGCTCCCGAATAACAAGAAACCCGGCCATGTGCCGGGTTTCTTGTTTTCTGCACCTGCGTTTTACAAGAGCTTGCGCGGCGCAAAAGCCAGGTGCAGCGCCTCGACTTGCTGCACCGCCTGAGTCAGACGCTGATCGGCCACCACGGGCCCCAGGTACTCACACAGGCCTATGTACAGCAGATTGAGCAACTGCCGCAGCTGCTCCAGCCCCAGGCCAGCCAGTTCCAATTCCGCGCCCTGCTCCAGCCAGGCCCGCACGCGCAGGCGCTGCTCATTGCTGCCGCGCAGGTTGCTCAGATTGCCCGCAGCAAAGCGTTGCAGGCGTGGCAGCAGGCCGGCATCCAGTTCGTTGAACAGCACCCGGCTCAAGGCCTCGAAGGTATGCCGCGCCTGTACGTCCGCCGCAACGCTCGCTGGCGCACCCAGGCCCATGCGCTGCCGCCAACTGAGCAACTGCGGTTCCGGGTCTGGTAGCAACGCCGACAACGGCCCGGTCAGCGCCCCCACCAATTCGCGGTAGAGCTTGGCGCGCTCCAGCTTGCGCTCGCTGGTAGCAGCCACCTCACCGAGAAACTCATTGAGGGCAAACGGTGGCTTATCGGCGTATTTGCTTTCCCACAGCGCCAGCACGGCCAGCAGCTCGTCCTCGGCGAAGTGTCCGGCCAGGCCGGTATAGATCGCCCGTCGGCGAGTAGTCAGACTCATCTCACGCCCTCCTTGGCATGTCGTTGTTGTCGAAGGTCACCGCCAGGTTGAATTCCGGATAGCCCACCTCGGCATGCTCGGCATAGTCCAGGCCGCGCTGCTCGTGCTGGGTAGACGTGCGCAGACCAAGGGTTTTCGCCAGCAACAGGTAGAGCATCAGCGCCAGCGGGAAAGCCCAGACAAAGGCCACCCCGGCGCCCAGCAGCTGCACCCCGACCCGTGACCAGTTGAACAGGTCACCACTGAAGAACAGCCCGGCCGCCACGGTGCCCCAGACACCGGCAAAGCCATGCACGGGCACGGCGCCGACCACATCATCCAGCTGCCAGCGCTCCAGCAGGCGCATACCGAACACCACCACACCACCGGCCACCAACCCGGTCAGCAGGGCAAACAGCGGCGACATGGTTGCGCAACCAGCGGTGATGCCGACCAGGCCGCCGAGCGAACCATTCACTGTAGTCGTCAGCAGCACCGGACTGGAGGTGCTGCGCTGCGCCAGAAAAGCCCCCAGCGCTCCGGCCGAGGCTGCCAGATGGGTATTCAGGGCAATCAGGCCAAGGCTGACATTCATCTCCAGGCTGCTGCCGGCATTGAAGCCAAACCAGCCGACCCAGAGGATAAAACCACCCAAGGCCACCAGGCTGAGGTTATGCCCGGGAATGCTGCGCGGCGTACCGTCCGCCGCAAAACGTCCCAGGCGCGGCCCCAGCACCAGAATGCCGGCCAGTGCGCACCAGGCGCCGATGCTGTGCACCACGGTCGAGCCGGCAAAATCGATAAAGCCCATGGCCGCCAACCATCCCTGACCACCGTAAATGCCGCTCCATACCCAGCTGCCGAACACCGGATAGATAAAGCCGCTGATCACCACCGCACCAATCAGGTAGGCCGAGTAACGCGTGCGCTCGGCCATCGCGCCACTGGCGATGGTCGCCGCCGTGGCCGCGAACATCATCTGAAACAGCAAAAAGGTGAAATCCCAAGGCTCGCCGGTATGTGGCGCGAAATGGCTCATGCCAAACCAGCCGGTGATATTGCTGCCGAACATCAGGCCGAAGCCCAGCAGCCAGAAGGTGATGCCACCGACGCAGCCGTCCATGTAATTTTTCATCATCACATTGACCGCATTCTTCGCCCGCGACATGCCGCTTTCCAGCAAGGCGAAGCCGGCCTGCATAAAGAACACCAGCACACTGGCCAACACCAGCCAGGCGGTATTGATCGCCTCATCGCTGGCCGCCTGAGCCAAAGGGGAAACCCCAAATGCAGCTATCCCGAGGGTCTGTTGCCATTTCGTTCGCGGCCGCGTCGAAGCCTGTTTTGGTGCGAGGCAAGGCACGAGACGCGAAGTTTGGTTGTTCCAAATGAGCGTCGAGAAACGCTGCATCGCACAAAAACAGGCCCGGCCCTTCGGGTTGCGCGCAAAATTTCGCCATGCGGTGTTGGAGGACTTGGCAAGGGAACAACCATTACCTGCGCCCTCCGCCTGGCCTGGCGAAATTTTGCGCGGCAACGCGGTTCGCGACGAAACGGCAACAGACCCTACCAATCGAGCTTTCATTGCAGCATCCCCCATCCGGTGTATAGCGGGGCTTCGCAACTCTCATGCCAAAAAAAACCGCCAAACGGCGCTCAAGCCGCGGGCAACCCGCACCGACACAGTGCAGACACCTAGTACAGCCGCCTACATCCGCGCCATCGCTGCGCAACTGAATTTTGTTCGACAAACTTTGGTAATGGCCCTTTGACTGCAAGCGCGACTTTGCCAATACTCAGTAGCGTCTGACGCCGCAGGCCTCAAACAAGGAATCGTCACTTGAAGCTGGAACTCAAAAACAGCTTGTCACTTAAGTTGCTCCGCGTAGTGCTGCTCTCGGCACTTATCGTCGGCGTGGTCTTGAGCTTTGCGCAGATTGTTTTCGACGTGTACAAAACACGCCAGGCAGTCGCCAACGACGCGCACCGGATCCTCGGCATGTTCCGTGACCCGTCCACCCAGGCGGTCTACAGCCTCGACCGGGAAATGGGCATGCAGGTCATCGAAGGCCTGTTCCAGCACGAGTCGGTGCGCATGGCCGCCATTGGCCATCCCAACGAGCCGATGCTGGCAGAGAAGGCCCGCGAGCAGGTTGATATCCCCACCCGCTGGCTGACTGACCCGATCCTAGGCAAGGAACAGAACTTCACCACCCAACTGGTCGGCCGCGGCCCCTACAGCGAATACTACGGCGACCTCAGCATCACCCTCGACACAGCGCCTTACGGCGAGAGCTTCGTCACCAACTCGGTGATCATCTTTATCTCCGGTGTACTGCGCGCCCTGGCCATGGGCCTGGTGCTGTACCTGGTCTACCACTGGCTGCTGACCAAGCCGCTGTCGAAGATCATCGAACATCTGACCAACATCAACCCGGACCGCCCCAGCGAACACAAGCTACCCATGCTCAAGGGCAACGAGAAAAACGAACTGGGCTTGTGGATCAACACCGCCAACCAGCTGCTCTCCTCCATCGAACGCAATACCAATCTGCGCCGCGAAGCGGAGAACAGCCTGCTGCGCATGGCCCAGTATGATTTCCTCACCGGCCTGCCCAACCGCCAGCAACTGCAACAGCAACTCGACCAGATTCTCGAAGACGCCGGCCGCTTGCAGCGTCGCGTCGCCGTGCTGTGCGTCGGCCTGGATGACTTCAAGGGTATCAACGAACAGTTCAGCTACCAGACCGGCGACCAATTGCTGCTGGCCCTCTCGGACCGCCTGCGCAGCCACAGCGGCCGCCTCGGTGCGCTGGCCCGCCTGGGTGGCGACCAGTTCGCCCTGGTGCAAGCCGATATCGAGCAACCCTACGAAGCCGCCGAGCTGGCGCAGAGCGTACTCGACGACCTCGACAACCCGTTTATGCTCGATCAGCAGCAAGTGCGCCTGCGCGCCACCATCGGCATCACCCTGTTCCCGGAAGATGGCGACAGCACCGAGAAGCTGCTGCAGAAAGCCGAACAGACCATGACACTGGCCAAGAGCCGTTCACGCAACCGCTACCAGTTCTATATCGCCAGCGTCGACAGCGAAATGCGCCGCCGCCGCGAACTGGAAAAAGATCTGCGCGACGCCCTGGCGCTGAATCAACTGCACCTGGTCTACCAGCCGCAGGTCGACTACCGCGACCACAGTGTGGTCGGTGTCGAAGCACTGCTGCGCTGGCAGCATCCGCAGCATGGCTTCGTACCGCCAGATCTGTTTATCCCGCTGGCCGAACAGAACGGCACCATCATCCCGATTGGCGAATGGATTCTCGACCAGACCTGCCGCCAACTGCGCGAATGGCATGACCAGGGTTTCACCGAGCTGCGCATGGCGGTCAACCTGTCCACCGTGCAGCTGCACCACGCCGAACTGCCGCGCGTAGTGAACAACCTGATGCAGGTCTACCGCCTGCCGCTGCGCAGCCTGGAGCTGGAAGTCACCGAAACCGGCCTGATGGAAGACATCAACACCGCCGCCCAGCACCTGCTCAGCCTGCGCCGCTCCGGCGCGCTGATCGCCATTGATGACTTCGGTACTGGCTACTCCTCGCTGAGCTACCTGAAGAGCTTGCCGCTGGACAAGATCAAGATCGACAAGAGTTTCGTGCAAGACCTGCTGGAAGACGAAGACGATGCCACCATCGTGCGCGCCATCATCCAGTTGGGTAAGAGCCTGGGCATGCAGGTCATCGCCGAAGGGGTGGAAACGGTCGAGCAGGAGGCCTACATCATCGCTCAGGGCTGTAACGAAGGTCAGGGTTACCTGTACAGCAAGCCGCTGCCCGCGCGCGAGCTGACCACCTACCTGAAACAGGCCCGCCGCCTGAACAGCACCGCCAACCCGGCCACACTCTAAATCCGGCGACAAAAAAGCCCGCCAATTGGCGGGCTTTTTCTTGCGTGCTCGACACTAGAAGCGGTTAACCCCCAGCAGCCAGGCGGTCGCCACTGCGCCCAACACGCATAGCACAACAGCACCGGCCGCCTGCCAGTAGAAACTCCGCACCAGCTCATCCTCGCCCGCGCAGGACAAGATAAATGGCCGAGCCTCACTCGGCTTGGCCAGGTGGTGCTGCGCCGGCTGCGTGCTCTGCTGACGATGGCGATCCTCAGCCTCAAGAGTCGCAGCCAACTGCACACGACTCCACTCCGGCTCATCGAGCTGACCATTGCGGTCGCTGTCAAAGCGTTGCAGCAAGCCGCTGAAGTCACTTTTCCACTCGCGAATCACGGCACCTTTGGCCGAGGCCAGATCCAGCCCCTGACGACCGCCACCACTGCTGCGAAAATCCCCGATGGCATACAACGGCTGCCCCGCATGCAGACGTTCTTCGGTGTAGCGGTATTGCCCACTGCCGCTGAAAAACGCGCTCCAGCCGGTTTTCGCCAGGCCCAGCGGATGACGCTCACTTCCCCTCCACACCTCGCGCGTCACCGGGCGCACTTGCGCCCCGCGCGGGTCGATAAAGCAGCTGCCAGTGCTGTCATCGAGTTGCAGCAGCGCCTCGCTGCTACCGCTCTCTACCGTACGCCAGCTACTACCCTTGTTATCGCTAGAGCGCTGCTCTTCCTCGATCTTGTAACGCCACCACAGGCACGGCGTATTGGTCAGCGGTCCACGTTGCTGTTCCTCGCCTTGCGGGTGCAACACACCGTAGAACTCGGCATAGCCCTGCGCCGCCGAGCGGATCTTTGAGGTGGGCGTATCGAGCAGATGCCGGGCCTGAGAAAAGCGCAGCACAAACCACCAGGCCCCGCCGGCACAAGCCGCCACACTGCAGGTCAGCCCGAAAATCTGTCCTTGAATATCCATGACCTAGCCAAACAGCGATTTAAGATCGACATCTGCTTTTTCCGACTCGCTGAATTCCAGTAGCACGGCTTCCTTGAAGGCAAACATGCGGGCGATCAACACATCGGGAAACTGCTCGATACGCACGTTGTTCAGGTTGACCGCCTCGTTGTACAGCTCGCGGCGGTCGGCAATGCCGTTTTCCAGGCCGCTGATACGCTGCTGCAGATGCTGAAAGCTTTCATTGGCTTTCAATTCCGGGTAATTCTCCGCCAGGGCGAACAGCTGGCCGAGACCGGCGCGCAACCCCGTCTCGGCCTTGCCCAGGGCGCCCATGTCGCCGCTGGCCTGGGCAGTGGAAACCGCCTGACGCGCCATGATCACCGCTTCCAGGGTGGTGCGTTCATGCTGCATGTACTGCTTGCAGGTCTCCACCAGCTTGGGCAGCTCATCATGGCGCTGTTTGAGCAGCACATCGATATTCGACCAGGCCTTACTGACGCCGTGCTTCAGGCGTACCAGTGCGTTGTAGAGCATCACGGCATAGGCCGCGAGCAGGATCAGCAACACACTCACGACAACGCTGGTAAGGCTCATGCACAACTCCCGAAGAGGTTTTGGAGGGGGTGAGATGCAGCATTCTAGCGTCAGCGCTCAACACTGAAGCAGACTCTCACCACAGCTTTTACGGAAAAAACCACAACGACCCTTTGCGCAAAATGCAAATCTTTCGCATTATGCTTTGGTTTTTGCACTCACTCGTATGGGTGCCCTACTCCCACTTGCAAAGGATTTCGCCATGCTTCGTATGCCCCTGGCTTCGGCCAGCCTGCTCGCCATTGCCATTTCTCTCGCTGGTTGCGGCGACGACAAAGCGCCAGCCAACCAAGCTGCAGCACCGGCTGCCAGCAGCGCCAGCGCGCCAGCAGCAGTTGCCAGCCAGGTCGACGAAGCCGCCGCCAAGGCAGTGGTCAGCCACTACGCGGACCTGGCTCTGGCCGTGTTCAGCGACGCGGCCAGCACCGGCAAAACGCTGCAAGCGGCCGTTGATGCCCTGCTCGCCAACCCGAATGCCGACACCTTGAAAGCCGCCCGTGAAGCCTGGCTGGCCGCTCGCGTGCCTTACATGCAGAGCGAAGTATTCCGCTTCGGCAACGCCGTGGTCGACGACTGGGAAGGCCAGTTGAACGCCTGGCCGCTGGACGAAGGCCTGATCGACTACGTCGCCACCGACTATCAGCACGCCCTGGGTAACCCAGGCGCCAGCGCCAATATCATCGCCAACACCGAGATTCAGGTCGGCGAAGACAAGATCGACGTCAGCACCATCACCCCGGAACTGCTGGCCAGCCTGAATGAGCTGGGCGGCTCCGAAGCCAACGTAGCCACCGGCTACCACGCCATCGAATTCCTGCTCTGGGGCCAGGACCTCAACGGTACCAACCCAGGTGCTGGCGAGCGCCCGGCCAGCGATTACGTGGTCGGTGAAGGTGCAACTGGCGGCAACAACGAACGTCGCCGCGCCTTCCTCAAGGCGGCCACCGACCTGCTGGTCAGCGACCTCGACGCCATGGTTGTGCAGTGGCAAGCCGGTAACGCCGACAACTACCGCGCCAAACTGGAAGCCGAATCGGCCGAGAACGGACTGCGCAAGGTGCTCTTCGGCATGGGCAGCCTGTCCCTCGGCGAACTGGCTGGCGAGCGCATGAAGGTCGCACTGGAAGCCAACTCCACCGAAGACGAGCACGACTGCTTCAGCGACAACACCCACAACTCGCACTTCTACAACGGCAAAGGTATCCGTAACGTCTACCTGGGCGAGTACAAGAAGGTCGACGGCACCACCCTGACCGGCCCAAGCCTATCGTCACTGGTGGCCAAGGTTGACGCCGCCGCTGACAGCACCCTGAAAGCCGACCTCGAAGCCACCGAAGGCAAGCTGCAGGCGCTGGTCGATAGCGCCAACAATGGCAAGCACTTCGATCAGCTGATCGCCGCCGACAACGCCGAAGGCCAGCAGATCGTCCGTGATGCCATCGCCGCACTGGTCAAACAGACCGGCGCCATCGAGCAGGCGGCCGGCAAGCTGGGGATCAGTGATCTGAATCCGGATACCGCTGACCACAGCTTCTAAGCTGTGTAGGACTTGCTGCGACTCACGAAGTCCTGGCGTGTAGTGATGAAAAAGCCGCGATTCCTTGCCCGAGTCGCGGCTTTTTTACGCCCGTCTTTTTTATGGCGAGACTCATGTGGGAGGGGCTTCAGCCGCGACAACCACCACCGAAAGCTCACCACTGAAGCGCTTCCCGCAGTGGAGCGTTGGCTGACCCCGATTACGGTCAGCCCTCCCTACAGGACCTAAACCGCCAACAACAGCCCGCTCGGGTACAGCCTTTTTTTGGCACCCTGCGACCTTTAACCACCAGCGATAATGCAAATCCGTCTTATTTAAAACCAGCCAGACTGTTAAGATCAGCCGCCTGTTTTTCTGTTGCGGATGTCCTTTCATGTTTGCCCCGCATCGCATTGCGCTGCTGCTGGCCTTGAGCCTGAGCCTGGTTGCCTGCGATAAGACGCCACAGTTCACCCAAGCCGAGCCAGGCGAAGCTCTGTCCGCCGGAAGCGCCACCGTGCGCAAGGCTGACCAGAATGCCTTTTCCCTGCCCTCCGCCAACCTTTCACCGTCACGCCGTCTGGATTTCAGCGTCGGCAACAGCTTCTTCCGCAACCCCTGGGTTACCGCCCCCGCCACCACCACGGCGCGCGATGGCCTTGGCCCGCTGTTCAACACCAACGCCTGCCAGAACTGCCACATCAAGGACGGCCGCGGCCATCCGCCGGCGCCTGATGCGATCAGCTCGGTCTCGATGCTGGTGCGCCTGTCGATTCCAGCGGGCAGCGAACATGCCGAGATCATCCAGCGCCTTGGCGTACTGGCCGAGCCCACCTACGGTGGCCAGTTGCAGGACATGGCCAACCCCGGCGTGGCCCCAGAAGGCAAAGTGCGCGTCAGTTACACCACACAGCAGGTCAGCTTTACCGATGGCACCCAGATCGAGCTGCGCAAGCCCAGCCTGGAGATCAGCCAGCTCGGTTATGGCGCCTTGCATCCCGGCACGCTGTTCTCGGCACGCATCGCCCCGCCGATGATCGGCCTCGGTCTGCTCGAAGCCATTCCCGAAGCCGCCATCCTGGCCAATTCCGACCCCGAAGACCGCAATGGCGATGGCATTTCCGGGCGCGCCAACCAGGTCTGGGACCGCACGCAGCAACGTACGGTGCTCGGCCGTTTTGGCTGGAAGGCTGGCCAACCATCGCTCAACCAGCAAAATGCCGAAGCCTTTGCCAATGACATGGGCCTGACATCTACCCTGATCCCACATGACAACTGCACCGAAGCGCAGTTCGACTGCCGTAATGCACCCCATGGCGGTGAACCGGAAGTCAGCGACAACATCCTCGCCAGCGTCCTGTTCTACACCCGCAACCTCGGCGTGCCGGCCCGCCGTGGCGTCGATACGCCGCAGGTGCTGGCCGGCAAAAACCTGTTCCACCAGGCCGGTTGCCAGGGTTGCCATACCCCGCAGTTCACCACCGCCAGTGACGCCGCCGAGCCTGAGTTGGCCAATCAGTTGATTCGCCCCTACAGCGACCTGTTGCTGCATGACATGGGTGAAGGCCTGTCCGACAACCGCCCGGAGTATCTCGCCAGCGGCCGCGAATGGCGCACCCCGCCACTTTGGGGGATCGGCCTGACCGAAACAGTCAACGGCCACACCCAGTTCCTGCATGACGGCCGTGCACGCGACCTGCTGGAGGCCATCCTCTGGCACGGCGGTGAAGCCGAAGCAGCCAAGCAGCAGGTACTGACTTTCAATGCCGATGAGCGCAGCGCGCTGTTGGCTTTTCTGAATTCGTTGTAAGGAGCCGCCCATGATCCGCTCACCCCTCACCCTGGCCCTGCTTAGCCTGACCCTGACTGCCTGCAGCCCAGGCAACCCGCAGCAACAGGTCAGCCAGGCGCTGACCGATGGCGTGCTGCTGCCCATCTACAGCGCCTGGAGCGAAGCTGATCGGCAACTGGCCAGCAGCGCCCAGGCCTTCTGTGCCGGGCAACAGAACCTGGTCGAAGCGCGCCAGGCCTTTACCAGCGCGCAAAGTGCCTGGGCCGCCGTACAACCCGCCGCCCTCGGCCCACTGGCAGAAGGCAACCGCGCCTGGCAGATCCAGTTCTGGCCAGACAAAAAGAACCTGGTGGCGCGCCAGGTGGAAGCGCTGCTCAACAGCAAACCCGGACTGACAGCGGCCGATCTGGATAACGCCAGTGTCGTGGTGCAGGGCCTGACCGCTTATGAATACCTGCTGTTCGACCCAGCCCTGGACCTCAACAACAGCGAGCAGAAAGCCCGTTATTGCCCGCTGCTCGTCGCCATCGGTGAACACCAGCAAAGCCTCGCCGCTGACATTCTGGCCAGTTGGCAGAGCAAGGACGGCATGGCCGCCCAGCTGAAAAACTTCCCCAATGAGCGCTACGCCGAGGCACCGGAAGCGGTGGCCGAATTGCTGCGCACCCAGGTCAGTGCCATCGACGGGCTGAAGAAAAAACTCGGCACACCGCTCGGCCGGCAGAGCAAAGGCCAGCCGCAGCCTTACCAGGCAGAAGCCTGGCGCAGCAAAGCCAGCCTGGCCAACCTTGCCGCCAGCCTGGCCAGCGCCGAACGCATCTGGCTGGGAGCCGAGCAGAACGGCATCCAGGCACTGCTCGGCAGCGATCAGGATGAACTGAAACAACGCATCAATGCCGCCTACAGCGATGCCCGCCAACGCCTGGCAGCAGCCCAGCGCCCGCTCGGCGAATTGCTGGGCGACGAAGCCGGCCGCGCCGAGCTGAATGCGCTGTATGACAGCCTGAATGCTCTGCACCGCCTGCACGAAGCCGAGCTGGCGAAAGCCCTTGGCATCCAGCTGGGCTTCAACGCCCATGACGGCGACTGACGCATGCAGATCAATCGTCGTACTTTTCTCGGCCTGAGCGTCGCAGCTATTGCCGCTACGGCAGCGGCCACCGGCACCTATGGCGGCTGGACGCTGATGCACAGCAACGCCCAGCCGCTGCTGCTGTCAGCGCGTAACGACAGCAGCGGCAAGCACTTTGCGGTGGGCTACCGCCTGGACGGCAGCCAGGTGTTCGCCACCGCCGTCAGCGAGCGCTGCCACGACGTCATCGGCCATCCGTTTCTGCCGATGGCACTGTTTGTCGGTCGCCGCCCGAGCACCCAGAGCTACCTGATCGACACCCGCGATGGCCGCCTGCTGCAAACCCTGCACTCACCGGCGCAGCGTCATTTCTACGGCCATGCAGTGTTCCACAAGGACGGCGAATGGCTGTATGCCACCGAGAACGACACCTCCGACCCCGGTCGCGGCGTACTCGGCGTCTACCGCCTACAAGGTGAGCAACTGCTGCGCAGCAGCGAATTGTCGACCCACGGCCTAGGCCCGCACCAACTGCTCTGGCTGCCCGATGGCGAAACCCTGGTGGTGGCCAATGGCGGCATCCGCACCGAGGCCGACAGCCGGGTGGAAATGAACCTCGACGCCATGGAGTCCAGCCTGGTGCTGATGCGCCGCGACGGCAGCCTGATCAGCAAGGAACAGCTGCCCGAGCGCATGAATAGCGTGCGCCATATGGCCGTGGCCAGCGACGGCACCCTGATCACCGGCCAGCAATACATGGGCGAACTCAGCGATGTGGTGCCGCTCTTGGCGATCAAACGCCCCGGCCAGCCCTTCCAGCACTTCCCGGTGGCCGATGCACAGCGTCAACTGATGAATCAGTACACCGCCAGCGTGGCAATCCACAGCAAGCTGCGCCTGCTGGCCCTGACCGCACCGCGCGGCAACCGGGTGTTTATCTGGGACCTGGACAGCGCCGCACTGCGCCTCGACGCGCCGTTGCCGGATTGTGCCGGGGTGGGCGCGGTGGCCGACGGATTTGTGGTCAGCAGTGGCGTCGGTCGTTGCCGCCTGTATGACTGCCGCAGCGCCCAGATCAGCAGCCAACCGCTGCAACTGCCCGCAGGTCTGTGGGACAACCACCTGCGCCTGGCCTGAGCCTGCGAGTCAGAGCACCGCACACGCCTGTAACACACCTGCGGCAAGCTAAAGAACGCTGCCGCAGAGCCGATCTATACTCCTCAGAGGCCGTTCATCACGGCCCAACTGATACCAGTCGATAGGGATCTTCGCAGTTAGGGCGCACCTGGCGTCACTGGCATCCCGCCGTTCACATTCAGGGGTATCCACCCATGTTTCTGCAGAAATCCTTGCGCGCGCAAATCCTCGCCTTGCTCGCCGGCAGCCTGGCACTGATTCTGGTCACCGCACTGGCCTGTTTCAGCTTCCTTTCCAGCGGTATGCAGGCTTACCGCGGCCTGCTTGAAGGGCCGCTGGAAGCCTCAGCGCTGATCGACTCGACCAACCTGAACTTCAAGACCCAAGTGCAGGAATGGAAAAACGTCCTCCTGCGTGGCAGCGACAAAGCCCAACTGGACAAGTACTGGAGCCAGTTTGAAGCGCAGGAACGCAAGGTTCAGGACTCGTTGGGCAAATTGAGCGAGCTGGCAGGCGCCGACCGCACGCTGAAGACCAAGGTTGATACCTTGCGCAGCGAACACCAGACGCTCGGTGCCAACTATCGCAAGGGCCGCGATGCCTTTATCGCTGCCGGCGGTGATGCGGCGGTCGGCGACAAGGCGGTGTCCGGCATTGACCGCAACACCACCCAGCAGATGGAAGCCCTGGCCAGCGAGTTGCACAAGCAGAGTCTGGAGCAAGCGAGCCTGATCAATGCCTCGGCCGACCGCACCATTACCTACGGCACCTTGCTGATGCTCGGCGCCACCGTGGTGATTGCGCTGTTCAGCCTGTGGCTGGTCAACCGCAACCTGATCAACCCGATTCGCGAGCTGATCGAGCATATCGCCCAACTCAGCCAGGGCAACTTCGGCAAACGTGTCGACGCCACCCGCCAGGACGAACTGGGCAACCTGGCCGTGGCCGCGAATATCCTGCGTGACTTTCTCGCTGACACCTTTACCCGCCTGAAACGCAGCACCGCCGACCTGGACACCGCCAGCGGCGAGCTCAACTCGATCGCCACGCTGATGGCCCAGGGCACCCGCGAACAGTTCTCGCGCACCGATCAGGTCGCTACCGCCATGCACGAAATGTCCGCCACCGCCCAGGAAGTTGCGCGCCACGCCGCCGAAGCCGCCGGAGCGGCGGATGCAGCCGACAACGCCGCACGTCAGGGTGAAACGGTGATGCAGGCCACCATCAAGACCATCACCGATATCCGCAGTGAAATCAGCAACACCTCGGAGGTAATTCGCCGCCTGGAAAGTGACAGCGGGCGCATTGGCAAGGTACTGGAAGTGATTCGCGGCATCGCCGAGCAGACCAACCTGCTGGCCCTCAACGCCGCTATCGAGGCCGCCCGCGCCGGTGAACAGGGCCGTGGCTTTGCCGTGGTCGCCGACGAAGTGCGCACCCTGGCCCAGCGCACCGCTGAGTCGACGGCAGAAATCCACCAGATCATCGACACCGTACAGACTGGCGCGGTAAATGCCGTGCGCGCCATCGAAAGCGGGCAAAACCGCAGTGAAGAAGGCGTGACCCAGGTCACCGAAGCCGGCACCACCCTGCAGTTGATCACCCGTGCCGTGGAAGCGATTCGTGATATGAACCGGCAGATCGCCACCGCCGCCGAAGAACAGACCTCGGTCGCCGAAGACATCTCACGCAACCTCACCGAAATCACTGCCATCGCCACCGCCAACCAGGAGAACGTGCAGCGCACGGAAAGCGCCGGGCGCAACCTGCACGAACTGTCAGGGCAGCTCAACGAGGTCACACAACGCCTGAGTGCCTGACGCTGTTCACACCTGTAAGCAAAATGCCAGCAAATGCTGGCATTTTGCTTAATAACTGACCCATTGATCAGCCCCACACACCTAGCAACGTCTGCTAAATGCGAATCTTTGACAGGTGAAGGCGAGGGGTCTAA
Source organism: Pseudomonas anguilliseptica (assembly GCF_021375795.1). Taxonomy (GTDB): domain Bacteria; phylum Pseudomonadota; class Gammaproteobacteria; order Pseudomonadales; family Pseudomonadaceae; genus Aquipseudomonas; species Aquipseudomonas anguilliseptica_A. The sequence goes on along the minus strand of NZ_JAEIOI010000001.1, from coordinate 866,527 downwards.
TGTGCCCCTCTTGCCTATTCCCAGGCCCTCTTTCCGCTTTGCCAAGGAACCGGAATATGTTGCTTCGCCGCATGCTGATCATGCTCGGCGCAGTACTCGTCGTGGTACTCGCCCTCGCTGCCTACAAAGGCTTCTCCATCTACCAACAAGTGCAGATGTTCTCGGCACCGCAGCCGGCCATCAGCGTCGATGCCGCGACGGCAGAAGCACACCCATGGCAGAGTCGCCTGCCCGCCATCGGTACGCTCAAGGCCTTCCAGGGTGTTGACCTGACCGTGGAGGTCGGCGGCACCGTGCAACAGGTACTGTTCCGCTCCGGTGAACAGGTCACCCTGCAGCAGCCGCTGATCCAGATGGACAGCGATGTCGAGCAGGCCAGCCTGGCCACCGCTCAGGCCGAACTGGGTCTGGCCCGCGTGGAATATGAGCGCGGCCGCAGCCTGGTCAGCCGTCAGAGCATCTCGAAAAGCGAGTTCGACCGCCTCTCCGCCAGCCTGCAGAAAGCCAACGCCAGCGTGGCCCAGCTGCAGGCACAACTGGCGAAAAAGCGCATCCTTGCACCGTTTGCCGGGACCATCGGTATCCGCCAGGTGGATGTCGGCGACTACCTCGCCTCGGGCACGACCATCGCTACCCTGCAAGACCTGAGCAAGTTGTACGTCGACTTCTTCCTGCCCGAGCAGGCGGTGCCCAAACTGGCCATCGGTGAGCGCGTGCGTTTCAGCGTAGCGGCGTACCCGGACGAAGTATTCGAAGGCGAGATCGCCGCAATCAACCCCAAAGTCGAAGACACCACCCGTAACGTGCAGGTGCGCGCCATGCTGGCCAACCCGGAGAGCAAGCTGCTGCCCGGCATGTTTGCCAACCTGGAAGTGCTGCTACCCGGCGAACAGGCACAGATCGTCATTCCGGAAACTGCCATCACCTACACCCTCTACGGCAACTCGGTGTACGTCATCGGCGAGAAGAAAGGCGAAGACGGCCAGGTAGTCAAAGACGACAAAGGACAGGCCGAGCTGAGCGTCGAGCGCCGTTTCGTCGAAACCGGCGAGCGCCGCGAAGGCCAGGTGGTGATTCTCAAAGGCCTGCAGGCCGGTGAGCAGGTGGTGTCCGCCGGCCAGCTGAAGCTGGATAACGGCGCCCATGTCAGCATCGCCAACGCGCAGGCCAAGCCGAGCGCCGATTAATCCGGCGCGGTGCAAAGGAACTTATTTATGGCTTTTACTGATCCCTTTATCCGTCGCCCGGTATTGGCGACCGTGGTCAGTCTGTTGATCATCCTGCTTGGCTTCCAGGCATTCAGCAAACTGACCATCCGCCAATACCCGCAGATGGAAAGCGCCCTGATCACGGTGACCACGGCTTACCCCGGGGCCAATGCCGAGACTATCCAGGGCTATATCACCCAGCCGCTGCAGCAGAGCCTGGCGAGCGCCGACGGCATTGACTACATGACCTCGGTGAGCCGGCAGAATGTGTCGATCATCTCGATCTATGCGCGCATCGGCGCCAACAGCGACCGCCTGTTCACCGAACTTTTGGCCAAGGCCAACGAGGTGAAGAACCAGCTGCCGCAGAACGCCGAAGACCCGGTGCTGAGCAAGGAAGCGGCCGACTCCACGGCACTGATGTACATCAGTTTCTACAGCCAGGAGCTGAGCAACCCGCAGATCACCGACTACCTCTCAAGGGTTATCCAGCCCAAGCTGGCCACCCTGCCGGGCATGGCCGAAGCGGAGATTCTCGGTAATCAGGTGTTCGCCATGCGCCTGTGGCTCGACCCGGTGAAGATGGCGGCTTATAGCGTGACCGCCAGCGACGTCAACGACGCCGTGCGCAAGTACAACTTCCTCGCCGCAGCCGGTGAAGTGAAAGGCGAGTACGTGGTCACCAGCATCAACGCCGAAACCGACCTGAAATCCGCCGAGGCCTTTGCCGCCATCCCACTGAAGACCGTGGGCGACAGCCGCGTGCTGATCCGCGATGTGGCACGGGTGGAAATGGGCGCGGAAAGCTACGATGCGATCAGCTCCTTCGACGGCACCCCGTCGGTGTACATCGCCATCAAGGGCACGCCAGGGGCCAACCCGCTGGACGTGATCAAGGAAGTACGCAAGGTCATGCCTGACCTGGAAGCGCAGCTGCCGCCGAACCTGAAAGTCTCCATCGCCTATGACGCCACGCTGTTCATCCAGGCCTCCATCGACGAAGTGGTGAAGACCCTCGGCGAAGCGGTGTTGATCGTCATTGTGGTGGTGTTCCTGTTCCTCGGCGCCTTCCGCTCGGTGCTGATCCCGGTGATCACCATTCCGCTGTCGATGATCGGCGTGCTGTTCTTTATGCAGCTGATGGGCTACTCGATCAACCTGCTGACCCTGCTGGCGATGGTGTTGGCCATCGGTCTGGTGGTGGACGATGCCATCGTCGTGGTGGAGAACATCCACCGGCATATCGAGGAAGGCAAAACGCCCTTCGATGCGGCCATCGAGGGCGCGCGGGAAATCGCCGTGCCGGTGGTGTCGATGACCGTCACCCTGGCGGCGGTATACGCCCCTATCGGTTTCCTCGAAGGCCTCACTGGTGCTTTGTTCAAGGAATTCGCCCTGACCTTGGCCGGCGCGGTGATCATCTCCGGTATCGTCGCCCTGACCCTGTCACCGATGATGTGCGCCAAGCTGCTGCGCCACGAGGAGAATCCATCGGGCCTGGCACACAAGCTCGATCAGATCTTCGACGGCCTCAAGCGCCGCTACCAGCGCGCCCTGCACGGCACCCTGGACACCCGTCCGGTGGTGCTGGTGTTTGCGGTGATCGTCATGTGCCTGATTCCGGTGCTGCTCAAATTCACCAAGAGCGAGCTGGCCCCGGAAGAGGATCAAGGCATCATTTTCATGATCGCCAACGCCCCGCAACCGACCAACCTGGAGTACCTGAACAAGTACACCGACGAGTTCGTGAACATCTTCAAGGAGTTTCCCGAGTACTACTCATCGTTCCAGATCAACGGCTTCAACGGTGTGCAATCGGGTATTGGCGGCTTCCTGATGACGCCGTGGAACGAGCGCGAACGCACCCAGATGGAAATCCTCCCTGAGGTGCAAGGGCGTCTGTCGCAGATTGCCGGCCTGCAGATCTTCGGTTTCAACCTGCCGTCGCTGCCGGGCACTGGCGAAGGCCTGCCGTTCCAGTTCGTGATCAACACGCCGAACGACTACCAGTCGCTGCTGCAGGTGGCTGAACGGGTCAAGCAGCGCGCGGTGGAATCCGGCAAGTTTGCCTTCCTCGACGTTGACCTGGCCTTCGACAAACCGGAAGTGGTGGTGGAAATCGACCGCGAGAAAGCCGCGCAGATGGGCGTGTCCATGGAAGACCTCGGTCTGACCCTGGCCAGCCTGCTCGGCGAAGGTGAAATCAACCGATTCACCATCGACGGCCGCAGCTACAAGGTAATTGCCCAGGTCGAACGCGCCTACCGTGACAATCCGGGCTGGCTGAACAGCTACTACGTGAAGAGCGAAAGCGGTGCAATGCTGGCGCTGTCGACCCTGGTCAAGGTCAGCGACCGTGCGCGACCGACCCAGCTCAACCAGTTCCAGCAGCTCAACTCGGCGATCATCCAGGGCGTGCCGATTGTCAGCATGGGCGAAGCCATCGAGACGGTAACGCAGATCATGCAGGAAGAAGCGCCTGCTGGTTTTTCCTATGACTTTGCCGGCGCATCACGCCAGCTGGTGCAGGAAGGCAATGCGCTGTACATCACCTTCGGCCTGGCACTGGCATTGATCTTCCTGGTGCTGGCGGCGCAGTTCGAGAGCTTCCGCGACCCGCTGGTGATCATGGTCACGGTGCCGCTGTCGATCTGTGGTGCACTTATTCCGCTGTTCCTTGGCCTGTCGAGCATGAACATCTACACCCAGGTGGGCCTGGTAACGCTGATCGGCCTGATCACCAAGCACGGCATTCTGATCGTCGAGTTCGCCAACCAGCTGCGCCATGAAAAAGGCCTGTCGCGCCGCGCCGCGGTCGAAGAAGCGGCAGCGATTCGTCTACGTCCGGTGCTGATGACCACCGCCGCCATGGTGTTCGGCATGGTGCCGTTGATTCTGGCCAGCGGCGCGGGTGCGGTGAGCCGCTTCGACATCGGCCTGGTGATCGCCACCGGCATGTCGATTGGCACACTGTTCACCCTGTTCGTACTGCCCTGCGTGTACAGCCTGCTGGCGCAGCCTGATGCGCCAGCCACAACAACCACCAAGACCCACGGATAGAACGCACGCTGCGCAAGGATGCGCGCAACAAAAAGCCCGGCACTAAGCCGGGCTTTTTTCTACCTGTATAACCACCGCAACGAGTCTAACCCTGCGAACGCACACCTTGGGACAGGCTGAACATAAACAGCAGCAGATCCTGATCCGGACGTACTGCCTCGGCCGTTCGCGCCTGCGGGGGTAATGGGCAATAACCCAGCTGCTCGTTCAGCGTGATGACCTGGGGGCCGGCTTCCTGCCAGGCCGCCGCCGCGAGCGAGGCCACGCTAAGCGCGGTCACCAGAAAAAAACCTCGTGCGATTTCTAGCTTCATCACTGCAACCTCTTGATAGCGCTGCCAAACGCTGTGTAATTACCCTAGATCATGGACAACCGCAGCAGCGCCCTTGGCGACCGACGGCTATGTTTGTTTCCCGTTACAGGATCGTCCTGATCCCCTCACACACCACTCGACAGCCAGCCTTCGAGCGCACGCCGGTGAATTGGTTCAACCCCAGACCAACCAAGGATTGGCCACACCAACACCCAGGCCTTGGGTAACAGCCTCAGGGTCACTTTATTGCCCAACCGCATCAGTATTGGGCGCACTAGAACCCATGGTTTTAAAACTGCCTAAGACTGCCCAACCCTCCACCAGCACAGCGCAGGCCGCGTGGTAGAACACATCCAGGTGAGGTCAAAACAAGAAGCGGCAATGCTGAACAGCAGCACAGCGCGGATTGACAGGCTCCAGTCCGGGAGCGCGCTTCACACAAAGCAATTGGCGTACCGCTTTGCCGTGCAGGACTGTTATAGCCGAGAAAAATGAAAACCCCGTGACAGGCACGGGGTTTTCTTTACAGCGTGCAAGCCATCTGGCGATGGCCTGCTGGGAGCCGGGCTGGCTTACATCATGCCGCCCATGCCACCCATGCCGCCCATATCTGGCATACCGCCAGCAGCCGGCTTGTCTTCAGCCACTTCGGCGATCATCGCTTCGGTGGTGATCATCAGGCTGGCGATGGAGGCAGCGGCCTGCAGCGCAGTACGGGTGACCTTGGCCGGATCGAGAATACCCATGTCGATCATGTCGCCGTAGGTGTCGGTAGCGGCGTTGAAGCCGTAGTTGCCCGAACCCTGCTTGACCTTGTCGACCACGACGCTCGGCTCGCCACCGGCGTTGGATACGATCTGACGCAGCGGTGCTTCAACAGCACGGCGCAGCAGGGCAATACCGACGTCCTGATCGGCGTTGTCGCCTTTCAGCTCGCTGATGGCCTGCAGCGAACGCACCAGCGCCACGCCACCGCCAGGTACCACGCCTTCTTCAACGGCTGCACGGGTAGCGTGCAGGGCGTCTTCAACGCGGGCTTTCTTCTCTTTCATTTCCACTTCGGTGCCAGCACCGACCTTGATTACCGCAACACCGCCAGCCAGTTTGGCCAGACGCTCTTGCAGCTTCTCTTTGTCGTAGTCAGAAGTGGTGTCTTCAACCTGCTTGCGGATCTGCGCAACGCGGGCTTCGATATCAACCTGCGCACCAGCACCGTCGATCACAGTGGTGTTTTCCTTGCTCAGGATCACGCGCTTGGCGTTACCCAGGTGCTCCAGGGTGGCGCTCTCCAGGCTCAGGCCGACTTCTTCGGAGATCACGGTACCGCCGGTCAGGATGGCGATGTCCTGCAGCATGGCCTTGCGACGGTCGCCGAAGCCCGGTGCCTTGACGGCAGCGACTTTGACGATGCCACGCATGTTGTTCACAACCAGCGTTGCCAGAGCTTCGCCTTCAACGTCTTCAGCGACGATCAGCAGCGGACGGCCGGACTTGGCGACAGCTTCCAGAACCGGCAGCAGCTCACGGATGTTGGAGATTTTCTTGTCAACCAGCAGGATCAGGGGGCCGTCGAGTTCGGCGACCATGGTGTCCGGCTTGTTGATGAAGTACGGCGACAGGTAGCCGCGGTCGAACTGCATGCCTTCTACGACAGACAGTTCGTTTTCCAGGCCCGAGCCTTCTTCAACGGTGATTACGCCTTCTTTACCAACTTTTTCCATGGCTTCGGCAATGATGTCGCCGATGGAGTTGTCGGAGTTGGCGGAAATGGTGCCAACCTGGGCAATCGCCTTGGTGTCCGCGCACGGCTTGGACAGGGCTTTGATTTCTTTAACGATGGCGATGGTGGCTTTGTCGATACCACGCTTCAGGTCCATCGGGTTCATGCCGGCAGCGACGGCTTTCAGGCCTTCGTTGACGATGGCTTGAGCCAGAACGGTAGCGGTGGTGGTGCCGTCACCAGCAGCGTCGTTAGCCTTGGACGCAACGTCCTTGACCAGCTGCGCGCCCATGTTTTCGAACTTGTCTTTGAGCTCGATTTCTTTGGCAACCGATACGCCGTCCTTGGTGATCAGCGGAGCGCCGTAGCTCTTCTCGATCACCACGTTGCGGCCTTTCGGGCCGAGGGTGGCTTTTACTGCGTCAGCCAGAACGTTGACGCCAGTGAGCATTTTCTTGCGGGCGGAATCGCCGAATTTAACTTCTTTAGCAGCCATGATGATTATTCCTTGATTCGTTCAGATAGAGCGGAATTCGTAGCGACGGGGCGCTGCAATCAAGCTTCAACGACAGCGAGGATTTCGCTCTCGCTCATCACCAGCAGGTCTTCACCATCGACCTTGATGGTGTTGCTGCCGGAGTAAGGGCCAAACACCACTTTGTCGCCGACTTTAACACTCAGGGCGCGTACTTCACCGTTGTCCAGCACGCGGCCGGTACCTACCGCCACGATCTCGCCCTGATTCGGCTTCTCGGCAGCGGAACCTGGCAGCACGATGCCGCCTGCGGTTTTCTTTTCTTCTTCGCTGCGACGGATTACGACGCGGTCATGCAGAGGACGAAGCTTCATTGTCGATCTCTCCCAATAGGTGGTTTGTCGGCCGGTGCAGTCACCGGCGGGTTAGCAAAGTCCGGCGGGGCCGGTAGCGCTGCGCCAGGCGTAGCGCTGAAGTCTGATCTGTCTGAATGACAGAAAACCTTGCGGTGTCCGCTACATAAGGGCGTGCAAGGGGATTTCAAGGGCTGTCGGTGAATTTTTTATTGATTCACCGGCCTGGCAGATCGGTCTACTAGCAAGCCGCAACACAACCAAGCGGACTCAGTCGCGGCGCTCGTACTCGCCTTCCAGCACCTGCGGGCGGGTCTGCCCGGAACGGGCGGCCTGGTCGTCATAGAAGGCACGCTGGCGCATGGCCTGCTCGGCGGCACGCTTGCGCACCTGGCCCACCAGCAAGCGGCGAGTGAAGGGGATCAGGCAGAGCACACCGAAGATGTCGCTGATAAAACCGGGCAACAGCAACAACCCGCCGCCGACGGCGATCAGCAGGCCTTCGAGCATTTCCTGCTCCGGCAACTCGCCACGGGCCAGTTTCTCCCGCGCGCGCCAGGCTGTGGCAACACCGGCGACACGCAGCAGGATGCTGCCGAGAATGGCGGTGCCAACCACCAACAGCAGAGTCGGTAACACACCGATGGCGCTGCCCACCTGAATCAACAGCGCCAGCTCGATGATCGGGAACAGCAGAAACAAAAACAGAAACGCGCGCATCACAGGGTCCTTAACGGAAGATCAGCTTCCAGTAAGCAAGAAGTATGGGGTGTCGGGCTGAATTCAAGCTGAAGCCTGACCGTCGGTCGGCCAAACCTCGGCGTGGGCCAGCGCCACCAAGGCCTGGCGCACTTCAAGCGGACTGTTACAGGATGTTGGAAAGGCCAGCCAATACAGACTCTGCCCGATACGCAGATGGAAACCTTCACTGTCGATACCGACCAACTCGGCCGGCGCATGACGAGGCAGACAGGCCAGCTCGACATAGTGAGCGATGGCCTTGGCATGATCGCTGTTCATATGTTCGAGCATGCTGATTTCGCTGTCACCGGCAAAGGGATTGGCCAGCGCCACCTGCTCCAGCCAGTGAATCGCGCCAAAACCGCCGATATAGCGCCAGCGCACCGGTTCCAGACGCCAGAAGTCGAAGTCATGGGCCTGGTGATAGCCGCGCGAATCGGGGAAATAGCGGTAATAGCGCTGCGCCGCCGCTGCAATCTGTGCCTCGTCATCCAATTGTCGTGCTTGCGCGAGCACAGTAAGGCGGCCGACTGCCTGCACATCTTCCGCCCCGCGCTCGCCCACCAGCAACGAGCACTTACCGTCCTGCTTGAGGTTATGGGTGTGCTGGGCAATGCGACTGATCAGGATCAGCGGATAACCGTCAGCATCCAGGCAATAGGGCACCACTGATCCGAAAGGGAAACCCGGCATGGCCTTGGAATGGGTGCTGAGCACGCCCCGGTATTCCTTGAGCAGCAATTCTCGGGCATGCTTGCCGGCTTTCACGCTCACCTTATGACTCCTTGCATAGATTCCGTCACAGAACGGGAGGCGCCTAGATTAACCGCCGGCAAGGCCACACGACACCATTTGAGGGGACACGCGATGCAACTTAAAGACAAAGTCATCATCATCACTGGCGGCTGTCAGGGCCTGGGCCGCGCTATGGCCGAATACCTGGCGGAAAAAGGCGCCAAGCTGGCCTTGGTCGACCTGAACCAGGAAAAACTCGACGAAGCCGTAGCCGCCTGCAAGGCGCTGGGCGTGGAAGCGCGTTCCTACCTGTGCAACGTCGCCAATGAAGAACAAGTGACCCAGACCGTGGCCCAGGTGGCCGAAGACTTCGGCGCGATCAATGGCCTGGTCAACAACGCCGGTATCCTGCGCGACGGTCTGACCATCAAGGTCAAGGACGGCGAAATCACCAAGCTGAGCCTGGCGCAGTGGCAATCGGTGATCGACGTCAACCTCACCGGCGTGTTCCTCTGCACCCGTGAAGTGGCGGCGAAGATGATCGAACTGAAGAACGAAGGCGCGATCATCAACATCTCCTCTATCTCCCGTGCCGGCAACATCGGTCAGGCCAACTACTCCGCCGCCAAGGCCGGTGTAGCCGCTGACACCGTGGTCTGGGCCAAGGAACTGGCGCGTTACGGCATCCGTGTCGCCGGTGTAGCACCGGGCTTTATTGAGACTGAAATGGTCGCCAGCATGAAACCGGAAGCGCTGGAGCGCATGACTTCGGTTATCCCGCTGCGCCGCATGGGCAAACCGACCGAGATCGCTCATTCGGTGGCCTACATCCTGGAAAACGACTATTACACCGGTCGCGTTCTGGAGCTGGATGGCGGTCTGCGGTTGTAATCCGCTAGATTGAGCACTCCGCAAACAAAAAGCCCCGCCAACGCGGGGCTTTTTTATACGACAACGACCTTACCAACCCACGCCGAAACCCAGGCTATAACGGGTCTCGTCCAGCTCGCCTTCCGAGCCGCTGACCAGGTCCTTCTCGGCCTTCATATTCAACGAGGCCCAGTCGGTCAGTTTGTAGCGCAGGCCCACGGCGGCATCCAAGGTGTAGTCGGCAGCGTTGGCCAGCGGCTTGCCCACTTCGCCATCGCTGAACAGCTCAACGCTCTTGCCGACCAAGTAACGGTTGTAATCCCACTTCATGCTGACTGCGTAGAAGTTGTCGTTCTCGCCATTGGCATATTCGTAGTCGGTACGGTTGAGCAACCCGGCCACGGAGAAGGCACCCAGCTCGTTATCCCAGAACTGATAACCCGGACCAGTACCCACGGTGCGCTGGCGGCGCAGGTCTTCGATGCGGTCACGCTTGTACTCCAAACGACCCTGCCAGAACCACTGCTCAGTCAGGAAACGGTCCAAGGCATATTCCACGCCCCAGTTATCGGTACTCAGTACATCATCGCGAAGCTCGCGGTTGTATTCGGCTTGTCCATTGTGTCGCCACAGCCCATGACGGGCCTGAGTCTTCAGGCGCACGTCGTAATCGTCGGTGTCGCGCTCAGCGCGTTTGTAGTCCAGCGCGGCATCGATATTGCCCTTCCAGACAAAGTCCTCGATCAGCGGTTTGGGTTTGAGTATCTGCTGAATGCTGGCCAGCTCGACGGTTTTCGGCGCTTCTCCATTGGCCAGGGTGACTTTGCCAGGTTCGGCCGGTTGCAGGGCTTTGGCCCGCTCACCCCCGACGGCACTTTCCTTGACCAGCAGTTCCTGGTCGCTCTCCAGGGTCGCGATCTTGTTCCAGTCCAGGGCGATGGCACCGCCGTAGTCGGTTTCCAGCAGCAGCTTGCCGCCGTCGAAGAACTTGATCTTGCCGCTCAGGCGATCGCCGTTCTTCAGCCAGACGGTATCCGCCAGCGCGGAGGTTGCAGTCGCACAAAGGGCCAGGCACAGCAGGGTTCTGGAAAACATAGGTAAGGCTTGTCAGTCTCGGGGTCACGGAAGGCCGCGCATTATCCGTATGCACGACGCCAGAACAAGCACTGACCGACAGAATCACCGTGAGTTCAGCTTTTCCCGTGACGGATGCTACCAGCCCACGCCAACCCCCAGCAGATAGCGCCGCTCGCTGCTTGTCTGTCCTAGCCCTCGGGCCATATCCAGCTCGTAGAGCAGCGACAGCCGCGTCCAGTCATTCAGGCGGTAGCGCAGGCCCACCTCACCGTCGAGCACGTAGTCGACCTGCTCGATCTCCGGCACCTGCAATTCGGCATTGCTGTACAACTCCAGCCGCGTACCCCAGAGCAGCCGCTTGTAATCCCACTCCAGCGAATAGGTATTGAAATCCAGCTCGGCCTCGCTGCTACGCAGTTGCAGACGATTGAGCTGAACAATCATGTCAAAACGGCCCAGCTCGTTATCCCAGAAGCGGTAACCGGGCCCGGTGCCGATGCTGCGCTGGTGGGTAAAAAAGGCAAACTCATCCTCGTCATGTTCTGCACCAACCCGCCAGAACCAGTGATCGGTCATAAAGCGGTCGAGATCGTATTCCAGCTGCCAGTTATCCGCGGTTTTCACATCATTCTTGACCTTGCGCTCCAGCTCGCTGCTGAGCACATGACGCCAACGACCATGCTCGACACGAGTATTGCCTTTGAGCTTCCATTCGTCGGTTTCGCTGTCATCGCGCTTCATGTCCAGCTTGGCATCCAGGTTGCCCTCCCAGACCCGATCACGCAGCACAGGACGCGGCGGAATCAAACGATTGATACTGGCCAGCGGAATGGTCTGGGTACTGGCATTGACCACCCGCACCATGCCCTTGCCGGCCGCCTCCAACTGTTTGCTGTGTTCACTGTCGAAGCCCTCGCGGCGCACAAGCAGAGGTTTATCGGAGCGCAGGGTGTCGATATCCTTCCAGGCGATCAGCACCTGCCCGGCGTACTTGGTTTTCAGCGCCAGCTTGCCGCCATCGAGCAAGATAATCTCACCGGTCAGCCGATCACCGTTGTTCAACCACACCGTATCCGCCCAGACCGGCACGCCCACAGTAGCCATCAGCAGGAACAACAGGGTACGTAGCAACATGATGAAAGCGCCAACCAACCAGCCAGAACAGGGAAGCAAGCATGCCGGCTCGGCCCTGCCGACAGCAAGCCAGGCCGAACGCCGCACAGCGCTTTATGCGGTGCTGGCGCAGATACCAGCCGGCTGCGTGGTGAGTTACGGCCAACTGGCTGCATACGCAGGCTTAGGCCGCGCCGCGCGCTGGGTCGGGCGCACCCTCAGCCAACTGCCGGACGGCAGCACCCTGCCCTGGCACCGGGTCATTGCCGCCGCCGGGCGCCTCAGTTTGCCCGCAGGCAGTCTGTCCGGCGCGGAGCAACGCAGCCGTCTACGTGAGGAAGGCGTGCAAATCCACAACGATCGGGTGGATATGCTGCGCTACGGCTGGCGCCCAATGGAACACAGCGGGTAGGGTCTTTTGCCGTTTTATCGCGACCGCGCCGGAGCCTGTTTTAGCGCGAGGCAAGGCACGAGAGGCGAAGTTTGGTCGTTCAAATGAGCCGTCGAGAAACGCCGCATCGCGCTAAAACAGGCCCGGCCCTGAGGGTTGCGCGCAAAATCTCGCCATGCGGTGTTGGAGGACTTGGCAAGGGAACGCCATTTCCTGCGTCCTCCGCCTAGCCTGGCGAGATTTTTCGCGGCAACGCGGCTTGCGCTAAAACGGTAACAGACCCTAGAGTGCGCCCTTTATTAGGTCAAACTCAGGCTGATACCCCTTCAATGCCCCGTAAAAGCTGGCGCGATGCCATTGCTGCCTACTCAAGCCCCTCGACACTGGTGCTGCTGCTCCTGGGGTTCGCCGCCGGCCTGCCTTATATGCTGGTGTTTTCCACCCTGTCGGTCTGGTTGCGCGAGGCCGGCGTGGCCCGTGAAACCATCGGTTTTGCCAGCCTGATCGGCCTGGCATACGCCTTCAAATGGGTCTGGTCGCCACTGCTCGACCAATGGCGCCTACCGCTGCTCGGCAGGCTTGGTCGGCGCCGCTCGTGGCTGGTGTTGTCGCAGGTACTGATTGCCATCGGCCTGGCCGGCATGGCCCTGTGCGACCCGCAAACCCATCTGACCTGGCTGATTTCCCTGGCCGTGCTGGTGGCCTTCGCCTCTGCCACCCAGGACATCGCCGTCGATGCCTACCGCCTGGAAATCGTCGATGACACGCGCCAGGCTGCACTGGCCGCCAGCTACATGGCTGGCTACCGGGTCGCCGCCCTGCTGGCTACCGCCGGCGCGCTGTACTTCGCCGAAGGCTTTGGCTCCACCGCGCTGCTCTATCAACATGGCGCCTGGGCCGGCACCTACCTGCTGTTCGCCCTGCTGATGCTGCCAGGCCTGCTCACCAGCCTGTGGATGCGCGAACCTGATGTGCCGCTGCGCACCCAGCTGGCTGCCGCCCGCTATGGCTTCAGCCATCAGATTGCCTCTGTACTGGTGCTGATCGTGTTGCTGGTGTCCGTACCGGCGATGTTTACCCAGTTCTACAACACCGACTTCGCCAGCCTGGTCAACGGCGAGGCCAGCCTGCTCGACCTGCTGCTGGAAGATCGCGCCTTCCTGCGTGCCCTGCTCTACACCATCCTGACTGCCATGTGCCTGTCGTCCATGGGCCGCCGCGGCCTGGCGCCGGTGCTGACGCCGGTGAATGACTTTATTCTGCGTTACCGCTGGCAAGCCTTTCTGCTGCTGGGGTTGATTGCCACCTACCGCATGTCGGACACGGTGATGGGCGTAATGGCCAACGTGTTCTACATCGACCAGGGTTTTACCAAGGATCAGATCGCCAGCGTCAGCAAGCTCTTCGGTCTGGTCATGACCCTGATTGGTGCAGGCTTCGGCGGTTTGCTGATCGTGCGCTTCGGCATCCTGCCGATCCTGTTTATCGGCGGCGCAGCGTCAGCCGCGACCAACCTGCTGTTCCTCATGCTCGCCGGCATGGGCGCAGATCTGCAGATGCTGATCCTCACCATCTCGGCTGACAATTTCAGCGCTGGCCTGGCCACTGCGGCCTTCGTCGCCTACCTGTCGAGCCTGACCAACCTGAAGTTCTCCGCCACCCAGTACGCCCTGCTCAGTTCGATCATGTTGCTGCTGCCGCGCCTGATCGGTGGCTACTCCGGGGTGATGGTGGAGAAGCTCGGTTATGCCCAATTTTTCCTGGCCACTGCACTGCTGGGCATCCCGACACTGATTCTGATTGTGCTGCAATGGCGGCGTGAGCGCGGGCAACTGCGCGATGCAACAGCGACGACAATCGAACAACAATAAGAACTCACCCAATGGCATATCAGGCGCAATGGCAGGCGTCTTGCTGGTAATTGATATGCATATAAGGACACATCATGGCCGCCACCAGCAGTAACACTCGCAACACTTCGCCGTCAGACGACTTCAACAGCTGGTGGCAAACCCAAGGCGAGTGGGTCGAAGAACCCAATGACCGCCGCGGCGGCCAGAGCGGCGTGCAACGCATCACCGTGCAAGGGCAGTTGCTCTATGCCAAAAGGCAGGCGGGGCACACTTACCGCAGCCTGAAATACCCTCTGGGTCGCCCCACCGTACTGCGTGAACGCGATGCGCTGCTCAATGCGGCAAAAGCCGGGGTCGCCGTGCCAGAAATCGTTTACTGCGGCGCAGAACGAGGAACCGATGGTTGGCGAGCGCTGCTCGTAACCAAGGCGCTGGAAGGTTTTCTGCCTATCGATCAGTGGTATGTCGAGCACCCTCGCGAGCGCTGCGACGAGAAACAGCATCAGCAATTGCTACAAGGCATCGCCGAGTGCCTGGCCAAGCTGCATACAGCGCGCCTGCAACATGGCTGCATGTATGCCAAACATATCTTTGTCCGCATACAGGAGAGCAACTGCGAGATTGCCCTGCTGGATCTGGAAAAGGCTCGCCGTCGCCTCAATCGCAAGCAAGCGGCCCTGCATGACATGCTTCAGTTGCGCCGCCATTCACCGTGGCACGAGGGTGATTGGCAGTTTCTGATTAATCACTACCAGACGGCCATGGGGCAGGTCTTTCCCCGGCTTTGTGGAGCACGCCGCCCCTGAGGACGGCGCTATCCCGGCAGGCGAACCTCAGCCCGCCTGCTGCACCAAATGCACCACCCGCTGCGGGAACGGGATGCCGATACCGGCCTCGCTGAGGCGCTCCTTGGCCTGTTCGGTAAAGGCAAAGGTCACTGGCCAGAAATCCGCCGTAGCCACCCAGACGCGCAGCGACAGGTTGATCGCGTTGTCCCCCAATCCGGTGACAAACACCACAGGCTCAGGGTCGCGGTGCACTCGCGGGTCAGCAGCAATCTTCAGCAGCACTTCGCGGGCCTGTTTGATATCGCTGGAGTAATCGATCCCCAGGTTGATATCGACGCGCCGTTTGTTCTCGCGCGAATAGTTGGTGATATGGCCGTTGGACAGGCTGCCATTGGGCACAATCACCACCTTGTTGTCGCCGGTTTTCAGGGTGGTGTGAAATATCTGGATGCTGTCGACACTACCGGCCACACCCTGCGCCTCGATCCAGTCACCGGCCCGGAATGGCCGGAATAGCATGATCAGCACACCGCCGGCAAAGTTTGCCAGACTGCCCTGCAAGGCCAGACCAATCGCCAGACCGGCCGCACCGATCATGGCAATAAATGACGTAGTTTCCACGCCGATCATCGACGCCACGCTGATCAGCAGCAGCACCTTGAGCACAATGCTCACCAGGCTGCCAATAAAGCTGCTCAGCGCCCGATCGACCTGACGCATATTGAGCAAACGACCAATGCTGCTGGTGAGTTTGCTGATCAGCCACCAGCCAATCAGCAAAGTGATCAGGGCCAGGGTCAACTTGCCGCTGTATTCCAGCATCACAGGCAACCAAGCCTCCGATAGTTTGACCAATTGCTCGACATTCATCTCCATGGGCTACTCCTGTTTCCTGTGCATGAAACGCAACCGCCATGGCAAGCCATGGCGGTCAGATGGATAGAGCTGTTTGCGACGCTACAACGCGGCAAAGGTTCAATCGCGGAAATTGTTGAACTGCAGTGGCATACCAAATTCCTTGGCACGCAGGGCGGCGATAGCCTCCTGCAGATCATCGCGTTTCTTGCCGGTGACACGTACCTGCTCGCCCTGAATAGCGGCCTGCACCTTGAGTTTGCTGTCCTTGATGTGGGCGACGATCTTCTTCGCCAGCTCTTTCTCGATGCCCTCGCGCAGAATCACCTCCTGCTTGACGCTCTTGCCCGACGGATAGGCATCCTTGAACTCCAGGCATTGCACGTCGATCTTGCGTTTGACCAGCGCCAGCTTGAGAATCTCGATCATCTGCTC
Organism: Pseudomonas anguilliseptica; assembly: GCF_021375795.1. Lineage (GTDB taxonomy): Bacteria > Pseudomonadota > Gammaproteobacteria > Pseudomonadales > Pseudomonadaceae > Aquipseudomonas > Aquipseudomonas anguilliseptica_A. Next base: position 850,540 of record NZ_JAEIOI010000001.1, on the reverse strand, counting down.
CAACTGAAAATCCGCATCGGCTGTCAGGTTGACAGTCAGCTCTTTCAGTTCAAAGCTACCTTTACCGCGCAGGTCATAACGACGTTCCAGCTCTTTGATTGCGTTGTCGATGGCGTTAGTAACTTCATGTTTGTCCAGCTCGGACACCACGTCGAACGAAGGCATGGGTTTGCTCCAGATAGACGGCGCGCCCTGCATCACGAATGGGACACGCCTGGCTTGACGATAAAAAAACCCGGCCATTATATAGCGGTAGCAACAAACACTGCCCGGCGAAGTATCGGGCTCTTGTGATTTCCCCCTAGCGAGCCTGCCCCATGCCTAACCCCCACCTGAGCATTTTGGTCGTCGATGACGCTAAGTTCTCCAGCGCCATGATCGGGCGCGCCTTGAGCCAGGCGGGCTATCAGGATCTGCGTTTCGCCAGCAGTGCCGCCGAAGCCATCAAACTGCTCGAACAGCGCCCGGCCAGCGTGCTCCTGGCAGACTGGCTGATGCCGGAAATGAACGGCCTGGAACTGACCGTGCAGGTGCGCCAGTTCGACGAAATGGCCCACCACTACACCTACGTCATCCTGCTCACCGGCAAGGAAGGCGAAAACGTCCTGGGGGAAGCCTTCGACAGCGGTGTCGATGACTTCATCAGCAAAGCCGCGATGAACGAGCAGCTGGTGCCACGGGTCTATGCCGCCGATCGCCTGTGCAACACCTTGCAGCGCCTGTTGCAGGAAAACCGCCTGCTCACGGAAAACATCGCCAGCCTGGAAAAGCGCAACCTGATCGACCCGCTCACAGGTCTGGGCAACAGCCGCTACCTGCACCAGAAAACCCTCGACAGCCTGCGCCAGGTCGAATCCCGTGGCGGTGCGCTGTGTTACCTGCTGATTGGCCTGCAGGACATGCACGAACTGCACCTGCAGTACGGCGACACGTTCTACAACGAACTGCTCACCGGCGTCGCCCGTCGCCTGCAGCAGCTGGTACGGCCACTGGATATTCTGGTGCGCCTGGATGAAAGCCATTTCGGCCTGATCACCCTGCTGACCGATCTGCACGAATGCTCACCGAGCAGCTTCAAACGCCTGCACGACGGCATCAACCTCAAAGCGTTCAAGACCAGCGAAGGCTTTATCAGCCTCAAGGCCGGCATCAGCCTGGTCGGGCTGGACGCCAAGGGCCTGCCCTGCACGCCCGAACAGATCATCAGCTACGCGGAAAAACTGCTGCCCGAGTCACACAGCAGCGGCCGGGTTACAGCCCTGCGCCTGCCCTTGCCTTAAGCGGCAGCGTCTATGTGGCACATTCTCGGTGCGGGTAGCCTCGGCACCCTGTGGGCAACTCGCCTGGCCCGTGCCGGCGTCCCGGTGCAGCTGCTGCTGCGCGATGCTGAACGGCTGCACCGCTACCAGCAGGCTGGCGGCCTGACCTTGATCGAACAAGGCCAGGCACAGCACTACCCGATTGCAGCCCAGACCGTAGCGGATACACAACCGATCCAACGCCTGCTGCTGGCCTGCAAAGCCTATGACGCCGCGCCCGCAGTGGCGCAGCTAGCCCCTCGCCTGACGCCTGATGCCGATATCCTGCTGCTGCAAAATGGCCTGGGCAGCCAGGACGAAGTAGCCCGCGCCGCGCCGCAGGCACGTTGCATATTTGCCTCCAGCACCGAAGGCGCCTTTCGTCAGGCTGATTTTCAGGTGGTGTTTGCCGGCCACGGCCATACCTGGCTCGGCGACCCACAGAACATGCAGCCACCAGCCTGGCTGGCAGACCTGCGCCAGGCCGGCATCGCCCACGACTGGAGCCTGGATATCCTCAGCCGACTGTGGCGCAAACTGGCGCTGAACTGTGCGATCAACCCGCTGACGGTGTTGCACGACTGCCGCAATGGCGAACTGCGCGAGCACCCAGCGCAGCTTGCCTGCCTGAGCGGCGAACTGAGCGAATTGCTACAGCGCTGCGGCCAGAGTAACGCCGCCGAAGGCCTGCATGAGGATGTGCTGCGGGTCATCCAGGCCACCGCGCTGAACTACTCCTCCATGCATCAGGACGTCAGCCAGGGCCGCCGCACGGAAATTGTCTACCTGCTGGGCTACGCCTGTCAGGCCGCCCAACGCCATCAGCTGCACCTGCCGCACTTGCACGCCCTGCACACGCAACTGCTGGCCCACCTCGACAGCCGCGGCCTGCCCAGCCACTGAAGCGGTTGAGGTTTTCCTCGCTTGCACGCACACCGCAACAGCCCCTAACCTGCCTGCACGTTCACCACCACGACCCGCCCTGCCATGCCCTTGCGTCAGCGTCTTGAGAACCTCCCGGTTGGCCGCAAACTGCTGGTCGCCCTGCTGGCCCTGCTAGCCACCGTACTGCTGGTGGCCAACCTGGCCTTTATCAGCGCCGCCTACTGGATCTCCCAGGAAAGCGTCGCCCCGCAAGCCCTGCACACCCTCGGCCGGCTGATTGCCAGCCCGCCCCTGAGCAAACAGGCACTCAGCTCACCGACAGCGGCAGAGGCCCTGCTCAAACGCCTGGATGATTACGCGCCCCTGCGCGCGGCAGTGATCTACGACGGCAATGGGCAAAGCCTGGCGCAGCTGCAACGCGGCGACAAACTGCGCCTGCCGCAGCGCATCGAAGAGGTGGAGTCCTGGCGCCATCAGGAGTTTCGCATCAACCAGTTGGTCGAGCTGCCGCAGACTACGGGCAATCCGGGGCACCTGCTGCTGGTGGCCTCCAGCGAGCTGCCGGGGGTGTTCTACACCGGCACCCTGACGGCCAGCGGAGTGATTCTCGCCCTCAGCGTACTGCTCTGGCTGATCGTCTCGCGCCAGGTGCGGCGCCTGATCACCCGTCCGATCCGCCGCCTGGAAGAACTCTCGCGCCAGGTCACCCGTGAAGAGAACTACGCCCTGCGCGCGCGCCGCGGTAACGCCGACGAGATCGGCAGCCTGGCCGATGCCTTCAACACCATGCTGATCCGCATCGAAGCCCGTGAACAGCAGCTCAAGCGCGCCCGCGACGACGCTCAGGAGGCCTTCGACCAGGCCCAGCACCTGGCCGAAGAAACCCGTCACTCCAACCGCAAGCTGGAGCTGGAAGTGCAGGTGCGCAGCAAGATCGAGAAAAAGCTCACCGGCTTTCAGAACTACCTCAACAGCATCATCGACTCCATGCCCTCGGCGCTGATCGCCCTCGATGAACAGCTCTACGTCACGCAGTGGAACCAGGAAGCCAGCAGCCTCTCCGGCACGCGCCTGGACGAAGCGCTGAACCAACCGATCTTCCTCGCCTTCGCGCCGCTCAAGCCCTTCCTGCCGCAACTCAAGCGCACCGTTGAACAGCATCAGGTGGAGAAGATCGAGCGGGTCACCTGGGGCAGCAATGAACAGCCCCGCCACTTTGCCCTGACCTTCTACCCATTGAGCGGCGGCAGCGGACGCGGCGTGGTAATCCGCATTGACGACATCACCCAGCGCCTGAATCTGGAAGAGATGATGGTGCAGTCGGAAAAGATGCTCTCGGTCGGTGGCCTGGCCGCCGGCATGGCGCATGAGATCAACAACCCGCTGGGCGCCATCCTGCACAACGTGCAGAACATTCGTCGGCGCCTGTCAGCCGAGCTGGACAAGAACCGCGAGCAAGCCGAACAGGCCGGCATCAGCCTGCAAGCCATCGACCGCTACTTGAGTGCCCGGGAGATCCCGCGCCTGCTCGACGGCATCCAGCAGGCCGGCAGCCGCGCGGCAAAGATCGTCAGCCACATGCTCAATTTCAGCCGCCGCAGCGACCGTCAGTTGGCCCCTTGTAACCTGCCGGCGCTGATCGACCAGGCGGTGGAAATCGCCAGCAACGACTTCGACCTGACCGACAGCTTCGACTTCAAGAGCCTGAGCATTCAGCGCGACTTCGCCGACAACCTACCCACCGTGCCGGCCACCGCCAACGAGCTGGAGCAGGTGCTGCTCAACCTGTTGAAGAATGCCGCCCAGGCCATCCACCAACGCACCGACAACCGGCAACCCGGGCAGATCACCCTACGCCTGCGCCTGGCGCCGCCCTGGGCGGAAATTCAGGTGGAAGACAACGGCGTGGGCATGTCCGAGCTGGTGCGCAAACGCATCTTCGAGCCGTTCTTCACCACCAAGGAGGTCGGCCAGGGCACCGGGCTCGGCCTGTCAGTGTCCTACTTCATCATCACCAACAACCACAAAGGGCAGATGGAGGTGCAGTCCAAGCCTGGCCAGGGCACCTGCTTTACCCTGCGCCTGCCACTCACCGCCAGCCACCTCGACACAGGGCTCTGAACATGGGTTACCGCCTCTCGAAGATTTACACCCGCACCGGCGACGCAGGCGAAACCGGCCTGGCCGATGGCCGCCGCGTGACCAAGGACCACCCACGGGTGGATGCCATGGGCGAGGTGGATACCCTCAACAGCCATATCGGCCTGCTGCTGGCTGAGCTGGCCGAACAGCATGCCAAGTGCCCGGGCCTGGGCGAGATCATCGAGGTGCTCGCGCCCTGCCAGCATCGCCTGTTCGATCTCGGTGGCGAGCTGGCGATGCCGGACTATCAAGCCCTGCAAGCCCCGGAAATCCAACGCCTGGAGGCCGCCATCGACCGTTGGAACGAAGAAGTCGGTCCCTTGGAGAATTTCATTCTGCCCGGTGGCTCACGCCTGATCGCTCAGGCCCACGTGTGCCGCAGCCTGGCGCGCAGCGCCGAGCGCCGCTGCCAGCACCTGAATGCGGTGGAGCCGATTCGCGGCGTCGGCCTGGCCTACGTCAACCGCCTGTCCGATCTGCTGTTCGTCGCCGCACGGCTGATCGCCAAACGCCAGGGAGTCGATGAAGTGCTCTGGCAGGCGGCTGCCAAAGAAACGCAAAACTAGAGCAGGCTGAGCTGGCTTGCGAAGCTACGCGGCTGACCGGTTAGCGGATCGATAAAGCTCAGTCCCCGAGCCAGCAACTTGAGCGGCTTGCTGTAGTCGTCCGGGGCGTCCGGTGCATCCGTAACCTCGGGGTAGAACGGATCATTGAGGATCGGTGCGCCCAATGCGGCCAGGTGTACGCGCAACTGGTGCTTTTTGCCGGTCACCGGGTACAACCGGTACAGCCAGTGCTCGTCCAGACGCTGGGCAACCTCGATGCGCGTTTCCGTATTGGCCTCCCCGGCCACTTCCTGCATGCGGAAAAACGGCTCAGCGCCCTCCAACCGCGTTGCCCGCAACAGCGGAAAGTCCAGCTGCGGCAAAGCCGCCGCCAACGCCTCGTAGCACTTGTCCATCTGCCGCAAACGAAACAGCGCCTGGTACTGACCCCGGCTGGCGCGGTTGGTGGAAAACAGCACCAGGCCAGCGGTGTGCCGATCAATCCGGTGCAGCGGCACCAGGTCGGCATTGCCCAGGCGCTTGGCCAGGCGCGCCTGCAACGTCTGCTCGACGTATTCGCCGGCGGGCATCACCGGCAGAAAATGCGGTTTATCCGCCACCAGCAGGTGTTCATCGACATGCAGCACGGTTTCTTCGAAAGGAATCGGCGTCTCCGCGGGGACCTCGCGAAAGTAATGCACCTTGAGCCCTTCACGATAAACCGCAGCCATGCCGAGCGGCTGACCCTGCGCGTCCAGCACCCGGCCACGGGCAATCCGCTCCTGCCAGACCTCGGCGGCAATCGCCGGGAAATGCGCGCACAGGCACTCGAACACCGTCGCCCAGTTACCGCGCGGCAAATGCAGGGTGCTGGGGCGCATATTCGAGGGAGAACGGGCATCTACTGACATAAACGCATTCAACCACCGGCGGGCGTAGGGGATGGCTGCAGTGACAGGCGAAACAGCGCCGCCAGCAAATCCGACTGGCTGACGATGCCCAGCAACTGGCGGTGCTCATCGACCACCGGGAGTTGGTGCACATCAGCATCAGTAAGCGTCTGCAACAGGTAAGTCACTGGCCACTCAGGGCGACAGGTCGGTGCCTGACGGCGCATGCAGCTGCTCACAGTCGCCTTCTCGGGTTCAGCCAGCAGCACATCATGCAGTCCCAGCATGCCCTGCAACTGCCCTGCGGCGTTGAGCACCGGCAGGGCACTGAGGCGATGCTCATGCAGCTTGGTGCGCGCATCGGCAAGGCTGGCCTGCTCGCTCAAGCTCAGCACATCGCGGGACATGATGTCGGCGCAGCGCACCTCGCCAAAACGGCGCTGATAGGCCCGTGCTTCGGTTTGCAGGAGGATTTCTTCCAGGTCTTCGCGGGAGATATCAAGCAACTCACCACGCGCCTTGAGTACCGCATCCAGGTCCGCCGGGGTGAAGCCCAGGCGATCACGCGGCAGCGGATCACGGGTTTTGTGCACATTGCCGTGCTCCAGCGGACGATGCGGGTACTGACGGCGCAGGGCGTTATTGAACAGCAGCGCGATCAACAGCAAGCCGATGGAGTTAAGCCCCACGGGGTAAAGGGCAAAGTGATAGCCCAGCTGAGCCACTTCCGGACCAGCCAGCACCGCCGTCAGCGCCACGGCACCACCCGGCGGATGCAGGCAGCGCAGGGCGAACATCGCGGCAATCGCCGCACCGCCGGCCAATGCTGCCACCCAGGCGTGGTGGCCGAGCCAGGTCGCGCAGGTGACGCCCACCAGGGCAGAAATCAGGTTGCCGCCGAGGATCGACCAGGGCTGGGCCAACGGGCTGGCAGGCACGGCAAACAGCAGCACCGCCGATGCGCCCATGGGCGCAATCAACCAGGGGCTGGCACTGCCCAGCACCTCATGACAGAGCCAGCCGCTGAACAGCAGCCCCAGTACTGCGCCAACACAACTGAGCCCGCGCTCACTCAGGCTGACCGCCATGGGTGCCGGCCAGAAGCCCTTCAACCACGCCTTGATGCCTTGCACCGTCAACTACCCACCCGTCACGCACCATTTAAGGGCGCGACTATAACGCCCTTTGCCCTGCACCGGCAGCTACTGCGGCCAGAACGCGCGAATCCCGGCCACGCCCTGAGCCCCCGCCTGCCAGGCGCGCTCCACATCGGCCGGGGTCACACCACCGAGCAGGTAAGCCGGCTGATTGAACCCCTGCAACAACTCGGTTACCTGCGCCCAACCCAGCGGCTGCGCATTGGGATGGGTTTGAGTGGCTTGCACCGGTGACAGGGTGATGAAATCCACGCCCATTTGCGTGGCCAGCTCCAGCTCCTGCGCCGAGTGGCAGGACGCTGCCAGCCAGCGCTGTGGCGGAAACGGCCGCCCTGCCGCACTCAACTCGCGCAACTGTTGCGCCGTCAGGTGCCAACCGGCAGCGGGAAAGTCGCCCAGCCACTCCAGCGGCCCTTTGAGCATCAGTTGCGCCTTGCCTGCACAGAGACCGAGGGCATCCACAGCCAAGTCGCGGTACTGCGCATCGAACATCGCTGGCGCACGCAGCTGCAACAGGCGGATGCCGCTCTTCAGCGCAGCCTGAATACCGCGCAGCAACTCAGGCCCACTCAACCCTTCCGGGGTGATCAGGTAACGCTCAGGCAGGCGCGCTGCCGCCACGATAGGCCGGTTGGCCGCCGGAAACTCATAGTCGCCCAGTTCCCGCGGGCTGACCCAGGCCAGCGGCTGACCCTCGGCACCATGCGGCTCACCGCTAAACGCCGAAACCTCCCAGACATCCAGCAGCACCTGCTTGTCCGGGTAATCGTGGCGCACCTGAATCAACGGCCGTGCAGCGCTGGGACGAATACCCAGCTCCTCCTCCAGCTCGCGGGCCAAGGCAGCCTGCACCGTTTCAGCGGCCTCGACCTTACCGCCGGGAAACTCCCACAGGCCGCCCTGATGCTTATCATCAGGACGCTTGGCGAGCAGAATCTGCCCGTCGACACCGCGAATCACCGCTGCGGCTACATGAATACGTTTCACGCCAGATGTTCCTCCTGGGCAGCGTGGTACCAGCGCTGAAACGCCGGCCACTGATAAATCGTTTCGACATAGGCACTGGCGCCAGCCGGCAGCGCCACTTGATAACTGCGTAAACGCGTGGCGACCGGAGCAAAAAAGGCATCCGCCAGGCTGGCCTGACCAAACAGAAAGCCGCCACCCTGGCCAAAGCGCTGCCGGCACTCGGCCCACAGGGCGCAGATACGCTGGATATCGGCCAGCGCATCGGCCGGGATTTCAGTCAGCGCCTGGTTACGCTTGAGGTCCATCGGCAAGTGGCTGCGCAACGCGACAAAGCCACTGTGCATTTCCGCGCAGGCACTGCGTGCCAACGCGCGCGCGTCGCGTGCCGCTGGCCACAACTGAGCGGCAGGGAAACACTCGGCCAGGTACTCGGCAATCGCCAGCGAATCCCAGATCGCCCCATCATCACTGAGCAGCAACGGCACCTTGCCGCTCGGCGAGTGCTGCAAAATCAGCGCACGAGTATCAGGCCGGTTCAGGGTTATCAGCTGTTCGGTATAGGACTCGCCGGTCAACTCCAGGGCCAGCGCCGCGCGCAGCGACCAGGACGAATAGGTTTTATCGCCAATAACCAGAGTAAGTGACATGGGCTGTACTCGATGCGGGAAGGTCGAATGACCTTAAAAGGCGACTGGCGCAATAGCAAATTCCCGTTGCTCATGGGGGCATGAGCAACGGGAATGCAGGCCATCAAACAGCTGGGACGCGGCCGATCAGGTACGGTATTCGGCGTTGATCTTCACGTACTCGTGGGACAGGTCGGTGGTCCAGATAGTCTCACTGCACGCGCCGCGGCCCAGTTCGATGCGGATAGTGATTTCCTCACGGGCCATCACCGCAGCGCCCTGCTCTTCGGTATAGCTGGCCGCACGGCAGCCCTTGCTGGCGATGCACACTTCACCGAGGAACACGTCGATCTTGCTCACGTCCAGCTGCGCCACGCCGGCGTAACCAACGGCGGCGAGGATGCGCCCCCAGTTCGGGTCGGAAGCGAACAGCGCGGTCTTGATCAGCGGCGAATGCGCCACGGCATAGGCCACATCCAGGCACTCCTGATGCGTGCCACCACCGTTGACCTGCACGGTCACGAACTTGGTCGCACCTTCACCATCACGCACGATGGCTTGCGCCACCTCCATGAATACCTCAAGCACCGCCTGCTTGAGCTTGGCGAACAGCTCACCGCTGGCTTCGCTGATTTCCGGCAGTTTGGCCTGGCCGGTGGCAATCAGCATGCAGCAATCGTTGGTCGAGGTGTCGCCGTCGATGGTGATGCGGTTGAACGACTTGTTCGCTGCGTCGCGCACCAGGTCCTGCAGCACGCTGCGCGCCACCTTGGCGTCGGTGGCAATGTAGCCGAGCATGGTCGCCATGTTCGGCCGGATCATCCCGGCACCCTTGCTGATGCCGGTCACGGTAACGGTCACGCCATCGTACTGGAACTGGCGGCTGGCGCCTTTAGGCAGGGTGTCGGTGGTCATGATGCCGGTGGCGGCTTCGGCCCAGTGGTTTTCGTCCAGGTCATCGAGCGCGGCCTGCAGAGCGCCTTCGATCTTCTCGACCGGCAGCGGCTCGCCGATCACCCCGGTGGAGAACGGCAGTACCGCGCCCTCGTCCACGCCGGTCAGTTTGGCCAGCGCCGCGCAGGTACGCGTAGCATTGGCAAGGCCCGGCTCGCCGGTGCCGGCGTTGGCATTACCAGTGTTGGTCAGCAGGTAACGCACGCCGCCCTGAACACGCTTCTTGGCCAGAATCACCGGTGCGGCGCAGAACGCATTGAGGGTGAACACCCCGGCTACGGTGGAGCCTTCGGCGCAGCGCATCACCACCACATCCTTGCGCCCTGGACGCTTGATGCCCGCCGAAGCGATGCCCAATTCGAAACCTGGAACTGGGTGCAGGGTAGACAACGGGCCAAGACCAACAGCCATAGCGAACGCTCCTTAAGGCGGTAATACATCTGAATGCGATGGTAAAACGCCGCGAGCGGCCAGACCGTTCGCGGCGTTAATCAAGCGGGGTCAAGCATAGCCAACGTCACTGTCGGCTCAACCCTCGGTACACGACAGGCTTAGTTGACCTGACCGTGGCAGTGCTTGTACTTCTTGCCGGAACCGCACGGGCACGGCTCGTTACGGCCGATCTTCGGCTCGGTGCGAACGGGTGCGGTAGCCACCGCCAGGTCACCCTCTTCCTCGCTGGCTTCCGGCAGCAGGGCCGAAGCCTCGGCATGCTGGAACTGCATACGTTCGGCCAACGCTTCGGCTTCGCGGCGCAGACGGGCTTCTTCTTCGGCCGGATCTTCGCGGCGCACCTGCACATGCGACAAGACACGGATGGTGTCGCGCTTGATCGACTCCAGCAGCTCCTGGAACAGGGTGAAGGACTCGCGCTTGTATTCCTGTTTGGGGTTCTTCTGCGCATAACCACGCAGGTGGATACCGTGACGCAGGTGGTCCATGGTCGACAGGTGGTCTTTCCACAGGTCGTCCAGCACGCGCAGCAGAATCTGCTTCTCGAAGGTACGCAGGGCTTCGGCGCTGGCTTCGTTTTCTTTCTCGTTATAAGCCTTGAGCAACTCGTCGAGGATGCGCTCGCGCAGGGTTTCCTCGTACAGCTTGTCGTCTTCGTCGAGCCACTGCTGAACCGGCAGACGCAGGTTGAAGCCGCTGTACAGGGCATCTTCCAGGCCGGCAATGTCCCACTGCTCAGGCAGCGACTGCGGCGCAATGTGCTCATTGATGGTGTTATCCAGCACTTCGCGGCGGAAATCGGCGATGGTTTCGCCAATGTTGTCGGCCGCCAGCAGCGTGTTGCGCATGTGATAGATCACCTTGCGCTGCTCGTTGGCCACGTCGTCGAATTCGAGCAGTTGCTTACGCATGTCGAAGTTGCGGCCCTCGACCTTGCGCTGGGCCTTCTCGATGGCGTTGCTGACCATGCGGTGTTCGATGGCCTCACCGGACTGCATGCCTAGGGCCTTCATGAAGTTCTTCACCCGATCGGAGGCGAAGATGCGCATAAGGTTGTCTTCCAGCGACAGGTAGAAGCGGCTGGAGCCCGGGTCACCCTGACGGCCGGCACGGCCACGCAGCTGGTTGTCGATACGGCGCGACTCATGACGCTCGGAGGCAATCACGTGCAGACCACCGGCTTCGATCACCTGCTGATGACGCTTCTGCCAATCGGCCTTGATCTGCGCAATCTGCTCAGGTGTGGCGTTTTCCAGGTTGGCCACTTCGACTTCCCAGTTACCGCCCAGCAGGATGTCGGTACCACGACCGGCCATGTTGGTGGCAATGGTCAGCGCACCCGGGCGACCGGCCTGTGCAATGATCTCGGCTTCCTTCTCATGGAACTTGGCGTTGAGCACCTTGTGCTCGATGCCTTCCTGATTGAGCAGCTTGGACATGTGCTCGGAGGTTTCGATGGTGGCCGTACCGACCAGCACCGGACGGCCCAGGGCCATGCTTTCCTTGATGTCGGTGACGATGGCGGCGTACTTCTCGTCCGCGGTCAGGTAGACCAGGTCGTTGAAGTCCTTGCGCGCCAGGGCACGGTTGGTCGGGATCACGATCACCGCCAGACCGTAGATCTGATGGAACTCGAACGCTTCGGTATCCGCTGTACCGGTCATGCCGGACAGTTTGGTGTAGAGGCGGAAGTAGTTCTGGAAGGTGGTCGAGGCCAGGGTCTGGCTCTCAGCCTGGATCGGCAGGCCTTCTTTGGCTTCGATGGCCTGATGCAGGCCCTCGGACAGACGACGACCCGGCATGGTACGGCCGGTGTGTTCGTCAATCAGCAGCACCTGGTTGTTCTGCACGATGTATTCGACGTTGCGGTGGAACAGTTTGTGCGCACGCAGGCCCGAATACACGTGACTCAGCAGGCCTAGGTTGTGCGCCGAATAGAGGCTCTCGCCTTCGGCCAGCAGGCCAACTTCGGTGAGCATTTCCTCAACGTACTGGTGACCGGCTTCGTTCAACTCGACCTGACGGGATTTCTCGTCAACCTTGTAGTGACCTTCCTGAGTCACCACGCCCTCTTCTTCCTCGATGTGCAGCTTGAGGCGCGGGATCAGCTTGTTGATCTCGGTGTAGAGGCGCGAGCTGTCTTCAGCCTGGCCGGAGATAATCAGCGGGGTGCGCGCTTCGTCGATCAGAATGGAGTCAACTTCGTCGATTACGGCGAAATTCAGCTCGCGCTGGAATTTTTCTTCCAGGCTGAAGGCCATGTTGTCGCGCAGGTAATCGAAACCGAATTCGTTGTTGGTACCGTAGGTAATATCGGCCGCATAAGCACTGCGTTTTTCTTCCGGCGGCATAAACGGAGTAACAATACCCACCGAAAGGCCGAGGAATTCATACAGCGGACGCATCCAGTTAGCGTCGCGGCGGGCCAGGTAGTCGTTGACCGTCACCACGTGCACGCCCTTGCCGGACAGTGCATTGAGGTACACCGCCAGGGTCGCCACCAGGGTCTTACCCTCACCGGTACGCATCTCGGCGATCTTGCCTTCGTGCAGGGTCATGCCGCCGATCAGCTGCACGTCGAAGTGACGCATGCCCATCACCCGCTTGCCCGCTTCACGGGCTACAGCGAAGGCTTCGGCCAGCAGTTGGTCAAGAGTTTCGCCTTTGGCCAGACGGGCTTTGAACTCCGCCGTCTTGGCACGCAATTGCTCATCGGACAAAGCAAGCATCTGCTCCTCGAAGGCATTGACGGCCTGAACCGCCTTGAGCATGCGTTTGACTTCACGCTCGTTCTTGCTTCCAAAGAGTTTCTTCAACAAAGGCGCAAACATATCGACAGGATCTTCCAGGCGTATGGATTGAGGGGCACCGAACAGCGCCCCATACAGCCTTCATGGCTGCGTGCGAAGCGGGCATTCTACTCGGAAATGCGAATGAGGAAAGCTACGTTATTCGACGTCGCTCACGCGGGCGATATAGCTGGCTGGATTGACCAGACGCCCCTTCTTGCTGACCTCGAAATGCACATGGTAGCCACTGGCGCGACCACTACGGCCGACCCGCGCAATGGTCTGCCCGCGCTGTACCAGGTCACCGATTTGCACCAGATTGCTCTGATTGTGCGCGTATAGCGTGGTGTAACCATCGGCATGACTGATTTCCACGGTATGTCCGTAACCGGAGCGATTACCGGAAAAACTCACCACGCCTGCGGCCACTGCCACCACATCACTACCCGGTTTGGCGGCAAAATCGACGCCCTTGTGCTGGGTGTTGCGCCCGGTCAGCGGGTGCACGCGCCGGCCAAAGGGCGAAGACATGTATCCATGACGCACCGGCATGCCGGACAGGTACTCGGCCTCGTTCAACTGGCGCTCGCCGATCAGTTGCTCAAGCACCTCCAGCAGCTGCTCGCGGCTGTCCAGACGCAGGCTGAGTTGATCCAGCTCATCCATGAACGGTGGTGGCGCATAGGCCGCGTCACCCAGCGCATCCTCGGCACCACCCTGGCCCACGTTGAGGGAGAAGTCGAACTCACTGGCATCCAGATCTGCCAGCTCGGTGAGCCGCGCACCCAAAGCATCCAGACGGGTCAGACGGGCCTGCAATTCGGCCACGTGTACCGCGAAGGCATCCAGTTGACGCTGAGCATCGCGCCGCACCTCGCCGACTTCGGCACGCTGCTGATCAAGCACCTGATTGAGTTGTGTGTCGTCATGCACCGCTACGGTCGCCGGTGCCCACCAGGCACCCACAGCAACCCCGCCGCCCAACGCGGCCGCCAGGGACAGGACGAACGCCAACAACAGCCACCGCAAGTCCAGGCTAAGCGAACGCGCAGCACCGTGGTGCCGACTGAGTAAGATAATCTGCACGGCCTTCCCCTCGTGGTGAAGCGTCAGTCGGCAACAGCGATTCTGCTACCATGGCGGCTTCACTTTTTCAGGCGTCCTGCCATGACTTTTCGTCCTTTGCCGGCCAAAGCTCCCGCCGCGTTATTGCGCGAAGCGAAACCCCTGAAGGCACTGTTCAATCAAGCGCAACGCATTGATCGTCTGCAGCACCTGGTGGAAAGCCAGCTGCAGCCGGCGGCTCGCGAACACTGCCACGTAGCGTCATGGCGCGAGGGTTGCCTGCTGCTGATCATCACCGATGGCCACTGGGCCACGCGCCTGCGCTATCAACAAAAACGCTTGTTGAAACAACTGCAGGCACTCGAAGAGTTCGCGACCTTAACGAAGATTCTGTTCAAGGTGCAACCTCCGACTGCCGAAAGGCGTGCTGCGGGTCGCACAATCAGCCTCTCCGACAGCGCCGCGGAAAACATCCAGGCGACCGCCGATAGCATCAGCGATCCCAAGCTACGCGCCGCCCTTGAGCGCCTGGCCAAGCATCGCCAAAGCGAGCAGTAGACCTTCAAACTGGCCAATACTCGGGCATAAAAAAGGCCACCCGAGGGTGACCTTTGAAAGTAAAGAAAGAAGGAGGGTGTTGCGTTACACGGCCGCAACCGGGCGCATGTAAGAGATTGGCGCGGTGTTGGGATCATCGAAGGTGACAACTTCCCACGAATCGGTCTGCTCGATCAGGGTACGCAGCAGGCGATTGTTCAGCGCATGCCCCGATTTGAAGCCCTTGAACTCACCGATCAGGCTGTTGCCCAGTAGGTAGAGGTCACCGATCGCATCGAGAATCTTGTGTTTGACGAACTCGTCCTCATACCGCAGGCCGTCTTCGTTCAACACGCGGAACTCGTCTACCACGATGGCATTGTCCACGCTGCCGCCGAGTGCCAGGTTCTGCGAACGCAGGAACTCGATGTCACGCATAAAACCAAACGTACGCGCACGGCTGACTTCCTTCACAAACGAGGTGCTGGAGAAGTCAACACTGGCCGACTGGGTGCGATTGCGGAAGACCGGGTGATCGAAATCGATCTCGAAGGTCACCTTGAATCCCTCGAAAGGCACGAAGGTGGCGCGCTTGTCGCCCTCTACTACCGTGACCTCACGAAGAATGCGGATGAACTTCTTGTGGGCTTCCTGCTCTTGCAGGCCCGCCGATTGAATCAGGAATACAAAGGGACCCGCACTGCCATCCATGATCGGCACTTCGGACGCGGAGAGCTCGACGTAGGCGTTATCGATGCCCAGGCCAGCCATGGCCGAAAGCAGGTGCTCTACCGTATCCACCTTGACATCACCATTGACCAGCGTGGTCGACATGGTGGTTTCACCGACATTGCCTGCTCGCGCGGGAATTTCCACGATAGGGTCGAGGTCGGTACGACGGAACACGATACCGGTGTCCACAGGTGCCGGCTTCAGGGTCAGGTATACCTTCTCCCCGGAATGCAGGCCGACGCCGGTGGCGCGGATAATGTTCTTCAGGGTGCGTTGTCTGATCATGGCTTTGGCCGCTATAGCACTAGTTGCGAATTGTTTTCAACAATGGCCGGCGATGATAGCAGAACCGGCCTTTGCTGAACACCAATCACCCCAATACTCCTGATACATTTCATCAATCAGCCTGACGACGCAGAAACGCCGGGATGTCCAGGTAATCCAGGTCATCCTGTGGGTTCAGCTTGGCTGCAGTGGCCGCGCCACTGTGGCTTTGACGCTGAACGGTCGGGCGCTCGTAGTCCTTGTAATTGACGCTTTGCTCGGCACGCGCCGGGGCTGCGGCGTTGCCGCCAGTGCTGGCAGAAACTTGCACAGTATTATCGATAACCTTGACCGGCTTCTCGATACGCGCACCCAGACCGGTGGCAACCACAGTCACGTGCAGCTCGTCGCGCATGTCCGGATCGATCACGGTGCCGACCTTGACGGTGGCGTGCTCGGAGGCGAACTGCTCGATGATGTTACCCACGTCGGAGTACTCACCCAGGGACAGGTCAGGACCGGCGGTGATGTTCACCAGAATGCCGCGCGCGCCTTGCAGGTTGACGTCTTCCAGCAGCGGGTTGCGAATGGCAGCTTCGGTGGCTTCACGTGCACGGTTCGGACCGCTGGCGCAGCCAGTGCCCATCATCGCCATGCCCATTTCGCTCATCACGGTTTTCACGTCGGCGAAGTCGACGTTGATCATGCCTGGACGCTTGATGATGTCGGAGATACCGCGCACGGCACCGGCCAGTACATCGTCAGCCTTGGCGAAAGCCGACAGCAGGCTGGCGTCTTTGCCGAGAATGGTCAGCAGTTTTTCGTTCGGAATGGTGATCAGCGAGTCGACACTTTCCGACAGCGCGCGAATACCTTCTTCGGCAATGGTCATGCGCTTCTTGCCTTCGAACGGGAACGGACGGGTTACCACCGCGACGGTGAGGATGCCCATCTCCTTGGCCACCTGAGCGATAACAGGGGCCGCACCGGTACCGGTACCGCCGCCCATGCCGGTGGTGATGAAGACCATGTCGGTGCCGGCCAGCACCTCAGCGATACGCTCGCGGTCTTCCATGGCCGCCTGACGGCCGACTTCAGGATTGGCACCGGCGCCCAGGCCTTTGGTCACCGCAGTACCCAGTTGCAGTACGGTACGTGCGCCGATGTTTTTCAGAGCCTGAGCATCGGTGTTGGCGCAGATAAACTCGACGCCTTCGATGTTGTTCTTCGCCATGTGGTTGACTGCGTTGCCGCCGCCACCGCCCACGCCGATCACCTTGATAACTGCACTTGCTGGAGCGCTGTCTACGAGTTCGAACATTTTCCCTCTCCTTTTTACTTTCTAGTTTTGTAACGCCTACTGCAAAATCAGAAATTGCCCTGGACCCAGCGTTTCAGCCGTTCCAGCACAGGTTGTTTGGGTTCATCGCTGTAGCTGCCAAGTGCAGACATGGAGATGCCGTCGGCCTGCTTTTGCAGTCCGTACAGCAGCAGGCCTACACCTGTGGAATAGATGGGGTTGCGCACTACGTCGGCCAATCCTTTGACACCTTGCGGCACGCCCAGGCGTACCGGCATATGGAAAATTTCTTCGGCCAGCTCGACGGCTCCTTCCATCTTCGCTGTGCCGCCAGTGAGGACGATCCCGGCCGGAATCAGATCCTCGTAGCCGCTGCGGCGCAGTTCGGCCTGAATCAGGGTGAACAGTTCGTCGTAGCGCGGCTCGACCACTTCGGCCAGGGACTGACGCGAGAGGTCGCGCGGCGGACGATCACCGACGCTCGGCACCTTGATGGTTTCGCCGGCACCGGCCAGTTTGGCCAGCGCGCAAGCATACCGAATCTTGATCTCTTCGGCATATTGGGTCGGTGTACGCAGCGCCATGGCGATGTCGTTGGTGACCTGGTCGCCAGCAATCGGGATTACCGCGGTGTGGCGGATCGCGCCTTCGGTGAAGATGCAGATGTCCGTGGTGCCGCCGCCGATATCGACCAGGCACACGCCCAGCTCTTTCTCGTCGTCGGTCAGCACGGCATAGGCCGAGGCCAGTTGCTCAAGGATGATGTCGTCGACTTCCAGGCCGCAGCGACGCACGCACTTCTCGATGTTCTGCGCCGCGTTCACCGCACAGGTCACCACGTGCACCTTGGCCTCCAGACGCACGCCGGACATACCCAGCGGCTCACGTACGCCTTCCTGGTTATCGATCACGTAATCCTGCGGCAGGGTGTGCAGCACACGCTGGTCCGCTGGGATGGCCACGGCCTGGGCGGCATCCAGTACACGCTCAAGGTCGGCCGGACTGACTTCACGATCACGGATGGCGACGATGCCGTGGCTGTTGAGGCTGCGGATATGGTTGCCGGCCACACCGACGAAAGCCGAGTGGATACGGCAACCGGCCATCAGCTGGGCTTCTTCCACGGCGCGCTGAATCGACTGCACGGTGGATTCGATATTCACCACCACGCCCTTCTTCAAACCACGCGACGGATGAGTGCCGATGCCGACGATTTCCAGTTGGCCGTCCGCATTTACTTCACCGACCAACGCCACCACCTTGGAGGTGCCAATGTCGAGGCCGACGATCATCTTGCCGCTCTGCACGTTTGCCATGGCTCTTGTCTTCTCCTGATTCACTGCACGACAGCGGTGGTTGCCGCTGCGGGCGCTACCGGCTCGCGCCAGGCCACGGCCAGGCCGTTGGCATAACGCAGATCGATACGCGCAATATTCGTTTGTTGCTCTTTCAAGGCCTTGTTGTAGATGGCCGAGAAGCGGCGCATTTTTTCCACCACATGATCACGTCCCAGCAGCAACTCGATGCCCTGCCCGGTGGAGAGGAACCAGCTACCGCGTTCACGCAGCTCTAGGCGCGCCACGGAAAAGCCCATGGGCCGCAGCATCTGGCTGAGCACCTGGTATTGCTGCATCACCTGCTGCTGGGCACGGCGTGGGCCGTACAGCTGCGGCAGGTGCTGATAATTGCTGACTTCCTGCGGGGCAAACGCCTCGCCCTGATTGTTCAGCAGTGCCTCATCGCCCCAACGGGCAATCGGCAGTTGCTCTTCCAAACGCACCACCAACTGATCCGGCCACACGCGGCGCACCTGGGCGCTGGCGATCCACGGCATCAGCTCCAGCTCGCGACGCAGGCTGAGCAGATCAACCTTGAAGAAGCTGGCGTTGGCATAGGGCGCAATGCGCTGCTGCACGGCCTGCTGGTTGACGTAGCTGAGGTCGCCCTCAACGCTGATCCGCGCAATCGGCTGATCGGCATAGGGCAGCGCACGCAACGACAACTCGTAGGTGCCATAACCCAGACCAAGCAACAGCAGCGGCCAGGTCAGGCGCTTGAGCCAGGCAAAGTTGGTCTTCGGCAGGCTCACCCGCAGGCTGATCGGCTCTTTCGCCACCAAACGGCTGGCGCCGCGCTGCGCAGGCTTGCCGCGCACGGGGGCGCGGTTCGAGCCTGGCTGGTGACGCAGAGTAGCCGTCATGACTTAACCCCTCGCCTCAAGGCTGTCGGCCAGAATCGCCAACACCAACTGTTGAAAATCCAGGCCAGCAGCACGGGCTGCCATCGGCACCAGGCTGTGGTCGGTCATGCCAGGTACGGTGTTGACTTCCAGCAGCCAGAACTTGCCATCGGCGTCCTGCATCACGTCGGCACGGGCCCAGCCCTGGGTGCCGACCGCTTCACAGGCGCGCGCGGTGAGGTCTTTCAGCTCGGCTTCCTTCTCCACCGAGAGGCCGCACGGGATGCGGTACTGGGTGTCATTGGCCAGGTACTTGGCGTCGTAGTCGTAGAAGCTGTGCGGTGTGCCCAGGGCAATCGGTGGCAGCACCTGACCACGCAGCATGGCGATGGTGAACTCGGGACCGGCAATCATCTGCTCAACCAGTACCTGCGAGTCGTAGCGGCTGGCATCTTTCCAGGCAGCAATCAGGGCATCGACATCACTGACTTTGGCCATGCCGATGCTCGAACCCTCATGGGCCGGCTTTACGAACAGCGGGAAACCCAGCTCGGCAGCGGCTGCATGGCAGTCGGCTTCACTGGCCAGCGCGGCGTGAGCCGGTGTTGGCAGGCCAAGGCTCAGCCACACGCGCTTGGTGCGCAGCTTGTCCATGGCCAGGGCCGAAGCCAGGATGCCGCTGCCGGTGTAAGGAATTCCGGCACACTCAAGCAATCCCTGCATCGAACCGTCTTCACCGCCACGGCCGTGCAGCACGATAAAGGCACGGTCGATTCTCTCGGCAGTCAGGCGCTGCAGCAGGTCATCGCCTGCATCGATACCGAACGCATCCACGCCAGCAGCCAGCAGCGCTTGCAGCACGGCATTGCCGGATTTCAGCGAAACTTCACGCTCGGCGCTCTTGCCGCCGAACAGTACAGCCACACGCCCAAAGGCGCTGACCGGATATTGTGATTGCAGACTGGCAGCACTCATTTCGACTTACCTTCGGCCGCTGCGAACAGCGGGCTTTGCAACAGTTGCGGAGCCAGGCCGCCGATATCGCCGGCGCCTTGGCAGAGAAGAATGTCGCCCGCACGCAGCAGCGGCTTGACGATGGGCGCGAGGTCCACGCCGCGTTCGATATAGATCGGATCGAGCTGGCCGCGCTGACGAATGCTGTGGCACAGGTTGCGGCTGTCCGCCCCGGGAATCGGCGCTTCACCGGCCGGGTAGACTTCCATCAGCAGCAACACCTGGGCATCGCCGAGCACCTGAACGAAATCGTCGTACAGGTCGCGGGTACGGCTGAAACGGTGCGGCTGGTAAACCATCACCAGGCGGCGCTCCGGCCAGCCGCCGCGCACAGCCTTGATCACTGCTGCCACTTCACGCGGGTGGTGGCCATAGTCGTCGACCAGCATCACGCTGCCACCGTCCACCGGCAGCTCGCCGTAGACCTGGAAGCGCCGACCGACACCCTGGAACTGCGACAGGCCCTGGACGATGGCGTCATCGCTGATGCCCTCGTCGCTGGCGATGGCAATGGTCGCCAGGGCGTTGAGTACGTTGTGGTTGCCCGGCATGTTCACCGAGACGTCCAGCGGCTCGCGGTCGCGGCGCAACACGGTGAAGAAGGTTTGCATGCCCTGCTGACGCACGTTGATCGCACGGACGTCGGCACCCTCATCGAAGCCGTAGGTCACGGTCGGACGTGCCACCTGCGGCAGGATTTCACGCACGATCGGGTCATCCACACAAAGTACTGCCAGACCGTAGAACGGCAGGTTGTGGAGGAACTCGATGAAGGTTTTCTTCAACTTGTTGAAGTCACCGCCATAGGTGCTCATGTGGTCCATGTCGATATTGGTGACCACCGAGACCATCGGCTGCAGGTGCAGGAAGCTGGCGTCGCTCTCATCGGCCTCAGCGATCAGGTAACGGCTGCTGCCCAATTGGGCATTGGTGCCCGCAGCATTCAGCCGACCACCGATCACGAACGTCGGGTCCAGGCCGCCGGCGGCGAATACCGAAGCCAGCAGGCTGGTGGTGGTGGTCTTGCCGTGTGTGCCGGCCACGGCAATGCCGTGGCGATAGCGCATCAGCTCGGCAAGCATCTCGGCGCGCGGCACTACGGGGATACGACGCTCCAGTGCAGTGGCCACTTCCGGGTTGCTGGTATTCACCGCGCTGGACACCACCAGCACGTCGGCCTGTTCGGCGTTCTCCGCGCGATGGCCGATAAAGATTTGCGCACCGAAGCTTTCCAGACGCTCGGTCACGGCCGAGGACTTGAGGTCGGAGCCGGACACTTCATAGCCGAGGTTGAGCAGCACTTCGGCGATACCGCACATGCCGGCGCCGCCGATGCCAACAAAGTGGATGCGGCGGATGCGGCGCATACGGCGGATTTCCGAGCGTGCAGCGGCGGGAGACTTAGCCACGGGCCACCTCCAGGCAGATATCGACAACGGTGCAGGTTGCATCGGGCTTGGCCAGTCGACGTGCGGTCTGGCCCATTTCATTCAGGCGTTCGGGGTGCATCAAAACCTCGGTCAGCTGCGCGGCCAGCGTGGCGGCGTCAGTGGAACGTTGTGGCAGCAGTACGGCAGCGCCGGCACTGGCCAGATAATCGGCATTGCGGGTCTGGTGGTCGTCGATCGCGTGCGGCAGCGGCAGCAGAAACGCTGGCAGGCCGGCGGCGGCCAGCTCGCTTACGGTCAACGCACCGGAGCGGCACACCACCAGATCAGCCCAGGCGTAAGCCCGCGCCATGTCCTTGATAAATGGCGCAACGGTCGCTTCGACGCCAACGGAGGCATAGCGTTCAGTGGTGATCGCGTCATGTTGCTTGCCGGCCTGATGGAACACTTCAGGGCGCAGCTCGGCGGCCACCAGTGCCAGGGCTTCGGGCAGCAGCTTGTTCAGCGGCTCGGCCCCCAGACTGCCGCCCAGCACCAGCAAACGCGGGCGGCGACTGCGCAGCGAATCACGCGGGGTCTCCAGGAACAGCTCTTCACGCACCGGGTTGCCGGTGGTGCGGCGCTTGTCGCTGGCACGGAAGGTATTCGGGAAGGCCTCGCAGACGCGGCTGGCAAATGGCACCAGGCTGCGATTGGCGGTGCCGGCCACGGCGTTCTGTTCGTGGATGATCAGCGGTGCGCCAGTCATGCGTGCGGCCAGGCCGCCGGGGCCGGTGACATAGCCGCCCATACCCAGCACGCACACAGGTTGCAGCTCGCGCATCACCTTGCGCGCCTGGAACAGTGCCTTGATCAGCTGGAACGGCGCTTTCAGCAGCGACAACTTGCCTTTGCCGCGCAGGCCCGTGACGTCAATCAGATGCAGCGGCAGACCGGCCGCCGGCACCAGCTCATTCTCGATCCCACGCGGTGTGCCCAGCCAGTGCACGCTGTAACCGCGCGCCTTGAACT
Organism: Pseudomonas anguilliseptica; assembly: GCF_021375795.1. Lineage (GTDB taxonomy): Bacteria > Pseudomonadota > Gammaproteobacteria > Pseudomonadales > Pseudomonadaceae > Aquipseudomonas > Aquipseudomonas anguilliseptica_A. The sequence continues at coordinate 828,342 of NZ_JAEIOI010000001.1, read as the reverse complement.
CGCGAGCACAGGCCAGCGCCGGGAACACGTGACCGCCGGTACCGCCGGCCATGATCAGTACATTACCGCGCATGGCGAACCTCCTCGGCAGCCTGGCCGTCGAAGAAATCGGCTTCGCTGAAGTCGACATCCTCGCTGCCCAGCTGAGTACGGCGTTCCCACTCGATGCGCAGCAACAGCGCCAGGCTGATGCAGCAGATCACCAGCGAGCTGCCGCCGTAGCTGAGGAATGGCAGGGTCAGACCCTTGGTCGGCAACAGGCCGATGTTCACCCCAATATTGATCAACACCTGGCCGATCCACAGAAACGCCAGGCCGTAGGCCACATAGGCGGAGAAAAACTGCTTGGCTTTCTCGGCCCACAGGCCGATATACAGGGCGCGCACGCTGACGAAGACAAACAGGCCGACAGTGATCAGCGCGCCGACCATGCCCAGCTCTTCGGCCAGCACGGCAAACACGAAATCGGTATGCGCTTCCGGCAGATAGAACTGCTTCTGCACGCTGTTGCCCAGACCGACACCGAACCATTCGCCACGACCAAAGGCGATCAGCGCCTGGCTCAACTGGTAACCGGCGCCGTATTGATCCGCCCAGGGGTCGACGAAGTTGGTCAGGCGTTGCAGGCGATAGGCTTGACTGGTCATCACCAGCACGCCCAGCCCCAGTACGCCAGCGGCCAGCGGAATAAAGCGCAGCAGGTTGACCCCACCGAGGAACAGCATGGCGATGGCCGCACCGACCAGTACCACGGTGGCACCGAAATCCGGCTCGGCCAGCAACAGTGCAGCAATCGGCCCCAGCACCAGCATCGGTTTGATAAAGCCGGTGAGTTTCTCGCGCACCTCTTCCTGGCGACGCACCAGATAGGCCGCAATGAACATCACACTGAACAGCTTGGCCAGTTCGGATGGCTGCAGGTTAAAGATGCCAAAACCGATCCAGCGCTTGGCCCCATTGACCTCACGGCCAATCCCCGGCAGCAACACCAGAATCAGCAGTACGACGGCCACCAACAGCAGCGTGCCGCTGTAACGCTGCCACAACGACATTGGCACCAGCAGGGTGACCAACGCCGCACCCGTGCCCAGCGCCAGATAAACCAGGTGGCGGATCATGTGATACAGCGGGTTGCCCGACTGTGCCGCGGCCACTTCTGAGGACGCCGAAGCAATCATCACCAGACCCAGCCCCAGCAGCGCCAGGCAGCCGGCCAGCAGCGGGAAATCAATATCGATCCCACGACGGGTATGCAGCGGCGAAGGGGCGGCGAGCAGGCGGGCAAGCATCAGCGCAAACCCTCCACGGCCTGGGCGAACAAACGTCCGCGTTCTTCGAAATTCTTGAACATGTCCAGGCTGGCGCACGCTGGCGACAGCAGCACGGCATCGCCCGACTCGGCAAGCTCGGCAGCGCGCTGCACGGCTTCCTCCAGGGTTTTCACCCGGATCAGCGGCGCAGCATCACCCAGGGCACTGGCGAGCAACTCGGCATCGCGACCCAGCAGCACCACGGCGCGGCAGAACTTGCCGACAGGTGCTTTTAGCGCCGAGAAATCCGCACCCTTGCCATCACCACCGGCGATCAGCACCAGCTTGCCGCTGATATCCGCGCCCAGGCCTTCGATGGCAGCCAGTGCAGCCCCGACGTTGGTAGCCTTGGAGTCGTCGTAGTAGCTCACCGCATTGCGCTCACCGACCCACTGGCAGCGATGCGGTAGACCCGCGAACTCACGCAGAGTAGCCAGCATGGCGTCCATCGGCAGGCCCACGGCATGACCCAGCGCCAGCGCCGCCAGGGCGTTGGACTGGTTGTGCGCGCCACGGATCTTCAGCTCACGCACCGGCAGTAAGGTGTCGAACTGATAGGCCAGGTGCTTCTCGCCGTTCTCCTCAAGCAGACCAAAGCGCTTGAAGTCCGGCTTGCCCAAACCGAAATACCAACAGGGCAGCTGATCGGCCACCAGCGGACGCGACAGTGCGTCATCGCGGTTGACCACCACCTGGCGCGCGCCACGAAAGATGCGGTGCTTGGCCAGGTGATAAGCCGGCAGATCGGCGTAGCGATCCATATGGTCTTCGCTGATATTCAGGCAGGTCGCCACCTCGGCATTCAGCTGATCGGTGGTTTCCAGCTGGAAGCTCGACAGCTCCATGACGTACAGCTCGACCTCATCATTCAGCAGGTCCAGCGCCGGGGTACCGAGGTTACCGCCCACAGCAACCTTCTTGCCGGCTGCGGCAGCCATTTCACCGACCAGAGTGGTCACAGTGCTCTTGGCGTTGGAGCCGGTGATGGCGACGATCGGTGCTTTGGCATAACGGGCAAACAGGTCAATGTCACCCGACAGTTTCACGCCACGGGCAGCGGCGGCCTGCAACGCCGGGGTCGCGATAGCCAGGCCAGGGCTGACCAGCAGCTCGCTAGCGCGGCAAAGGAACTCCACATCCAGTTCGCCACAACGCACTTCCACCTGCGGGAACTGCTCACGCAAGGTGGCGAGCTCCGGCGGGTTGGCACGGGTGTCAACCACGGCAAACGGCAGGCCCTGGCGTGCGAGGAAACGCACCAGAGACATGCCGCTCTTGCCGAGGCCGACAACGATGCGGAAGTGGTCAGACGCAATCAGGCTCATGCTTTCCTCAACGCAGCTTCAGGGTGGCAAGGCCGATCAGCACCAGAATCACGGTGATGATCCAGAAGCGCACAATCACGCGCGGCTCAGGCCAGCCTTTCAGTTCAAAGTGGTGATGGATCGGCGCCATGCGGAACACGCGCTTGCCGGTCAGCTTGAAGCTGGCGACCTGGATGATCACCGACAGGGTTTCCACCACGAAGATGCCGCCCATGATGAACAGCACCACTTCCTGGCGCACGATCACCGCGATGGTGCCCAGAGCCGCACCCAGTGCCAGTGCGCCTACGTCCCCCATGAATACCTGGGCCGGGTAGGTGTTGAACCAGAGAAAGCCCAAGCCAGCACCGACCAGTGCTGCGCAGAACACGATCAGCTCGCCCGCACCCGGCACATAAGGGATAAACAGGTATTCAGCGAAATTCACGTTACCCGACAGGTAACAGAAGATCCCCAGCGCACCGCCAACCATCACCGTCGGCAGAATGGCCAGGCCATCAAGGCCGTCAGTAAGGTTGACCGCGTTGCTCGAGCCGACGATCACAAAGTAGGTCAGCACCACAAAACCCAGGCCCAGCTCCAGACCGAAGTCCTTGATCATCGGCAGGATCAGGGTGGTTTCCACCGGGCTCTGTGCGGTCATATAAAGGAAGAATGCCGCGCCCAGACCGAACACCGACTGCCAGAAGTATTTCCAGCGGCTTGGCAGGCCCCGCGAGTTTTTCTCGATCACCTTGCGGTAGTCGTCGACCCAACCGATGGCACCAAACAGCAGCGTGACAGCCAGCACCACCCAGACATAACGGTTAGACAGGTCAGCCCAGAGCAGGGTGCTGACGGCGATGGCCGACAGAATCAGCGCACCGCCCATGGTTGGTGTGCCTTTTTTCGACAGGTGCGACTGAGGGCCGTCGTTACGCACCGCCTGGCCGATCTGGCGGATCTGCAGAGTGCGGATCATCCACGGACCGAGCCACAGCGATAATGCCAGCGCCGTGAGTACGCCGAGGATCCCGCGCAGTGTCAGGTACTGAAACACTGCGAAACCCTTGTGGAACTGTTGCAGGTATTCCGCCAGCAGCAGCAGCATTAGTGAATCTCCCCGGATGTGCCACACAGCGCCGCTACGACTTTTTCCATCGCCGCGCTGCGTGAACCTTTAATAAGAACAGTGGTGTCGCCCTGCTCGCCGCTTTGTTCGGCGAGCAGCGCGTCGATCAGGCTGGCCTGATCGGCAAAGTGCCGACCCTGTGTGCCGAATTCTTCAATAGCAAAAGCCATCAGCGGGCCGACGGCATACACCGCATCGACCTTACCCAGCGCATAGCTGCCGACCTGGCGATGGCCCTGTTCGGCCCAGGCGCCCAGCTCGCCGATATCCCCTAGCACCAGCACGCGGCGACCAGGGAAACCAGCAAGGATATCGATAGCGGCGCACACCGAAGTCGGGTTGGCGTTGTAACTGTCGTCAATCACGCGCAGGCCGTTCGGCGTGATCTGCGCAACAGCGCGCCCCTTGACCGGTTGCAGATTTTCCAGCCCGACTTTGATGGCTACAGGCTCAATGCCCAACGCCAAAGCAGCGGCGGCAGCGGCCAGGGCATTGGCGACATTGTGCTCACCGAGCAGATTGAGCTGGATGCGCGCCTGGCCGCTGGCGCAATGCAGGGTAAAGGCCGAGCAGCCACGGGCGTCGCGGGCCAATTCGCTGGCGTAGACATCAGCCGCAGGATTAACCAGGGCGAAACTGCTGACGCGGCGTCCTTTGGCACGCTGCTGCCAAATGGCAAAGGCCCGGTCATCAAGGTTGAGCACGGCCACACCGCTTTCGCTCAGGCCTTCGAGGATCTCGCCCTTGGCCTCAACAATTTTCTCAGGGCCGCCGAATTCGCCAACATGCGCGGTGCCGGCGTTATTCAGTACGGCCACCTGTGGCTGGGTCAGGCTGACGGTGTAGGCAATCTCGCCGACATGGTTGGCACCCAACTCGATCACCCCGGCAACATGTTCAGGAGCCAGCTCCAGCAAAGTCAGCGGTGCGCCGAGGTCGTTATTCAGGTTGCCACGGGTGGCCAGCACAGGACCTTGCAGACCTTCACGCAGGATGCTGGCGAGCATTTCCTTGACTGTGGTCTTGCCGCTGGAACCGGTAATCGCCACCACAGGCGCGTTGAACGCCTGACGATTGAGTGCGCCCAATTGGCCAAGGGCCAGACGGGTATCAGCGACCAGCAGTTGCGGCAGCGCTGCACCGACGACTTCACGCTCGACCAGCGCCGCCACAGCACCTTTGCTGGCGACGTCAGCCAGGTAGTCATGACCATCGAAACGCGGGCCGGCCAGGGCGACGAACAGCTGGCCTGGCTGAATCGCCCGGCTGTCGCTGCTAACTGCACTGAATGCCACATCGGCACCAATCACCTTGGCACTCAATGGGCCAGCCACTTCGCTCAACCGCAGCGCCTTAAGCATGCGCCACCTCCCATGCCGCCAAAGCTTTTGTTGCCTCAACCAGATCGGAGAACGGCTGACGCACGCCGTTGATTTCCTGATAGTCCTCATGGCCCTTGCCGGCCAGTACCAGCACATCATCGGCACTAGCAGCGGCTATCAGCTGAGCAATCGCTTGGCCACGGCCATGCACAAACTGCACGGACTCCGGAGTGACGAAGCCGGCACGGATATCACTGAAAATCTGTGCAGGTGCCTCGGTGCGCGGGTTGTCATCGGTGACCAGCACCGCATCGGCCAGACGCTCAACCACCGCAGCCATCAGCGGACGCTTACCGTTGTCACGGTCGCCACCACAGCCGAACAGGCACAGCAGGCGGCCTTTGACGTGCGGGCGCAGCGCTTCGAGGACTTTTTCCAGGGCATCCGGCGTGTGTGCGTAATCCACCACCACCAACGGCTGCTTGCCGCCACCCAACCGCTGCATACGACCAATAGGGCCCTGCAGCTGCGGCAGCACTTGGAGAATTTCATCCAGCGGGTAATCCAGGCCGAGCAGCGCGCCGACCACTGCCAGCAGGTTGCTCAGGTTAAAGCGCCCGAGCAGCGAGCTGCGCAGGCTGCCTTCGCCACGTGGAGTGACCAGCGTGGCGCGCACGCCCTGCTCGTCGAACTGTGCGTCGCGGCAATACAGGTAGGCTTCGGCATCGTGCAGGCTGTAGCTGATCAGCCGGGAATCATGCTCGGCAGCCGCCAGTTCACGACCAAAGGCATCGTCCAGGTTGAGCACCCGGCAACGCAGGCCCGACCAGGCGAACAACGCGGCCTTCGCTTCAGCGTAGGCCTGCATCGAACCGTGGTAATCCAGATGGTCGCGCGACAGGTTGGTCAGCACCGCCACATCAAATGCCAAGGCAGCCACGCGACCCTGATGCAGACCGTGGGACGAGACTTCCATGGCCACGGCGCGCGCACCGGCGTTTTTCATGTCAGCCAGGGTGGCCTGCACACCAATCGGGTCCGGGGTAGTGTGGCGACCTTGTTCCAGTGCACCGTAGAAGCCATTACCCAGGGTGCCAACGATGCCGCAGCGCTCGCCAAGCAGATCCAGGGCCTGGGCCAACAACTGGCTGACGCTGGTTTTGCCATTGGTGCCGGTGATACCGATCAGGTGCAGGCCACGGCTCGGCTCGCCATAGAAGCGCCCGGCAATTGCCGACAGTTGCTGCGCCAGGCCTTTGAGTGCAACCAGTTCCGCGCTATGCGCGGTCATCACGGCAGCGCCTTCCGCCTCATAGGCCACGGCAGCGGCACCACGGGCAACCGCATCAGCGATATGCACGCGACCATCCTGCTGGGTGCCTGGCACGGCCAGAAACAGGTCGCCCGGGCGCACCTTGCGGCTGTCCAGGGTCAGTTCGCGAATCAGGGTTGAGCTGGCGGCTTCCGGCAACAGCTGATTAAGGGGCATGGGCATCAGATACGCCCTCCTTTAACGGGTGCGGCAGCGGCGGTTTCGACCTTCGCAGCTTCAGGCGCCGGCAGGTTATCCGGGGCCACGTTCATCAGGCGCAGGGCGCCGGACATGACCTTGCCGAATACCGGAGCGGAAACCAGGCCGCCGTAATAACCACCTTCGCTTGGCTCGTCGATCATGATCACGGCAGCAATACGTGGGTTGTCGATGGGTGCGACACCGGCGAAGAACGAGCGATAAGCCTTGTCGACATAGCCCTTGCTGCCAGTGGCAGCTTTACGTGCCGTACCGCTCTTGCCGCCGACGTGGTAGCCGGGCACCTTGGCCCGTGCACCGCCGCCGCCTGGCTCTTCGACCACGGCCTGGAGCATGCCAAGCACGGTCTTGGCGATCTGCTGGTCGATCACCTGGGTCGAGACGGGTTGGCGATCCAGGCGCACCATCGACAGCTGAACGTTCTTGCCGTGGTTGGCCAGTACCGAATAGGCATGCGCCAGCTGCACGGCGGTTACCGACAGACCATAGCCATACGCCAGGGTGGCGGTTTCGGCCTGCTTCCAGACGCGGTAGTTCGGCAGGTTGCCAACGCGCTCGCCGGGGAAACTCAGACCGGTGTCCTGCCCCAGGCCGACTTGCTGCATCACGGCGTAAATCGGCTCGGCGCCGATATCGAAAGCCACCTTGCTGATGCCGACGTTGCTCGACTTCATCAGAATCTGGGTCAGGTTGAGCACGCCACCGCGCGACACGTCACGGATGGTGTAACGGCCGATACGCAGGCTACCTGGCGCGGTGTCTACGGTCATTTCCGGGGTCCAGCGGCCGGAGCCGAGGGCTGCGGCGATGGAGAATGGCTTGACGGTCGAGCCTGGCTCGAACACATCGATCATCGCCCGATTACGCATGGCGGCCGGTTGCAGGTTGCGCCGGTTGTTCGGGTTGTAGGTCGGCTGATTGACCATGGCCAGCACTTCGCCGGTCTGCACATCAAGCAGCACCAGGCTGCCGGCCTTGGCGCCGAACTCAGTAACGGCATTGCGCAGCTCGCGGTGCGCCAGGTATTGCAGACGCAGGTCAATCGACAATGCCAAGGCCTTACCGGCCTTGGCATTCTGTGCAACCTGGACGTCCTTGATCAGCCGACCACGCCTGTCCTTGAGCACCTGGCGCTTGCCCGGCACACCCGCCAGCCAGTCTTCGAAGGCCAACTCCATGCCCTCACGGCCACGGTCGTCGATGTCGGTAAAGCCCACTACATGAGCAGCCACTTCACCAGCAGGATAAAAGCGGCGGAACTCTTCAATGCCATACACGCCCGGCACTTTCAGATCGAGAATGCGCTGCCCCTGCTCAGGCGTCAGACCACGCACCAGGTACATAAACTCGCGTTCGGCATTGGCCTGCAGGCGCACACTGAAGGCCTTGGGCTCCTGCCCCAGAGCAGCTGCCAGTTCGTTCCACTTGGCTTTACCGTGCTGCAACTCTTTGCCATTAGCCCATAGCGTGGTCACCGGAGTGCTGACCGCCAGTGGCTCGCCATTACGGTCGGTGATCAGGCCACGGTGCGCCGGAATCGGAATATGCCGCACGCTGCGTGCGTCGCCGTGCGCCTGCAGAAAGCCCTGATCAAAGACTTGCAGGTCAACGATGCGCCAGGCAATCGCTCCGACCATCAGCGCCAGCAACAGCAGCACCAGACGGAAACGCCACGGGTAGAGTGCGCCTTCAAGACCCATCATGGTGCCACCATGCGCACTTCGGCGGCATCCGGAATGCGCATGCCCAGGCGCTCGCTGGCCAGGGCTTCAATGCGGTTGTGCGCGGTCCAGGTGCTTTGTTCAAGAATCAGCCGGCCCCACTCGGCCTGCGCCTTGTCGCGCACACTGAGTTCGGCATACAGCTCATTGAGCAGCTGGCGGTTCCAGTGCGCGCTATAGGAAACCCCCACAGCCGATACCAGCACAGCCAGAAACAGCAGCAGCATCAGCAGACTGCCGCTGGGCAATGGCTTGGCGAACAACGCGCTCATCGCACCTTCTCCGCAATACGCATCACTGCACTGCGCGAACGCGGGTTGGCGGCAAGCTCGGCCTCAGAAGCGAACACCGGTTTGCCGATCAACTTCAGGCGTGGCTCGAAGGCTTTCGGAATGATCGGCAGGTCACGTGGCAGCTTGTCCATCTCACCCTTGGCATGCTTGCGCATAAAGAGTTTGACGATGCGATCTTCCAGCGAGTGGAAGCTGATCACCGCCAGACGGCCGCCCACTTCCAGATTATCCAGGGCAGCATCCAGGCCACGCTCCAGATCACCCAACTCGTTATTGACGTGGATACGCAACCCTTGGAAAGCCCGAGTCGCCGGATTCTTGCCTTTTTCCCAGGCAGGGTTGGCCACAGTCAGTACCTGTGCCAGATCGGCCGTGCGCTCGAACGGCTGCTCGGCGCGACGTAGCACCACAGCACGGGCCATACGCTTGGCGAAGCGCTCTTCACCGTACTCCTTGAACACCCGGGCGATTTCTTCTTCAGCGGCCGTAGCGATGAACTGCGCAGCACTGATGCCGGCGTCCGGGTTCATGCGCATATCCAGCGGACCGTCGTTCATAAAGCTGAAGCCGCGCTCGGCGTCGTCCAGCTGCGGCGAAGATACGCCGAGATCAAGCAGAATGCCGTTGACCTGCCCTGCCAGACCACGCTGCGCCAGTTCATCAGCCAGCTCGGCAAAGCTGCGTTGCACAACGACAAAGCGGCCGTCTTCGGCCGCCAGCGCATTCCCGGTCGCAATTGCCAGGGGGTCTTTGTCAAACCCCAGCAAACGACCGTCTGGCCCGAGCTTTTCCAGAATCAGCCGGCTGTGCCCGCCACGCCCGAAGGTGCCATCTAGGTAACAACCATCGGCGCGCACAGCCAGCCCCTCGACAGCCTCGTCGAGGAGCACGGTGATATGGCGGAAGCTGCTGGTCATAGTCACAGGATCAAGTCACGTAGGTCGTCGGACAAAGCGCCCGGTTGCTTGATCGCGGCCAGATCGGCATCGGCCACGGCATTCCAGGCATCTTCATCCCACAGTTGGAATTTATTGAGTTGGCCAACCAGCATCGCTCGCTTGTCCAGCTTGGCGTACTCGCGCAGGCGCGGCGGCACCAGGAAACGACCACTGGCATCCAGCTCGAGGTCAACGGCGTTACCGATCAACAGGCGCTGCAGACGGCGGTTTTCTTCACGAAAGGAGGCGAGCTCACGGAGCTTGGCTTCAATCAGCTCCCACTCGGACAACGGATAGACACACAGGCAAGGATCGATGGCATCAATCGTGACGATAAGCTGGCCGGCGCAACGCGACACGAGCTCGTCCCGATACCGACTTGGCATCGCGAGTCGCCCTTTGGCGTCGAGACTGATGGCGTTAGCTCCGCGAAACACGATCGCGTTTCCCCTTTTTATTAGCTATCCATGCCCAAGAAACCCACTTTGTGCCACTTCTTACCACTCGCGCACACTATAGGAACGCACGCACCCCACCGTCAAGGCACGCTTGGCGGGAAAAATCCTTATAGAACGGCGATTTAGCGAACTTTGAGAGGGGCAAAACGGAGAAAAAACTCGAAGTTTTGAGCACAAAAACAAGACCAAACAGCGAGCTGAGCTTCGAAGTTAAAGTGATTTGTTAAGAGTAAGATTTTTTCGGTATTAGAAAGGAGGCGAAACAGTGAAGCGGATAAATGAGGAAGGTGGAGAGTCGATCTGTAAGCCGGGTTCTGTCGAGGACAGTCATTCCTCTACGACGTACATCACTGCACGCCTTTAGCAACCTACCCGGTTCCAGCGCGGGCCACGCCGATGGAACCCTATTTGGTCTTGCTCCGAGTGGGGTTTACCTAGCCACGGGCTGTTGCCAGCCGTGCGGTGCGCTCTTACCGCACCTTTTCACCCTTACCGGCACCGAAGCGCTTAGGCGGTTATTTTCTGTGGCACTTTCCGTAGGCTCACGCCCCCCAGGCATTACCTGGCACTCCGCCCTATGGAGCCCGGACTTTCCTCCCCCTTCTTGCGAAGGCAGCGACTGTCCGATCGACTCTCCGCCGGCAAGGTTAACGGCCCGTGCACCATTGGACAAGGCTTAAACGTCTTTCTGCTGCTCCAACGCAACCTGATAGAGCAGGTTCTTGCGCACCCCGGTGATTTCCGCAGCCAGCGCCGCCGCGCGCTTGAGCGGCATTTCCGCCAACAGCAGATTCAACACGCGCATGGCCTCGGCACTGATGGCATCCTCGCCCTCAGGCGCTTGCCAGCCCGCCACCAGCACCACGCACTCACCGCGCTGCTGATTGCTGTCCGCCGCCACCCAGGCGGCCAGCTCAGCCAGCGGCATGCCTTTAAGCGTCTCGAAGGTTTTGGTCAGTTCGCGCGCCAGCAGCGCTGGGCGCTCATGGCCAAATACCGCCTGCATATCCTGCAGACACTCAAGGATGCGGTGTGGCGCCTCATAGAAGATCAGCGTGCGCGACTCTTCCTTTACTTGCTCAAGGCGCGCACGACGACCTGCCGCCTTGGCCGGGAGAAAACCTTCGAAAATAAAGCGATCCGACGGCAAGCCCGCAGCCGACAACGCAGCAATCAGCGCACAAGCACCCGGCACGGGCACCACGGCAATGCCGGCAGCGCGCGCCTGACGCACCAGGTGATAGCCAGGATCGGAAATAAGCGGGGTACCAGCATCGGAGATCAAGGCCACGTCCTCACCCGCCTGCAAGCGCGCCAGAAAGCGACCACCCTGATCACGCTCATTATGCTCATGACAGGCTGCCAACGGCGTACTGATACCAAAATGCTGCATCAGGCGCGCCGAATGCCGGGTATCCTCGGCGGCAATCAGTGCCACGCTGCGCAGGATGTTCAACGCCCGCGCACTGATGTCATCCAGGTTACCAATAGGCGTAGCCACCACATAAAGACTGCCCAACGGCGAATTTGCAGCAGCGGAAGTGGTCACAGCACAGGCCTCTCAAAATCAGCAAAGCGCGCATTGTAGCCCGTTTCCAACCTTCGACATCGCGTCACCCGGCGGGCTTGGGTACAATTCGACGCTCAATTTGATCAAGTATCAGGAACGCTTACATGATCGCCTGCCTGCGCCCTCTTTCCGCCCTCTGCCTTGCCGGCCTGCTTGCAGCCTGCGCCAGCCAGCCCTCATCGACACTGGGCGAGCTACCCCGTACGCCGCAAGCCAGCATCGAACAACTGCTGCAGCAAGCAGCCGAAAGCCCCGCTGAACAGGCCGCAGCACTGCGCCTGTCAGCCGCCGACCTGGCCTATAAACAGAAGGATCTGGCACGCGCCAGCAGCATTCTCGAACAGGTGCAACTGGAAAGCCTGAAACCCGCCCAGCAGATCTACGCCAGCACCCTGCGCGCCGAGCTGGACATGAGCCGCAACAAGCCCAAAGCCGCCCTGCGCGCCCTCAGCCACCCGAGCATGGAACGCCTCGGTGAGCTGCCGGTTGAGCAGCAGGTGCGCAGCCAACTGGTACGCGCCAGCGCCCTGCAAGCCAGCGGACAAACCCTGGCAGCAGCCCGGGAGCGGGTCTTTATTGCGCCTCTGCTCAGCGCTACCAGCGCCGCACAGAATCAGGAAATTATCTGGACACTGGTTTCCAGCTTGCCCGCAAACGAGCTGCAGGCCAGTGGCGACACTGATCTCGATGGCTGGCTGGAACTGGCCCGCGCCTCCAAAAGTGCCGGCACGCTGGAGCAGCAACAAAGCGCGGTCGATGCCTGGGTTGCCGCCAACCCGCAGCATCCCGCCGCACAACAACTGCCGCAGGCGCTGGTCGAGCTGAAAAAGCTCTCCAGCCAACCCCTGACCGAAATTGCCCTGCTGCTGCCCCAGGATGGTCAACTGGCCAGCGTAGCCCGCGCCCTGCGTGACGGCTTTCTGGCCGCCCATTACCAGGCCCAGCAGGCCGGACAGAACCCGCCGAACATTCAGATATTCGACAGCTCGCGCATTGGTTCCATGGACGCCTTCTACACCCAGGCCCAGGCTGCTGGCGTGCAACTGGTGATCGGTCCACTGGAAAAGAACCTGGTCAGCCAGCTGAGCAGCCGCGAACAACTGCCGATTACCACCCTTGCCCTGAACTACAGCGAAAGCAGCCAGGAAGGTCCGGCGCAACTGTTCCAGTTTGGCCTTGCAGCCGAAGATGAAGCCCGCGAAGTCGCCCGTCGCGCCTGGGCCGACGGCATGCGCCGAGCGGTCGCGCTGGTGCCCAACGGCGAATGGGGCGACCGCGTCCTTGCCGCCTTCCGCCAAAGCTGGCAAGCCCAGGGCGGCACCCTGATTGCTGCTGAACATGTTGATCAGCCCGTCGAACTGGCCCGCCAGATCGCCGACCTGTTCCAGCTGCGCGAAAGCGAAGCACGCAGCAAGCGCCTGCAGAACACCCTGGGCAGCGCGATTGCCGCCGCACCGTCGCGACGCCGCGATGTTGATTTCATCTTCCTCGCCGCCACCCCGCAACAGGCCCAGCAGATCAAACCGACGCTGGCCTTCCAATACGCCGGCGATGTGCCGGTCTACGCCACGTCCCATCTGTTCACCGGAGCCTACAACCAGGCGCAGTACCTTGACCTCAACGGCATCATGTTCTGCGAAACACCCTGGCTGCTGAACGTCAACGACCCACTGCGCCAGCAGGCCAGCACACAATGGCCACAGGCCGGTGGCAGCCTCGGCCGCCTGTACGCCATGGGTGCAGACGCTTACCTCCTGGCACCGCGCCTGACCCAACTGAAAGCGCTGCCCGACACCCGTCTGCAAGGCCTGTCAGGCAATCTGAGCCTGAGCCCCAATCAGCGCATCGAGCGCCAGTTGCCCTGGGCCGAGTTCCGCAACGGCCAGGTGCAACCACTGCCTGAAAGTGTCAATTGAGCGAGCGCATCAGCACGCAACAACGCGGTGATGCTGCCGAAGCACAGGCTCGGCAGCATCTCGAGCAACACGGCCTGCGCCTGCTTGCACAGAACTGGCGCTGCCGCCTCGGCGAGCTCGATCTGGTCATGCTCGACACCGATACAGTAGTATTCGTAGAAGTTCGCTATCGGCGCCATAGCGCCTGGGGCGGCGCAGCAGAGAGCGTGGATGCACGCAAACGTGAGAAACTCAGCCGCGCCGCTCAGCACTTCCTGCAACAAGAATCACGCTGGGCCAAGTACCCATGCCGCTTTGATGTGATTGCCATAAACGCCGACAGCCAAGCCCCCGCGCAGCTGGACTGGATTCAAAACGCCTTTGATACCTGACCAGAAGCCACACTGAAGGTTATAACTCCGATGGACATGCAAGCCCGTATTCGCCACCTGTTCCAAGCCAGCATTGAAACCAAGCAGCAGGCCATGGAAGTGCTCATCCCCTTTATCGAGCAAGGCAGCCAGGCCATGGTCCAGGCACTGCTCAGTGAAGGCAAGATCCTCTCCTGCGGCAATGGCGGCTCAGCCGGCGATGCCCAGCACTTCTCTTCCGAGCTACTCAACCGCTTCGAGCGCGAACGCCCCAGCCTGCCGGCCATCGCCCTGACCACTGACAGCTCGACCATCACCTCGATCGCCAACGATTACAGCTACAACGAGGTGTTCTCCAAACAGATTCGCGCACTCGGTCAGCCTGGCGACGTGCTGCTGGCGATTTCCACCAGCGGCAGTTCGGCCAACGTGATCCAGGCCATCCAGGCCGCTCACGACCGCGAAATGACCGTAGTGGCCCTCACCGGCCGCGATGGCGGCGGCATGGCGTCACTGCTGTTGCCGGAAGACGTGGAGATCCGTGTCCCCTCGAAAGTCACCGCACGCATCCAGGAAGTCCACCTGCTGGCCATCCACTGCCTGTGCGACCTGATCGACAGCCAACTGTTTGGGAGTGAAGAATGACCCGCTCACCGCTGATCCTTGCCACCCTTGCCCTGACACTCGCCCTGGCCGGCTGCGGCAACCGCAGCGTCGGCAACAAGATCGACGACCAGTTCATCCCCTCGGAAGTCAGCTCCAGCGTTGCCCGCGCGCACATTGACCTGACCAGCCCGACGTCGCACATCGTTGTCACCAGCTACAACGGCGTTGTCTTGCTGGCGGGCCAGACACCGCGTAACGAGCTCAAGGCCATGGCCGAACAGGCCGCTCGCCGGGTCAACAACGTAAAGAAAGTGCACAACGAGCTGCAGGTTCTGCAACCCACCTCGCTGCTGGTGCGCAGCAATGACTCGCTGCTGACCAGCCGTATCAAGACCCAAATGCTCGCTGACAGCGCCGTGCCAGGCACGCGCATCAAGGTGATAACCGAGAACGGCATCGTCTACATGCTTGGCCTGGTCTCGCAAACCGAAGCCACTCACGCCACTAACCTGGTGCAAAGCGTGTCTGGCGTACAGAAAGTGGTGAAGCTGTTCCAGTACACCAACTGATAACTTCAGCGAACCGCACCTGCGGCGGCCATAAAAAAGGCGATCTTCGGATCGCCTTTTTTGTCTTTACTTGACCACTTTCAGACTGGGCCGCCCACTGGGCCGTGACGGCTCGTCATCAGGCGGAGTCTGATCATCCGGATCGTCAATTTCGCCTCCGTCGAGCATCGACGACTCGGCGTCAAAGACCATGCCCTGCCCATTTTCCCGCGCGTAGATCGCCAACACCGCTGCTGCTGGGATGTACAAGCTCTGCGGTACACCGGAAAAGCGCCCCTCAAAGCTCACCGCTTCGTTATCCATATGCAGATGACGCACGGCAGTGGGCGAAACGTTGAGGACAATCTGCCCATCATTGGCAAAGCCGGCAGGCACCTGAACACCGGGGAACTCGGCATTCACCAGCAGGTGCGGGGTGCAATCGTTGTCCACGATCCATTCATAGAGGGCACGCACCAGATAAGGACGGCTCGACTTCATGACTACCTCCTCGGGTTAACGCATGTCACGTTCAGCAGGCGACAGACTGCTCTGAAACACCTCACGGGCAAACTGGCGCTCCATGTAATCGAGCAGCGGCTTGGCCGGTTTTGGCAACTCTATCCCCAGAATCGGCAAACGCCAAAGAATCGGCAGCAGGCAGCAATCGACCAGACTCAGCTCATCACTGAGAAAATACGGCTTGTCAGCAAACAACGGTGACACGCCGGTCAGGCTCTCACGCAGTTCCTTGCGTGCCAACGCACGGGCCGGTTCCTTGCTGCGTGGATCGAGGATCAGGTCAACCTGAGCACACCAATCACGCTGGATACGGTGAATCAGCAGCCGGCTATTGGCACGCGCCACCGGATACACCGGCAACAACGGCGGATGGGGGTAGCGCTCATCCAGATATTCCATCACCACCGTCGACTCATACAGCGCCAGATCGCGGTCAACCAAAGTTGGCAGGCTGGCGTAGGGATTAACCTCAAGCAGCTTGGCCGGGTAACGATCTTTCTCGACACTGATGATTTCGGCGCTGACACCCTTCTCGGCGAGCACAATACGTACGCGGTGGGAATAGTGGTCGGCGGGGTCGGAGTAACAGGCCAACCGATTGGTCACGCCCATGGCGATCCTCCTCGCTTATAGAGTTATATGAAGCAGAAAGACCTGCGCGCCCAAAGGGGCGCGCAGGTCAACAGCGGAGATGCAAAGGATTAATGCACGTCCTTCCAGTATTCGCGCTTGAGCAGATAGGCGAAGACGAAGAAGAAGGCAAGATACAGCAGTACATAAGTACCGATACGCTGGCTTTGCAATTTGACCGGGTTAGCCGAGTAAGCGAGGAAGGTCACCAGGTTCTGGATCTTTTCATCGAATTCTTCGGTACTCAGCTGGCCAGTCTTGGGCTCAATGGTCAGCTGATCACAGGCTTCGTGAGTGATCGGCGTGCCGGTCAGCGGATCGAACTGCTTCTTGCCGTTCTCAACCACCTGAACCTGCTTGCAGCCGATGTACTGACGACCTTGCAGACCCACCAACACGTTCGGCATGCCCACATTCGGGAACACCTTGTTGTTGGCACCCAGCGGACGCGCAGTGTCTTCATAGAAGGTGCGCAGGTAGGTGTACAGCCAGTCGTTACCACGTACACGAGCAACCAGAGTCAGGTCAGGCGGCGCAGCGCCGAACCAGGCCTTGGCGTCTGCCGGCTGCATACCGATCTTCATGTGATCGCCAATCTTGGCGCCATTGAAAACCAGATTTTCCAGCATGACTTCATGCGGAATACCCAGGTCATCAGCAACACGCTCATAGCGTTGGTATTGAGCCGCATGACAGCCCATGCAGTAGTTGGCGAAGGTACGCGCACCATCCTGCAGAGCCGCTTTGTCAGTCAGATCGATTTCCACTTTATCCAGCGGATAACCACTACCAGCGCCAAGAGCAAGGGCTGGCATTGCAGCAATTACGAGTGCAGCAAATAGCTTTTTCATCAGCCAGTCACCCTTTCCGGAACCGGTTTGGTCTTCTCGATTTTGGTATAGAACGGCATCAGGATGAAGTACGCGAAGTACAGGAAGGTACATACCTGCGACAGCAACGTACGGCCTGGTGTCGGCGCCAGTACACCCAGCACACCGAGAATCACGAAAGACACGCAGAAGATCAGCAACCAAACCTTGCTCATCCAGCCTTTGTAACGCATCGACTTGACCGGGCTACGGTCCAGCCACGGCAGCACGAACAGCACCGCAATCGCTGCACCCATGGCAATTACACCCAGCAGCTTGTCCGGCACCGCACGCAGAATCGCGTAGAACGGCGTGAAGTACCAAACCGGCGCAATATGCTCAGGCGTCTTGAACGGGTTGGCTGCTTCGAAGTTTGGTTTCTCGAGGAAATAACCACCCATTTCCGGGAAGAAGAAGATCACGAAGCAGAAGACAAACAGGAACACCACGACACCGACGATATCTTTCACGGTGTAGTACGGATGGAAGGCGATGCCGTCGAGCGGAATGCCGTTCTCGTCCTTTTTCTTCTTGATGTCGACGCCGTCCGGGTTGTTCGAACCGACTTCGTGCAGGGCCAGGATGTGCAGAACCACCAGGCCAAGAATCACGATCGGCAGAGCCACAACGTGCAGGGCGAAGAAACGGTTCAGGGTGATACCGGAGATCAGGTAGTCACCACGAATCCACTGAGTCAGGTCCGCACCGATCACCGGAATGGCACCGAACAGCGAGATGATCACCTGGGCGCCCCAGTAGGACATCTGGCCCCATGGCAGCAGATAACCCATGAAGGCTTCAGCCATCAACATCAGGTAGATCAGCATGCCGAAGATCCATACCAGCTCGCGCGGCTTCTGATAAGAGCCATAAAGCAGGCCACGGAACATGTGCAGGTAGACCACCACGAAGAACGCCGAAGCACCGGTGGAGTGCATGTAACGCAGGATCCAGCCGTACTCCACATCACGCATGATGTACTCGACCGAAGCAAACGCCTCTTCAGCCGACGGGGTGTAGCTCATGGTCAGCCAGACACCGGTAACGATCTGGTTAACCAGAACCAGCAACGCCAGGGAGCCGAAAAAGTAGAAGAAGTTGAAGTTCTTTGGCGCGTAGTACTTGGACAGATGGTCTTCCCACATCTTGGTCGCGGGAAAGCGCGCATCAACCCATTCCATGAATTTATTCATCATGCTTTCTCCTGGTCCACACCGATGATGATCACATCATCCGACTCATACGTGTGCGGCGGTACCGGCAGGTTCAAGGGCGCAGGTTGAGCCTTGTACACGCGACCAGCGAGGTCATAGCGCGAGCCGTGGCATGGGCAGAAATAACCACCCACCCAGTCAGCACCCAGGTCAGCAGGCGCCACTTCCGGGCGGAAGGATGGTGCACAGCCCAGGTGAGTACACAGACCTACCAGCAGCAGAACTTCTGGCTTGATCGAGCGGGTTTTCGGATCGACATAGCTCGGCTGTTCCGACGCCTTGGAATCGAAGTCAGCCAGCTGACCCTCGATCTTCACCAGGTTACTGAGGATTTCCTCGGTACGGCGCACGATAAACACCGGCTGCCCCCGCCACTCAGCAACCATCTGCTGGCCCGGCTCAATTTTGCTGACGTTCACCTTAACGGGTGCTCCGGCAGCTTTAGCCTTGGCGCTTGGGAACCAGGACCCCACGAACGGGACCGCGGCACCCACCGCTCCTGCAGCGCCCACCACAGAGGTGGCCGCTACCAGAAAGCGACGCCGGCCTGCATTCACGCCGTCATTGCTCATTCAGTCGTCTCCCATCAGCTTTATGGCCTGTTGGTCAGGCCTATACTAGGTAAAAATCGAGTCGCGCAAAAAATTTGCCAAATGGTAAAGAAAAGCCCCTTTACTGACAAGGTAATTACCCACGCACAACGGACTCAACCCCTTACAAATCAGGGCATCCGCGGATGCGGCATGATGCCGCACGAACTTTCAGCACCCATAAAAAAACGCCCAGTTCCGAAAGGAAACTGGGCGTCTTTGTGAACGCAGGTAGCGAATTAACGCTTGGAGTACTGCGGACGCTTACGCGCTTTACGCAGACCAACCTTCTTACGTTCAACTTCACGAGCATCACGAGTCACATAGCCCGCTTTACGCAGAGCAGGACGCAGAGCCTCGTCGTAGTCCATCAGAGCGCGAGTGATGCCGTGGCGGATTGCGCCAGCTTGACCACTAACACCACCACCAACAACAGTGACGTAGACGTCGAATTTTTCGACCATCTCAACCAGCTCCAGCGGCTGACGAACTACCATGCGGGCAGTTTCACGACCGAAGAAGGTGTCGAGAGCACGATTATTGATGGAGATCTTGCCAGTACCAGCACGCAGGAAAACGCGAGCGGTTGCAGTCTTGCGACGGCCAGTGCCGTAATTTTGAGTCGCCGACATAATGAACTATTCCGTTAAATCTTCAGTTCTTGGGGCTGCTGAGCAGTGTGCGGATGGGCAGCGCCCGCGTACACCTTCAGCTTACGGTACATGTCGCGACCCAGCGGGTTCTTCGGCAGCATGCCTTTTACCGCAGTCTCGATCACGCGCTCAGGAGCTTTGGCGATCAGCTTTTCAAAGTTGATCGACTTGATGCCGCCCGGGAAACCGGAGTGGGAGTAGTACATCTTGTCAGTGGTTTTGGCACCGGTAACGCGAATCTGCTCAGCGTTGATGATGACGATGTAGTCACCGGTATCAACGTGCGGAGTGTATTCAGGCTTGTGCTTGCCACGCAGACGGCTTGCAACTTCGGTAGCCAGACGACCCAGGGTCTGACCTGCAGCGTCGACGACAAACCAGTCGCGCTTAACTGTTTCCGGTTTAGCAGTAAAAGTTTTCATTCTTTATAGCCTCAGGGGCCGCCCTGATAAATAAGACGGCGGATCTTACTGAATAGTGCGTACTTTGACAAGGTCAAAGGCAGCCGAAAACAGGCGCTATCGGGGGCTCGGGTCAGCGCGTCCGTAATACGGCAAGATTCTTCGGCAGGCGGCGCATCACTTCCACTGCAGAAAGAGGTGCGCAATTATGCAGATTGCGCAGAGAATTTCAACACGATTATGCCAACCGGTTTTTAAGGAGCTTGCAATGGATTACCGCCAACTCGGCCGCAGTGGAATCAAGGTCAGCAGCCTGTGCCTGGGCAGCATGACTTGGGGTGAGCAAAACAGCGCCAGCGAAGGCATCGCCCAGATTGAACGCGCCAAGGCCTACGGGGTGAACTTCATCGACACCGCCGAGATGTACCCGGTACCACCCCGTGCCGAAACCTACAGCAAGACCGAACAGATTATCGGTGACTACTTCAAGCAGCGCGGTGATCGTGCTGACTGGGTACTAGCCAGCAAGATCGCCGGCCCCGGCAATGGCATCGGCTATATCCGCGGTGGCCAGCTCAAACACAACCGTGCGCATATCGTTGCGGCACTGGATGCCAGCCTCCAACGCCTGCAAACCGACTGGATCGATCTGTACCAACTGCATTGGCCAGAGCGCCCAACCAATTACTTCGGCCAGCTTGGCTATCGCCATCAGGACAGCGACTTCACGCCACTGGAAGAAACCTTGGAAGCCTTGGACGAGCAGGTCAAGGCCGGCAAGATTCGCCATATCGGCCTTTCCAATGAAACCCCCTGGGGCACCATGAAATTTCTGCAACTGGCCGAACAACGCGGCTGGCCGCGCGCAGTCTCGATCCAGAACCCCTACAACCTGCTCAACCGCAGCTTCGAGGTCGGCTTGGCAGAAGTGGCCATTCGCGAACAATGCGGCCTGCTCGCTTACTCGCCGCTGGCATTCGGCATGCTCAGCGGCAAGTACGCAAACGGCGCACGCCCCGCCAATGCGCGCATCAGCCTGTTCAGCCGCTTTGCTCGCTACACCAACCCGGAGTCCGAAAGCGCTTGTGCACGTTACGTCGCCCTGGCGCGCGAGCATGGTCTTGACCCCGCACAGATGGCCCTGGCCTTTGTCACCGCGCAACCCTTCGTCACCAGCAATATCATTGGTGCGACCAGCCTGGAGCAGCTGGACAGCAACCTGGCCAGCAGCGAACTGACACTCTCTGCCGAGGTACTGGCTGGCATCGAGGCGATTCACAAAGCCCAGCCCAACCCAGCCCCCTGACCAATAGCAACGACATAAAAAAGCCCAGCAATAGCCGGGCTTTTTATTCAGCTCTTGATCACAGCGAGCGGGCGATGATCTCTTTCATGATCTCGTTGGTACCAGCGTAAATGCGCTGCACCCGCGCATCGGCCCAGGCACGCGCCACCGGGTATTCCCACATATAGCCGTAGCCACCGTGCAGCTGCACACACTCATCCAGCACCTTGCACTGCAGGTCTGTCCCCCAGTACTTGAGCATGGCGGCAGTCGGCACATCCAGCTTCTTATTCAGGTGCAACTCCAGGCAGCGATCGACAAACACTCGACCAACCTGAATCTCTGTGGCCATCTCGGCCAATTTGAAACGAGTGTTCTGAAAGTCACCAATTGCCTTGCCGAAGGCCTTGCGCTCGCGGGTGTATTCAAGCGTCCACTTGAGCGCCGCCTCGGCTGACGCCAGAGCGCCGATCCCTACAGTCAAACGCTCCTGCGGCAGCTCCTGCATCAGATAGGCGAAGCCCATACCGGCCTGACCCAGCAGGTTTTCCTTGGGCACGCGCACGTCCTGGAAGAACAGCTCGGAGGTGTCCTGAGCCTTCATGCCGACTTTTTCCAGACGCTTGCCCTTGGAGAAACCAGGGGTGTTGGCCTCAACCAGGAACAGGCTGGTACCTTTAGCCCCGGCTTTCGGATCGGTCTTGGCCACCACGATCACTAGGTCGGCGAGAAAGCCGTTGGTGATGAAAGTCTTCGAACCGTTGATCACATACTCGTCGCCATCCAGCACCGCGGTAGTTTTCACCCCCTGCAGGTCGGAGCCAGCACCCGGTTCGGTCATGGCGATAGCGGTGACCATCTCGCCGGACACCAGCTTGGGCAGGTAGTGCTGCTTCTGCGCTTCGCTGCCGTAATGCAGGATGTAAGGTGCAACGATGTCCGAGTGCAACGAGAAGCCGATGCCGGTCAGCCCCAGACGCCCAACCTCCTCGATCACCACAGTGCTATAGAGGAAGTCTGCCGACATACCGCCGTACTCTTCCGGGATATGCGAGCAGAGCATCCCCGCCTCTCCCGCTTTGTTCCACAGCGCACGATCGATGTGACCATCCTTCTCCCACTGATGGTGAAAAGGCACGGCTTCCTGCTCAAGGAACTTGCGCACGCTGTCGCGAAACTGTTCGTGCTCGGAGCTGAAAATCGTTCTGGGAATCATGGCAACACCTGCTTGATGGGGCGGTTTTAAAGTGGCCTCGACTTTAGCCAAGCAAACGCTTGGTCACACTGGACACAAGCGCCAAAAAATAAGACGATCCAGCCAGCTCATGACCACTTAGCCTTAATAAGAACAATATCTATGCCGAATCCGTCACCAGCGCCGCTGCACCGAGTCAGCATCCTGGCTACCGAAGGGGTGTTTGCCTCGACCCTGATGCAAGCCAAAGACTTCTTTCATATGGCCAGCCTGCGCTATGGCAAGCAGCAAGGCCTGGGCCTGACCCCGACCTTTGAAATCCACTTGGTCAGCCCCGACGGGCAGCCGGTGCGCAGCTTCAGTGATGTGCTGATCCCGGTCGATGGCGCCCTGGACGATGCCGACGTGATCATCCTGCCGGCCTTCTGGGATGACTTCGACGCCCTGTGCCAACGCCACCCACAGGTACTCAGCTGGCTGAAACAACGCCACGCCGCCGGCAGTGCGATCTGCGGCGAGGCCACCGGGGTGTTCTGGATGGCCCAAGCAGGCCTACTTGATGGCAAGGAGGCAACCACCTATTGGCGCTTCTTCAACGAATTTTCCGAGCGCTTCCCCAAGGTGCTGCTCAATCAGGAAAAGCACCTGTCGGATGCCGACAACCTGTACTGCGCAGGCGGCGTAACCTCGGCCTGCGACCTGTACATCTACCTGATCGAACGTTTCTGCGGTGCCAGCGTGGCCCAGGGCGTTGCCCGCGATATCCTTTATGAAGTGCAGCGCAACTACGCCCCAGGGCGCATTGGTTTTGGCGGGCAGAAACTGCACCACGACATGACCATCCTGCAAATCCAGCAATGGCTGGAAGATCACTTCGCTGACAAATTCCGCTTCGAGGATGTGGCCCGCGAACACGGCATGAGCATCCGCAACTTTATGCGCCGCTTCCAGACCGCCACCGGTGATAAACCGCTGCACTACCTGCAGCGCCTGCGCATCGAAACCGCCAAGGGCCTGCTCAGCGCTACCCGCAAGAGCATCAAGACCATCAGCTACGAAGTCGGTTACGACGATGCCAGCTTCTTCGCGCGCCTGTTTCGTCAGCACACGGAACTGTCACCCAACCAGTACCGCCGGCAGTTCCAGCACAAGGACAGCCATGCTTAAGGCTGGCCACAGCGGGCAGTGGACACACTGAAAACCCGCGCAACTCATCCTTGGATGGGTGGGGCGCGGGAAGTAGCGCTCTATGATCGGCGCATCCCTTGCGGGACTCCTACAACAACAATCAGGTCATCGCCATGCGCCGCACACTTATTGCCTTACTTGCCGCCTGCAGCTTCAGCGCAGTCGCTGCCGACAACTGGAAACCCTTCCCCTACGACCAAAGCGCCTACGACTATTCAGGCGACAAGCTGCGCCAGGCCTGGCCGCAACTGACCCGTGGATTCGGCGCCGACTACCCCTTCCCCGACGCCGACTGGGTGGTAACCATGGCCACCACTCACCCGCAGGCATTGGAAAAAACCGTACTGGCCAATACTGGCTTTACCGGCAAACCCGAGGAAGCCGAACTCTACGCCGCCAAACTGCAGGACGTCTGGCGCCTGGTGTTTCGCGGCGACTTTGCCGAGGCCAAACAACAGGGCCTGGCCCTTGGGGTTGGCGGGCAGATCCCAGCGATGTTCGCGCAGGTAATTTACGCCATGTTTCTGGTGCCAGAGCAGGAAGAGAAGCACCGCCTGCTGGAAGAAGTGATCACCTACACCGACCAGGCCGGCGAGTTGGTTCAAGCCGACGTGGCTGCACAATTCGGCCGCGTCTATGCCAAGGCACGCCTGGGCGAGGAGCTGTCAGTGCCAGTGGTGCTCAAGCGCGGCTACACCTCGCAGATCCCCAACGAACTCAAGGCACTGCTGGCCAAACACCCGCAGCAGCCATTCGCCTTGGCCCTGTATGGTGGCTATGAGGCTGGGGTCATTCGCAAGGTCGGCAAGATGGTTGGCCGCATGACCTACGGCGTCAGCGCCGACAATATGGAGAAGTACTTCAGCCGCAGCTTCCAGGCCCAGGACGATCTGCCCATCGGCCATTACGAATACGCCAACGCCCTGACCTACGTGTACGGCGACGACGAACAAGCCAAGGCCCTGCAACACCTCAAACGCGCCGTAGCGATCAAACCAATCAACGCCATGGAAGCATTGGAAGTAGCCCACGCGCAGAAAATGCTCGCCCAACACCAGCAGAAGCTGGCGCAAAACTAAGCCCTGCTGAAACGCAAAAAGGCTGCCTGATGACAGCCTTTTTTATGGTCTACCATCCCTGGCGGCCACCCTCCGGACCGTCAGCGCTGCTCGCGGATTTTCTGCAACGCCAGCGACATCTTCGCCGCCGGCACCCGCTGCAGATTGCACAGCAGCTCATGTGAAATCTCGGTAATGCCGTGCCGCTCGCGCAGCAGCGCCGCCATATAGCAGGTCAGGTTGGCCGCCATCTCCGCATCGGCCAGCGCGCGGTGCGCCTTGCCGGTATCGGGCAGACCGATCCATTGGTTGAGATTACCCAGTTTATGACTCGGCGCCATGGGCAGCAGCCTGCGTGACAGCAGCAAGGAACAGGCAAACGGTTGCACACGCTGACGACGAATCAGCGCCAGTTCGGCGTCCCAGAACTTCTGATCGAAACTCGCGTTATGCGCCAGCAGCGGGCGATTGCCAACAAACTCCGCCACCTCCTGCATCACCTGCGCAGCAGGCGGAGCGGTGCGCAGCATGGCGTTGCTGATGCCGGTGAGCTGTTCGATAAATGGCGGCACCCAGGCCCCACTGTTCATCAAGCTCTGGTAGCGCGCGACAATCTGCCCGCCCTCGACGATCACCACGCCGATTTCCGTGGCACGTGCCTGCTGGGCCGGCGACATGCCGGTGGTTTCAAAGTCGAGTACGGCGATGGAATCTGCAAGCATCAATCAATTTCTCAGCAACAGCGCACCGTCGATCGGCACGTAGCGACTGGCGGCGCGCACCAGCGATTGCGCCGTCAGCCCCGGCACGCCATAGGTCACGGCCTCAACGCCGTAGCTGCTGCGAATCTTGTCCAGCAGCAGGTCAAAGTCGCCGTCACCGGAGGCCAGCACCACTTCATCCACCCTTGGCGCGGCATCCATGATGTCGATGGTGATACCCACATCCCAGTCACCCTTGGCCGAACCGTCGCTGCGCTGGATAAAGGGTTTGAGCTTCACGGTAAAACCGAGGTTGCGCAGGATCTGTTGAAACTGCTGCTGTTTCTGATCACCACGATCAATCGCATAGGCATAGGCTTCGACAATCTGCCCATGCTGGCTGATATCGGCCCACAGCGCGGCATAGTTGAAATGACACCCATAGGCCTGGCGCACGGTGTAATAGAGGTTCTGTACATCGGCGAATACGGCGATCTTCTTCACCGGGAATCCTCATCATGCGGCTGACGGGCTGAAAGCCCTCAGGTTAAAGTCAGCGCGCAGTATGCCAGCCCACAGCCACGGACGGTCGAAATGCATCCACTCCCAGTCAATAGAATCGCAACACCCGCGCTGCTGATCATCGATATGCAGCAAGGCATCCAACGCGTCAGCACACCGCGTAACAACCCGCAGGCTGAAACGCAGATTGCTCAATTGCTCGAATACTGGCGCAGTGCAGACCTGCCGCTGGTGCATATCCGCCATATGTCCCGCCAGGCCGACTCGGTATTTGCTCCAGGGCAAAGTGGCGCGCTCTTCCAGCCGGTATTGGCGCCACGGGCTAACGAGCAGGTATTCGAGAAAAACGTAACCGATGCCTTCGCCCATAGCGGCCTAGAACGCTGGTTACATGCCCGTACTATTCGCCGCCTGGTCATAGTGGGTGTCGCCAGTGAAAACTCGGTTGAAGCAACGGCCCGCAGCGCCAGCTGCCTGGGGTTTATGACGCAAGTCGTAGCAGATGCGTGCTACACCTTCGACAAAACCGACTATCACGGACACCTGCGCAGCGCCTCTGACGTTCACGCCATGGCCATGGCTAATCTGCGCGACGAGTATGCTGACGTACTGGAAACCGAAGCGCTGCTTGATTCGTTATTGGGGCGCTAATTCAGATCAGCTAGAGTGCGCTCCTGCATTCAACCCCGAAAAATCCGCCATGCATATGTTCTCCGTCCTGCGTGACTCCTGGTACTTCTTCAGCCACAACCTGCTGGCAATCACCCGTCTGTGTCTGCCACTGATCGTGCTTGAAGGATTGTTTCTGCAGCAGGTCAGTAGCCTGGCACCAGCACAGTCAGCGGACTCCTGGCGGCTACTGGCAGGACTGTTGTTCTATCCGCTGTACAGCGCAGCGCTCATTCTGTTTCTGGATGCACGCAGCAACGGCCTGCAACCACCTGTGCGTGACCTGTTGGCTGCGGCGCTGCGTTTATGGCCGCGTTTCGCCCTGCTCGCGGCCATCATGACCCTGGCCATCCTGCTGGGCGCTTCACTGTATGTCCTGCCGGGCATCTGGCTGATCGTCAAACTGGCGTTTGCCGAGTACCTGCTGGTGCTGCGCGGTATGCCCCCGCTGAAAGCCCTGCAGGAAAGCTTTGCCATGAGCACCGGTTACTTCTGGCCCATACTCGGCTGCGTGCTGATTGTGATGCTGCCACTGTGGCTGCTGGATGCCTGGAGCCAGACCCAGGCAAGCCTGGCTGATGACAGCCTGCTCAGCCTGTTGATGGACTGCACGAACCGCTTTCTCCAGCTATTCTCCAGCGTAGTGCTGTTTCGTCTATTTATGCTGCGTAGCACCCAGCCCGACGTCGAGTGAGCGCCAGCACCAACCAAGGAGGACGGTCTTATGGCTGACGCCAACCCCAGCATCCTTTCGCACATTTCCATCGGCACCAATCAATTCGAAAAGGCCACGGCCTTTTACGACCAGGTGCTCGCCACCCTCGGCTGCAAGCGCGTACTCGCCCATCCCGGCGCGGTTGCCTATGGCCGCGAGTACCCGGAGTTCTGGGTGCAAACGCCGATCAATGGCCAGCCAGCGAGTATCGGCAATGGCTGCCACTTCGGCTTTGTCGCGCCCAATAAAGCCGCCGTGCATGACTTTTACCAGGCCGCCCTGGAAGCCGGTGCCCGTGACGAAGGTGCGCCCGGCCCGCGCGCCGAATATGGCGAGCCTTACTACGGCTGCTTTGTCCGCGACCTGGACGGACACAAGATCGAGGCGACGTTCTGGGACCTGGAAATGGTCTACGAGCTGTATATCGAACCGCACGAACACTAAGGTGCGGTCAGGGCGTACCTGACTGATAGCGCTGCGCCGCCTGGGTGATCCAGCCTTCGGCCTTTAACTGGGCAAGCGCCTGGCTGATCTGCTGATACTGCGCCCGCAAATCACGCTGGCGAGAGAAGCCGATATACAGATCCGTGCGCGCCTCAGGGCGAAAGGCCGCCTTGGCAATCAGCCCCTTCCAGCGGGCATCGCGCAACTCGTAGTCGACCTGACAGTCCGTACCGATCACCGCCTGTAACCGTCCGCGACTCAGCATTTCCAGCAACTGGCTCTCGGTGTTGACTGCTGTCTTACGCAGCTGCGTATCCGAATCGAAGGGTTCGAAATAGGCGGACTCCAGCACGTGGCCAATGGTCAGCCCGGCCAACTGGGCGTAGCTATGCAATGCCTTGGCCTGGGCAGGCGCGGCATAGAAACGGGGTGCACAGGCATAGTAGGGCTGGGTGAGGTAATTGATGTAAGCCTCACGTTCCGGGGTTTTCGCCAACCCGGTCATCAGATCGGCCTTGCCATTCTGCAGCGCCGCCAGCCCACGCGCCCAGGGTGCGCGCTGCACTTCGAAGCGCAGCCCGGTGCGAGCACTGAGTTGATTCAGCAGGTCGATACCCAACCCCTGCAGCGCGCCATCGGCCGATTGCATGCGAAACGGTGGCCAGACATCCGTCATCACCAGTAATGGCGGCGTCTCTTCGGCGTGCAACGGCGCACCCAGCAGCACCAGCAGTGCAAACCAGAACACGCGCATCAGAACGGCCCGCCACGCTGCGGCTTGAGACCGGACAAACGCGGCAACAGCACGCGCTCGAACACCCGCGGAAAGAAGCGCGCCAGCACCCGTGCGCGCCAGTCCACGTTGGACAGCACCAGCAGGCGCCGGCGTTTCAGCGCCCCCTGATAAATGGCCTCGGCGACATCCTGCGGCGAGGCCACCTTGCCCATCGCCAGTGGTGGTTGCGCCGCCACCGAGCCATCGCCAACCAGGGCGTTCTTGCGCAGATCGGTGGCGGTAAAACCAGGACACACCAGCATCACATTGACCCCGGAGCCTTTCAGCTCGTAGCGCAGGGTTTCAAACAGCCCATGCAGGGCATGCTTGCTGGAGTTGTAGGCGCTGCGATAAAGCAGCGGGGCGAAGCCTGACAGCGAGCTGAGTACGATGATCTGCCCGCTTCGGGCGATAAGGCTGGGCAGCGCCGCCTTGGTGCAGTGCAGCGCGCCAAAATAGTTGACCGCCATGATCCGCTGGAACACGGCTAATTCGGTGTCGGCAAAGCTGCTGCGGTGAGTAATTCCGGCGTTGTTGACCAGCACATCGATGCCGCCGAAACGCTCGATGGTCAGCGCCATCGCTCGCTCCACAGACGTTGCATCCGCCACATCGCAGAGCACGCCGAGGGCCTCGGCGTTGTGGTGGTCGGCCAGGTGCTGCACCAGGCTGTCGAGCGCCTGCTGCTGCAGATCGAAAATCACCAGGCGCGCCCCAGCCTGAGCCAGACGCATGGCTAGGGCGCGACCGATACCGGCACAACCACCGGTGATCAGCACCACCTTGCGATCAAACACCTTGTTGGCGAACACCTTGCGGTACATAAACTGCCCCCGACCCCGTTACGACATAGCGGTTACTACAACCTGTTATGGCGAGCATCGCAACAGGCCCAACGACACATCGGCAGCACAGCGCATCTCCGGTATGCTCCCTCAGCATAGTCCAGCCTGCGGCCACGCCCTTTATGCCCCTACCCCGATTTCTGCGCCTGTTTCTGCTTAGCCTGGCCAGCCTGCTGTGCGTGTTGGCGGCCCTGGTCTACAGCCTCACCTGGCACCCCGCTGCGCGCGAAGCCGCCACCGTAAGTTGCCAGACCAGCGCGCCCACCTTGCAGCCTGGCCAGGCCCTGAAGGTGATGAGCTGGAACGTCCAGTACCTGGCCGGCAAACGCTATGTGTTCTGGTACGACCTGGCCGACGGCAGCGGCCCCGACCAGCGCCCCAGCGCCGAAGACCTGGCTTTCAACCTGGATGAAGTAGTGCGCATCCTGCGCGCTGAGCAGCCGGATATTGTCCTGTTGCAGGAAGTGCACAACGGCGCCAAGGCCAGCGACTACCAGAACCAGCTGGCACTGCTGCACGAGCGCCTGAACGACCTCTACCCTTGCAGCACTCAGGCCTATTACTGGAAAGCCGCGTTTGTCCCACACCCGCAGATTCTCGGCAGCGTCGGCATGCAACTGGGCACCCTCAGCCGCTTTCAGATCAGCCGCGCCGAACGCCTGCAACTGCCACTGATGCCTGCCGACCCGATCAGCCGGCAGTTCAACCTCAAGCGTGCCTTGCTGGTCAGCCACCTGCCCATCCGTGGCGGTGGTGAACTGGCGGCCATCAACACCCACCTGGATGCCTTCGCCCAGGGCAACGACACCATGCAGCGCCAGGTCGCCATGACCACCAGCCTGCTTGATCAGCTCCAGGCCGACGGCACGCCCTGGGTACTGGGCGGTGATTTCAACCTGCTCCCGCCCGGCCAGTACCAGCGCCTGCCGGCAAGCCAGCGCAGCTGGTACAGCCCTGCCAGCGAACTGCAACAACTGGCCGAGCGCTACCCGATGGTGCCCAGCCTGGAACAGGCCAGCGGCCCCGAGCAAGCGCGCTGGTATACCCACTACCCCAATGACCCCAGCGTCAGCGGCCCGGATCGAACCCTCGATTACCTGTTCCACAGCCCACAGCTAATACAACTCGAGGCCCAGGTGCGCCAGCACGACACCCTGGGAATTTCCGACCACCTGCCCGTGCTTACCCGCCTGCTTTTACCCACTGTCGACTAAGCTTTTTCAGTAATGGACTGGACAAACTTGCTGGCATTTAGCCATGCTCAGGAAATATGACGGTTTTATAACTAAAAGACGGCAGATAGCCGCAGTACGTACCCATTTGATGCCACGATCTCTCTGCTTAGTGCTGCTCGCAGCCTTCTATTGCGGGTTCAGCCACGCTGCCACCCCTGCCGCCACTCGCCCTCTGGTGCAGGTGGGCTATTACGAGTTTCCGCCCTACTCCTACACCAACAGCCAGGGCCAACCGCGCGGGGCCATCCTGCAACTGAGCAAACGCCTGCTGGAACATGCCGGCTACCGCGCCCAGCTGCGTTCCTACCCCAGCGCCCGACTGTACAACGCCCTGCAAGATGGCAGCGTCCAGGTCTGGCCCGGCGCCCCCGGCAAGGCGGAGCTGCGCGAGCACACCCTGGAAACCCGTACCCTGCTGGGCGAAATCGTCCTCAACCTGTATTTCCGCCGCGATACCCTGATGCCGCGCCTGCCCGAGGACCTCAAGGGCCGTGGGGTGATCATGATCAGCGGTTACACCTACTGGCAGTCGATCAATCAGATGCTCGACGACCCGCAACTGGCCGTGCAGCAGCACCGTACCGGCACCCATACCGCCGCATTGGAAATGCTGCAGCGCCGCCGTGGCGATTTCCTCCTCGACTACCAGACGCCCGTGGAACAGGCGCGCAAGCGCCTGGGCATGTCCGAACTGCCGTTTGTTCAGCTGCAACGCATCCCCTTGAAGCTGATCGTCTCCAGCCATGCGCCCGGCGCAGAAGCCCTGCGCGATGCGCTGGATCGCGCCTACGCCGAACTGCAAGCAGCCGGCGAAGACCTGCGCCTGCCTTAAGGCCTACTTGCGCGGTTTGGCCCGCGCCGTGGGCTCGGCGATCAGCGGATCATCCGGCCAGTAGTGTTTGGGATAGCGCCCCTTGAGGTCCTTCTTCACCTCGGCATAGGTGCTGCGCCAGAAATTGGCCAAATCCTGAGTCACCTGCACAGGCCGCCGCGCTGGCGACAGCAGGTGCAGCTTGACCACCTGCCGCCCACCGGCAATGCGTGGTGTCTCGGCCAGGCCGAACAGCTCCTGCAGGCGCACGGCCAATACCGGCGGTTGCTCGCTGTAGTCCAGACTGATGCGCGAGCCGGAAGGCACCGCCAGGCTGCGCGGGGCCAGTTCATCCAGGCGCTGTGGCAGCGGCCAGGGCAGCAGGCTGTGGAGGATGCTGGAGAGGTCCAGGCTGGCGAAGTGACTGAGCCGGGTAACGTTATCCAGATAGGGCTGCAGCCAGCTTTCCAGCGTCGCCAGCAAGGCCGCATCACTGACGTCCGGCCACTCGCTGGCTCCTGCAACGGCCAATTCCAACCCCCGCATCAGGCCGACACGCGCCTGCCACTGACGCAGCTCCGGGGTCCAGGGCAGCAGTGCCAGGCCTTTGCGCCGCACCAGGCCGAGCATGGCCCGGCTGCGCTGCTGAGCGTCCAGCCCGGTCAAGGCTTCGCGCGCCAGCACCAGCTCACCGACCTTGCGCTGACGCTCGGCACGCAAGGCGCCCTCACGCTCATCCCAGTCCAGCACCTCCAACGTGCTGACCTGCTCAGCCAACACCGTGTCGAACAGTTGCGGCTCCAGCTCGGCCGCCAGGTAGATGCGTTCCTCTCGCTGCCCCTGACGGCTGCCCAGGTCCGCCACCACCAGCCAGGCGTATTTCATCAGACCATCGGCTTCAGCAAACAACGCGGCACGGCCATTGGCCAGGCGGTATTCCGCGCCGCCTTCGCGGCGCTGCTGGGCAATCCGATCGGGGTAGGCAAACGCCAGCAAGGCGCCCAGCCAGCGCGGATGCTCAGGATCACTGACTGCCTGCGGGCTGGGCTTGCGTTTGAGGTAACCCTGAAACTGCCGGGCCAGTTGCCGGGCACGCTGTACACCGCCTTGGGCACCACGGGCGGCCCGCGACTCACCCGCAAGCAGAGCCAAGCGGCTGTGCAGATCAGCCCCTGCCCCCCGCAGAATGTCACGTTCACCGAGCAAGGCGGCCAAATCGCAAGCGAGTGCACCCAAGCCCAGTTCCTGGCCGCGCAGCAGCAGATGAGCAATACGCGGGTGCGTCGGCAATTCGGCCATGGCCTGGCCATGAGCGGTCAGTTTGCCCTGAGCATCCACCGCGCCCAGCCGCGCCAGCAACTCCAGCGCCTGGGCATAAGCGGCTGCCGGTGGCGGATCCAGCCAAACCAACTCGGCCGGTTGTACCCCCCAACGCACCAGTTGCAGCGCCAACCCGGCAAGGTCGGCCTGAAGTATTTCCGCCGTACCGTAAGCAGCCAATTGCTCATGCTGCGCCTGTGACCACAACCGATAGCAAACGCCCGGCTGCAAACGCCCGGCGCGCCCACCACGCTGGGTGGCCGAGGCGCGGGAAATACGCTGGGTGTCCAGACGGGTCATGCCGCTGTTCGGATCAAAGCGCGGTACGCGCGCCAGACCGGCATCGATCACCACCCGCACGCCGTCGATGGTCAGGCTGGTTTCGGCGATATTGGTGGCCAACACCACCTTGCGCTGCCCCGATGGAGCGGGCTCGATAGCCATGCGTTGAGCACTGAGGTCCAGATCGCCATGCAGCGGACACAACAGCACATCGCGACGCCCAGCCAGCGCCTCGGCCAGCTGTTCATTGACGCGACGAATCTCCGCCTGCCCCGGGAGAAACACCAGCAGACTGCCCGGCTCATCGGCCAGCGCGTGCTGAATGGCCTGCAGCACTTTCGGCTCGACCCACTCGCCCACCTGCCAGGGTGCGCCCCAGCGGATATCCACCGGGAACATGCGCCCTTCACTGCGCAGCACCGGGGCATTGTCGAGCAGGCCCGCCAGCCGCTCGCCTTCCAGGGTCGCCGACATCAGCAACACCTTCAGCGGCAGCTCGCCGGCGTCCGCACTGCGAAACATCGCCCGACCATTAAGGGTCAACGCCAGCGCAAGATCAGCGTCCAGACTGCGCTCGTGAAACTCATCAAAAATCACCAGGCCGACACCTTCCAGCGCCGGATCGTCCTGCAGACGCCGGGCCAGAATGCCTTCGGTGACCACCTCGATACGGGTACGCGGGCCGACCTTGCTGTCCAGACGGATGCGATAGCCGACCGTTTCCCCCACGGCCTCGCCCAGCTCACTGGCCAGCCGCTCGGCCGCCGCCCGCGCCGCCAAGCGCCGAGGCTCGAGCATGATGATGGTCTGCCCGGCCAGCCAGGATTGGCTCAGCAATGCCAGTGGCACACGGGTGGTCTTGCCGGCACCGGGCGGCGCTTCCAGCACCGCTTCGTCACGCAGGGCAAGCGCCTGACACAGCTCAGGCAGCAGCACATCGATTGGCAGGGAATTCATGCAGGCTCCATTCAAGGGCCACGATTATAACCGCGAACCGCTGGGCCATTGCCGCTGTCTGAGGCTCAGGCCACGACGCGTGATCGCGTCGGCAGCGCCTGACGCAGCGGCATTGCAATACAGGCATTGGTATAGTTGCGCCACTTTTTCCATGGAGATGTTCAATGCGCACCCAAACCCGCGTTATCGGTGGCCTTCTCGTCGCCACTCTGCTTACCCAACTGAGCGCCTGCGGCACCCTGTTCTTCCCAGACCGCCGTGGCCAGATCGAAGGCCGCATCGACCCTGTGGTCGCTGGGCTCAACGCCATCGGCATTCTGTTTTATGTCATCCCTGGGCTGATTGCCTTCGGCATCGACTTCGCCAGTGGCGCAATCTACCTGCCCGGCGGCCTGACCTCCCAGGTGGATCCACAAGACCTGCAGAACGTGGTGGATGCCGACGGCAAGATCGACGCGGGCAAGCTCAAGACGCTGATCGAGGTACAAACCGGCCACAGCCTGCCGCTGGATGACCCGCGCCTGATCCAGCACAGCGGCAGCGTTGAGCAACTGGCAGCCTACGGCCTGCGTCCGGCCGCCTGAATCCATGGCCAACCCTCACCACGCCAGGCTGATGCGCCTGGCCACTCAGGCAGCGCTGGCGGTAGCCTTGACTCTGGTGCTGGCCAAGGCACTTGCCTGGTGGTTGAGCGGCTCGGTCAGCTTGCTGGCCGGGCTTACCGACTCGCTGCTCGATAGCGCCGCCTCGCTGATCAACCTGATCGCGGTGCACTTCGCCCTGCGCCCGGCGGACGATGATCACCGCTATGGCCACGGCAAGGCCGAAGCCCTGGCAGGGTTGGGCCAGGCGCTGTTCATCGGTGTCAGCGCCGTGCTCATCGGCCTGCAGGGCATCGAGCGCCTGCAAACGCCGCAACCGCTGGAAGCCGAAGGCGTGGGTATCGCGGTCATGTTGCTGTCGCTGGCATTGACCATCGCCCTGCTGACCTTTCAACGCAAGGTGGTACGCGAAACCGGTTCTACCGCCATCCATGCCGACTCGTTGCACTACCGCTCCGACATCCTGCTCAACAGCAGCATCCTTCTCGCGCTGCTACTGACCCGCTTCGGCTGGCAGCAGATGGACGCGATCTTCGCCATCGGCATCGCTTTCTACATTTTCTGGAGCGCCATCAGCATCGTGCGCGGCTCGATCGCCGTACTGATGGACGAGGAACTGCCCAGCGAAACCTCGCAGCACATGTATGAACTGGCCAACGCCGTACCCGGTGTGCTCGGCTCCCACGACCTGCGCACACGCATCTCCGGCACACGCTGGTTCGTCCAGCTGCATTTGGAACTGCCCGGCGAAATGAGTTTATCGGAAGCGCACAACCACTGCGTGGCAGTGGAGAAAGCGATTCACGAGCACTACCCACGCGCCGAAGTGCTGGTGCATGCCGACCCTGGCAGTGTGGTCAGCCCTCCAGGTACTGCGCAGGCACCCGACTAGAGCAAATACTCTAAAACCCGTAGACTGCTTTCGCCCCACCCCACAACAAGAAAACCAAGGAGCGAACCCATGACCCTGACTGCAACCGCCACGGCCCTGCTTGGCCTGGTCGCCTGGGCCCTGCTGCTGATTGTTCTACTGGTCAACCAGCGCGGCTTGCTGGTGCTCAGCGGCAAGATGGCCGTCAATGCCTTCAACCCTGATGGCAGCAACACCCCCAGCAACTTTGGCCAACGCCTGGTTCGCACCCACGCCAACTGCCTGGAGAACCTGCCGCTACAGGCCGCACTGCTGCTTTATGCCATGGCCAGCGCGCAGACCGACATCACCGAGCCGCTGGCCCTACTGTTGCTCGGTGCGCGCCTGTTCCAGAGCCTGATGCATCTGATCAGCACCAGCCCGCTGTTTGTCTGGCTGCGCTTTGCCGCGTTCTTCGTACAACTGGCGATTCTCGCCTGGTGGCTGCTGCAGTTCGCCGGCCTGGCGGGCTGATTAATCCCAAGCAACAAAAAGGGAGGCCGAGGCCTCCCTTTTTTGCGTGTCCGTCATTGTGGCGATGGTAACGCCTTTTCTTCGCCTGCCTGGTTGGGCAGTTCGGACCCGGGTGCCGTGCCGATCCGGTGGGATCGGCGGCGACCGCTCACCTGATTGGGCGAAGCGGCTGGACGTGTCGTCCGGGCCTTGAAGTTGAGGTAAAGCTTACGCCTGATGGCGCAGTGAAAGATTGCGAACATTGCTGATATAGCCATCACTTGCGCAATTAATCACCACAAGCGCATGATTATCAGCAATCAAAAAACAAAAGCATGGCAAAGATGAACAGACTTGATCGCTACGACCTGAATATCCTCGCCGAATTGCAG
This sequence comes from Pseudomonas anguilliseptica, assembly GCF_021375795.1. Taxonomy (GTDB): domain Bacteria; phylum Pseudomonadota; class Gammaproteobacteria; order Pseudomonadales; family Pseudomonadaceae; genus Aquipseudomonas; species Aquipseudomonas anguilliseptica_A. The sequence goes on along the minus strand of NZ_JAEIOI010000001.1, from coordinate 792,105 downwards.
CGCGATGCCACCTTGTCCAACCAGGACCTGGCCGAGCGCATCGGCCTGTCGCCCTCGCCTTGTTCGCGGCGGGTCAAGCAGTTGCAGGACGATGGCTACATCCTCGGCCAGGTCGCCTTGCTTGACCGCAAGCAGCTCGGTCTGACGCTGACCGCCTATGTGCTGATCGGCATGGACCGGCACACTCCTGAACGCTTCGAGCACTTCCAGGCCGAAATCCGCAAATGCCCAGAAGTGCTCGAATGCTGCCTGGTGACCGGGATGGACGCCGACTATCAACTCAAGGTGGTGGTGCCGGACATGGATCACTACCAGAAGCTGCTGCTGGGCACCCTGACCCGCATCGAAGGCGTATCCAGCGTGCGCTCCAGCTTCGTTCTGCAGCAGATTCTCTCCACTACACAGCTGCCCTTGCAGCACCTGCGCGGCTGATCGCCGCACCCTCGCCACACGCGGCTGGCAGGGCCGCCCTCGGCGCGTATAATCGCTGCCCTCTGGCGAGCATCACCGCGCCCGCCTTCGCATCGATTTTCGGCACCCAGCCGAGCACCTGCAGGTTCACGAGGCCCGAATGGAAACCGAACAATTTGAATCGCTGATGATGTACGCCCTGGTGGGCGGGCTGATTCTGTTCATGTTCTTCATCATCTGGGACCTGGCCAAGAAGTCCAAAGCCGGCCGCATGGGCACTGCCATTCTGTTCCTCACCCTGGGCCTGTGCCTGTTCGCTTTTCTGGCCAAGCCGATCATCACCTACATCATCGAAACCGCTCGCGACATCCACGGCTGACAAGCCCAGCGCGCCTAGTGGTTCCTGACCGCACTCGCCTGCGGTCTTCAGTCGTTGCCCAGGAGTTTTCATGTCCCCCGCTGATCTGGTGATGCAGAGCTATGGCCGCTGCTGCGCCAGCCCTGACTTCTTTGACAGTTTCTACCGCCACTTCCTCGCCAGCTCACCCGAGGTGCGCGAGAAGTTCGTTAATACCGAGATGAACGGGCAAAAGCTGCTGCTGCGCCAGGGCATTCTCAACCTGGTGATGCATGCCCGCGGTATGCCAGACACCAAGCTGCGCGCACTGGGCTGCAGCCACTCCCGTGCGGCCATGGATATTCGCCCAGAGCTGTATGTGCTGTGGCAGCAGGCGTTGCTGCGCACCATCGGCGAGCATGATCAGCAGTGCTGCAGCAAAACCCGTAACGCCTGGAATGAGGTACTGGAAAAAGGTATCGCGGTGATCAAAGCCGGCTACTGATCAGCTCAGCCGGGCCGGCACTTCGCGCCACTCTCCGGGCTGCAAGCCGTCCAGGCTGAACGGACCAATACGTACGCGCACCAGGCGCAGGGTCGGCAGGCCCACGGCCGCCGTCATGCGTCGCACCTGACGGTTGCGCCCCTCACGAATCACCAGTTCCAGCCAGGCCGTCGGGATGCTTTTACGAAAACGCACCGGCGGGTTGCGCTCCCACAGCTGCGGCTCATCCAGTAACCGTACTTCGGCCGGCAGGGTCGGGCCGTCATTCAACTGCACACCGTCGCGCAGCTGCTGCAACTGCGCCTCGCTCGGCTCGCCCTCCACCTGCACCCAATAGGTTTTCGCCAGTTTGTGCTTGGGGTCGGCGATACGCGCCTGCAGACCGCCATCATTGGTCAGCAGCAGCAGGCCCTCGCTGTCACGGTCCAGCCGGCCAGCCGGATAAACGCCAGGCACATCGACAAAATCCTTGAGGGTGGCGCGACCTTGCTCGTCGTTGAACTGGGTAAGTACGTCGAACGGCTTGTTCAGCACCAGCAAACGCGGCTCGGCAGGTGGTGCCTTGGCCACACGGCGCACGGCAGGTTTACCGCTGTGCGGACGGGAGGACGCAGGACGAGGTGGGCGCGACATAGGTGATCCAGCAACAGGTTACTAGGCGGCCAGTGTAACCGAGGCCACGGTTGAACTATCAGGCTGAGTGATCGGCGCAACCTGCAGCGGCGTAGCGGGCTATGCTGGCAGGGTTGTGTTTCCCGTCCCGAGGCCATTGTTATGAGTTCGTCCGAATCCATCGTCGACACCTTTACCGGCTGGGCTGCCAAAGCCCCCGGCGCGCCCCTCGAACCGCACAGTTATGACCCCGGCCCGCTGGGTGCCGAAGAGGTCGAGGTGGCCGTGGAATACTGCGGCATCTGCCACTCTGACCAGTCGATGATCGACAACGAATGGGGCAATGCGCGCTACCCCTTTATTCCCGGTCATGAAGTGGTCGGCACCGTGGTACGCCTCGGCCCGCAGGCCCGTGGCCTGAAGCTCGGGCAACGGGTGGGCATCGGCTGGTACAAGGGCAGCTGCATGCATTGCAGCTCGTGCATGGAAGGTTCGCACCAACTATGCGGCACGGTAAAACCGACCATTGTCGGCAGCAACGGCGGTTTCGCCGACCGCCTGCGCAGTCACTGGGCCTGGGCGGTAGCGCTGCCTGACGGCCTTGATCCAGCACTGGTAGGCCCGCTGTTCTGCGCCGGCTCCACGGTGTTCAGCCCGCTGCTGGATTTCAACGTGAAACCCACTGACAAGGTCGGCGTAGTCGGTATCGGCGGCCTCGGCCATCTGGCGCTGGGCTTTCTGAATGCCTGGGGCTGCGAAGTCACCGCCTTCACCTCATCACTGAACAAACAGGATGAAGCCAAACGCCTGGGCGCGCACAAGGTAGTCGCTTCCACCGACAGTGCGGCACTCAAGGCGATTGCCGGCAGCCTGGACTTCCTGCTGGTCACCGCCAGCGCCGACCTGGACTGGAACGCCATGCTCGGCACCCTCAGCGGCAAAGGCCGCCTGCACTTTGTTGGCATCGTGCCCAGCGCCATCCCGGTGCATGTGTTCAATCTGATTCCAAAACAGAAGAGCCTGTCTGGCTCACCGGTCGGCTCCCCCAGCAACATGGCGACCATGCTGGAGTTCTGCGCGCGCCATCAAATCCTGCCGCAGGTCGAGCACTTCCCCATGAGCAAAGTCAACGAGGCCATCGACCACCTGCGTGCCGGTAAAGCGCGCTACCGCGTGGTGCTGGATGCCAGCAAGTGACAACAGGGGCAAATCAGTCGCATGATTTGCCCTTTTTCACCGCCCCATGAGCCACACATGCCACACTTGGTCGAAACACCCCATTCCAGCGACTTCCCGCGCATGCTTGAAGTGTGGGAGGCGGCAGTACGCGCCACCCACGACTTTCTCGAAGAGCACGATATTCAACTGCTCAAACCTTTGCTGATCGAGCAGTACTTCCCCCAGGTTCAGCTCAGCTGCATCCGTGGCGCGGATGGCAATGTCAGCGGTTTTCTCGGCTATGCAGAAGGCAAGATCGAGATGCTGTTCGTTGACCCGCAGAAGCACGGCACGGGCATAGGCCGTACCCTGCTCAACGACGCAGTGGTGCGCCTTGGCGCAAACCAGGTCGACGTCAACGAACAGAACCCCAAGGCGTTGGACTTCTACCTGAGCCAGGGCTTCGCAGTAGCAGGCCGCTCACCACTGGATGATGGCGGACGGCCTTTTCCGATTCTGCACCTGCGCCTCGAACAGTCGGCCCACTGACCAATTACAGGCGCGGCATGTTCTTGGTTACGCAGTGAATGCCGCCACCGCCACCGGCGATCGGGTCGATATTCACCTGCACCACCACACGCCCCGGATAAAGCTGGGTCAGCAGGTCTTTACAGTACTTGTCGGCCGCCGAGTCACCGAACTGCGGCGCAATCACCGCGCCATTGATTGGTAGGTAATTGATATAACCCGGCGCGAAATCCGGATTGTTACGGGTGTAGACGTTGCTGCGCACTTTCAAGGGTGGCGGCAGGGTGTGCACGACCAGGCGACGCCCGTCGGCGTCGGTGGCGTTCTTGAGAATGTCCAGGTGGGTGCGCGTCACGGCGTAATCGTAGGACTTGGGGTCGTTGTCCAGATTGGCGATCACCACACCAGGTTTGACGAAGCGTGCGTAGAAATCAACATGGGCATCGGTGATGTCCTTGCCCTTGATCCCCGGCAGCCAGATGATTTTGCGCAGCCCCAGATTGGCCTTCAGCTCGGACTCGATCTGTGCGCGACTCATGCCCGGGTTGCGGTTGCTGTTGACCCAGCAACTCTCGGTGATGATCGCCGTGCCGTGGCCATCCACCTCGATACCGCCGCCCTCACCCACCAGTTGGCTGGCGATGTAGCTGGCATCCAGCTCGTAGCTCAGGTTATCGGCCACCTGGGTGTCGTTGCTGGCGCGCTGCTTGCCGCCCCAGCCGTTGAAATGAAAGTCGACCAGGCCACGACCGCCCTGCCCATCGACCACAAAGCAACCGCCATAGTCACGCACCCAGATGTCGTCCAGCGGCATGGTCAGGAACTTGGTATTAGTCGTGCCGCACTTCTGCCGAGCCAGGGTCAGTTGATTGGCGCGGCACAGCACAGTTACCGGCTGGTACTTGGCGATGGTCTTGGCCAGCAGAGCGATGCAATCGTTGACCGGCGTTGCCCAGTCCTCCCACACCGCACTGGAGGCCGCGAAGGCGAGAAACACCCGCTCCTGCGGCGCATGCTCGTCGGGCATATACCAACTGTTGCCCAGCGCCGCTCGTACACGCGGCGCATTCAGGCCAACGCCCATGGAAGCGACCACGCCCAGGCCGGCGACGGCAGTCAGCTGTTTAATGAAATCACGACGTGTCGACATGGTTCTGCATCCTCTGTAAGTGGGGCGGCTGTGAAGGGTGAGGGGCTGGCAGCGGCTCAGTGACTACGGGCCGTTTTGAATTGGCTCCAGGCACGCATGCGCGCACGCATGTCACGCTGGGGAATGTCCTTGCCGGGGATCAGCCGCGCATAAACGGCCTGATCGACATAGATCTCCGGGTTATTGCGCATGTCGGCATCGACCAATGGCCGGGCTGCGGCACTCGAAGTCGGGTAGCCGGTGAAGTTGCTGATCGCCGCCATATGCGCAGGACGCATGACGAAATTGATAAAGGCGTAGGCGTACTGCGGGTGCCGGGCATCCACTGGAATAGCCATGGTGTCCATCCAGACCGTGGTGCCTTCGCGTGGAATGTGGAAACGGAAATCCACCTGTTTGCCGGCTCCGGCCGTAGCGCGCTGGGCCTGGGTGACATCGCCGCTGTAACCGAGCGACAGGCACAGATCGCCATTGACCAGTTCGGTAACCGGCTGCGACTGGAACTTGCGGATATAGGGCTTGATCGCCGCCAACAATTCTCCGGCAGCCTTAAGATCGTCGGGTTTGGCACTGCGTGGTGATCGCCCCAGGTAGTTGAGCACCACGGCCAGCACTTCGTCCGGCGAGTCGATCATCGAGATGCCGCAGTCGGCGAACTTGGCCGCGTTTTCCGGTTTGAACAGCAGATCGAGGCTGTTTACCGGCGCGTCATGCATACGCTGCTCGATCATCGCGGCGTTATAGGTAATGCCAATGCTGCCCCAGGTGTAAGGCACTGTGGCGTGACGCGAATAGGGGTACTGGGTCTGCAAATTGCGCAGGCCCGGCTCGATCTCATCCAGATGTTCGAGCTTGGACTTGTCCAACTTCTGCAACGCGCCGGCACGCATCAGCCGTTCGGCCACGGTGTCGCCGGGGAAGATCAGGTCATAACCGCTGTTGCCGGCCATCATCTTGGCTTCCAGCGTTTCGCTGCCTTCCATGACGTCGTAGATCACCCGGATGCCAGTCTCCTTAGTGAAGCTAGCCAGGGTGTCCTCGGCAAAATAGTCGGCCCAGTTGTACAGGCGCAGGGTCTTTTCCTCGGTCTTACCCCAGGCCTGGGCACAACCCAGGACGAGACTCAGCGAGCCAATCAGCAATGCGTTCGCAGGTTTCATGCTCAGACTCCTTGGTGATTCCAGCACACATGGGTTTGCCGTCCGTCCAGGCCCAGCAGCGGGCCGTACATTTCCGGGCGGCGGTCGCGGTAGATGCCCCAGGTCAGGCGCTCCTCACGCATGGCGGCAAGATCCAGTTCACGTACCAGTACGCCCGTGCTGTCGCGGTCAGCCTCGGCGAGCAACTTGCCCTTGTGGTCGGTGATAAAGGACGAGCCGTAGAAACTCATCTGCAGGGCTGGATCGCTGCTCGCCACTTCACGGCCGACGCGGTTGGCGGCGATCACCGGCAGGATGTTGGCGGCGGCATGGCCGCGCTGGGTCAGTTGCCAGTGGTCACGGGAATCCAGCGTTTGCGCCCCCGGTTCGGAGCCGATGGCGGTGGGGAACAGCAGCACTTCGGCACCTTGCAGGGCCAGGCAACGCGCTGTTTCGGGGAACCATTGGTCCCAGCAGATGGCCACGCCGATGCGGCCGAAGGCGGTGTCCCAGACCTTGAAGCCGGTATCACCGGGGCTGAAATATTCCTTCTCCTGGTAGCCGATGGCGTTGGGGATATGGGTCTTGCGGTACACCCCAAGCAGGCGGCCATCGGCGTCGGCCACGCTCAGCGAATTGAAACAGGCATTGCCGGCCTTCTCGAACCAGGACAACGGCAGCACCACGCCAAGTTCCTTGGCCAGGGCGGAGAAGCGCTTGAGCACGCGACTCTGGCTGTATTCCTCGGCCAGCGCCAGGTGCTTGTGGTCCTGCTCAATGCAGAAGTACGGGGTGGCGAACAGCTCCTGCAACAGGATCAGGTGCGCGCCCTTGGCGGCGGCCTCGCGCACCAGACGCTCGGCCTGGTCAAGGTTCTGCTCAAGGTTCCAGCTGCAGGCGAACTGGGTAGTGGCGACGGTCAGTTTGCTCATCACCTCACCCCTTCAACGGCCAAGCCGGCTGCTGTTGAGTGATGCAATGCACGCCACCGCCGCCATGGGCCAGCTGATTGATTTGCACCGCCACCACTTCGCGGCCCGGGAAGGCCATACGCAGGGTCGCCGCCGCTTCCTCGTCCGCCGCAATGCCGTAGGCCGGCATGATGATCGCGCCGTTGCAGATGTAGAAGTTGGTGTAGGAGGCGCAGAACACCTCGGCTTCGGTGTCCACCGCGTCGGTGGCCTCGTACAGTTCGAGCAGCTCGAACGTGCGGCCACGGGCATCGGTGGCCAGCTCCAGGGCGCGACGGTTTTCGCGCACCACTTCGGCGTACACCGAGCCCTGATCGCGGGTGGCGTCCACCAGCAGCGCGCCGGGTTTGGCGAAGGCACACACGCCGTCGATATGGCCGTCGGTCATATCGCCCGTCACGTACTGCGGGTCACCCGGTAGCCAGATGGTCTTCTTCACGCCCAGCAGGCGGGCGAAGATTTCCTCCATCTCGGCCTTGTTCATGCCCGGATTGCGATTGGGGTTGAGCAGCACCGATTCGGTGGTGATCAGCGTGCCGTCGCCATCCACATGGATCGCCCCGCCTTCGTTGGAGAGCGGCGTGCCGAAGCAATCCATGCCCAGGCCGTTGAGAATACGCCGCGCCAGGCTCTCATCCAGATCATGCTCGGATTTGCCGCCCCAGGCATTGAAGCGCCAGCTCACCCCGGCCACCCCACGCTGCGGATGGCAGACAAAGCTCGGCCCGGAATCGCGACACCAGCTGTCGTTGACGGCCAACTCGATCAGCTCGATGTTGGGCCCGCACAACTCACGGGCACGCAGCGCTGCCGATGGATCAACCACCATCTTTACCGGTTCGAAGCGAGCAATGGCGTTGGCCACCCGGGCGAAGTCCACCTGCACCTCGGTCAGGGTCACGCCCCAGCCGGACTCCCACAGCCCTTGGTTATGCGGCCAGACCATCCAGGTGGCGGCGTGCGGAACCCATTCAGCGGGCATGAACCAAGCGTTTTCTGCGACTGCGTTATGCTGCATACAAGTGCCTTCAGTTAAGTCTTTGTTATCACTGAAAACCGCGAATGCGGTGATGACTTGCATGCTAGGCCTGTAAAAATGCCGTAACAAACGATAGATTTTGCACAATTCTGATTAGCAGGACTTATCAATCATGTTGAAACACTGGCCCCCGCTAAACGCCCTGCGCGGCTTCGAGGCCGCCGCCCGCCTGGGCAGCTTCCACAAGGCCGCCGAGGAACTGCACCTCACCCAGTCGGCGATCAGCCAGCAGATCCGTAGCCTGGAAAGCTTTCTCGAACAGCCGCTGTTCTACCGCAGTGGACGCAGCGTCAGCCTCACCGATGCCGGGTATGACCTGCTCAGCACCACCCAGTCGCTGTTGCAGCAACTGGCCGTGGGCATCCGTCGCCTGGAGCAGTACCGCAAGCCCAACCAACTGGTGGTCAACACCACGCCGGCCTTCGCCCGCCACTGGCTGGTGCCGCGCCTGGGTGAATTTCATCGCCTGCACCCGGAAATCGACCTATGGCTGTTCACCAGCGATGAGGTGCCGGACATGGCCACTCAGACCATCGACATTGCCGTGCGTGACGACCTCACCGCCCAGGCCGAGTGCAGCTTTCGCGTGTTGCTGGAAGACCGCCTCTATTCGGCGGCACACCCCAGCCTGCTGGCGCAACAACCAGACGAGCGCTGCACCCTGCATGGCGAACGAGAGATGGATTGGAGTCATTGGGCAGTGCAAGGCGGGCAGGATGTAGGCCAGCAGAGCAACGGACTTAACTTCTCCGACCCTGGCCTGCTGCTGGATGCCGCCAGCCAAGGCCTGGGCATCGCCCTGGTCAGCCAGTTGCTGGCTGACCAGGCTCGGCGTAACGGCCTACTGCAACCGCTGGCGGAACAGACAGTGCGCGGCCCCAACTGGGCCTGGTTGGTGCACCGCGACAGTGAGGGCGATCCACTGACCCGCAGCTTTTGCGCTTGGCTGGAAAACGCCCTGAACGGCAGCCCAGCAAGCAAATCGTAGGTTGGGTTGAGCCTGCGAAGCCCAACAGGAAACGCTCACTAGCTGTTGGACTTCGACGCTACGCGCCTCAACCCAACCTACCGGAACGGCGGCTCATCAAAGCTGCGCAGCTTGCGCGAGTGCAGCGAGTTGAGCTGACTGCGCATAAGCTCCAGGGCAGTGATGCCGATATGCAGGTGCTGGGTCACGGCGCGTTCGTAGAAAGCACCGGCCGCGCCAGGCAGTTTGATCTCGCTGTGCAGCGGTTTGTCCGACACGCACAGCAGCGTGCCGTAGGGCACCCGCAGGCGATAGCCCTGGGCGGCGATAGTGCCGCTTTCCATATCCACCGCCACCGCGCGTGACAGGTTGATCAGCGGCCGCTCCTGAGCCCAGCGCAGTTCCCAGTTGCGGTCGTCGTAGGTCAGCACGGTGCCGGTGCGCAGGCGCTTTTTCAGCTCGTCGCCCTCTTCACCAGTCACCAGCTTGGCCGCTTGCTGCAATGCCTGCTGCACCTCGGCCAGCGCCGGCAGCGGGATATGCGGCGGCAGTACGCGGTCGAGAATGCCGTCGCGGCGCATATAGGCGTGGGCCAGCACGTAGTCGCCGATGGTCTGCGATTGGCGCAGGCCGCCGCAGTGGCCGATCATCAGCCAGCAGTGCGGGCGCAGCACGGCCAGGTGGTCGGTGATGTTCTTGGCGTTGGACGGGCCGACGCCGATATTGACCAGGGTAATGCCGTGACCATCCTCGGCCTGCAGGTGGTAGGCCGGCATCTGGTAGCGGTGCCAGACCACGTTCTCGATGATCGCCTGCATCTCGCCTTCGGCCATGCCACGCTCGACCACCACATTGCCCGGCAGCACCATGCGGGTGAAGCGTGAGTCGCCCACCAGCATGTCCAGGCCATGGCGGATGAACTGGTCGACGTAACGGTGGTAGTTGGTCAGCAGGATCCACGGCTGCACATGGCGCCAGTCGCTGCCGGTGTAATGCTGGATGCGCTTGAGCGAGAAGTCGGTGCGCGCCGCATCGAACAGTGCCAGCGGCAGCGGGTCGATGTTCTCCCAGTCGTACAGGCCATCGGCGGTGCCGTCGGTGGCGGCGGACAGGTCGGTGCTGGGGAATACCCGCGCCAGCTCGGCGGCGGTCACACCGCTGCCGGCCAGTTCATCGCCACCCTCGACCACGTACGGGTAAGGAATGTTCTGCTGGCTGCGGCCGACTTCCACACGCAAGGTGAAGTCGTTCATCAACGGGCGCAGCTGCTCCAGCAGGTATTTGCGGAAGGCCGCCGGCTGGGTCACGGTGATAGCGTAGGTGCCTGGCACCTGTACCTTGGCGTAGGCACGCACGGTGGTCGGCACCTCGCCCTGACACAGGTAGGTCAGGCGCAATTCGGGGTAGCGGAACAGGCAGTGCTGGGCGGCATCGGGTTTGACGCGCTCTTTGAGGTAGCGCTTGAGCGCCTGACTGAGAGCGCTGGTAGCCTGCTGGTGCAACGCGGCAAGGCGATCCACCGCCTCTTCGGCGGTGGTGGCGACAACGAAGTCATCGGAACAAAGGCTCACAAGGCATCTTCCTGGCTGATCGGACAGGCTCTATCTTGCCCTGATCCACCGCGCTTGGGATAGCGCGGCGTTGACCACCCAGTCACCCAATACCCGCTAATCTTGTTGCACCCATTGCCCCGAGGACACCGCATGCTGCGCGCCCTGCTCATCCTGTTCCTGAGTTTACTGCCGAGCCTGCTACTGGCCGACAGCCTGGACGGTCACTACCTGGCCACCCTGGACGGTCAACCCGCCGAGCTGCACCTGCGCAGCCAGGGGCCACAGGTCAGTGGTGAATACGTCGAAGGGGGCCGGTTGCGCCTACAGATAAGCGGCAGCTTCGACGGACAGCTGCTCACAGCGAAGATCAGCGAAACACAATCCGGACAGGCAATCGCCAACATGACGGCCACCTATGCCAACGGCGTGCTCGACAGCCACATTGCAGCGCGCAACCCGCGCACGGGCGAAACCCTGGAGCGCAGTGCCGTGTTCCATCGCCAGACGTTCAGCGACGCCGCCATCGCCAGCAAGGCCAATCGCCAATTCCGCGACCCAGCACTGGTCGGCACCTGGATGCATGAAAAAATCACCAACAGCGGCGGCGCCAACTTCGCCTCAATGACCACCCAGATGATTCTGCAATTGACCGTTGATGGCGGCGTGAGCCAATGGAGCCGTACCGTCGCTGGCGGCGCCGACTGGAACTACGACGCCCCCGGCGAGCTGCAATACACCGGCCGCTGGATAACCACCCACACCGGCTTGCTGGAAGTGCAGCTGCAAGGCCAGAACGACTACCAGCCGGCCGCCCACTACCACTTCAGCGACCAGTACCTGGTGACCGAAAGCAACACCGGCAAGATGATCTGGCAGCGCCGTTGAAGCGCGCAGGCCGGATCGCACCCGGCAAAGCCTGTTAACAGCACCTCCGCCAGGCAGGCCTCAGCCTGTAGCCTGTAACGAACTGCGCAAGCAGGTGAATACCGCACTGCCGGTGCCACACAGCTGCCCCTGGGCATCATGCAGCGTGGCCTGCACCGCGACCTGTCGCCCTTCGCGCTGCTGCACGCAGGCCTCGGTATGCAACGGCAAGGCCGCAAGACCAATCGGGCGCAGGTAATTCACCTGCAGACTGGCGGTCACGTAGACCTCCTCGGCACTGGCCTGCGAATACACCGCTAACCCCAGCGCCGCATCGAACAGCGTGGCGGTGTAACCGCCATGCACACCGCCAAGCGGATTGAAGTGCACAGCCGGCGGCTGACTGCTGAAGCTCGCCACCCCGGCTGCAGCCCGCAGCTGGGAGATACCGTAATCCGCCGCAATATCGCCGGTCAGCCAGGCCTTTAAGCGCTCAAAGAGACTGCTGTGCATGTTCAGACCTCAGATCAGGTGCGGCGTACTGCGCGCCACCAGCGCCTCGACATTCACCCCACGCGGCAAGGTGCCGTAGACCCGCCCGCCCTGACCGCCGAGACGGCTGGCGATAAAGGCATCGCTTACCACCGAATTGCCGGCCTCCAGCAGCAGCTTGGCTTGCAATGCCAGGGCTACGTCTTCGGTGAGCTGACGGGCGCGGTACTGGATATCGGCGGTGTCGCGGAAATCCGCCTGCAGTTGCGCAATATGGGCTTTCAGCCGCGCATCGCCGTGACCGTCGCCCAGCTCGGCAAACAGTGCATCAAGCACGCCTGGCTCCTTGGACAGCGCACGCAGCACGTCCAGGCACTGCACGTTGCCCGAGCCTTCCCAGGTCGAGTTGACCGGTGCTTCGCGGTACAGCCTTGGCAGGATGGTATCCTCGACATACCCGGCGCCGCCCATACATTCGGCGGCCTCGTTGATCATGGCCGGCGCGCGTTTGCAGATCCAATACTTGCCCACGGCGGTGACCAGACGGGCGAACTTGTCTTCCTGCTCATCGTGCGGATTATCCAGCGCCTTGCCCATGCGCATGGTCAGCGCCAGCGCTGCTTCGCTTTCCAGGGCCAGATCAGCCAGCACGTTCTGCATCAGTGGCTGCTCGCTGAGTACCCGACCACCGACCTGACGGTGCGCGCAATGGTGCGCAGCCTGAGTCAGGGCCTGACGCATCAGCGCGCTGGAGCCGATCATGCAGTCGAAACGGGTCAGCGCGACCATTTCGATAATGGTCGGCACGCCACGGCCTTCTTCACCGACCATCCAGGCCAGGGCACCACGGAACTCCACTTCACTGGAGGCGTTCGACCAGTTACCCAGCTTGTTTTTCAGGCGCTGGATATAGAACTCGTTGCGCGTGCCGTCCGGCCGGTGGCGCGGTAGCAGAAAGCAGGTCAGGCCCTTGGCGGTATACGCCAGGGTCAGAAAGGCGTCGCACATCGGCGCCGAGCAGAACCACTTGTGCCCCACCAGCTCATAAGCCTGACCGGGACCACCGAGGCCCACCGGGTAGGCGCGCGTGGTGTTGGCGCGCACATCGGTGCCGCCCTGCTTTTCGGTCATGGCCATGCCGATGGTCGCACCGGCTTTCTGCTCGATTGGCAGGTTGCGCGGGTCGTACTGGGTAGACAGAATTTTCGGCAACCACTTCTCGGCCACATCGGCCTGTAGCTTGAGTGCGGGCACGCTGGCAAAGGTCATGGTCAGCGGGCAACCGCTGCCGGCCTCGGCCTGGCTGTGCAGGTAACTCATGGCGGCGCGCGCCACTTGGGCGCCGGCGCGCGGGTCGGTCCAGGGCATGGACGGCAAGCCATGCTCGATGGCTGCACTCATCAACTGGTGATAGGCCGGGTGAAACTCCACCAGATCGGCGCGGTGACCGTAGCGGTCGTGGCTCTTGAACACCGGTTTATTTTCGTTGGCGAGAAAGCCTGCGGCCATCAGTTCACCACCGGCCAGGCCGCCATACACATCCAGGCGCTGCTCGGCCCAACCACCGCCAAAGCGCTTGGTCCACTCCTGCAGCGGCAGGTCAACGCGGTACAGGTTGGCGCCATCCAGCGGCGGCACCTGATTGAACACTTCATGGGTTTCGGCGTGTTGGCTGGCATTCATGGCTGAGGCTCCTCTTCGGGCAATGGGGCGCCAACGGCGCGCAGGCAGAACGTAATCAGAGCCTGGCTGACTTCGGCCAGACTGGGGGCGGGGTATCCGGCTTCACGGGCGGCACGCGCAGGCGGCGACAACGGCCCGACCAGGGCTTCGGCAATGGCGCCGACCAGGCAAGCTGCGACCAGGTTGATCTGCTGCACATGGAACACGCCTTGGGCGACACCCTCCTGCAGCAATTCGACAAACAGATCGGCATAGGCTTCGCGGTAGAACAGGCGCTGCTCGTCGACTTCCGGGTCAACCGGCTCAGCAATCAGGGCGAAAGCCAAGCGGCGACTGTCCCAAGCCCGCGCGGCAAAGCGCTGCAACCCCTCGGCCAGACGCTGCACCGGGCTACCCGGCCCGCGCACGGTGACGGCCAGGGCATCCACCTCACGCTGGCTGGCCACGGCAAACACTTCCGCCGCCAGCTCGCCCTTGCTGCGCACATGGCGGTACAGGCTACCGGTGGCAATGCCGACATCTTCGGCCAGCGCCTGCATGGTCAGCGCAGCAAAGCCGCCTTCAGCCACCCGTGCCAGGGCGGCGCTGATAATGCGCTCCCGCAATGCTTGATCACGATCGATACGCAGGGCGGTGGTGCGATAAGCCATGGTCTGAATCCTGATTCACGATGCATCAAGTGAATCAGGATTCAGAGTTTGGCTAAAGGGCGATTCCGGGCACAGTAGGCGGCATAAGCGCCAACCATTGACGCATATAACACGGAGGACTCAGCTGAATGTGCCAGGCTCCGTGGTGCGCACGGCGCACCCTACAAGCCAGACGCCGCTATGCCGGACGGCAGAGCACCCAGTCATGCAGCAGATTGCGCAGCTGCTCGAACTTCACGGGTTTGGCCAGGTAATCACTCATGCCGGCAGCCAGGCAGCGCTCACGGTCACCGCTGTGGCTGTGGGCGGTGATCGCCAGCACCGGCAAGGCCTCACAACCGGGCAGATTGCGCAACGCCCGGCAGGTGGCAAAACCATCCATCACCGGCATCTGGCAGTCCAGCAACACCGCATCGACCGCCTCATTGCGCAGCACATCCAGGGCCTCGCTGCCGTTATCGGCGGTACGCACCTGGTAGCCCAATTTGAGCAACATGCCGCGGGTCACCAGCTGATTGATCGCGTTGTCCTCGACAATCAATACCGTGCACTGCCCCGGTTGGCGCAACGCCGGCCCGGTGACCTTGGGCGGCAGTTGAGCCGGTGCTGCCAGCTGCACCGGCAAGGCCAGCGGCAGCTCCAGACGAAAGCAGCTGCCCTGCCCCGGCTGCGATTGATGGCTGAGGTTGCCACCTAGCAGGTCAACCAGCTGCCGGCAGATGGCCAGGCCAATACCCAACCCGCCGTACTCGCGGGTCATCGAGCCGTCCAGTTGCTGAAAGCGCTGATACAGCTTGCCATCGGCCGGCACCACAAAACCCGCGCCACTATCGATCACCTCGATACACAGCGGCAGGGTGTCGCTGGCCGTACCGCCACGGCTGACGCGCACTCGCACCTCACCATGCAGGGTGAACTTGATGGCGTTATCCAGCAGACAGCCCAGGCTCTGCTGCAGTTTGCTGGCATCACCTTCGAGCGTGTCGGGCAGGCTGTCATCCAGCTCCAGCACAAAACCCAGGCCTTTTTCTGCAGCACGCGGCGCGTACTGCGCGCGCAGACCGTCGAACAGACCACGCAGACTGAAAGGCTCGCGCCGTGGATACAGACGCCCAGCCTGCAGCTCGGTGAGGGCAAGGATGTCATTGACCATGCGCATCATGTCGCGGGCTGAACTGGCGGCGGTTTTCTGATAATTCGCCAGCTCGCCTTCGATATTGAGCATCTGCATCAGCTCCAGCGAGCCGATCACGCCGTTCATCGGCGTGCGCAGTTCGTGGGTAACGGTGGCGAGGAATTCATCCTTGAGCCGGTTGCTGGTCGCCAGTTCCTGGTTGAAGGCTTCGAGCTTGAGTCCGGCCTCTTGGAGGATGCGTGTGCGCTCTTCCTTCATGGCGTTGATGCGGTCGGCCAACGCAAGCGAGAGCAGGCCCACCTCAAGCGCCGAGCCGATCTGGCTGGCATACATGGTGAGGAAGATATTCGGCAGATAGCCCAGCACCATCAGGGTATTGATCGCCCCACCGGCCAGAAAGGCGCTCCAGGCAATGATGAAATAGCGTGCCACACGCATGCCGCGCAGCCAGGCGAGAATCCCGGCGCTGAAAATCACCACGGTGAACAGCAGAGCCAGATAGGTGGCCAGGCGCAGCGACAGCGCGTAACTGGCCGTAAGGGCCAGGGTCATCACCAGCACGCCACAGGCCATCAGCAGCAGCAAGGCGCGATCAACCCAGGGGCTGTGTTCAGCGGTGTGCAGGAAACTGCGGGCGAACTGACAGCCGAACAACGCCGCCGCGCCAATCAGAAATGGCGTGGCCGCATTCGCCCACCAGGGGCTGCTGGGCCAGAAATACTCGATGGCCGCGCCGTTGACCGACAGCTGATAGAAACCGAACGAAGCGATATAGAGGATGTAATACAGGTAACTGGTGTCGCGGACGCTGAGGAAGATAAACAGGTTGTAGATCAGCATCACCAGCAGCACGCCGTAGATGATGCCCAGTACATAGATGCGCGCCGGTTGCTCTTCCAGGTAGGCATTGGGGGCCCAGAGGGTCAGCGGGGCCTGGATAGAGCCCTGACTTTCCAGGCGCAGGTAGACGCGCTGCGGCTGCCCCGGCGGCAGTTGCAGTTCGAATAGATAGTTGTGCTGTTTGATCTCGCGACTGGAAAACGGCAAGGCATCGCCGGTGTGCTGACGCAAGTGATAACGGCCTGCGGCATCCGGCAAGTAGAGTTGCACATGGTCGAGCGGCGGGTAGGCCAGCTCCAGCAGCCAGGGCTGCGTCGTGCTCGTCTGCTGCGGACGGTATTCCAGATCCAGACGCAACCAGAACACCGAGCGCGAATAACCAGCGTTCAGCACGCCCTTGTCGTGCTGACGAAAGCTGCCTTGCAGCGCTGGCGAGGTGATGTCCTCGATGCTGGCATCACCGCGCACATCCTCGAATACCGCCATGGCCTTGCCGAGCGGCAGGCTGCGGGTGGTTTCATCAAAAACCAATGCGCCGGCCAACCCTGGCACCAGCATTAAAAAGCAGAGAAGGATGTAGTGCATGCAGCTCAGCCAGAGTAGGCCAGCAGCGCCATTGCGCGCCGCTGGAGCGGTGTATTCATGGGGTTGGCACTCTAGCATAGGCACCCGTGGCGCAAAGCCGTGAAAAAGCTGAAATAGCGCGGGAGATTCACGAAGTGGCGAACACCTCCCGGTGGCATGCAGGTCGTCCGCTTGCAACGCTTTGCTGGTCTTACGGGGTCTGCAACACCTGGTTTGGTGATAAGCTCGCGCACCATGAAAATGCCTACCTCTCGCCCCGTAGTGCTGTGCCTGTCCGGTCACGACCCCAGTGGTGGTGCCGGCCTGCAAGCCGATATCGAAGCCCTGCTCGCCCAAGGCTGTCACGCTGCCCCCACCGTGACTGCACTGACCGTGCAGGACACCGTCAATGTGTCCGACTTCCGTGTGCTCGACCGCGACTGGGTTTTGGCCCAGGCCAATGCGGTGATCAACGACCTGCCGGTCGAGGCCGTAAAACTCGGCATGCTCGGCTCGGTCGAGATGGTCGAAACCGTACTGGAAATCATGCAGCGCCTGCCGGGCATCCCGCTGGTCTGCGACCCGGTGCTGCGTGCTGGCGGCGGCGGCGCACTGGGTAAGGACGAAGTCGGCTACGCCATGCGCGAACGACTGTTTGCCGTCTCGACAATCGCCACACCGAACTTGCCGGAAGCCCAAATACTCGCCGAACTGCCGGACGGCACAGCAGATGAGTGCGCGGAAAAACTGCTGCCCTATATCCAGCACCTGTTGATCACCGGCGGTCATGGCGATGAGCACGAAGTGCACAACCGCCTGTACAGCCGCGACGGCAGCCGCCACACCTTTACCTGCCAGCGCCTGCCCGGCAGCTACCATGGCTCGGGCTGCACCCTGGCCAGCACCCTGGCCGGCCGCCTGGCCCTGGGCCAGGAACTGGTCAGCGCCGTGCAGTTTGCCCTCGATTACACCTGGCGCACCCTGCGTGACGCCGAACAACCGGGCCACGGCCAGTACATCCCGCGCCGCCTGCCGCTGGATGCTTATTAATAGAAAGCAGTTGATGGAGTACCCGATGAAACTGCGTGGCCTGTATGCCATCACCGACAGCGAATTGCTCAAGGGCAAGCTGCTGCCTTACGTCGAGGCGGCACTCAAGGGTGGCGCGACGCTGCTGCAGTATCGCGACAAATCCAGCGATGACGCCCGCCGCCTGCGCGAAGCCGAAGCGCTGCGCGAGCTGTGCAACCGCTATGGCGCGGCACTGATCATCAATGACGACGCCGAACTGGCCGCGCGCCTCGGCGTGGGCCTACACCTCGGCCAGGGCGACGGCTCGCTGTCTGCCGCCCGCGCCTTGCTCGGCCGCCAGGCGATTATCGGCGGCACCTGCCATGCCCAACTGGAACTGGCCGAAGCCGCTGCCAAGGAAGGCGTCAATTACGTTGCCTTTGGCCGTTTCTTCAACTCCACCACAAAACCTGGCGCGCCCTCGGCTGACATCGCCTTGCTGACGGCGGCGAAAGCCAAGGTCAACCTGCCGATTGTCGCCATCGGCGGCGTGACCCTGGATAACGCCCCCGAGCTGATTGCCCACGGCGCCAGCATGGTTGCCGTGGTACACGGCCTGTTCGGCGCCGACTCGGCCGCCGAAGTCGAGCGCCGCGCCCGCGCCTTTAGCGCCCTGTTTATTTCTAACTAATCGTCATCAGGGGCGGCACGGTTCGCCCCAACTCCCTGCTTGAGAGGCCCTGCCATGTCCCGTTCCGAAACCCTCTTCGCCAACGCGCAAAAGCACATCCCTGGTGGCGTCAACTCGCCGGTGCGCGCTTTTAAAAGCGTTGGCGGCACTCCGCTGTTCTTCAAACATGCCGAAGGTGCCTACGTCACCGATGAAGACGACAAGCGCTATGTGGACTACGTAGGTTCCTGGGGCCCAATGATCCTCGGCCACAGCCACCCGGACGTGCTCGACGCGGTGCGCAATCAGCTGCAGCACGGCCTGTCCTACGGCGCGCCGACCGCCATGGAAACCGAGATGGCCGACCTGGTGTGCAACCTGGTGCCGTCCATGGAAATGGTGCGCATGGTCAGCTCCGGCACCGAGGCCACCATGAGCGCCATCCGCCTGGCCCGTGGTTACACCGGCCGCGACAACATCATCAAATTCGAAGGCTGCTACCACGGCCACTCCGACAGCCTGCTGGTAAAAGCCGGCTCCGGCCTGCTGACCCAGGGCGTACCGAGCTCGGCCGGCGTACCGGCGGATTTTGCCAAACACACCCTGACCCTGCCGTTCAACGACCTGGCCGCCGTTGAGCAGATGCTCAGCGAAGTTGGCTCGACCGTCGCTTGCATCATCGTCGAGCCGGTGGCCGGCAACATGAACTGCGTGCCGCCGGCACCCGGCTACCTGCAAGGCCTGCGCGAGCAGTGCGACAAACACGGCGTGGTGCTGATCTTCGATGAAGTGATGACCGGTTTCCGCGTCGCCCTCGGCGGCGCCCAGGCGTATTACGGCGTCACCCCGGACCTGACCACCTTCGGCAAGATCATCGGTGGCGGCATGCCCGTCGGCTGCTTCGGCGGCAAGCGCGAAATCATGCATTGCATCGCCCCGCTCGGCCCGGTGTACCAGGCCGGCACTCTGTCGGGTAACCCGCTGGCCATGGCCGCAGGCCTGACCACGCTGCGCCTGATCAAACGCCCGGGTTTCCACGCCGAGCTGACCGACTACACCAGCCGCATGCTCCAGGGCCTGCAGGACCGCGCCGATGCGGCCGGCATTCCGTTCGTCACCACCCAGGCGGGCGGCATGTTCGGCCTGTATTTCAGCGGTGCCGACGACATCGTCACCTTTGACGATGTGATGGCCAGCGATGTCGAGCGCTTCAAGCGCTTCTTCCACCTGATGCTCGAGGGTGGCGTGTACCTGGCCCCGAGCGCCTTCGAGGCCGGTTTCACCTCCATCGCCCATGGCGATGCCGAGCTGGCGATCACCCTCGACGCCGCCGAGCGCGCCTTCGCTGCGTTGAAGAACGCCTGATGCAGTACAGCACGGCACTCTCCGATGGCGTGCTGGCCTTGGCCTGCCTGGCCTGCGCAATCGCCATCGGCAAAGCCCGCAAGCACTATGGCGAGAGTGACCAGCCGGCGCTGTTCTGTGCGCTGCTGGGGTTTCTTCTGCCGGCCGCTGCAGCGGCCGTCGGGGTGATTCGCTTCGGCATTGACCCCGGCGCGCAGGCCGCGCACTTGTGGCTAAGCCAGGCCAGCAGTTTTCTCGGTTTACCGTTAGTCGGCGCCGCCGCGCTGGCCTTGGGCCGCGGCTGGCAATGGAGCCGCGCCAACTGGGGACGCATCCTGCTGGGGCTGTGCGCTTTCTTCGAACTGTTCCGCCAACTGAACCAGCTGGAGGATTATCGCCTGCTGCTCAACCTGGCAACGCTGCTACTGATTCTCTACGCCGGCGCCGTGCAGTGGCCCAAGCGCCCGCCCCTGGCCACCTCGGTGACGGTGGTGGGGCTGTTTTTGCTGGCAGGGCTGGTCGTGGGCACCCAGGGTTTTATAGATCCGTTACGCAGGGTCGATCTGTTCCATGTCTTGCTGACGCTCGCTTATCCGTTATTAGCCTGGCTCCTGCTGAGCCTACCCGGCAGCGCAAAACATGGCCGCACGGAAGAAAACCCGGTAAAGACTTTGTAAGAACGCCGCTGCTTATTTCATAATGTGATGGCTGCCGCGTTCCGGCGGCCAGGCACATCGCCTGTTGTGCATCCTGAGGTAAACGGATTTTCATGAAACGCACCGGCCGCACCCTGTCCCTGGGCTGCCTGTTGCTCCTGCTGCCACTGCTCGCTTCGGCGGGCGGCAACTCCTTGCTGATCCCCGCGCCAGGCAGCTGTTCCCTGAATACCACCGCCGAAGAACTGCCGGCCGCCCTTGAGTCCTGCCAGCAGGCCGCGCTTAACGGCGACCTACAGGCGGAATACGAACTGGGCGAGTTCTACTACGACGGCAAGCGCATCGAACGCGACCTGAGTCAGGCGCTGAAATGGTTTGAACAAGCCTCGCTGCAAGGTCATGCACAATCACAATACCGCCTGGGCATGATGTTCTTCCGTGGCGAAGGCGTACCAGCAAATGCGGTGCAGGCCTATATCGTGTTGAAGATGGCGGCAGTCAATGGCTCGGACGAAGCCATGGACAGCGCCGACCTGATCGCCGCACAGATGCCCCGCGATGAGCTGGAAATTGCCAGCCAGGTGCTTGGGCAGATATTCCGCAACTACCTGCTGGAGTTGCAGAACGCCGACACCTTTACCTCACCGTTCGCGCCACTGCCGTAGCGTTCGGATGGATGAGCGAAACAGTGTCCATACGGCCTTAGAGCGGTGGATATAAAAAGCGACACCCACCCGACAGCCTAAGACAGCTTACTTGTCCGGCATCGGCATGGGGAACGGCATGACATTGCCACCACCCTTGGCATCACTGATCTTCGGCGTACCCAGGCGCTCGACTTCATCAATGCGGATGATCGCGTGCATCGGGATAAAGCTGCGCACCACACCGTCGAACTGCGCTTTGAGCTTTTCCTCACTGGGGTCGACCACCACCTGGGTGCGCTCACCAAAGACGAATTCTTCCACTTCCAGAAAACCCCACAGATCGCTTTGAAAGATCTGCTTGGCGTACATCTCATACACCTGACCCTGGTTGAGGAAAATCACCTTGTAGATGGGTTCGCGCTTGCTCATGGCTATGCAGTTCGTACCGGCGGGTTATTGAAAGGGCGCGGATCATAGCATAGCCGCCGAGCAGCCAATGCTAGGAAGCCACGCCTTCGCCCCCTATAATGCGCGGTTCTTCAAATCCCCTTGTTGAGCGCGCATGACCAAGAAGCTTTATATCGAAACCCACGGTTGCCAGATGAACGAGTACGACAGCTCGCGCATGATCGACCTGCTGGGTGAACATCAAGCCCTGGAAGTCACCGAGCAGGCGGCAGACGCTGACATCATCCTGCTCAACACCTGTTCGATCCGCGAAAAAGCCCAGGACAAGGTGTTCTCGCAGCTTGGCCGCTGGCGTGAGCTGAAGCTGGCCAACCCGGATCTGGTGATCGGTGTCGGCGGCTGCGTGGCCAGCCAGGAAGGCGCGGCGATTCGTGACCGCGCGCCCTACGTCGACGTGGTCTTCGGCCCGCAGACCCTGCACCGCCTGCCGGAAATGATCGACGCCGCGCGCAGCACCAAGACCGCCCAGGTGGATATCAGCTTCCCCGAGATCGAGAAATTCGACCGCCTGCCTGAGCCGCGCGTCGATGGCCCCAGCGCCTACGTGTCGGTGATGGAAGGCTGCAGCAAGTACTGCACCTTCTGCGTGGTGCCTTACACCCGTGGCGAAGAAGTCAGCCGCCCCATGGCCGATGTGCTCAGTGAAATCATCCACCTGGCCGAACACGGCGTGCGTGAGATCACCCTGCTCGGACAGAACGTCAACGGCTACCGCGGCGCGACCACCAATGGGCAGATCGCCGACTTCGCCGAGCTGCTGTATGCCGTGGCCGCCATCGATGGCATCGACCGTATCCGCTACACCACCAGCCACCCGCTGGAGTTCTCTGACGCGCTGATCCAGGCTCACGCCGATATCCCGGAGCTGGTGAAGTACCTGCACTTACCGGTGCAGTCGGGCTCCGACCGGATTCTCGCGGCGATGAAGCGCAACCACACCGCGCTGGAATACAAGTCGCGTATCCGCAAGCTGAAAGCCGCCGTGCCGGACATCCTGATCAGCTCGGACTTTATCGTCGGCTTCCCCGGTGAAACCGAGAAGGACTTCGAGCAGACCCTGAAACTGGTCGAAGACGTCGGTTTCGACTTCTGCTACTCCTTCGTCTACAGCGCGCGCCCCGGCACCCCGGCGGCTGATCTGCCCGACGACACCCCGCTGGAACTGAAAAAGCAGCGCCTGGCGTTGCTGCAACACCGCATCAGCCAGCAGGGTTTCGAAAACAGCCGGCGCATGGTCGGCACCGTGCAGCGCATTCTGGTCAGCGACTACTCGAAGAAAGACCCCGGCATGCTCCAGGGTCGCACCGAGAGCAACCGCGTGGTCAACTTCCGCTGTGACAATCCACGCCTGATTGGCCAGTTCGCCGACATCCATATCGACGAAGCCATGCCCAACTCACTGCGCGGCACGCTGATCAGCGAAACCGTCTGCAACTAAAGGTGCAGCGGCCCGAGCTTCCCCCTCGCGGCCGCTGGCGCTATTCTTCAGTTCACTACCCCAGCCGACTGGCGGCCATCACACGACCTTGAACGCGCCCATAGAACCGCTCCGCTTTATCCTTGAACCCTTTGAGGCCCGCCGCTTCGCCAACCTGTGCGGCCAATTTGATGAACACCTGCGCCTGATCGAACAGCGCCTGGGCATCGAGTTGCGCAACCGTGGCAACCAGTTCGAACTGGTCGGCACCGCCGGCCAGACCCGCGCCGCCGAGCAACTGCTGCGCCGCCTCTACCGCGAAACCCAAAGCACCGAACTGTCGCCCGACCTGGTGCACCTGTTTCTGCAGGAATCCGGTATCGAGGAGCTGAGCAATCCGACCGTCGAGGCCAGCGTTGCCCTGCGCACCCGCAAGGGCATGATTCGCCCACGCGGCGCCAATCAGCAGCGCTACGTCAAAGCCATCCTCGACCACGATATCAACTTCGGCATCGGCCCGGCCGGCACCGGCAAAACCTATCTCGCCGTAGCAGCTGCCGTAGATGCCCTGGAGCGCGAACAGATTCGCCGCATCCTGCTGGTGCGTCCGGCGGTAGAAGCGGGTGAAAAGCTCGGCTTCCTCCCCGGCGATCTGTCGCAGAAGATCGACCCGTACCTGCGTCCGCTGTACGACGCGCTGTACGAGATGCTCGGCTTCGAGCAGGTGGCCAAGCTGATCGAGAAACAGGTGATCGAAGTCGCACCGCTGGCCTATATGCGCGGCCGCACGCTGAACAACAGCTTTATCATCCTCGATGAAAGCCAGAACACCACCCTGGAACAGATGAAGATGTTCCTCACCCGCATCGGCTTCGGCTCGACAGCGGTGATCACCGGTGACATCACCCAGGTCGACCTGCCGCGTGGCACCAAAAGCGGCCTGACCCATGTGATCGACGTGCTGCGCGATGTGCCGGGCATCAGCTTTACCCACTTCAAACCCAAGGACGTGGTGCGCCATCCGCTGGTGCAACGCATCGTCGAAGCCTACGAGCGCTACGACAACCGCATGCACGGCAAGCTGGATGACGAGCAGGATGAGCGCAATGCTTGAGCTTGACCTGCAAATCGCCAGCGACGCCGCGAACCTGCCGAGCGAGGCGCAGTTTCGCGCCTGGTGCGCGATCGCCCTGCGCCAGCGCACAGCCGATTCGGAGCTGACCATCCGCCTGGTCGACGAAGCCGAGGGCCGCGAGCTCAATCACACCTGGCGTCATAAAGATTACGCCACCAACGTACTATCCTTCCCTGCCGATGTGCCGGATGAACTGCTGGACATCCCGTTGCTCGGCGACCTGGTGATCTGCGTGCCGGTGGTTGAGCGCGAAGCCCAGGAACAGGCGAAAACCAGTGAAGCGCACTGGGCACATCTGGTGATCCACGGCTGCCTGCATCTGCTCGGCTACGACCATATCGAGGATGAAGAAGCCGAAGAGATGGAAGCGTTGGAACGCGAATTGCTGGCTGAGCTGGGGCATCCCGACCCTTACGCCGACCACGAATAATTATTTGCCACCCCCACAGACACAACAGAAGGTTCCTGAGTAACCACCATGAGCGAAGATCGATCGAGCAACGAGCAGAAGTCCTGGTTCAACCGACTGACCCAGGCTTTTGCTCATGAGCCGAAGAACCGCAAAGAACTGCTGGAAGTGCTGCGCGAAGCGCACCAGAACAAGCTGCTCGACAGCGAAGCACTGGCCATCGTTGAAGGTGCAATTCAGGTCGCCGACCTGCAGGTACGCGACATTATGGTGCCGCGCTCACAGATGATGAGCATCAAGGCCAATCAGTCGCCCAAGGAATTCCTGCCGGCGATCATCGAAGCGGCGCACTCACGCTACCCGGTGGTGGGCGAAAGCCTCGACGATGTGGTCGGCATCCTGCTGGCCAAGGATCTGCTGCCACTGATCCTCTCGGGCGAACAGCCCAACTTCAATATCAAGGACTTGCTGCGCCCGGCCACCTTCGTGCCCGAGTCCAAGCGCCTCAACGTGCTGCTGCGTGAATTTCGCGCCAACCACAATCACATGGCCGTGGTCATCGATGAGTACGGCGGCGTTGCCGGCCTGGTGACCATTGAGGACGTGCTTGAGCAGATCGTCGGCGACATCGAAGACGAGCACGATGTGGAAGAAGACAGCTACGTCAAACCGCTGCCCTCCGGCGATTTCCTGGTCAAGGCGCTGACGCCGATCGACAGCTTCAACGAAGCCTTCGACACCACATTCTCCGACGATGAATTCGACACCGTCGGCGGCCTGGTGATGAGCGCCTTCGGCCACCTGCCCAAGCGCAATGAAGTCACCGAGATCGGCGAGTTCCGCTTCCGCGTGCTCAACGCCGACAGCCGGCGCATTCATCTGCTGCGCCTGACGCCGATCAATAACTGATCTGCAGCCGGCCACCGGCAATGGTGGCCGGCGGGCCACTTCCCCCGCCTGCTCGCGCGCTTTACCCTTGCGCCACCGCAATCCAAGGACCTGCATGCAATGCACTGGATAACTCGACCTGGCTGGCCCGGCACCCTGATCGCGCTTGTCGCGGGGGCCATCACGCCATTGGCGCTGGCACCTTATGACCTGTGGCCGCTGGCCCTGTTGTCCATCGCCCTGTTCTACCTCGGCCTGCGTGACCTGACGCCACGCCACGCCGCTCTGCGCGGCTGGAGCTACGGCTTTGGCCTGTTTGCTGCGGGCACCAGCTGGGTGTATGTGAGCATCCACGATTACGGCGCCGCCTCGCCGCCGCTGGCGGTGTTTCTGACATTGCTGTTTGTCGGCGGCCTTGGCCTGCTGTTCGCCCTCAGCGCCTGGGTCTGGACACGCTGGTTGCGCCGGGTCGAAGCGCCGCTGGCCGACGCCCTGGCCTTCGCCGCCCTGTGGCTAGCCCAAGAGGCCTTCCGTAGCTGGTTTCTCACCGGTTTTCCCTGGCTCTACGCCGGCTACAGCCAACTGGATGGCCCGCTGGCCGGCTTGGCCCCAGTCGGTGGTGTATGGCTGCTGTCCTTTGCCTTGGCCCTGAGTGCCGCGCTGCTGGTGAATCTGGCGCAACTGCGCGCGCGCAAGACGTTTCTCGCCATCGGCGTGGTGCTGTTAATTGCGCCATGGGTCGCCGGCATCGCCCTCAAGGACCACGCCTGGACCCAGCCGCAGGGTGAGCCGCTGAGCGTGGCCGCCATGCAGGGCAATATCGAACAGAACCTGAAGTGGGACCCCGAGCAGCTCAATGCGCAGCTCGCGCTGTACCGCGACATGACCTTCAGCGCCAAGCCGACCGACCTGATCATCTGGCCGGAAACCGCCATCCCTGTGCTCAAGGACCGCGCCCAGGGTTACCTGGGCGTGATCAATCGCTTCGCCAACGACCGCAATGCCGCACTAATCACCGGCGTGCCGATTCGTCAGAGCAACGAGCGCGGCGAACCGCGTTACTACAACGGTATCAGCGTGGTCGGTCAGGGCAGCGGCGACTACCTCAAACAGAAGCTGGTGCCCTTTGGTGAATACGTGCCACTGCAGGACCTGCTGCGCGGGTTGATCGCCTTCTTTGACCTGCCAATGTCCGACTTCGCCCGTGGCTCGGCCGACCAGGGCCTGCTGCAAGCCAAGGGCTACGCCCTGGCCTCGTTGATTTGCTACGAAGTGGTCTACCCCGAATTCGCCGCCAGCCTGGCCGCACAGAGCGACCTGCTGCTGACCATCAGCAACGACACCTGGTTCGGCCGCTCCATCGGCCCGCTGCAGCACCTGCAGATGGCGCAGATGCGCGCCCTGGAAGCTGGACGCTGGATGATCCGCGCCACCAACAACGGCGTCACCGCGCTGATCGACCCGCAAGGCCAGATCACCATGCAATTGCCGCAATTCGAACAGGCAGTGCTCTATGGCCAGGTACAACCAATGCAGGGACTCACGCCTTATTTGCAGTGGCGTGGTTGGCCCATGCTGATTATCTGCCTGGGGCTATTTGCCTGGGCGTTGATGGCCAGTCGTATGGCTAAAACGCTTTAACGACGAAAAAATCGGTAGAACTCGCGCAGCTCAGCCTGCGCGTCACCGATGCTCACCGGGGTGAAACGCAGCGGATGGTGCGCCGGGCATTGCGCCAGACGGCCCTGATCGAGCGGGTGCAACCAACCGAGCAGCGGGTAACCGCCCATGCTCTGGTGGTCGGCCTGGAGGATGATCGGCTGACCATCCGGCGGCACCTGAATCGCTCCACGAGCAACGCCCAATGACCATTGCCGCACAGGCGGCTGCATGGCCTCGCCAAGCAGTCGCGCGCCCATGCGGTCAGAGTGCGGGCTGAGCTGCCAGGTCTGGGCGAAAAAGCCCTGCAACTGGTCTTCCCCGAAACTCGCCGCATCGCCGCCGGTAATCACCCGCAGCAAGGGTTTGCAGCGGTAATCCGGCAGATAAGGCCAGGGCACGCTGGCAACATGAGTGAAATGTGCGGGCCGGCAGGCCAGCAGATCACCCGCCTGCACAGTCCGTCCCAGCCCTTCGCGCAGTTGCACGCTAACGCTGCCCAGCAGCGGCTTGGCGACAAAACCGCCAGCCACTGCCAGATAGGCACGTTGACCGCTACGGGCAAAGCCCAGGCGCAACAGCTGGCCTTTGCGCAATGGCAGGCGCGTCCACAGCGGCTGCGGCTGATCATCCAGACTCAGCGGCACTTGAGCGCCGCACACCGCCACCCAGGTATCGACTTCGGCCTGCAACGCGACGCCGCCCAAGGCGATTTCCAGCAGCGGCGTGCCCCAGGGATTGTTCAGCAGATGATTGGCCCAGGCCGCACCGTGCCAATCCAGCGGCCCGGCGGGCGATACGCCCAAGTGTTGCCAGCCGCGCCGCCCAGCATCCTGCAACAGGCTTTGCGGCCCTGGCTTGAGCACCCGCAGGCCGCTCATGGCTGACCGCCTTCGCGAATAAAGTCGCGCTCGTCGATACGGCGAAAACGCACCCGGTCACCCAGCGCCAGCGGGCATGGCGGGGTTTGTGCAGCGTCGAACAACGACCAGGGGCAACGACCAATTAGGTGCCAGCCGCCGGGCGAGCTGTGCGGGTAGATCGCCGTCTGCCGCTCGGCAATTGCCAGGCTACCGGCCGGCACCGCGAGACGCGGGGTGGCGCGGCGCGGTAACGCTAGGCGCGCGTCCAGCTCGCCGAGGTAGGCAAAGCCTGGAGCAAAACCAATCGCGCCAACGCGGTACTCGGTCGCCGCATGCAGCTCGATCACCTGAGCGACACTGAGCTGACACAGACGCGCGACCTCGGCAAGGTCTTCACCGTTGTAGCAAATGGGGATTTCATGCAGCCGCCCGGCCTGCGTGACAAAGGGGTCGGCCAGCCAGCGCTCCAGCAGCGGTTTGAGTCGCTCGGCCAGCTCCAGGTGATCGGTGCGCAGCAGGTCGTAGTGCAACAACAAGCTGGTCCAACCCGGCACCAGATCCGTCAGCACCTCACCCAACTCGCCACGGATACGCTCGGCCAGCAACGCGATCCGCTGCGGCAACTGCGTATCCGGCTGCTCGGCAAGCACCAGCAGCAGCGCCTCGGCACCGGCCGGTTCGAGGCGGATCATAGAGCGTCCAGGCTGGCCCGCAAACGCCGCAGTACGGCCAGCGAATCGGCGTTATCGCCATGCACGCACAGGCTGTCGGCGCGCAACTGCAGCGGCTTGCCATCGATATCGGCAAACGGCTCGCCTTGGGCAATCGCCAGGGCCTGCTGAAAAATCCGCTGCGGATCATGGTGCACCGCACCGCTCAAACGCCGGGGAGCCAACTGCCCGTCGGCCAGATAGGCGCGGTCGGCAAAGGCCTCGAACATCAACGGCACATCCGCAGCATCAGCCAGGCGCAGCTCGCGGCTGTTGTCGGCCAGCGCCAGCACCATCAGCGGCAAGCCCTTGCGGTAACTGGCGCAGGCCTCAAGCACCGCGTTGAACAGCGCATCGTCACGCACCAGGTCGTTGTACAACGCGCCATGCGGTTTGACGTAGGCCAGCTGGGCGCCAGCCGCGCGGCAGAAAGCCTCTAGGGCGCCAAGCTGATACAGCACCAGCGCGGTGACCTCCTCTGGCGAGCAGGCGATATGCCGACGGCCGAAACCAAGCAAATCCGGATAGGCCGGGTGCGCACCAATGCTCACGCCATGCTCTACCGCCAGGGCGACGGTGCGCTGCATGGTCAACGGGTCGGAGGCATGAAAGCCACACGCCAGGTTGGCCTGATCAATCAGCGGCATGGCATGCACGTCATCGCCCATGCGCCATACGCCGAAGCTTTCACCCATGTCGCAGTTCAGCAGGATTCTTTTCATGCCCATCAGCTTAGTGGCGCATTGCGGCGACGGGAAGCCCGCCCAAGCATGCCCAGCCACGGCCGTGTCCAGGTACGAAGAGATCATCACACTTCAATAGGAATGTATATTGTTTGTAAATAATCATGCTTAGCATTAAAAATTCACTAGAATCGCCACCCTGAACCCCAAACCCACTGACAAGACTTGGCTATGCCTCACTCCTTCTGGCTCGGCACCCTGCGCCAATGGCACTGGATCAGCTCGGCGCTGTGTCTGGCCGGCATGCTGTTGTTTGCCGTAACCGGCATCACCCTGAACCATGCCACGCAGATCGAAGCAAAACCCCGGGTGACCAATCATCAGGCGCAACTGCCCGAGGCGCTGCAGACCGCGCTGCAAGACAAACAACCCAGCCAGGGCCTGCCGCTGGAGCTGCGTCGGTGGCTGGAGGCCGAGCTGGCGATTCGCCTGGATGGCCGAGACGCCGAATGGTCGGATGGCGAGCTGTATATCGGCTTGCCGCGCCCCGGTGGCGATGCCTGGCTGAGCCTGGATATCGAATCCGGCGCACTGGAGTTCGAGTCCACCGACCGGGGCTGGATCGCCTACCTGAATGACCTGCACAAGGGCCGTAATACCGGCACTGCGTGGGCCTGGTTTATCGACGTATTTGCCGTGCTCTGCGTGGTGTTCAGCCTCAGCGGCCTGCTGTTGCTGCAACGCTATGCCGGCAACCGCCCCAGCACCTGGCCGATGCTCGGCCTGGGCCTGGTACTCCCTGTTCTGCTGGCTCTGCTGTTTATTCACTAAGGACATCGTTATGCCAAAACGCTTGCTGTTGCCCCTGTGCGCCCTTTTGAGCACCCCGGTGCTGGCTGCCGACGTGAAGCTGGAGGTGGAAATCCCGCGCCTGCAGGTGGCCGAATACCACCGCCCCTATGTGGCCATCTGGCTGGAGCAACCGGACCAGAAGCATGTCGCCAACCTGGCGGTGTGGTACGACCAGAAGCTCAAGGACAAGGAAGGCGAGAAGTGGCTCAAAGACCTGCGCCAATGGTGGCGCCGCAGCGGCCGCAGCCTGGAGATGCCGGTTGACGGCGTCAGCGGCGCAACCCGCGCAGTGGGCGCGCAGAGCCTGAGCTTCAGCAGCGCCGATGCGCCTTTCAAACAGTTACCCGCCGGCGAATACCGCGTGGTGGTGGAAGCCGCCCGTGAAGTGGGCGGCCGCGAACTGCTGCGCCTGCCGTTCACCTGGCCACCCAAGCAAGCCTCCAACCAGAGCGTTCAGGGCAGCAGCGAGCTAGGCCAGATCACCCTGCAACTGACGCCTTGAACCTCAGCCCCTTGCATCACTGCCATTAAGGAAGACTGCCATGCACCCACTCGTAAAATGGACCGCCCTGACCCTGGCCATCTGCCTGCCGCTGTCCGCCCAGGCCCACCGCGCCTGGATGCTGCCATCGGCCACGGTCCTGTCCGGTGAAGATCCCTGGGTCACCGTCGACGCCGCCGTGTCCAATGACCTGTTCTACTTCGAGCACTTCCCGCTGCGTATTCAGGGCATCGGCAATCTCGACAACGCCCCCGCTGGCGGCCCACCCGGCATGCGCCCGCGCCCGGCCGCCGTGCTGCAACTGTTCGCTCCGGATGGCAGCGCCGCCAAAGCCGAGAACGGCAGCATCGGCCGTTACCGCAGCACCTTCGACCTGCACCTGACCCAGAAAGGCACCTACAAGCTGGCCATTGCCAACAGCGGTCTGTTCGCCAGCTGGAAAGAAGGCCAGGAGAACAAGCGCTGGATGGGCAAGGCCGAAGACTTCGCCAAGCAGATACCGGCAGGCGCCGCCGAGCTGAAAGTGGCGCAGAACAACAGCCGCATGGAAGTTTTCGTCACCTCCGGCAACCCGACCACTACGGTGCTGAAAACCACCGGCGTGGGCCTTGAGCTGGCACCGATCACCCACCCCAACGACCTGTTCGCCGGTGAAACCGCGGAATTCACCCTGCTGCTCGATGGCAAGCCGGCCGCTGGCGTTGAGGTCAGCGTGATCCCCGGTGGCAACCGTTACCGCGACGATCTGGGCGAGATCAAAACCACCAGCGACGCCGCCGGCAAGATCAGCATCACCTGGCCGAACGCCGGCATGTACTGGCTGGAAGCCGAGCTGAGCAGCAAGGACGGCGTCACTGCACCCGCCACCGAGCGCCGCGCCTCTTACAGCGCGACCCTGGAAGTGCTGGCGCCCTGATGCCAGCCCGAACGCTGTCGCCGCCCGGCGACAGCGCTTCCCACCTTTTAGCTGACGACTCGACTTGATCACCGCCCCACGACTTCACGCCCTGCGCCACTGGCCACTGCCGACCTGCCTGCTGCTGGCCGGTCTGTTGTTCTGGCTGCAACCTGCGCGCGAACTCAGCGCGGGGCTGATCAGCCTCACCTATCTCGCCCTGTGCCTGCACTACTGCTGGCCACAGCGCCGTACTCCATCCGGCCAGGCCGGCGAACTGCTGATTGCCTACGCCAGCCAGGGCGGCCAGGCGCAGCACCTGGCCGAACGCAGCTGCGCGCAACTGCTCGCCAGCGGCACACCGACACGGTGTATCGCACTCAACCAACTGGACAGCACACAACTGGCAACGCTTGAGCGCCTGCTGCTGGTAGTCAGCACCTACGGTGACGGCGAAGCACCCGATAACGCCGCACGCTTTGAGCGTGCCCTGCATGCCCAACAACCGCTGCCGCAACTGCACTTCGCCATCCTGGCCCTGGGTGACAGCAGCTACCCGCAGTTCTGCGCCTTTGGCCAACGCCTGCAGCAACGCCTGCACGCACTTAAAGCGCAGCCACTGTTCGACCTGCTGTGCGTCGACAACCTCGATGCCGGTACCCTGCGCCACTGGCAGCAACAACTTGGCCACCTCAGCGGCAACAGCGATTTTGTCGACTGGCAGCCCGCGCACTATCGCCCTTGGCAACTGACGCAGCGCCACTGTCTCAACCCTGACAGCATCGGCGCCCCGATCTTCCAACTGCGCCTGAGCAGCAGCGAAGACGTCGAGTGGCGCGCCGGCGATATTGTCGAAGTCGGCCCACGGCATGCCCCGCAGCGCATCAATGCCTGCCTGCAGCAACTCGGCCTTGATCCGCAACAGCGCTTAACGGATGGCCAGCTGCTAAGCGATGCCTTGAGCCATCGCCATCTGCCGACAAGCCGGCCAGCTGACGGCGACATCGCGCAGTGGCTTGCCACACTGACGCCCCTGCCACACCGCGAATATTCAATTGCCTCATGCCGCAGCAGTGGCAGCCTCGACCTGTTGGTACGCCTGCAGCACCAGGCTGACGGCAGCCCAGGACTGGGCTCCGGCTGGCTGTGCCAGCATGCCGAAGTGGGCAGCCAGATCGACCTGCGTATCCGCCGCAACCCCGGCTTTCATGGCCCGGCCGCCGCCACACCGCTGATTCTGATCGGCAGCGGCAGCGGTCTCGCCGGCCTGCGCGCGCACCTGCAGGAGCGCACAGCCAATCCACACTCACGCAACTGGCTGCTGTTTGGCGAACGCCACGCCGCCCACGACGCCCTGCTGATCGACGAGCTACGCGCCTGGCAGCACAGCGGCCACCTCGCACGCCTCGACCTCACCTATTCGCGTGACGGCAACCCGCAACGCTATGTGCAGGACGCCCTGCGCGACGCCGCCAGTACCCTGCACGCCTGGCTGGCTGACGGCGCAGCCATTTACCTGTGCGGCAGCCTCGACGGCATGGGCCGCGATGTCGACGCCTGCCTGCGCCAACTGCTGGGTGATGAGCAGCTGGAACAGCTGAGTCAGAGCGGCCGCTACCGCCGCGATCTGTACTGACAGCACATTGCTCGACTGACAAGACCACACGCGCCAGCGCGATAAGCGCGTGCGAGCAAACCGCCCCTGGGATACACAGCACAACGGCTGGCACGCCGACGCTTAGCCTTATGTCGATGCCAACACGTGTAGACGCGGGCAGCGATACGTTCACTTGATCCCAACGATGTATCACCGTCAGCCTGCCAACTCCCGCGCAACCATTGAATAGCTGCATAAAACAAAACCCCGGCCACTGCAGGCAGTGGCCGGGGTTTCGCGTCAGCGGATGGTTGCTACCGGCCAACCCAATCTGGCGGTAGCGACCCTGACAGGCTTAGAAGCTGTAAGTCGCCGAGAGCACCGCCGAACGTGCATCGCCGTACTCGATCGCCGAAGAGCGGGTATTCAGCCCCACGTTCTGCCGCACGCTTTGCACATACTCCTTGTCGAACAGGTTGTTCATGTTCAACTGCAGATCAAGCTCATCGGTCACCTTGTAGCCGATCATGGCGTTGTGCACCCAGTAGGCATCCAGCTTGGCGTTGTCGCTGGAAGTCACGTTACGCTCGCTGGCATAACGCGCACCGTAACCCACGCGCCAGCCGGCTGGCAGCTCGTAGGTGCTCCACAGGTTGAACGAACGCGGCGGGGTGTTGCCCAGCGCCTGACCTTCACGGGCGATACCGGCAGCAGTGTCTGCGGCCTTGAGGGTTTCACTGTCGAGGAAGGTGTAGTTGGCGTAGACGTTCCACTGATCGGTAATCCGACCGGTCACACCAAACTCAACGCCCTGCACACGCTGCTCACCTGCCAGCTGGGTCGAGCCATCGGCCATGGTTTCACGGGCGTTGGTCTTTTCGACACGGAACAGCGCAGCATCCAGTTGCAGGCGGTTATTGAGCAGCTCCCACTTGGTACCCAGTTCCCAGGTTTCGTTCTCTTCCGGGTCCAGCTCGGTGGCAGCAGCAGTCAGTGCCCCGGAAGACGCCAGGTTCTCCGCCGCCGGGTTGAAGGACGTACCGTAAGCCAGGTAGATGCGTCCATTTTCGGTCGGTTTGTAGACCACCCCGGCACGGCCGCTGAGCTCCTTGTCACGCGAATCCAGGCGCGTCACGGTACCAGCTGGCAGCGCGACGTTCTTCGAGTCACCTTTGATCCAGTCATAACGCAGGCCCAGGCTCAGGTCCCACTGCTCGTTCAGGGCCAGGGTGTCGAAGACATAAATCGCTTCGTTATCCAGCTGGGTGCTGGTTTCAGCGGAGCGAGCCTTGTTGATCGGCCCGGTGTAATAACCTGGCGGGTTACCCAGATCGAAGCTGCGGCCGGCGAAATTCAAACCATAGCTGTAAGTGTTGCGGTGGTAATCCTCACGCGAGACCTCAACACCCGTCACCAGGGTGTGGCCCAGGCCGAAGGTGTCGAAATACGCGGTCAGGTTGGTCTGGTTGATCCACATCTCGCTGGTCACATCACGGCCATAGCCCTGCGGACCGGCAGGCCGGTATTGCCCAGCCGGGGCGACGGCCAGGTTGACGTGGGAGGCCGAAATGACCGTATCACGCTTGACCTGGCTGTAACGGCTGAGGTTCTGCAAGCGCAGGTTGTCGTTGAAGTCGTGTTCGAATTTGACCGTAAAGGCGTCGGTCTGAATCTCTTCCTTGTCGATGTTCTTCCAGCCGAAGAAACCTTCGCGGT
Organism: Pseudomonas anguilliseptica; assembly: GCF_021375795.1. Taxonomy (GTDB): domain Bacteria; phylum Pseudomonadota; class Gammaproteobacteria; order Pseudomonadales; family Pseudomonadaceae; genus Aquipseudomonas; species Aquipseudomonas anguilliseptica_A. The sequence goes on along the minus strand of NZ_JAEIOI010000001.1, from coordinate 757,385 downwards.
CAACACCAGCCAGGCGCTTGCCGTCGAAAGCCGGCACACCGTAATCAGGCAGGTTGTCATCGTTCTGATGCAGATAGCTGAGGGTCAGACGAGTCGATTCGCTCAGGCCCAGCAGCAGCGACGGAGCAATACCCCAGCGCTGACGGTCGACATAGTCACGACCCGGAACATCGTTCTCATGGGCCATCAGATTGAGGCGCACGGCACTGCCGGTGCCCACGCCTTCCAGGGTCTGGTTGGTGTCCAGAGTCAGGCGGTGGTAGTTGTCCGTGCCCAGACTGGCACCGATTTCGGTGAAGTCACGCTGACGTGGCTGCTTGCTGACCTGGTTGATGCTGCCGCCGGTGGTACCGGAGCCGCCAAAGACCGAGTTGGGGCCTTTGATGACTTCGACGGCTTCGATATTGAAGGTGTCGGTACGGTTGTTCTGCGAGCTGTCGCGCAGGCCATCGATCTGCATGTTGGCGTTGGCACTGAAGCCACGGATGTTGATGCTGTCACCTGAACCACCACCGCCCTCACCGGCGTTAAAGGTGATACCGGAGACGTTGGCCAGCACTTCTTTCATGCTCAGGGCTTTCTGCTCCTTGAGCAGCGCCTGTGGCACCACGGTGATGGTCTGCGGGGTATCGAGTAGCGGCACCGCGTACTTGGCGGAAGACGAGGTTTCGGTCTTGTAACTTTCGGCCTGCTGGCCCTTGACCGTCACGCTGCCCAGTTCGACCGGTGTTTTGGTCTTTTGCGGCACTTGCTCGGCTGCCATGCCTGCGCCCGTCCAGGACGCTACAGCCAGACCGATGGCCGTAGCCAGAAGACGACGCTGCGGCAGGTTGCCGACTTGTTGACCCATACCCATGAGAACCACCCCCAGATAAAAACGAGGCGTGATTCTATTTGATAATCATTACCAAGCAATACAAATTTACACTTTTATTTGCATTAAGTTCCCTGCGTCTTACTTTTTCTACATCAGGCTCTCCGCACCAATACTGGCCAGATCACGACACCCGGTCAGCGCCATGGCCACTTCCAGCTCAGCACGCAGCAACTGCACCACATGCGCCACACCACTCGCCCCCGCCGCAGCCAGGCCATACACATAGGGCCGCCCGACCAATACGGCATCGGCACCCAGGGCCAGGGCCTTGAATACGTCCGTACCGCGACGGATACCGCCATCGAGCAGCAGCGGCACGCGCCCTTGCACTGCGGCGGCGATATCCGCCAGCACTTCGATGGTCGCCGGCTGGCCGTCCAGAGTGCGCCCGCCATGGTTGGAGACAATGATGCCGTCGACGCCTTCGGCTACCGCGCGCTGCGCATCTTCGGCAGTCATCACGCCTTTGAGCAGGATCGGCAGGCGCGTCAGTGAACGCAGCCACTGCACGTCCGCCCAGCCAGGCGCTGCCGCCATTAACGCACCACCGAGCAACAGGCCACCGCTGGGCGGCGCACTCTCGCGCAGCGGCTGCATGCCACGCAGATTGACCGCCTCAACGCCCTCGGGCAGAAAGAAACCGGCGCGCTGTTCACGGTTGCGCACGCCGTTGACCGGTGCATCCACCGTCAGCACCAACGCCTGATATCCCGCTGCTTCGGCGCGCCTGACCAGCGCCTCGGTAAAAGCCCGATCCGGCTGGATATACAGCTGGAACCACAACGGGTTATGCGCCTGCTCGGCCACCGCCTCAAGCGACACGCTGGCCTGAGTGCTCAGCACCATACCGGCCTGTACCGCCGATGCCGCCAGCACCGTAGCCAATTCACCGTCAGTATGCGCCAACTGCTGATAGGCCACCGGCGCGAGGAAAATCGGATGAGCAAAGGCCTGACCAAACAGCTGCAGATGGGTATTACCACCGCTGAGGTCAGCCAACACCCGCGTGCGCAGGCGAATGCGCTGAAACGCCGCCTGATTCTGCGCCAGGGTCAGCTCATCAGCCGCACCACCGGCGATATAGGCCCAGGCCTGGGCGCTCATGCGCTCGCGGGCCAGGGGCTCATAGTCCGCCACAGCGGCGACGCTTGGCGGGATCTGCGTCAGTTTCGGCAACGGCAGGTCGGTCATGTGTTGGCCCATTGGCGCAGCAGGTTGTGATAAACCCCGGTCAAGCGAGCCAGTTCGGCACTCTCCGGCACTTCCAGGGTCAGCGCCTGCACTGCCCGGTCCAGTTCCAGCAACAGACTGCGCTGGGTGTCATCACGCACCAGGCTCTGAATCCAGAAAAACGCCGCATAGCGTGTACCCCGAGTCACCGGCTCAACCCGATGCAAACTGCTGCCGGGATATAGCACCAGATGCCCGGCCGGCAGCTTGACGCGGTGGCTGCCGTAACTGTCTTCGACCACCAGCTCGCCGCCGTCGTACTCGTCCGGATCACTGAAAAACAGCGTGGCCGACAGGTCACTGCGCACCCGATGCGGCGTGCCCGGCACACTGAAAATCGCATTGTCGATGTGGTTGCCATAGGTGCCACCACCGGTATAGCGGTTGAAGCGCGGCGGCAATACCTTCAGCGGCAAGGCGGCCGAAACAAACTGCGGATGGTTGCCCAGGCGCTGCACGATAAAGTCGCCAATCTGCACCGTCAGCGGATCATCCTGCGCCAGTTGCTGATTGGCCTTGGCCTTCACCGCCTGATGCCCGGCAGTCAGCCGACCATCCTGCCAACTGGCCTGTTCAAACACCTGACGGCACTCACGCACCTGCTCGGGCGTCAGCACATCGGCAATGTTCAACATCATGATTTGCCCTCCTCACCGGTCGCCCTGAGCGCCCGCCACCAAACAGTTGCAAATGATTCTAAATAGCTGAGACGCACTATGACAGCGCCGCGCACCAGGACCGTTGATCCAGCCCAATAAATCCTCCACGAGGATGCCGCAGAACCAATAAAAACGCCCCGGATACCAAGGCATCCGGGGCGCGTTTACGGCCTGAGCAACTCAGAAGCGGAAGTCGGTGCTCAGGGTCAGGGTGCGTGGATCACCAAGCATGGCGCGACGACCATTCCAGTTGGTGGAAACGGCGTATTCCTCATCGGTCAGGTTATCCAGGTTGACCCGTACATCCAGGTTTGGATTGACCGCGTAGGACGCCATCGCATTAAAGGTGGTGTAGCTCGGCAGCTTGCCCACTGCGCCGTTGGGGATAATGCGCTCGGCATCGTCCGGGCGACCTAAGTAGGATGAGCCCACATGCTTGGCGCCGGCGCCAATGGTCACGCCAACCGGTAGACGATATGTCGTCCACAGGCTGCCAGACACTCGCGGACTGAAGGCCAGCTCGTCACCACTGGTACGATCAACCACGCCATAGTCACCTGGGTTGGCGTTCTTGCGCACCTGGTCCAGATAGGCGCTGTGCTTACGCTGACTATCCATGAAGACAACGCCCGCAAACACATTCCAGTTGTCGGTAATCTTGCCGGTGGCACTCAGCTCCAGACCTTTAACGATCTGCTCGCCATACCCCTTGAGATAGGCAGTCCCCGCCTCACCGTTATCAAGACCACTGATCGCAACCCGCTTCTCGGTATAAAACAGTGCGGCAGCCGTCGACAAACGCTGATCGAAGAAATCCCACTTGGTGCCCAGCTCGTAGTTGTCAGCCTTGACTGGATCGGCACCTTTCAACAGCCCCGGCATGGCCTGGCCATTGACCCGCGAAATATCCGTACCAGACAGGAAAGAACCTGCCGGCTGAATCGAACGACCATAGGCCACATAGATGCTGCCGTACTCGACCGGCTTGTACACCAGACCCAGCTTGCCGGCCACAGTGAACTCGGTGTCATCGTAGCCATCCGGGCCAACAGGCGCACCAGCAACGGTCTTGCTACTGATATCAACTTGATAGTTTTCCAGGCGCATCCCGCCTGTGAGCTGCCACTGCTCATTCAATTGGATGGTGTCGTACAGATACAAGGCAACAGTATCAACGGTGACTTCGCTGGTTTCACGCAGTTGACCGCGCTTGGCAGTTGGCCCTGTGCGCTGCCAATCCGGGTTGAATGGATCAACCGTAACCTGCGGTCGCACCTCCGCATAGGCGCGCGCCTCTGACTCCTCGCGCGTCAACTCCAGGCCGACGGACAGATTGTGCTGCAAGGTGCCGGTGGCAAACTGTGCCGCCAGGTTGGTCTGGTTGCTCAAGCTGGTGTTGACCCGATCATAGAATTGGGTGTCCGTCAGCAGGTCACGTTGAGCCGGGCGGTACTGGAAAGGCATGGTGTAACGCGCATCACGGTCAACCCGCGCCCAGCGCGTCTGGTTGCTCAATGTCATGGCGTCCGATAGGTCGTGCTCAATACGAGCCAGGAAGGTGTTGCTAGTGGTGTCGTCATAGTCGGACTTGAGGCCGTAAAAGGTGTCACGATCCAGCGAAGACAGTGCCGGATCATAAGGCGTGTTGCCTTTGAGACCCTTGACCGCGGCACCCGGCACACCCCAATCCGGACGATCATTCATCTGCACATGCTCAAAGGCAACGATTGCTCGGGTATCAGTGCCCAAGCCGAACGCCACCGAAGGCGCGATGCCCCAGCTGTTCTTTTCGGCATGCTCACGCCCGGCCACACCACTGTCTTCCAGCAGCAGGTTGAGGCGCACGGCGGTGCTGTCGTTGACCACCTGATTGGTATCCAGGGTCAGGCGTTTACGGGCTTCGGAATCGTACTGGTCAAAGGCATAGCTGATGCCGCCGCCAATAAACTCTTCCATGGTCGGGGTCTTGGTCACCAGGTTGACGTAACCACCGGCACCACCCCGGCCGTTGTCGGCCGCCGGGCCCTTGGCCACTTCAACTGACTCGACGTTGAACACATCACGGGTGTAGCTGCCGTTGTCGCGCGCGCCGTCGATAAAGATGCTGCCGCTGGTATCGAAACCACGCAGGCTGAAATTGTTGGTGCCGCTGGCAAAGCCGTTTTCACCGGCGTTGAAACTGATGCCTGGGGTGTTGCTCAGCACATCCGTCAGGTTGCGTGCGCCCTGCTCCTTGAACAGCGCTTCCGGGATCACGCTGAACGTCTGCGGCGTATCCAGCAAGGCCGCAGTCTGCTTCGGCGAGGAGGCCTTATCGACCTTGTAACCGCTGTCCTGCTGCCCCTTGATCGTTGCGCCACCCAGCTCAACCGGGGTTTTCTCGGCTTCAGCGGCAAAGCTGCTACCAGCACAGGAGGCGATGGCAAAACCGATGGCGCTGGCCAGCAGGCGAGGCTGCGGAAGAGCACCGCGCTTCTTATTTTTGTGCATGAGAATCACTCCAGGATTAAGAAACTGGCGCGATTCTAATTAATAAGCACTCTCAATCAATCTTTACATATCGTTTACTGGAACCAATTTGTAACAAAATTGTCAGGCACCTCGATGCGCCGCTGAAACCTCGCGCACACTCTTCAAGCAGAAGCCTCTAGTACAGGCAATAGCGCCTGTCAGCACGCCCCAGCGGCTACTCACAAATGGTGCAGACAGAAAAAAGGCACGGAGGTCACTCCGTGCCTTCTGGCCCTGCGCAGCAGCTATTACAGGTAGAACGACTTCAGCGGCGGGAAGCCGTTGAACTCCACCGCGCTGTAACTGGTGGTGTAGGCACCGGTGGACAGCCAGTACAGGCGGTCACCGATCGACAGGTTCAGCGGCAGGCCGTACTTGTAGTTCTCGTACATGATGTCGGCGCTGTCACAGGTCGGGCCGGCGATCACCACTTCTTCCACTTCCCCCTTCTTCTCGGTCCAGATCGGGAACTTGATCGACTCGTCCATGGTTTCGATCAGGCCGCTGAACTTGCCCACGTCCACATACACCCAGCGCTCCACGGCGGTGCGCGACTTGCGCGCCACCAGCACCACTTCGCTGACCAGAATGCCGGCGTTGGCGATCAGCGAACGACCCGGCTCCAGAATGATTTCCGGCAGGTCATCGCCGAAGTCTTCCTTGAGGAAGCGGATGATCTCCTCGGCGTAGGTTTCCAGGCTGTTGGTGCGGGTGATGTAGTTGGCCGGGAAGCCGCCGCCCATGTTGATCAGTTTCAGCTCGATACCGTCTTCTTCTTTCAGACGCTCGAAGATCACCTTGACCTTGGCAATCGCCGCATCCCATACCGAGATGTCGCGCTGCTGCGAGCCGACGTGGAAGGAGATGCCGTATGGCACCAGACCCAGATCACGGGCAAGGATCAGCAGATCCATGGCCATGTCGGTCTGGCAGCCGAACTTGCGCGACAACGGCCAGTCAGCGGTGGTCGAGCCTTCGGTGAGGATGCGCACATAGACTTTCGCGCCCGGCGCGGCCTTGGCGATATTGCGCAGGTCGGCTTCCGAGTCGGTGGCAAACAGGCGCACGCCCTTCTCGAAGAAGTAGCGGATGTCCTTGGACTTCTTGATGGTGTTGCCGTAGCTGATGCGGTCAGGCGTCACGCCACGGCTGAGCACCTTGTCCAGCTCGTAGATCGAGGCGATGTCGAAGCTGGAACCCTTTTCCTTGAGCAGGTCGATGATTTCCACCGCCGGGTTGGCCTTGACCGCGTAGTACACCTTGGCGAACTCGAACCCGGCGCGCAGGTCGTCGTAGGCCTGACTGATGATCGAGGTATCGATCAGTACGAACGGGGTTTCCTGGGTATCAGCGAAGGCTTTCATGCGCTGAAAAGTAGCGGGTGCGTAATAGTCTTCGACCTTGATCGACATGCTCGGACTCCAGTTGGCAGAACCAGTTAAAACGCATTCAGCAGATGAGCCGGCATTAGCGCCACTCACCCACCATTCAGGGAGACCTGGCGGCTAACCCGCACAGGCAGAACGTCTGATCAGTTTCCCCACTTTGGTTCGCCTACTTCCCAAGGCATGTCGCCGAGGATTACCCGCATCGGAGCAACCTCTCGTCGTCAGTACTTGAGCCGGATGGATCGTTGCCAGCATGGACGTTCGGGCGCGAACTTTAGGGCCATGGGGGGCTGAGATCAATCAAAAATGCCGTACTTTTGCTCCTCTTTGTCGCCTTATTGATTGATCGTTTTATATTCAAAACAAAACGTTATGAAATGCTGCACAACGCGTTAAGAACTCGCGGTTTTCTCCCCTGACTACAGGTCGCCGCGCGCGCTGACGTTTACCGTTATAATCGCCGCCTTTTTTGACAGACCGACTATTCAGTCGACGGGTTCCCGCACAATGACCATCCAGGCCACCGAAGTCGGCAAACGCCGTACATTCGCGATCATCTCTCACCCCGACGCCGGTAAAACCACCATTACCGAGAAGCTGCTGCTGATGGGCAAGGCGATTGCCGTGGCCGGTACGGTGAAGTCGCGCAAGTCCGATCGCCACGCCACCTCCGACTGGATGGAAATGGAGAAGCAGCGCGGCATCTCCATCACCACCTCGGTGATGCAGTTCCCCTACCGCGAGCACATGATCAACCTGCTCGACACCCCCGGCCACGAAGACTTCTCGGAAGACACCTACCGCACCCTGACCGCAGTGGACAGCGCGCTGATGGTGCTCGACGGCGGTAAAGGCGTTGAGCCACGCACCATCGCCCTGATGGACGTGTGCCGCCTGCGCGACACGCCGATTGTCAGCTTCGTCAACAAGCTCGACCGTGATATCCGCGACCCGATCGAACTGCTCGACGAAATCGAGGCGGTACTGAAAATCAAGGCCGCGCCGATCACCTGGCCGATTGGCTGCTACAAGGATTTCAAGGGCGTCTACCACCTGGCCGGCGACTACATCATCGTCTACACCCCAGGCCACGGCCACGAGCGCACCGAAACCAAGATCATCGAAAAACTCGACTCGGATGAGGCCCGCGCCCACCTGGGTGATGAGTACGAGCGCTTCCTCGAGCAGCTTGAGTTGGTGCAAGGGGCCTGCCACGAATTCGACCAGGACGAATTCATGAACGGCCAGCTGACCCCGGTATTCTTCGGCACCGCGCTGGGCAACTTCGGTGTCGACCATGTACTCGACGCCGTGGTCGACTGGGCTCCGCGCCCGCTGGCTCGCGTCGCCCATGAGCGCACGGTGGAGCCGGTTGAAGAGAAGTTCAGCGGCTTCGTGTTCAAAATTCAGGCGAACATGGACCCCAAGCACCGCGACCGCATCGCCTTTATGCGCATCTGCTCGGGCAAGTACAGCCAAGGCATGAAGATGCGCCATGTGCGCACCGGCAAGGACGTGCGCATCGGCGACGCGTTGACCTTCTTCTCCAGCGAGCGGGAAATGCTGGTCGAGGCCTTTGCCGGCGACATCATCGGCCTGCACAACCACGGCACCATTCAGATCGGCGACACCTTTACCGAGGGTGAAGCGCTGGGCTTCACCGGTATTCCTCACTTCGCCCCGGAGCTGTTCCGCCGCGTACGCCTGAAAGACCCACTGAAGTCCAAACAGCTGCGCCAAGGCTTGCAGCAGCTGGCCGAAGAGGGCGCGACCCAGGTGTTCTTCCCCGAGCGCAGCAACGACATCGTTCTCGGCGCCGTCGGTGTGCTGCAGTTCGACGTGGTCGCCAGCCGCCTGAAAGAGGAATACAAGGTCGAGTGCGCCTACGAGCCCATCACCGTGTGGTCAGCACGCTGGATTGAGTGCAGCGACAAGAAGAAGCTTGAGGAGTTTTCCAACAAGGCGGTGGAAAACCTCGCCCTGGATGGCGGCGGCCACCTCACCTACCTGGCCCCGACCCGAGTCAACCTGAGCCTGATGGAAGAGCGCTGGCCAGACATCAAGTTCCGCGCGACACGCGAGCATCACTAAGGGTTGCACTACCCTGTGTAGGAGCCAGCTTGCGGTACTTGCCAGCTGGCGCAACCGCCACAAATCGTCGATGCTCAGCCCATGCACCTGATCGACACCCACACCCACCTGGACTTCCCCGACTTCGATGCCGATCGCAGCGAGCTGCTGACCCGCTGCCGCGATCAAGGCGTCGAGCACCTGGTGGTGCTGGGTGTGCATCAGGCCAACTGGCAGCGGGTGTGGGACCTGGTGCAAAGCGAAGACAGCCTCTATGCGGCGTTCGGCCTGCACCCGGTGTACCTGGATGAACACCAGCCAGAACACCTGAGCGAACTGCGTGACTGGCTGACTCGCTGCGCCGGCCACCGCAAGCTCTGCGCCGTGGGCGAATTCGGTCTGGACTATTTTCTTGAGCAACTGGATCGCGAGCGGCAACAACAGCTGTTCGAGGCGCAACTCAAACTGGCCATAGCATTCGAGCTGCCCGCCCTGCTGCATGTACGCCGCGCTCATGCCGCGACTATCGCCACCCTCAAGCGCTACAAACCCAAACGCGGTGGAATTATCCACGCCTTTGCCGGCAGCACCGAAGAAGCCCGCGAATACCTCAAGCTCGGTTTCAAACTCGGCCTCGGTGGCGCACCGACCTGGCCGCAGGCGCTGCGGCTGCGCAAGGTGGTGGCGCAGCTGCCGCTGGACGCCATCGTGCTGGAAACCGATTCACCCGACATGGCCCCGGCGATGCATGCCAATCAGCGCAACAGCCCGGAATACTTGCCAGACATCTGCACCGCCCTGGCCGAGCTGCGCGGCATCAGCGCGGATGAACTGGCCAGCGCCAGCAGCCGCAACGCAGCCGAGTTGTTTGGCTGGAATACTGACGCCCTCACTCGAATGCAATCCAGAGAGCTCACCACCAACATCGCCACGGCCCCCACCAACTGACAATCAACAATGCAGAAAACACAAAGCCCGCCAAGGTGGCGGGCTTTTCTGGAGCAGCAACTGATCAGACGCGGAAGGCACCAATCAGCTGCTTCAAGCGTGCCACCAGCCCGGACAGTTCAAGGCTGGCCTGCTCGGTCTGGCTTGCGCCGTCTGCGGTGCGCTCACCCGCCTGGCTGATCTGCACGATGTTCTGATCGATATCCTGCGCCACAGCAGTTTGTTCTTCGGCGGCCGTAGCAATCTGCTGGTTCTGGTCGACAATCATGCCCACCGCCCCAAGGATGTTCTCCAGCGCCAGTTGCACCTTGGCCGACTCGTTCACCGTGTTATCGGCCATCTGGTGGCTGGTGCTCATCGCCTTGACCGCCGCGCCAACGCCGCTTTGCAGCTTGGCGATCATCGACTCGATTTCTTCGGTGGACTGCTGCGTACGCTTGGCCAGATTGCGTACCTCGTCGGCCACCACGGCAAAACCACGGCCCTGCTCGCCGGCACGTGCCGCTTCAATGGCCGCGTTGAGCGCCAGCAGGTTGGTCTGTTCGGCAATGCCCTTGATCACGTCCAGCACTTGGCTGATCGAAGCGCTATCGCTGGCCAGCTTGTTGATCACCGCCACCGACTGGTCGATCTCTCCGGCCAGACGCTGGATGCTGCCCACCTGCGATTCGACCAGCGCGCGGCCAGTCACCGTCTCATCATTTACGCTCTGCGCGCTGCCTACGGCGGCTGCGGCGCTGCTGGCAACTTCCTGCGCGGTGGCCGACATCTGATTCATCGCCGTCGCCACCTGGTCAATCTGCCCGCGCTGACCGGTTACCGCCTGATTGCTTTCTCCGGAAACGAGTTGCACACGCTCGGCCTGACGCTCGACCTCGACCACGGTCTGCCCGACGCGCTCGATCAGCTCGTGGATCTTGCTCACCGTTTCATTGAACACCTGACCCAGCTCGCCCAGCTCATCCTGGCTCTGCGCCTTGAAGCTAACGGTCATGTCGCCTGCGGCAACCTGGTTCATCACCTGGCCGAGTTTCTTCAGCGTGGTGCGAATCGACACGTAGAAGCCGCCATAGAGGTAGACGATCAGCAGGAACACCACCACCAGCGCCACCACCAGCAACACCATCTGCGTACGGTTTTCTTCCAGACGCTGCTCCAGCTGCTTGTCGAGGAACACCAGCACCGCGCTGTTGAGCTGGTAGGTCTGCTCCATCGCCGCGCTGACATCGTTGTAGAACTGCGCCCACGGCGTATCCAAGGAGTCGGCTACCACCACCTGATCTTCAAAGACCACGGCGATGGTTTTCAGGGTTTCCAGGCTGCTGGCTGCTGGGGTCGCCAGGCTGGTACGCGCCTGGGCACTGCTGTTGAGCGAGGCTTGCAGGTTCAGGCCGTACTCGGCGTGCAGCTTCTCCAGTTCCAACAACAATTCGTCAAAAGCGGTACTGGCCGAGGAATTTAGAAAGCCCTGCGCCAGCGAGTAGGAGCCAATGGCACGCCCCTCACTGAGGGCAGCAGTGACCTTTGGCGTTTCGACAGTGATCAGCTCGACCATCTGCCGCACAGCACCTTCACGGTCCTGGCTCAGGCCGGCTTGGCTGGCGACCAGTTTGATAAACACCTGGGAGGAACCCAGCAGCTTCTCGGCCAGGGCAATCTTGCCGTGCAGGGACGTCTCACTCTGCACCGCTGCCAGCTCCGCGATCAGCTCATCGCGCTTGCTGTTGAACTCATCGATCTGTTCGGTTTCACGCACCACCGCCGCCAGGCCTTGCAGCTCGCTGGAAATCTCCTGCTGCAGTTTGCTCAGGCGAGTTTCCAGATCGCCCGCCTGACCAGACTGACCGATCATCGCGTTGATTTCGATAAGATCGACAAAATCTTCAAGGTTACGCCGCAGCGTCAGGCTCTCGCCGAGCAGGTCGATGCTTTCGAGTGCCGCCTGGGTGCTGATGAACTGCCGGTAGGAGTCACGTACCAGATAGAAGTTGGTGACCAGCATGGGCAGAAAGAACAGAACACTGATCAGACTGAACTTCATGCCGAAGCTGAGGCGATTCATTAGCGCGATGGCCGGATACAACACGGTCTTCACAGGACGTCTCCAGTTCTAATTATTGTCGTGTCAGGTTACAAATTGGCCGCGCAGAATGGCAAATGGCGGCCTGTATGTCCCTTGCTGCTCGACCTGCGGCATATGGATCAGTGGGGTAAATAGGGGCAGATTAACGTGATCAATGTCACAAAATAGCGGCCGAGCATGGCGCCATGTATACCTCTTATCGACCTCAATCTGTGTAACTTAAGGTTAATGATGCGCACATCACTGAAACTGGGCATTGATCTGGGTGGTACTAAAACCGAGATTATCGCCTTGCAAGGCGGCCAGCCTGTCATACGCCGCCGCGCCCCGACACCCCAGGGTGACTACCAGAAAACCGTTGGTCTGATTGCCAGCTTAGTTGAAGATTGCGAGCGCGAACTGGGCCAGCAAGGCAGCCTGGGCGTTGGCATCCCCGGCACTCGCTCACCCGACCACGGCCGCATCAAGAATGCCAACTCGCAGTGCCTGATCGGCCAGGACCTCCAGGCCGATCTCGAGCAGCGCCTGCAACGCCCGGTACGCCTGGCCAATGATGCGGACTGCTTTACTCTTTCCGAAGCCTGCGATGGCGCCGGGGCAGGCGCTCCCAGCGTGTTCGGGGTAATTCTCGGCACAGGCGTGGGCGGCGGCCTGGTCGTGCGCCAGCAACTGCTCGGCGGCCCAAATGCGATTACCGGCGAATGGGGACACAATCCCCTGCCCTGGCGGCGCGCCGACGATGGCCCGGTGAGGCGCTGCTATTGCGGCCTGGATGATTGCATCGAAACCTTTCTCAGCGGCCCGGGTTGGGCGGCACGCAGTGAGCTGGGCCTTGAAGCGAGCGCCATTGTACCGGCTGCCCAAAGCGGCAACCCGGCAGCACAACAGGCCTTGAACCGTTACTGCGATCAGTTGGCGCGCGGCTTGGCGTCAGTGATCAACCTGATTGACCCTCACGTCATCGTGCTCGGTGGCGGCCTGTCCAATACGGCCGAGCTGTACCAGCAGGTAATACCGCTGTTGCCGCGCTACGTGTTTTCCGACCAGGTCAATACGCGCCTGCTGCCGGCCAAACACGGCGACTCCAGCGGCGTACGCGGAGCCGCCTGGCTGTGGAATGACGACCTCAGATAAGCAGCGTCCACACGGCAAACACCGCGTACCAGAACACCGCCGCCCGCACCAGCAGCTGCCATAGGCCATCCAGACTGCTGACGCCAGCCTCGCCAATCACCGGCTCCGGCGTTTCGCCCGCCGCCCGCGCGGTCATGATCGCCAGTTGGGCGGCGCTGATATCCCAACTGAGCAACTCATGCAGCAAGGCCCGACTGACGCCGGCAAAGTTGCCCACCAGAGCAAAACTGGCCGCCAGCACCCGCACCGGCAACCAGTCGAAGCCATGGCGGATCTGTACCGCTGCTTCACGCAGGGCCGGCTGAGCCGCCTGCTCACTGCTCAGCGCCACCAGGCGATAAGCCAGCGCCGCCAAAGGGCCCAGCAGCGCGTACCAGAAGATCACCGCAAAGAAACTCTGGTAGGCCTGCCACACCAGATGCCCCTGTACGCGCTGCAGCAACTCGCCCTCCTCCTCTGCCTCCAGGGCCAGGTCACGCCGGGCCACCAGGTAAGCCGCCTCGGCATCACCCCGTCGCCAACTGTCACGGAACGGCCCCAATGCCGCCAATAGATCGCCCCGTCCCAGACTGTAAATCACTACCAGCAGGTGCACCGGCAAGGCCAGCCAGCCATAAGCCACCGGCTCCAGCACCAGCAAAACCACACCCAGCAGCGCAATCGGTAACAGCACCAAAACCGCTAACGCCAGCCAGGGCTGCGCGGCGCTCTGCGCATTACGTTCTGTGGCAGCCAGCAGGTGCAACCAGGGACCGTCCTGTTGGATGCGGGCACGCCAGGCCGAAAACTTTTCAACCCATAACACCAGCAGTAACACTAGAAAATTCATGTCAGTTCCTTGTCTTGCTGCAGCCCCAGGCGCAGCGCAGCCCAATCGAATGCCGGGCCCGGATCGGTCTTGCGCCCTGGCGCAATGTCGCTATGACCGCAGATCCGCTCCAGGGTGATAGCCGGATAGGCCGCCTGCAACTGCCGGGTCAGGGCAATCAGCGCCGCATATTGCGCTGCAGTGAACGGTAGATCGTCGGTGCCTTCAAGCTCAATGCCCAGGGAAAAGTCATTGCAGTTCTCCCGCCCGGCAAATAGCGACAGCCCGGCATGCCAGGCGCGCTCGTTACAGGAAACGAACTGGGTAACGACACCATCGCGCTCGATCAGAAAATGCGCCGAGACCTGCATGCTGGCAATGCCGGCAAAATACGGATGCTCGGTGGCCTCCAGACGGTTCTGAAAGAACGCCTGCACTTTGCCAGTGCCGAACTGCCCAGGCGGCAGGCTGATGTTGTGAATCACCAGTAGCGACACTTCACCCTGCGGGCGCTGGTTGAAGTTGGGGGACGGACAATGCTGAATGCCAGCACACCATCCGCTGGAAGGGTCCAGCTGCATACAAAGCTCCTTGAACGAGCCCCCACTCTAGTGCAGCGACGCCCCAAGGCCAACTGCCGCACAAATGAAAACGCCGCCAGACAGAGGCCGGCGGCGTGATTCGTACAGTTCAGACAGCGGGTTCAGGCGCCCTTGAGTTTGCGCAGATTGCCGATCACCGACTCCAGCGCGCGGTCAAACAGCAACGCATCATCAAGCAGGCGGATGGCACTGCGACGGAACTCCACCGCCAGCCCCATGCGGGTTTTCTCCAGCACTTTCATGCCTGTGCGGTTAACGAAGATGTACTTGCCGGTTGGCTTGATGATTGCGGCCAGCTTGCAACGCAGCTTGTGCTCTTCGTCTTCCTGAAACTCGACCCAGCTGCCAACACGTAGGTTGTCGACCTGCTGCAGAGACTCGTCATCGTCCGGCAGGCTGGCCTCCGGCTCAAGCGGACGCAACTCGCCTGGCGCCAGCAGAATGATTTCTTCGACCACCTCAACCATGGCCGGCTCTTCCACGGCCTCGGCGGCAGGCAGTTCCAGCAACGGCAGCTCGATGCCGGCTTCGGCCAATGCTGCACGCTGCTGCTCATCAAACTCGACCAGTGGCTCGGCATCCGCCGCCGGGGCTTCCTCCGGCAGACTGCGCTTGAAGCGCTGGAAGGCTTGCACGTGCAACGCTTCCAGCTGACTGAAGAACTCACCGGTGGAGAACGGATCAAACGCCGCACTGGCCATGCCTTCACGCAGCGCCTTGAGCAGACCCGGTACCATCTCCAGCAGGCGCATGCGTGCTTCTGGCTCTTCGTGCAGTTCCACACTCCAGACCAGATCATCCATGGTCGCCAACGCTGCCTGCCATTCGGCCGACTCAACGCCATGCTTCAGGCAAGTCAACATCAGCACCTTGCTCCAGGCTTCCTGGAGCAAACGCACCACCACTTCCGGTAGCGTCTTGCCGAGCAGCCGTTCGTTCAATGCCTGTTCGACTTCGCGGCGCGCCAGCGCAGCCTTGGCACTGCCCTCTTCGGCATCGCGGGTACGTTGCTCAAGCAACTCGCTGCGCCGACGCTCATCCCCGGTAAAGGCCAGGAAGTCCGCAAGTAACTCGGAGAAGATCACCGGATCGTCAACAAAATCATTGAGCAAGCGTTGCACCACCTGCTCGATCTTCTGATACAAGCTATCACGCTGTGCATCATCCTGTTCGCCCCAGCCCAATGCAGCAGAGGCGATTTCATTGAGCAGCCGGCGTGCCGGATGGCTGCCACGGCTGAAGAAGGTCTTGTCGATGACCGCGACTTTCAGCATCGGGATCTGCAGACGACCAATCAGTGCCTTGAGCGAGTCCGGCAGGGTACGGTCATCCAGAATAAACTCGAAGAGCATCGACACCAGGTTGATGACATCTTCATCAACCTCGCCCACCACGCGGGCTTTACCCGCCTTGGCACTGGCGCGGGTCAACAGGCCTTCCAGCTGCTCACGCAGGTCGAAGTCATCACTTACCTGCGCCGGCGCCTTCTGCTGCATGTGCGAGAGCAGGCGCATCAAATCATTGGTCGAAATCGGCATGGCATCAGCCGGCCGGTTACGCCGTGGGATCAGCGTACCGCGCGCCTGCGACAACAGCTCCTGCAGCGCGCCGAAGACTTCCTGCACGCCCTCATCTGCAAACTCGCCACTCAGCTCTGGCGACGCATCCGCACGGGCGCCGCCCGCAGGCGCACTAGCCCGCGACGGGTTACGCCGCACGGGCGCAGATTTAAGCTCAGGCAGAACACCTGCCGCAATCAAGGCTTGGTTGGCCTCGCCATACAATTGATCAAGGTCGCTGAGAACGTATTTCTCGAAAAGCTTGAGGATGATCAGCTTGACCCTGATCTCCACACCCAGGCTGCTACAGGCATCCAGAAAGAACTCGCACAAGCAGGTCGGGCCGACCGGGTTGCTCTTGTCGTCCAGCTTCTTGCTGACCATGGCGTTGAAACGCGTGGTCAGGTGGCTGAGCGCTGCGCCGTCGCGGCTCATCACCTTGGCGACCATCGAGTCCAGCGCTACCGACTCTTCCAGCGCATCGTTCTGCACCAGAGACAGGCTGTCGAACGACACCGCATCCAAGGGTGCCGGCTTACCGATTTCGTATTGATTAAGGGTGGCGAAGGCTTCAAACACCTTCTGCAGGAAGCCGCGCTCGATGTTCTTGCGCTTCAGGCGCAGGTCGCGCATTGCCTCGAAAAAAGCATTCTGCTCAGCATTGCTGGTGGCCCGATCCGCCATCTCGAAGAGCGTATCGTCGGCATTGTCGAACAGCGCCTGCAACGCTGTTTTCAGCTGTTGCGCCGCTTTATCCCGCACATTTGTCAGCGCCACAGGCAGTCTTCCTACCGGCGAAGTGGGCGATTGCTCAGGGACCACCTTGCTCAGGTGAACCACATTCGCATCAGTCTTCATTGCGAGTCTCCTGCAGACTGCCCCTCTTGGGCGAACCGATCTGCACAGCGATCAACTGAGCGTCATCCGTAACGTCAAAGGCCTGGCGTCAACAATTTTAAAAAGTAAAGCCATTATAGGGATGCACGCACACATACCAAGCTGACTTTTCTTCCAGACATGACCCAGGTCACAGATGTAGCGCTACAGCCTCCCAACGGTTATCTGCGCACGACCAACGCAACCCTGCCTCGAACAATGGCCGCACACAACTCACAAAGAACCTTCATCAGCATAGCGCTACAGCGCCTGGTGAACAGCGGCAAAGACTGCGCAAATAGCCATCAATCCCTATAATCGGCGCATTCTGCTGACTGGAGCTCATCATGCCTAACCTTATCCTCGCCGACCTCGCCCACGAAATCGAGGCCAACGTGCGCCGCGCACTGGCAGAGGATATTGGTAGCGGCGATATCACCGCCCAGCTGATCCCCGCCGAGCGCCTGGCCCACGCCAAGGTGATCACCCGCGAAGCAGCGGTTATCTGTGGCACCGCCTGGGTGGATGCGGTGTTTCGCCAACTCGACGACCGCGTTAGCGTGCACTGGCACGTTCAGGACGGCCAACGTGCCGAGCCCAACCAAGTGCTGTTTGAGTTGGAGGGCCCCGCCCGCGCCCTACTCAGCGGCGAACGCAGCGCCCTGAACTTCCTGCAAACCCTCTCCGCCGTCGCCACCCGCTGCCAGCACTATGCCGACCTGGTGCAAGGCACCAACGTCAAACTGCTCGACACCCGCAAAACCCTGCCCGGATTACGCCTGGCACAAAAGTACGCCGTCACCCAAGGCGGCTGCCACAACCACCGCATCGGCCTGTATGACGCCTTCCTTATTAAGGAAAACCACATCGCCGCCTGTGGCGGCATCACCCAAGCCGTGACTGCTGCTCACAAGATTGCCCCGGGCAAGCCGGTGGAAGTTGAAGTAGAAAGCCTGGAAGAACTGCGCCAGGCACTCGACGCCGGGGCGGACATCATCATGCTGGACGAACTGAGCCTGGACGAAATGCGCCAAGCCGTCGCCCTCACCCAAGGCCAGGCCAAACTGGAAGCCTCGGGCGGGGTAAACGAAAACACCTTGCGTGCAATTGCCGAGACAGGCGTGGACTATGTGTCGATTGGCACACTGACCAAGGATGTAAAGGCGGTCGATTTGTCGATGCGACTGGCGCTGTAGCCAATGAAAGTGAAGACAGCGCACTTAGCGCGCTGTCTGCTCCAAAATTTTGAAGAACACAGTCTCCAACGACACGGCCGGCTTGACCGTCACCAGATGACCGCCCACGCTATTGAGCTGAGCAATAAAAGCCGGTAGATCCGCCTGCGACAACTCGCACTCAAACTCCATCTCACGCAACTGTTTGCAGCCTTCAAGCAGTGGCTGTTGCGCATTGAAGCGCACCAACATCTGATCAACCCGCTCAGCCGCCAACTCGCGCGGCGAACGAACCGTTAACAGTTCGCCTTTATTGATAAAACCAAAACGATCAGCAATACGCTCAACGTCATGCAAAACATGGGAAGTAAAGAAGATCGCCCCGCCTTGCTGCTTGTACTCCGTAAGGATATCCACCACATCCTTGCGCCCCACAGGGTCAAGCCCTGACAACGGCTCATCCAGCACCAGCAATTTAGGCTGCACCACCATGGCATGAGCCAGCGCTACACGCTGAACATTACCTTTAGACAGTTCGCGAATCCGCCGCTTGGCATTCTGTGCAACGGAAAAACGCTCCAGCCATTGCATACACCAGGCATCGGCGTCTTTGCGTTTAATGCCATACATGGACAAACCCATGCGCAAGATTTCCAGCGGGGTAAATTGCTCATACAGCGCAGGGGACTCAGGCACAAAGGCCAGCGGCTGTCGTGCCTCAGCATGGTGCGCATCCACGCCATAGATACGCACTTCGCCTTGATAGTCATTGATAATGTCCAACATCACTTTGATGGTGGTGGACTTGCCTGCGCCATTGGGGCCGACAAAACCGAAGACTTCACCCTCGGCCAGGCCAAAGCTGACATCGCGCAAAGCCTGAACTTCCTTGCCTTTGCTGCGAAAAATATGACTGACGCTAGAGAACTCAAGAACTGCTGACACTACCGATCCTCCACACCGGCGACCTTCAGCTTTTTAAGCACAAAGCGCCCATCAACAAACTCATAACCCAGCTTTAGTGGATCCTCAGGAAACGCTGCCAGCAAACCATACTCGAATAGTTGCTCAGGGTCAGCGAGCGAACTACCGCTCAGCGCCTCAAAACGGCGCTGAGCCTCACGCAACGCAACAAGCCCTTGCAAGCGCTGAACACGCTTGACAAGCATCGCCTTCAGCTTGGGGTCAGAAGCCCGGTCGTGCTCACTCTGCAAAAAATCAAGGGCCAGTTGTTCATCCTGGATTTGCTCAGTCTTGAGCATGATGGCGAGCTTGCGAAAAGCGGCGGAGTTATCTGTAGACCGCTGCGCGGCTAACTCAAGCGAACGCCCGGCCTCAGCAATATCCTTATTAAAAAACGCCTGATTGAATCCATAAAAAAATGCTGGCAATTCATCCCAGAAACGACACTGCATGGCCCGGCGCAACACCTCAGTGCCTTCAAGATCCGCCCCCCCCCAAGTCAGCAGGCCGTTGGCCAGATAGTAATTATCTTCATGGCAGGGATTGAGCCTAGCCACTTCCTGCTGGGCGCGAACCAGATAGTCGGTATCTGCCTGCCCCCAATCCACCCCAGTAGCCGCTAGGCGCATGGTTTCCAAGTTGGCAGCCAAGAAGCGGTCACCACCGAACAACACCAGTAACATAGAAGCGGCTATCACCACACGCCCCTCAATAGCTGGCGACGTCTGCTCAGGCATTTGGGTACGCCACTGCGAGACTATGGAGAATAGGCTAAACCCAAGCAGAGCGAGCAATAGAGGCAGATAAGGCCGACGGCGCATAGTCAACTGAATCGCTTGCACTGTAGCGACCACACTGCCACCGCCAGCAAGGCGATGGTATACCCAATACTAGAGAGCAACAGCCAGGGCCAATCAGTAGGGAGAAACTCCGGTTTACCGTAGAGCGCAAGCATACGGATATCCAGCGCGCCGAGATCCGGCAAGAGGTAACCCAGAACACCTAGACCGGTGCGATAGCCCTCGGAGTTGCTCACCAACCCTGCGTCGCGACCGAGCAGCTCGACGATAGCACTATAAGAACGCGCAATTAGCATAAAACCGAAGGTGCCGATTAACACGAAGCTCGGCGTAGAAGCCACCACCGCCAGAAGGGTCGCCAGTGCGATCAGAATCAACATATCGAGAGCCATAAAAGCACTAACAATCAAGTAGGACTGCCCAAGCGCCACCGGCGTGGCCTGTGGATAGATACCTTCAATAAAATACACCAGACCGACCTGCAGCCCCCCCAACACAAGGAGAATGCACAGTACGAGCGCAAGCACCGCAGCAAAACGCCCGAGTAAGACACTGCTACGTGCCCGAGGATAGGTCAGCGAATTGAGGTAATAGCGCTTATCGAACTCATGCGACAGCAGCTCCTGCACCAACAGCACGATCAGCAGTGGCACCAGAAGACGGATAGTGGAAAAACCCACATCCAACGCCACAGTAGCCGGCTGGCGACCGCTGAAATAGGCCGACAAAAGAGTGGCAAGAATCACCGCCATCAAGACGCCGGCGAAAATCCAGGAAAACTTGGCCTTGATCACCAAGCGCAATGCTGTTGAAAAATCTCGAATGATAGGCATTTCGATTGAAAAAGGCACAAGAAGGAAAGGGAAGTCTTTATGTAAGAAAACAGCAGTAAGGGCTACTTAAAAAAAGATCTTGAGCCAGCGCAAGTAACTACGAAAGATTTTGGAGGTAACCACCCTAAAAAGCACAACAATAACATATAGAGGAGCCGGGAGAGGCAAAGCCCCCCCCGTACAGCATTTAGTCAGGGATACGACCCGCAACTGTACCCGCGTTACATGCCGAACCATCTAGAGCAGTAGGACCGACCTGACCACCTGTAGTTGTACCGAGCATAATCGCTGCACCAGTGTTAGTCACACGGTTAGTAGCTACCGCCGGATCAGCACACTGCGGTACGCCAGGGTTAGCAACTGTATCGTTCGTGCAAGGCACTTCAATAGTACGACTACCCTCACGACCAGCCGTATGACAAGCCGCCATGCGGATGGAGTTGGCAGGCCCACCTACGCAGTTGCGTGCAGCAATTACGCTATTGGACAGCGGAATACGAACATCTTCCGCCAGCAAGGGGCAGTCTGGCACCTGAATCATGGCATTATTTTGAATCGCAGCTGGCGCCGAATAGGCCGATACAGAAGTAAACAGCGCTACTGCAGCGATACCAAACAGACTAGTTTTTTTCATGTTGATCTCCACACTCAATAATTACGTAATTAACGTTGCGCCGCAGCAAACGCGGTTACACCATTTTTAACATCAGCCAACGCAGTCGAATCGTTCGCTTTGGCACGGTAGTCATTGAATTGCGGAATAGCGATAGCAGCCAGAATGCCAATGATCGCAATAACGATCATCAGCTCAATCAGGGTAAAACCTTTTTGTTTCTTGAGAGACTTCATGGATAAGCTCCTATTTGTGGTTAAGGTCAGCGACCTGCATAAGGTATAGCACAGGCCATGCCAACACTCGACAGCACCCGTTTTAACAGCTCAGCATCCAACAACGACAATGCGCACATCTCTCAACAGGGCACCATCTGCCGTTTTTTGTCACTCCACACTGCCTTGCTTGGGCTACTGCCTAATTTGAGCTATAAGACAACAACTCTATCCGGCAAGAAGCACCCTATTAATCATGAGCGAAGCCCCCAATCTGACAGGCCTGGCCCGACAACTGGTCAACGCGGAGCTGCTAAGCGAAAGCGCTGCGTCCCAGGCGCAAGCCCAAGCACTGCGCAATAAAATCCCGCTGGTTTCCTATCTTGTACAAAACAAGCTCACCAGCAGCAAAGCCGTGGCTGAGGTGGCTGCCGAGCAATTTGGCGTGCCGTTCTGCGACCTAAGCGCTATTGAGAAAGAAAGCCAACCCCGCGACCTGATCAGCGAAAAGCTGGTTCGCCAGCATCGGGTTATTCCTCTATTTCGCCGTGGAAATAAGCTATTTGTTGGCGTTTCGGACCCCACCAACCACCAAGCCGTTACCGATGTACAGTTTTCCACCGGTCTGACCACCGAACCGCTGCTGGTTGAAGATGACAAGCTTACCGATGCTATCGAGAGGTTCTTCGAAGCTGCAAATAGCGGCATGGAAGAACTGGGCGATGTCGACCTTGACGGCGTGGACATTGAAGCGGTCGACGACGATAAACAGGACAGCAACGATGGCAACTCTGCGGATGACGCACCCGTTGTACGTTTTGTGCATAAGATGTTGCTCGATGCGATCAAGAAGGGCTCATCCGACCTGCACTTCGAGCCTTATGAAAAAGCCTATCGCGTGCGTTTCCGCACTGACGGCATCCTGCAGGAAATTGCTCGCCCACCCATTCAGCTAGCTCCGCGCATCTCCGCCCGACTCAAAGTAATGGCAGGCCTGGATATTTCCGAGCGACGCAAACCGCAGGATGGCCGCATTAAAATGCGTATATCCAAAAGTAAATCCATCGACTTTCGCGTGAGCACCTGCCCAACTCTATGGGGCGAAAAAATCGTAATGCGAATTCTCGACTCCGCCAGCGCGCAAATGGGTATCGACGCTCTAGGCTATGAAGAGTCGCAAAAAGAGCTTTATTTGACGGCACTGAAGCAGCCGCAAGGCATGATCTTGGTGACAGGACCTACCGGCTCCGGCAAAACGGTTTCGCTCTACACCGGTTTGAACATTCTCAACACTGTTGACGTGAATATTTCTACCGCTGAAGACCCGGTGGAAATCAACCTTGAAGGGATCAACCAGGTCAACGTTAACCCCAAGCAGGGAATGGACTTTACCGCTGCGCTGAAATCCTTTTTGCGACAAGATCCGGACATCATCATGGTGGGCGAGATTCGCGACCTGGATACAGCATCAATTGCAGTAAAAGCAGCCCAGACCGGACATATGGTGATGTCAACGCTACACACCAACAGCGCGGCAGAAACCCTGACCCGCTTGCGCAATATGGGTGTTCCATCATTCAACATCGCCACCTCGGTAAACCTGATCATTGCCCAGCGCCTGGCGCGCAAGCTGTGCAGCCACTGCAAGAAAGAGGTCAAGGTTCCGCGCGAAACTCTTATAGAGGAAGGCTTCCCGGCAGACAAAGTCGACACACTCAAACTTTACGGCCCTGTAGGCTGTGAAAACTGCAACGGCGGCTATAAAGGTCGTGTCGGAATATATGAAGTGGTTAAAAACACGCCGGCCCTGCAGAGGATTATCATGGAGGAAGGCAACTCCATCGATATTTCCGTACAAATGCGTAAAGATGGCTTCAATGACCTGCGCACCTCCGCTCTACTGAAAGCAATGCAGGGCATCACCAGCCTTGAAGAAGTCAACCGAGTGACCAAGGATTAAGCCATGGCGGCCAAAGCTCCAAGCCTCAGCACCTTTTCGTGGGAAGGCACCGATAAAAAAGGTGCAAAGATCAAAGGTGAAATCAACGGCCAGAACCCAGCCCTGGTTAAAGCCCAGCTACGCAAGCAAGGCATCAACCCACTGAAGGTAAAAAAGAAGCCTAAGCCGTTGTTTGCTGCCGGCAAAAAGATCAAACCCATGGATATTGCCCTGTTCACTCGACAGATGGCGACCATGATGAAAGCCGGCGTTCCGTTGCTACAGGCCTTCGACATTATCGGCGAGGGTTTTGACAACCCGAATATGCGCACCCTGATTGATAGCATCAAGCAAGAGGTCGCCGCCGGTAACAGCTTTGCTGCCTCGCTGCGCACCAAACCGCAGTATTTCGACGATCTGTATTGCAACCTGGTTGATTCAGGCGAGCAGTCAGGCGCACTGGAAACCTTGCTGGATCGAATTGCCACCTACAAAGAAAAAACCGAAGCCCTCAAGGCAAAAATCAAAAAGGCAATGACCTATCCAATTGCGGTAATGGTGGTGGCCGTTATCGTGACAGCCATTTTGCTGATCAAGGTTGTGCCGCAATTTGAGGCTGTTTTCCAAGGGTTCGGTGCCGAACTACCTGCATTCACTCAGGTTGTAGTAAACATGTCCCGCGGGCTGCAAGAGTGGTGGTTTGTCTTCCTGTTTGCGTTTTTCATCATTGGTTTTTCCTTCAAAGAAGCCCATAAACGCTCCGAAAAATTCCGCGATTTTCTTGATCGCACCTTACTTAAAGCCCCGATTTTCGGCGATATTCTCTACAAAGCCGTTGTGGCGCGCTTTGCCCGCACACTTTCCACCACTTTCTCGGCAGGTGTACCACTCGTAGAAGGCTTGCAATCCGTGGAAGGCGCAGCCGGTAACGTGGTGTTCCGTCAGGCAGTGGCAAAAATCCGTAATGACGTGTCCTCCGGTACTCAGCTCAACTTCTCCATGCGTACCACAGGAGTATTTCCCAGCATGGCCGTGCAGATGACCGCGATCGGTGAAGAGTCTGGCTCGCTTGACGAAATGCTCGACAAAACTGCCGAGTATTACGAAGCGGAGGTTGATAACGCCGTAGACAACCTGACCACACTGATGGAGCCAATGATTATGGCGGTACTTGGTGTTCTTGTTGGTGGTTTGATCGTGGCAATGTACCTGCCTATCTTCCAACTTGGCGCAGTGGTTGGATAATCAATGATGTTCGACATTTTGGCCGGCAACTTGCCGGCCTTTGTTTGTGTATGCCTGGCACTGGGCCTGTTAATCGGCAGCTTCCTCAACGTGGTGATCTACCGCCTGCCCATCATGATGCAACGCGACTGGCGTGAGCAGGCGCGCGAGATATTGGATCAGCCCGCCGAAACGCAGACCACAACGTTCAATCTGGTATTACCCAACTCAAGCTGCCCACACTGCAATCATGAAATAAAACCCTGGGAAAACATCCCGATCATCAGCTACCTGTTTCTGCGCGGCAAGTGTTCCAGGTGCAAATCGCCCATCAGCCTGCGCTACCCATTGGTTGAGCTGACCTGCGGCTTGCTGTCGGCTTTTATCGCCTGGCATTTCGGCTTTACCTGGCAGGCTGGCGGTATGTTGCTACTAACCTGGGGCTTGCTGGCGATGAGCCTGATTGACGTCGACCATCAGTTGCTACCGGACTCGTTGGTACTGCCGCTGCTCTGGCTTGGGTTGATTGCCAATAGCTTTGGCCTGTTTGCCAGCCTGGAAGATGCTCTCTGGGGTGCGATTGCAGGCTATTTGAGCCTGTGGTCGGTGTATTGGTTGTTCAAGCTGGTTACCGGCAAGGAAGGCATGGGCTATGGCGATTTCAAGCTGCTGGCCATGCTTGGCGCCTGGGGTGGTTGGCAGGTGTTGCCGCTGACCATCCTGCTGTCATCACTGGTGGGCGCGGTGCTGGGCACCATCATGCTGCGCATGCGCAATGCCGAATCCAGCACGCCTATCCCTTTCGGCCCCTATCTGGCGATCGCCGGCTGGATTGCTTTGCTCTGGGGCGAGCAAATCACCTCCAGCTACTTGCAGATTGTCGGGCTCTAATAAAACCACCTACGCTGGGAGGCGCTTTAGCAGCGAGCGATTAAAGAGCTATCGCGGCTAAAGCGCCCCTACGGACGCAGCCCGGATGCAATCTAGGGAATCTTCCCCCCAGGCTCTTCCGGCGCCGACTTTTGATCGCAATCCAGCGAGCCTGTAGATACACCCGCTCCTACTGTTCGCCACCAACCAAGCAGCTGCACTACAATCGCGCCCCTGGATGGCTGACACGAGCGCGCACCTTGAGCACAAAACCTTGGATTCTTGGCCTAACCGGCGGTATTGGCAGCGGCAAGAGTGCTGTGGCCCAGCACTTTATCGATCTTGGCGTGCATCTGGTTGACGCTGACCATGCGGCGCGCTGGGTGGTTGAGCCCGGCAAGCCGGCACTGGCCAAGATCGCCGAGCACTTTGGCGGCGATGTGCTGCAGGCGGACGGCCAGTTGGATCGCACAGCGCTGCGTAGCCGAATTTTTGCCGACGCTGATGAACGACGCTGGCTGGAAGCCCTGCTGCACCCGCTGATCGGCCAGGAAATCATCCAGTACCTGGCACGCGCGGAATCACCTTATGCCATCCTGGTTTCACCGCTGCTGGTTGAGTCCGGCCAACATCGCCTGACCCAGCGCATACTGGTGGTGGATGCACCCGAGCAGTTGCAAGTAGAGCGCACCATGGTTCGCGACCAGAGCTCGAATGAGCAGGTACAGGCCATTCTCAAGGCCCAGGCTAGCCGCGAAGAGCGCCTGCGCCATGCCCATGATGTGCTGCTCAACGACCGTGATCTGCACTGGTTACAGACGGAAGTGGAACGCCTGCACAGCTATTACCTGACTCTACGCGGAGGCCAAATATGAGCACCCCAACCTTGGTTGCCTGCCCAACCTGCAAGGCACCTGTTGAATGGGGCCCACAAAGCCCGAATCGCCCCTTCTGCTCCGAGCGCTGCAAGCTGATTGACCTCGGCGCCTGGGCAGCGGAAGAACATGCCATTGCCGGCGACCCGCTGGAAGATGATGTGTTTTCCGGCGAGTTGCCGCCACGCCAGCACTGATCATTAAGGCCGCATAAAGCTGTAGTCGCGCTCATCATCCAGATTGTCGGCGAGAAACTGCAGCTCTGCGGCCAGATCCGCAGCACTGCGACCACTACGACTGCGCTCAACCACGGCACTCAGTAGCGCCCGCAACGCCATGGCCTGATCAAAACCCTGGCCATCTACGCCCTGCAAACTGCGCTCTATCTCCTGCCTGGCCCACTGATACACACCCATTCTTCACCCTCCTGACTGTTGCCATCAGCATGACTCAGACCGACTGCAAGAGTTTGACCTGCATCAAATGAGGTGGGCGGATCACTGCAGCGAAGGCAACACCATCATCGCGGTGCATCGTCATCCTTCCATGGTGCAGCCAGGTAGCGCGTGCGATTGAAGGTTTCCAGCCAGTCTGGGTAGAACACCACCAACGCAGTAACCAGCATGCCATTGATAAAGGCTTCGGGGAAAATCACCAACCAGAGATAACCAATGAAATCCTCCAGCCACGGCGGCATTGGGAACAACCCATCAATCCAGAGCAAGGTGAAGGCCGTCGCAATACATAGCAGTGTCGCCAGCGCCGCGGCGAAAAAGCCACTGCAGAAGATGTAGACGAACAGGTTGCGCGGCTGCTTTTTCTCAACCCACAGGGCGCAGGCCTCGGTGACCCAAACCGGAATCACCACCAACAACACGCCATTCACCCCCAACGCAGCCCAATCCTGCCGCCCCAGCGCCAGCAACCCCAACTGCGCGACCAGTCCCGCCAGCATGGCCAGCGGCCAATCCAGCAGCAGCGTCACCGCAGTCATGCCAATAAAGTGGAAGGACAGGCCAGAGTCGAAATCGCGGCGCACCAGCCACAGCAGAAACAGCGCCAGCGCCGTGCCACCCAGCAGGTGCTGGCGCCGCAGATCAGTGCACAGCTCAACCCAGGGAGCACGCCAGATCGCCCAGCACACTAGAGGCAGATAAATCAGCCATCCCAACAGCAGGCTGGTTGAAGACAACAATTGCGCGGCAATCATGCAGAAGCACTCCACACCCGTGGGCTAATCTGGAGCAGTCTACCGCCGCACATGGCAAGCCTGAAACAACCGCCGCAGAGGGCTACCACGACGCCAAGCCGGCGCGCTAAG
This sequence comes from Pseudomonas anguilliseptica, assembly GCF_021375795.1. Lineage (GTDB taxonomy): Bacteria > Pseudomonadota > Gammaproteobacteria > Pseudomonadales > Pseudomonadaceae > Aquipseudomonas > Aquipseudomonas anguilliseptica_A. The sequence continues at coordinate 729,812 of NZ_JAEIOI010000001.1, read as the reverse complement.
CTGAAGCCATGGATGACTCCGACTACCTGCGCCTGCTGACGCACCAGGCCGAACAGGCCAACGCCTTTCTCTCCAACGCCCGCAAGTGGGAGCGCGAGCGCTGGGTCTGCCAGCGCTTGCTGCAGGCTCTGAATGTCAGCCACCGCATCGATGAGTTCAGCGCCGCCGGCCATGAGCCGCCTGACGTATTGTTCCGCGAGGCCAGCTTTGAAGTGTTCTTCGTTCTCGACGAGGGCCGCCGCCTGAATGATGAGTGGCGCGCCGAACTGGAACGCCGGCGCAGCGCCTTCTCTCTCAGCCAACTGGTGCGGCGCGAGGCCAAACCCAGGCGTATTGGTGCCAGCGAGCTGCAACAACGCCTGACACCGACACTGCGCAAGAAAGCCCGTAACTACCAAGAACGCGGCCTCGACCTGGGCGATCTGGATCTGCTTGCCTACGTCAACCTCAAACGCGCGGTGCCGGATTTCAATAGCCACTTCCCGCCACCAACCGAGTTCCTCCGCCAAGGCTGGCGCTCGTTGTCACTGGTGGGCCCAACCTTTGCCCGCGTACTCTTCGCCCACCCGGATGCACCGGAATTTCTGCGCAACAATCTCGGCCGTACCGTGCTCTTTGATGTAGGGATCAGCCTGTGAGCCCGCTGCATGAGCTGCTCGCCGCAGTGCCGCAACAGGGTTGTGTACGCTGGATTGGCGTGCGCCCCAGCTCGCGTGCCGCAATGATCGAACTGGATGCTGTCGAAGCGCGCCGCGAAGCAGGACTCACGGGCGACCATAGCCGTCCCGGCTCGCGTAATGCCCGGCAAGTCACCCTGATCCAGTGGGAACACCTGGCCGTCATCAGTGCGCTCATGGGTCGCGCTGCAGACGCGCCCATCGGCGCTATTGAGTTGCGGCGCAATATCGCTATCAGCGGCATCAACCTGTTCAGCCTCAAGGGGCGGCGCTTTCGCCTTGGTCAGGCGATACTCGAGACCACCGGCTGGTGCCAACCCTGCGCAAAACTGGAAGAGCGCCTGGGACCGGGCACCTTCCAAGCCATGCGCGGCCACGGCGGAATCACCGCACGTGTGTTGCAAGGCGGCATTATTCGCCTGAATGACAGCCTGCGCGTTGAGCCCTTATAAGCCGGGCAGCTAGAATGCCCCTCCTCAGCCCGCAATCGCCCCTGATTGCCCCATTTATTCGAGGCCACCATGCCCAGTCGCCTTAACCCTGATGACCAGAAGCGTGTCGAGCACTACCTGAGCGCGCCACAGCATCAGGTCGAGCGACAGCCGTTCAAGGTTTGGCGACTGCTGCTGATCATCGTGATCGTGGTGATTGCCCTCGGCGTGCTGAGCCGTCTTCTGAGTCGATTGGTGCTATGAGCTGCCTGGCGCTCGCCCATACCGACTCACTGCCTTTTCTTAAAAGCCTTGTGAGCGTGTCTGATGACTCATCAAATCGTAATTGTCGGCGGTGGCGCCGGCGGACTGGAGCTTGCTACCCGCCTGGGTAGAACCTTGGGTAAGCGTGGCCAGGCGAGAATCACCCTGGTCGACGCCAACCTGACGCACATCTGGAAACCGCTGCTGCATGAAGTAGCCGCCGGCTCACTGAACTCCTCCGGTGACGAACTGAACTACGTGGCCCAAGCCAAGTGGAATCACTTCGAGTTCCAGCTGGGACGAATGAGCGGCCTCAACCGTGCGGAAAAACGCATCAGCCTGGCTGCCACCCTGGATGATAACGACCAGGTGCTGATGCCGGCACGCGAGCTGACTTATGACAGCCTGGTGATTGCCGTGGGCAGCACCACCAATGACTTCGGCACCGTCGGGGCAGCGGAACACTGCCTGTTCCTCGATACCCGCGAGCAGGCCGAGCGCTTCCATCGCCAGCTGCTGAGCCACTACCTGCGTGCCCACGCCAGCCAGAGTGAAGCCACCGAGCTGATCAACATTGCCATCGTCGGCGCCGGCGCCACCGGAGTCGAACTGGCCGCCGAACTGCACCATGCCGCGCACGAGCTGGCCGCCTACGGCCTGGACCGCATCAGCCCGGAAAACATGCGCATCACCCTGATCGAAGCCGGCCCACGGGTACTGCCTGCCTTGCCTGAACGCATCAGCCAGCCGGTACACCAGACTCTGGAGAAACTTGGCGTCACCGTACTCACCGGCGCAGCCGTCAGCCAGGTCACGGCCGACGCGCTGCACACCGCCCAGGGGCAGATCATCCCGGCCAGCCTGAAAGTCTGGGCAGCCGGCATCCGTGCACCGGAGTTTCTGCAGAATCTGGATGGCCTGGAAAGCAACCGCATCAACCAGTTGCAGGTGCGCCTGACCCTGCAAACCACCCAGGATGACAACATCTTTGCTTTCGGTGACTGCGCTGCCTGCCCGCAACCGGGTAGCGAGGGCCGCAACGTGCCGCCGCGCGCACAAGCGGCGCACCAACAAGCGTCCCTGCTGGCCAAATCGCTGAAGTTGCGCATCGAGGGCAAGCTGCTGCCGGAATATCGTTATCGCGATTATGGCTCACTGATCTCGCTGTCGACCTTTTCCGCCGTTGGCAACCTGATGGGCAATCTGACTGGCAGCGTCATGCTCGAAGGCTGGCTGGCCCGCATGTTCTACGTGTCGCTCTATCGCATGCACCAGGTTGCCCTGTACGGCATGACGCGCACCCTGCTGATGATGCTGGGCGACCGTATCGGCCGCAGCACCGAACCTCGCCTCAAGCTGCACTGATTTGTGCGCCAGCCCTGCAGGAGCGGCCGTCGCCGCGCCTGCAGGCAGTGCCACCCGCGCGACGCCCCTGGCAGTTGCCGGAATAAATCGCAGGCAATAAAAAACCCGCTCTAGGCGGGTTTTCTACTTTCAAGCTCGCTTGAAATGGTGGGTCGTGTAGGATTCGAACCTACGACCAATTGGTTAAAAGCCAACTGCTCTACCAACTGAGCTAACGACCCAAAAATGGTCGGGGTAGGGGGATTCGAACTCCCGACATCCTGCTCCCAAAGCAGGCGCGCTACCGGACTGCGCTATACCCCGATGAAGGATTGGCTCCGCGACCTGGACTCGAACCAGGGACCCAATGATTAACAGTCATTTGCTCTACCGACTGAGCTATCGCGGAACTACTTACATCCTTTCTCAGAAGTCGCTTGGAGGTGTTAATCTCGTTTGCTGTTCTGAGGCGCGCCATTTTACGGTTCCGCGCGCACCTGTCAACCCCTTAAATTGCTTTTAGTACAATGATTTGCAGCTGCGTGAGCGGCTGCTATATCTTCCCTATGTCTGTATTCATTGCAGGACGCACCAGCCGCAAGGCTCCAGCCAGGAAAGTCCATGAGCAACCAGGGCATACCGCCAACCCCACCTTCTTCAGTGCAGACCCTTGCCAACCGTGGCATTCAGCCACGCTTCGGCGAACTGGTGCAGAGCTGCCGCAAGCTGGTGATGAATCGTTTGGCTGAGCACCTGACCGGGGTCTTCGCCCAGGTCGACGACACGCTGTTCGAGTGCGCTGAAAAAGCCGAGAACAATCAGGTACAAACGCTGTTCTTCGACAACATGCGTGAGATCCGCAAACAGCGTCCGCACATAGAGCGCAGCTACCACCAACAGATCGCGCAGAACTTCTCCGACTTCCTCGAAGGCAAGCTCAAGCCGCTGCCCAGCACCACCGAGCTGGATGCTGAGCAGATGGCACTGGTGCAGAACGAGGATTACGAAGAAAGCCTGCAAGTCACCAACATGGTCAGCCGGGTCAAAGCACGCTGTGCCCAACCGCTGTTTGCCTTGGAACAACGCCTGGCTCTGTTAAACAACGGCCAGAAACTTGGCGAAGACATCAACCCCTTCGGCCCACAGATGATTGCCCAGGCGTTCCGTGACGCCCTGACGCCCTGCCCGTTTCCACTGCGTATAAAGGTGATCCTCTATACCCTGTTTGACACCCACGTCATGCAGAGCCTGGACAGCATCTACACCGCGCTCAACCAGCGCCTGATCGAAGCCGGCGTACTGCCCAATCTGAAGTACAGCGCTCAACGCAACAGCCAGGCGCGCCCCAAGAGCCCCACAAGCGCCACGGCCGAGACGCCGCAAGAAACCCACAGCGGTGCTGGCAGAAACACCGCCAACCCAACGCCCACGCAACCAGGCGCAAGCACATACAACTCCAGCAATACGGATCTGAGCGGCCCTCCGCCTAACGACCCGCTGGAGTTGCTCGGCAGCCTGGCAGCCCTGCTCGGCGAACACCGCCAACGCGACCTCGACGCCCCGCTGCTTGGCGGCACACGCAGCATTGCCAGCTTCACCCCGCGTGAAGCGACCAGCACCTACAGCGCCTCAGCCCTGCTGGATGCCCTCAACCGCATGCAGCAGCAATCGGCCAATGACCTGTCACAGCGCCTGAGCCGCCCGCAGCAGGTAGAAGGCCTCAAAGCGGACCTGCAACAACAGCTGGAAGCCCACAGCGAGCTGCCTGGCCAGCAGAAAGTTTCCGATCAGGAAGCCGATGTAATCGACCTGGTGGGCATGCTGTTCGACTTTATTCTCGACGACGACAACTTGCCTGACAGCTGCAAGACCACCCTGTCCCACCTGCACACGCCATATCTAAAGGTTGCGTTGCAGGACAAAGCGCTGTTTACCCAACACCACCACCCGGCCCGCCGCCTGCTCAACGCCATGGCCCAGGCTGGCGTGCTGTATGGCGGCGAAGGCGATGAGCGCGGCCTGCTAGCCAAGATGCAGTGGGTGGTCGAACGAGTCATCCATGATTTCTTCGGCGACCTGCAGTTGTTTGAAGGACTGCTGGAAGAGTTCAACGAATTCGTTGCCACCCTCAGACACAAGGTCGAACTGCGCGAACGCCGCGCCGTGGAGGCTGCCAAAGGTCGCGACAAGCTGCTCGGCGCACGCCAGCGCGCAGTAGAGGTCATCGCCAAGAGCCTGACCGATCGCCAACCGCCCACCATCATTCGCAACTTCCTTGGGCTGACCTGGGCCGACGTCCTGGTTTTCGTGTTGCTGCGCAACGGCGAACGCAGCCCGGAATGGCAACGCGCCTGCGAAGCAGCCGAGCAACTGGCCTGGAGCGGCACCCTGCTCGACGAAGCCGGCCGTGAGCGCCTGCAAAAACTGCGCGTGCCGCTGCTTGAAGACCTGCGCAAAGGCCTGGAGCTGCTCGGCGGCTACCACGAGGACGGCATTCGCCGCCTGCTGCAGGACCTGGTTGCCTGCCAACACGCCGTACAGGCCAAACAGCCCCTGGTTGCAGCCAAGCTCACACCCAATCTACCCGAAAGCCCATTGGGCGCCATGCTCGGCGAAGATGCTGCCCTGGCCACCCTGGCGCCCCGCGAGTCGACCCTCTCAGCGCGCGCCCAGGCATTGATCAAGGAGCTGAGCCATATCGAGTTCGGCACCTGGTTCGAGTTCGTCAACGGCCAGCAGGTGCGCACACTCAAGCTGTCCTGGTTCAGCCCGACAACCCGCAACTACATGTTTGTCGATCAAAGCGGCCAACGGGTGGCCATCAAACCGATCACCCAACTGGCCAGCGAAATGGAACAAGGGCTGGCGCGCATCGTCACCCCTGAACGAGGTGCACCGCTGGTGGACCGTGCCCTTACCGCCATTTATCGCGTGCTGCAGCGTTTTACCGGGCGCGCGACAGAGCCTCAAGAATAAGGAAGTCGTATGGATGACGAACGTCGCCTGCATAGCCGGCATAACGCCGAGCTGCAGCTGGAGGTCTTCGATCTGCACTCAGGCCAGCGCCTGGGCCGCGTGGTGGACCTGTCTGCCGATGGCTTCATGCTGTTCAGCGATACCCCGCTGACCGCAGATGAACTGATTGAATGCCGTCTGGTCAGCGAACAGGAAATTGAGGGGGTCTGTGAGATCACCCTGGGCGCCGACTGTCTATGGAGCCGCCCAGGCGCTGATGGCCAGCACTGTTGGGCGGGCTTTCACATTATCGACCTGGCCGATGACCAGGCTGCCGCACTGGAAGTTCTGCTCAAACACTTGTAAGCCCTATATAAAAACACCCCGGCCAGCCTAGCTGAACCGGGGTGTTTTCATTTTTTCGCCTGACTATGATTTAGCTGAAGACAATCTCGTCGGCCTCAACCCGCCCGACAATGCTGCCGCCAGGGGCAAATTTGCCCGACAGGATCAACTGTGCCAGCGGGTTCTCGATCCAGCGCTGTACGGCTCGCTTGAGCGGCCGCGCGCCGTAAACCGGGTCGTAACCAACAGCAATCAGCTTGTCCAGCGCCTCATCGGACAGCTGCAGACTCAGCTCACGCTCAGCCAGACGCTGGCGCAAACGGCTCAGCTGGATCTGCGCAATACCGGCAATCTGCTCGCGGGCCAGCGGCTCGAAGATCACCACTTCATCGATCCGGTTGATAAATTCCGGCCGGAAGTGCGAGCCCACCGCATCCATCACCGCCGCACGCTGCGCCTCACGATCACCGACCAGCTCCTGAATCTGCGCCGAGCCCAGGTTGGAGGTCATCACCACCACGGTGTTCTTGAAGTCCACGGTGCGACCATGGCTGTCGGTGAGGCGGCCATCTTCCAGCACCTGCAACAGCACGTTGAACACATCCGGATGCGCCTTCTCCACCTCATCCAGCAGGATCACCGAATAGGGCTTACGGCGCACAGCCTCGGTCAGGTAGCCACCTTCCTCGTAGCCGACATAACCCGGCGGCGCACCGATCAACCGTGCCACGGAATGCTTCTCCATAAACTCGGACATGTCGATGCGCACCAGCGCCTCTTCGGTGTCGAAGAGGAATTCGGCCAGCGCCTTGCACAGCTCGGTTTTGCCAACGCCGGTTGGGCCGAGAAAGAGGAACGAGCCGCTCGGCCGATTCGGATCGGCCAAACCGGCACGGGAACGCCGCACCGCATTGGCCACGGCCACTACGGCCTCATCCTGACCGATCACTCGCTGATGCAGCAGGCCTTCCATTTTCAACAGCTTGTCGCGCTCGCCTTCGAGCATCTTGCTCACCGGAATACCGGTCCACTTCGACACCACTTCGGCGATTTCTTCCTCGGTGACCTTGCTGCGCAGCAGTTGGTTCTCACTCTTGCCGTGCTGATCGACCATCTGCAGGCTGCGCTCCAGATCGGGAATAATCCCGTACTGCAACTCAGCCATACGATTGAGATCGCCCTTGCGCCGCGCCGCTTCCAGCTCCTGCCGAGCTTGCTCGATCTTCTGCTGGATCTGCGCCGAACCTTGCACCTCGGCCTTTTCCGACTTCCAGATATCTTCCAGGTCGGCGTACTCACGCTCCAGACGGGCAATGTCTTCGTTGAGCTTGGCCAAACGCTTGATCGCCGCCTCGTCGTCTTCCTTCTTCAGTGCCTGGGCTTCAACCTTGAGCTGAATCAGGCGACGCTCCAGACGATCCAGCACTTCAGGTTTGGAATCGATCTCCATACGGATGCGGCTGGCTGCCTCGTCGATCAGATCGATGGCCTTGTCCGGCAGCTGACGGTCGGTGATATAGCGGTGCGACAGTTTGGCCGCGGCGATGATCGCGCCATCGGTGATAGCCACCTTATGGTGCACCTCATAGCGCTCTTTCAGGCCACGAAGAATGGCGATGGTGTCTTCTTCACTCGGCTCATCGACCAGCACCTTCTGGAAACGCCGCTCCAGCGCCGCATCCTTCTCGATGTACTGGCGGTACTCATTGAGCGTGGTCGCCCCGACGCAATGCAACTCACCGCGCGCCAGGGATGGCTTGAGCATATTGCCGGCATCCATTGAGCCTTCGCCTTTGCCGGCGCCGACCATAGTGTGCAACTCGTCAATAAACAGGATGATTCGCCCTTCCTGCTTGCTCAGCTCGTTGAGCACAGCCTTCAGGCGCTCCTCGAACTCGCCACGGAATTTGGCGCCCGCGATCAGCGCGCCCATATCCAGCGACAGCAGGCGCTTGTCTTTGAGGCCATCGGGTACTTCGCCGTTGACGATACGCTGGGCCAGGCCTTCGGCAATCGCGGTCTTGCCCACGCCCGGCTCACCGATCAGCACCGGGTTGTTCTTGGTCCGACGCTGCAACACCTGAATGGTGCGGCGGATCTCGTCGTCTCGACCGATCACCGGGTCGAGCTTGCCTTCTTCGGCGCGCTTGGTCAGGTCGACGGTGTACTTGTCCAGGGCCTGGCGATTTTCTTCGACGTTCGGGTCGTTAACCGCATCGCCACCGCGCAGGTTGGCGATGGCATTTTCCAGCGCCTTGCGGCTGACACCCTGGCCGAGCAGCAGCTTGCCCAGCTTGGTGTTTTCATCCATGGCCGCCAGCAGCACCAGCTCGCTGGAGATAAATTGGTCGCCCTTCTGCTGCGACAGGCGATCAGCCTGGTTGAGCAGGCGCGCCAGATCCTGCGACAGGTTGACGTCGCCGGATGGATTCTGGATTTTGCCCAACTGGTCGAGCTCTTTACCCAGGGCCAGACGCAGGCTGTTGACATCAAAACCGACCTGCATCAGCAGTGGCTTGATCGAGCCACCCTGCTGCTCAAGCAGCGCCTGCATCAGGTGCAGCGGCTCGATGGCTGCGTGATCCAGCCCCACAGCCAGGGATTGCGCATCAGAGAGCGCGAGTTGCAACTTGCTGGTTAAACGATCAATACGCATAAACAATCAACCCTCGTGGTGGTGGCAGGCCGGTGCACTGAATCGCACCCAAAACAGAAAAGCCTGCGGATGAAGAGTAGATGAGGTCGATTGTGCGGGTTTCAAGCCGCGCGACGTTGACCTGAGTCAGCTGCCGCAGACGCGGCAGGCCAGAATCAGTTGACCAGCCAGATCAGGCTGGCGAAGCGCCCGGTCTGCGCAGCGCGGCGATAGGAGAAGAAACGCGGATCACTGACCGTACAGAAGTCACCGCCATACACCGCTTCAACACCACGAGCGGCCAGGCGTATACGTGCCAGTTGATAGATATCGGCGAGGAACTTGCCTGGATTGCCACTCGGCACAAAGGCCGCTGCAGCCGATGCGTGCTGGGCGACAAAGGCGTCACGCACCTCCCCGCCTACCTCGAAGGCTTGCGGCCCGATTGCGGGGCCAAACCAGACCAGCACCTGTTCACCCGGAACGCCCAGTTTGTCCAGCGTGGCTTCCAGCACGCCGTTAGCCAAGCCACGCCAACCGGCGTGTGCGGCGGCAACACGGGTGCCGGCGCGGTCGCAAAACAGTACCGGCAAACAGTCGGCAGTCATCACGGTGCAAGCGACGCCTGGCTTGTTGCTCCAACTGGCATCGGCTTCGTGCACTCGCAGCGGATCGGCCTCAACCACAGCCACGCCATGCACCTGCTGCAACCAGGCCGGCTTGCAGCCGAGCAGACTGACCAGACGCTGACGGTTCTTCTGCACCGCTGGCGACTGATCACCGACATGCTCACCCAGGTTGCAGCTGTCATAAGGCGCCAGACTCACACCGCCAGTGCGGGTGGTCACACAGGTCTTTACCCTTGCCGGAGCAGGCCATTGCGGTGTCAGCCAGTCGTGCATCCCTTCACCCAATCTGGTTAACCAATAAACGCCTCACGGTCCTGGCGCAGCAGCGTCAGCAACCAGACAAAATCATCCGGCAATGGCGACTGCCACTTCATCCGCTCGCCGGTAAGCGGATGATCCAGTTCGAGAAACCGCGCATGCAAGGCCTGACGCGGGAACTCCTTGAGCGTCTGCACCATGCTCGGATTGGCTGCCGGCGGGATGCGGAAACGCCCGCCGTAGACCGGGTCACCCACCAACGGATAACCAATATGACTCATGTGCACGCGAATCTGGTGCGTGCGCCCGGTTTCCAGCTTGACCCGCGTATGCGTGTGCGAGCGGAAGCGCTCCAGCACGCGGTAATGACTGACCGCTGGCTTGCCACCATCGCTCACCGCCATGCGCTGACGCTGCGAAGAACTGCGCCCGATCGGTGCATTGATTTTGCCGCCCGAGGTGATCACCCCGATCACGATGCACTCGTAGATCCGGCTGACGCTACGCTTCTGCAATTGATCGACCAGGCGGGTCTGCGCTTCGATGGTCTTGGCCACCACCATCAGGCCGGTGGTGTCCTTGTCCAGACGATGCACAATGCCGGCACGCGGCACGTTGATAATGTCCGGCACGTGGTGCAACAAGGCGTTGAGCAAGGTGCCGTCGGCGTGCCCGGCAGCCGGATGCACCACCAGGCCGGCCGGTTTGTCGATGACCAGGATCTGCTCGTCTTCGTAGACGATATTCAGCGCGATATCCTGAGCAACCCACTCGCCCTGCGCTTCCTGTTCGGCCTTGAGTGCCAACAGGGCACCACCATGGACGATGTCGCGCGGACGCAACACCGCACCGTCAACCGTCAGCAGCCCCTCTTTAATCCAGGCAGACAGACGCGAACGCGAGTGCTCGGCAAACAGGAGTGCGGCGACTTGATCGAGGCGTTGACCGCCCATTTCATAGGGCACCTCGGCGTTCAGTTCAATGATCTGCTTATTAATAGAGGACATGCTCGGCAACAGAGGGGGTCTAGCCTTTGGTTTCGGCTACACGCTTGTGGTTAAATACGGCGTCTTTGCCCCAGGGGTACCGGGGGCGCTCATCATAACAGGACGGCTTTGCTCAAGACAGCCGCCGTCACAGGGACGCAAGCCGCCATGCAAGTGAAACACCTGCTGCTGATCGCAATCCTCGCCCTCACTGCCGCCTGCTCGTCGAAGCAGGTCGTTGACGAAAACCTGAGCGAGACCGAACTCTACCAGCAGGCACAAGCCGACCTGGACAATAATAGCTACACCGCTGCCGTAGCCAAGCTCAAGGCACTGGAGTCGCGCTATCCGTTCGGCCGCTACGCCGAGCAGGCACAGCTGGAGCTGATCTACGCCTACTACAAGAACGTCGAGCCGGAAGCGGCCAAATCCGCAGCCGACCGTTTTATCCGCCTGCACCCGCAGCATGCCAACGTCGACTACGCCTACTACCTCAAAGGCCTGGCTTCGTTTGACCAGGACCGCGGCCTGATTGCTCGTTTTGTGCCGCTGGACATGACCAAGCGCGACCCCGGCGCCGCACGCGACTCCTACAATGAGTTCGCCCAGCTCACCAGCCGCTACCCCACCAGCCGCTATGCGCCAGACGCCAAGCAGCGCATGATCTACCTGCGCAACCTGCTGGCGGCTTACGAAATTCATGTGGCGCATTACTACCTGACCCGCAACGCCTACGTAGCAGCGGCCAACCGCGGCCGTTACGTGGTGGAAAACTTCCAGGAAACCCCAGCCGTTGGCGACGGCCTGGCCGTGATGACCGAAGCCTACCAGCGCCTGACTCTGGACGACCTGGCAGCCACCAGCCTGGAAACCCTCAAGCTCAACTACCCAGATCACCCAAGTCTGGTCGACGGCCAGTTCGTCCCGCGCGAAGCAGAAGCCGACAGCCGCTCCTGGCTGGCCAAGGCGACCCTGGGCCTGATCGAAACCGACACACCGCTGCCGCCAGGTGAAACCCGCGCCAGCCAGGATGTGATTCGTCAGTACGAAGACGCAGAAGAGCAGATCCCGGATGAACTCAAAGCCGGCGCAACCGAAGAGCAGCCAAGCCGCTCCTGGTTCAGCTACCTGACCTTTGGCCTGTTCGACTAAGCCAAGGCACATCATTAAAAAGGGAGGCCAGGTGCCTCCCTTTTTATTAGCCGCAGCACCGCGGCACAAAACCTGATAAGACCTCATAAAACGACGCCAAGCAGACTGTTTCAACGCTGGGCGCACATAGACGGGTTAGCTAAACTGCCTGCTTACCGATAAGAAGAGAACACCATGGGCCTGTTTCGCTTGCTGTTCTGGATTGCCATCATCGCCGGCGCCTTCTGGCTGTGGCGACGCTTTAGCCGACCAACAACCACCCGCCCTGAGGCGCAAAACACTTCTGCACAACCAGCACCAATGGTGCGTTGCCAGCATTGCGGCGTGCATGTACCGCGCGACCACGCATTAGCCATGGACGAACAGTGGTATTGCAGCCAGGCCCACCTTGAGCAAGGCCCCCGCAATAATGAGCGCTGACTTCGCCCTGAGCGGAGAGCAAAGCCGGCGCATCCTGCGGCTCTACCACCTGTACCGCCTAGTGATCGGCCTGACGCTGGTAATGGTAGTCTCCAGCGAGCTGCACACAGAATTGCTGGAAATGGCCCATCCGACGCTGTTTCGCAATGGCAGCTGGCTGTACCTGGCACTCAACATCCTGATCATCGCCACCGTGCGCCGCCCCAAGCGCCTGGCGCAGATATTCAGCCTGGCGCTGGTCGACGTCATCCTGCTCTCCGGCCTGTTCTACGCCGCCGGCGGCACCCCCAGTGGCATCGGCAACCTGCTGATCGTCGCTGTAGCAATTGCCAACATTTTGCTGCGCGGCCGTATCGGCCTGCTGATTGCCGCCATCGCAGCCATCGGCATGATCTACCTGACCTTCTACCTCAGTCTCAGCCGTCCAGCTGCCACCAGTCAGTATGTGCAGGTCGGGGCATTTGGCGCCCTGTGCTTTGCCGCGGCCCTGTTTGTACAAGGCCTGACCCGCCGCCTGCAGGTCAGCGAAAGCCTGGCTGAACAACGCGCCGCCGACGTGGCCAATCTGGAAGCACTGAACGCCCTAATCCTGCAGCGCATGCGCACCGGCATTCTGGTACTCGATGAATTGCACCGCGTATTGCTGGCCAACCAGGGTGCCAATCACCTGCTGGGGCATGCCGACCTGACCGGCAAGATCCTCGACCCGCACTGCCCCGAGTTGATCAAACGCATGCAGCAATGGCTGCACAACCCCAGCCTGCGCCCCGCCAGCCTGCAGGCAGCGCCCGATGGCCGTGTATTACAGCCCAGTTTTATTGCCCTGCAGCGTGGTGCGCACAAACACACACTGATTTTCCTCGATGACATCTCGCAGATTGCGCAACAGGCGCAACAGCTCAAGCTGGCTTCCCTGGGCCGCCTGACAGCCGGCATTGCTCACGAGATCCGTAACCCGCTAGGCGCGATCAGCCACGCCGCACAGTTGCTGCAGGAGTCAGAAGAACTTCAAGGCCCAGACCTTCGCCTGGCGCAAATCATTCAGGATCACTCGCGCCGAATGAATCTGGTGATCGAGAACGTCCTGCAACTGTCACGGCGACGCCAGGCCGAGCCGCAATTACTGGATCTGAAATACTGGCTGCACCGTTTTGCCAGCGAATTTCGCAACAGCGCAGCACCCAACCAGACCCTGCACCTGGAAACCAGCAGCGGCAGTATCCAGACCCGCATGGACCCGCACCAGCTCACTCAGGTGCTGAGCAACCTGGTGGAGAACGGCCTGCGCTACAGCGCGCAGAAGCACAAGCAGGGCCAGGTCTGGCTGAAGCTGTTTCGCGACCCGGACAGCGAGCTACCCGTGCTCGAAGTGCTGGACGACGGCCCCGGGGTTGCCGAAGAACAACTGCACCACCTGTTCGAACCCTTCTACACCACGGAAAACAAAGGCACTGGGCTGGGTTTGTATATTTCCCGTGAACTGTGCGAAAGCAACCAGGCACGCCTCGACTATAAACTGCGTGAAGGTGGCGGTAGCTGCCTGCGTATCACCTTCGCCCACCCGCGCAAACTGAGCTGACCATGACCCGCCAGAGAGCCCTGATCGTCGATGACGAACCCGATATTCGCGAACTGCTGGAAATCACCCTGGGGCGCATGAAGCTCGACACCCGCAGCGCGCGCAACGTCAAAGAAGCACGCGAATGGCTGGCCAAGGAACCGTTCGACCTGTGCCTGACTGACATGCGCCTGCCCGACGGTACCGGCCTCGAACTGGTGCAACACATTCTGCAACGCCACCCGCAAGTGCCAGTGGCGATGATCACCGCTTACGGCAGCCTGGACACCGCGATCAATGCCCTGAAAGCCGGGGCATTCGACTTCCTGACCAAGCCGGTCGATCTCGGCCGCCTGCGTGAGCTGGTCGCTGCTGCCTTGCGTCTGCGCAGTGCCGATAGTGAAGAACTGCCCGTAGACAGCCGCCTGCTCGGTGACTCGCCACCGATGAAGGCGATGCGCAAACAGATCCTCAAACTGGCACGCAGCCAGGCGCCGGTCTATATCAGCGGCGAATCCGGCAGCGGCAAGGAACTGGTCGCGCGCCTGATTCACGAGCAAGGCTCGCGCGGTGAACAGCCCTTTATTCCGGTCAACTGCGGCGCCATTCCCACCGAACTGATGGAAAGCGAGTTCTTCGGCCACAAAAAAGGCAGCTTCACCGGTGCCATTGAGGACAAACAAGGGCTGTTCCAGGCGGCCAACGGCGGCACCCTGTTCCTCGATGAGGTCGCCGATCTGCCGCTGCCGATGCAGGTCAAACTGCTGCGTGCAATTCAGGAAAAAGCCGTGCGTGCTGTGGGCGGCCAACAGGAACTGATCGTCGACGTGCGCATCCTCTGCGCCACCCACAAGGACCTCGCCGGCGAAGTCGCGGCCGGACGCTTCCGCCAGGATCTGTATTACCGCCTCAACGTGATCGAACTGCGCGTGCCCGCCCTGCGCGAACGACGCGAAGACATCGCCCTGCTGGCCGACATCATGCTCAAGCGCCTGGCCGAGGGCACTGGTTTGAGCGCCGCCAAACTAGATGACGAAGCTCTGGAAAAGCTCAAGAGCTATCGCTTCCCCGGCAACGTGCGCGAACTGGAAAACATGCTCGAACGCGCGTATACCCTCTGCGAAGACGACCGCATCACCGCCAGCGACCTGCGCCTGGCCGACAGCATGCCGCTCAGCGAGAACGGCGAAGCCAATCTTGCGCAGATCGATAATCTGGAAGATTACCTCGAAGCCATCGAACGCAAACTGATCATGCAGGCCTTGGAAGAAACCCGCTGGAACCGCACCGCCGCGGCACAGCGCCTGGGCCTGAGTTTTCGCTCAATGCGCTATCGCCTGAAGAAGCTTGGTATCGATTAATACACAACGACACGAGACGCTTTAGCCGCAAAGCGCCTTAACCTTAAACGGCCAAATCTAACCGCCCAGCAGGCGCATAAGGCGCAGGATCGACAATGGGCTCTCGCCCCAACATCAGGTCTGTGAGCAGTTGGCAGGACGCCGGCGCCAGCACCAGACCATTACGGTAATGCCCGCAGTTCAGCCACAAACCCTCATGCCCGGGCACCGGCCCAATAAACGGAATGCCCTCTGGCGACCCCGGGCGCAAGCCAGCCCAATGCCCCACCACCTCGGCATCCGCCAGCGCCGGTAACAACTCGACTGCGGATGCTTTCAGACTGGCCAACGCCTCGTCGGTCGGCGTTTTGTCGAAGCCTGCATGCTCAAGCGTGCTGCCAATCAGGATATGACCGTCACGCCGCGGAATCGCATAACGCCCCTTGGCCAACACCATCGCCGGCAGGAAATCCTCGGCGCATTTGTACAGAATCATCTGCCCCTTGACCGGCACCACCGGCAACTCGATACCGAGGGTTTTCATCAGCTCACCACTCCAGGCACCCGCAGACAGCACCACCTGATCAGCATGCATATCGCCTTGCGCCGTGCGCACCCCCGTGACACGGCCACCCTCTCGGATAAAGCCACTGACCGCGCATTGCTCATGCACGGTGACATTGGGCATCTGCTCTAGCGCCGCACGCAGTGCCTTGACCAGCCGCGGGTTGCGCACATTAGCCACATCCGCCATCTGCACCGCCCGCCCGAAGCCTTCCGCCAGCGCAGGCACCGCACGTCGCACAGCGGACATATCCACAGACCGCAACGACCGACCCTCACGCTGCGCCCAGGCCAACGCGCCCGCTTCATCGTCCAGATCCAGCCAATACAGCCCCGTGACATGCACCTCAGGATCAATCTGCGTCTGCGCCAGCAACTGCTCGGCCAGCCGCGGATAGAAATCCTGCGACCAATGCGCCAATGCAGTCACTGCGGAACTGTAACGCCAGGGGTAAAGCGGCGAGACGATACCGCCACCGGCCCAGGAAGATTCGCTGCCTGCCAGACACCTCTCGACAAGTTCAAGAGGCCTGCCTTGCCTTGCCAAAGACAACGCAGAAAGCAACCCGACAACCCCACCACCAATAACAATATCGCGGCATGAAGATTTCAAACTGGCAACCCTTGAATAATCATCTTTAATCAAATTGCTCCCACGGATAGGGATACAGACAGGATGAAACGGAATAGTAAAGGTACGAGCCTGATTGAGCTTTTGACAGGTATAGGCATTCTAAGCATCAGCGCGTCGCTGGCCATACCCACTCTACAGGACGCACTTACCAGACATCAGCTAACAAACACCAGCAACGCACTCTATAGCTTGACGCATCAGGCAAGACTCAGCGCAATAAACCGTCAAACAAGAGTTTCACTGTGCCCACTTGCTATGACTGGCGAATGCTCAGCCAACTGGCAATTACCAATCAGCATTTTTACAGATCTCAATGGTAATCGCCGGCTTGATCCAGAGGATCAAATCCTCAATACCTATGAAAGCCCCAGCTCTGTAGAAATCAGCTGGCGAGGAATGGGCAACAGTAAAAGCCTTCACTTCAACCGCCAGGGCATCACGTTTGTCAGCAATGGCAGCTTTCACTTACGAGGCGGCAATCGAACGATACGATTGACCATCAACCGCCTGGGAAAAATCAAATCCGAAGTAATCGCTGCGCCGCCTACGCCCTGAGTAACGCCGACCATCCCCCCGTGGTTGCCCTATACCGCTCGTAACCTTATGGTCAACCTAAGGCATAAGGGGTCTGGCATGCACAGAAAAAATGGTTTCACGCTGATTGAGCTTCTAATAACGCTAGCGCTGCTAGCCATTCTCATGGGAGTTGCAATTCCAAACATGACGCAGTTCCTTGTCAATCAACGCGTCTCGGCTCAAGCCAACGAACTGATCAGCTCTCTGGCATTCGCACGTAGCGAGGCCAGTAAACGCAATGCAAATATTGTTGTGCTCCCAGTCACGAACGCCCCCAATGGCTGGAGTGGAGGCTGGTGTACAGGCCCTGCGACCATTAATAACTGCCTCCATGCAGATGTAATTACCCACTACCAACCCAAAGCCAGCGACGTGACTATTACGTCTACTTACTTGGAAAGCGGTAACCGCCTGACTTTTCGGCGCGATGGGACCCTACTGGCTCCAGGTGCTGCGGCACCATTCAAGATCACTTCCGTTCGCCTCACTGCAACAAGTAGTAATGCCCGCTGTGTCAACCTCAACGGCCTCGGAAAAGCCACAATCACCAAGGTGAAACCTGATGTCGACTGCTAAATTCAACCAGTTTTGCCAGGGATCATCACTGATCGAAGTTCTGATTACGCTACTCATCTTTGCGGTGGGGCTTCTGGGTTTTGCGGGGCTGCAACTCAACGCCTTACAAAGTACAGCTGATAGCAGCCAGCGATCGCAGGCGGTATGGATCAGCCAGGAGCTTGCAGAACGTATCCGGGCGAACCCTGAAGCTAGCAACGCGGTTTATGCTGCTGTGGCTACCAACTGCGCCGCACTACCGGCCCAGATCTGTGCTGATCACTATGACCCAGTCAATTCTGCCAAGGTCAACGCTGCGAATTGCACAGCTGCACAAATGGCAGCCTTTGATCTCTGGGAGGCAAGGTGCACATACAGTGGCACAGCTACCTACCAAGCGGATGCAGTGGCTGCCGAAGGCCGCTACAACAGCCGTGACTTTCTTGCCCGACCTGCCGGCGCAGCCCCCCCCCTTGCACTTCAGGTCAACGGCACTCGTCTGAGCATAACGACCAACTGGCTAAGCACTGCGTCCCGATCGGCAGCCGGCGTGGGCGCAGGCGAGAATCTTTCGAATCGCCTGGAGGTACAGCGGTGATTAGTACACGGCAAAAAGGCCTCAGCATTATTGAGCTACTGGTAGCGATGGTAATTGGACTGATTCTGCTGCTGGGCGTGAGTCAGGTTTTCCTCTCCAGCCGGCAAACCTTCGCAACCAATGATGCAATGACCAAACTTCAGGAAAATGGACGATTCGCCCTAGAGTTCATTGCAGCAACGGCAAGACAGGCCGGTTACCTCTCGCCCGGTTCATCAGAAGGCATGCCATTTCCGGTAGAGCCTATTAACTGTGGGAGAGGCTCCGCAGCTAGCAACCCATGTACATTCAGTGGGGCTGGAAACGCGTCCGACCGAGTTAGTTTCAGTGCCGAACCCGCGGTTGTAATTGATGGGAGCCTGCGTGACTGTACTGGCAGCGCTGTTCCGATTAACAAAATCATAATCAACTCATATTTCATCATCCCTCCAGATGCAAACAACCCGCAGCCTTCACTAGGCTGCAGCTCCTATAACCGATCGGATAGTGATTGGTTGGTGCAAAATCAACGACTGATTGACGGCATTGAGTCGCTTCAAGTGCTCTACGGTATTGCGTCGAACGCAGACCCATTCAGTGTCGGAAGCTTTATTTCTGCCGACAGAGTGGAAGCTCAAAACAAATGGAAAGATGTACTCGCCGTGCGGATTGCAGTTCTAGCCAATAGCCTTGACCCGGTTAGCCCACCACCCGTACAGCGAAATTATTACTTGTTGGATGCCCCTCCAATCACCCCAGCGGCAGGCGATCAACTATCCCGGCAGATATTCACAACAACAGTTCAACTCAAAAATATTTATTGAGGTTGGTATGCCAAGCACAGCCGGACCACACAAACAACAAGGCGCAACACTGATTGTCGCCCTTGTATTTCTGTTGATATTAACCGTTGCAGGTGTCACTGCTGTCAGACTATCAACCACTAGTGAACACATGGCAAGCAACAGCCAATTCAGAGGATCTGCATTTCAATTGGCTCAGAGTGAATTAAAAGCGCAAGTTTTCAACATGAACACGAGCGTAGCCAATAGGCAACCATTGCTAAATGCTAAAGCCAGACCACTGGAAGCAACCGCACGCTACCCTGAACGCCGTGCTGCATTAGGGCTCGCGCCCCGCATAGCCGAAGCAAACCTCACCCAAGCAACTAACACAAACTCGCTGGGTAGCGTTGACTGCTTATTATTCGGCGACGGTACTTCTGCAGAAAAATTTAACTGCGACCAGTTTGAATTAACAACACGCTCAACCCTAACCAGCGGAGCCTTCTCCGAACAAGTCGGCGGGCTGGTTATGTCCACGCCCAAATGAATCGAGGACACCCGATGAAAATTTTACTTAGCGCCTTTATCTTTATTTTTGCGACTACTGCATATAGCCTTGCCAATGCGGAGACGCCAGGCGAAAGATACATAGAGCATGCAGAAATAATTCTTAACCTGGAGCGCACTGACGGAACAGAGAATGCCCACGGTTATTTACTCGCAAAACCGTGCGAAAACTGCACACAGACCCGTATTGAAGTAAATGAGTACACCGAAATATTCCTGAATGGAAAACCTACAAAATTAGATGCATTGGCTCTGAAAATTGACTGGCAAGGCATGGTGTTTTTCAACAGTGGCTCACCTGCCATAGCCACTCGACTAATGCTGCAGTGAGCTGAGGAAAAAATCATGTTCGAAAAGAAAAAAATAGCGACCGGCACACTAGCATTCAGCTACCTATTCCTATCATTACAAAGCGGCATAACCTTTGCCGATGACACTGAAATTTATTTGACGCGGGAGCTTCCTGCCGACCAACGTGTCCGTCCTAACATCATGTTTGTTATTGACACATCAGGCTCCATGCTAAACGGCGTACCCGGCACAAACTGTCGCGCCCTAGTTGTCCCTAATAACTATGGATCAACACCACAGAACTGGTGCACAAGCACCAGGCTACCCAACGACAGTAGGAACAATGGCACGCTTACACGCATGGAAGTGGTCAAACAAGTCGTTAGCCAACTGGTAGATGAACTGGCTGTTTCCAACGACTCAAATATTGGCCTTGCACGCTTTGACTCGAACAGCAACGGCGGCTTTATCAATGTTCCTGTTGGCCGCGCTGCAACTGTTGCCAGCAACTTCAAGACACAACTCCGCAGCTACTATGCCAGTGGGGGAACACCACTCCTTGAAAGTTATCACGAAGCAGCACTTTATCTGCGCGGAGAAAGCCCACGCTATGGCAACTCTACACGTGGAGTCATAGAAGACGGGACCGGCTCACGAACCGTGAACCCATGGAGAAGCAATAGCGCCGCTTTTACAGGCAGCAGTTACAAGTCACCAATAGAAAATTCATGCCAGAAGTCCAACATTATTGTACTGACTGACGGACTACCTAACGGCGACGTAGGAAGTAACTCTGCCATTCAGACCTTGGTAGCGGGCAAGAACACTCAATACACCTCGTGCAACCGAAACTACCCAACAGACGGTGCGGCAGCCGATGGCTGCTGGATGCCGGGGCTCTCCGAGTACCTCGCGAATCAGGACAACTCCCCAGCAGCTGGCAAACAAACCATCAACACCTACACAGTTGGCTTCGGCAATATTGGCAATTCGCAACTGCTTCAAGACACAGCAGACTATGGCGGCGGAAAATTCTTCACAACCAGCGATACGTCGGGCTTGGTCAGTGCTTTAAAAAGTATTGTGGTGGACATTCTTGCAGAAAACACATCATTTACCACGCCCACTGTATCAGTAAGCGCCTACAGTAACTTTGGCTATCGCAACGATCTTTACTACGCACTATTCAGACCTGCCGAAGGTGCCCGCTGGGTCGGTAACGTAAAAAAATACAAGGCCGTAACCGACACAACAACTGGCGACCTTATCGTTACTGATGTTAACGGCCGCAACGCTGTTGATTCTTCGACAGGCTTTTTCAAGGATACCGCACAAAGTTTCTGGAGCCCCTCGGCTGATGGTCGAAATGCTGAAAGTGGTGGCGCAGCAAGCAAACTTACCAACCCTAGCATGAGGAAAATGTTTACATATACAGGCACAACTCCACTGGCGGGCCCAGGAGCTACCGGCACAATCAACCTGACTCTCAGTTCGAATGCCTTAAACACCAGCAATGTTTCAAAAGCATTGCTGGGCGATGCCTCTATGTCAGATGACTATAAAACTAAACTCATCAGTTGGGCACGCGGTAGCGACCCAGGTTTAGCAGGCTCTCCGGCGCGCCTTCAAGTTGCCGATGTACTGCACAACGCCCCCAAAGTTGTCGCCTATATTAGTGATGAGGACTTGGCCCGTGTAGATGCAGGAAATACAGAGGACAAACTCGTCTTGTTCTATGGCACAAACGAAGGTCACATTGCTGCGATAGACCCAGAGACAGGCGCAGAGCTTTTTGTTTATATCCCGAAAGAACTCCTGCCAAATCTCAAGGCTTATTATGACAACCCTAAAGGTAGCGCTAGCAAGAAGTATGGTATAGACGGGCAGTTCGGCCTTAAAGTTAGCTACGGCTCGGCGGATGCAATACGTAAGGTTCGCCCGGTTTCTGAAGTCATACTGTATGCAGGCATGGGACGCGGTGGCCGTAATTACTATGCTCTGGATGTTAGCCCAGCGAACAGCGGAGAGCCTTCCACTATTCAGCCAAAATTGAAATGGGCAATTGTTGGTGGGACAAATGGCACACCCTACCAGCGGTTAGGCCAAACGTGGTCGACCCCGAAAGTTAGCAAAATAAAGTGGAACGGCAGTGCGCGGGACGTACTCATCTTCACCGGTGGTTATGATCCTAATCAAGACGATGACACACCAAATACCCCTAGCAATGACAGTTACGGAAATGCACTCTATATTGCTGACGCAAACACAGGTGAACGTCTCTGGATGGCTGGCCCTAACCCAGTCACAGGAGAAACTTCACCTGCAAACCTGCGTATAACAAGTATGACCAATAGTATCCCAGCAGACCCAACCTTGATCGACATCACGGGTGACGGCTTGATTGATACTATTTTTGTCGCAGATACGCGCGGACAACTATTTCGCTTTGACCTTGACCCACTCAGCACGGGTGCAAGCAACCTGGCAACAGGTGGACGGGTTGCCAATTTTGGCGGAACAACCGCACTGGACAACCGTCGGTTCTATAACGCACCAGACGTAGCCCTGATAAAAGAACGAGGTAAGCAACCCTTTTATACGATCGCACTGGGCTCCGGCTATCGCGGTCATCCACTTAACGAAGACACCATTGATCGGTTCTATGTAATCCGAGATACGAATGTAGCCAAGAAGCCTGCTACTTACGTCACCATTACTGAATCTGACATGGTAGATGTCAGCAGCATTGATCCGACCGGAACGACTGCAACTGATATACAAAACCGTATCAATGGAAAACGCACTGAAATTGCCACACTGACCGCGGCTGAAGCAGCTGCGCGCGACGCGCTATCAAACTACCAGTCAAGTGTCGGCTACATTGCAAAACAACAGGCCCTCTTACAAACCAACAATGACATCAACTCCAAACAGGCGGCAATTGAAGCGATCATAAGCGCTGACCCTTTTATTGTTGAACACGCAACAGAAATGGATGCGCGCGCACAACTCAACAACCTTATTGTTGAAACACTTGATGGACTCAAGTCATTAAATTCGCTTTCGGCCCCCGTAACACACCCTAATGCCCAGGCATTCCTGGCTGCCCAGCTTAGCAATGCCAACACAGCGGATTGGGGGCAACTTCATTTGAACCTACAGGTTCTTAACACAATCCCCGACACTGAATATCAGGCCGTAGTAGCAGCAGAAGATGCGCTCAAAACGGCACGGGCCAACAACCAACCTGATACAACAGCCTTGGAAGCATCACTTGCCTCTGCCGTTGCTGCCCACGAAGCGTCATCGGCCTTTATTCAGCGGCAAGAGATAGTTGACAACCAGAGCGAACTTGGAAACAAACTCAATCAAATTCTGGCACTACAAAACAGCATATTCCAAACACTTATCAATAATGACGCTACTAATGTAAGTGCAGATTTGGCAGCACTAGACACGCTCAAAACAGAGGTCAGTTCGTTAATCCCAGGTTTGAGCCAGAATGCGACCGGACCAACAACCAACAGCGACATTCTTTCTGTAGAAGCAGCTACTCGGCAAAGCCAAGCCGACAGTGTTGCAATCAGCACACCGCTGAACAGCGAGGCGGCACGCCTTTCAACGCTGCAAAGTGAGCAGACCGCTCTGAACAGCCAGGCAGCCAGCCAACTCGCCGATCTTGCAGCGATCAGTGACAAACCCTATGACGGCAGCGAACCCGCTCTCACGCCAGCGCAGGTGGCGGCGGCAACAGCAGCGGACGTTGTACCACCGCTGAGTATTTTTGATGCCTTTAACTACTTAATTGAAGCCAAACGCCTGGAGGCAGTAAACCGAATACCAACTCTGCGCAACGACATCAATGAACTGTATGCACAACTCAGTCCTGGCAATAGTTATGTTCCAGATCTGTCTGCACTCAATAACAGCAAAGGCTGGTTTATGCGCTTCCCAATTGGCGAAAAAGTACTGTCTAGCTCAATAAGCTTCCGCGGCGCAGTGCTGTTCTCGACATTCCGCCCCAGTGGACAGCAGGTAACGACCTGCGGACCAGATGTCGGACGTGGAAGGTTCTATGCCCTCAACCTGACAGACGCCACATCAATCTTTACTGAAACAATAAGCGGTGTAGCTACAGATAAGCGCGGATTTGACCTGACTCACGGAGGAATTCCACCTCAGCCTGCAGTTATTCTTCGCGAAGACGGTCGTCCAGGCTTACTCTGCGGTGCAGAGCGTTGCGAAGGTGGTGAAGACGATGGAATTAAACCACCGCCTAAGTGCAAACCTACCGCTCTGTTCTGCGATCCAAACGCAGGTGGACTGAAACCAACCTACTGGAGAGAAAATTAATGCACCGCCAGCAAGGCTTTAGTTTGATCGAACTGATGATCGTCGTAGTGATTCTTGCTGTATTAGCAGCCATTGCGGTGCCTAACTACCAGGAATACCTATTGAGGAGTGGTCGCAGCGAAGGTCAGGCCAAGCTGTTAGAAGTGATGCAGATGCAGGAACGCTTCTACTCACAGAACCAGACCTATACCACTAATCTTGGAGCCGGAGCAGGCGGACTTGGGTATGCAGGTGTAGCCGCCAATGCGGCTGCCCCTTCAGAAGACAGGCGCTACCTGATAACTGCAGCAGTTTGTGCGGCAGGCATCCCCATAGCGGCTTGCGTGCTGTTAAGAGCAGCGCCTCAGGGCTCTCAAGCTGCGGATGCCACATGCAGCACGCTAACTATCAACAGTCGCGGTGTTAAAGGCATAACAGGGGGAACAGGAACTGCAGCTACCTGCTGGTAGAACGAATAAAGGCCGGGATACCGGCCTTTTTATTGCGCAATAGACGTGCCTACTGCCGAGTAATGACCCGCAACTCCTTCGGCATCGAAAACGTCACGTTCTCCGGGCGCCCCAGCAGCTCTTGGGCGCCTTTTGCCCCCCACTCGCTCAGTTGCTGAATTACGCCTTGCACCAGCACTTCAGGCGCTGATGCACCTGCCGTAATGCCGATACCCGCAACACCTGCAAACCACTCTTGCTTGAGGTCTTCTGCACCATCGATCAGGTAAGCGGGCGTACCCATGCGTTCGGCGAGCTCGCGCAGGCGGTTGGAGTTGGAGCTGTTGGGGCTGCCGACCACCAGTAGTACATCGCATTCGGCAGCAAGCTGCTTGACGGCGTCCTGGCGGTTCTGGGTGGCGTAGCAGATATCGTCTTTGCGCGGGCCACCGATGGCGGGGAATTTACTGCGCAGGGCATCGATTACCTTGCTGGTGTCATCCATGGACAGAGTGGTCTGGGTCACAAACGCCAACGCTTCGGGGTTACGTACCTCAAGCGCGGCCACATCTGCTTCATCCTCCACCAGGTAGATACTGCCACCGTTGCTGGCGTCGTATTGGCCCATGGTGCCTTCGACTTCCGGGTGCCCTTCGTGGCCGATGAGGATGCATTCGCGCCCTTCTCGGCTATAGCGCACCACTTCCATATGCACTTTGGTCACCAGCGGGCAGGTGGCATCGAAGACTTTCAAGCCACGTCGATCAGCTTCGCTGCGTACCGCCTGAGAGACGCCGTGGGCACTGAAGATGACGATGACGTCGTCCGGTACCTGATCCAGTTCCTCGACAAACACCGCGCCACGCGAACGCAGGTCCTCGACCACGAACTTGTTGTGTACCACTTCATGGCGCACATAGATGGGCGGACCGAACACTTCCAGGGCACGGTTGACGATCTCAATGGCGCGATCGACACCGGCACAGAAGCCACGGGGATTGGCGAGTTTGATATACATGGCGGGTATCTCGACGGTAGGCCTTGCGGACTAGTGTACGGCGCGGCCGCAGGCACTGGGAAAGCAATCTGTATAAGCCGCCGTGATCGCGAGGAGCACGCGGGAACACTCAGGGCTAAAGCCGCCCCCACAGGAGCGGGCTAAACCTTAGAGCGCTTTGACCTCAATAATCTCCACCTCAAAGCTCAGCGCCTTGCCGGCCAACGGGTGGTTGAAGTCGATGGTTACCTGGTTATCGTCAAAAGCTTTGACCACCCCCGGCAACTCGGCATTGGCGGCGTCATTAAAGATCACCAGCAGGCCCTCCGACAGCTCCATATCCTGAAACTGGCTGCGTGGCATAACCTGGACATTCTGCGGATTGCCTTGACCAAAGCCCTGCTCCGGGCTGATCGACAGACTGCGCTTGTCGCCCGCTTTCAAGCCATAGATGGCCTGTTCAAAGCCTGGCAACAGATTACCGTCGCCGACCTTGAAGGTGGCGGGCTTTTTATCGAAGTTACTGTCGACTACATCGCCGTTGTCCAGCTTGAGGGCGAAATGCAGAGTCACTTCCCTGTCCGGACCGATACGCACGTCAGTCATTTGCCTGTTTCTCCGGACTTTTCACTTTTGAACATATCCAGCGCCAGCAGGATGGCACCGCCGGTGATGGCCATATCGGCCACGTTGAAGGCCGGGAAGTACCACTGCTGATGCCAGTGCAGCAGGATAAAGTCGACCACATGGCCAAACACCACGCGATCCACCAGGTTACCCAGCGCACCACCCAGCACTAACGCCAAAGCCACCGCCAACCAGGTTTCATTTGGCTTAAGGCGCTTGAGCCAGACCACCAGCACTGCGCTGACCACCACGGCAATTGCGGCGAAGAACCAGCGTTGCCAGCCGGCGGCATCAGCCAGGAAACTGAAGGCAGCACCGGTGTTGTAAGCCAGGGTCCAGCTGAAGTAGTCGGGGATGATCACGATCTGCTGGTACATGGTCAGGTTGTTGTCGAACCAGAACTTGCTCGCCTGGTCGACCACAAACACCAGCAGGCTCAGCCACAGCCAGGCCAGGCGCCCGAAACGACTGGCGTTAGGCGTGCCGTTGTTAAGCATAATGACGAACCTCGCCCGCGCCTTCGATGTTATCCACGCAGCGACCGCAGATTTCCGGATGCGCCGGGTTCACCCCAACGTCCTCGCGGTGATGCCAGCAACGACCGCACTTGGCGTGTCCGGACTTCAATACTTTCAGCTTGAGCCCCGCCACTTCTGTCTCCACGGCATCGCTTGGCGCACTGGCAAGCGGAGCCAGACTGGCGGTGGAGGTGATCAGCACAAAGCGCAGTTCGTTACCGAGCTTGTTCAAATCGGCGATCAGACTGTCTTCGGCATACAGGGTCACTTCCGCCTGCAGGTTGCCGCCAATGGCCTTGGCTGCACGCAGGTTTTCCATTTCCTTGTTTACCGCGACCTTGACCGCCATCACGCGCTCCCAGAAGGCTCGGTCCAGCTCGAAACCTTCCGGCAATTCACTCAGCCCCTGATACCAGCCATTGAGCATCACCGACTCGTTGCGCGCGCCTGGCAGGTATTCCCACAGCTCATCGGCAGTGAACGACAGCACTGGGGCGATCCAGCGCACCAGGGCTTCGGCAATATGGAACAGCGCGGTCTGACAGGAGCGACGCGCCACGCTATCGGCGGCGGTGGTGTACTGACGGTCCTTGATGATGTCGAGGTAGAAACCGCCCAGCTCCTGCACACAGAAGTTGTGCACCTTCTGATAGACGTTCCAGAAACGGTAGCTGTCGTAAGCTTCTTCGATTTCGCGCTGCAGCAGCAGGGCGCGATCTACAGCCCAGCGGTCCAGCGCCAGCATATCTTCCGCCGGCAGCAGGTGCTGGGCCGGGTCGAAGCCGCTGAGGTTGGAGAGCAGGAAGCGCGCGGTGTTGCGGATACGCCGGTAGGAATCGGCGCTGCGCTGCAGGATGACCTTGGACACCGCCATCTCGCCGGAGTAGTCGGTGGACGACACCCACAGACGCAGGATATCGGCACCCAGACTGTCATTCACTTCCTGCGGCGCGACCACATTGCCCAGAGACTTGGACATCTTGCGGCCGTTCTCATCGACCACGAAACCGTGAGTCAGCAGCTCTTTGTACGGCGCATGGCCGTCGATAGCCGCGCCGGTCAACAGCGAGGAATGGAACCAGCCGCGATGCTGGTCGGAGCCTTCCAGATACAGGTCAGCACGCGGGCCGCTGGCGTGGCCCAGATTGTGCGAGCCGCGCAGCACGTGCCAGTGCGTGGTGCCGGAGTCAAACCAGACGTCCAGGGTGTCGCTGATCTTGTCGTAGTCGGCGGCTTCATCGCCGAGCAGCTCGGCGGCATCCAGTTTGAACCAGGCCTCGATGCCCTCTTGCTCGACACGCTTGGCCACATCCTCCATCAACTCGGCAGTGAGCGGGTGCAGTTCACCCGTAGCCTTGTGCAGGAAGAACGGGATTGGCACACCCCAGTTGCGCTGACGCGAGATGCACCAGTCCGGACGCCCAGCGATCATGCTGTGCAGGCGAGCCTGACCCCACGCGGGGACGAACTGGGTTTGCTCGATGGCTGCCAGCGCGCGCTCGCGCAGGGTGCCGCCTTCATTAGGCTGCTTGTCCATACCGACGAACCACTGCGCCGTGGCGCGGTAGATCAGCGGGGTCTTGTGGCGCCAGCAATGCATGTAGCTGTGCTGGATGGCTTCGTGCTTGAGCAGCGCGCCGACTTCTTCCAGCTTGGCGACGATGGCCGGGTTGGCCTTCCAGATAAACTGGCCACCAAAGAACGGCAGATCGCTGACATACACGCCGTTGCTCTGCACCGGACTGAGGATGTCGTCGTTGCTCATGCCGTAGCCTTTGCAGGAACGGAAGTCATCCTCACCATAGGCAGGCGCCGAGTGCACCACGCCAGTGCCAGCGCCCAGCTCAACGTAGTCGGCCAGATAGACCGGGGCAAAGCGCTCATAGAACGGATGACGGAAGCGAATCAGCTCCAGCGCCGCGCCTGGCGCGGTGGCGATGACTTCGCCCTGCAGGCCATAACGGGCCAGACAACCCTCCACCAACTCTTCAGCCAGCAGCAGCAGACGCTCGCCGGTATCGACCAGCGCGTAGGTAAATTCAGGGTGAACGTTCAGCGCCTGGTTGGCCGGAATGGTCCATGGCGTGGTGGTCCAGATCACGATGGAAGCCGGTTTCGGCAGACTGGCCAGGCCAAACGCGGCAGCCAGCTTATCGGCGTCTTCAACCACGAAGGCCACGTCGATGGCGTCGGACTTCTTGTCCTGATACTCGACCTCGGCCTCCGCCAGTGCGGAACCGCAGTCGAAGCACCAGTTGACCGGCTTCAGGCCCTTGAACACAAAACCCTGCTTGACCATCTCGGCCAGCGCACGGATTTCGCCGGCTTCATTGGCAAAGTCCATGGTCTTGTACGGGTTGCTCCAGTC
The DNA here is from genome assembly GCF_021375795.1 of Pseudomonas anguilliseptica. Classification (GTDB taxonomy): domain Bacteria; phylum Pseudomonadota; class Gammaproteobacteria; order Pseudomonadales; family Pseudomonadaceae; genus Aquipseudomonas; species Aquipseudomonas anguilliseptica_A. The sequence continues at coordinate 700,978 of NZ_JAEIOI010000001.1, read as the reverse complement.
GCCCAACACCCCGAGGCGAACGAAGTCGGCTTTCTGCCCTTCGATCTGCTCGGCGGCATAGGTGCGGCAGCGCTCGCGGGTCAGGTCGGACGGCTGATTCTTGCCAAAGGTGGTCTCCACCTTGTGCTCGATCGGCAGACCGTGGCAGTCCCAGCCCGGCACATAGGGCGCGTCGAAGCCGGCCAGAGTCTTGGAACGGGTGATGATGTCCTTGAGGATCTTGTTGACCGCATGACCGATGTGGATGCTGCCGTTGGCATAGGGCGGGCCGTCGTGCAGGACGAACTTCGGCCGACCTTCGCCTTGCGCGCGCAGCTTCTGATACAGGCCAATCTCGTTCCAGCGCTGCAGAATCTGTGGCTCGCGCTGCGGCAGGCCGGCTTTCATCGGAAATTGGGTATCAGGCAGATTCAGCGTGGCTTTGTAGTCGGTCATTTCAGGCTCTTCGTAAGCGATTGGCACCCGGCACTTGAAACCGGGGCTTAAACGCGCCAATGGGCACGGGCGGCAGCAATATCGGCAGCAATAGCCGTTTTCAATGCCTCAAGGGAGGCGAAACGCTGCTCATCGCGCAGCTTGTGGTGGAAAGCCACCGTCAAACGCCGGCCATATAAATCACCGGCAAAGTCCAGCAAATGCACTTCCAGATGAGCGCGGCCATCACCGGCCACGCTTGGGCGCACACCAATGTTGGCAACCCCCGGCCAGGTTTGGCCATCAATCTCGGTGCTCACCAGGTACACGCCCTTGAGCGGCACCCGCTTGCGCTTGAGTTGCACATTGGCAGTCGGCGCATCCAGCTGACGCCCCAGTTTCTGTCCATGCAGGACACGCCCGGCAATCTGGAAAGGTCGCCCGAGCAGGTGTTGCGCCAGGGCGAAATCACCCACGTCCAGAGCCTCACGCACCCGCGTACTGCTGACACGAATGCCATCCAACTCAACCGTGGTGGCGGCCTCGACGCTAAAGCCTTCGCGCTCACCAGCTTCGGCCAGGAAGGCAAAATCACCTGCCCGATCACAGCCAAAACGGAAATCGTCGCCCACTTCCAGGTGCTGCACGCCAAGGCCTTCCACTAACACACGGTCGACGAACTCGGCAGCACTGAGCTCGCGTAAACGCCGGTTGAAACTCAGGCACAAAACCCGATCAACGCCCTCGGCCGCGAGCAAAGCGACCTTGTCACGTAGCCGTGCCAAGCGGGCCGGTGCCGCATCCGGAGCAAAGAACTCGCGCGGCTGCGGCTCGAAAATCAACACACAGCTGGGCACACCAAGTTCGGCGGAACGCTCACGCAAACGCGCCAAAATGGCCTGATGGCCACGATGGACGCCGTCGAAATTACCGATGGTGGCAACACAGCCCCGATGTTGGGGCCGCAGATTGTGTAGGCCTCGAACCAGCTGCATAGCGCGCTTCTTGCTCATAAAGTGGCCGATTATACGCACACCACGCAGCGGACAACAGGCGGCAAATCAGCCGCCATCAGAGCACGCTGCGGCGCGCAAAGTCCTTCAAACGAAAACCCAGCAGCGCCAGCACGGCCAAATAGGCCAACATACCCACGCTAACCAGCCCCCCCAGGCGTAGCAAACGCCAAAGCATGGTGCCGTCCGCCCAGGCGGGCAGCTGCTGCATGGCCAGTAGCAGCACACCCACCATCGTCGATAACGCCAACATCAGCTTGCAGAGGAATAGCGCCCATCCGGGCTGTGGCTGAAACATGTCACGTTTGCGCAGCTGCCAGTACAACAAGCCCGCATTCAGACAAGCGGCCAAACCGATGGCCAGCGCCAAGCCGGCATGCGCCAAGGGAATCACGAAGATAAACAGCACATTCATCGCCTGGGTTGCCAGCAGCGTCACCAGACCGATACGCACCGGCGTCTTGATGTTCTGCTGGGCGTAGAAGGCCGGGGCAAGAATCTTCACCAGAATGATCCCGACCAAACCCAGCGAGTAGGCAATCAAAGCGCGCTGGGTCATCAAGGTATCGGCAGCAGTGAATTTGCCGTACTGAAACAGCGAGGCAATCAGCGGCTCGGAAATGATCGCCAGCGCCACCGCACTGGGCAGCGCCAATACCAGACAAAGACGCAGCCCCCAATCGAGCAACTTGGAGTAGTCCTCACGACTGGCGCCAGCATGGGTTTTCGATAAAGCCGGCAGCAGGATGGTCCCGAGCGCCACACCGAGCACACCGGCCGGCAACTCCATCAGACGGTCGGCGTAATACATCCAGGACACGGAACCTGCGACCAGAAAGGACGCGAAGACGGTATTGATGATCAGCGAAATCTGGCTGACCGACACCCCGAAGATCGCCGGCCCCATCTGCTTGACCACGCGCCATACGCCGGCGTCCTTGAGATTCAGGCGTGGCAGCACCAGCATGCCGATCTTGTGTAGATGCGGCAGCTGAAACAGCAGCTGCGCCAAACCACCCACCAGCACCGCCCAGCCCAGCGCCATGATTGGCGGATCGAAATAGGGCGTCAGAAACAGGGCGAAGACGATCATGCTGATATTCAGCAACGTCGGCACAAAGGCAGGCACCGAAAAGCGGTTCCAGGTATTGAGCACCGCGCCGGCCAGCGAAGACAGGGAGATCAGCAGAATATAAGGAAAGGTAATGCGCAGCAGATCAGTGGTCAGTGCAAAGCGCTCCACCTCATCTGCAAAACCCGGCGCAGATATCCAGACAATCCAGGGCGCCGCCAGAATACCGATAAAGGTCACCAGCGCCAGCACCAGGGTCAGCAAACCGCTCACGTAAGCCAGGAAGGTGCGCGCCGCCTCATCGCCCTGCTGGGTTTTGTACTCAGCCAGAATCGGCACAAAAGCCTGGGAAAATGCGCCCTCGGCAAAGATCCGGCGCAACAGGTTGGGTAATTTGAACGCCACCACAAAAGCGTCCGAGGCCACGCCAGCGCCGAAGGTGCGGGCGATGATGGTATCGCGCACGAAGCCCAGCACACGCGAAAGCATGGTCATGGAGCTGACAGCGGCCAACGACTTGAGCAAATTCATGTAATATCCCGGCTCCGCAAACCAGCACTGGCGCACAAAGGCGTCGAGTGTAACGGGCCGCCACTGGTCAGGCCAGCACAGGGAAAAGCCAACAGGCTTGACAGCACTCCCTCATATCGGCATGATTCGCGGCCTTATTTGTTTGTAACCCCCCAGTTTTTTCGAGGAGCTTGACGGTGGCCAATACACCTTCTGCCAAAAAACGCGCAAAACAGGCTGAGAAGCGTCGTAGCCATAACGCCAGCCAGCGCTCCATGGTTCGTACCTACATCAAGAACGTGGTCAAGGCTATCGAAGCCAAAGACCTCGATCTGGCTAAAAACGCCTACACCCTGGCTGTGCCGGTAATCGACCGTATGGCCGACAAAGGCATCATCCACAAGAACAAAGCAGCTCGCCACAAGAGCCGCCTGAATGGCCACATCAAGGCCCTGGGCGAAGCTGCTGCAGCCTAAGCTGCAAGCACTCGCTGCTGTTCTTGAAAAACCGGCTTAAACGCCGGTTTTTTATTGCCTGAAAAATACCCCCATAAAAAAACCCGAATGGTTTCGGGCTTTTTTTCAATCACAGCACTCAGCTCAGGGCTTTTCCGGCCAGGGCAGAATCGGGATGGCGGTCACCGCATTCTGCGGACTACCTTCAATTACCCGATCGCTGTAGACCAGATAGACCAGGGTATTGCGCCTCTGATCGAAAAAACGCACCACCTGCATGGTCTTGAATACCAGCGAAGTGCGCTCACGAAACACCTCTTCGCCCTCTTTGAGCTTATCCAGAAAGCTGATCGGCCCCACCTGACGACAGGCAATCGAGGCTTCGGCACGATCCTCGGCCAGACCTAGACCACCCTTGACCCCACCAGTCTTAGCGCGCGACAGGTAGCAGGTCACCCCCGCCACCTTCGGATCATCAAAGGCCTCGACGACAATCTTGTCGTTCGGCCCCATTATTTTGAACACCGTCGACACTTCACCAATCTGCTCAGCCGCCACCAACCCGGGCAACAGCACCAGCACACCCAGCAATCCCTTTAGTACTCGCATCAACTTCCCCTCATACCAGGATCAAATTATCCCGATGCACCAACTCGGGTTCGTCAACATACCCCAGCAGCTTCTCGATGGCATCGGAGGGCTGGCCAATGATCTTTTGCGCCTCAAGCGCGCTGTAGTTGACCAGGCCACGAGCAATCTCACGACCATCTGCCGCCACGCACACGACCATCTCGCCACGCCGGAAGCTACCCTGCACCGCCTTGACACCCACCGGCAACAAGCTCTTGGTACCAGTGGCCAGCGCCTTGACCGCGCCATCGTCGAGCACCAGCGTGCCGCGCGTCTGCAGATGCCCGGCCAGCCATTGCTTACGCGCAGCCAGCATGCCGCGCTCAGGCGCCAACAACGTACCCAGCCGCTCACCAGCCTTGAGCCGCGCCAGCACCTGTTCAATCGCACCACCCACGATCACCGTATGCGCACCAGAACGCGCAGCCAGGCGCGCCGCACGCAGCTTGGTTTGCATACCGCCACGCCCCAGGGCGCCACCGACACCGCCAGCGACAGCATCCAGTGCAGGGTCATCGGCGCGCGCCTCAAAAATCAGCTCAGCATCAGGGTTATGTCGCGGGTCGGCGTTATACATGCCGTCACGGTCGGTAAGGATTACCAGCAGGTCAGCCTCGACCAGATTGGCCACCAATGCAGCCAACGTGTCGTTGTCGCCAAAGCGGATCTCATCAGTGACCACAGTGTCGTTCTCATTGATCACCGGCACGACATCCAGATCAACCAGCGTGCGCAAGGTACTGCGCGCATTCAGGTAACGCTTGCGGTCCGAGAGATCGTCGTGAGTCAGTAGAATCTGCGCGGTGCGCCGGCCGTGCTCGGCAAAACTCGATTCCCAGGCCTGCACCAGCACCATCTGACCGATCGCCGCAGCCGCTTGCAGCTCATGCATGGCGCTCGGACGCGCGCTCCAGCCCAGCTTGCTCATCCCCGCCGCCACTGCACCGGAAGACACCAACACCAACTCGACGCCCTGCTCACGCAGCGCGACCATCTGCTTGACCCATACCGCCATGGCAGCCCGATCCAGACCACGACCATCGGCCGTCAGCAACGCACTGCCAATCTTCACCACCCAGCGCTGAGCACCGGTTACCTTGTCACGCATGATCATCCAACCCTAGCCGCGACCTGTGATTACAAAAACGCCGCAATTAAGCGGCGTTTTGTAGTTGCTTAATCCCGGACGTAAATGATTTCCGGGCCATCCTCTTCGTCTTCTTCATCCCAGAAGCTGTCGTCTTCATCGACATCACCAACCGCCTTGACCCCAGAACGACGCAGCGCACGCTTGTCATCAAGCGCCTGCAACTGAGCACGCGCTTCATCTTCGATGCGCGCATCCAGCTCGGCCAACTCGGCGGCGTACTCTGGATTTTCCTGGATGCGCTCAGCACGCGCCTCAAGGAAGTCCATGATGTCATAACAGAGCTTTTCAGTGCCCTGGCGCGCCAATGCGGAAATCACATAAACCGGACCATCCCACTCAATCCGCTCGACGATTTCAGCAACCCGCGCCTCCTGCTCCTCATCAAGTATCTGATCAGCCTTGTTCAGTACCAGCCAACGCTCACGCTCGGCCAGCGCCGGGCTGAACTTGGTCAGCTCTGCGATGATGGTCGCGGCCGCCTCAGCCGGATCAGTCAGATCAAGCGGTGCCATATCGACCAAATGCAGCAGCAGACGGGTACGCGACAAATGTTTGAGGAAGCGAATCCCCAGACCCGCACCGTCAGACGCCCCCTCAATCAACCCCGGAATGTCGGCAATGACAAAGTTCTTGTAGCGATCCACGCTGACCACACCCAGGTTCGGCACCAAGGTAGTGAACGGGTAGTCCGCAACCTTCGGCTTGGCTGCCGATACCGAACGGATAAAGGTGCTCTTGCCGGCATTTGGCAAACCCAGCAGACCAACATCAGCCAGTACCTTCAGCTCCAGCTTGAGATCACGCGCCTCGCCCGGCTTGCCTGGCGTGGTCTGACGTGGCGCACGGTTGGTACTGGATTTGAAACGGGTATTGCCCAGACCATGCCAACCACCTTGCGCCACCAGCAGGCGCTGACCTGGCTTGACCAGATCACCAATCACTTCCTGGGTACCTGCATCGATCACAGTGGTACCAACCGGCACAGGCAGAATCAAATCCTCGCCCTTGGCGCCGGTGCAATCGGTACTGCCGCCCTTCTCGCCATTCTGCGCCTGGAAACGACGGGTATAGCGATAATCCACCAGGGTATTGAAGTTCTCGACTGCCTCGATATACACCGAGCCGCCGTCACCACCATCGCCACCGTTGGGGCCGCCCTTTTCAATGAACTTTTCACGGCGAAAAGCCATCATGCCGTTACCGCCGTCGCCGGCTTTTACATAAATCGATACTTCATCGACGAATTTCATGGGTACGCCTCCCGCAATCAAGCGGGTTATCTAAGAACTTGCTCAACGTCTGCTGCGCGCCGACCCTACTGCGCTAAAAACAGGCTCGAATGCTCATTTATCGCCTGCTTTTGCCTTGCCGGACTCTAGCTCGCGAGACCTTGAACAGGCTCTAACGAGAAACACTAGGTTCTTGCAAAATTGACCTGCATTCAAATCGAACGCTAACACCCAGGACAGTTTGGCAAGAACCCCAAGAAACAAAAAAGCCCCGTCGCATGGACGGGGCTTTCCCAGCAGTCGCGCAATTAAGCCGCAACGACGCTCACGTAACGGCGGTTGAACGCGCCTTTTACTTCAAACTTGATCACGCCTTCGATTTTCGCGAAGAGGGTGTGATCTTTACCCATGCCAACGCCGTAACCGGCGTGGAACTGGGTGCCGCGCTGACGCACGATGATGTTGCCTGCTTTGATAGCCTGGCCGCCATACATCTTCACGCCAAGTCGTTTGGCTTCTGAGTCGCGACCGTTGCGGGTACTACCGCCAGCTTTTTTGTGTGCCATGAGTTCAATACTCCTATAAAGGGATCAGACCGAAACGAATCAGGCCTGGATACCGGTGATTTTGATCTCGGTGTACCACTGACGGTGGCCCTGGCGCTTCATGTGATGCTTACGACGACGGAACTTGATGATGGTGACCTTGTCGTGACGGCCTTGAGCAACCACTTCAGCCACAACTTTGGCACCGTCAACAACCGGAGCGCCGATTTTTACGTCGTCGCCATTGCCGACCAGCAGAACACGGTCAAAAGTCACAGCTGCGCCAGTGGCCAGCTCGAGTTTTTCGACCTTGAGGAATTCGCCTTCGGTGACTTTGTATTGCTTGCCACCAGTAACAATTACTGCGTACATGGTAAATCTCCGTTAATCCTGCTCACCCAGCGCTTTATAGGAATAAGTGTCGGCTGGCATGGCTGCTTGGGGCCGGAAGGACACCCTTGCAATTGCGTAAGGCAGGGAAATACCCAGGGGGAAGTTCAGGGTGCGCGATTGTACGCAAGCCGCCCGCACGACGCAAGACCCAGGCACTCACGCCCAGCCACTCGCCTTGACAGCCCCTACCCTGCCCCCTAGCATGCCGCGCAACCCATGAGTAGCAGGTGCAAGCGATGCAACCCCAGGCTTTCTACCGCGTGGTGGCGGATGACTTTACCGCCGTCGACGGCATCATCCGCGCCCAACTGGTGTCGCGCGTACCGCTGGTAGAGAAGATCGGCGACTATATTATCTCCGCTGGCGGCAAACGCCTGCGTCCGCTACTGGTTCTGCTCAGCGGCAAGGCCCTGGGCATTGAAGGCGACAACCTGCGCCTGCTCGCCGCTACCATCGAATTTCTGCACACCGCCACTTTGCTGCACGACGACGTGGTCGACATGTCCGACATGCGCCGCGGCCGCAGCACCGCGAACGCCCAGTGGGGCAATGCGCCGAGCGTACTGGTCGGCGACTTCCTTTATTCGCGCTCCTTCGAAATGATGGTCGAACTCGGCTCCATGCCGGTGATGAAGATCCTCTCCAAGGCAACGCGCGTGATTGCCGAAGGTGAAGTGCTGCAGCTGTCGAAGATCCGCGACGCCAGCACCACCGAAGAAACCTATATGGAAGTCATCCGCGGCAAGACCGCGATGCTCTTCGAGGCGTCAACCCATAGCGCAGCGGCACTGGCCGGTGCCAGCACCGAACAGAGCGAAGCCCTGCGCACCTTTGGTGATCATCTTGGCGTGGCCTTCCAACTGGTCGACGACCTGCTCGACTACAAGGGCGATGCCAGCACCCTGGGCAAGAACGTCGGTGACGACCTGGCCGAAGGCAAACCGACTCTGCCACTGATCTACACCATGCGCGAAGGCACGCCCGAACAGGCCGCACTGGTACGCCAGGCGATCCAGAAAGGCGGCATTGAGGATCTGGAGAGCATCCGCAACGCCGTGGAGGCTGCCGGCGCACTGGACTACACCGCTCAACAGGCACGCGATTACGCCGAGCGCGCCATCGCCTGCCTGGATGCATTGCCCGCCAGCGAATACCGCGACGCCCTGATCGAACTCAGCCGCTTTGCCGTAGCCCGCACGCACTAAAGCCGCCTGAGCAAACAAAAGCCCGCCCATATGGCGGGCTTTTTATTGCCCACGATCCGCTACAACCCCACCGCACGACAAAAGGCAGCGATTAAGTCTTGCTATAAATACAATAAGAATTATTCTCATCTAACCACTTGAAGGGAGATGAGTCATGACCTATCTGATCGATGCCTGGCTGGACCGCCCGCACCCTTACCTGCGCATCCTCAACCGCAACACCGGCGAAGTCTGTGCTCTGCTCAAGGAAGACGCCTTGGATGAGCTGCGCGACCAGGGCGATCTGGATCTGCACGAGCTGAATTCCAGCGAGCCGCTGGTGCTCAAGGAGCTGGTGCGCAATCTGTTTCTCTACTGCTACGCCCGGGCCTTGCGCCCCTGACTATCTGCGCTTAAACGCATCGCGGGCATGGCCGGCTTCTACTGGAGCGTAGGAGCAGGGCATGCCCGCGAAGGTGAAGCGACTAAACGTTAGAGAACGTCCAGCAGCTCCACGTCGAATACCAGCACGCTGTGCGGCGGGATGCTGCCCACGCCTTGTGCGCCGTAGGCCAGCTCGCTCGGCACGTACAGGCGCCATTTGCTGCCAGCGTTCATCAGTTGCAGGGCTTCGGTCCAGCCGGCGATCACGCCGCCCACCGGAAACTCAGCCGGCTCACCGCGCTCGTAGGAGCTGTCGAATACGCTGCCGTCGATCAGAGTGCCGTGGTAATGGGTACGCACGGTGTCTTCACGGGAAGGCTTGGCGCCGCTGCCTGCGGTCAGCACTTCGTATTGCAGACCGGACGCCAGTACGGTGATGCCATCACGCTTGGCGTTCTCAGCCAGGAATGCCAGGCCAGCACCTGCAGCGGCTTCAGCCTTGGCAGCGGCTTCGGCTTGCATGATGTCGCGGATAACTTTGAAGCTGGCCGACAGTTCGGCTTCGCTGACGCGGCTTGCCTGGCCGTTGAAGGCGTCAGTCAGGCCGGCCAGAATCGCGTCCAGGTTCACGCCCGGCGGCGGGTTGTCGCGCAGCTGACCACCCAGCTGACGGCCAATGCCGTAGCTGACGCGAGTTTCGTCAGTCGAGAGATTGAGTTCGGACATAGCACGGCTCCGCTAGGGGCTAAAAAAGGTCGGCCAGCCTAGCACAAACAACCTGCCCGCCCTACCCGCCTGCTGCACCCTGACGATGACGTCGACAACGCTCGGAGCAGTACTTCACCTCATCCCAGCAGCGCGCCCATTTCTTGCGCCAAGTGAAAGGCAGCCCGCACACCGCGCAAGTCTTGATCGGCAATTCGGCCTTCTTCACAGCGCCTCACCGGCATCCAGCCGCGCCAGCAACTGCTCACCGCGCGCCCACAAGCCCTGCTGCTTGGCGTCGCTCATCTTGTCCAGGCCGCGATAGATCATGCCCAAGCGGTGGTTACCTGACAGCTGCTGGCGATGCCGCATGAGGAAATGCCAATACAGCGCATTAAACGGGCAGGCCTGCTCACCCACGCTTTCCGTGACCTTATAAGCGCAGTCGCCACAGTAATTGGACATGCGCTTGATGTACTGACCACTGGCGCAATAGGGTTTGGAGCCCAGGTAGCCGCCATCGGCATGCATGACCATGCCCAGGGTGTTGGGCAGCTCGACCCAGTCGAAGGCGTCCATATACACCGCCAGGTACCAGTCGCAGACCTGGCTGGGCTGGATACCGGCCAGCAGGGCGAAGTTGCCGGTGACCATCAGCCGCTGGATATGGTGGGCATAGGCATGCTCCAGGGTCTGGCCGATGGCCTGGCTCATGCACTTCATCCGCGTTTTTCCGGTCCAGTAGAACTCCGGCAACGGCCGCGTGTTGCCGAAGGCGTTGCGCTCGGCGTACTCCGGCATGTGCATCCAGTAGATGCCACGCACGTATTCGCGCCAGCCGATCAACTGGCGGATAAAACCCTCGGCAGCGTTAAGCGGCACCTGTCCGCGCCAGTAGGCGGCCTCGACATCCGCACACAGCCGGCGCACATCCAGCAGGCCGATATTCAGCGCCGCGCTGATCCGCGCATGGAACAGAAACGGCTCACCGACGGCCATGGCGTCCTGATAGTCACCAAAAGCCGGCAGGGCAAAATCGAGAAAGTGCTGCCACAGCGCCTCGGCTTCGGCGTGGGTTACCGGGTAATCGAAAGCTGCCAGGCTGCCGTAGTGATGACTGAAGCGCTCGGCCACCAGCACCAATACTTCCTGAGTGATGCCATCCGCCGGAAAGCGCACGGTCATCGGTGCCTTGATCTGCTTGGGCAGCGCCTTGCGGTTTTCCGCATCGAAGTTCCACGCCCCGCCCACCGGGGTGCTGTCGCCATTGAGCAGCAAACCGGTCTTGCGACGCATCTCGCGGTAGAAGAACTCCATGCGCAACTGCTTGCGCCCCTCGGCCCAGCACGCGAACTCGCCCCGGCCGCAGATAAAGCGGCTGTCTGCATGCCAGGTGATCGGCAGACCGCAAGACTGCAGCGCCTGCTCCAGCCGCCATTCGCCGCACTCGGTGATATGCACCTCAGCCACGTGCAACTGCGCCGCCCAGCGCCGCAACTCACCCGGCAGCGAGCCGCTGTTCTGCGCATCGTTCAGCGTCACGTAATGCACCCGCCAGCCGCGCTCACGCAGAGCCTCGGCAAAATGGCGCATGGCACTGAAGATCAGCGCGATCTTCTGCGGATGATGTGGCACATAGTCGGTCTCTGCCGCCACCTCGGCGAGCAGCACGGCGTCCTGCTGCGAATCCAGGGCCTGCAGACTGGGCAGGTCGAATGACAGCTGATCACCCAGGATCAGGGCGAGCCGGCGAATGGTCATAACACAACAACCTCGGTGTGTGGGTAGCGCCGCAGATGGCTGAGCACAATGTGATAGGCATCCAGGCTGAATGCCTGGGGCGGTTGCTGACGGGCGGCATCGATCAAGGCCGGATCATCGACAGTGGCCAGGTAGCGCCACTGATCCAGCACATGCCACTGCGCGAAACCATGCTCAGGGTCGCGCTCAACCAGCGCCACCGCGCCCGGCCAAGGCCAGGCCGTCACGCGCAATTGCTCGCACGCCGCCAGCAGCCGTGCGTCATGCTCGGCACGCGGTTCCTGTCCGCAGCACGCGCCCTTACAGCCGCCCAGTTGCGTGGCAAAACAGGCTCCGGCACCTGCCTCCAGACCGAGCAGCCGCAAGCACAGCTGATGCTGGCGCGCCTGGTTGCGCAACCAGCTCTGAGCCTGCCGTCGCGAGCGGAACAGGCCAACACTGTCGCAGACCTGTGCACTTGCATCCACGTCCTGCAAGGTAACTCGCCACCCCTGCTCAGCATGCTCAAGCCCCCAGCTCAGCAACTCCCGCTGGCGCCGCAACTGGCGGTTGTACAGCGGCAACAGGCGCTTGACCTCCGCAGCCTCGAGCAACAGCGCACCTAGCTCACCCGCCGTGGGCTGCACGCGAATGTCGCGGATCTGCTGAGCCACTTGCAGGCTTCGGCGACTGTGGTGGTCATTCTGGAAGTGCGACTGCACGCGCTGGCGCAGGTTGCGGCTTTTGCCGATATACAGCAGCGCCTGATTCTCGCCATAGAAGTAATACACCCCCGGGCGCGTCGGCAGCGCCTGCAAACGCTCGGCGCTTAAATAGCGCGGCACTGCTGCCTTGCGCAGCTGCCGGCCAATCTGCCGCTGCAAAGAATCCGCAGGCACCTGCTCGAGCAGACACGTGAGCAACAGCCAGATGGCTTCAGCATCCGGTAGCGCCCGGTGACGAAAGAAGCGGCTGATCTGCTGGGCCTCACACAGCGCATCCAGACCATACTCCGGCAAATCCGGCCAGGCGGCGCGGGCCAACTGCAAGGTGCACAGCTGCCGGTAACGCACCGACTGACCCGCCACAGCAAATGCACGTCGCAGAAAGGCATGGGCAATACGCAGGTTGTGCCCGACCACCACTCGCCCTTCCAGCACGCTGGCCAATTCGCTGGCGATCTCGCGAAAGGTCGGCTGTGCGTCCAGTTCGGCCGGCAGCACGCCGCAAAGCCGCGAGACGCTGGCTGGCAGCGCACAATCGGGCCTCAACAACCAGGCATGTCGCGCGACAACCGCGCCCGCCTCAATCTGCAGCACGGCAATTTCCCAAATGCAGTCCTTGATGGGGTGCAGACCGGTGACCTGTACATCAATCACGGCAAGCGGGCGCGCAAACAGCGGAGTTGAGGGACTCAAGGCATTACCAGGACGAGTTGAAGGAAATCGGCACGCGCAAGGTGTCCTGGGTGCCGTCCTGCATACCGCACATCTCGTCATGCACCACCGCATGCACCAGGTGGAAGGGAACGCGCGGCAGATCCTGCAGCAGGTCGCGGGCATGCTCGACCGAACGCAGGTGCAGGGTCTTGCCATGGCCATCGCTGAGCGGGTGGGCACGGCCATCCATATGCGCCTCCAACAGGTAGATGCCACCTTCGATGGAGATCAGGTTGAGGGCGTCGATATGCCCGGCATGGGCGTGCAGCGACAGATCTTGCAGGTTCATGGCATGTCCTCGGGCGAGCAAAGTTATACAAAAATCTATACAAATACAATTTTTGTACAATCAAGCAAAAGCACAAGGCACAAAGCAAACCGCCCGTCCGTTTTGCAACGGCCGGGCGGCGGGTCACGCAGGCAGTCGATCAGTGATCGTGCTTGGTCAGCTTGTCCAGGTAGCCCATGGCGAAGGCCGACAGCACGAAGGCCATGTGAATGATCACGTACCACATCAGTTTGCTGTCATCGATGTTCTGCGCATTCATGAAGACCTTGAGCAGGTGGATCGAGGAAATCGCCACGATGGACGCTGCCACTTTCATCTTCAGCGAACTGGAGTCCATCTTGCCCAGCCAGCTGAGTTTTTCGGTGCCCTCTTTGATATCCAGCTGCGACACGAAGTTCTCGTAGCCAGAGATCATCACCATCACCAGCAGGCCGCCCACCAGCGCCATGTCGATCAGCGACAGCAGCACCAGAATCAGATCGGCCTCAGCCATGGCAAACACGTTCGGCAGGATATGGAAGACTTCCTGGAAGAACTTCAACGCCAGCGCCAGCAGAGCCAGCGACAGACCGAAATAGATGGGAGCCAGCAACCAGCGGGAGGCGTACATGGCGTTCTCGATAAAGCGTTCCATAAGGGCTCACTCAGGGGTTCAAAACTGCCGGCGAGTATACCCAGCGCACCGGGCCAGACAAGCCTGGCGTAAGCGCAGTAAAGGCGCTGCCGGGTTATCCCCGAGAACTGTGGATAACCTTGTGCATGGGGTCAGGATTAATTGCGCCAAGCCAGCCCGACAAAGGCTTTTCGGCGATTGGTCAAATACGCGCCAGGTCGCAGCTCAGGTTTCCGGGCGGAACTGGCAATCGCTCAGCGCATGCCCACGCTCGGCATTCAACCGACGCAGCTCGGCCTGGATATGCAAACGCCAGATGGGCATATCGGTACAGGGCTCATAACCCATGCCGCAGAGGTTTTCAGCGATTTCAGCGAGGATATCTTCTGCCGCGAAAGCCCCGTGGAATGGGCCTTGCGCCTTCATGGCAGAAGGCTGCGCACCGGACATACCCGCCGCGCAGATCAGCGTCCAGAGACCATTATTGCCGGCCAGTGGCAGCACCACGCACTCGATTCGGGTATCCAGGCCCAGGCAGTGCCGGGTGAGGTTGAGGTGACGCGACATGGCGACGACCCTCTCGGGAGCAGGGTTTCAGCCTACACCCGGGCACACGCCCCTGGGAAGCCAGCAGTTATCCCCGCAAGCTGTGGATAACTGTGTGGATGAAGTGAGGAAAAGGCGGGCAGAGCCAGTCGCCCCGCCCACCCAGCCCATTCGTTCAGTGACTGATCAGCCACCGGACGAATGGTGCGTACCTGCAGGTCATTCCGCCGCTGGCTTTTTCGCCCGTGGCTTCTTCTCCTTGGCGGCCACCGGCTCGGCCTTTTTCGGCTCTTCCTTATCGTCCTCTTCCATGCCCATGGCGGCGATATCGCGCAGACGCTCAACCACCCGCGCATTGACGCTACCGGCCGGGAATTGCCCCTGCTCATTGGGCGAGCCGGCATCTTCACCGACCAGCAGGCTCAGCGCCTCATCGACCTGACGCACCGCATAGATATGGAACTGCCCGGCACGCACCGCCTGCAGCACCCGCTCATCGAGCATCAGGGTGGTGACATTGGAGTGCGGGATGATCGCGCCCTGTTCACCGGTCAGGCCACGTGCCTCGCAGAGGCGGAAGAAGCCTTCGATTTTCTCGTTGACCCCGCCGACTGCCTGCACCTCACCGAACTGGTTGATCGAGCCGGTAATGGCGAAGCACTGCTTGAGTGGCGTGCGCGACAACGCCGAGATCAGCGTGCACACCTCACCCAGCGAGGCGCTGTCACCGTCGACATAGCCGTAAGACTGCTCCAGGGCGATGCTCGCGGAGATTTCCAGAGGGAATTCCTGGGCATAACGGCTGCCCAGGTAACCGGTAAGGATCATCACGCCCTTGGAGTGGATCGGCTGGCCGAGATTCACCTCGCGTTCGATGTCGACGATGCCGCTGCCGCCCGGATAGACCGTGGCAGAAATTCGCGCCGGCACACCGAAGGCCGAGTCGCCAACTTCCAGCACGGTCAAACCGTTGCACTTGCCCACAGCGGCGCCGGCGGTATCAATGAGGATGATCCCGGCCAGCATGTCGTCGATGATCCGCGCCGACACACGCCCGGTGCGGGTGGCCTTGGCCTTGAGTGCGCGCTCGATATGCCCGGCGTCGGTCACTTCATCGCCCGCCAGGCTGCGGATAAAGTCCGCTTCACTGACCAGCTGGAACAGATCACCAATCCGCGCCGACAAGCGCCCCTGGTGCTCGGCAAGGCGCGCGCTGTAGGTCGCGACCCGCGCCACCGCCGCCGCCGTCAGCGGCGCCATGCCCTCTTCCGAGGTACGGGTTTTCATCAGCTGGGCAAACTGCTCCAGGCTGTCGTCGGCCAGCGGGATGTCTTCATCGAAGTCGACCAGCACGCGGAACATCTCCTGGAAGTCCGGGTCGAGGTCCTGCAGCGTGTAATACAGCTGACGCGAGCCGATGATCACCACCTTGAGGTGCAGCGGAATCATCTGCGGGGTCAGGGTCACGGTGGCGATGCGGCCGAGGTCACCCAGCGGCGACTCCATTTTCAGCTGGCGCGACTGCAGGGCACGCTTGAGCGCATCCCAGACAAACGGCTCACCGAGCATCTTCTCAGCTTCGAGAATCAGAAAACCACCGTTGGCGCGGTGCAGCGCACCGGGGCGTAGCTGGCGGTAACTGGTGTAGAGCGCGCCCTGGTCGGTGTTGTATTCGATGCGGCCAAATAGGTTGTCGTAGGTCGGGTGCGGCTCGAACACCACCGGCGCACCGCCCTGAGCGTGATGGCCGACCACCAGGCTCGGGCAGTACTGCTCTTCGAGCAGCTTGCGGGTTTGTGCATCGGCTTTTTCCACTTCAACCAGTTGATCGACCACGGTCTTCAGCAGATTGACCTGCACCGCTTGCAGGTACGCGCAGACGCCGGCGTTCTCGGCGTACTTTTCCGACAACGGTGCCAGCAGCGGTTGCAGGGCGATGGTGATGGTTTCTTCGTTGAGCTGACGCAGCAGGTTGCTCGATTCGCGCTTCCACTGCGGCAAGCTGGCCAGCTCCTCGTTGAGACGCTCTTCCAGGGTGGCGATGTCGGCGTGGAAACGCTCGCGCTCGGCTTCCGGCAGCTGGGCGAACTCGGCCTCATCCAGCGCCTTGCCTTCAAGCATCGGGGTGAAGGCAATGTTGCTGCTGTCGCGGTACAGGGCCACGCTTTTTTCCAGCGACAGCCGCTCGATCACATCCAGCGCCTGGTCGTAGCGCTTGTTGAAGGCGCGGTCGATGGCGTTCTTCTTCTGCTGGAACGAAGGGTGCTCGAACACTGCTGGGAAGGTCGCCAGCAGGTTGTCGATCAGGCCGTTGATATCGGCCATAAACTCGCTGGCAGTGCCAGACGGCAGCTCCAGTGCACGCGGCTCGCGCGGCTCATCAAAATGATTGACGTAAACCCGGTCTGCCGGGGTTTCCAGGCGTTTGGCTTCTGCTTTGAGGTAGCGTTTGACGAAAGAGAAGCGGCCGGTACCAGGCTCGCCCATGACAAACACGTTGTAACCGGGACGCGGCATCGCCACGCCAAACTGCAGCGCCTCGACGGCGCGTTCCTGGCCCAATACGCCACGGAAGGGTTCCAGATCTGCGGTGCTGCTGAAGTTGAACTGCTCGGGGGCAAAGGGGCGGGTCAGGGCTTCGGGGGACAAACGTAAAGCGGCAAGGTTGGGCTTGGGCATGATGAATCCTTACATCGGGCGGCTCTAGCCGCAAAGATGCCCTGATTCTGGGCCAGCGCCACGGCCGCGATCAAGGATTGATTCAGCACAAAAGCCTGGACGCAACGGTGGTGTACCCTGCGCGCTAGAACCTGTGTCACGGATAAACCGCCATGCCTACTCAGCAGCACCTGCACTTGCCCGTCCTGCATGTGGCGCGGCATGACTTCGCCGCCCTGTCGCACCGCCTCAGCGTGCGCGAAGCACTGGAGGATATCCGCCAGCAAGGCTTGGGCGAGCGCATCATCTATTTCTATGTGGTCGACGACCAGCAGGTGCTACTCGGTGTATTGCCCAGCCGTCGCCTGCTGACCGCGCCACTGGATACGCGCCTGAACGAGCTGATGGACACCGCCGTGGTCAGCCTGCGAGACGACGCCAGCATCCTCCAGGCCTGCCAGCTGCTGACCCAACACAAGTACCTGGCGCTGCCCGTGGTGGATGCCCAGCAGCGCATCTGCGGCCTGGTCGACATCGCCCTGCTGCATGACGAGAGCTATGACCTACGCCAACGCGATCAGGCCGATGCGCTGTTTGAAACCCTGGGTTTTCATATGGCGCAACTGGGCAGCGCATCGCCGCTGCGCGCCTTTCACCTGCGCGTACCGTGGCTGATGGCAACCATTGCCAGCGGCACCTTGTGCGCCATTCTCGCCAGTTTCTATGAACTGACCCTGGCCAACAGCCTGGTGCTGGCCTTTTTTCTCACTCTGGTACTGGGTTTGGGCGAAAGCGTGAGCATCCAGTCGATGTCGCTGACTATCCAGGCCCTGCGCAGCGTAAGACCGACTTTGCACGGGTATGCGCACAACCTGCGCCAGGAGCTGAGCACCGCCCTTCTGCTCGGCAGCGCCTGCGGCAGTGTGGTTGCGCTGATCGTCTGGCTGTGGCGCGGCGAAGCCTTTGCCGGATTGGTCATCGGCAGCAGCATCGTGCTTTCACTGTGCGCCGCCAGCCTGATCGGCCTGAGCATTCCCACCCTGCTGCACGCCCTGAAACTGGACCCGAAGATTGCCGCCGGCCCGGTGACGCTGGCTCTGGCCGACCTCTGCACCCTGCTGTTCTATTTCAGCCTGGCCACCTGGCTGCTGTAATGCCAAACAAAAACGGAGCCTTGCGGCTCCGTTCCTGTTGACGACCTGGCTTACTGAGCCAGCTTCTTGTAGCGCACGCGGTGCGGCTGCGCGGCAGCATCACCCAGGCGTTTTTTGCGGTCGGCTTCGTACTCGGTGTAGTTACCCTCGAAGAACTCGATATGCGAGTCATCTTCATACGCCAGGATGTGGGTCGCCACGCGGTCCAGGAACCAGCGATCGTGAGAGATCACAATGGCGGCGCCAGGGAAGTCGAGCAGTGCCTCTTCCAGCGAACGCAGGGTTTCCACGTCGAGGTCGTTGGACGGTTCGTCCAGCAGCAGCACGTTGGCGCCCTCTTTCAGGGTCAGGGCCAGGTGCAGCCGGCCACGCTCACCACCAGAGAGGTCCTTGACGAACTTCTGCTGGTCCGCGCCCTTGAAGTTGAAGCGACCGACGTAACCACGCGACGGCATCTCGTAGTTGCCGACCTTGATCATGTCGAAGCCATCGGACACGGCTTCCCACACGGTCTTGCCACCGTCGAGGTCGTCGCGGCTCTGATCCACGCAAGCCATCTGCACGGTGTCGCCGATCTCGATGCTGCCGGAGTCCGGCTGCTCTTTGCCCATCAGCATGCGGAACAGGGTCGACTTACCGGCACCGTTACCGCCGATCACGCCGACGATGGCACCTTTGGGCATGCTGAACGACAGGTTGTCGATCAGCATGCGGTCGCCGTAACCCTTACTGACGTTAACGAAGTCGATGACCTTGTCGCCCAGACGCGGGCCGACCGGGATATAGATCTCGTTGGTTTCGCTGCGCTTCTGGAATTCCTGCGACTGCATTTCCTCGAAGCGCTGCAAGCGCGCCTTGGACTTGGACTGGCGGGCTTTCGCGCCTTTGCGCACCCACTCCAGTTCTTCCTTCATGGCCTTTTCATGGGCCGACTGCTGCTTGGATTCCTGGGCCAGACGCTCCGATTTGGCTTCCAGCCAGCCGGAGTAGTTGCCCTCATAAGGGATGCCCGCACCGCGGTCGAGTTCAAGAATCCAGCCGGCGACGTTATCCAGGAAGTAACGGTCGTGGGTAATCGCCACGACGGTGCCCTGGAAGTCGTGCAGGAAGTGCTCCAGCCAGGCTACCGAATCAGCGTCCAGGTGGTTGGTGGGTTCGTCCAGCAGCAGCATGTCCGGGGCCGACAGCAGCAGACGGCAAAGCGCGACACGGCGCTTCTCACCACCGGAGAGGTGCTCGACCTTGGCATCCCAGGCCGGCAGGCGCAGGGCGTCGGCGGCGACTTCCAGCTGACGCTCGAGATTGTGGCCGTCGCTGGTCTGCAGGATGGCTTCCAGCTTGGCCTGCTCGGCGGCCAGCTTGTCGAAGTCGGCATCCGGCTCGGCGTAGGCGGCGTACACCTCGTCCAGACGCGCCTGGGCGTCCTTGATCTGGCTGACTGCCTCCTCCACCACTTCACGCACGGTCTTGCTCGGGTCGAGCTGCGGCTCCTGCGGCAGGTAACCGACATTCAGCCCCGGCATCGGCCGCGCTTCACCGTCGAACTCGGTGTCGACGCCCGCCATGATTTTCAGCAGAGTGGATTTACCCGAGCCGTTGAGGCCGAGCACGCCAATCTTGGCGCCCGGGAAGAACGACAGGGAGATGTTCTTGAGGATTTCCCGCTTCGGCGGCACAACTTTGCCGAGCCGATGCATGGTGTAAACGTATTGAGCCATGGTGACCTTGGTTCTGGGTTGAAACGAAAGAGAGCCGCCAACAAATGCGTGCATGCTGGCTAAAGCTGCACGGCGGGGCGGAGCCGCCAGACGATGCCAACGCAGGCGTGTAGCCTCGGGCTTTGCACAGTCGCGCGCGCGTGCGGCAAAGCTACCGGAATGCGCGAGACAGGGCAAACAACGCTCGTCGGCAGCGCTGGCACTTTGCCACGGTTATGGCATGCTAGCCGCCCCCTGCCTGCCGCTCCGAGCGCGCACCACCCAGGGACTCGCCGAAAGCCCCCAGCCCCAGGATGCACCTCTTTGCCAACAGTCACGCCCACACCTCCACCGCGTACACCTGGCGCTCCGCCGGCTGAGGCGATGCGTGGGCCGACCCGTGGCGCGCTGGTGGTTCTGGTGCTGTGCATGCTGGTGTTACTGCTCTGGCAACTGCGTCAGGAGTCCCAGCAACTGCTCGACAACCAGCGCCAGCTGGGCCTGGCCTACAGCTCGCAACTGGCCAACCACCTGAGCCTGAACATGGACCTCAAGGCCAGCGCTGGCCAGGCCCTGCTGCAAGGCCATGTGCTGCCACCAAGCAGCCCTGACGAGCTGGAGGAGCTGCTGCAAACTCTGCGCGGCGTGTTCCCGACCCTGCGCAGCCTGGCCTGGCTGAATGCCCGTGGCGAAGTGATCGCCGACAGCCATGCGCCGACCGAAGACCGCCTGTACCTGGATGAGCTGGTGCAGCGTGGTCGTGGTGAAAGCTTCTTCTATACCTTCAGTGCCAACGACAAGGGCCGCATCTACCTGCTGTTGCGACACAACCCCGACAGCCCGGCCAGCGGTTTCTGGGTGCTGCGCCTGACCAATCGCGCCCTGAGCAGCTGGCTACATGAGCACCACCAGAGCCCGCACCAGTGGCTGCTGGAAGATCGCAACGTGCAGCGGGTGATTGCCAGCAATGTCTCGCCGGCCACCGACAGCGCCGCCGTAGCGCCACCAGTGACCGCAGAGAACCTTGACCAGAGCATGTTGGAAACCCCGCTCAAGGGCAGCGACTGGCAGCTGCGCGCGCTGTTCAACGAACGCAAGGTACGCGCCCAGCAACTGCCGCAACAGGCCAGCAAACTGCTGCTGTTCATTCTCTGCGCCAGCCTGACGCTGCTCGCGCTGTATCGCTTGCTGCATGAACAGCGCACCCTGCACGCGCTCAACACCGCCTCACGGCGTTCGTTGCAACAGGCTGCCAGCGTGCTCGGGGCGATCGAGGAGCGCGTACTGGTCACCGACAGCAAAGGCCAGTTGCAGTACCTCAACCCGCAAGCCGAGGCGATGTTCGGCCTGCGCAGCGAGGAAGCTCAGCACTGGCACCTGCTCAAGCTGTTGCCGCGCCTCGACCCACTGCTGCTGCATGACACTGCACTGCACAACGACCTTGGTCCCGACCTGGTGGAGATCCAACAGGACGGTCGCACCCACCTGTTCGATATCAGCCGCAGCGACTTCAATGAAGACAGCCGACGCGCCGGCTTTGTCTGGGTGCTACGCGATGTCACCGAAGAACAGCACGCTTCCCACGTGCTGCAGGAAACCCGTCGACGTTACCAGGATATTTTCGACGGCACCGGCACCGCCCTTTGCGTGCTCGACCTCACCGAATTGCACCATTATCTGCAACAGCATCAGCTGCACAGCCCGGCGCAATTGCAGCACTGGCTAGACAGCGAGCCACAGCGACACACGGAGCTGTGCCAGCGCCTGCGCCTCACCGAGACCAACCAGGTGGCCCTGCAACTGCTCGGTGTGGAGACTAACCAGCAGGCGTGGCAGCACCTGTTCAACAGCGGCCCGCTGCGCCCGGATGGTTTCCGCATGCAGTTGCTCAACGCCTTGATCAACGGCAGCGGCCAGCTGGAAATGGAGCGACAGATCCGCACCCCGCAGGGCCATGAGCGCCACCTGTGGCTGCTGCTGCGCCTGCCAGACAGCGTCGATGACCTGCAAGCGGTCACCCTGAGCATCAGTGACATCACCAACCGCAAGCGCATCGAAACCTCGCTGATCGAGCGCGAGCGCTTCTGGTCTGATGTGGTCAAGGCCGTGCCGGACACTATCTATGTGCACGACATGTGCAGCAAGCGGGTGATGTACAGCAACAACCACCTCGGCCCGCAACTGGGTTACAGCAAGGCCGAGATTCATCAGCTCGGCGATCGCCTGTGGGAAAAGATCCTGCACCCCGATGACGTCGAGCTGTACCAGCGCATGCGCAATATCCAGCAGGTGGTCGGCAACGGCCTGCTGATGCAGTTCGAGCTGCGCTGGCGACACCGCGACGGCAGCTGGCACTGGTTCGATATCCGCGAACAGGCCCTGGCCCGCGATGAACACGGCCGGGTCAGCCGACTGATCGGCGTGGCCAAGGACATCACCGAGCAGATCACCCACAGCGAATCGCTGCGCACCAGTGAGCAGCGCTATCGCCTGCTGGCGGAAAGCATCAGCGACGTGATCTTCTCAACCGACAGTCACCTGCAACTCAACTACGTCAGCCCGTCGGTCAAACCGGTGCTCGGCTATGACAGCGAATGGGCGCTGACCAACGGCTTCCAGAGCCTGGCCACCAACCCGCGCCAGCTGATTGGCTTCTACGCCCTGCTCGACCGCGTGCGCAACGCCCTGGGCGACCCACAGCGCCTGGCTGAACTGCGCGCGCAGTTCCTGCCGCAGCTGTTCGTCTTCGATGCGCTGCGCGCCGACGGCCAGAAAATCCCGGTGGAACTGCGCCTGGTGCCAATGTGGGATGACAGCGGGCGCTTCGAGGGCCTGCTCGGCGTGGGCCGCGACATCAGCCTGCAACGCCGCGCAGAAAAAGACCTGCGCATGGCCGCCACGGTATTCGAACACTCCACGGCGGCGATTCTGGTCACCGACCCGGCCGGTTATATCGTTCAGGTCAACAACGCGTTCAGCCGGGTCAGCGGCTACAGCTCGCAGCAGATTCTCGATCAACTGCCCAGCGTGCTGACGGCAGACACTCAACAGGCCAGCCACCTGGCCTATGTGATCAAACAGCTCAACCAGCAGGGTAGCTGGGAGGGTGAGGTGTGGCTCAAGCGCAAGAGCGGCGAGAAATTCCCGGCCTGGGTCGGCATCACAGCGGTCCGGGATGATGAAGGCGACCTGGTCAGCTACGTGTGTTTCTTCAGCGATATCAGCGAGCGCAAGGCCAGCGAACAGCGCATCCATCGCCTGGCCTATTACGACGCCCTGACTCAGCTGCCCAACCGCACACTGTTCCAGGACCGCCTGCACAGCGCGCTGCAGCACGGCGAACGGCACCAGGAATGGGTGGTGCTGATGTTCCTTGACCTCGACCGTTTCAAGCCGATCAACGACTCCCTCGGCCACGCCGCCGGCGACCGCATGCTCAAGGATGTGGCCGTGCGCCTGAGCGCCTGCGTGGACAGCGACGACACTGTGGCGCGCATGGGCGGCGACGAATTCACCCTGCTGCTGCACTCCCAGCCCCAGCGTGACAGCGCCATGACCCGCGCCATCCATG
The DNA here is from genome assembly GCF_021375795.1 of Pseudomonas anguilliseptica. GTDB lineage: Bacteria > Pseudomonadota > Gammaproteobacteria > Pseudomonadales > Pseudomonadaceae > Aquipseudomonas > Aquipseudomonas anguilliseptica_A. Next base: position 677,587 of record NZ_JAEIOI010000001.1, on the reverse strand, counting down.
TCGGCGAGCAGATTCTCGCCAGCCTGGCGCAGCCGTTTATCCTCGAAGGCCGCGAGTTCTTCGTCACTGCCAGTATCGGTATCGCCCTCAGCCCGCAGGACGGCAACGAGCTGAGCCAGCTGATGAAGAACGCCGACACGGCGATGTACCACGCCAAGGAACGCGGCAAGAACAACTTCCAGTTCTACCAGGCCGACATGAACGCCAGCGCCTTGCAGCGTCTGGAACTGGAAAGCGACCTGCGCCACGCCCTCGAACAGGGCGAGTTCCGCCTGTATTACCAGCCGCAGTTCTCCAGTGATGGCAAACGCCTGACCGGTGCCGAAGCGCTGCTGCGTTGGCAGCACCCGCAGCGCGGCCTGGTGCCACCGAGCGAATTCATTCCGGTGCTGGAAGAACTCGGTCTGGTGGTGCAGGTCGGTGACTGGGTGCTGCGCGAGGCCTGCCGTCAGCTGGCCGAATGGCATCAGGCGAAAATCCGTGTGCCGAAGATTTCCGTCAACCTCTCAGCCCGGCAGTTTGCTGAAGGCGACCTCAATCAGCGCATCGCCGAGATCCTCCAGCACAGCGCAATCCCTGCCGGCTGCCTGGAACTGGAGCTGACCGAAAGTATCCTGATGGAAGACGTGGCCAATGCCATGCAGACCCTGACCAGCCTGAAGAAGCTCGGGGTGTTTATCGCCATCGACGACTTCGGCACCGGTTACAGCTCACTGAACTACCTCAAGCAGTTCCCCATCGACGTGCTGAAGATCGACCGCAGCTTCGTCGACGGCCTGCCCCACGGCGAACAGGACGGGCAGATTGCCCGGGCGATCATCGCCATGGCCCACAGCCTCAACCTCACAGTGATCGCGGAAGGCGTGGAAACCCTGGCCCAGCTGGACTTCCTGCGCGGCCACGACTGCGACGAGGTGCAGGGCTTCCTGCTCGGTCGCCCCATGCCGGCCCACCAGTTCACCGCACTGTTTACCGGCACCGCGCTGTTTATGCTGAGCTGACAACACGCCTGGATGAGCCCCACTTGTCCGCCAGATGATCAAGCTTCATATGCCTGATCGCGCCGTATGGGTTAGAATTCGCCCCCTCTTTCTACCGCCCAGCTGATTTTTCTCAGGGGAATGCCATGTTCAGCCGTGATTTGACTCTTGCCCGTTATGACGCCGAATTGTTTGCCGCGATGGAGCAAGAAGCCCAACGCCAGGAACATCACATCGAGCTGATCGCCTCGGAAAACTACACCAGCCCAGCGGTGATGGAAGCCCAGGGTTCGGTGCTGACCAACAAGTACGCCGAAGGCTACCCAGGCAAGCGTTACTACGGCGGTTGCGAATACGTCGATATCGTTGAGCAACTGGCCATCGACCGCGCCAAGGAGCTGTTCGGCGCCGACTACGCCAACGTCCAGCCGCACTCCGGCAGCCAGGCTAACGCAGCGGTGTACATGGCCCTGCTGGAAGCCGGCGACACCGTACTGGGCATGAGCCTGGCCCATGGCGGCCACCTGACCCACGGCGCAAGCGTCAGCTTCTCCGGCAAGATCTACAACGCCGTGCAGTACGGCATCACCGATGCTGGTCTGATCGACTACGACGAAGTCGAGCGCCTGGCTGTTGAGCACAAGCCGAAGATGATCATCGCCGGCTTCAGCGCCTACTCGCAGGTGCTGGACTTCCCACGCTTCCGCGCCATCGCCGACAAGGTCGGTGCTTACCTGTTCGTCGACATGGCCCACGTGGCCGGTCTGGTCGCTGCTGGCGTATACCCGAACCCGGTGCCGTTCGCCGACGTGGTCACCACCACCACGCACAAAACCCTGCGCGGCCCGCGCGGCGGCCTGATCCTCGCCCGTGCCAACGAAGCACTGGAGAAGAAATTCAACTCCGCAGTTTTCCCAGGCGGCCAAGGCGGCCCGCTGGAGCACGTGATCGCCGCCAAGGCCGTGTGCTTCAAGGAAGCCCTGCAGCCTGAGTTCAAGGCCTACCAGCAGCAAGTGATCAAGAACGCCCAGGCCATGGCCAGCGTGTTTATCGAAAACGGCTACGACGTGGTTTCCGGCGGCACCGAGAACCACCTGTTCCTGCTTAGCCTGATCAAGCAGGACATCACCGGTAAAGACGCTGACGCCGCCCTGGGCCGCGCGTTCATCACCGTGAACAAGAACAGCGTACCGAACGACCCACGTTCGCCGTTCGTCACCTCCGGCCTGCGGATCGGCACCCCAGCCGTGACCACCCGCGGCTTCAAGGAAGACGAGTGCCGTGCACTGGCTGGCTGGATCTGCGAAATCCTCGCCAACCTGGGCGACGAAGCGGTCGAAGCGCGCGTACGTGAGCAGGTTAAAGCGGTTTGCGCCAAGTTCCCGGTTTACGGCAACTAAGCATTACCCGCACGGAAAAGCCCGCCTCTTGGCGGGCTTTTTTATACCTGCCGCGCAGGCCTCAATACAGATAAAACCAAGCCATTGGCGACGGCCTTGGCTATAGTGGATAAAACCTCGCAGGAGTTTCTTTGCATGAGCGAAACAGCCAATGAGCGTCGGCGCTTTCAACGCATCGCTTTCGACGCACCGACCGAGATAGTGCAAGGCGAGCGACGCTGGACAGTTGAGCTGCATGACGTCTCCCTCAAAGGCCTGCTGATCAAGCGCCCCGCCGCCTGGAACGGCGACCCCAACCAACCGTTCGAAGCCAATCTCCAGCTGGCTGACGACACTCGCGTGCGCATGGAAGTGGTGCTGACCCGCACCCAGGATGACCTGCTCGGGTTTGTCTGCCGGCATATCGACCTGGACTCGATCAGCCACCTGCGCCGGCTGGTGGAACTCAACCTCGGCGATGACAGCCTGCTGGAACGCGAACTCGCCGCCCTCGGCGAAGACGAATAAAAAAGGAGGCCTCGGCCTCCTTTTTTCATACTTGCGGTTCGGCTATTCGAACAACGCATCCAGCGCTTGCTCCAGGCGCGTTACGGCAATCACCTGCAAGCCCGCGGGCGGATCTTTCGGCGCATTGCCCTTGGGCACGATGGCGCGTTTGAAGCCATGCTTGGCAGCCTCCTTCAAGCGCTCCTGACCGCTCGGCACCGGGCGGATCTCGCCGGACAGCCCCACCTCACCGAACACCAGCAGGTCATGCGGCAGCGGCTTGTTGCGCAGGCTGGAAATCACTGCCGCCATCAGCGCCAGGTCCGAGGCGGTTTCCAGCACCTTGACCCCACCGACTACGTTGAGGAACACGTCCTGATCGTAGGTCGGGATACCACCATGCCGGTGCAGCACAGCCAGCAGCATGGCCAGACGGTTCTGATCCAGGCCCAGGGTGACGCGACGCGGGTTGGCCATATGGCTGGTGTCGACCAATGCCTGCACCTCCACCAGCATTGGCCGAGTGCCTTCCCAGGTGGCCATGACGATACTGCCGGGGACTTCTTCCTGGGCGCGGGTGAGAAAGATTGCCGAGGGGTTGGTGACTTCTTTAAGGCCCTTGTCGGTCATGCCGAACACGCCCAGTTCATTGATCGCGCCAAAACGATTCTTCACCGCGCGCAGCAGGCGCAGGCGACCATCGGACTCGCCCTCGAAATACAGCACGGTGTCGACCATATGCTCAAGCACCCGCGGCCCGGCCAGCGCGCCCTCTTTGGTCACATGGCCGACCAGGAAGATCGCCGTGCCGCTCTGTTTGGCAAAGCGCACCAGTAGCGCCGCACTTTCGCGCACCTGGGCCACACCGCCGGGAGCGGACTGCAGCTGCTCGGTAAAGATGGTCTGGATCGAGTCGATCACCATTACCTTGGGCTTTTCCAGGCGCGCGGTGGCGATGATGCTTTCGATGCAGGTTTCGGTCATCACCTTGAGCTTGTCTTCCGGCAAACCCAGGCGGCGGGCGCGCATGGCTACCTGCTGCTGCGATTCCTCACCGGTGACGTACAACGCGGGAAAGCGCGTGGCAATGTTGCACAGGGTCTGCAGGAGAATGGTCGACTTGCCGATACCGGGGTCGCCGCCGATCAGCACCACCGAGCCGTCCACCAGACCGCCACCGAGCACGCGATCCAGCTCGCCAGAGGCCGTGGAAAAGCGCGGCACTTCCTCGACGCTGACTTCGGCCAAGGTCTTGAGCTGCGCTTGTTCGCCCGCCCAACCCGCGCGGCCACTGGGGGTGGCTGCATTGGCTTCAAGCAGGGTTTCTACCAGGGTATTCCAGGCGCCGCATTCGCCGCACTGGCCGGCCCATTTGGGAAAGGTCGCACCGCATTCGGTGCAGCCATACATGCGCTTGGCCTTGGCCATGCCGGACTCCTCTGCAAACTGAGCCCGGATCATACGAAATAGCTGGATATATTTACAGCCCTTTACCGCTGTCCCTTGCAGCCATTACCGCAGCCACAGCACTGCCCGGCAGCACGCTTTAGTCGGCGCGCGAGGTCATCCTTGAGGCCGACGCGCTCCTGCTTGAGCGACAACAGGGCGTCATCAGCCAGCACTTCATTGCCGGCTTCGATGCGGCAAATACGCTTGTCCAAGGTTTCGTAAGTGTCGGCCAGGCGGGCGAAATCGGCGTCGCTGATGCGCAGGTCATGCAGCGCGCTGCGCAGTTCGGGGAAGTCCTTGATCAGCGGATGGTGTTCAACGTGCATGCTGGCACTCCTTGGGGATAGTCACTGCCTGCAGACTATCCCCTGCGCCGGGTCCGGCACTTGACCCGGATCAAGCCAGCAACGCTATGGTGCCTTGCGCAGAGCGTCAGCCAGCTCGTCCTTGAGGCTGACGCGCTGCATTTTCAGACCCAGCAGGAGGATTTCATCCATGGCAACACGCCCGCTTTCCACTTCGTAGATGCGCTTGTCGAGTTCATCGTATTCCTCAACCAGCCGGGCAAAGTGCCCGTCGCTGGCCAGCAGGCTACGCAACTGCGTCTGGAATTCAGGAAACTCGCGGCTGAGCGGGTGATGTTCCAATGGCATAGTGACATCCTCATGGCGGTTCTCGCTTGAGACTAGCCCACGCACGCCGGCTCTGCTGCCTCGCCTGGAGTTGATGAGCACGTTGCCACTTCTGCTATCGTGGCATTCGACTGCAAACACCAGAGACAGGGCTATGAATACCAAAACGGGATGTGTGGCCTGCCGTGACGGACAGGCGCTGGATTTTCCCATCAGCATGGCATTTCAACCCATCGTCAACCTCAGCACCGGGGCCATCTTTGCCCATGAAGCTCTGGTGCGTGGCAGTGCCGGCGAGTCCGCTGGCAGCCTGCTAAGCAAGCTCAACAAGGACAACCTCTACTCCTTCGACCAGGCCTGCCGGATTACCGCCCTGGAATGGGCGGCCAAGCTGCAAGTGCCAGCCATGGTCTCGATCAACTTTATGCCCAACGCGGTGTACAAGGCCGAGACCTGCATCCGCGCCACGCTGGAGGCGGCCAAGCGCTTCAACTTTCCGCTGCAGCGGATCATCTTCGAAGTCACCGAACAGGAGCAGGTGCTGGATGTCGATCACCTCACCGGCATCCTGCGCGCGTACCGCAAGCAGGGCTTTATGACCGCCATCGATGACTTCGGCGCAGGCTATGCCGGGCTCAACCTGCTGGCCGACTTTCAGCCGGATCTGATCAAGCTGGACATGCAGCTGATCCGTGACATCGATCAGGACAGCGTGCGGCAGATTCTGGTCGAAGCCGCTCTGCAGATGTGCCGCAAGCTGAATATCCGGGTGATCGCCGAAGGCATTGAAAGCCTGGGTGAGCTGCAGGCATTGCGCGACATGGGCGTGGAGCTGTTCCAGGGGTACCTGCTGGCCAAGCCAGCATTCGAAGCCCTGCCCGCAGTGCACCTGCCGGGCTGAGAAGTAGCTGGCAAGCAACGCGCGCTGGATTACACTCAGGCCAACCTCACCTAACAGGGAACGCAGCATGAGCATAATCAGTGAATTCAAAGCCTTTGCCGTCAAGGGCAACGTGGTCGATATGGCCGTCGGGATCATCATCGGCGCGGCCTTCGGCAAGATCGTCTCGTCCTTTGTCGGTGACGTGGTCATGCCACCGCTGGGCGTGCTGATTGGCGGCGTGGATTTCACTGACCTGGCCATCACCCTGAAGGCTGCCGAAGGCGATTTGCCTGCTGTGGTGCTGGCCTACGGCAAATTTATCCAGACCGTGCTCGACTTCCTGATCGTCGCTTTCGCCATCTTCATGGGCATCAAGGTGCTCAACAAACTCAAGCGCGAAGAAGAAGCGGCGCCCGCAGCACCGGCCCCGCCGACCAAGGATCAGGAGCTGCTCAGCGAGATCCGCGACCTGCTCAAGGCGCAGCAAAACCGCGACTGACTTCCCCTGTGCGGAGGGCCACAAGCGCCCTCCCGACATGATTTGTTGCAGGACAGTTCAGTCGCTTACCGAACGCTGGTGTAAATTGGCTGTCCCTTGGCTACTTTTCCCCCTCAATGCCCCTCCTGATTGCGTTTGCAGTTCTATCCATCCTCGTCTCCTTTATCTGTTCCATTCTTGAAGCAGCGTTGCTGTCCCTGACGCCCAGCTATATCGCTCAGCAGAAGGCCGCCAAGCCCAAGCTCTACGAGCGCTTGAAAGAACTGAAAGACAAGATCGACCAGCCTCTGGCCGCCATTCTTACGCTTAACACCGTGGCTCACACGGTTGGCGCCACCGGCGTGGGCGCGCAGGTCACCATCGTATTTGGCGATGGCTACCTGGGCATTGCCTCGGCTGTGATGACGCTGCTGATTCTGGTCCTCTCGGAAATCCTGCCCAAGACCATTGGTGCGCGTTACTGGCCAACCCTGGCGCCCTTCCTGCCGAGCCTGCTGGGCGGCATGATCCTGCTGCTCAAGCCGTTTATCTTCATGTCCGACATGATCATGCGACTGTTTGGCGGCAAAGAGCCTGAGCACGATATCCGTCAGGAGATCAAAGCCTTGACCCTGCTCGGCCGCGAGGTGGGCAAGCTCGATGAAGACGAACAACGGGTCATCAGCAACATCCTCGACCTGCATGAAATCAAGCTGCGCGACATCATGACGCCACGGATTGTCTGCGAGTTTGCCGCGCCTGATGACACCCTCGCCGCATTCAAAGCGCGCGTGAAAGAGAGCCAATTTTCCCGCTACCCGGTTATCGGTGAGGATGAAGCGCCACTGGGCGTGGTGTTCCGTTATGACGCCCTGGGCGCCGATGAAGATGAAGCGCCGGTGTCCAGCATCCTCAAACCGCTCAAGGTGGTTTCCGACAGCATGAACGTCGAAAACCTGATGACGCAGATGATGCATGAGCGTCAGCACATGTGCCTGGTGTATGACGAGTTCGGCAGCTGGCGCGGCCTGGTGACCATGGAGGACATCATGGAAACCATCATCGGCAAGCCGATCCTCGACGAAACCGACGACATCCCGAACATGCGCCGCTTCGCCAAGCGCCGCTGGGAACACCGGATCAAGGCCATCCGCGAGGAATAAGCGCTACCAGTAGTTCTCCACCGCCACCTGCCCCGGCCGCCGGGTCAGGCTGAGCTGCAGGTCGCGCTGTTTCAGCAGCGCGCGGGTGTCGTCGATCATCTGCGGGTTGCCGCAGATCATCAGCCGCGAATGCTCTGGTTCCAGGCTCAGCCTCGCCGCCCGCTCCAACTTGCCATTGTCCAGCAAGGTGGTGATGCGCCCATGCAAACAGCCGGGCACCTGCTCACGGGTGACCAGCGGCAGATAGACAAACCGCTCGGCGTATTCCTGCAGATGCTCCTGCTGCATCAACCCGTGAATCAGCGGCTGATACGCCAGTTCGCGGGCCGTGCGCGCGCTGTACACCAGCACCACCCGGGCAAAGCGCTGCCACACCTCCAGGCCCTGCAGAATCGACAAAAACGGCGCGAGCCCGGTGCCACTGGCCAGCAGCCAGAGGTCACGGCCATCGGTAAAACGATCGAGGGTAAGAAAGCCCAGCGCCTGCTTCTCGACCAGCAGGCTGTCGCCGACCTGCAGCCGACTCAGCTCGGAGGTGAACTCACCGCCCGGCACGACGATAGAGAAGAATTCGAGAAACTCATCATGCGGCGCCGAAGCCATCGAATAGGCACGCCAGACCACCGAGCCATCGGCCTTGGCGACGCCGAGACGGGCAAACTGCCCGGCCCTGAAGCGAAAGCCCGCATCACGCGTACAGCGCAGGCTGAACAGGCTGGGCGACCAGACCTGAATAGAAGTAAGCGTTTGCCGCGTGTACTTGTCGTCACTGGTCATACGAATACCGGGCCTATGCAGATTGCACAGGCCCAGTGTGGCGCAACGCCGGGCGGACAAACACCGGCAAAATCTGGGGGTTCTTGGCCTTGCGCCTTAGAGCCCGGTCTTAGCGGCGGTTGACGGCCTGCGCGGCACGCAACACATCAGCACCGATTTCCGCTTCGTAGGTCTTCCACATCGGGCTCAATGCGGCGCGCCAGGCGGCACGTTCATCGTCGGTCAAGGTGACCACTTTGGCATTGCCGGCGGCGATGATGCGCGCGCGATCATTGTTGTTCAGCGTTTCGGCATCCTTGTTCACCGCGAAGGACACTTCATCGATGATCGCTTCCAGCTCGGTGCGGGTTTTGTAGGGAATGCTGGTCCAGAACTCCTTGCTGCTGATCAGCATATAACTCAGCGAGCCGTGGTTGAGCTCGCTGATAAACGGCTGCACCGTGTCGACCTTCTGGCTGGCAATGTTCGACCAAGGGCCTTCGGTGCCCTGGATGGTGCCAGCCTGCAGCGCCTTGAACGCCTCGGCGAACGGCATCTTCACGGTCTTGGCGCCGAGCTGGCCAAACTGTGCCTGCAACACCGACGAGGGCTGGATACGGAAGGCCAGATCCTTGGCATCCTCGGGCTTGCGCAGCTCGCGACTGGAGGTCAGCTGCTTCATGCCGTTGTTCCAGTAGGCCAGGCCGTAGATGCCCTGGTTGGACATGGCGTGTAGCAACTCGCGGCTCTTGTCACGCTTCTGGAAACGTTTGACCGCCTCCAGGTCATCGAACAGAAACGGCAGGTCGAATACCTGCAACTGCTTGGTGTAAGCCTCGAACTTGGACAGCGAAGGGGCCAGCATCTGCACCTTGCCCTCGCGCAGGGCGTTGATCTCCTCACCATCACCGAACAGCGTCGAGTTCGGGTAAACCTCAACCGCCACCTGCCCGGCCAGACGCTCTTCCACCAGCTTCTTGAACAGCAGCGCGCCCTTACCCTTAGGGGTGTCTTCGGCCACCACATGGGAGAACTTGATCACGATGGGCGCCGTGCCTTCGGCCAGGGCCGGGCTTGCCGCGACCAGCAATGCGCTGAAGGTTAAGGACAGCAGGGACTTGAACATGAACATACCTTTTGCAAATAGAACGCCGTGAAGCCTGCATGGGCAGGCCTCATTGAGAGTTTGGGAATGTGGGCTATGAACGCAGACCACGTGACAGAACACCTGTACGCGACTGATCATCAGGCGCTACCAGATCGCAGCCGGGCGTAATGCTCGGGGCCTGGTTATTATTTGAATGCCGACCTTGCTGACTGACGGGTATCAGACACGACTGAGCAGATCCGCAAGGGGGCGGCATTCTTCGGCAAAGCCGCGCGCGGCACAACCGTGATTTGCTGAACCAGCTCTCAGTTTCGAGACTTTTCTGCGCCTTGCACCGACAATAGCGACCAACTGCACTTTCTATCGCGCCCTTGCGGCCTGCTACCCGAGTTATCCATGCCCCTGCTCAGCACCCCGTTTGCCCAGCTCGACCTGCTTCGCCAACCCGACCAGCCCAACGAGCCGCTGCAGGCCTTCGATGCCGCCGACGAATACCTGCTCAACCATCTGCATGAATACGGGCTCTCGGACGGCGCGCGGGTATTGGTGCTGAATGACAGTTTCGGCGCTCTGGCCATCAGCCTGGCGGGCCAGACGCACGTGACCAGCAGCGGCGACTCGCACCTCGGCCACCAGGGTTTGCAGATCAACCTGCAGCGCAATCAGCTACCGGTGGATGCTGTGACGTTTGTGCCGGCCAGTGCAGTCGCTCAGGGGCCGTTTGACGTGGTGCTGATTCGCGTCCCCAAGACCCTGGCGCTGCTGGAGGAGCAACTGATTCGCCTGCACGGCCAGCTCGAGCCAAACGCGCAGGTGATTGCCGCAGCGATGGTCAAGCACCTGCCGCGTGCTGCCGGTGATCTGCTGGAGAAATATATCGGCACGGTGCAGGCCTCGCTGGCGGTGAAAAAAGCCCGCTTGCTGTTTGCCTCCCCAGAAGCCAAGCCTGCGCCTGTATCGCCCTATCCGACGCGTTATCGCCTGGATAAGCCGACTATCGAGCTGCTTAACCACGCCAATGTGTTCTGCCGTGAAGACCTGGATATCGGCACTCGCGCCTTCCTCCCGCACCTGCCCAAACACCTCAGCCGCGTGCGCGTGGCTGACCTCGGCTGCGGCAACGGCGTACTCGGCATTGCCTATGCGCTGGGCAGCCCGCAGGCCGAGCTGACGCTGGTGGATGAGTCCTATATGGCGGTGCAATCGGCCGAGGACAACTGGCGCACGGCGCTGGGGCAGCGCCCGGTCGAGATTCGCGCCGGCGACGGCCTGGCCGAGCAGACGGCTGACTCGTTGGACCTGGTGCTGTGCAATCCGCCGTTCCACCAGCAACAGGTGGTTGGCGACTTTCTCGCCTGGCGTATGTTCCAACAGGCCCGCGCAGCCTTGGTAACCGGCGGCGAACTGTGGATCGTCGGCAACCGCCACCTGGGCTACCACGCCAAACTGAAACGGCTGTTCCGTGGCGTCGAACAGGTGGCGGCAACGCCGAAGTTTGTGGTGCTTAAAGCGATCAAATAAGCGCGCTGCAAGCCCGGTGGGAGGGGCTTTAGCCGCGATAGGCCATCAGCAAAAGCTCGCCGCTAAAGCGCCTCCTACAGCGATCACCACTATCGCGCTTACGGCGTGCCCATCCCTGCCGCCTGCATAAACAGCCGCAGCAGATAGGACACCGCGCCCAGGGCCAGCACGCTGCCAGCCCAGATCAGCACCAGCCAGCCGAGCCGCTGCCACAGCGGCTTTTTCTCTTCGATATCGCTCATCACTCGCACCTTAGTGGTAGCCATCTTCTTCAGTAACCTTGCCGCGGAACACGTAATAGCTCCAGGCGGTGTACATCAGGATGAACGGGATGATGAACAACGCCCCGACCAGGATAAAGCCCTGGCTCTGCGGCGGTGCGGCGGCGTCCCAGATGCTGATCGACGGCGGGATGATATTCGGCCACAGGCTGATGCCCAGGCCGCTGTAGCCGAGGAAGATCAGCGTCAGGGTCAGCAGAAACGGTGAGTAGTTGGCGTTGCGTGCCACTGCGCGCAGCAGCGCCCAGGTGCACAGCAGCACCAGCAGCGGCACCGGCATAAACCAGAAGATATTCGGCAGGCTGAACCAGCGCTCGGCGATCTCGGCATGTGCCAGCGGCGTCCACAGGCTGACGATGCCAGTGACGCCAAGCAGGACGAACACCAGCGGCCGAGCAAGGTCGTGCATCTGCTGTTGCAGGCGGCCTTCGGTTTTCATGATCAGCCAGGTGCAGCCGAGCAAGGCGTAGGCGGCAATCAGCGCCAGGCCGCAGAACAGCGAAAACGGCGTCAGCCAGTCCAGGGCGCCACCGGCATAGACCCGGTCGACCACCTCAAAGCCATCGATATACGCCCCCAGCGCCACGCCCTGGAAGAAGGTCGCGGTCAGTGAGCCGCCGATAAATGCCTTGTCCCAGAGGTGGCGTTTGGCAGCCTTGGCCTTGAAGCGGAACTCGAAGGCCACGCCACGGAAGATCAGCCCCAGCAGCATAAAGATCAGCGGCAGGTACAGCGCGCTGAGCACCACCGCGTAGGCCAGCGGGAAAGCGCCGAACAGCGCCGCACCGCCGAGCACCAGCCAGGTTTCGTTACCGTCCCAGACCGGCGCCACGGTGTTCATCATGACATCGCGCTCGCCTTCGCTTTTGACGAAGGGGAAGAGGATGCCAATGCCCAGGTCGAAGCCATCCATGACCACGTACATCATCACGCCGAAGGCGATGATCACGGCCCAGATCAGCGAGAGATCAATGCCCATATTCAATTCCTCTCAGCCAGTGAGTCGGTTTCGCCCTCTTCCAGCCCCTCTTCGGGTGCGGACAGCGGACGCGACGGCGTGCGTTTCTGGCCTGGGCCGCCCTCGGCGGTTTCCTTGCCTTCGTCGGTGATCGGGCCCTTGCGCACCAGGCGCATCATGTAGCTGATGCCGGCGCCGAACAGGGCGAAATACACCACCACAAACAGAATCAGGGTCAGGCTCATGTGCGCAAAACTGTGCCCGGACGAGGCATCCGCGGTGCGCATCAGCCCCTGGATGATCCAGGGTTGACGGCCGATCTCAGTGGTGTACCAGCCGGCAAGGATGGCAATAACCCCCGACGGGCCCATCCACACCGCCAGATGCAGGAACGGCCGGCTCTCGAACAACCTGCCACGCGTACGCAGCCACAGCCCCCAGAGACCGGTAAGGATCATCAGCATGCCGATGCCGACCATGATCCGGAAGGTCCAGAACACGATGGTCGAGTTGGGCCGGTCTTCCTTGGCGAACTCTTTGAGCGCCGGCACCTGCTTGTCCAGGCTGTGGGTCAGGATCAGGCTGCCAAGCGCGGGAATCTCGATCTTGAAGCGGGTTTCTTCGGCTTCCATATCCGGCCAGCCGAACAGAATCAGCGGGGTCGGTTCATCGCCGTGGTTTTCCCAGTGGCCTTCGATGGCGGCGATCTTCGCCGGCTGATACTTGAGAGTATTCAGGCCATGGAAGTCGCCAATCACCGCCTGGATCGGCGCAACAATCAACGCCATCCACATGGCCATCGAGAGCATCTTGCGGATCGCCGGGTTGTCGCGACCGCGCAGCAGGTGCCAGGCCGCCGACGCGCCAACGAAGAACGCCGTGGCAAGGAACGCCGCTGTAGCCATATGCAGCAGGCGATACGGGAACGAGGGGTTGAACACCACGGCGAACCAGTCCACCGGAATCACCCGCCCGTCGATGATCTCGAAGCCCTGCGGGGTGTGCATCCAGCTGTTGGAGGCGAGAATCCAGAAGGTCGAGATCAGCGTGCCGACCGCCACCATCACCGTGGAGAAGAAGTGCAGGCCCGGGCCGACGCGGTTCCAGCCGAACAGCATGACGCCAAGAAAACCCGCCTCAAGGAAGAACGCGGTCAGCACTTCATAGGTCAGCAGCGGCCCGGTGACCGCCCCGGCAAAGTCGGAAAACGCGCTCCAGTTGGTGCCGAACTGATAGGCCATGACCAGGCCGGAGACCACGCCCATGCCGAAGTTGACCGCAAAGATCTTCGCCCAGAAGTGGTACAGGTCGCGGTACACCTCCTCGCCCGTCTTCAACCACAGCCCTTCAAGCACCGCCAGGTAACTGGCCAGGCCGATGGTGATGGCCGGAAAAATGATGTGAAAGGAGATGGTGAAAGCGAACTGGATTCGAGCGAGGTCGAGAGCCTCCAATCCAAACATGGCGTTTCCTCAGTCAGGTGATACGGGGCACGGCCACGGGCGCGCATGCCAGTCACAAGCAATCAGTCGGGGGATTATTGTTCTGGGTTGACTAGCCATCGCACAGGGCCAACGGCCCTGCATAATCACGCACGATCAGTATTGATGCGGGTCAAGAGATGTACAGAGAGTAGCGCCTGGCGCGTCAAGTTCGGCTGTGGTCGATTGTCACGCGACGGGCTGCCACACCGCCAAGGCGGGCCGCCTAGTCGGTCAACAGCGCCTGCGGCCGGTCAACATCGCGCAGCACACCCGGATCAGCCAGCGCGACGCCCTGGCACGCTGCCGCCTGCGACTGCAGCAACACGCGCGCACCTTCATCACCGCGTAAGGCTTGCAGTTGTGGCCAGAAGGCGCGACCAAACAACACCGGATGCCCGCGTTGACCCTCATACAGCGGATAGACGATGCGCTCGGCTGCGGCCTGCTGACACAGCTGCCACAGGCTGTCGGCGGCCACCCAGGGCATATCGCCGAGCAGCACGGCGATGGCGTCGGCCTCGCAACCGGCCAAGCCCCGCACCCCAGCCGCCAGGCTGTGGCCCATGCCCTGATCGGCGTCAGGGCAACGGATAATCCGGCACGCATCCGGTAACCCCAAGGCCTGCACATCGTCCTCGTCGCGCAGCAACACATGCACTTCAGCGAACACCTGCAGGGCCCGCTCGGCACTGGCCGCCAGCAGGCCGCGACCGTCCGGCAAACGGGCCAGGCGCTTGTCACTGCCAAAGCGCCGACCTCGCCCGGCCGCCAGCAACAGGGCCACAACGCGCGGCATGCTAGAGCGCATCCCGCGCCAGGCCGTTGCGCACCCGCAGGATGTCGGCGAGTACCGCCAGGGCGATTTCCGCCGGGGTCTTGCTGCCCAGGTTCAGCCCGATTGGCGCGATGATCCGCGCCAGCGCAGCATCATCCAGGCCGCCAACGCGGCGCAGGCGCTCGAAGCGTTTGGCGCTGGTCAGTCGCGAGCCCATCACACCGATATAAAAAGCCTCGGTGCGCACCGCTTCGATCATCGCCAGATCATCGATACGCGGGTCATGGGTCAGCGCCACCACGGCGGTGTCGGCATGGCAGCCACCCAGACGGATAACCTCGGACGGCAGCTCACGGCGGATCTCCACCCCTGGCAAGTCGACGCCTTGCAGCACCTCCTCGCGCGGATCGCACAGCACCACCTCGAAGCCCAAACCTTGAGCAAACTGCGCGCAGACCTGTGCCACTGAGGAGTAGCCCGCCAACAACAAACGCTGAGCCGCCCCGACGCGCACACGCAGCCGATTCGACTGACGCTCAACTCTTGGCCCCTGCGTGTTGTCCGCCAGCAAGCGGCGCTCACCGCTGGGCAGCGCCACGTCGCGGATCAGCCGGCGCTGGCCCGCCAAGGCGCTTTCCAGCTCACGCAGATGCGCCTGCACTGCGCAGTCGGCCGGCAGGTTTTCCACCAGCACGTCCAGCACACCGCCGCAGGGCAGGCTGATCTGCGAGTGCGGGTCGCTGCCATCGCCATAGCGCACCAGGTGCACAGGTTCAGGAAAGGCACCTGCGGCCAGGCGCTCGAGAAACTCATCCTCGACGCAACCCCCGGACAACGAGCCGATCCATTCGCCCTGCGCCGTGGCAGCCAGCAGCGAACCCGGCGCGCGCGGCGCCGAGCCGTAGGTGCTCAGCACCGTACACAGCCACACGCGCCGTCCTGCAGCGGACCACTGCAGCGCCTGGCGGACGACCAGCAGATCAAGGTGCTGCATCAGGCTTCACCCGGCCTCAATGGCCTTTCTCGCTGCGCAACTGACTGACCTGCTGCGGGCTCAGCTCAGCTGCCTGGCCGCCCCAGGTCTGCCGCAGGTAATGCAGCAGGTCGCGCAGCTGCCCGTCATCCAGCTTGTCGCTGAAGCCCGGCATCGGTTGCATACGCTCGAAACCGGTGAACTGCTGCTCCTTGATGCCGTCATCGATCACCCGCAACAGGTTACGCGCATCGTTCAGGCGCAGGGTGGTGTTGCCGTCCATCGCCACCGCCACATGCGGCACGCCCTCACCTACCACGCCATGGCACCCGGCGCAGAGGTTGAGGTAATGCTGACGACCCTGCTGCGCGCTGGCATCAAGCTGTTCGAAGGCCACCGCGCTGACCTTGCGCGGCGCCGGCGGTTGATCGCCAAGCAGGTAGGTGGCCATGGCCTTGTGGTCGTCCAGCGGCAGGTACTGGGTGCTGTGGTGCAGCACCGGGTACATCTCGTTGAACATCGAACCCTGGGCGCTGATGCCGTGCTTGAGGAAGGTCGCCAGGTCGTCGGTGCTCCAGCCGCGCTCGGCCAGGTCCTCGGCGAGCAGGCTGGGTGCCTCGTAACCGAGCAGCACGCCGCCCTGCAAACGCTGATCCTGTTGCAACGCACCAAGGGCATTGCGCGGTGTGTGGCACTCGCCGCAGTGGCCCAGGGCCTCGACCAGGTACTGACCGCGCTGCCAGGTCTCGCTTTTGCCTTCAGCCGGCAGCAGTTGCACGCGGTTCTTGTAGAGCATGTTCCAGAAGCCCAGGCCGAAGCGCACATTGAACGGGAAGCTCAGGCTGGTTTGCGGGCTGGGTTTGGCGATCGGTTCCAGGCTCATCAGGTAGGCGTAGATGGCGTCTGAATCTTCGCGCTTGAGCAGGTGATAGGAGGTGTACGGCATCGCCGGATAGAGTTTGCTGCCATCCCGCCGCTCGCCTTCGGCCACCGCGCGGTAGAAGTCATCGGCGCTGTACTCGCCGATGCCGTACTGCTTGTCCGGGGTGATGTTGGTGCCGTAGATGGTGCCGAACGGCGACTCCAGCGGCAGGCCGCCGGCGTATTCGGCACCGCCTTCGACGCTGTGGCAGGCCACACAGTCGGCGGCGCGCGCCAGGTACTTGCCGCGCTCAATCAGTTGCTTATCCGCCGCCTGGGCGGCCAACGGCAACAACAGGGCGGCAGCAATCAGAATGTTCTTCATGCTTAACCTTCCTTGACCAGGCCGAGAGACTCGACCACATCGCGCGCGGCGCTGTAGTAGCGCACGTAGCCGGTGCAACGGCAGATGTGCTTACCCAGGGCGTCTTCGATCTCGCCTTCCAGCTCGCTGCGCTTGACCGGCTGGCGCTGGAGTTTTTCCACCAGCACGGTGGCGGCGTTGACGTAGCCCGGCGTGCAGTAGCTGCACTGGAAGGCAAATTGGTCGACAAACTGCTGCTGAATCGGGTTGAGCTGGCTGACCTCACCCTGGGCATCCCGCTTGGCGTGGCCCTCGATGGTGCGGATGCGCTTGCCGTCGAAGAAATGTGCGCCGGTGATGCAGGTGCGGATTTCTTCGCTGGTGCCGTCGGGCTTGTCGAGGATCGCCACACAGGCGTGGCACACACCCTGGCCGCAGCCCAGGCGCGAACCGGTGAGGTTCAGGTATTCGTGGAGAAAGTCGATCATCATCAGGTCGTCGGCCACTTCCATCGGGCCGACCGCCTGGCTGTTGATAATCATGCTGAGCAGGCGCTTAGCCATGGAGGGCCTCCTTGATGCGGGCCGGAGTCAGGGGAAGGTCGCGCAGGCGCTTGCCGGTGGCGTGGGCCACGGCGTTGACGATGGCGCCGACCACCGGAATCATCACCACTTCGGCGATGCCCTTGGCCGGGTCACTGGGCGACAGCGGCGGCAGAATCTCCGCGCTTTGCGACCACACCGCGCAGTCCTTGGCGCGCGGCAGTTGATAGCGGTTGAAGTTCCAGGTGCCGTCGCCGGGGCCGCCTTCATACAGCGGCATTTCTTCCAGCAGCGCATGGCCGATGCCCATGGCGATACCGCCTTCGAGCTGCCCCAGCACCAGTTCTTCGACGATCACCCGGCCGCATTCGAGCCAGGAGTGATGGTTGATCACCCGCGCCTCGCCGCTGCCCTTGTTGACCTTGACCTCGACCAGGGTGGCCACCGGGCTGTAGTAGGTAACCATGGCGTTGTTCAGCTGAGTCACCGGGTACTTGATGCTGATGCGATCGAGCAGGTGGAAACCCTTGCGGTTCATCTGCGCTTTCTGCGCGGCGCTTGCGCCGTCGCCGTATTTCACCGCCAGCGCATCCAGCGGCACGCGCTCGCGCTGGCCGTTGATCTCGAACTCGCCCTCAGCCCAGCTCCAGCGGTTGAAGCCGTGCACGCTGATGCCGGTGACCAGCCCCAGCTCATGGGCCTTGTGCGCCAGCAGTTTGAACGGGATCGGCGGCATGCCGTCGGCGGTCAGTTTGCCGTCGACCCAGTGCGCGTTCTCGCGGCGCACCACATAAGGGTTGGCCAGACCGCCGTGCTCACCCCGGCCCCAGATGGCCAGGGCCGCCGGCCACAGGCCATGGATAAACAGCAGGCGCGCGGCTTCACGGGTGGAGTGTCCGGTGTAGTAGGAGGAGTTGGTTGCCGACGACGGCGAGGCCAGTTTGCCGACCCAGCGCGGATTGCGCAGCGCGGCGTCCTGCTCGGCCTGGCTGATGATGTAGGGATTGCCGCTGGTGGTCAGGGCCAGTTCGCTCCACTCGGTTTCGCCGGTCTTGATTTCATCGGCGGGCTGACCAAGGTAATCAGCGACCAACAGGGCCTGCGAGGTGGCCATGCCGGTGCCCATGTCGATAGCAATCTGGCGCAGGCTGACGCGGCCGTCTGCGCTGAACTCCAGGCTGGCCATCGGCGCTTCGGAGCCGGTGCCGAAGTCCTTCTGGCAGATGGCAAAGCCAACGCCGTAGAGGTTGTCCGGGTCTTCGGCATCGAAGCGCTGCTTGCGCTCAACGCGGTTCTTCCAGATTTCGTGCTGCGCGGCCTTGTCGAGGATTTCATCGAGGCGCAGAGCACCCGCCGGGATCGCGCCCTGGGTGTTCTTCATACCGGACTGGAACACGTTCTTCTTGCGCAGTTCGATGGCATCGAGAT
This sequence comes from Pseudomonas anguilliseptica, assembly GCF_021375795.1. GTDB lineage: Bacteria > Pseudomonadota > Gammaproteobacteria > Pseudomonadales > Pseudomonadaceae > Aquipseudomonas > Aquipseudomonas anguilliseptica_A. The sequence continues at coordinate 659,065 of NZ_JAEIOI010000001.1, read as the reverse complement.
TCAGCCGCTCGGCTACTTCGTCCACCATCATCTCGGTGGCGGCCATGGTCTGCAGGGTGCCGTAACCGCGCATCGAACCGGCTTCCACGCCACGCGAGTAATAGGCGGTGGCCGCCAGATCGCTGCGCGGCAGGTAGTAGATCGATTGCGCCGCCGTGGCGCCGACTGCGGCCACCGAGGAGCTGTAGTTGGCGCGACCGCCGCCGTCGACATCCATGTGCGCGCGGAAGATCTGGAAGCTGTGATCCTGCTTGTTCACTGCCAACTGGTAATGCATGTCGAAGGGGTGACGCTTGATCCCGCTCTGGAACTGCTCGTAGCGATCATTGGCCAGACGCACCGGCACGCCGTCGCCGTAGATCGCGGCCAGGGCAGCATAGAACACATGGATGTTGTTGTCCTTGGAGCCGTAACCGACGGTGTAGCCAGGGTGCATGCTGAGCTTTTTCACAGCGAACCGGGAGGGCGCGAGCATATGCGCGGTCTGCTCGGCCACTTCAAACGGGCACTGGGTGGCGACCACGAAATGCAGGGTGCCACTGGCCGGGTCAAACCAGCCGTTGCCGTTGTCGGCTTCCAGCGCAGCCGGCTCGATGGACTGGGTAGTGAAGCGCTCATCGAACACCAGCCAGTCGCTCGGCGGGGTCTGCAGCTGGTTGAGCATCTGTTCGGCGTGGTACAGGCCCTGTTGGGTCAGGTCGCCACTGACCTTGCCCTCGCCCCAGGCCGGCTTGCGGTTGTGGATCAGCGGGAACAGCATGCTGTCCTTGAGGCTGGAGAAGGTGTCCGGCTCGAACGGCGTGCTGCCGCCGACGCGCACGAAGCGGAAACTGCCATAAGGGTCGCTCTGGAACGCCGGCGCCTGCTCGCCGTAGCGGATCACCTTGTCATTGAACTTGAGGATGTTCTTGGCCTGACGATAGCGCTCGAAGTCATGCCAAATCAGCAGTGCCACCGGGTGGCCGATAAACATCGGCACCTGGCCTTCGGGCAGCAGCGGATCAAGGTTGTGGCCATCCGGAAAGCTGATGCCGTCTTTAACCAGGTCACTGGCGGTCACTACACGTTGCGGCTGCAACGCGGCCGGCAGCACCGACAGGTCGAAACCCTGGTACAGCTGCTCGGTGCGCGTGGCCTTGAGCAACAGCGCATGGCCTTGCTGCTGCGGCCAGCCGGGCATGTCCTTGGCGCGGATATCGCGGGCAAACACCTTGCCACCGACCACCTTGGAGACCCCATCGATACGCGCCACAGCCTTGCCACTGGCGTTGTACCAGGGCTGCGGCATGGCGGTTACACGTTCCTCGAACAAGGCGGCAAACGCCTTGCTGCCCAGTGGGGCGAAACTGATGCCGATACCGGCGATGACGCTGCCTTGCAGAAAGGCGCGGCGGGACAACTCAGGAGTGGACATGTCCGTTCCTCGGGGCCAGAGCAGCCTGGCCATTTGCGTGAACAAAAGAGAGACAGGCGCGCCGCTTACAAGCACGGAGCAGAATCAGCGTAGACGACAGATTTATTGACCTGAGAGTCAGATTCTACTCAAGTCATTGCCACAACAGAATAAAAACCTGCCTTTAAAGTCAGATAAATACACAGCAGCGCCTCTAAAACGGCGCCTCAGCATGCCGCCCACACCGACGCATGCTAGGCTGCGCCTCCCGCCAGCCGTGCGAGTTGTTCGGCCATGTCTCAGCTTTTACGTCACCAGCGCCCATTTCTGGCCTTCTGGTTCGCCCGGGTATTCACCGCCAGCGGCTTCCAGATGATTACCGTGGCGATTGGCTGGCAGATGTATGCACTGACAGGCAACGTGCTCGACCTCGGCCTGGTCGGGCTGATCGAGTTCCTGCCGAAGATCCTGTTTATCCTGCTCACCGGGCATGTCGCCGACCGCTTCGACCGGCGCAAGGTGGCGGCACTCTGCCAGGGCGCGCAGGGGCTGATTGCCCTGGGCCTGCTGCTGGGCAGCAGCGCCGGCAGCATCAGCCGCGAAATGATCTTCCTGATCGCCTTTCTGCTCGGCACCGCCCGGGCGTTCGAGATGCCGACAACACAGGCCCTGCTGCCGAATATCGTGCCACCGGGGCTGTTCCCCGCTGCTGTAGCCGCGTCGGCTTCGGCCATGCAGGCCGCCACCATCGTCGCGCCGGCGCTGGGCGGCTTGCTCTATGCGCTCGGCACACACTGGGTCTATGGCCCGGCCCTGCTGCTGTATGGCTGCGCCCTAAGTCTTATGCTGAGCTTGCCGGCACGTCAGCTGCCGTTGAAACAGAAGGTCTCGCTGGATTCGTTGCTGGCCGGCTTTCGCTTTATCCGCAGCCGCCCTGCCGTGTTCGGCGCGGTGTCGATGGACATGCTGGCGGTGCTGCTCAGTGGCGCCACCGCGCTGCTGCCGGTGTTTGCCAAGGACATTCTGCTCACCGGCCCTTGGGGCCTCGGCCTGCTGCGCTCGGCGCCGGCGGTTGGCGCGCTGCTGATGTCACTGTGGCTGGCGCGCTTTCCCATCGAGCGGCGGGTCGGCCCGGTGATGTTTACCTCAGTGGCAATCTTCGGCGTGGCGACCATCGGCTTCGGCCTGTCCACCTCGCTGTGGTTCAGCCTGGCAGCGCTGGTGGTGCTGGGCGCGGCGGACATGATCAGCATGGTGATCCGCGGCGCCTTCGTGCAACTGCAAACCCCGGACGAGATGCGCGGCCGCGTTGGCGCGGTCAACGGCCTGTTTATCGGCGCATCCAATCAGCTGGGGGATTTCCGCGCCGGGGTCAGCGCCGCCTGGTTCGGCACGGTGCCGGCGGTGCTGATCGGCGGCGTCGGCGCCATTCTGGTCACCGGCCTGTGGATCCGCTTGTTCCCCGAGTTGGCCAAGCGCGATCATCTGCACCCGCAAGGCCCTGAGCGAAGTAACGACTAGCTGACCAGCATGGCCTCGGCGACATGCTTGCGCGCGGCTTTGCCACACAGCTGCTCAACCAGGGTCAGGGCAAACGCCAGAGCAGTGCCGGGGCCCTGACTGGTGATGCAATTGCCATCGACCACCACCGGCTGATCGACAAACACGCAACCGCTAAGGCGATCACTGAACGCGGGGTAGCAGGTCATGCGCCGCTGCCGGAGCACGCCGTATTGCTGCAAGGCCAGCGCGGGGGCCGCGCAAATGGCGGCAAACAGCTTGCCGGCCTTGGCCTGCTCGCGCACCCGCTCGGCCAACGGCTCGTGCTCAGCAAGGTGTTGTGCGCCCGGCATGCCGCCGGGCAGCACGATCAGGTCGAAGGGCTGAGCCAGCACATCCACCAGCATGGTGTCGGCGGTCAGGCGCGTGCCCCGGGCGCAGGTGATCATCCGCCGGCTCTCGATGCTGGCCACTACCACTTCAACCTCGGCACGCCGCAGTACATCAATCAGGGTTACGCACTCGAGGTCTTCAACACCATCGGCGACGCTGATAAGGGCCCGTGCAGTCATCATTTCGCTCCTTGCAAATCAGGTACATAAACTGTCCGAGCGGTCATAAATTCACCCCTTCCAGACGAGCTGATATGATGCGCGCCTTTTTCCAGATCGCCAGTAAAAACATGCACCCACGCGTGAATGTGCTTTGCTTTCGGTTTGCATAAACACGGCAAAAACGCCGTTACGGGGAGTGCCACATGCTGGAAAGACTGTTCCAACTCAAAGCCCACAACACCACGGTGCGCACCGAGTGTCTGGCAGGGCTGACCACCTTCCTGACTATGGCCTACATTCTCTTCGTCAACCCGAGCATCCTCGGTGAAACCGGCATGGACAAGGGCGCAATCTTTGTCGCCACCTGCCTGGCCGCCGCCATCGGCTCGGCCATCATGGGCCTGATCGCCAACTACCCAATCGCCCTGGCACCAGGCATGGGCCTCAACGCCTTCTTTACCTACACCGTGGTGCTGGGCATGGGCCACACCTGGCAGGTGGCGCTGGGCGCAGTATTCCTCTCAGCCTGCCTGTTCCTGCTGCTGTCGATCTTCAAGATCCGCGAATGGATCATCAACAGCATCCCCCTGGAGCTGCGCTCGGCGATTGCCGCCGGTATCGGCCTGTTCCTCGCCCTGATCGCTCTGCAAAGTGCCGGCATCGTGGTCGACCACCCGGCCACGCTGGTGGGCATGGGCGACCTCAGCAAGCCCCAGGCACTGCTGGCCATTCTCGGTTTCTTCGTGATCGTCGGTCTGGAGGCGCGCAAGGTCACCGGCGCGGTGCTGATCGGCATTCTGCTGATTACCCTGATCAGCATGGCGCTGGGCATTTCGCAGTTTGGCGGCGTGGTCTCGATGCCGCCGTCGCTGGCCCCGACCTTCCTGCAACTGGACATCATGGGCGCGCTGGACATTGGCTTGATCAGCGTGATCTTCGCCTTTCTGTTCGTCGACCTGTTCGACAACTCCGGCACCCTGATCGCCGTCGCCAAAAAGGCCGGGCTGATGCGCAAGGACGGCCATATGCCGAAGATGGGCCGCGCGCTGATCGCCGACAGCACTGCAGCCATGGGGGGCTCGTTGCTGGGCACCTCGACCACCACCAGCTATATCGAATCGGCCGCTGGGGTCAGCGCCGGCGGGCGTACCGGCCTGACGGCCTGCGTGGTCGCCGTGCTGTTTCTGTTGGCGCTGTTCTTTGCCCCGCTGGCGGGCAGCGTGCCGGCCTTCGCCACTGCGCCAGCGTTGCTGTTCGTCGCAGTACTGATGACCGCCGGGATGGCCGAAATCGACTGGGAAGACATCACCGTCGCTGCACCGGTGCTGATCACCGCCCTGGCCATGCCGCTGACCTTCTCCATCGCCTCCGGCATCGCCTTCGGCTTTATCGCCTGGGTCGCCGCCAAGACCCTGGCCGGCCGCTGGCGCGAGCTGAACCTGATGCTGGTGATCCTTGCCGGCTTCTGCGTGGTCAAGCTCGGCCTGTTCTCTTAAGCCCGTTCACACCGCCCGCCAGCAGCTATGCAGGCGGGCGCCTCCAGCGCTGATTAGCGAGTAATCCATGAGCCGTTCCCAGTTCGATCCCGCCAACTACGCCGCCCAACTTGCGGAGAAGCAGCAGCGCCTGATCGAGCTGTTGGCCCCCTTCGATGCGCCCGTCCCCGAGGTATTCGAGTCGCCGCGCGAGCACTATCGCCTGCGCGCCGAATTCCGCCTGTGGCGTGAAGGCGAGGATCGCCACTACGCGATGTTCGAAGCCGGCGACAAGTACACACCAATCTTCTTCGAAGAATTCCCCATCGCCAGCGCGCAGATCAACGCCCTGATGCCACGTCTGAAGGCCGCCTGGCAAGCCAGTAGCGCCCTGAGCTTCAAGCTGTTTCAGGTCGAGTTCCTCACCACCCTGGCCGGTGATGCACTGATTACCCTGTGCTACCACCGCCCGCTGGACGCCGCCTGGCAGGTCGCCGCCGAACATCTCGCGGCCGAGTTGCAGGTCAGCATCATTGGCCGCTCCAAGGGCAAACGCATCGTCATCGGCAAGGACTACGTAGAGGAAAAACTGCAGGTCGCCGGGCGCACCTTCAGCTATCGCCAACCGGAGGGCGCATTTACCCAGCCCAACGGCGAAGTGAACCAGAAGATGCTCAGCTGGGCTTATGAAGTGCTGGGCGAACGCCAGGATGATCTGCTGGAACTGTACTGCGGCAATGGCAACTTCACCCTGCCGCTGGCCACCCGCGTGCGCAAGGTGCTGGCCACCGAGATCAGCAAGTCCTCGGTGAATGCCGCCCTGGCCAACCTGACCGACAACGGCGTGGATAACGTCAGCCTGGTGCGCCTGTCCGCCGAAGAGCTGACCGAGGCGCTGAACGAGGTGCGGCCGTTCCGTCGCCTGGCCGATATCGACCTGAAGAGTTACGACTTCGGCTGCGTCTTCGTCGACCCACCACGGGCCGGCATGGACCCGGATACCTGCGAGCTGACCCGCCGCTTCGAGCGCATCCTGTACATCTCCTGCAACCCGGAGACCCTGGCCGCCAACATCGCCCAGCTCAGCGACACTCACAAGGTGACGCGCTGCGCGCTGTTCGACCAGTTCCCCTACACCCACCATATGGAGTCGGGTGTGCTGCTGGAGCGCCGCTAAACCTGCAGCAGGCTGTTGAAAACCGTTGGCGAGGCAGCCAGTGCAAGGCAAAAATAGGCGAAAAAGCGGAGCTTACGGGCTGTAAATCAGCATTTTGAGCCTGTCTTTAACGCCGCAAGGCAACGCAGGTAGTTTTTCAACAGCCTGATAGGCGCTGCAGCCCTCGCAGCGCCCAGTAGCACAGCCCCGCCGAGACCACTTCCAGCAGCAGCGCGTAGAGATTGAAGGTCTGCTGCGCACCGCCATCGAGCCACAGCCCACCAATACGTGCCAACGCCAGGGCGCTGTAGAGCAGCACCAGCAGGGTCAGCGCGGCGCGGGTGAGCTCCAACCGACTCAGCGACAGGCCGATAAACGCCGCCAGGCCCAGTTGCAAGCCACCATAGTAGGCGCGCACGTCCGTGGCAGCGGCCGGCGACATAAGCAACATGCCACTGAGGTTGGTCATTTCATGGGGCTGAATAAAGTAGGCCAGCCCCAGCCCAGCCAACGCCAGCAGTTGAATCAGCAGTACAACGCGTGCGAGCAACATGAACCCATCCTTTTCTTGCAAGTCGAAAGCCCGTAAATCGCACGCAGCATAAGCCGCGCCGGCCTGATTCGGAAATCGTCAGTGGTTGCCCGAGGGCACCGGGCGCTATGCTCAACCTTTACCTGCCAGGAGTCCCCCCATGCGCCAGCTGTTTGTGCTTGCCGCGCTGCTGCTCAGTAACCTGAGTTTCGCCGCCGAACCTTTGACCATCGATGTACACCGCGATGCCAACTGCGGCTGCTGCAAGGCCTGGATCAGCCACCTGCAGGACAACGGATTTACCGTTAATGACCACGTGGAGGCCGATATGAGTGCGGTCAAACAGCGCCTCGGCGTGCCGCCGCGCCTGGCGTCCTGCCATACCGGTGTGATCAACGGTCAGTTTGTCGAAGGCCATGTCCCGGCCGCCGACATCCTCAAACTGCGCCAGCAACCCGATCTGATTGGTGCGGCGGTACCGGGCATGCCCGCCGGCTCGCCGGGCATGGAGTACGGCAATGTTCGCGATGCTTACCAGGTCATCGGCCTGGACAAGCAAGGCGCAGAGCGGGTGATCAATCAATACTCCGCCAACTGAACGGCTGACGGTTGGGCTGGCCAGACCCGCAACCAGAGTCAACACTCAGGATCGGCACACAGAGGACGGCAGCAATGCGCTGGAAACGGGCAAGACGCAGTGACAACGTGGTGGATGCACGCGGCAGCGGCTCCCGCATGGGCGGCGGCAAGGGATTGACCCTCGGTGGTGTGGCCATCGTGGTGATCGTCGGCCTGCTCAGCGGCCAGGACCCGATGCAGATCCTCGGCCAGTTGGCCGGCCAGGCCTTGCAGGGCGGCAGCGTCAGTGCACCGCAACAGGCACCGGCCGGCAATGACGAGCAGGCCGACTTTGTCCGCGCCGTTCTCGGCGATACCGAGGACACCTGGCGCGACATCTTCCAGGGCGCCAACCGCCAGTATCGCGACCCGACCCTGGTGCTGTTTCGCGGCGGGGTGAACTCCGCCTGCGGCTTCGCCAACTCGGCGGTCGGCCCCTTCTACTGCCCCGGCGATCAGCGGGTGTATATCGACCTGGCGTTCTTCCGCGAGCTGGAACAGCGTTTTGGCGCGGCCGGCGACTTTGCCCAGGCCTACGTGATTGCCCATGAAGTCGGCCACCACGTGCAGACCCTGCTGGGCGTCTCGGCCAAGGTCAATGCTGCGCGTCAACGTGGCGAGCGGGTGGAAGGTGCCAACGGTTTGCTGGTGCGCCAGGAATTGCAGGCCGATTGCCTGGCCGGGGTATGGGCCTACCACGGCCAGCGCCGCCATGACTGGCTGGAGCCCGGCGATATCGAAGAAGCACTGAACGCCGCCAACGCTATCGGTGATGACCGCTTGCAGAAGCAGGCCCGCGGCCAGGTGGTGCCGGACTCCTTCACCCACGGCACCTCGGAGCAGCGCGTACGCTGGTTCAAGACCGGTTTCGCCGGGGGCGATGTCGGTCGCTGCGATACCTTCAAGGCCGCACGGCTGTAAGCGAGACAAACGCCCAAGCTATTCAGCGCAAAAAAATGCCGCTTACCTGATCAGGTAAGCGGCATCTTTCTTAGCAGCGCTCTGGCCTATTGCGCCCACGGCGGCGGTGGTTCCTCACCCTTGGGTTCGTCCTCGGCATTCAGTAGCGCCTGACGGCGTGCTTCGTCGGCCAGGGCGGCCTTGATTTCGCGCATCACTGCGTCGATATCGGCTTGCTCTTCCGGGTCGTCGAACTCACCGGTCAGCGGGCTTTCCGGGGTCAGCTCACCGGCTTCATACAGCGCCCACATTTCCTTGGCGTACTTGGTGAACTTCAATTCCGGGGCAAACTGACCAAAGTATTCGGCCATGTTGCGCACATCGCGCTCCAGCATCTTGAACGCATGGTTGTTGCCCGCCGCATCCACCGCCTGCGGTAGGTCGATGATCACCGGGCCACTTGGATCAAGCAGTACGTTGAATTCCGACAGGTCGCCATGCACCAGACCCGCGCAAAGCATTTTCACCACTTCACGAATCATAAAGGCGTGGAATTCGCGGGCGTCGTCCGGGTGCAGATCGACATCATTGAGGCGCGGAGCTGCATCGCCCTCGCCGTCATCGATCATCTCCATCAACAAGACGCCCTCAAGAAAGTCATAAGGCTTGGGCACGCGCACACCGGCATTGGCCAGGCGGAACAGCGCCGCCACTTCGGCGTTCTGCCAGGCCTCTTCCTGCTCCTTACGCCCGTACTTGCTGCCCTTGGCCATGGCGCGGGCGTCACGGCTGTTACGCGTTTTGCGGCCCTCCTGATATTCGGCAGCCTGGCGGAAACCGCGCTTGTTGGCTTCCTTGTAGACCTTGGCACAACGCAGCTCATCACCACAGCGCACCACATAGACGGCGGCCTCCTTGCCACTCATCAGTGGCCGCACCACTTCATCGACCAGCCCGGCCTCAACCAGCGGCTCAATACGTTTTGGCGTCTTCATCAGCTTTAATCAGGGGTCCTGTGTTGCCCAAGTCGACTCTGCCGCCCGTTATACGGCAATCTGCGCCGAGCGCCCACCCTGGGGCGGCTATCAGCGCATCAGCAGGTGCTGCCGCCGAGCGACGCGGGGCGCCAGACTGGAATCATCGGGGTGGCCGACGCGCTGGCCGTGACCGCTCGCCCGTGCCTCGCAAGCATTACCGGCGATTTGAAAGTCAGATATGGATTGGCAGCCCGTCGGGCGCAGCCGACAATCGGTTCAGAATCAAGGAGGCGCCCATGCTCGATTCAGACCTTTGCTGGCAGGCCGTCTGCTCGCGTGATGCCGCGCAGGATGGACGTTTCGTCTTCGCCGTGCGCAGCACCGGTATCTATTGCCGGCCCAGCTGCCCGGCGCGGCGACCCAAGCGGGATAACGTGAGTTTCCACGCCGATGCTGACGCCGCTGCAGCGGCTGGCTTTCGCCCATGCAAACGCTGCTCGCCGCATGGGCAGAGCCAGGCCGAACAACTGGATGCGTTAGTCGTGGCGGCCTGTGAACTGCTCGATAACAGTGAACAGCCACTGCCCCTCGCCCAACTGGCCGCGCGCATCGGCCTGTCCGCCTCGCACCTGGCGCGGGCCTTCAAGGCTCGCACCGGGCTGACGCCTAAAGCCTGGACGGCAGCGCAACGCCGCGCGCGCCTGGAACAACAGTTGCCGACGGCAGACAGCGTGCTGGATGCCGCACTCAGCGCCGGCTACTCCGGTACCCGTGCGCTGTATCAGCAGCCGACGCCCCTGAGTCCGGCACAACGACGCAAACAAGGGGCAGGCGAACAGCTGCGCTACAGCATCGCGCCCTGCCCGCTCGGCCACGTACTGCTGGCCAGCAGCACCAGGGGCATCTGCGCCTTGTTATTCGGTGACGCCCCGGCTGCACTGCAAAGCGAGCTGCAGCAACGCTTTGCCGCCGCCGAACTGCACCAGGATAACGCCGGCCTGGGCGATAGTTTGCGCCAGGTGCTGGCACAGATCAGCGAACCACAGCGCGCCGCCAAGTTACCGCTGGATATTCGCGGCACTGCGTTTCAACAGCAGGTGTGGCGTGCCCTGCAACAGATCCCCGCCGGGCAGACACGCAACTACGCCGAACTGGCCGCGCAACTGGGCAGCCATCCACGCGCCATTGCTCGTGCCTGCGCCAGCAACCCACTGGGCCTGCTGGTGCCCTGCCACCGGGTGATTGCCAGCAACGGCAGCCTCAGCGGCTACCGCTGGGGCCTGGCGCGCAAGGCGGCGTTGTTGAAGGGTGAAGCCGATACCCAGGCGCAATAACTGCGTAGGTTGGGTTGAGGAGCATCGCGACGAAACCCAACGAGATATGCAGCGATCTGTTGGGCTTCGCTGCGCTCAACACCAACCTACTTGTCCGAATGCTGAGATAAAAAAAGAGCGGCACCACCTTCGTGGGCCGCTCCAAATCACGGAGTTGCATACATCAGTACCCGCACCGCGTGCGAATACCGCTGTTTGATTACTTTTCCAGGATTGCAGTCACACCTTGACCACCAGCCGCGCAGATCGAAATCAGCCCGCGGCCCTCCTGGGCCACCGAGAGCAGCTTGGCCAGGTTGGCGACGATGCGCCCACCGGTGGCAGCAAAGGGATGGCCGGCGGCCAGCGAACTGCCCTTGACGTTCATCTTGCTGCGGTCGATGGCCCCCAGCGGCGCATCCAGGCCCAGGCGGGTCTTGCAGTAGTCGGCGTCTTCCCAGGCCTTGAGGGTGCAGAGCACCTGGGCGGCGAAGGCTTCGTGGATTTCGTAGTAGTCGAAGTCCTGCAGCGTCAGCTTGTTACGCGCCAGCAGCCGCGGTACGGCGTAGGCCGGCGCCATCAGCAGGCCTTCCTTGCCCGCACCGACAAAATCCACAGCCGCGGCTTCACCATCCTTCCAATAGGCCAGAATCGGCAGGCCACGGGCCTTGGCCCACTCTTCACTGGCCAGCAGCACCAGGGACGCGCCATCGGTCAGCGGCGTCGAGTTGGCGGCGGTCATGGTGCCGCGTGGGCTGCGCTCGAAGCAGGGTTTGAGGGTGGCAAGTTTTTCCAGGCTGATGTCTGCGCGCAGGTTCTGGTCGCGGGTCAGGCCACGGAACGGCGTCAGCAGGTCGTCGTGCCAGCCTTCGGCATAGGCGGCGGCAAGTTTCTGGTGGCTGGCCACGGCCAGTTTGTCTTGCTCATCGCGCGGGATGGCCCAGGTCTGTGCCATCAGCTCGCAATGCTCACCCATCGACAGCCCGGTGCGCGGCTCGCCGTTGCGCGGAATGGCCGGGGCCAGGTGGCGTGGGCGAATCTGCAGCAGGCTCTTGATCTTCTCGCCGGTGCTCTTGCCACGGTTGGCTTGCAGAAGAATCTTGCGCAGCCCTTCGTTGACCCCGATTGGCGCGTCCGAGGTGGTGTCGACGCCACCGGCGATGCCGCATTCGATCTGCCCGAGAGCGATCTTGTTGGCCACCAGCAGCGCCGCTTCCAGACCGGTGCCGCAAGCCTGCTGCAGGTCATAGGCCGGGGTTTCCGGGGCCAGGCGCGAGCCGAGCACGCATTCGCGGGTCAGGTTGAAATCGCGCGAATGCTTGAGCACCGCACCCGCCACCACCTCGCCAAGGCGTTCGCCATGCAGGTTGAAGCGCTCGACCAGACCATCCAGTGCGCTGGTCAGCATCTCCTGGTTGCTCGCGGTGGCGTAGACGGTATTGGAGCGGGCGAACGGAATACGGTTACCACCGACAATGGCGACGCGGCGCGGCTGAGTCATGGAGAAATCCTTGGCTGAAATAATTGGGGGACAGGCTAGCCTATGTCCGCAGTGTGGCATTGGCCGCCTTGCCGGCACAGCAGGCGGATGCGGTCAATTGCGCATTTCTGCGGGCTGCGTAGAGTGGGCGCACTTTTGATCCATGCGCAGGAGCCGCTCCATGTCCGACCGTTATCTCGCCTTTGCCAACTCCACATCCGGTCGCCGCCTGGTCAGCGCGCTCGGCCTGCCCGCACCGCTGCTGCTGGAACGCTGGATGGCCGGACGCAGCCGGCCAGTGGACGGCGCCCTGCTGCTGGGTGGCGAAGGCAGTCTGGCCAGCGCCGTACTGCCCTTCGCGCACAAGCTGACTGACGCCCTGTACGCCGCCCGCGAAGGCCAGTTCGAGCTGCCGCGCTGGACCGCCGAACACGGCCCCAAACTCAAGGCGCTGGTCTTTGATGCCAGCCACCTGACCCGGTTCGAGCAGTTGATTGAGCTGCGCGACTTCTTCCAGCCGACCTTCAAGGGCCTAGACAAATGCCCACGCGTGGTAATCCTCGGCCGCGCGCCGGAGTCACTGAAAGACCCGATTGCCGCCAGCGTGCAGCGCTCCCTGGAAGGTTTTACCCGCTCGCTGGGCAAGGAAATCCGCCGTGGTGGCAACGTACAGCTGATCTACGTCGGCAAGGGTGGCGAGTCGCAGCTGGAAGGCGCGCTGCGCTTCTTCCTCTCGCCGAAAAGCGCGTACGTGTCCGGCCAGGTGTTGCGCCTGAACGCCTGCGGCGAACAGGTCAAGGACTGGACTCGCCCACTGGCCGGCAAAAAGGCCCTGGTCACCGGCGCCTCGCGCGGCATCGGTGCGGCCATCGCGGAAACCCTGGCCCGCGACGGCGCCGAGGTGGTGCTGCTGGACGTACCGCCGGCCAAAGACGCCCTCGATGCCCTGGCCGCACGCCTGGGCGGGCGCGGCCTGGCCCTGGACATCTGCGCCGATGATGCCGCCGCACAGCTGGTCGAAGCACTGCCGGACGGCATCGATATCGTTGTACACAACGCCGGCATCACCCGCGACAAGACCCTGGCGAAGATGAGCGATGCGTTCTGGAACTCGGTGATCAACGTCAACCTCAATGCCCCGCAGGTGCTGACCCAGGCCCTGCTGGACGCCGGCAAGCTGCACGACAATGGCCGCGTGGTGCTGATCGCCTCGATCAGCGGCATCGCCGGCAATCTGGGTCAGACCAACTACGCAGTGAGCAAGGCCGGCGTGATCGGCCTGGCCCAGGCCTGGGCACCGGCGCTGGGCAAACGCGGCATCAGCATCAATGCGGTAGCGCCCGGCTTTATCGAAACCCAGATGACCGCCGCCATCCCGCTGACCATCCGCGAAGCCGGTCGACGGATGAACTCCATGGGCCAGGGCGGCCTGCCGCAGGACGTCGCCGAAGCCGTGGCCTGGTTTGCCCAGCCGGGTTCCGGCGCGGCCACCGCGCAGGTGTTGCGTGTCTGCGGGCAAAGCCTGCTCGGGGCTTAATCGCCGCCAGCAGAAAGCAAAAGGCCCCGCAGTGCGGGGCCTTTTGCATTCAGCGCAAGCTTATGAGGATAGGTAAGAGGAACGGGTCAATCCCAGACGCAGCGCATCAAGGAACTGGGTACGTTCGCGCGGGCTGATCTTGGCGCTGGCGACCTTGTCGCGGTAGTGGGTCATCAACTCTTCGGGCGACAAGTGCACGTAGCGCAGCATGTCCTCGATGGTGTCGTGGGTCTCGATACCGGCGTGGTACACGCTGCCATCGGCATTCTGGTAGATGTTCACCGAGTCGGTGTCACCGAACAGGTTGTGCATATCGCCCAAGATCTCTTGGTAGGCACCGACCAGGAAGATACCCAGCAGGTAGTCCTCACCTTCACGCACTTCGTGCACCGGCAGGCTGGTCTCGATCGACTGCTCATCAACGTACTGGCGGATCTTGCCGTCGGAGTCGCAGGTCAGGTCCTGCAGCACGGCGCGGCGCAGCGGCTCTTCGTCAAGGCGGTTGAGCGGCAGAATCGGCAGCACCTGGCCGATGGCCCAGGTGTCCGGCAGGCTCTGGAATACCGAGAAGTTGCAGATGTACTTGTCGGCCAGCTTATCGTTCAGCTCATCGAGCACCTGACGGTGCGAGCGCTGACGGGCTTTGAGCGAGTTGTGCAAACGGCGGCACACGGCGAAGTAGCACTGCTCGGCCAGGGCCTTCTCGGTCAGGCTGAGTTTGCCATCGGCGTACTGAGTGGCCACATCGCTCATGTAGTGGGTGGCGCGCCAGTAGGTCTCGGTGACCATTTCGATATCGGTCGGTCCGAGCAGCTCGACCAAGTAACGCACGGTTTCCGGCAGGCTGGTGACATCCTCGATACGCGGAATCTCGTCGTTGTGTTTTTCCACGTCGGTAACCTGCACCACCAGCATGGCGTGGTGCGCGGTCAGCGAGCGGCCGCTTTCCGAGAAGATATGCGGGTGTGGCAATGACTGTGCATCGCAGAATTCCTTGAGCATGCCGACCACGACACCGGCGTAGTCGTCCATGTCGTAGTTGATCGAGCTGGCATTGCGCGAGTGGGTGCCGTCGTAATCCACGCCCAGACCACCACCGACGTCGATATGGTCGACCGGCAGGCCCAGGCCACGCAGTTCGCCGTAGTAACGGATGGCTTCCTTGAAACCGTGCTGATAGTCGGACAGGTTGGCGATCTGCGAGCCCATATGGAAGTGCAGCAGGCGAATGCCCTGATCCAGCCCTGCGGCACGGAAGCGCTCGACCACCGACAGCAGCTGCGCCGCCGACAGACCGAATTTGGACTTCTCGCCGCCAGTGTCAGCCCACTTGCTCGAGGCCAGCGACGACAGGCGCACACGCAGGCCGACCTGCGGTGCCACCTTGAGTTCGGCGGCCTCCTCGATCACCAGCTGCACTTCGGATTCTTTTTCGATGACGATAAATACGTTGTGACCGAGCTTCTGCCCCATCAGTGCCAACTTGATGAACTCGCGGTCCTTGTAACCGTTGCAGACGATGGTGCCGCCCTTCGGGGCCAGCGCCAGCACGGCCATCAGCTCCGGCTTGGAGCCGGCTTCCAGGCCGATGGAGACGTTCTGCGTGGCGATGATGTTTTCCACCACCGCTTCCTGCTGATTGACCTTGATCGGGTACAGCGCGGTATAGCGGCTCTGGTACTCCAGGCGCGCAATGTTGGCGTCGAACGCACCGGTCAGCTGGCGTACGCGATCTTGCAGAATGTCCGGAAAACGCACCAGCAAGGGCAGCGACAGACCGCTGGAACGCAGCTCGTCGATCTGCTCGTAGAGGTCGATCGGCGTACTTTGCGGGCCATTCGGGCGCACCTCGACACGGCCCTTGTCATTGATCGCGAAATAACCCGCGCCCCAATGGCGAATGCCATAGACACTGCGGCTGTCCGCTACGGTCCACTGGCTGCCGTCATCTTTGCGTGTGCGTCGTGCAGACATCGAAGTCTCCCTTGCTGGCGTGGTGGCCTTGGCAGTGCCAAGACGCTTACAGAGTAAAGTCGGAAAATGACGATTCCTCAGCTGTGACCCAAGGTCCGCCGAGTAAGTTTAGAAAAGACGCGATCAGCCGCCGGACTTCTTGGCTTTGAAGCCTTGCTTGATCAATTCGGCGAGCAGCAGCTCGACGTGGTCACCCTGAATCTCGATCACCCCGTCCTTGAGCGAACCGCCGCAGCCGCAGCGTTTCTTCAGGGCACTGGCGAGCTCCTGGAGGGCATCGACGGCCAGCGGTACACCGCTGATGGTGGTCACCGTCTTGCCGCCACGACCTTTGGTTTCGCGGCGCACGCGGGCGATGCCATCACCTTCGGGGATCAGGGTCTGTTTGCAGGTGCAGGCGTCCACCGGTTGGCTGCAGTCCGGGCAATGCCGACCGCTATCGGTGGAATACACCAGGCCGCCGAGGGCGGCAAATGAGGAAGCTTTCTTGACCACCGGTTGGTCCTCGAAGGGGTCAGGATAGCGACTGGTCAACACCGTAGACGGCATCGACCGCGAAGCCCCACTCAGGCAGGGGCAGCGCACCCTGGCGATACACGGCCAGGGCTTGAAGGCGGCGCAGTGTAACGGCAAAAAGCGCAGCTGCTAAGTGTAAAAATGCGCCATTAATCGGCGGATTAGCGACGCCGTGCGGGATGCCGAACAAAACGTCCAAATATCCTGCACAACGCCAAGGGCGGCGCGGGGTTTAGCGAGATCAAGAGGCTAGCCAATGGCGGCCAGATAGCGCTCTAAAGCGGCCAATGAGTCAGGGCAATACGGCAGGTGCCGAGTCTCCGCCAGTGCGTCGTCGATGGAGATAAAGCGCGCCTCCAGCACTTCTTCCGGCTGCAAGCGCAGCGGCGCATCGGACACCGCCGAATAGGCCATGCACCACAGGCGACTTTCCGGCGCGTCATAGAGAAAATGCGCGTGCTCGACCAGGACCGCATCCTCGATCCCCAGCTCTTCCGCTAGCTCACGAGCAGCGGATTCGGCGTAGCTCTCGCCCTCCAGCACCATGCCGCCGGCGGCCACATCCCAATAACCGGGGTACAACGCCTTGCTCAAGGTGCGCCGGTGTACACAGAGCTGGCCGGCGCTGTTGAACAGCAGTATGTAGGTGCCACGGCCAATCAGGTGCCGCTCGCGCAGTTCACTGCGCAATACGCCGCCCAGCAGCCGATCGTGCTCGTCGACCCAGGCGATGCGCTCGGCATCCGAGGCAGCGCGGTGCGCCACCTCGGCTTCGGACCAGGCCACAGCTCAACCCTGCGACAGCAGCTGGCGCAGGTCGATCAACCCGGCATTGGCGCGGGAAATGTAGTTGGCCATTACCAGCGAGTGGTTGGCCAGCAGGCCATAACCGCTGCCGTTGAGCACCATCGGGCTCCACAGGGTTTCCTGCGCAGCTTCCAGCTCGCGGATGATCTGCCGCACGCTGACGGTGGCATTCTTCTTCGCCAATACATCGGCGAAATCCACCTCAATGGCACGCAGCAGATGCGCCAGCGCCCAGGCCTGGCCACGCGCCTCGTAGAACACGTTGTCGATCTGCAGCCACGGCGTTTCGTAGTTCACCCCTTCGACAAAATCCGGCTGCGCCACGCCTTCGCCCGGCGCAGGATCAACCACTGCCGTATTCAGGCGCACCTGGCCAACGCTGGCAGACAGACGCTGCGACAGCGAACCCAGGCGGGTGGCGGCGTCACCCAACCAGTTATTCAGGTTGTCGGCACGGGTGTAGAACTGGGCATTGCCCTGGGTCGGATCGCTCAAGCGCGCCAGGTAACGGTCCAGCGATTTGATGCCTTCAGCGTATTCGGCTTCCGAGGCCGGCAGCGCCCAGCTCTTGTTGTCGAAGTGGAAACGCGGCTCGGCTTTGGCCAGATCCGGGTCCTCGGTGGACTGCGACTGCGAACGGGTGAAGTCCTTGCGCAGCGCGCGGGACATGTCACGCACCTGCACCAGCACGCCAAACTCCCAACTCGGCATGTTGTCGAGCCACAAGCCCGGCGGCGCCAGATCGTTTGACAGGTAGCCGCCCGGCTTGTCGAGCAGCGTACCGGCCACCTGCTTGAGGGTTTCCACGGTGGTGTAACCGTTGACCAGCTTGCGCCCATTCAACTCGGCACTGGCCTCGGCACGCTGCTGCACAGAGAACTGCGCAGGCTCCTGACTCCAGTACCAGCCCACCACCAGGGCCACCAACAGATAAAGCCCCAGCAGGCCGGCAAAGCTGCGCACGGCCAGGCGGCCGGCGGATGGGCTCGATGACGTATTGGCGGTGCCTGCCGCGCCATCACGCGCTTCGGCCGTTCGATTCTTCCAATCCAACATGGCGTTGTCCTTTTTGACCCAAGTAGCAAGCTCGCCACCGTACTGCACAAATCGGGGCTGCTCGTTCGACCACAACCTGCGCGCAGGGTTGCGCAACTGCCTTGCACTATAAGGGATGCACAGCCCGCAGCGCAGCGGCAAACAGCAAACTTAGCGCCGGTTGAGTGAATGCGAATAACTGTGAACACATAGACAGAAGGCCGACGCCAATAGATCGACGGTGCTCGCAAAAAAAAATCCCAGTGTTAGGATTGCTAGCACTAAGCCATCACCTGCTGGCATACGCCGCACTTACTGAACTCAGGCCATGACCGAGCAAGAAGACCCCAGCCGCGACCGCCTCAAGCAACACTTCGCCCAACGCGTGATCAATCAGGCGCGCCAGGTGCTGGAAGTCTGGCAACGCCTGCAGCGCAGCGAATGGAGCGAAGCCGGCATGAGCGAGCTGCGCGAGGCCGCACAGCTGCTGCAACGTTATGCCGAGCGCTTCGACCAGGCCGAACACAGTCAGTTGGCCCAGGAAATCGACAACTGCCTGCAACTGGTGGCCGACAACCGGGGGCGCCTCAACAGCGAGCTGATCAGTCAGCTCAACCAGTTGCTACAACGCCTGTCACGCACCGGCCTGCGCCACGGCGACCGCTTCGAGCAAACCATGCTGCCGCCGCTGCGCAAGCCGGTCTACCTGGCCCTGCAGCATATGGAGCGCGCCGAACAGCTGGTGCAGCGCCTGGAGTTCTTTGGCATGAACGCCATTGCCCTGGACAGCGCCAATGCCTTCCGTAACGCGATCCTTGAGCGCCACCCGGCGGCGATCATTATGGAAGTCGACTTCTCCGGCCCCGGTTGCGGCCTGCAACTGGCGCAGAGCGTTCAGGAAGGTCTGGAGCACAAGATTCCGCTGCTGTTCTTCAGCCCCGAAGACACCGACACCATGACCCGCCTGGCCGCCGTGCGCGCCGGTGGTCGCGAATTTTTCACCGGCAGCCTCGACGCGTCGAACCTGTTCGAGCGTATCGAAGTGCTGACCAACGTTTCCCAGTACGAGCCCTACAAGGTGCTGATTGTCGATGATTCACGGGCTCAGGCCACGCACACCGAGCGCGTGCTGAACAGCGCCGGCATCGTTACCCGCACCCTGATCGAGCCGATCCAGGCCATGAGCCATCTGGCCGATTTCCAGCCGGATCTGATCATCCTCGACATGTACATGCCCGAGTGCAACGGCCCGGAACTGGCCCAGGTCATCCGCCACAACGACCGCTATGTCAGCGTGCCGATCATCTACCTGTCGGCCGAGGACGACCTGGACAAACAGCTCGACGCCATGAGCGAAGGCGGTGACGACTTCCTCACCAAGCCAATCAAGCCGCGTCACCTGATCGCCACCGTGCGCAACCGCGCCGCGCGCGCGCGCAGCCTCAAGGCGCGTATGGTGCGTGACAGCCTGACCGGTCTTTACAACCACACCCACACCCTGCAACTGCTTGAGGATGCGCGCTTCCGCGCCGAGCGCGACGGCCAGCCGCTGAGCTTTGCGATGATCGATATCGACTTCTTCAAGAAGGTCAACGACACCTACGGCCACCCCATGGGCGACCGGGTGATCAAGAGCCTGGCGCTGTTCCTCAAGCAGCGCCTGCGCAAGAGTGACCATATCGGCCGTTACGGCGGCGAAGAATTTGCGGTGGTCATGCCCGACACCGACGCCGATTCGGCGCGCCGCGTACTGGATGACATCCGCCAGCGTTTCGCGGAAATCCAGTTCTCCGCGCAACCCCACGACCTCTCCTGCACCTTCAGCTGCGGCATCGCCCAGCTGGCCCCGCAGCTCGATAGCAAGCTGCTCTCGCAGCAGGCCGACCTGGCGCTCTATGTGGCCAAGCACGGCGGACGTAATCAGGTTGCCATCTACCAAGGCGACTGAGCCTGACGCGGCCACCTGGCCGCGCCATCCGTCTTCCCATCGACGGAGAACTGTGACGCAGTCGGCGGCGTCATATTACGGTCACGAAAAAGCAATAAATTCTGAGGCTTAGCAGCCGCCCTGACGCATCCGTCGCGGCTGGAACCGTTCGCTGTCGGTCGAGCCCCATGCGCCTGAAATCCCTTACCAACCTCAACACCCTGCTGCTGGTCACCGTCTGTGTGGCCCTGGCCGTCACACTCTGGTGGTCGCAGCGCGCCCTGGAGCGCCCCTACCTGCTGATGGCGCGCTACCTGAGCCTGTCGCAGCAGTTCCAGGACGATGTGGCACAGAACATCAACGCCTACCTGGAAAACGGCGACGCCTTGCGTCATAGCGCCGCCCTGCAAGCGCTGGGCAACCTTGAGCACGCGCTGGATGAACTGCCCGCCCAGTTGGCCAGCGACCTGCGCCCCAGCCTGGCCGCACTCAGCGCGTTCAGTGCCAATGAGCTGCTGGCCGCCGGCAAGCTCTCCGCTGACCCGCAAGGCCTGCTCTTGCAAGCCGAGCGAGAAATCGACGCCACCCTTGAGCAACTGGCGCAATACGCTGATAGCAGCGAGGCCAGCGCCGCGGCCAGCTATCGGCGCCCGCTGTTCAACGCCGCGCGCCACCTGACGCGCCTGGCGCATGCCCGCGACAAGCTGGTACGCAGTGGCCGCAGCGAGCTGGCCAGTGAAGTTGAACGTGAGCTGGCTGCCCTTGGCAAACAGGTTCAGACGCTCAGCGAACTTCCTCTACTCGGCGTAGCCGACGCTAACCCGACACCCGGCAACGCCTTTGCCGATTTGCTGGGCCTGGATGCCGGCAGCGAGAACAGCCAGGCTGAAGACCGTGGCGTTGCTCTCAAACGCGACTTGAACAGCCTGACCAGCCGCTACCCGGCCGAACTGCAACGCACCCGCAGTCTGATCGAACAACGCAGTGCACTGGCCAGCAGCACACGCACGCAGATCGACCAGGTGCAGCAGGCGCTGGCAGCGCTGGAGCCCCTGGTACGCGCCGAGCACGGACGCATCCAGGGCGAAGTGCAGCTGATCCTCGGCCTGATGATCGGCCTGATCTTGTTGATCGCACTGATCATCGACACCATCCAGCGACGCCTCACCCGCGTGCTTGAGCGCCTGGTTCCAGCCCTATCCGCCTGGGCTGCCGGCGACTTCGCCGATGACATCCATCTCAAGTCACGCACCCACGAACTGCGTGATATCGAGGAGTCCCTGAACCGCCTGCGCGCCTACCTGGTGGACCTGGTCGGCACCATTCGCCAGCATGCCGAACAGGTGGTTGGCTCCAGCCGCACCCTGGCCGAACTCAGTGGCGGCCTGCACGACGGCGCAGAACGCCAGGCCGGCGATACTGCGCAGATTCGCGATGCACTCGGCGAGTTGCAGACCACTATTCAACAAGTGGCCGGCGATGCCAGCCAGGCCGCTGACGCCAGTCGCGATGCCAACCGTGCCCTGGAGCAGGGCCAACAGGTGATCGGCCACAGCCTGACCGGCCTGCATGCGCTGGTTGATGAGGTGCAAGGCAACGCCCAGGCCATCGAACGCCTGGCCGAGGAAACCGCGACCATCGGCAATGTGCTGACGGTGATTCGCGGCATCGCCGAACAGACCAATCTGCTCGCATTAAATGCCGCTATCGAAGCCGCGCGGGCCGGCGAACTGGGCCGCGGTTTTGCCGTGGTTGCCGATGAAGTGCGCTCGCTGTCGCAACGCACCAGCGGCGCCACCGCACAGATTCAAGAGTTGATCGGCCGCCTGCAGCAGGCCGCGCTGCAATCGGTACAGGCCATGCGCACTCAGGTCGAGCACGCCGAAACCACCGCCAGCCAGGCCGAAGCCGCCGATGGCGCGCTGGATGAAATCGTCGCGGCAATCCGCACCATCGCCAGCATGGCCGAGCGCATCGCCGATGCCACCGCCCAGCAGAGCGGCGCAGTCAGCGAAATTCGCGGGCATAGCGAGCGCATCCACAGCCTCGGCAGCGACAACCTGCAACGCATCGGCGAGGGCCGCCAACAAGGTGAACATTTGCAGCAATTGGGTGGCCAGTTGCATACGGCGGTGCAAGCCTTTCGTGTCTGAACACACTTAGGCGCGGCAATCTGCCGCGCGCCATCCGGCCGTTCGACAAGACCGTTTACAGGCTGGGGCATGCGCGGGGCTATACGCCTCCGCTATGATGCGGCGACTCCCGCTTCGCGAGCCTGCCATGCACCGTTTTCTCAGTCTGCTTCTGCTTCTCGTCGTCCTGCCGGCCAGTGCCGGCCTGTTCGACAAGCCGCCCGTGCCCGCACAACTGGGTGCGCCACTGAACAACAGCGCCGATTTCCTGCCGGTGCGCGAGGCGTTCAAGCTGAGTCTGATCAGCAGTTCCAGTGAGTCGGTGAAGCTGCGCTTTGTCGCTGCTGAGGGTTACTACCTCTATAAGCACCGCTTCGGCTTTAGCAGCGAGCCGGCCGCTATAAACTTGGGTCAGGCCGTGCTGCCGGCCGGGAAGGCCAAGCATGATGAGTACTTCGGCGATGTCGAGGTGTATTACGAAGTGCTGGATGTCGAGGTGCCGGTCAACAACCCGGACAATCGCCCCTTCTCCCTCAGCGTCAGCTACCAGGGCTGCGCCGACAAAGGCCTGTGCTACCCCCCAGAGACCGAAGTACTGGCGATTGGCGGCGGCGCAAGTGCTGGCAATCCTGCAACCGATGCAGCCCAGCCGTGGAGCTGGACGGACCTGGCGCTGTTCTTCCTCGGCGGCCTGGCACTGACCTTCACCCCCTGCGTACTGCCGATGCTGCCGATCCTCACCGGCGTGGTACTGCGCGGCCAGCCGGGCGGCATGCGCAGCCTGGTGCTGTCGCTGGCCTACGTGCTGCCGATGGCCCTGAGCTTTGCCATCCTTGGCGCACTGATGGGCCTGTTCGGCGCCGAACTCAACTTGCAGGCACGCTTGCAATCGCCCTGGGTGTTAGTGCCGTTTGCGATCTTCTTCGCGCTGTTCGGCGCGGCCAGCCTGGGCTTTCTTGAACTACGCCTGCCGGCAGCAATCGACGGCCGACTACAGCGCCTGAGCCAACGCCTACACGGCGGCACGATTTTCAGCGCGGCAGCGCTGGGCGTACTCTCCAGCGTACTGGTATCGCCCTGCGTATCCGCGCCGCTGGCCGGCGCGCTGCTGTATATCAGCGCTAGCGGCGATGCCTTGGGCGGCGGTCTCAAACTGCTGGCCCTAGGCCTGGGTATGGGCGCGCCGCTGGTGCTGTTTGCCGTCGGTGGCGGTGCATTGCTGCCGAAATCTGGCCCCTGGATGCTCACCGTGCGCAATCTGTTCGGCGCACTGCTGATGGCCGTGGCCATCTGGCTGCTCGAGCGCGTTGTACCCGGCCCAATCAGCCTGGCGTTGTGGGGTTTGCTGGCCGCAGGCATCGCACTGTGGCTCGGCGTACTGGAACTGACGCCGAAGACCCATCACCAGAAACTCGCGCAACTGCTCGGCCTGCCCCTGCTGGTCTACGCACTGGTGGCCTGGGTTGGCGCACTGCAGGGCCAGGACGACCCGCTACGGCCACTCGGCCGCATGGTCAGCAGCGCCGAAGCCACTCAGGTGCAATCCGGTCAGTGGCAAACCATCAGTACACCCGCCGAGCTGGATGCAGCCTTGCTCACGGCACAAAACAACGGCAAACCGCTGCTGCTCGACTGGTATGCCGACTGGTGCATCAGCTGCAAAGTAATCGAACGTGAAGTGCTCAGCGCACCGCAAGTCGGCCGCCAACTGGGTGACTATCAACTGGTGCGTTTCGACATCACCGAAAGCACCCCCGCCCAGCGCGCCCTGCTCGACCGCTACCAGCTGTTCGGCCCGCCAGCCCTTCTGCTGTTCGACGCCAAGGGTGACGAATGGCTGGATCTGCGTGTCGTAGGTGAGGTGGATGCGGAGACCTTTGCTGCACGCCTGAACACGGCGCGGGAACGTTTTTAACGCCCCGAGTCATATATTTGCCGCAATCTGCGGTCATCGTGTCGACTATTGCTGAGAACTGGACAGCCCCGTGCTGTCGCGGCATAGTCCTGCGCAGTAGAAAAACAAGGAAGCACCGCCATGGCGACCCTACTGGTATTGCACGGCCCCAACCTCAACCTGCTCGGCACCCGTGAGCCGGGCACCTACGGCGCCACAACCCTGGAGCAGATCAACCTCGACCTGGAGCGCCGGGCACGCGAAGCAGGCCACCACCTGCTGTACCTGCAGAGCAATGCCGAATACGAGCTGATTGACCGTATTCACGCCGCAAAAGGCGAAGGTGTCGACTTTATCCTGATCAATCCTGCCGCTTTTACTCACACCAGCGTCGCATTACGTGACGCATTGCTGGCAGTGAGCATCCCATTCATCGAAGTGCATTTGTCCAACGTGCACAAACGCGAAGCTTTCCGCCATCACTCCTACTTTTCCGATGTAGCGGTGGGAGTGATCTGCGGCCTTGGCGCCAGCGGTTACCGACTGGCCCTGGAGGCTGCACTCGAACAACTTGAACTTAAGCGTCCCTGACCTCACCGGGAGTTGAACCACTATGGATATTCGTAAAGTCAAAAAACTGATCGAGCTGCTGGAAGAATCCGGTATCGACGAGCTGGAGATTCGCGAAGGCGAAGAGTCCGTGCGCATCAGCCGCCACAGCAAGCAACCGGCCTTTATGCAACAGCCGGTGTATGCCCAGGCCCCTGCCCCGGCCGCTGCGCCAGTGGCTGCCGCCCCGGTAGCTGCCGAAGCTGCCGCACCGGCTGCTGCCAAACTGAATGGCACCGTGGTGCGTTCGCCGATGGTCGGCACCTTCTACCGCGCTTCAGGCCCAACTGCGGCCAACTTCGTCGAAGTCGGGCAGAGCGTGAAGAAAGGCGACATTCTCTGCATCGTTGAAGCGATGAAGATGATGAACCATATCGAGGCCGAAACCAGCGGCGTGATCGAATCCATCCTGGGCGAGAACGGCCAGCCGGTGGAATACGATCAACCTCTGTTCACCATCGTTTGATCCGCGGAGAGCCTGCGATGTTGGAAAAAGTTCTGATCGCCAACCGCGGCGAGATTGCCCTGCGCGTCTTGCGCGCCTGTAAAGAGCTGGGCATCAAGACCGTCGCGGTGCATTCCACCGCTGACCGCGAACTGATGCACTTGGGCCTGGCCGACGAGTCGGTGTGCATCGGCCCGGCCTCGGGCGCGCTGTCCTACCTGAATATTCCGGCGATCATCAGCGCCGCTGAAGTCACTGGCGCCACCGCCATTCACCCCGGCTACGGCTTCCTCGCGGAAAACGCCGACTTCGCCGAACAGGTGGAAAACTCCGGCTTCGCCTTTATCGGCCCGAAAGCCGAGACCATCCGCCTGATGGGCGACAAAGTCTCAGCCAAGGACGCCATGAAGCGCGCCGGTGTACCGGTAGTGCCTGGTTCCGACGGCCCACTGCCGGAAGACGAAGAAACCGCCCTGCAGATTGCCCGCGAAGTCGGTTACCCGGTGATCATCAAAGCCGCTGGCGGCGGCGGTGGTCGCGGCATGCGCGTGGTGTACAAGGAAGAAGACCTGATCAAATCGGCCAGGCTGACCCGCAGCGAAGCCGGTTCGGTGTTCGGCAACCCGATGGTCTATCTGGAGAAGTTCCTCGGCAACCCACGCCACGTGGAAGTCCAGGTCATCTCCGACGGCCAGGGCAACGCCATCCACCTGGGTGACCGCGACTGCTCGCTGCAACGCCGCCACCAGAAGGTGCTGGAAGAAGCGCCAGCTCCGGGCATCGATGAAAAAGCCCGCGCCGAAGTGCTGCAACGCTGCGTCGATGCCTGCATCGAGATCGGTTATCGCGGTGCCGGCACCTTCGAGTTCCTCTACGAAGACGGTCGCTTCTATTTTATCGAGATGAACACCCGCGTGCAGGTTGAGCACCCGGTTTCGGAAATGGTCACCGGCATCGACATCGTCAAGGAGATGCTCAGCATCGCCGCAGGCAACAAGCTGTCGTTCAAGCAGAGTGACGTAGTGATTCGCGGCCACTCGCTGGAATGCCGAATCAACGCCGAAGACCCGGATAACTTCATGCCCTGCCCTGGCAAGGTAAAGCACTTCCACGCGCCAGGCGGCAACGGTGTGCGGATGGACTCGCACCTGTACAGCGGCTACAACGTGCCACCGCACTACGACTCGCTGATCGGCAAGATCATCACCTATGGCAAGGACCGCGATGAGGCCATGGCCCGCATGCGCAACGCGCTGGATGAAATCGTGGTCGACGGCATCAAGACCAACGTGCCCCTGCACCGCGATCTGGTCCGTGACAAAGGCTTCTGCAAGGGCGGTGTGAATATCCACTACCTGGAGAAAAAACTGGGTATGGATAAGCACTAAGCCCCATAACCTGCTGCGCGTCGGCCCATCTCGATAAAAGAAAGGGGTGTTAAAAACGGCTGAGGAATGCTCATTTACAGACGTAAACTCCGCTTCCCCAGCCGTTTTTGCCTTGTCCCGCTCTAGCTCGCGCGGTCATGACTGAAATGCTAAACAAAGGCTGCCATTCGGCAGCCTTTGTCGTTTCTGTCGACCGTCAGCGGTGGCAGCCGCACCACCGCTTCAAGTAAGCTGCGCGCCAATTTGCAGCGCCCTGCCACAGTGTTCACGAGGTTTCCCCATGCCCTGGTTACAAGTTCGTCTCGCCATCACCCCGGAGCAGGCGGAAACCTACGAAGATGCGTTGCTGGAAGTCGGCGCCGTCTCGGTGACCTTTATGGACGCCGAAGACCAGCCGATTTTCGAGCCGGACCTGGGCACCACACCGCTGTGGTCACACACCCACCTGCTCGCCCTGTTCGAAGCCGATACCGACGCCAATGCGGTATTTGCCCACCTGCAGCTGCTGACCGGCACTGAGCTGCCGGAGCACCAGGCCGAAGTGATCGCCGACCAGGACTGGGAACGCAGCTGGATGGACGGTTTCCAACCCATGCGTTTCGGCCAGCGCCTGTGGATCGTGCCGAGCTGGCACGCCGCACCGGAGCCAGACGCCGTCAACCTGCTGCTTGATCCGGGCCTGGCGTTCGGCACCGGCACCCACCCGACCACCGCGCTGTGCCTGGAGTGGCTGGATGGCCAGCACCTGCAGGATTGCAGCGTGATCGATTTCGGCTGCGGCTCGGGCATTCTGGCGATTGCCGCCCTGCTGCTCGGCGCCCCCACTGCCGTCGGCACCGATATTGACCCACAAGCCCTGGAAGCCTCGCGCGACAACGCCGGGCGCAACGGTATCGACCCAGCGCGCTTCCCGGTCTTCCTGCCGGCCGATATGCCACAGGAGCAGGCCGACGTGGTGGTTGCCAATATCCTCGCCGGCCCGCTGGTGGCGTTGGCTGCGCAGATCACCGCCTTGGTCAAACCCGGCGGCCGCCTGGCCCTGTCGGGGATTCTGGCCGAACAGGCTGACGAGGTGCGCGCTGCCTACGACGACGCTTTTATCCTCGACCCGACCGCTGTTAAAGACGGCTGGGTACGCATCAGCGGCGTACGCCGCTAACCGGCCACCGCGCACAGCTGCTGCATTAGCGAGCACTTGCGTTAGACTAGCCGCCTTGTTCAACCGGACCGCCGCATGACCCAGAGCTTCGTCACCCAGTGCCCCCATTGCCGCACCAGCTTTCGCGTGAACCTCACGCAGCTGGGTGCCGCCCATGGTGCCGTGCGCTGCGGAGCCTGCCTGCACGTGTTCAATGCCGCGCAGCAGTTGCGCAAGCAGGGCCAGCAACTGCCGTCCACCGCCATGCCAGTGGCCGCGCCAACACCGACTCCACAGCCGAGCAAACCGTCCGTGCCGCCCGCGCCGCGCCCGGTTATGCCCAGCACCGCGCCCGCAATACCGGCGGCGCCGGCCAGCAGTAAAGCCAGCGACACCCTGTGGATTCACGACGACCTGGATCTCGACAGCCTCGACCTGGATGAGGAGCTGGCCAAGCTTGAAGCCCAGGAACAGCAACTGTCGAAACAGTTTCTGGCGATTGATAACGCGCCCAAATACAGCGAAACCTTCCTCACTCCGGAACCTGCCGAGCATGACCCGCTCGACGAGCGCTGGGCCGAAGCCCTGCTGCAGGACGAGCAACCCAAGCCCACCGCCAGCCTGACCTTGCAGGACGAGCGCCCGCCCCGGATCTCACCGGCAGCAGCACGCGCGCCCAGCCCGGCTGAGCCGGTTGCTGCAGCGCCCGAGGCCTTTTCGCTACCGGCAACCGAACCGCCGCTCAACCTCAGCGCCACCGACCGCCGCGCCGCGCCGCCCGAGCCGGAGATCGAACACATCGAGCTGCACGCCGAGCGCAAACCGTTCAGCGCCCTGCGTGACGATGACGACGAGACAGCACCGATCACCACGAAGAAGACCGCGCGCAGTGAACCCGAGCTGCGCGACGACCACCTCTTCGAGCTGGATGACGAGCCGTTGCAACTGGCCTGGCAACAACCACAGAAACCCTGGGGCCGCTGGATCGGCTGGGGCCTGTTGAACCTGATTGGGGCCAGCGCCCTGGCCGGGCAGTACGTGATGTATCACTTCGACGAACTGGCCCGCCAGGATCAGTACCGCCCCTGGTTCGAACAGCTCTGCCCGGCGGTCGGTTGCCAGCTGCCGTCCAAGGTCGATATCGCCCAGATCAAGAGCAGCAACCTGGTGGTGCGCAGCCACCCGGAATTCAGCGGCGCCCTGGTGGTTGACGCCATCCTCTACAACCGCGCGGCGTTCTCCCAGCCCTTCCCGCTGCTGGAAATGCGCTTCGCCGACATCAACGGCCAACTGCTCGCCAGCCGCCGTTTCAAGCCCAGCGAATACCTCGCTGGCGAGCTGGCCGGCAACGCGGAAATGCCGCCGCAGACGCCTATTCACATATCCCTGGACATCCTTGACCCCGGCACCCAGGCGGTGAACTACAGCCTGAGCTTCCACTCCCCGGAATAGCCTGCACGCGGCGGATTGCTTGAAAATCCGCCACAACCAAACCCTTCGCGATAAGCCCGCAGCTGTTCAGAATTTGTTCAAAACAGCCTTTCTCCGGTCATCCAGAGCGGGTATCATGCCCACCCTTTTTCGCACTCTCCTATTTGTTCAACAGCAGGTCTCTTGAGCAGGGAAGCCCTATGTCGGCGCTACGCATCGGCCCCTACACATTGCCAAACTCGCTGATCCTCGCCCCCATGGCGGGCGTCACAGACCAGCCGTTTCGCCAGCTGTGCAAGCGCATGGGCGCAGGTCTGGTGGTGTCGGAAATGGTCACCAGCGATGTGCGCCTGTGGAACACCCGCAAGTCGAGCCTACGCATGATTCACAACGGTGATCCCGAGCCCCGCTCGGTACAGATCGCCGGTGGTGATCCCGAGATGCTCGCCGAAGCGGCGCGGCGCAACGTGGAGATGGG
Organism: Pseudomonas anguilliseptica; assembly: GCF_021375795.1. GTDB lineage: Bacteria > Pseudomonadota > Gammaproteobacteria > Pseudomonadales > Pseudomonadaceae > Aquipseudomonas > Aquipseudomonas anguilliseptica_A. The sequence continues at coordinate 629,856 of NZ_JAEIOI010000001.1, read as the reverse complement.
CGCGCAGATCATCGACATCAACATGGGCTGCCCGGCCAAGAAGGTCTGCAACAAGGCTGCCGGCTCCGCCCTGCTGAAAGACGAACAACTGGTGCGTGACATCCTTCAGGCCGTGGTCGCTGCGGTGGACGTGCCGGTGACCCTGAAGATCCGCACCGGTTGGGACCGCGAAAACAAGAACGGCATCAACGTGGCGAAAATCGCCGAAGACGCCGGCATTGTCGCCCTGGCCGTACATGGCCGCACCCGCGCCGACCTGTACATGGGCGAGGCCGAGTACGAGACCATCGCCGCGATCAAACAGGCGGTATCGATTCCGGTGCTGGCCAACGGCGATATCGACTCGCCGCAGAAGGCCAAAGCCGTATTGGCCGCCACTGGTGCCGACGGCCTGCTGATCGGCCGCGCAGCTCAGGGCCGGCCGTGGATATTCCGTGAAATCGAGCACTACCTGCGTACCGGCGAGCAGTTGCCGGCACCGGGTCTGGCCGAGGTGGAACGCATTCTGCTTGAACATCTGACAGCCCTGCACGCCTTCTACGGCGATGTGATGGGCGTGCGGATTGCCCGCAAACATGTCAGCTGGTATCTCGCAACCTTGCCGGGCGCCAAGGAGTTTCGCGCCCAATTCAATCGTCTGGACAGTACGGACGCGCAGTGCGCCAACGTTCGCGAGTTTCTCAGCGAACGGCATAACAATGGAGAAGGGGTGGCCGCATGACGATGTTGACTGAGACTTTAGGAAGTGAAATGGCTCCCGTGAGTGACAACAGCAGCTTGAAGCAGCATCTCAACACGCCAAGCGAAGAGGGCCAGACCCTGCGCGGCAGCGTCGAGAAGGCGCTGCACAACTACTTCGCCCATCTTGAGGGCGCGGACGTCAGTGACGTCTACAACCTGGTGCTCACCGAGGTGGAAGCGCCGCTGCTGGAAACCGTGATGAATTACGTCAAGGGCAACCAGACCAAGGCCTCCGAACTGCTCGGCCTGAATCGCGGCACCCTGCGCAAGAAGCTCAAGCAGTACGACCTGCTGTAACCCTGAACTCCCGAAAAGGGCGGCCCACATGAGCCGCCTTTTTTGCTGATAGCTCTTTGATTGCCAAAACTTCCGCCTGATGGACTCTGAAATGACCGACCAGACCACCCGCCTCCCCGTTCGCCGCGCCTTGATCAGCGTTTCTGACAAGACCGGCATCCTCGAGTTTGCCCGCGAGCTCGTCGCCCTGAATGTGGAAATCCTCTCCACCGGCGGCACTTACAAGCTGCTCAAGGACAACGACATCGCCGCCGTGGAAGTGGCCGATTACACCGGCTTCCCGGAAATGATGGACGGTCGCGTCAAGACCCTGCACCCGAAAATCCATGGCGGCATCCTCGGCCGTCGCGCCCTCGACGGCGCAGTGATGGACGAGCACGGAATCAAGCCAATCGACCTGGTGGCAGTCAACCTCTACCCCTTCGCCGCCACCGTGGCCAAGCCCGGCTGTGACCTGGCCGACGCCATCGAGAACATCGACATCGGCGGCCCGACCATGGTCCGCTCTGCCGCGAAGAACCACAAAGACGTGGCCATCGTGGTCAACGCCAGCGACTACGCCGACATCGTCGAGAGCCTGAAAGCCGGCGGTCTGAGCTACGCCCAGCGCTTCGACCTGGCGCTGAAGGCCTTCGAGCACACCGCTGCCTACGACGGCATGATCGCCAACTACCTGGGCACCATCGACCAGAGCCGCGACACCCTCTCCACCGAAGAACGCGGCGCCTTCCCGCGCACCTTCAACAGCCAGTTCATCAAGGCCCAGGAAATGCGCTACGGCGAAAACCCGCACCAAAGCGCGGCGTTCTACGTGGAAGCGCAGAAGGGTGAGGCCAGCGTCGCCACCGCCATCCAGCTGCAGGGCAAGGAACTGTCGTTCAACAACGTCGCCGACACCGACGCCGCGCTGGAGTGCGTAAAGAGCTTCGTCAAGCCGGCCTGCGTGATCGTCAAGCACGCCAACCCGTGCGGCGTTGCCGTGGCCCTGGACAGCGAAGGTGGCATCCGCCAGGCCTACGAACTGGCTTACGCCACCGACACCGAGTCGGCCTTCGGCGGCATTATCGCCTTCAACCGTGAGCTGGACGGCGAAACCGCCAAGGCCATCGTTGATCGTCAGTTTGTCGAAGTGATCATCGCGCCAAAAATCAGCGCTGCCGCCCGTGAAGTGGTCGCCGCCAAGGCCAATGTGCGCCTGCTCGAATGCGGCGAATGGCCAGCCGAGCGCAGCTCGGGTTGGGACTTCAAGCGGGTTAACGGTGGCCTGCTGGTGCAGAGCCGCGATATCGGCATGATCAAGGCAGAAGACCTGAAGATCGTCACCAAGCGTGCGCCGAGCGAGCAGGAAATCCATGACCTGATCTTCGCCTGGAAAGTGGCCAAGTTCGTTAAATCCAACGCCATCGTCTATGCCAAAGGCCGCCAGACCATCGGCGTCGGCGCCGGCCAGATGTCGCGCGTCAACTCCGCGCGTATCGCCGCGATCAAGGCCGAGCACGCTGGCCTGCAGGTCGCCGGCTCGGTGATGGCGTCCGACGCCTTCTTCCCGTTCCGCGACGGTCTGGACAATGCAGCCGCCAACGGCATTACCGCCGTGATTCAGCCGGGTGGTTCGATGCGCGATGCTGAAGTGATTGCCGCCGCCGACGAAGCCGGGATTGCCATGGTGTTCACCGGCATGCGCCACTTCCGTCACTAAGTGGCGCGGCCGCACTGAAGCAGGCGTCTGCGTTGTTGCGGACGACTTCGCTAATGCTCATTGCCAGTCGGCAACTGCGCTTATCGAAGCCCTCCGCGCCTAGCATCCACCAGCTCCATCGCGCCCCGATAGAACGCTAGAAGCAAGATTTTCGTAGGGTGGTCGGCCACGCCGTCCACCGAACGGGCCTCCGGCCCGCCTCCACTGGGAGAGAAACATGAACGTATTGATCATCGGCAGCGGCGGTCGTGAACACGCCCTGGCCTGGAAAGTGGCGCAGGACAAGCGCGTCGAGAAAGTTTTCGTCGCCCCAGGCAACGCCGGCACCGCCGTTGAGCCCAAGTGCGAAAACGTCGCCATCGACGTGCTGGCCATCGAGCAGCTGGCCGACTTCGCCGAAAAGAATGTGCAACTGACCATCGTCGGCCCGGAAGCGCCGCTGGTTAAAGGCGTGGTCGACCTGTTCCGCGCCCGCAAGCTGGATATTTTCGGCCCGACAGCAGCAGCGGCCCAGTTGGAAGGCTCCAAAGCCTTTACCAAGGACTTCCTCGCGCGCCAGAACATCCCAACCGCCGACTACCAGAACTTCACCGAAGTCGAGCCGGCTCTGGCCTACCTGCGTGAGAAAGGCGCACCGATCGTGATCAAGGCCGACGGCCTGGCCGCAGGCAAGGGCGTGATCGTCGCCATGACCCTGCAGGAAGCCGAAGACGCCGTGCGCGACATGCTCGCCGGCAATTCCTTCGGCGACGCTGGTTCGCGTGTAGTAATCGAAGAGTTCCTCGATGGCGAAGAAGCCAGCTTTATCGTCATGGTCGACGGCGAGAACGTGCTGCCGATGGCCACCAGCCAGGACCACAAGCGCGTTGGCGACGGCGACACCGGCCCGAACACCGGCGGCATGGGCGCCTACTCGCCTGCGCCGGTGGTCACCGCCGAGGTGCACAAGCGTGTAATGGACGAGGTGATCTATCCGACCGTGCGCGGCATGGCCGCCGAGGGCAACGTCTACACCGGCTTCCTCTATGCAGGCCTGATGATCGACAAGGCCGGCAAGCCGAAAGTCATCGAGTTCAACTGCCGCTTCGGCGACCCGGAAACCCAGCCGATCATGTGCCGCCTGGAAAGCTCCCTAGTGCTGCTGGTCGAAGCTGCCCTAGCCAAGGCGCTGGACAAGGTCGAAGCCACCTGGGACCCGCGCCCGACCGTCGGTGTGGTGATCGCGGCGGGCGGTTACCCCGCCGACTACGCCAAGGGTGACGTAATCGAAGGTCTGGATGACGCCGCACAACTGGACGGCAAAGTGTTCCATGCCGGTACCGCACTGAAAAACGGCCAGATCGTCACCGCCGGCGGCCGCGTACTTTGCGCGACGGCCATCGGTCGTACAGTTGAGGAAGCCCAGCAACAGGCCTACCGCCTGGCCGAGAAGATCCGCTGGAACGGCAGTTTCTACCGCAACGATATCGGCTACCGCGCTATTGCCCGCGAACGCGGGGATAAGTGAAGGTAATTAACGAGAAAGGTGGCCAATTGGCCACCTTTGTCATATTTCCCTCACGAACAGCTTGGCTATAATCCGACCACTTATTCTTGAAGGGACTTCACTGTGCGCCGGCTGAGGATTGCCACCTACCTGCTGTTCAGCACACTGCTGATGACGCTTACCCTGGCGTCAGCTCAGGCAGAGCCGCAGGCTTCCTGGTCGCGCCTCATCGACCCCAGCGCTGCACTGCAATTCAATGACATCCGCAGCCCCGCCCAACAGGCGCAGTTCCGCACCACCGACCTGACCCAGCTCTACACCCCTGGCGGCTCCAGCGCCCTGTGGCTGCATCACCGTCTACCGGGCAACACCGACGCACAGATGCTGCGGGTGTTCGCGCCCTACCTGGCCTACCTCGATCTCTACGTGCTGCAAGGCGATGAACTGATCGAACAGGCGCATACCGGCAGCAACCTGCCGTTCTCCAGCCGCCCGCTGGCCAGCCGTGATTTCCTCCTGCCGCTGCCCAAAGCCGAACAACCGCTGGATATCTACCTGCGCCTGGCCTCCGAACACGCACTGCGCCCCAGCATCACCCTGCAAAGCGCACAGCAGATGGTCGCCGATGACAACCGCCCGCTGCTGTTCGGCCTGCTGCTCGGCTGCCTCGGCATGCTGGTGGCCTACAACCTGGTGCGTTTTGCCTACACCCGTGCAGCCAGCGGCCTGTGGCTGGCAGCCACACAGCTCTGCCAGTTGGCCGCAGTCATCAGCCTGCTCGGTATCAGCACGCCCTGGCTGGACGAATGGCAAAGCCTGCAACCGCAGATCGCCAACCTGTCGATGCTGCTGGCTGCGCTCTGCGCCCTGTGCTTTACCGCCAGCTTCTTTCGCAAGGTCTGCCCTAGCACGCCACTGAACCACCTGCTGACTGGCGAAGTCGTGGTCATCAGCCTGGTCTGTGTGGTTCTGCTGGTGGCCACCAACCTGCAATTCAACCAGTTGGTCTACCTGCTCAACGCCGTCGCCGGTCTTAGCATCCTGCTGGTATCGCTGACGCACTGGCGGCATGGCTACCAACCGGCACGACTGTTCACTCTGGCCGTCCTGCTGTTCTGCGCGGCCTTTGTCTGTGCCCTGCCGATCCTGTTCGGCTACTGGGCAGTGCAGAGCGAATGGATGGCCTACGGCCTGCTCGCCATCACCGTTGTCAGCGGCTTTACCCTCAGCATGGCGCTGAGCGAGCGGCAACGGCGCATCGTGCAAGACCAGTTCAGCACCAGCCGCGCCTTGGCGGCCAGCTCCGCCGAACTGAAGGCCAAGGCGGAATTTCTCGCCAAGATCAGCCACGAAATCCGCACGCCAATGAATGGCGTGCTGGGCATGACCGAGTTGCTGCTCGGCACGCCGCTGTCGGCCAAACAGCGCGACTACGTGCAGACCATCCACAGCTCGGGCAACGAGTTACTCACCCTGATCAACGAAATCCTCGATATCTCCAAGCTCGAATCCGGGCAGATCGAGCTGGATGACGTGCAGTTTGACCTCAACGCGCTGATCGAAGACTGCCTGGATATCTTCCGCGCCAAGGCCGAGCAGCAGAAAGTCGAGCTGATCAGTTTTATGCAGCCACAAGTGCCACGGGTGATCAGCGGCGACCCCACGCGCCTGCGCCAGACCCTGCTGAGCCTGCTGGACAATGCCTTCAAGCAGACCGACGAAGGCGAAATTCTTCTAGTGGTGGCCCTCGACACCAACACCGAGCAACCGCGCCTGCGCATTGCCGTGCAGGACAGCGGCAAGCCACTGGACGCCAGCGAGCGCGATGCACTGCTGAATGCCGAACTGCACAGCAAGGATTTCCTTGCCGCCACCAAACTCGGCGGTCGCCTTGGTCTGATCATCGCCCGCCAGTTGGTGCGCCTGATGGAAGGCGAGTTTGGTATCCAGAGCGGTGGCAGTCAGGGTTCGACCCTGTGGCTGACCCTGCCGCTGGATACCACACGCCTGGAGCAGCCCACCGCCGACCTCGACGCCTCGCTGCAGGGCGCACGCCTGCTGGTAGTGGACGACAACGACACCTGCCGCAAGGTGCTGATACAGCAATGCAGCGCCTGGGGCATGCAGGTCAGCGCCGTGCCGTCGGGCAAAGAGGCCATGGCCCTGCTGCGCACCAAGGCGCATCTGCGTGAGTACTTCGATGCCGTGTTGCTCGACCAGGACATGCCCGGCATGACCGGCATGCAGCTGGCCGCACGGATCAAGGAAGACGCCAACCTCAATCACGATATTCTGGTGATCATGCTCACCGGCATCAGCAATGCGCCGAGCAAGATCATCGCGCGCAACGCCGGGATCAAACGCATCCTAGCCAAGCCGGTGGCCGGCTACACCCTGAAGACCACCCTGGCCGATGAACTGGCGCAGCGCGGCAAGGGCGATTCGCCGATGTTCAGCCCGACGCCGGTCAGCACACCGCTGAACCTGCCCGGCGATTTCCGCATTCTGGTGGCCGAGGACAACACCATCTCCACCAAGGTGATCCGCGGCATGCTCGGCAAGCTTAACCTGCAGCCCGATACCGCCAGCAATGGCGAGGAAGCCCTCAGCGCGATGAAAGCCCATCAGTACGATCTGGTGCTGATGGACTGCGAAATGCCTGTGCTCGACGGGTTCTCCGCTACCGAGCAGCTGCGCGCCTGGGAAGCCGCCGAACAGCGCTCACGCACCCCAGTGGTGGCGCTTACCGCGCATATCCTCAATGAGCACAAAGAGCGCGCGCGTCAGGTCGGTATGGACGGACACATGTCCAAGCCGGTGGAAATGTCGCAACTGCGCGAACTGATCGAACACTGGGTTGCCGAACGGGAAATTCGCCGCCAACGCGACGCCCTGCCGTCCTGAGCAGGGTGATTGCCCGGCAACCGCTACACGCTTACCCTGCCACCCTTCTTTATCGAGACGAGTCCTTTCCATGGCGTCCGCGCTGTTCAGCCTATATCTGAAACTGCTGGTGCTCTATAGCCCGTTCTTCGTGCTGTCGTGCTTTATCGGCCTGAGCCGTGGCTACACCGTCAAGGAACGCAAGCGCCTGGCCTGGAAAGTCGCCCTAGGCGTGCTGATTGCCAGCGTGCTGCTGTACCTGTTTGGCAAACACATCTTCACCCTGTTCGGTATCACCATCGACGCCTTCCGCATCGGTGCCGGTAGCGTGCTGTTTATCTCGGCTCTCGGCATGGCCCAGGGCAAATCGGCGGTGCAGAGCGATAACGTGCAGCAGGACGTGACCATCGTGCCGTTGACCATCCCGCTCACCGTCGGCCCCGGCACCATCGGTGCGCTGCTGCTGATGGGCGCCAGCCAACCGGAGTGGAGTGACAAGGCGATTGCGGTATTCGCCATCGCCCTGGCCAGCCTGACGGTAGGCGTAGTGCTGTACCTGTCCAACCAGTTCGAACGCCTGCTCGGCGATCAAGGGCTGCAGATCGTCAGCCGCCTGATGGGCCTGTTCGTTTGCGCGCTAGCCGCGCAGATCATCTTTACCGGGGTAAAGAACTACCTAGTGCCGTAATTTCATCCGGGCTACGCCGCTGCACCATCCGCTTGCAGCGCGGCCCCAGCACGGTGCAGCACACCTCTCCCACCCCGCCTTCCGCAGCCAAAAAATTAAACTAAGCATTTGAAATAAAAGCATTTATAAAAACTGGCACCCTCATTGCTCTAGTGATTCCAACTTGGATACAAGATGGAATCTCGAAGCATGTCCAACGCACCTAACGCTTTCACCCTCGCGCAATGGCAACAGGCCTACCGCGACGGCCAATCCCCTGCCGAACTGCTGCACGCCCTGCGCCTGGAACTAAACACCGACGATAACGCCTGGATCACCCGGGCCAGCGAAACCCAGCTCGATGCTCAACTGGATGCCCTGGCCAGCGCGCTGGAAAGTGCAGCCGGCGATCTGAGCAAGCTGCCGCTGTACGGCGTGCCCTTTGCCATCAAGGACAATATCGACGCCGCCGGCTGGCCCACTACAGCGGCCTGCCCTGAATTCGCCTACACAGCCAAAGCCGACGCCACAGTGGTGGCGAAGCTGCGCGCTGCGGGTGCCATCCTGATCGGCAAGACCAATCTCGACCAGTTCGCCACCGGCCTGGTCGGCACCCGCTCGCCCTATGGCGCGGTGCCCAATAGTTTCAACCCTGCTTACGTCAGCGGCGGCTCCAGCTCCGGCTCGGCCAGTGTGGTGGCGCGCGGCCTGGTGCCCTTCGCCCTGGGCACCGACACCGCCGGTTCCGGGCGCGTGCCGGCCGGTTTCAACAATATTGTCGGACTCAAACCTAGCAAAGGCTGGCTGTCCAACAGCGGCCTGGTGCCAGCCTGCAAAACGCTGGATTGCATCTCGGTCTTTGCCCTGACCGTCAGCGATGCCCTGAGCGTGGCGCAGATCGCCGGTGGCTATGACGCAGCCGACCCGTACAGCCGCAAGAACCCCAATAGCGCCAAGGTCGGTATGCCGACCAAGCCGCGTCTGGCGGTGCCGAGCAACCCCGAGTTCTTTGAGGACACGCAGAACCAGGCGGTGTTTGAGCAGGCCCTGGGCACACTGCGCGAGCTGGGCGCGGAGCTGGTGGAAATCGACTTTGCGCCCTTCCAGCAACTGGCCGAGCAGCTGTATTACGGCAGCTGGGTCGCTGAACGTACCGTCGCGGTGGAAGGCATCAACCCCGACCATATCAACCCGGTGGTACGCGGCATCGTCGAAAACGGCCACAACTACAGCGCCTGCGATGCCTATAAGGCCGAGTACATTCGCGCCGCACTGAGCCGCAAGATCAATGACATCCTGGCAGGCTTCGATGCCATGGCGGTGCCGACTTCTCCAACCATCCGCACCCTGGCCGAGATGGAAGCCGAACCGGTGCTGTTCAACAGCCAGTTCGGCACCTACACCAACTTCACCAACCTCGCCGACCTGTCTGCTCTGGCCGTGCCGGCTGGCCTACGCGAGGACGGCCTGCCAGCCGGCATCACCCTGCTCGCCCCGGCCTGGCATGACCAGGCACTGGCCGCCTTCGGTCAGCGCTGGCAGCAGGCAATCAATCTGCCGCTGGGTGCCACGGGTAAAGCATTGCCCGAGCAGCCGCCGAGCAACACGCCAGCCCCCGGCAGCGTGCGCGTGGCCGTAGTCGGCGCACACCTGACCGGTATGCCGCTGAACTTCCAGCTCACCTCGCGCGATGCGGTGCTGGTGGAGCAGACCACTAGCTCCGCGCATTACCGCCTTTATGCCCTACCCGGCACCGTGCCGCCAAAACCGGGTCTGGCACGGGTAGCCGCCGATGGTGCGGCGATCATCGTCGAGCTGTGGGATATCCCCCAGGCGCGTTTCGGCGAATTCGTCGCGGAGATTCCCGCACCGCTGGGCATCGGCAATCTGCAATTGGTCGACGGCCGCTGGGTCAAGGGCTTTATCTGCGAGCCCTACGCGCTGGATGGCGCGCGCGACATCACCAGCTTCGGCGGCTGGCGCGCCTTTATCACCAGCCAGCAACAGGGCTGAGTCCATGCAGCTGAGTGGCCCCCCAGGCAGCGGCAAAGAGCGCCCGGAGAATCTCGCCGAGCGCATCTACTTGCAGCTCAAGGACGACATCTTCGAGTTCCGCCTGCTGCCCGGTGATCGCTTCAGCGAGGGCGAGGTCGCCGAGCGCATGTCAGCCAGCCGCACGCCGGTGCGCCAGGCGCTGTATCGCCTGGAGCGCGAGGGTTATCTGGAGGTGTATTTCCGCAGCGGCTGGCAGGTCAAGCCGTTCGACTTCGCGCATTTCGAGGAATTGTACGAAGTGCGCATCGTCCTCGAATTGGAGGCCGTGCGGCGTTTATGCGAACGCCCCCAAGACGAGCACAGCGATGCACTGGTGCAACTTGAGCGCACCTGGTTGGTGCAACCCGAGCAGCGTTTACAGGACGGCCGCGAAGTCTCGCGCCTGGATGAGCGTTTTCACTGCCTGCTGGTGGAGGCCGTCGGCAACCGCGAGATGGCCCGCCTGCATGCCGAGGTAAGCGAGAAAATCCGCATTATCAGGCGTTTGGACTTCACCCAGAGCCCGCGCGTAGCGGCCACTTATGACGAACACGGAAAAATTCTCGCGGCAATTTTGTCGCGGCGATGCGAAGAGGCACAGCTATTGCTCAAGACCCATATAGAGGTCAGCAAGGCCGAAGTGCGCAAGATCACCCTGCACATGCTGCACAGCGCGCGTCAGCGCACCATGCCGGCACCAGAGGTGAAGACCTGAAGTGAAGACCCGGGGCCCCGCCCTGTTTCAACTGCCAAACAAACAACTAAAAACCAGCAGCTTAAACACTTAAGTTCGTGAATGGAGATCGCACCATGCAACGTCGCAATCTGATCAAGGCCCTGACCCTGTCCGCATCCATCGCCGCCATGGGTATGACCTGGACCGTGCAAGCCGCCGAAACCATCAAGGTCGGCATCCTGCACTCGCTGTCCGGCACCATGGCCATCTCGGAAACCTCGCTGAAAGACATGGCGTTGATGACCATCGACGAAATCAACGCCAAGGGCGGTGTACTCGGCAAGCAGCTGGAGCCGGTGGTGGTCGACCCCGCTTCGAACTGGCCGCTGTTCGCCGAGCGTGGCCGCCAGCTGCTGACCCAGGACAAGGTCGACGTGACCTTCGGCTGCTGGACCTCGGTATCGCGCAAATCCGTGCTGCCGGTCTATGAAGAACTCAACGGCCTGCTGTTCTACCCCGTGCAGTACGAAGGCGAGGAAATGTCGCCCAACGTCTTCTACACCGGCGCCGCGCCAAACCAGCAGGCCATCCCGGCGGTCGAGTACCTGATGAGCGAAGACGGCGGCGCGGCCAAGCGCTACTTCTTGCTCGGCACCGACTACGTCTACCCGCGCACCACCAACAAGATCCTGCGCGCCTTCCTGATCAGCAAAGGCGTGGCCGAGAAAGACATCGAAGAGGTCTACACCCCGTTCGGTCACAGCGACTATCAAACCATCGTCGCCAACATCAAGAAGTTCTCCGCTGGCGGCAAGACTGCCGTGATCTCCACCGTCAACGGCGACTCCAACGTGCCGTTCTACAAGGAGCTGGCCAACCAGGGCCTGGAAGCCACCGACGTGCCGGTGGTGGCCTTCTCCGTGGGTGAAGAAGAACTGCGTGGCATCGACACCAAGCCACTGGTCGGCCACCTGGCCGCGTGGAACTACTTTCAGTCGGTGGAAAACCCGGTCAACACCGAGTTCGTCAACAAGTGGAAGGCCTACGCCAAGGCCAAGAACCTGCCAGGCGCCGACAAGGCGGTGACCAACGACCCGATGGAGGCCACCTACGTCGGCATCCACATGTGGGCCCAGGCCGTAGAGAAAGCCGGCACCACCAATGTCGACAAAGTGCGTGATGCCCTTGCCGGCCAGACCTTCGCCGCGCCGAGCGGTTACACCCTGACCATGGACAAGACCAACCACCACCTGCACAAGCCGGTGATGATCGGTGAAATCCAGGAAGACGGGCAGTTCTCCGTGGTCTGGGAAACCAGCAGCCCGATCCGCGCCCAGCCGTGGAGCCCGTACATCGAAGGCAACGACAAGAAGCCGGATTACGCGGTGAAGTCGAACTGATCCGACGGGCCTAGCCCGCTTAAATCCTGTAGGAACCAGCTTGCTGGCGATCAGCAGTACTCGGTGCGTCATTGAGTTCGATCGCGAGCAAGCTCGCTCCTACAGTGTCCCGCCTTTATCGGGATATCAAAGGACTGCCCCATGCCCACTGCCTTTAACCGAATTCTGCTGAGCCTGCTGTTGCTGCTGCCCCTGGCCGCGCACGCTGGTGACGCCCAGGACTTTGTCGCTGCCAACCCGGCCAAGCAGGCCAGCCTGCTGGAGAGCTGGTCTGCCGCGCCGGATGCCGCACGCCTGCCACTGCTCGAAGCCCTGCAACAAGGCCGCGTCGCTGCTGACAGCGCCAAAACCGCCTTTATCGAAACCGCCGGCAACTACCAGGCTGCCGAAGGTGAAGCACAGCCCCTCGACACGCCAAAGAAGCTGCGCCTGAATAACCGCCTGCGCGGTCTGGTCGCTACCGCCGTGGCCAGCCATCAGCTGCTGGTCGATGACCCGGCGCTGCGCCTGGCCGCGGCCAAGCAACTGCAAAAAAGCGCCAAGCCGGCGCAGCTGCAACTGCTTAACGCCCAGGTCGCCAGCGAAACCGACGACGCCGTGCGCGATGCCCTGACCCTGGCCCTGGCCAACCTGCAACTGGTCGACAACGACCTGGCGGTGCGCCTGGCCGCCGTGCGCCTGCTCGGTGAAACCGGTGATCCGCTGGCCCGCACCCGCCTGGAAGCCCTGCTCGACCCGGCCGTGGAAAGCGACCCGACGGTGCGCACCGCTGCCGAAACCAGCCTGGCCCAAGTCAAACGCAAGCTGCTGATCGGAGAGCTGCTCGGCCAGGCCTTCAGCGGCCTGTCGCTGGGTTCGATCCTGCTGCTTGCCGCCCTCGGCCTGGCCATCACCTTCGGCCTGCTCGGGGTGATCAACATGGCCCACGGCGAGATGCTGATGCTCGGTGCCTACTCCACCTATATGGTGCAGGTGCTGTTCCAGCGTTTCGCCCCGGAAGCCCTGGCGCTCTACCCGCTAGTGGCACTGCCGGTGGCGTTCTTCGTCACCGCCGCCATCGGCATGGCGCTGGAGCGCACGGTAATTCGCCACCTCTACGGTCGCCCACTGGAAACTCTGCTGGCGACCTGGGGTATCAGCCTGATCCTGATCCAGCTGGTGCGGGTGATCTTCGGTGCGCAGAACGTCGAAGTGGCCAACCCGGCCTGGCTCTCCGGTGGTGTGCAGGTACTGCCAAACCTGGTGCTGCCGTACAACCGCATCGTGATCATCGGCTTCGCCCTGTTCGTGGTGGTGCTGACCTGGCTGCTGCTGAACAAGACCCGCCTCGGCCTCAACGTGCGTGCCGTCACCCAGAACCGCAATATGGCCGCCTGCTGCGGCGTGCCCACCGGCCGGGTGGACATGCTCGCCTTCGGCCTCGGCTCCGGTATCGCCGGCCTCGGCGGCGTGGCCCTCAGCCAGATCGGCAACGTCGGTCCGGACCTCGGCCAGAGCTATATCATCGACTCATTCCTGGTGGTGGTGCTCGGCGGCGTTGGTCAGTTGGCCGGTAGCGTCATGGCCGCCTTTGGCCTGGGCATCGCCAACAAGATTCTCGAACCGCAGATCGGTGCCGTACTCGGCAAGATCCTTATCCTCGCGCTGATCATTCTGTTTATTCAGAAACGCCCGCAAGGTCTCTTCGCACTGAAAGGACGGGTGATCGACTGATGACTATGCCACTCAACCAAACGCTGCTGGCCCGCGCCAGCGCCAAGCTCGGCCCGCAAGCGTCCATGGCCATCGGCCTGCTGGTACTTGCCGTACTGGTTGCCATGCCGCTGCTGCACCTGCTGCCGGCGGACAACGCCCTGCACGTCTCGGCCTACAGCCTGACCCTGGTCGGCAAGATCCTCTGCTACTGCATCGTCGCCCTGGCGCTCGATCTGGTCTGGGGTTACGCCGGCCTGCTGTCGCTCGGCCACGGCCTGTTCTTTGCCCTCGGCGGTTACGCCATGGGCATGTACCTGATGCGCGAAGCGGCCGGCGACGGCTTGCCAGCCTTTATGAGCTTCCTGGCCTGGACCGAGTTGCCCTGGTACTGGTACGGCACCGACAGCTTCCTCTGGGCGCTGTGCCTGGTGGTGTTGGCTCCGGGGTTGCTGGCGTTGGTGTTCGGATTTTTCGCCTTCCGTTCGCGGATCAAGGGCGTGTATTTCTCGATCATGACCCAGGCCCTGACCTTCGCCGGCATGCTGCTGTTCTTCCGTAATGAGACCGGCTTTGGCGGCAACAACGGCTTTACCAATTTCAGGACGATCCTCGGCTTCGACATCACCGCCGCGCACACCCGCGCGGTGCTGTTTCTCGCCACCGTGGCCTTGTTGGTCGGCAGCCTGTACCTGGGCTGGCGACTGGCCCGCAGCAAGTTCGGCCGGGTACTGACCGCGCTGCGCGATGCGGAAAACCGCCTGATGTTCTGCGGCTACGATCCACGCGGCTACAAGCTGTTTATCTGGGTGCTCAGCGCGGTGCTCTGTGGTCTGGCCGGCGCGCTGTATGTGCCACAGGTGGGCATCATCAACCCCAGCGAAATGTCGCCGACCAACTCCATCGAGGCCGCCGTCTGGGTCGCCCTCGGCGGGCGCGGCACGCTGATCGGCCCGCTGCTCGGTGCCGGCCTGGTCAACGGTATGAAGAGCTGGTTCACCGTGGCCTTCCCCGAATACTGGCTGTTCGCCCTGGGTTTCCTATTCATTGTCGTAACCCTGTTCCTGCCCAAAGGCGTGATCGGTTTGTTGCGTAAAAAAGGAGAGCAATGATGCGCGCCACTCCGGCCCCCGAATTGATGCTCGAACCCGCCTATGACCCGTCCGGCAGCGGCCGTGACCCCATCGGTGCCAGCGCCCTGGCCAGCAAGGGCCTTAACGTCCGTCACGGCACCATCCTGACGCTGGAAGACATCAACGTCAGCTTCGACGGCTTCAAGGCCCTGACCAACCTGACGCTGTACATCGGCGTCGGTGAACTGCGCTGCATCATCGGCCCCAACGGTGCCGGCAAGACCACCATGATGGACGTGATCACCGGCAAGACCCGCCCGGACAACGGTGTCGCCTACTTCGGCGAAACCTACGACCTGACCCAGATGAGCGAAGTCGAAATCGCCCAGTCCGGCATCGGTCGCAAGTTCCAGAAGCCGACGGTGTTCGAGGCGCTGAGCGTGTTCGAAAACCTCGAACTGGCGCAGAAAACCAACAAATCGGTGTGGGCCAGCCTGCGCGCCAAATTGACTGGCGAACAGAAAGACCGCATCGACGAGGTGCTGCAGACCATCAAGCTCGACTCCTCGCGCCAGCGCCCGGCCGGGCTGTTGTCCCACGGCCAGAAGCAGTTCCTGGAGATCGGCATGCTGCTGGTGCAGGACCCGCAACTGTTGCTGCTCGATGAGCCGGTGGCGGGCATGACCGACGCCGAAACCGAGTTCACCGCCGAGCTGTTCAAGTCCCTGGCGCGCAAGCACTCGCTGATGGTGGTCGAGCACGATATGGGCTTTGTCGGCAGCATCGCCGACCACGTCACCGTGCTGCACCAGGGCAGCGTGCTGGCCGAAGGCTCGCTGGAACAGGTGCAGAACGACGAGCGGGTGATTGAGGTTTATCTGGGCCGGTAAATATCGAGGATCGCGAGCAAGCTCGCGCCTACATGGGCAGCGCTGAACCTGTAGGAGCGAGCTTGCTCGCGATAACGGCCTGACAGACTCCACAGAATTGAGAGGCAGAACCCATGCTGCAAGTCCAACAACTCCATCAATACTACGGCGGCAGCCATATCCTCCGTGGCCTGTCGTTCGACGTGAAGGTCGGCGAAGTCACCTGCCTGCTCGGGCGTAACGGCGTGGGCAAGACCACCCTGCTGAAATGCCTGATGGGCCTGATCCCCGCCAAAGAAGGCGCGGTGAACTGGGAAGGCAAAGCCATCACCGCTTTCAAACCGCACCAGCGTGTACATGCAGGCATCGCCTACGTGCCGCAAGGCCGGGAAATCTTCGGCCGCCTGACCGTGGAAGAAAACCTGCTGATGGGCTTGTCGCGCTTTCCCGGCAGCGACGCCAAGGTGGTGCCGGAATTTATCTACGAGCTGTTCCCCGTGCTGCGTGAGATGAAGCAACGCCGCGGCGGCGACCTCTCCGGCGGCCAGCAGCAACAGCTGGCCATCGGCCGCGCGCTGGCCAGCAAACCGCGCCTGCTGATCCTCGACGAGCCCACCGAAGGCATCCAGCCCTCGGTGATCAAGGAGATCGGCGTGGTAATCAAGAAGCTCGCCGAACGTGGCGACATGGCCATCCTGCTGGTCGAGCAGTTCTATGACTTTGCTGCCGAGCTGGCCGACCAATACCTGGTGATGAGCCGGGGCGAAATCGTCCAGCAGGGCCGTGGCGAAACCATGGAAGCCGACGGCGTGCGCGGACTGGTCGCAATCTGAATGACGACGCTGGCCCTTTACTTTGCGCATAATCAGGCTTTCGCCGACGGATTCGAGGCCCCGATGTTTGCCCTGCGTCACGCCCTGCTCCCGCTCACCGCACTGACGGGCATCGCCCTGCTGATCTGGGCCGGCAGCCAGCCGGACTACTGGATGCTGCGCGCCTTGCCCGTCGGCAGCGACGTGCCCTACCCGCTGAAACCGGTACTGATCTTCTGCGCCATCATCCTGGCTGAATGCGGCCTGCTGCTGGCACTGCTGCGCCCGCGTTCCTACTGCCACTCCTGGGGCCGCGCGCTGTGCGCCTGCCTGCTGGCCATCGGCCTGGCGCTGTTCTGGCTGCAAGGTGCGCTGCATGCACCGCCTTACTACGGCATGCACCTGCAATGGTGGCTGGTGGTCAGCCTGGGGCTGGTTCTGCTGTGTGTTTACTCCGCCGTGCAAGCCTGGCGTCAACGGCGCAACCGGGTGAGCGCATGAACGCCCCCGCCGCCGTCTTCACCCCCAGCTGGCACGCCGAGTTGGCGCTGGGCTATGGCCGCGACGGCGATTGCACGCGGCCGACCTTGCGCCGGCATAAAGGCCCGCTGCGGGTGCAGAAGCACCTCTACGCCGAAGGGCCCGAGGTGTGTCAGCACATCATCGTCCACCCGCCCGGCGGCATCGCCGGCGGCGACCGCCTGGATATTTCGGCCAACGTGGGCAGCGGTGCCTGGGCGCAATTGACCAGCCCCGGTGCAGCCAAGTGGTACCGCGCCGCCGGCCCGGCTTACCAGAGCCTCACACTGTGCGTTGAGGCCGGCGCCACCCTGGAATGGCTGCCGCAGGAAACCATCGTCTACGCCGCCGCACAGGCCGAACTGACCACCGAGATCGACCTGCACGGCGATGCCAAGCTGCTCTACTGGGACATCGTTGCCCTCGGCCGTCCGGCCAGTGATGAACGCTTCGATGCCGGTCACTTCCAGGCCCAGCTGAATATCCGCCGCGACGGCCAACTGCTCTGGCATGAACGCCAACGCATCCAGGGCGGCGATGGCCTGCTCGACTCGCCCATCGGCCTGGCGGGCAAACCGGTATTCGCCACCCTGCTGATCAGCGGTGAAATCGACAGCGACCTGCTGGAGCACTGCCGCAACCTGAGCACACCGGTGCGCGGCGACCTGAGCCAATTACCCGGCCTGCTGGTTGCCCGCTGCCTGGCCGACGAGGCTCTGCACGCGCGCGCCTGGCTGATCGCCCTCTGGCAGCTGTTGCGCCCGGCCCTGCTCGGCCGCACCGCCGTCCCCCCAAGAATCTGGAGCACCTGAACGATGGATCTGACACCCCGAGAAAAAGACAAACTGCTGATCTTCACCGCTGGTCTGGTGGCCGAACGCCGTCTGGCCCGTGGGGTAAAGCTCAACTACCCGGAAGCCATGGCCTATATCTCCGCCGCCCTGCTGGAGGGCGCGCGCGATGGCCAGACCGTGGCCGAGCTGATGCATTACGGCACCACCTTGCTGAGTCGCGATCAGGTGATGGAAGGCATTCCAGAAATGATCCCGGAGATTCAGGTGGAAGCGACCTTTCCCGACGGCACCAAGTTAGTAACCGTCCACCAACCGATCGCCTAAGGAACCCATCCAATGTCTACTGCGCTTGCCCATGCTGCGTTGCAAGTTGGCTCGGATTGCTCATTGACAGGCGTCAACTGCGCATCCTCGCCAACTTGCGCCTTGCCTGAGCTGCGCTCGCTACGACCTTGAATGGATTCCTGGAAAACAGATGATTATCCAAGACGCTACCACCGCCGACCTGCCTGCCATCCTGGCCATCTACAACGATGCCGTGCAGCACACCACGGCGATCTGGAACGAAACCCTGGTCGACCTGGCCAACCGCCAGGCCTGGCTGAATGAACGCACCGCGGCCGGCTTTCCGGTGTTGGTGGCCCACAGCGACGCTGGCGAAGTGCTCGGCTACGCCAGCTACGGCACCTGGCGCGCCATCGAAGGTTTTCGCCATACCGTGGAGCACTCGGTGTATGTGCGCAGCGACCAGCGCGGCCAGGGCCTCGGCCCGTTGCTGATGCACGCCTTGATCGAACGCGCGCAAGCGGCCGGCCTGCACGTGATGGTCGCCGCCATCGAGAGCGGCAACAGCGCCTCGATTCGCCTGCACGAGCGCCTCGGCTTTGTCACCACCGGCCAGATGCCGCAGGTCGGCCGCAAGTTCGGCCGCTGGCTGGACCTCACCTTTATGCAATTGACCCTGGAGTGAAGCAGCGATGATTCCCGGCGAATACCAGATTCAGGACGGCGAAATCGAGCTTAATGCCGGCCGCCGCACGATCAGCCTGAGCGTGGCCAACAGCGGCGACCGGCCGATTCAGGTCGGCTCGCATTACCACTTCTTCGAGACCAACGATGCGCTGACCTTTGAGCGCAGCGCCGCGCGCGGTATGCGCTTGAATATCCCGGCCGGCACTGCGGTGCGCTTCGAGCCCGGACAGAGCCGCGTGGTGGAGCTGGTCGACCTGGCTGGCCATCGCCGCGTGTTCGGCTTTGCCGGACGGGTGATGGGCGACCTCTAAGGCCTCGCGTTGCGTAGGGTGAGAAACGCTGCAGGCTTTTCCACCTCCTAGATTGCTGGCGGACAAGCTTCGCGTTGTCCGCCCTACCGACAGGATCAGAGAATGAAAATCTCCCGCCAAGCCTATGCCGATATGTTCGGCCCCACCGTCGGCGACAAGGTGCGCCTGGCCGATACCGAGCTGTGGATCGAAGTCGAGAAGGACTTCACCACCTACGGCGAAGAAGTGAAATTCGGCGGCGGCAAGGTGATCCGCGACGGCATGGGCCAGGGCCAGCTGTGCGCCGCCGATGTGGTCGACACGCTGATCACCAACGCGCTGATCATCGACCACTGGGGCATCGTCAAGGCCGACGTCGGCCTCAAGGACGGCCGCATCGCTG
The DNA here is from genome assembly GCF_021375795.1 of Pseudomonas anguilliseptica. Lineage (GTDB taxonomy): Bacteria > Pseudomonadota > Gammaproteobacteria > Pseudomonadales > Pseudomonadaceae > Aquipseudomonas > Aquipseudomonas anguilliseptica_A. Next base: position 610,549 of record NZ_JAEIOI010000001.1, on the reverse strand, counting down.
CCATCGGCAAAGCCGGCAACCCGGATATCCAGCCGGACGTGACTATCGCCATTGGCGCCGGCACCGAGGTGATCGCCGGCGAAGGCATGATCCTTACCGCAGGCGGTATCGACACCCATATCCACTTTATCTGCCCGCAGCAGATCGAAGAGGCGCTGATGAGCGGGGTGACCACCATGATCGGCGGCGGCACCGGGCCGGCCACCGGCACCAACGCCACCACCTGCACCTCCGGGCCGTGGCATATGGCGCGCATGCTGCAAGCCGCCGATGCCTTCCCGATGAACCTGGGGTTTACCGGCAAGGGCAACGCCTCCTTGCCAGAGCCGCTGATCGAGCAGGTGAGAGCTGGCGCCATCGGCCTCAAGCTGCACGAAGATTGGGGCACCACCCCGGCAGCCATCGACAACTGCCTGAGCGTGGCCGACGAATACGACGTACAGGTGGCGATCCACACCGACACCCTCAACGAATCGGGCTTCGTCGAAACCACCCTCGGCGCCTTCAAGGGCCGCACCATCCACACCTATCACACCGAGGGTGCCGGCGGCGGCCACGCGCCGGACATCATCAAGGCCTGCGGCTTCCCCAACGTGCTGCCCAGCTCGACCAATCCGACCCGGCCCTTCACCCGCAACACCATCGACGAACACCTGGACATGCTCATGGTCTGTCACCACCTCGACCCGAGCATCGCCGAGGACGTGGCCTTCGCCGAAAGCCGCATCCGCCGCGAAACGATTGCGGCGGAGGACATCCTCCACGACCTCGGCGCGTTCTCCATGATCAGCTCCGACAGCCAGGCCATGGGCCGCGTCGGCGAGGTGATCACCCGTACCTGGCAGACCGCCGACAAGATGCACAAGCAGCGCGGCCCGCTGGACGGCGACGGCCCCGGCAACAGCAACTTCCGGGTTAAACGCTATATCGCCAAGTACACCATCAACCCGGCGATCACCCACGGCATCAGCCATGAAGTGGGCTCGATCGAAGTGGGCAAATGGGCCGATCTGGTGCTCTGGCGCCCGGCGTTTTTCGGCGTCAAACCGACCCTGATTCTCAAAGGAGGCGCAATTGCCGCCAGCCTGATGGGCGACGCCAACGCCTCGATCCCGACGCCGCAACCGGTGCACTACCGACCGATGTTCGCCAGCTACGGCGGCAGCCGGCATGCCACCAGCATCACCTTTATCAGCCAGGCCGCGTTCGAGGCGGGCGTACCCGAACAGCTCGGATTAAAGAAGAAGATCGGCGTGGTCAAAGGCTGCCGCGAAGTGCAGAAGACCGACCTGATCCACAACGACTACCTGCCAAATATCGAGGTGGATGCACAGAATTATCAGGTCAAGGCCGATGGCCAACTGCTCTGGTGCGAGCCGGCGGATGTACTGCCAATGGCGCAGCGCTATTTTCTATTCTGATGTCGCTGCCTGAGGCGTAGGGTGCACTGCGCGCACCAACAGCAGCGGTGAGAGGTGCGCAAGGCTCCCCCTGCGCGCGCCTGCTCAGCGCAGCTGGCTATCCTTGCTGCCCCGGCGGTTGTAGCCGCTGAATCTGGCCTGTTCCTTGTCGTGCTCACTCTGGCAAGCGACGCACAGGTGCACGCCGGGAATGGCTTGGCGTCGCGCCTCAGGAATCGCCGCGTCACATTCCTCGCAGTGGCTCAGGCTTTCACCGCGCGGCAGCTGGCTACGCGCACGCTGGATGGCGTCCTCGATGCTGCTGTCGATCTGCTCCTGTACCGCACCATCACTTGCCCAGCCACCGGCCATCGCAATTGCCCTCCGCTGTGTGTGCCTCTAGATATGCGCCGTCTACGGGCAAATCTCAAGCGCACGCGGTCGCCCTACTCCTTGACCTCCATAAACTCCCGCGCCCAGACGATATAGTCTTCGGGCTGGGTGTACTTGTGGGTCAGCTCGGTGGCGTTAAGGTCGCAGAGTTCGGCGCCGCGCTGCTCGCGCAGGCAGTCGTAGGTGGCCTTGATTGCCGCGAAGTAGGCGGCATGACCGTTGACCACGATGCGCACGCCGAGGCTGGCCAGGCGGGCGTTGTCACGCAGCTTGGGGTTACCGTAGGTGACCAGCATCAGTGGAACGCTGAGGGCCTCGGCAATCTGCTCCAGGTGGGCAAAATCCTCAACCCCGACCAAGCAGATGGCATCGGCACCGGCCGCCTGATACGCCTGGGTACGGCGAATCACCTCACCGACTTCCAGCACACCGGCATGGGTACGGGCGATGATCGCCAGGTCCGGATCCACCCGCGCTTCCAGGGCCGCACGGATCTTGCCGACCCCTTCATCAATACCGATCAGGTCGGTGGATTTACGTCCGAATTGTGCGGGCAGCAGGGTGTCTTCGATGGTCAGTGCAGCAATCCCGGCGCGCTCCAGTTCGACCACGGTGCGCATCACGTTGAGCGCATTACCATAACCGTGGTCGGCATCGGCAATCACTGGCAGGCGACTGACGCGGCCAATCCGCGTGGCCTGCTCAACAAACTCACTGAGGGTGATGAGGGCGAAATCCGGCGCGGCGAGAACTTGTAGTGAAGCTACAGAACCACCCAGAATACCGACTTCAAAACCCAGATCGGCCGCAATTCGCGCAGCCATGGGGTCAAATACTGAAGCCGTGTGATAGCAGTTATTTGAAGCAAGAAGCGCGCGAAATTGCGCGCGAAGGTCGTGATGCGAGGCTCTTTGCATGGGGTGCACCATCGTTCATAGTCGATTCTGAGCATGGGATTATGTAGCAAAACTACAAAACCCGTCATGTAGTAAAACTACATAGTCGACCAGTAACCTTGCCCCCACCTTTCAGTCTACCCAGCCATTCAGCGCGCTACCCCAAGTCCGCAGGCAGACGTGGGCCAAAGCCGGCACCAGTCAACAGCCCATAAGCCATCCACAGCATCACCCCGGCATATAGCAAACGCGGCAGCCAGGTGGCCAGCTGTTCGGTCAGGCTATCCAGCTTCTGCGTTTCTACCCCGGCGTAGTTGAGCAGGCTGGCCGGCAAGGTGCCGCTGGCCTCCCCCGTACGAATTAGCCCGAGAGCCAGCCCGTGGCCAGGGAAATCCACACTGGCCAATGCCTGCGCCAGGCTCTGGCCGCGCTGCACTACCAGTTGCACACTGCTGAGCCGTTTACGCAACGGCGCATGGCGGATCACTGCGCAGGCCTTGGGCAGGGCCTCGAGCATCGGCATCCCGGCCTCCAGCATCAGCCCCAGGCTGTCGAAAAAGTCGCGCAGATTACGCCGCAGCAACGCAGAGCCAAGGATCGGCACACTCGTCAATAAGCCTGCGGACGACGACACCATCCCCACCGGGGCAGACTCGCTGCGCCGATAAAGTCCACGTCCCAGCACGTAGAACATGCCCAGCACCAGCAACGGCCAGAGCACACCCCATAGATACCCGGCGAGACTCAGCTGGCCGCCGATCAATGCCGGCAACGGCTGAATAAGCAGCGCCAGCACCAACACCGCCGCCGGCATCAGTAGACGTGACTTCACCGCAGCGACCTGCTGTGCCCTATGGCTGTAACGCTCAGCCAGCCGCTGATAGATAGCAGCCAGGCAACCACTGCTCTGCGCCGCGCTCAGCAGGCTGCTGTCCAATGGCGTCAACAGGCCACTCTGCAGCCCGGCGCTGGCCATATCGCGACCACCGGCGACCTGCACCTGCAACCCCTGCAATGCGGCCTTGGCGTGCCCAGGCAACGCCACACTGAGCAGCGCCTGCCCCACCGGCACACCGGCCTTTTCCATGGCCGCCAAGTGGCTGAACAGTTGGGCGCGGGCAGCAAAATCCAGTGCGACAGAGGGGGAGCGGGGCATCAGCAGGCTCGGCGGTGATAGCGGGAGTGGCCCGGGCTATTCAGTGACGGTGGGTAACTGTGCGTGCGGCATCCAGCGGCGAAATATCTCGGCAAAACTACCGTCCTGGTGCATGGCATCAAGGGCGCGTCGCCAACGCTGCACCACAGCGGTATCGGTCTGCCGGGAAAAAGCGATGTAATACGCCGAGCGCATAAACGGCAAGTGCGCCTGCACCTGATCAGCACGCAACCCGCCCCGAGCCAGCTCGGCGTCCAGGGTGAGGTCCTCGGTGGCGATCAATTGCACCCGACCATGCTTGAGCATGGTCACCATGCTCTTCGAACTGGTTACCCCGTAGAGGTTCTTGAAGCCTTGCGCGGCCAGGGTCTCGTAGGTGTACCACTGCTTCGGCACAGCCAGCGGGCCACTTTCGGCGGCCTGCTGCAGGCTGTCGAAACGCAGGTTACGTGATTTCAGCGAATAGAAGCTGGTGGTGCCGATCAGCAACGGACCCACCCACTGGAATTTGGCCTCGCGCTCTGGCGTGCGCACCGTGGAGAAAATCGCCGTATCGGCCTGCTGTTGCGCCAGGTGGTAGGCCCGCGTCCAGGGCAACAGTTCGATGTGTGCTGCATCGCCGGTGCGCTCGATCAGTTGACGCACGACCTCCACCGCCAGGCCATGCAGCTCGCCGTTCTGGCTGTAGCTGGTAGGTGGCGCCTCTTCGGTCAGCAACTGCAGCTCGGCCTGCACCGGGCCGATAAGGCCACAGAGTAGCCAGATGCCCAGCAGGCAACATCGTTTCAGCAAGGTGGAATCTCCCGGCACTGCTCTCAGACTAGCTCAGTGTCGGCGGATTGCGTCAAGGCAGCGGCGCCAGTAGCGGCATGCTGTTGGGATCGGAGAACCAGCGCCGGTGAATGCGCAGCAGGCCTCCATCACGGTTCAATTGATCCAGCGCCAGCTGCCAGTCCTGCACCAACGCCGGGTCCGTATTCCGGGAAAAGGCGATGTAGGAGTTGGTGCCCATCAGGGTGAACTGCAACTCGACATCCTCAGCCTTCATACCCTGCTCAGCCAGCATATCGTCCAGGGCCAGGCTGCTGGCCACCAGTAACTCGATGCGTCCATGCTTGAACATCTTGACCATGTGCTGCGGGGTCGGTACGCCGTAAAGATTCTTCAACCCCAGATCACTGAGGTACTCATAGGAGTACCACTGCTTCGGCACGGCCACAGTACTGAAGCGCTCAACGTCCTTGAGCGAGCGCACATTCAAGCCGGCACCGCGCCGTGCGTAGAAGCTGGTGTGCCCCAGGGCAATTGGTCCAACCCACTGGAACAGCGCCTCGCGCCGAGCCGTGCGGACAATGGAAAACAGCCCACTGTTGGCTTCGTGTTGAACCTGATGGTAACCGCGGGTCCAGGGCACGACCTGGATGGCTGCCGAGGTATCAGTACGCTGCATCAACTGCTCGACCACCTCCACCGCCATCCCGGTCAACTTACCGTTGTCGTAAAAGCTCAGCGGGCGATATTCCTCGGTGTACAGCTGTAACTGCGTCGCCAGTGCCGATGTACAGCAGCCAAGCAACATCACCACGAGCCAGGGCTTCAACCGCATTAGGCAATACCTGCAAACAAACGAACAGCGAGCCGAAAGGCTGCATGATAAACAGCCATTGAATCAGCAACCAGCATAGCTCTGCGGCAAATCCGCGCGAGGCTATGGGTTGGCCGTCAGCTCCACCTTCCGAGTTTGCAGCCACTGAGCCAGGTTTTCGCGGTTTACCTGCTGCACTGGCAGCGCGATGTTCACAGGTTGTGCCGATAGCTCGCCACGCAGGCTCTGCACGGCCAGCTGGACGGCTTGATAGCCGATGGCATGCGCTTGCTGAATCATCAGGCTATGGACCTCACCCTCGCGCAACGCATCAAGCAGCAGTTGGTCGCCATCGAAACCAACATGCACCAGCTCACCCGCCTTGCCGAGCCGGCGCAACGCGGCAAGAGCCGCCCGCGTACTGGTGCTATTGGGCGTGAACACGCCCACCAGTTGCGGCAACTGATCACGCAACGCCGTCACGGCGGCCTGGCTGTCATCGCCGATATAGGTATCAACCAGAATACTCAAGCCACCCTGCTCGGCAGCTTGGCGAAAGCCGCGCTCACGTACGCTGGTCGAAGGCACACCGGCTTGCAAACGCAACAATGCGACCTGTCCCTGCCCGCCCAGGGCTGCCGCCATGGCTTCCCCCGCTTGCACACCGGCGCGGAAGTTATCGGTGGCAACCACGCCGCGCACGGCGCTGCCGGGCAGGTCACGATCGACGTACACTGTATTGATACCGCTGACTGCCAATTGCTGCACTCGCGGAGCAATCTCCGGCCCACCAGGGGCGATGACCAAGGCCTTGCAACCGCGCGCCAGTACCCAGTTGATCATCTGCAACTGGGTCTCTGCGCGCCCCTCCTGGCTCGGCCCGCGAAAATGCATATCCAGGCCACGCTCAGTGGCAGCCTGTCGCGCCCCGGCCTCTACCTGAACCCAGAAGGGCGTAGCACCCGCGGCCACTACACCGATGCAATCCTTTGCCAGCGCCTGAGTGGTCCAGCTGGTCAAGACAACGAACAGCAGTACATATTTCGCTTGGCATCGGCCGTACATCACCATCACTCCCAAAACCTGGCGGCACCGTGCGCAACCTGCATGCGCAACAGCAAACAGCGCTCAGGTGCCACCGTAGAGTTATTCGCACCTCTTCTCGTTGCGTTCGCGACCGCACCTAAACGGGAACAGACCCTAATATCACTTTAGCATCAGTCGATTAGCCACGCCGGACGCCGAGTTGCCGGCCATCCGCCAGAAAACCGTGGCATGCACCGACACCTCACACTTTTTCACACTCCAGGCGACGGCTGGGCTGGTAGCCGCCGCTCAGGCAGGCGATGATCGCGTTTCTTTCCCGCACCTTGAATAACATGACCGATACCACGCAGAGCACCCAGGCAACTCATAAACCCCGTCCCCTGATCGATTTGCTGGTCAGCATCCTGATCCCGTCCCTGATCCTGATGAAACTCAGTGGCGAGAGCCATCTCGGGGCCGACGGCGCGCTGATCCTGGCACTGGCCTTTCCGCTGGGCTGGGGCAGCTTCGAGCTGATCAAGTACCGCAAATTCAACTTCATCGCCCTGCTCGGCCTGGTCAGCGTATTGCTGACCGGCGGTATCGGCCTGCTCAAGCTGGACAACCAATGGCTGGCGATTAAAGAAGCCGCGATCCCCGGCATGATCGGTATCGCCGTGCTGGTTTCGACCCGTACTCGCTTCCCGCTGATTCGCACCATGCTGTTCAATAAAGCCGTGCTCAATGTCGACAAGATTCATGAGCGCCTGGAACAGGCCGGCAACACCGAGCAGTTCGAGGCACGCCTGCTCAAGGCCACTTACTGGCTGAGCGGCACCTTCTTCTTCTCCTCAGCGATGAATTACGCGCTGGCCAAGTGGATCGTTATCAGCCCGGCCGGCAGCGAAGCCTTCAACGCAGAACTGGGGCAGATGAACCTGCTCAGTTACCCGATGATCGCGATCCCCTCGATGATCATGCTGATGGCCATCTTCTACTACCTGTGGCGCACCATCCACGGTCTGACCGGCCTCAAACTGGAAGACGTGATGGCCAACGTCGAGCAGGAAAAACAGTCCTGACAGGCCGTTGAAATACCGTCCGTCAGGCCACCCGGTCGACCTGTCTTCGCCATGCTGAGCCTGAGCGCTTACCCGGCGCTGTTTCTCTCCGCCTTGGCTGCCGCCACGCTGCTGCCATTGCAGTCGGAGGCGGTGCTGGTCGTGCTACTGCTGGGCGGTGCCCACACCACCTGGGTGCTGCTTGCCGTGGCCACCTTCGGTAACGTAGTGGGCTCCTGGATCAACTGGCTGCTTGGCCGCTCCCTCGAGCACTACCGCCAACGCCGCTGGTTTCCGGTCAGCGAGGCTCGCCTGCAACAGGCCCAGGCCTGGTATGCACGCTATGGCCGTTGGTCACTGCTGCTAAGCTGGATGCCAGTAATCGGCGATCCACTGACCCTTGTGGCCGGCGTGATGCGCGAACCCCTGTGGCGTTTTCTGCTGATCGTCACCGTGGCCAAGGCTGCGCGCTATGCCGTACTGGCCGCCATCACCCTGGCCTGGTTCTGATCAACCGAGCCGCTCGCAGGTACCCACACGCTCTGCGAGGACATACTCGGTAACGCGGCAAATGCGTATAGCGGTTGAGCATCGGCCGCGCGTCCGTGATACTGCGCAGCGCGCCGCGCGGGCATGACACGTCCGCCCTCCGCATAACCGGCCCACAAAGCCGATGAACAGTAGCCTCGATAGGGGCCTACGGCCCGTCTCACCGCCTCATGGGCCTATCGAGTGAGGAGTTGCAGTGTCTGTTGTTGAAGCCAAACCCAAACTGAAACGCGGCGATCTGATCTGGTCGCTGATTGGTCTTGGCGCTGTAGTGCTGTCCTGCTTTCTGCTCTACCGCGAATTGCGCACTATCTCTCTCGACGAAATCGCCGACAGCCTACGCGCGATATCCCATATCAACTGGATGCTGGCTGCCGGAGCCACGCTCGGTGCTTACTGGGCGCTGGCCTGGTACGACCGCATCGCCGTCGCCCACCTGGGCCGAAAGATTTCCTGGCGGTTCATCACCCTGTGCTCTTTCACCACCTATGCGCTGGCCCACAACATCGGCGCATCGGTATTTTCCGGCGCCGTGGTGCGCTACCGCGCTTACCGCACCAAAGGTCTGACGCCTCAGGAAATCGGCATCCTGATCGTGTTCTGCTCCTTCACCTTCGCCCTCGGCACGATCTTCGCCAGTGGTTGTGTACTGATTGCCCAACCCGACCTGATTCACCGGGTTATCAGCGTGTCCCCGTTGATTTCCATGGCCCTCGGCACGCTGTTGCTGAGCATTGTCGGGCTTTACGTGTTTGGTTCCTGGCGTCAATTCAAGCCCTGGACCCTGGGCAAGCTGCGGGTCGAGTACCCACGCCTCCCCATCGTCGGTCGCCAGTTGCTGGCAGGCCCGCTGGAGCTGTTGTGCGCAGCGGCGATCATCTACTTTGCCCTGCCGGCCGATAACCACCCAGGCTACCTGGTGGTGCTCGGCGTATTCCTCGCATCCTTCTCCCTGGCGCTGCTGTCACACGCACCAGGCGGCCTCGGCGTACTGGAAGTCACCTTTATCGCTGCCCTACCGGAAGTACCTGCGCCCGATGTCCTCGCGGCACTGATCGTATTTCGCGGTTTCTATCTGCTGCTGCCATTTGCCCTGTCGCTGCTGGTGGTACTGGGTTTCGAATGGTCGCAGTGGAGGCACAAACACGACGACATCGATCTACCCTCCTGATCCTCATCTGAAAGAGCGGCACAAGCCGCCGCTCTGACATAGAATGCGCGGCCGTTTTTGGCGGTCGTCGCTTCCAGGCGCCACCCTCCGGGCCGTAGCGATACGACCACAAGAACCTCTCCCGGTAATTTTCTGGCTGCCTGCACCATGACCACGTCCACTCCCGCCCGCGCCATTGGCATCGACTTCGGCACCTCCAACTCCACCGTCGGCTGGCTACGCCCCGATAGCGACACATTGCTTACCCTGGAAGACGGCAAGATCACCTTGCCCTCTGTGGTGTTCTTCAACCTTGAAGAACGCCGCCCAGTCTACGGTCGCCTGGCCCTGCAGGAGTACCTGGAAGGCTACGAAGGTCGCCTGATGCGCTCGCTGAAAAGCCTGCTGGGTTCAAAGCTGCTGAAAAGCGAAACCACCGTGCTGGGCAGCGCCCTGCCGTTCAAGGACCTGCTCGGGTTCTTTATCGGCGAGCTGAAAAGTCGGGCCGAAGCCGTGGCCGAACGTCCATTCGAACAAGTGGTGCTAGGGCGCCCGGTGTTCTTCGTCGACGATGACCCGGTGGCCGATCTAGAAGCACAGAACACCCTGGTAGCCGTGGCGCACAAACTCGGCTTCAAGGACGTGTCGTTCCAGTACGAGCCGATTGCGGCAGCCTTCGACTATGAGTCGGGCATCAACCGCGAAGAACTGGTCCTGATCGTCGATATTGGTGGCGGTACCTCGGACTTCTCCCTGGTGCGCCTGGCGCCCGAACGCCGCGCAGTGGCCGACCGGCACAGCGACATCCTCGCCACCGGCGGCGTGCATATCGGCGGTACCGACTTCGACAAGCAACTGTCGCTGGCCGGCGTCATGCCGCTGTTCGGTTACGGCAGCCGGATGAAGAGCGATGCGCCGATGCCCACCAGCACCCACCTCAACCTGGCCACCTGGCACACCATCAACGCGGTGTACTCGGCGCAGTCGCAGCGCCAGTTGCAGAGCATGCGCTACGACATCGTCGACCCCACCGGCATCGATCGTCTGTTCCAGCTGATCGAACGCCGTGACGGTCATTGGCTGGCCATGCAGGTGGAGGAAAGCAAGATCGCCCTGACCGAGCAGGATGCCCGGCCCATCGACCTCAGCCGCCTGGAAGAAGGACTGGTCGCCGAGCTGACCCGCGAGCTGTTCGAAGGGGCGATCGAGCCGCTGCTGGAGCGCGTGCGCGCCAGCGTCACCCAACTGCTCGGCGATGCCGGCGTCGGTGTCGAGCAGGTCGACACGGTGTTCTTTACCGGCGGTTCCAGCGGTATTCCGGCGCTGCGCCAGAGCGTCGCGGCAATGCTGCCCAATGCCCAGCACGTGGAAGGCAACACCTTCGGCAGCATCGGCAGCGGCCTGGCCATCGAAGCGCATAAGCGTTACGGCTAAACACTGCAACAGCTCGCGGCTAAAGCCCCTCCCACAAACGCATCGGGCTCCGTGGGAGGGGCTTTAGCCGCGACACAACGGCAAACGCCAGCATAAAAAACGCCAGCTCGAAGCTGGCGTTTTTTATGACTGCAGAATCAGCGCGGCACGGCCGGCTTCTTCACCGGCTTCTTGCCTTTACCCTTGGCCGCATCAGCACGCTCCTTGGCCGCCTGCTGGTTGCGCGCCTGCGCTGCGGCCTTGGCCTGCTCGCGCTTGTCCCAGGGGTTGCCACCGGCCGCACCAGTATCACGCGGCGGCAAGCCAGTGTGCTGGGTCAGCATTGGCTTGCCCTTGCTGGTGTCCTTGGCAACCTTGTGGCTACCAGCCGGCGTCGAGTTCTTCCGCCGTGCGCTGTGGTACTCGTCGACCTTGGGCTGGAAAGCCGGAATCAGCTGGTGTTTGCCATTACCAATCAGATCGCCACGGCCCATGCGCAACAGCGCCTCACGCAGCATCGGCCAGCCTTTCGGGTCGTGGTAACGCAGGAAGGCCTTGTGCAGACGGCGCTGCTCTTCACTCTTGACGATGGTCACACCGTCGCTCTTGTAGCTGACCTTGCGCAGCGGGTTCTTGCCCGAGTGGTACATGGCCGTGGCAGTGGCCATCGGCGAGGGGTAGAACGCCTGCACCTGGTCGGCGCGGAAGCCGTTGCCCTTGAGCCACAGGGCGAGGTTCATCATGTCCTCGTCGGTGGTGCCTGGGTGCGCAGCGATAAAGTACGGGATCAGGTACTGCTCTTTGCCCGCCTCTTTCGAGTACTTCTCGAACATGCGCTTGAACTTGTCGTAGCTACCAATGCCCGGCTTCATCATCTGATTCAGCGGGCCTTCCTCGGTGTGCTCCGGGGCGATCTTCAGGTAGCCGCCGACGTGGTGGGTGACCAGCTCCTTCACATACTCCGGAGACTCGACGGCCAGGTCGTAGCGCAGACCCGAGGCAATCAGAATCTTCTTCACCCCCGGCAGCGCGCGGGCGCTGCGGTACAGCTGAATCAGGCTGGAGTGATCGGTATTCAGGTTCGGGCAGATGCCGGGGAACACGCAGGACGGCTTGCGGCAGGCGGATTCGATTTCCGGGCTCTTGCAGGCGATACGGTACATGTTGGCAGTCGGCCCGCCGAGGTCGGAGATCACTCCGGTAAAGCCCGGCACCTTGTCGCGGATTTCTTCGATCTCGCGAATGATCGACTCTTCCGAGCGGTTCTGGATGATCCGCCCTTCGTGCTCGGTGATCGAGCAGAAGGTGCAGCCGCCGAAACAGCCGCGCATGATGTTCACCGAGAAGCGGATCATCTCGTAGGCCGGGATTTTTTCCTTGCCGTAGGCAGGGTGTGGCACGCGCTGATAGGGCATGCCGAACACGTAGTCCATTTCTTCGGTGGTCATGGGAATGGGTGGCGGGTTGAACCACACGTCAACTTCGCCATGCTTCTGCACCAGCGCACGGGCGTTACCCGGATTGGTTTCCAGGTGCAGCACGCGGTTGGCGTGGGCGTAGAGCACTGGGTCGTTGCGCACCTTCTCCATAGACGGCAGACGGATCACCGTCTTGTCGCGAGTCATCCGCGGGCTGGCAAGAATCTGCACAACCTTCGGTTCGTTCGGATCCTCGACAGGGCCTTTCTCTTGCTCGATGGCGCAGGCCTGGGTGTCCTGAGTATTCACATACGGGTTGATGATCTTGTCGATCTTGCCCGGGCGGTCGATACGGGTGGAGTCCACTTCGTACCAACCCTGCGGCGTGTCACGGCGAATAAACGCGGTGCCACGCACGTCAGTGATGTCTTCGATCTTGTGGCCGTAGGACAGGCGCTGGGCCACTTCGACGATGGCGCGCTCGGCGTTGCCGTACAGCAGGATGTCGGCGCTGGCGTCGATCAGGATCGAGTTGCGCACGCGATCCTGCCAGTAATCGTAATGGGCAATGCGGCGCAGCGAGGCTTCGATGCCGCCGAGCACGATCGGCACGTGTTTGTAGGCTTCCTTGCAGCGCTGGCTGTACACCAGGCTGGCGCGGTCCGGACGTTTGCCGGCCAGGCCGCCGGGGGTGTAGGCGTCGTCCGAGCGGATTTTCTTGTCCGCGGTGTAGCGGTTGATCATCGAGTCCATGTTGCCGGCCGCGACGCCGAAGAACAGGTTCGGCTCGCCAAGCTTCATGAAGTCGTCTTTCGACTGCCAGTTCGGCTGGGCGATGATGCCCACGCGAAAGCCTTGCGACTCCAGCAGCCGGCCAATAATGGCCATGCCGAACGAGGGATGATCCACATAGGCGTCACCGGTCACGATAATGATGTCGCAGCTGTCCCAGCCGAGCTGATCCATCTCTTCCCGGCTCATTGGCAGGAACGGCGCCGGCCCGAAACACTCGGCCCAGTACTTTGGATAATCGAATAACGGCTTGGCGGCTTGCATGGGCATGAAAAGTGACCGGCGTTGGCGAACAGGGATGGAAAATCGCGGGCGCGGAATATAGCACAAAATTTAACCAAACCCGACTCAGACGCTCGGATTAACACGCAAAAAACCATCCGCGCGCTGTAGCTTCACAGTAGTGGCTTACGGCTATACTCCAGCGCACAACATCGGCCGCCAATAGCCGAGATCAGGAGCACATCTGGTGCAACGCTTAGCCTTTTCGATCCTTTTCACGCTGAGTCTGGCACTGGCCAATGGCCTGGCCCAAGCCGCAATCGTGCTCACCCCGCAAAGCAGCGGCAGTTCATTGAATGAACAGATTGAACTGCTGGAAGATGTCGGCGCCCAACTGACCATCCGCGACATGGCCGACCCGGCCGTGCAGAGCCGCTTCCAGCCGGCGGCAGGCCGTGCCACCGTTGGTCAGAGCCGCAACCCCTGGTGGGTCAAGGTTACCCTGCAACGCAGCAGCGATGCTCCCAGCCAGTGGTGGCTGGAAAATGCCGGTATCACCATCTTCAACCTGCAGCTTTATCTGCCTGACGGCCAAGGCGGCTGGACGGTGCGCGAAACCGGCGAGGCCGTGCCCTATCTGGATGGCCGCGACTATGCCTACCGCCGCATGGTGTTCCAGCTACCCGAAATTGGCGAACAGCCGCTAACCCTGTACTTCCGCAGCCTGGACCCGGCGGGGAACTCCTTCCCGCTGAAAATCTGGCAACTGCCGGACCTGGCACAACAGGCAGGCAACGAAAACATCGGCTTTGGTCTGATCTACGGGGTGATTCTCGCCCTGCTGCTGTACAACCTGTTCATTCTGGTAGCCCTGCGCGACCGCGCCTATTTCTGGTACGTGATGGCAACGGCCTGCGTGCTGATCTTTATTCTCAGCATGACCGGCCACGGCGCCCAATACCTCTGGCCGGATGATCCCGTGCCCTTCTGGCTCGATCGCATCACCCTACCTTCCCTGTGGGGCATATTTGTCATGCGCTTCACTCAGGAGCTGCTCTACACCAAGCGCGGCTTGATCTGGCCGCACCGGCTGCTGAATGCAGGCTGCATCCTCTATGTCATCGCCATCGTGATCAATGCCTTCGGCTACCGCGCCGAAGGTGCGTTGATGATTGCCCTGACCCCAATTGTCACCGTCCCGACCGCACTGTTCAGCGCTGGAGTGCGCTGCTATCAAGGCTTTATCCCTTCACGCTTTTACCTGCTGGGTTACGGGGCGGTACTCGCCAGCACGGTTGTGCTGGTCATGCGCGCCGCCGGACTGATCGAACCCAGCAACTTCACCGCTTACCTGTTCCCGATTTCGGTTGCGGCAGAAACCATTCTGTTCTCGTTCGCTCTGGCTTACCGCATTCAGATGCTCAAGCAGGAGAAGGCCGAAGCCCTGCAGCAGGTCGACCGCGAGAAAACCGCACGTCTGGCTCAGGCCCAAGCCAACGCTGCCGAGCTCAAGCACTCGGTAGAGCAGCGCACAGCAGAACTCGCCGCCACCAACGAGCGCTTGCTGCAGCGCGAACGCGAATTGCAACACGCAGCCTTCCATGATCCGTTGACCGAACTGCCGAATCGCCGTTTTCTGGTCGAGCGCTGCGAGGCGGCATTGGCCAACGCTCGTCGGCACAGTGAAGCCACGGCTCTGCTACTGATTGACCTCGACCACTTCAAACCAATCAACGACCGATACGGCCACGACGCCGGCGACCTGATGCTACAAAGCATCGCTCAACGTCTACGCGAACATGTGCGCGCCGGTGACGCGGTAGCGCGCCTGGGTGGCGATGAGTTTGCCGTGCTCATAGGTGGGGACGATGCCGAGCAGCATGCCCGCGAAATTGCCCGCCGCCTGCTGGCCGAACTGGCCAAACCGGTGATCTACGGCGCCGAGCGCCTGACGGTCACCATCAGCATTGGCGTGGCGCTGTACCCCCGCCACGCCAGCAATTTCACCACGCTATACAAGGCCGCCGACGAGATGCTCTACAAGGTCAAGAGCCGTGGCCGCTCTGGCTGGGCGGTCTGCGGTGAAGACGGCGAGCTGAGCAGCGAAGCACGCTTACACCTAGATGTGCTGAATGTTCCCAGCGGCCTGAGCTGATACCGCTCGCCCAGCATCACCCAACCAACGACTAGCAGCGATCTCCTGTGATCACCCGCACATAAGCGCCTATACTCGCGGCAAACGCCACTCGACACAGGAAGTCCGCAGTGCAGCGCCTACTCCTTGTTCTGCTCCTGGCCAGCAGCGCCCTAAACGCCGCACCGATCACTCTGAGCGCCCCGAGCAGCGGCAGCGTGCTCAATGATCGGATCGAACTCCTGGAAGATGTCGGTGGCCAGCTGAGCATCGCCGATATGGCCGACCCTGCGGTGCAAAGCCGCTTTCAGCCGGCCGCCGGACGCACCAGCGTCGGCCAGAGTCGCAACCCCTGGTGGATCAAGCTCAACCTGCAGCGCGGCAGCGATGCGCCCAGCCAGTGGTGGCTGGAGGTTGGCGCAGTCACCCTGCTCGACCTGCAACTGTATCTGCCCGGTGCCGATGGCCAATGGCAACAACGCCAGGCCGGCGAGCGCGTCGGTTTTGCCGAAGGCCGCGACCACGACTACCGCCGCGCCGTGTTCCGCCTGCCAGACCTTGGGCAACAGCCGCTGACCATTTATTTGCGTACCTATGACCCCGCCGGTAACTCCTTCCCGCTGCGTGCCTGGCAACTGCACGACCTTGAGCAACTGGCCAAACGCGAACATCTGCTGCTCGGTCTGATCTACGGAGTGATTCTCGCCCTGCTGCTGTACAACCTGTTTATCCTGCTGGCCCTGCGCGACCGCGCCTACCTCTGGTATGTACTGACCATGGGTGCATCGCTGGTGTTTATCGCCAGCATGAGCGGCCATGGCTTCCAGTACCTCTGGCCCAACGGACCGGTGCCCACCTGGCTGGACCGCATCACCCTGCCGATCCTGGTCAGCCTGGGTATTCTGCGCTTCGCTCAGGAACTCCTGTCCACTCGCACCCACCTACGCCTGGCGCATCACATTCTCAATGGCTGCATCGCGGTCTATCTGCTGGCCCTGGGGGTCAACCTGGCCGGCTATCGCAGTGAAACGGGCCTGCTGATCGGTCTGATTCCGATAGTGACTGTACCCACCCTGCTGATCAGCTCAGCGATTCGCTGGAAGCAGGGTTTTATTCCAGCGCTGTTCTACCTACTGGGCTACGGCAGCGTACTGCTCAGCTTTGTGGTGCTGGTATTGCGCGCCGCCGGCGTGGTGCAGCCGGGCGAATCCACCGCCTACCTGTTCCCGTTGGCCGTGGCCGCCGAGGCGATTCTGTTTTCCTTCGCCCTGGCTTATCGCATCCAGATTCTCAAGCAGGAAAAAGCCGACGCCGTGCTTCAGGCAGACCGCGAGAAAACCGCACGCCTAGCCCAGGCCCAGGCCAATACCGCTGAACTGCAGCACGCGGTTGACCTGCGCACCGCCGAACTGGCGGCGGCCAATGAGCGCCTGCGGCAACGCGAACGTGAATTGCAGCACGCCGCGTTTCACGACCCGCTGACCGAGTTGCCGAACCGACGTTACCTGATTGAACGCTGTGAAACCGCACTGGCCAATGCGCGCCGCCACAATGAAGCGATTGCCCTGCTGCTGATCGACCTCGACCATTTCAAGCCGATCAACGACAAGCACGGCCACGATGCCGGCGACCTGATGCTGCAGTGCATCGCCCAGCGCCTGCGCGAGCATGTACGCGCAGGCGATACCGTGGCCCGTCTGGGGGGCGACGAGTTCGCGACCTTGGTATGCGGCGCAGACGCCGAAACGCACGCGCGGGAAATCGCCGAACGATTACTGGCAGAGCTGGCCAAACCCGTGCTCTATGGCGCCGAACGCCTGACGGTGACCATCAGCATCGGCGTGGCGCTCTACCCGCAGCACGCCGGTAACTTTGCCGCGTTATACAAAGCCGCTGACGAGATGCTTTATCGGGTCAAAACCCGTGGCCGTTCAGGCTCGGCAGTGTGCGGCGAAGATGGCGAGCTCAGCGACAGCACACGCCTGCACCTGGATGTGCTCAGCGTACCCAGCGGCCTGCTCTGATTCAGCCGCGCCGGTAACGGCGTGGCACCCGCGCAGTGACCTTGCTGAGCAACTCGTAACCGATGGTGCCCGCTGCTTGCGCCACCTCGTCCACCGGCAACTGCGCCCCCCACAGCTCCACTGCGTCGCCTTCAACCGCTTGCGGCAAATCGGTGAGATCGACTGTCAGCATGTCCATCGACACCCGCCCCACCACCGGTACCCGTTGCCCCAGAATCACCACGGGTGTTCCCGCCGGCGCATGACGCGGATAACCGTCGGCATAACCACAGCTCACGGTGCCGATGCGTGACACACGCTCGGCGCGCCAGGTGTCGCCATAGCCCACCGTTTCACCAACGGCAATCTCGCGACAGGCAATCAGCTGCGCAGTCAGGCTCATCGCTGCACGCAGGCCCAGCTGCACCGCACTCAGGTCAGTAAAGGGCGTAGCGCCATAGAGCATGATGCCGGGGCGCAACCAATCCATATGCGCAGCCGGGATGGTCAGAATCGCCGCCGAGTTGGCCAGCGAGCGCTGCGCGAAGTCCAGATCCAGCAGATCGAGAAACTGCTCCAGCTGCCATTCGGTGGTCTCGCTGCCGCGCTCATCGGCGCAGGCAAAGTGACTGAGCAGATTCAACTCGGCCACCTGCGCAGCGCCCTGCAAACGCCCATGCCAGTCACGCGCAGCAGCGGCGCTGAAGCCCAGGCGATGCATGCCGCTGTCCAGTTTCAGCCACAGGTTCAGCGGCCGCGCCAGATTGGCCGCGAGCAGTTGCTGCGCCTGCTGCTCACTGTGCAGCACCACATCCAGGCCCAACTGCGCGGCGAACGCGTACTCATCTGCCTCGAAGCAGCCTTCAAGCAACAGAATCCGCGCCGCGCCATGCAACGCGCGCACCTCGGCGGCCTCCTCCAGACTGGCCACGGCAAAGCCGTCGGCGACATCGTGCAAAGCCGTCACCACCTCGCGTACACCATGCCCATAGGCATTCGCCTTGACCACCGCAAACGCCTGCCGTCCCGGCGCACAGCGTTTGGCCTGCGCGTAGTTGTGGGCAATTGCGGATAAATCGACAGTGGCAACAAGCGGGCGCATGGGGGCAGGGTCCTTAAAGCCAAACGGGCGGCCAGTTTAACCACTGGCCGCCCGTTTTTATTGATCTGGCGCGGCAACAAGGCCTGTTTCCCGCGAGTCAGTTACTCGTCGTCGAACTGATAACTGCCCGGCGCCAGGTTCTCAAAGCGTGAATACTTGCCAAGGAAGGCCAGCCGCGCTGTACCCAGCGGACCGTTACGCTGCTTGCCGATGATGATTTCGGCGACACCCTTGTACTCGGTCTCGGGGTGATAGACCTCGTCACGGTAGACGAACAGGATGATGTCGGCGTCCTGCTCGATCGCACCCGATTCACGCAAGTCAGAGTTGATCGGGCGTTTGTTCGGGCGCTGTTCCAGGCCACGGTTAAGCTGCGACAGAGCGATCACCGGGCAGTTGAACTCCTTGGCCAGGGCCTTGAGCGAGCGCGAGATTTCCGAAATCTCATTGACCCGGCTATCGCCGCTGGAACCGGGAATCTGCATCAGTTGCAGGTAGTCGACCATGATCAGGCCGATCTCACCATGCTCACGTGCCAGACGCCGGGTGCGCGCACGCATTTCCGACGGCGAGATGCCAGCGGTATCGTCGATAAACAGCTTACGGTCGTTGAGCAGGTTGACCGCACTGGTCAGCCGCGGCCAATCATCATCATCCAGGCGACCGGCGCGCACCTTGGTCTGATCGATACGCCCCAGGGACGCCAGCATACGAATCACGATGGATTCCGAGGGCATTTCCAGAGAGTACACCAGGATCGACTTGTCGCTGCGCATCAGCGCGTTTTCCACCAGGTTCATGGCGAAAGTGGTCTTACCCATGGAGGGACGACCGGCGACGATGATCATGTCGGCTGGCTGCAAGCCGCTGGTCAGGTTGTCCAGATCGGTAAAACCGGTAGACAAGCCGGTAATCGCATCGCCATTGTTGAACAGCTCGTCGATGCGGTCGATGGCCTTGACCAGGATGTCGTTGATCCCCACCGGGCCACCGGTCTTCGGCCGCGCTTCGGCGATCTGGAAGATCAGCCGTTCAGCTTCATCGAGGATTTCCTCGCCAGTACGCCCTTCCGGGGCATAGGCGCTGTCGGCAATCTCGTTGCTGATGCCAATCAATTTGCGCAGGGTGGCCCGCTCGCGAATGATCTGCGCATAGGCCTTGATGTTGGCCACCGAGGGGGTGTTCTTGGCCAGCTCACCGAGATAGGCCAAGCCGCCGACCTGGGACAGCTGCCCCTCCTTGTCCAGTTGCTCGGACAGAGTCACCACGTCAAAGGGGTGATTGCGCTCGGCCAGCTTGTGCACGGCGCGAAAGATCAGCCGGTGGTCATGTCGATAGAAGTCGCCATCGGAGACCTGATCCAGCACGCGCTCCCAGGCATTGTTGTCGAGCATCAGACCACCGAGTACGGCTTGCTCGGCCTCGATCGAGTGCGGCGGCACCTTCAGGGCGGAGGTTTGCAGGTCGTACTGTTCGGGCAGGCTGGTGTCGTTCATAGGGCTCTGGGCAAAATTCTGTGTTCACAAAACAAAAGGCACGACATCACTTGCGTAATGTCGTGCCTGATTGTTAGCGGCCCGGCACCTGAGTGCAAGCCCACTTAGTCGCGAGCTGATTAGGCTGCTACGACGACAACCTTGACGGTTGCTTCAACGTCGCTGTGCAGGTGCACGGCTACGTCGTATTCGCCGAGTTGACGAATGGTGCCGTTCGGCAGACGCACTTCAGCTTTGGCCACTTCAACGCCAGAGGCGGTCAGGGCTTCAGCGATGTCGTGAGTACCGATGGAGCCGAACAGTTTGCCTTCATCGCCCGCGGTAGCGGTGATGGTGACTTCCAGTTCAGCCAACTGAGCAGCGCGGGATTCAGCGTAAGCTTTCTTCTCGGCAGCCAGTTTTTCCAGCTCAGCGCGACGCGCTTCAAACGCAGCAACGTTTGCAGGAGTAGCAGCAGTGGCTTTGCCTTGCGGCAGCAGGAAGTTACGACCGTAACCGGCCTTAACATTCACTTTATCGCCCAGGTTGCCCAGGTTGGCGATTTTTTCCAGCAGGATCAGTTCCATTTGGTAATAACCTCTTAACTTTTAACCTTCACCGTTCGCGGGGCCCGAGCCGTGCTTGCGCTCAAAGCGACCACGAAAATCAAACAGACTGTCGACAATGGCCAAAACCACCAGTAACGGATAAGTCAGCTGCATAAACAGCAACAGCGTGATGTACAACCCAACCAGCCAGAACTTCGCCAACCGCCCTTGCGCCACCAGCCCATGCAACAGGGCGATGCCTGCAAACGCCAGCGGCACACTGCACAGCGGTGTCAGCATGGCCATTTGCGGCCCCAGATTGGGCCCCAACAGCATACCGACCAGCAACAGCATCGCCAGCGGAGGCGGGAGGCGCAGCGCGCGAAACTCGCGGCCAAAACCACCCGGGTTATACAACTGCGCCTGCCAGAAGCGCCCAAGGATCAGGCTCAACAGGCTGACTGTCTGCAACAACGCCGCGATCAATCCGGTCAGTACCGGTGCAATCAGGCTATCCAGACGCGCTCGCTCATCCACCGACATCTGTTGGTGAACCCCATCGAGCATTTGCGGCATCAGCTTTTGCAGCTCAAGCGCCATTGCATCAATGGGTTCGCGGAACACCGCACCCAAGATCAGCCCATACACCAGGCCCAATGCCACACTGCACAGCAGCACACGATTCCAGGACAAGTTGGCGCGTAACAACAACGCCAATCCCAGCGCACCGAGCAACACCAACAGGGTGCGCGGCTCACCGAAACACCACCAGCCAATGGCAGGCAGCAGGGCCCAGGCGAGGATGCCAGCGGCATCACTCCAACCGCGCCGCAGAAGCACCAGGCTTCCAGCGGCAGCACTCAACCAGAACAGCAGCGGCAATGCCGCAGAAACCACCACTACGAGAGTGGCCTGCATACGGCCGCGCATAATGAATTCAGCTAAGGCGCGCATGCAATTTATCCCTTACTTCTTGTCGAACATCCGGTCTCAGCGGCCGTGGCTGTCGGTGTAAGGCAGCAGGGCCAGGAAGCGGGCGCGCTTGATAGCGGTAGCCAGCTGACGCTGATAACGAGCCTTGGTACCGGTGATACGGCTTGGAACGATTTTGCCGGTTTCCGAGATGTAGGCTTTCAGAGTGTTGAGATCTTTGAAATCGATCTCTTTCACGTCTTCAGCAGTGAAACGGCAGAACTTACGACGACGGAAGAAACGTGCCATGAGAGTGGCTCCTCAATAGATCCGTGGATTACTCGTCAGCGTTATCGCTGTCGCTGTTGTCGCTGTCATCGCCATCGGCAGAGTCAGCGCTTTCAGAACGATCACGACGCTCGCGGCGCTCGCTACGATTTTCCTCAGCTTTCAGCATTTCGGACTGTTCGGTAACGGCTTCGTCGCGACGGATGACCAGGTTACGGATCACGGCATCGTTGTAACGGAAGTTGTCTTCCAGCTCAGCCAGGGCTTTGCCGGTGCACTCTACGTTCAGCATGACGTAGTGAGCTTTGTGGACGTTGTTGATGGCGTAAGCCAGCTGACGACGGCCCCAATCTTCCAGGCGGTGAATTTTGCCGCCGTCTTCTTCGATCAGCTTGGTGTAACGCTCAACCATGCCGCCGACTTGCTCGCTCTGGTCCGGGTGAACCAGAAAGATGATTTCGTAATGACGCATAAATGCTCCTTACGGGTTGTAGCCTGCCGCCAAACGCGGTCAGGCAAGGAGTGAAGTTCACTTGTTTGTCTTGCCACAACAAAAAGGCACAAAAGCACCTGCCGTCGCGGCAAGGGGCGACATTCTAGAGAAGCCCCCTGCCACACGCAAGGCAAACTGGTGATTATTTGAACAGTACGCAAGCAACCCCTGAACAGGGGAAGGTCGCGCTGCACATCAGAATCACGGGCGTCGCGAGACGCCCGACAGGCACTAGGCTTTGCTGCCAGCCTTGCGCTGACGCAGTGCTTCAAACAGACAGACACCGGTCGCCACCGAGACATTTAGGCTGCTGACGCTGCCGGCCATGGGTAGCTTGACCAGATAATCACAGTGCTCACGAGTCAGCCGCCGCATGCCTTTGCCTTCAGCACCCATAACCAGCACGGTCGGCCCGGTCAGGTCATGTTCGTAGAGTTCCTGCTCGGCCTCGCCGGCCGTACCGACGACCCACAGACCGCGCTGCTGCAACTTCTCCAAGCTGCGCGCCAGGTTGGTCACGGCCACCAACGGAATCACTTCCGCCGCACCGCAGGCCACCTTGCGCACCGTGGCGTTCAAGGTGGCGGATTTGTCCTTGGGCACGATCACAGCCAGCGCACCGGCAGCATCGGCCGTGCGCAGGCAAGCCCCAAGGTTATGCGGATCGGTCACACCGTCGAGTACCAGCAACAGCGGTGCCCCTTCAGTGCGATCCAGCAGTTCGTCCAGCATGGCCTCGCCCCACACCTGACTGGGGCTGACATCCGCCACCACACCTTGGTGCACGCCTTCGACCCAAGCATCCATCTCGCGACGTTCGCATTGACCGACAGCCACCCGCGCATCCGCTGCCAACGCCAGCAGCGTTTGCACTCGCGGATCATTACGCCCTTCTGCCAGCCAGATCTGCTTGACCCGCTTCGGATGGTGACGCAGCAGCGCTTCTACAGCATGCACGCCGTAGATTTTTTCCAGCTGACTCATGACTTCGCCTTACGCTTGCGCGGCCCGCCGCTGCTCGGCGCACCACCAGCAGTGCCCTTGCGATGGCTACTCGGCTTACCCTTGGCGGCCGGGCGAGCGCTGTCGCCCTTGCCAGCAGCACCCTTGGCCGGTTTGCCTTTCGACTCGTTGAGTAGAGACTTCTTCAATGCCCGGCTCTTTTCCACATCGGCATTACCCGGCGTTGCGCGCTCGCTGCGACGCCCGGCCCGACCTGCCGCCGACTCGAAACCACCACGGCGCTGACCCGCCCCCGCCGGCATAGCCATTTTGCCTTCGGCCAGTTCGAAGTCGATCTTGCGCTCGTCGAGATCGACACGCATAACCTTGACTTCAACACTGTCGCCCAGACGGAAACTGCGACCACTGCGCTCGCCCGCCAGACGATGATGCACCGGATCAAAATGGTAGTAGTCACCCGGCAAGGCAGTGACGTGCACCAACCCTTCGACATAGATGTCTTGCAACTCGACAAACAGACCAAACCCCGTCACCGCGGTAATCACACCCGGGAAGGTCTCACCCACGCGATCCTTCATGAACTCGCACTTGAGCCAGTTCACCACATCACGGGTTGCCTCATCGGCGCGACGCTCGGACATCGAGCATTGCTCGCCCAACTGCTCGAGGATCGCATCGTCATACGGATAGATGCGCGCCCGCGGCATGATCGCCGCACCAGCACGCTTGACGTGCGGGGTATCGAGTTTGGAACGAATCACGCTGCGAATCGCCCGATGAATCAGCAGATCCGGGTAGCGACGAATTGGCGAAGTGAAGTGCGCATAGGCGTCGTAATTCAAGCCAAAGTGGCCCTGATTATCAGCGCTGTATACCGCCTGACTGAGCGAGCGCAGCATCACGGTCTGGATCAGGTGGTAATCCGGACGCTCACGAATGCTTTCCAGCAGCAGCTGATAGTCCTTCGGCGTCGGGCCGTCCTTGGACTTACCACGATGCAGCGACAAGCCCAACTCGGTGAGGAATGCCTTGAGTTTTTCCACGCGCTCCGGCGGCGGGCCATCGTGCACGCGATACAGCGCCGGAATTTCATGCTTCTGCATAAACGCAGCAGTGGCAACGTTGGCCGCCAGCATGCACTCCTCGATCAGCTTGTGCGCATCGTTGCGCTGGGTCGGGCGGATCTCGGCGATCTTGCGTCCAGCACCGAAGATGATGCGGGTTTCCTGAGTCTCGAAGTCGATGGCCCCACGCTCATGACGCGCAGCCAGCAATACCTGATACAGCGAATACAGCTGCTTGAGGTGCGGCAGCACCTCCTTATATTCGCTACGCAGGGCCTTGCCTTCGCTGCTTTTCGGCTGTTCAAGCATGGCGCTGACCTTGTTGTAGGTCAGCCGAGCGTGGGAATGGATCACCGCTTCATAGAACTGGTAATCGGTCATCTTGCCGGTTTTCGAGATGCTGATCTCGCACACCATGGCCAGACGGTCGACATGCGGGTTCAGCGAGCACAGGCCATTGGACAGCTCTTCCGGCAGCATCGGGATCACCCGCTCCGGAAAGTACACCGAGTTGCCGCGCACCTGGGCCTCGGCGTCCAGCGCCGAATCAATCTTCACGTAGTGCGATACGTCGGCGATGGCGACGTAGAG
Source organism: Pseudomonas anguilliseptica (assembly GCF_021375795.1). Lineage (GTDB taxonomy): Bacteria > Pseudomonadota > Gammaproteobacteria > Pseudomonadales > Pseudomonadaceae > Aquipseudomonas > Aquipseudomonas anguilliseptica_A. Next base: position 585,915 of record NZ_JAEIOI010000001.1, on the reverse strand, counting down.
CTTCCAGCCACCAGAGAACAGCCGCCAGTTGCTGCCATTCTTCTCGCAATACACCGCATCATCGAAGTCGCGGGCGTCTTCACCGTCGATGGTGACGAACGGCAAGTGGCGCAGATCAATGCGCTTTTCCTTGTCCTTCTCCTCCACTTCCGGCTTGAGCTTGCGCGCTTCTTTGATCACGGCTTCAGGCCAGACATGCGGAATGTCATAACTACGCAGGGCAACATCGATCTCCATGCCCGGCGCCATGTAGTTACCAACGACTTCGACCACATCACCCTGCGGCTGGAAACGTGGGGTCGGCCAATGGGTGATTTTCACCTCAACGAACTGACCCTGTTTGGCACCGGCATTACGGCCGGGCGTGACCAGCACTTCCTGCTGAATCTTGGGGTTGTCGGCGACCACGAAACCTACGCCATGCTCTTCGTAGTAACGCCCGACGATGCTTTCATGGGCACGGGCGATCACTTCAACTATCGCACCTTCGCGGCGCCCACGCCGGTCCAGACCAGAAACCCGCGCCAGTGCACGGTCGCCATCGAATACCAAGCGCATTTGCGCCGGGCTGAGGAACAGGTCATCGCTGCCGTCGTCCGGCACCAGAAAGCCGAAGCCATCACGGTGACCACTGACGCGACCGAGAATCAGGTCAAGTTTGTCCACCGGGGCATAGGTGCCACGCCGGGTATAGATCAACTGGCCGTCACGCTCCATGGCGCGTAGACGGCGACGCAGCGCTTCGAGCTGCTCATCACTGACCAGGCCGAACTCTGCGGCCAACTCTTCACGCGCCGCAGGTGAGCCGCGCTCGTCCAGGTGCTGGAGGATCAGTTCACGACTTGGAATGGGGTTTTCGTACTTTTCCGCTTCACGAGCGGCCTCAGGATCGAGGGATTGCCAATCGGCCATTAGAGAGTGTTCGCCTGTTCTATATAGAGTCGGTTTGCCATGTGCCTATTGAAGCGCGAAAAAGCCCTCTGGGTCAGCATTGCGCGACAATAATTTTTCGCCATCAGGGCTTTACAAGGTAAAAGGGCGACCGTATAGTTCGCGCCCACAGCGTCGAGCAGACGTTGTAACACGGAAAAGATGAGCAATCATCGATTTCAGTGCCCAGGTGGCGGAATTGGTAGACGCGCTGGTTTCAGGTATCAGTGACCGCAAGGTCGTGGAAGTTCGAGTCTTCTCCTGGGCACCAAATTTCGTGAAGTGATCTGATAAATCACTTCGCAAATAAACGGATGCAACGCTCCGTACCGGTAACGGTGAACATTGCTGCAGTGCCCAGGTGGCGGAATTGGTAGACGCGCTGGTTTCAGGTATCAGTGATCGCAAGGTCGTGGAAGTTCGAGTCTTCTCCTGGGCACCAAATTTCAAAAAAACCGAGCCAAGTGCTCGGTTTTTTATTGCCTGCGATTTGATCAGGCACCTGCTGGCGGAGAACAATCTGCTCCGCCAGCCACCGACCGCTAAACGCGGAACTGACCCAGGCTGGCTTTAAGCTTCTTCGCCAAACCATCCAGCACACGCCCACTGTTAGCCGTTGCAGCCACAGCCTCGGCTGCACGTTGCGCCTCGACGTGAATAACCTCTACCCGACCACGCACCGCATCAGCACCCTCAGCCTGATGAGCCGCCGCCTCGGTCGCCGCGCTGATTGCGCCATGCACCTCCTCGACCGCTGCCCGCACCGACTGCTGCACCCGCGCACTCTCGCGCAACGCGGCCAAGCCCTGATCAGCCTGCTTACCAGCCTGACTGATTGCATCGACCGCCTCACGCGCACCTTGCTGCAGGGCGCCGATATGGGTCTGGATATCACCGGTGGACTGCTGCGTCTTGCTCGCCAGCGCCCGCACCTCATCGGCCACCACGGCAAAGCCGCGCCCACTTTCGCCCGCTCGCGCCGCTTCGATGGCGGCATTCAACGCCAGCAAGTTGGTCTGCTCAGCAATCGAGCGGATTACCGTCAGCACCACCTCGATCTGCTCACTCTGCTTGGCCAGCCGCTCAATCACCGCCGCACCGGTTTCCACACGCTGCACCAGCTCTTCGATCGAGCCCCCCACGCGCAGGGCAATCGCCGCATTTTCATCCGCCGCCTGGCGAATCGCACCCACCCGCTGCTGAGCCTCGCGCATAGCCTGACTTTCCGCCTGAGCTTCACCCGCCATTTCCGCCAGCGCCTGCAGGCTACCGGCCACTTCATCGCGCTGGCGCTCGGCGGCTGCTTGTGCCGCCGCACTGCGCGAAGTCAAGCTGCCGATCTCCTGCCCAGTGAGCGAAGCCACTTCGCCAGCCTCGCGCACAATCGGCTGTAACTTGGCCACGAAACGATTAACCGCAGCCGCCATGTCACCAATCTCGTCGCGACTGTTGAGCTCGACGCGCTTGGTCAGATCACCCTCCCCCGCCGCCCAATCGTTCAGCACCGCAATCAAAGTATGCAGCTTGCTGACCACCCGCTGCCCCAGCACCAGCGCCAGCACCAGCAGAATCAGCAGCGCCACCACCACCAAGCCGACACTGATATTCCAACGCAGTCCGGCAGCAGCCTTCTGCACCACTTCGCGACTGCTTTGCGCCATGCCACTGGCGGTATCCCGCGCCACACCAAGGCGCGCAGCCAGAGCCTCGGCACTGCTACTCGCAGCCCCACTCAGGCTCTCGGACACCAGTTGACCGCTGCTGTCGATCAGCCCGGCAAAGCGCTTATCCAGCGCAGCCAGCTCCTCATCCACAGCAGCAGTCGAAATCCCCAATCTGACCTTACCGATATCCGACCCCATCGGGCTGATCGATGCCTCAGCGATGTACACCCCCGGATCATTGGCCGCTGCCTGCAGCACCTTATCCAATGCACCTTCGCCCTCGCCCTTGGCCATCAGTGCACGCACTCGCGCATCCTGACGATTGAGGTGGCGCGTCAAACGCTGCCCCTGAGCATCGAAGTACACAGCGAATAACACCGCCGGATTGCGTTGCGCACCCCGCGCCAGTTCAGTCAACGCCGGCACATCGGCATCCCAGATGGCCTTCGGCGCAACAGCTGCCAACAGCTGGGCCAACTCATCAGCCGAATGCTTGAGGTTGCTATCGAGTACCGCACGTATCTGACCCTGCTCTTGCGCCAAACGCTCGGAAAGTCCCTTGGCGAGCTGCGCCTGGGTACTGGCAGACAGGCTGTCCAGCCCAACGCGCACCTCAGCCCCCGCCTGACTCAACTCATCCACCAGGCGCGCCGTATCACTCTGCATACCTTTGGCCAGATCGGCCTCGAGCGTCGCCACCGTGGTGCGAGTCAGCGCCACCGCGACCACCACCTGAACCAGAAGGGCCACCCCCAATGCCAGAAACACCGGCAACAACAGGCGACTGCGCAACACAGAAATAATGGCAAACACGGCAGACACTCCTAACAGCGGTAATGCCTTTAACGGCGGGGGAACGATTTATAAAGGCTAGCCCGGATATTTCTCTCAACGCCTTTACCGAGGCCTGAAACGACAAAGGGCCGCCAATTGGCGACCCCCTGTGCACATGCCTGTGACTATCAGGCAAACGGATGGCGCAACACAATGGTCTCGTTGCGATCCGGGCCAGTGGAGATAATGTCGATCGGCGCACCGACCAGCTCTTCCACACGCTTGATGTAGGCGCGAGCAGCAGCCGGCAGCTCGTCCAGGGTCTTGGCACCCAGGGTCGACTCACTCCAGCCAGGCATTTCCTCGTAAACCGGCTGCAAGCCCAGGTAGCTGTCGGCGTCGGTCGGCGCATCGACCAGCACCTGGCCGTTGGCATCCTTGTAGCCCGTACAGATACGGATGGTTTCCAGGCCGTCGAGCACGTCCAGCTTGGTCAGGCACAGGCCGGAGATGCTGTTGATCTCGATGGCGCGACGCAGGATCACCGCATCGAACCAGCCGCAGCGACGCGCGCGACCGGTAGTGGAACCAAACTCATGGCCACGCTTGGCGAGGAATGCACCGGTCTCATCGAACAGCTCAGTCGGGAACGGGCCGGAACCCACACGCGTGGTGTACGCCTTGGTGATACCAAGGATGTAATCCAGGTACATCGGACCGAAACCGGAACCGGTAGCGATACCGCCCGCCGTGGTATTGGAGCTGGTGACGTAGGGGTAGGTGCCATGGTCGATGTCCAGCAGCGAGCCCTGGGCGCCTTCAAACATGATGTCCTTACCGTCACGACGCATGTCGTGCAGCACGGCAGTCACGTCGCTCATCATCGGTTTGAGCAGCTCGGCATACTCCATGCACTCATCCAGAGTTTTCTGGAAGTCGATGGCCGGCTCTTTGTAGTAATTGACCAACACGAAGTTGTGGTAGTCCAGCAGCTCACCGAGCTTGGCGGCAAAACGCTCGCGATGGAACAGGTCGCCAATACGCAGGCCGCGACGCGCCACCTTGTCTTCATAAGCCGGGCCGATACCACGCCCGGTGGTGCCGATCTTGGCATCGCCGCGGGCTTTCTCACGTGCCTGATCCAGGGCCACGTGGTACGACAGAATCAGCGGGCAGGATGGGCTGATGCGCAGGCGCTCACGCACCGGCACACCTTTTTCTTCCAGCTTGATGATTTCGCGCATCAGGGCATCGGGTGCAACCACCACGCCGTTGCCGATCAGGCACTGCACGTTTTCGCGCAGGATGCCGGAGGGAATCAGGTGCAGAACGGTCTTCTCGCCGTCGATCACCAGAGTGTGGCCCGCGTTGTGACCACCCTGGTAACGCACAACAGCTGCAGCCTGTTCGGTCAGCAGGTCGACGATCTTGCCTTTGCCCTCATCGCCCCACTGGGTGCCCAGGACTACGACATTCTTACCCATAACACTAACCCTCTTCGCAAACTTGATGCCGGCTCGCACCGACGGAAACTTTTTGCTCAACCGCTCAGGCTGTCAGTGCAGCCAACTGCCAGCGGCCATCACGCAACAGCAACTGGCGATCACAACCTGCTGCCTCGGCGTCAGCGACGGATTGCCCAGGCAACGCCTGCACCACCCGCTGCCCCTCAAGGCGCAAACGCGCAATCGCCTGCCACAGGAACACATCATGGTTATCCGGAGCCCAGATACCGGCAGGCTCTTCACCCAACTGCATCTGCCCCAGGCTTACCAGGGTTTTCAGGTCAGTGGAGAAACCAGTGGCCGGACGCGCCCGGCCGAAATCGGCACCGATGTCGTCATAGCGGCCGCCCTGAGCAATGGCATACCCCACTCCCGGCACAAAGGCCGCGAACACCACACCGGTGTGATAGTGATAGCCGCGCAACTCACCAAGATCGAAGTACAGCGGTAATTCCGGGTAGCGCAAGCTCAGCGCATCGGCAATCGCCATCAGATCATCCAGCGCCGCATGCACATCATCCGGCGCATCGATCAGGCACGCCTGAGCCAGATCCAGCACCTCTCGGCCGCCGCACAATTCGCTGAGCGCGCGCAGCATCTTACGCAGGTCATCCGGCAACGCTCCGGTCAGCTCATCCACCTCGTCGATGGCTTTGCGCTGCAAAGCGTCGAACAGCTGCTGCTCAACCTCACGCGACAATTGCGCTGCGCGCGCCAAACCGCGATAGATGCCGACATGACCAAGGTCCATGTGCACATCCGGCACCGCTGCCAGCTCAAGGGTATTGACCAACAGACTGATCACTTCCACATCACTGGCCGGGCTGGCATCGCCATACAACTCAGCACCCAGCTGAATCGGGCTGCGCGAAGTGGTCAGCGCACGCGGTTGGGCATGCACCACACTGCCGGCATAGCACAGACGGCTTGGCCCTTCACGGCGCAGGGTATGCGCATCGATGCGCGCCACTTGCGGCGTGATGTCGGCGCGAAAGCCCATCTGCCGGCCGGACAGCGGGTCTGTCACCTTGAAGGTGCGCAGATCCAGGTCCTGGCCCGCGCCAGTCAACAGCGATTCCAGGTACTCAATATGCGGGGTGACCACAAATTCATAGCCCCAGCGCTGGAACAGGTCCAGCACCTGGCGGCGCGCCACTTCAATACGCCCTGCGTACGGTGGCAGTACTTCTTCGATGCCATCTGGCAGCAGCCAGCGGTCTACCGTTGCCATTTCGCCATTCCCCTCTTGAACCGGGCGGCACAAGCCTTCAGTGAAGCCAATAAAGGACGGTTGTTCCCAGCAGCATGCTGGCCAACCCCATCAGACGCAGCTGCCGATCAGACAGCTGAGCCAGTTGTAAAAGCGCGCCACGCCAATGACGCGGACACAGGAAGGGCAGGATGCCTTCCAGCACCAGCACGAGACACAACGCGATGCCCAGTTCCTGCCACATGCTTCCCACAGACGCAAAAAAGCCGGGATTTTCCCGGCTGCCGCATCATACCACGTTTTCTACAAGGATCACCCCGGCGGCTGCCCGCCGGGGTGATGACTTAAGGCTTGGATTTCTCCAAATAACGGAAGAAGTCACTCTTCGGATCCAGCACCAGCACGTCACGCTTGTCCGCGAAACTCTCGCGATAAGCCCGCAGGCTGCGATAGAACGAATAGAACTCCTGATCCATGCCGTAGGCCTTGGAATAGATCGCCGCAGCCTGGGCATCCCCCTCACCGCGCAACTCTTCCGCCTGACGGTAGGCATCGGCCAGCAGCACACGACGCTGACGGTCGGCGTCGGCGCGAATACCTTCAGCCAACTCCTTACCTTTGGCGCGGTGCTCACGAGCCTCACGCTCACGCTCGGAACTCATGCGATCAAACACGCTGCGGTTGACTTCCTTCGGCAGGTCAATCGCCTTGACGCGCACATCGACCACTTCGATGCCCAGCTCACGCTGCGCAGCACGGTTCAGGGAGGCCGTCACATCCGCCATCAGCGCATCACGCTCACCCGATACCGACTCATGCAGGGTGCGCTTACCGAACTGGTCACGCAGCGACGCTTCGAGACGACGCGCCAGACGCTCATCGGCAATCTGCTTCATACCGGACGTTGCGGTGTAGTAACGCTCGGCATCCAGCACCCGCCATTTGGCGAAGGCATCAACCATCAACGCTTTCTTTTCCAGAGTGAGGAAACGCGAGCTGGTGGAGTCCAGCGTCAACAGGCGAGCGTCAAACTTACGCACCTGATTGACGTAAGGAATCTTCACATGCAAGCCCGGCTGTACGTCCGGCTGGACGATACGACCAAACTGCAACAGCACCGCACGCTCAGTCTGCGCGACGATGTAGAAACTGTTCCAGGCGACCAGCGCCAGCACCACGCCAACAATAAGGGCGACCAGCGATTTATTGCTCATCAACGGCTCTCCCTTGTACGCAGCTCAACCTGACGCGGATCGATGGTTACGCGCGCACTGCCGGTATCAGCGGCACCGGCCGCACCGGAAATCGTGCCTGGCGCCGACGAGGCACGCCCGTCGATCATCTTGTCCAGCGGCAGGTAAAGCAGGTTGTTCTGCCCTTTGTCGCCAGTTACCAGCACCTTGCTGGTGTTGGTCATCAGCTCCTGCATAGTGTCGAGATACAGACGTTCACGCGTCACTTCCGGCGCCTTGCGGTACTCGGCAACCAGCGCAGTGAAACGATCCGCCTCACCCTGGGCACGGGAAACCACCTCATCACGATAACCATTGGCATCTTCGATCAGGCGCTGCGCTTGACCGCGCGCTTCCGGCACTACGCCGTTGGCATAGGTTTCCGCCTGGTTCTTCTCGCGCTGCTCGTCTTCACGAGCACGAATCACGTCATCAAAGGCTTCCTGCACTTCACGCGGCGCCGCAGCGCTCTGCAGGTTGACCTGGGTCACCGCGATACCGGTGCGATAGTTGTCGAGGAAACGCTGCAAGCGATCCTTGACTTCACTGGCCATCAACTCACGACCTTCGGTCAGCACCTGGTCCATCTCGGTGGAGCCCACCACGTGGCGCACGGCGCTGTCGGTGGCGTGCTGCAGACTGATTTCCGGCTGATCAACGTTGAGGACGAAGTCCTGCAAACTGCTGATCTTGTACTGCACCGTCAGCGGCACTTCGATGATGTTCTCGTCTTCGGTCAACATCTGCCCCTGCTTGCTGTAAGCACGCTCGCGGGTGACGTTTTCCTGAAACTTGCGATCAATCGGCGGAAAGTAGATGTTCAGACCCGGACCGACCGTCTCGTAGTACTTGCCGAAGCGCAGCACCACGGCCTGCTCCTGCTCGTCGACGACATAGATAGCACTGTACAGCCAGACCGCAGCCAGCAACCCTAGACCCACGAACAGCAGGCCGAAACCGCCACCGTTGCCTGAGCCAGTCTCGCTGCCTCGTTTTTTGCCGCCACCGAACAGCCCATTCAGGCTCTCCTGCAGCTTGCGGAAGGCTTCATCGATATCAGGCGGCCCCTTGCGATCACCGTTCTTACGGCCGCCCCATGGGTCCTGATTATTCGAGTTGCCACCCGGCTCATTCCAAGCCATAGCGCTCTCCATCTGATAAAGCAAAGACGCGCCCACGGCGCGCCCGCCAATGCTACAGAATGCATGCAACCCGCGGCAAAGTCGCGGGCGCAGGCTTTATTGCAAAGTGTGTTGCTCGATAAATTCCTGTGGCGCAAGCCCTTCGCGACTCACCAGGCGGTTCAGCTCAACGCGCGGCAGACGCACCGCCAGCAAACTGCTGCCATCTTCACTGTAGGATTCGCTCTGTACCACGCCAAGAGCAAAGAACTGCGCACGCATACGCCCCAGCCGCTGCGGCAATTGCAATGTACCGACAAACAGGTCGTCACCCAACAGCTCCGCTATCGCCTGACGCAACAGCGGCAAACCACGCCCATCACGCGCAGAGAGCCAAACCCGCTGCGGTTTACCATCCGCATCACGTTGAATTTGCGGCTCCACCCCCTCAAGCAGGTCGAGCTTGTTGTACACCTCAAGCATCGGCAGCTCCTGGGCACCAATCTCGCCCAGCACCGCCAGCACCTGCTCGATCTGCTGATCACGCTCCGGCTCGTGAGAATCGATCACGTGCAGCAGCAAGTCGGAGTTGCTCGATTCTTCAAGGGTCGCGCGAAATGCCTCAACCAGCTTGTGCGGCAGATGACGGATAAAACCCACGGTATCGGCAAGCACAATCGGCCCGAGGTCATCGAGCTCCAAACGGCGTAAGGTTGGATCGAGGGTGGCGAACAGCTGATCGGCCGCGTAAACGTCCGAAGTGGTCAGGGCATTGAACAGGGTCGACTTGCCGGCGTTGGTGTACCCCACCAGCGACACCGACGGAATATCTGCACGCTGGCGACCACGCCGCGCCTGCTCACGCTGGCTGCGCACCTTCTCGAGCTTCTGTTTGATCTGACGAATCCGTACACGCAGCAGGCGGCGGTCGGTTTCCAGCTGGGTTTCACCCGGCCCACGCAGGCCGATCCCGCCCTTCTGTCGCTCAAGGTGGGTCCAGCCGCGCACCAGGCGCGTGCTCATGTGATCGAGCTGCGCCAGCTCGACCTGCAACTTGCCTTCATGGGTACGCGCGCGCTGGGCGAAGATATCGAGGATCAGGCCGGTACGGTCCAGCACTCGACACTCGAAAGCGCGCTCAAGGTTTCGCTCCTGACTGGGCGTGAGCACATGGTTGAAGATAACCAGGTCAGCCTCAGCAGCCTTGACCTGATCACGCAGCTCTTCAACTTTGCCGCTGCCGATCAGGTACTTGGCGGTCAGCCGATTGCTCGGAATGCTGAAAAACGCAACAGTTTCGGCACCGGCTGAAAGCGCCAGCTCCTGAAACTCTTGCGGGTCCTCGCGCACCTCGGAATTTTGGCCGTCCAGATGAACCAGAATGGCCCGCTCTCCACCTTCATGGCGCTCGAAGAACAATGCAGCCTCCTAAATCAGGCGTTACCAGGCTCAGCTTCAGCTTGCTCGGTTTCGCTTGCGCTCGGCAGACGCACCGGACGGCTCGGCACCACAGTGGAAATGGCGTGTTTGTAGACCATCTGGCTGACAGTGTTTTTCAGCAAAATCACGAACTGGTCGAAGGATTCGATCTGGCCCTGCAGCTTGATGCCGTTGACCAGATAGATGGAAACCGGGACGCGTTCCTTACGCAAGGTATTCAGGTAAGGGTCTTGTAGCGAATGCCCTTTTGACATGTGCCGCACTCCTTTAAGGATCAATTTTCAATAATTTTTAGTAAACCAACGAACGGCTTAAAGCCGTCTTACCCCCAAGAGTAGACGGCCAACGGCAAGGTCTCAGGTCAATATGGAGACCGCTGCCAGGTATTTCAAGGCACGCGGCAGATTGTCGCAAGCCGCACTGTCGAGCCAATGCACATCCTGCTGCCAACCACGCAACCAAGTGAACTGCCGCTTGGCCAGCTGCCGCGTAGCGATAATGCCGCGTTCCTGCATCTGCGCAGCATCGAGGTTGCCGTCCAGATAATCCCAGACCTGGCGATACCCCACCGCTCGTATAGACGGCAGACCGACATGCAAGTCACTTCGCTGACGCAGGCGTTCGACCTCAGCAACCAATCCCTGTTCCAACATCAGCTGAAATCGCAGAGCGATTCGCTCGTGCAGCAGCTGCCGTTGCGCCGGGGCAATGGCCAGCTGCGCCACAGTATAGGGGAATTGGCGCGCCGCCGATGTGCCGCCCGCAGTATTTTCTGCAGCCTGGCGCTGGCGGTGAACGGTCATGCTTTCGCCGCTGACGTGATAGACCTCAAGGGCGCGAATCAGGCGCTGCGGGTCATTGGGGTGGATACGCGTCGCCGACTCGGGGTCGACCGCACGCAACTCGGCATGCAGCGCTGCCCAACCTTCGGCCTGGGCACGCGCCTCCAGCTGCGCGCGCAACGACGCATCGGCGCTCGGCATCTCGGCCAGACCATCCAGCAACGCCTTGAAATACAACATAGTGCCGCCCACCAGCAGCGGAATGCGGCCACGCGCAGTGATATCCGCCATGGCCGCCAGGGCATCAGCGCGGAACTCGGCCGCCGAATAACTCTCAGCCGGATCGCGGATATCAATCAATTGATGTGGAAACTCAGCCAGCGTGGCTTTGTCCGGCTTGGCGGTGCCGATATCCATATCACGGTAGATCAGCGCCGAATCCACGCTGATCAACTCACATGGCAGCACACGCGCCAGCTCAATAGCCAGATCGGTCTTACCGGCTGCAGTCGGCCCCATCAGGAAGATCGCCGGAGGCAGGCGCTCGGACATGCTCAAAGTCTCTTAGTGGCGCGGCGGCTTAACGGCCGCGCAGGAACAGCTTGTCCAGATCATCCATGCCCATTTGCGTCCAGGTTGGACGCCCATGGTTGCACTGACCACTTCGCTCGGTGTGTTCCATGTCGCGTAGCAAGGCGTTCATCTCTGGCAAGGTCAACCGCCGATTGGCGCGAACCGCCCCGTGACAAGCCATGGTGCCGAGCAACTCATTGAGATGCGCCTGAATGCGGTCGGTGGTGCCGTATTCCAGCAGGTCCGCCAGCACGTCCTGCACCAGACGAGTGGCTTCAGCTTGCTTGAGCAATGCCGGAATCTGCCGAATTGCCAGGGTTTCCGGGCCTAGGCGCTGCAACTCGAAACCCAGCCGCTGGAACCACTCGGCATGTTCTTCCGCGCAGTCCGCCTCGCGCTGGCTCACCGCAATCGATTCCGGCACCAGCAACGGTTGCCCCCGCAGCCCTTCACTGGCCATCGCCACCTTCAGTCGCTCATAGGTGATGCGCTCATGGGCCGCGTGCATATCCACCACCACCAGCCCTTGGACGTTCTCGGCAAGGATATAAATGCCCTTGAGCTGAGCAATCGCATAACCCAGCGGCGGAATATCCCCTTGGGCATCCGGCAGGGCTGCTGGCGCCGGCATATTGGCCAACGGAGTGAAATACTCGCGATAAGCGCCTTGAGCCTCGGCGGCCGGCAGCGGGGTTTCCGGGCGATAACCCTGATAGCCGGCGCCTGGCGAACGCCAGACGGATGCACTCGGCGCAGGTTCAAGCAGGCTGGCCGCCAGGCCGATCTCGCCCTGCGGACCAAACTCGCCAGCTGCCTGCCCGGTAGGCCGCACCATCTCGGCCACCGTCGCCGGAGCCGCGAGCTGATCCTCCGGACGCACTTCACCCAGCGCCCGATGCAAGGTGCCGTAGAGGAAGTCATGCACCATGCGACCGTCACGGAAGCGCACTTCATGCTTGGTCGGGTGTACGTTGACGTCGACCACCGACGGGTCAATTTCCAGAAACAACACAAAGGTCGGATGGCGACCGTTGAACAGCACATCGCGATAGGCCTGGCGTACGGCGTGAGCAACCAGCTTGTCGCGCACCATGCGGCCATTCACATAGAAATACTGCAGGTCCGCCTGGCTGCGTGAGAAGGTCGGCAAACCAACCCAACCCCACAGATGCAGGCCATTGCGCTCGATATCGATGGGCAGCGCCTGCTCGAGAAACGCCGGGCCGCACACCGATGCCACGCGCCGCGCACGGCTCTGCTCATCTGGCGCCTCATGCAGACCGAGCACCGTCTTGCCGTTGTGACGTAGATGGAAGGCCACATCAAAACGCGCCAGCGCCAAACGTTTTATTACTTCTTGCAGGTGATCGAATTCGGTTTTTTCGGTCTTGAGAAACTTGCGCCGCGCCGGGGTGTTGAAGAACAGGTCGCGCACTTCCACCGAGGTACCAACCGGGTGCGCTGCGGGCTGCACCCGCGGCTGCATATCACGACCTTCGGTTTCCACCTGCCAGGCCTGCTCCGCACCCTCGGTGCGTGAGGTCAACGTCAGGCGAGCGACGGAGCTGATCGACGCCAGCGCCTCACCGCGAAAACCCAGGCTCATGACCTGCTCCAGGTCTTCCAGCTCACGGATCTTGCTGGTGGCGTGGCGGGCCAATGCCAGCGGTAGGTCGTCCGAGGAAATACCGCTGCCGTTGTCACGGACCTTGAGCAGCTTGACGCCACCCTGCTCGACATCCACTTCGATGCGGCTGGCCCCGGAGTCCAGGCTGTTCTCCAACAGCTCTTTGATCACCGAGGCAGGCCGCTCGACCACTTCACCGGCAGCAATCTGGTTCGCCAGCCGCGGACTGAGCAGCTGGATACGTGCGGCTTCACTCATGGCTGCGCAGCCAGAGCAGTGGCAGGAATCTGCAGACGCTGACCGACCTTGATCACATCATTTTTCAGCGCATTGGCATTGCGCAGGGCACCCAGACTGACCTGATAACGCTGAGCAATCAGTGCCAGGCTTTCACCGGAGCTGACCACATGCTCGCGCGGGCCGAGGGCAATCTTGCCGTTATCACGCAGCCAGGCCACGTGAGTGCCAGGCGGCGGATTTTCATGGAAGAACTGCCGCACGCCCGTAACGATGGAGCGCGCCAGCGCCTGTTGATGGCTGGCAGTAGAAAGCTTCTTGGCTTCGTTCGGGTTGGAGATAAACCCGGTTTCCACGAGGATCGACGGAATATCCGGTGATTTCAATACCATAAAACCGGCCTGTTCCACCCGCCGCTTATGCAGTGGGGTGACGCGCCCCATATGACCAAGCACCTTGTTGCCAACGTTCAGGCTGGATGACAGCGAAGCCGTCATCGACAGATCAAGCAATACCCCAGCGAGCATCTTGTCCTTGTCGTCCAGGCTGACATTGCCAGCACCACCGATCAGGTCCGACTGGTTTTCCGCATCCGCCAGCCAGCGCGCGGTCTCCGAGGTGGCGCCGCGATCCGACAGGGCATACACCGACGCTCCAAATGCAGCGGCGCGCGGCGCAGCGTCGGCATGGATGGAGACAAACAGATCAGCCCCCTTCTTGCGGGCAATCTCGGTGCGCTTGCGCAGCGGGATAAAGTAGTCGCCAGTGCGCACCAACTCGGCGCGGAAGCCCTTCTCGGCATTGATCTGCCGCTGCAACTCCTTGGAAATCGCCAAGGTCACATGCTTTTCATACTGGCCTTTGACCGGCGATAGCGCCCCAGGGTCTTCACCACCGTGGCCAGCGTCGATGGCAATCACGATATCGCGCTTGCCATTGGGCACTGGCGTCAGCTTCGGCGGAGCCTGGGTCGGCGTAACCGGCACTTGGGGAGCAGTGGTCACGGTTGTGGCCGGCAGGCTAGGTGCAGCGCCGCTTTCCTGATCGAACAGATCAACCACCAGGCGATGGCCGTACTGCTGATTGGGCGCCAGGGTAAAGCTCTTCGGCGTGACCGCCGCTGACAGGTCGATGACCACGCGCAGGTCATCCGGAGTGCGCTGCGCCGAGCGCACGCCAGTGATCGGGGTGTTGCTCAGGGTCAACTGGTCGAAATTGGTGGCCAGTTTGGCCCCACTGACATCAATAACGATGCGATTGGGCGCCGACAGCAGGAACACGCTGTGTTGCACCGGGCCGGACAGATCAAACACCAGGCGCGTGTTATCCGGCGCGCGCCACAAGCGAACACTGCGCACATCCGAAGCGGCCAACACATCGGCGGCCAAGGCGACCAATGCCACTCCAATTGCGATGAAACGCGCGCCTATGCGCATAGCCAACCCCATTATTAATTCATGCCCCGACGGCCAAGGTGGCGCACCAGGTGTTGCCGCGCTCGCCCTGCGCCTGTAAATGCAGCGCCCGGCCGGCTCCTTGCGGGCTAATGGTAATGTCCATGTCTGCCTTTGGCAAAACGCCTGCACCGCGTTGCGGCCATTCGACCAGACACAGGGCATCGCCCTCGAAATAATCACGAATACCAAGAAACTCCAGTTCCTCGGGATCGACCAAACGGTACAGGTCGAAGTGAAAGGCCCGTGCCGTGCCCAGCTCATAGGGCTCCACCAGGGTAAAGGTCGGACTTTTTACCGCACCGGCATGCCCCAACCCACGGATAATGCCGCGCGACAGGGTGGTTTTACCGGCACCGAGATCTCCATGCAGATAGATCACTCCAACCCCGCCGGTCACTGCGGCAATACGCGCGCCCAGCGCCAGCATCGCCTCTTCATCGGCGGCAAACAGTTCTAACTCAGACACGCAGACTGCTCCTGCAACAATTGACGAATAACCGCACACAAATCACTGGCCGCCAGACCACACCCCTGCTGCGCCAGACGCTCACCGGCCACGGCATGCAGATAGACCGCCAGTTGCGCCGCTGGCAGCGCAGCCAGACCTTGCGCCAGCAACGCACCGAGAAAACCGGCCAGCACATCACCCAAACCAGCACCGGCCATGGACGGATGGCCACGCTCACACAACCACAGGCCGCCATCCGGCGCAGCAACCAGGCTGCCCGCACCTTTCAGCACACATACCGCTTGATAGCGCTGGGCCAAAGCCCGCGCCACCGCCGGACGGTCAGCCTGCACCTCGGCCGTACTGATACCCAGCAAACGCGCGGCCTCACCAGGGTGCGGCGTCAGCACGCCCCCCATCGGCAACTGAACCAACCCCTGAGCCAGAAGATTCAGTGCATCGGCATCCCAAACCTGCGCAACCTGACTGACCGCAGCCGCCGACAGCAGACTGCGCCCCCAGGCGCCCTGTCCCAATCCCGGCCCGACCACCCAAACGCTGGCATTAGCACCCAGCGCCAGCAGCTGATTGGCTGACGCCACGCCAGCGGCCATCACTTCGGGTAAGCGCGCCTGCGCCGCAGGCAAATGCTCACTGCGCGTGGCAAGACTGACCAACCCGGCACCGGCGCGCAGCGCGCTTTGCGCCGCCAACAGGCCGGCACCGGCAAAGCCACGATCGCCGCCCACCACAAGCACATGACCCAGCTGCCCCTTGTGCACGCCATGCAAACGCGCCGGCAACTGCGGCAAACGGGCTTGCGCCAGGCGCTGGGCCATAAATGCTTGAGCAGCGACCAGCGCCGCATCGGCCTGGAGATCATCAAACTGCAACTCACCGCGGTAATCCGCCGACTGCCCGGTATACAGGCCTAGCTTGAGGCCGATCAGGGTGACCGTAAGCTCTGCTCGCACGGCTACGCCCAGCACCTGGCCAGTATCGGCGCAAAGCCCGGACGGAATATCCACCGCCAGCACCGGCAGACCGCTGACATTCAACAGGCGGATGGCCTGGGCATAGGGTTCACGCACGGCCCCCTGCAAGCCCGTGCCAAGCAGAGCATCGAGCACCACGCCCTGTAGCTCGGCGCACTCACTCCAGGGCTGCACCGCCACACCAGCGGCCAGCGCCTGATCTCGGGCCAAAGCGGCATCGCCATGCAACTGCGCGGCATCACCGACCGCCAGCACCTGCACCCGCCAGCCCGCACGCAGCGCCAAAGCGGCCACCAGGTAACCATCACCGGCGTTGTTGCCGCGCCCGGCCAGCACCGTCAGCACACCGGCATCCGGCCAGCGCCGACGCAGGGCACGCCAGATGGCATGCGCGGCGCGGCTCATCAGCTCGAAACCCGGCGTGCCGGCCGCGATCAACCGCGCGTCCAGCTCGCGCACCTGGGCAGCGCTGTACAGCGGCAGAGGAAGATTGTCAGGCGATTGCAGCATGCGTCGGCTCCGATGTCTGGCAGAATTATACCCACCTGCGCCCCGGTTACCCGCCCTCATATGAAGACTGACACCCTTGACCTCGCCACCCTCGCCCAGTCGATCAAAGACTGGGGCCGTGAGCTGGGCTTTCAACAGGTCGGGATTGCCGATGTGCATCTGGGCGAGCACGAAGCGCACCTGCAGCGCTGGCTGAAAGCGGGTTATCAGGGCGAGATGGACTATATGGCCGCCCACGGCAGCAAACGCTCCCACCCGGACGAACTGGTGCCCGGCACCCTGCGCGTGGTGTCGCTGCGTATGGACTACCTGCCTGGCGACACGCAGATGGTGCAACGCCTCGCCCAGCCAGAGAAGGCCTACGTGTCGCGCTACGCCCTGGGCCGCGATTACCACAAGCTGATCCGCAAACGCCTGCAGCAGCTGGCCGAACGCATTCAGCAACAAATCGGCCCGTTCGGCTTTCGCGCCTTTGTCGACAGCGCGCCGGTGCTGGAAAAGGCCATTGCCGAACAGGCCGGGCTCGGCTGGATCGGCAAAAACACCCTGGTGCTCAACCGCAAGGCCGGCAGCTACTTCTTCCTTGGCGAGCTGTTTGTCGACCTGCCACTGCCAGTGGATGAGCCGCATGCCACTGAGCACTGTGGGCGCTGTACGGCCTGTATGGACATCTGCCCCACTGCCGCCTTTGTCGGGCCCTATGTGCTGGACGCGCGGCGCTGCATCTCCTACCTGACCATCGAACTCAAAGGTTCAATCCCTGAAGAGCTGCGTGCGCCCATCGGCAACCGGGTGTTTGGCTGCGATGACTGCCAGATGGTCTGCCCGTGGAACCGCTTTGCCAAACCCAGCGCACAGAGCGACTTCCAGCCGCGCCATAGCCTGGATAATGCCGAGCTAGCCGAGCTGTTTTGCTGGAGCCAAGAAGAATTTCTCAGCCGCACCGAAGGCTCGCCGCTACGCCGCGCCGGCTACGAGCGCTGGCTACGCAACCTGGCCGTGGGCCTGGGCAATGCACCGTCCAGCATCCCGGTGCTGGAAGCACTCAAGGCGCGCCGCGAACACCCATCAGAACTGGTGCGCGAGCATGTCGAGTGGGCGCTGGCGCGCCACGGCCTGTAACCGAACACAGAAAAAAGCCCGCAATTGCGGGCTTTTTTATGCATCACACTTTAAGAAAGTGCTGGCGGTAGTGCTTCAACTCAGCGATGGATTCACGGATATCGTCCAGCGCCTGGTGTGTACCCTGCTTCTGAAACGACTCTTTGACCTGAGGTGCCCACATACCCGCAAGAATCTTCAGGGTCGATACATCCAGATAACGGTAGTGGAAGTAGGCTTCCAGATTCTGCATGTATTTGTAGAGGAAGCGCCGGTCCTGGCCGATGCTGTTGCCGCAGATCGGCGACTTGCCCTTCGGCACCCACTGTTCGAGGAAGGCGATGGTCATGGCTTCCGCTTCGGCCGGGCCGATGGTGCTTTCGCGTACGCGCTGGGTCAGGCCGCTCTGCCCGTGAGTACGGGTGTTCCACTCATCCATACCAGCCAGCAGCTCATCACTCTGGTGCACGGCAATTACCGGGCCTTCGGCGAGGATGTTCAAATCGCTGTCGGTAACAATGGTGGCCATCTCGATGATGACGTCTGTTTCAGGTTCCAGACCGGTCATTTCCAGGTCGATCCAGATCAGGTTATTGGCGTTCTGCATGGGCGGCTCCTCAACTAAGGCCGACAGTTTAACAGGCCACCGAAAAACTACTGCGCTCGGCGATGCAGCACGCAACTCGAACGACTGACGAATGCGTCAGCCACGCATGCGCCATAACAGCAGCCGCGACGTGCGCCAGTCGTGCAACTCGATCTGCTGATCCGCAGGCTGCCCCGGCACCTCGAAGGTATTGCTGATCAACAGACTGCCGGCCGGCATCTGCGCGCAGGCCTTGGCCCACAGCTCGGGCATCGGCGCCGGCGAGAGGAAGCAATACACCACATCAAACGCAGCCAAGTCGGTACGCCAGAGGTTTTCGTAGCGAATCTGGCAATTACGCTGCGGTACAGCGCGCAACCAGGCGATGGCAAAGGACAGCGGCGCGGTCTCCACGCCGACAAACTGCGCCTGCGGGTAATCGCGGGCCAAGCTCAGCAACATGCCGGCCGGGCCACAGCCCAGATCGATAAAGCGAAACTGCGCGGGTTGCTGGTCAAGCACTGCACGCAAATGCTGACGCGTGCCGGCTGCGGTCAGGTACAACGGCACGCGCTCGCCAAAGCTGTTCCAGTTGAGCAACAACAGCAGAAAGAACCCCCCAAGAAACACCCAGGATGGCAGCGGCGCGCCACTGGCTAGCAGCAGCGCCGGGACAAACAGCAGATTCAAGCCGCACCACCAGCGCGACAACCCCAGATAGCGCGCCAGCGTGGCAGCCAGCAAGCCTTGCAGCAGGCCGGCAGCCAGCAGCGTCGGTCGCCAGGGTGACAGCTGAGCGATCAGGTACAGCGCCAAACCGACCAACAGGGTCGCGCCCACTTGAGCAGACAAGGCCAGCAGCGCCGGATAATGGCGGACAACGCGCAGCATGCAGACTCCTCAACTGTCCGACCGATGATGCGCCGCAGTTTAGCTGCGCCAGCAGCTCAATAGGCAGCCCGTGCTAGACTCGCGACCGTTTACTGCGCAATTCAACTCTCGGAAGCCCCATGGCCAAACGCCAACTCAACCGCCGGCAAAACTGGCGTATCGAAAAAATCCAGGGCGAGCGTGCTGCCCGCGCCGCCAAGCGCGAGTCGCAGGCCGTACAGATTCTTGAAGGCGGCGACCTCGGCCCGGAACAGACCGGCCTGGTCATCGCGCACTTCGGCGTACAGGTCGAAGTAGAAGCTCTGGATGGCGAGCTGGCCGGCCAGGTATTCCGTTGCCACCTGCGCGCCAACCTGCCGACCATGGTCACTGGTGACCAGGTGGTGTGGCGCGCCGGCAACCAGGGCATTGGCGTGATCGTCGCGCAATTGCCACGCAGCACCGAACTCTGTCGCCCGGACACCCGTGGCCAGCTCAAGCCAGTCGCGGCCAACGTCGACCTGATCGTGATCGTCTTCGCCCCACTACCCGAGCCCCACGCCAACCTGATCGACCGCTACCTGGTAGCCGCCGAGCACGCCGGCATCCGTCCGTTGCTGTTGCTGAACAAGACCGACCTGCTGGATGAGCAGAACGCCGTCGCCCTCAACCGCATGCTCGGTGTTTACCGCGAACTCGGCTATCCGCTGCTGGAAGTCTCGGCCCACGGCGGCGACGGCATGCAGCAGTTGCAACAGCAACTCGATGGCCATGTCAGCGTGTTCGTCGGCCAGTCCGGCGTCGGTAAATCATCGCTGGTCAACAGCCTGCTGCCGGAAGTCGACACCCGCGTCGGACCACTTTCCGAGCTGACCGGTAAAGGCACCCACACCACCACCACCGCACGACTGTTCCACTTCCCCGGCGGCGGCGAGCTGATCGACTCCCCGGGGATTCGCGAATTCGGCCTGGTGCACGTCAGCCGTGACGATGTAGAAGCCGGTTTTATCGAGTTTCACGAGCTGATCGGCCAATGCCGCTTCCGCGACTGCAAGCACGACCGCGAACCGGGCTGCGCCTTGCTCAAGGCATTGGAAGATGGCCGCCTGCACCCGCAGCGCATGGCCAGCTATCGACATATCCTGGCCAGCCTGCCGGAAGCCGAGTACTGAAATGCACAAGGCCGCGACATTGCGCGGCCTTGTTCGGGTGCTCGCCCTTTATCCCCCGGGCTGATCGAACTTCAGTACACCGTCTTCAAAGATATTCAGCCGTTCACGCAATTGGCCGTCCGGCAACGGGTCACCCGGAGCCGCCGGTGCTGCCGGTGCCGCGCCGGCTTCGGCGGGTGGCGCATCAGTGCCCGACTCGCCCTGCTCGCCCTCGATGGCGCGCTGGGCCTTCTTGGTCAGCACCACGATATCGATACGGCGGTTGACCGGATTGAGTGGATTGTCTCGATCAAACAGCGCCGATGACGCATACCCCACCACCCGCGCGACCTGCTCCTCGTCGTAGCCGCCGGCGATCAGCACGCGCCGCGCCGCGTTGGCCCGGTCAGCTGACAGCTCCCAGTTGCCATAACCACCGCGGCCGACAAAAGGCGCCGCGTCGGTATGACCACTGACGCTGATTTTGTTCGGCACGGCAGCAATGGTGTCGGTCATGGCCAGCAGGATGTCCTCGAAATACGGCTGCAAGCGCGCGCTGCCGGAGGCGAACATCGGCCGGTTCTCGGCATCCATGATCTGAATTCGCAGACCATCCTGGGTGATCTCGAACAGAATCTGATCCTTGAAGTTCTGCAGTTGCGGGTTTTCCTCGACCTTGTTCTGCAATTCCTGCAACAACAGCTCCAGGCGCTCGCGCTCGACTTCCTCTGCCAACGACTCGGCCTGCTCCTTGCTGATGTCAGCCTGGGCATCCTCGGCCGGGGTCTGCTCGTCCTTGGGCTCCGGGTTGAGGGTACGGTCGGGCGCGGGGGTGGGCGAGCCGCCCAGGTCGATCACATAAGGGCTGGCGCTTTCAGAAAAGCCCACCGGGTCCTGAAAGTAGCCGGAAATCAGTTTCTTCTGCTCGGGTGTGGCCGAGGACATCAGCCACATCACCAGAAAGAACGCCATCATCGCCGTGGCAAAGTCGGCAAAGGCAATTTTCCAGGCGCCACCGTGGTGGCCGCCAGCAACCTTTTTGACCCGTTTGACGATAATCGGCTGGTTATTCTCCATGCTGCGTCTTAGCCCCCACGCATGGCTTGTTCAAGCTCGGCAAAGCTTGGCCGATGCGCCGGGTAGAGCACCTTGCGGGAAAACTCCACGGCCAGCGACGGCGGCATGCCCGATGCTGAGGCCACCAGACCAGCCTTGATCGCCTCGTAGACGTTGAGCTCTTCCTTGGCATCGTGCTCCAGCGCGCCAGACAACGGACCAAAGAAGCCGTAAGACGCCAGGATGCCGAGGAAGGTACCGACCAGGGCCGTACCCACTTTCTCACCGATTTCCGCGTTGTCCGCCTCGGCGAGAATCGACATGGTGATCACGATCCCCAGTACCGCGGCCACGATCCCCATCGCCGGCATGCCGTCAGCAACCTTGGCCACAGCGTGCGCGGGGTGCTCGAGTTCTTCCTTGAGGCTGGCGATTTCCATATCGAACAGACCCTCAAGCTCATGTGGCGCCATGTTGCCAGAGGACATGATGCGCAAGTAATCGCAGATGAACGAGGTCATCCGTTGATCCTTGAGAATGCCGGGGTACTTGCTGAAGATCGGGCTGGCGGCGGGGTCTTCAACATCCGCCTCGATGGCCATCATGCCTTCACGACGACTCTTGTTGAGGATCTCGTAGAGCAGCTTGAGCACGTCCAGGTAGTAGTGGTGGGTGAAGCGCGAGCTGAACATGGTCAGCGACTTCTTGAACACCTGCATGAACATGCTGCCCGGGTTGGCTTGCAGAAATGCCCCCAATGCTGCACCGCCAATAATCATCACTTCGAAGGGGTGGACCAACGCCATGAACTTGCCGCCAGAGAGGATAAACCCCCCTAAAACGCTGGCGAATACAACGATAATGCCAATGATCTTTGCCATAGGAAGAGACTTGCCAGAGAGGGTAGAAAGAGGCTGTGCAAAACAACCCTTCTATTTATCGGAAGTTTTGCGCGAGACTATAGCCAGTTAAGGTCAAAAGCCAGCTTGTCTCAACCCGCATGCATAAGCCAGTCCACTCTCCGCGTACGCTCAACGACTGGCTCAAGAAGCTGGACAACCAGCTATTGCCTGCCTCCAGCGACAGCCTGCAAACCTTGCGCCGCGCCCTGGCTGACAGCAGCCGCTCACGGCGTGAACTGGCTGATCTGATGCAAAGCTGCCCAGCACTGGCCCTCAGCGTGCTGCGCGAAGCCAACAGCAAGAGCAGCGGGCTCAATGAACAGACTGACAGCCTCGAAGCCGCCATTAGCCGCCTCGGCCTGAGCCGCACCGAAGCACTGCTCAACCGCCTGCCTGCCCTGCCTGAACAGGATCTGCCGAAGGCGCTACGCCAGATTCAGCTGATCAGCCAACACGCCAGCCAGCAGGCCAATGGCCTGTTCGCCGGCCGCCTGGCCCGCCTGTGGCAGGAGGTGCATTGGGGCAGCCTGCTGTTTCTCGCCCCTGTTTGGACCTTGCTGGCCGCCCACCCCGAACTGTTTGATGCCTGGGAACAACGGGTGCTGGTCAAGGGTGAAGCAACGAGCACGGTGGAGCAGGATCTGCTCGGCGTGCCCCTGCTCAAGCTGTGCCTGGCCCTCAGCGAACACTGGCGACTGCCGGAGTGGATCACCCTCGGCTACCGCCTGCTGGTGAATGACCGCCGCCTGCTGGTCAAGGCACTGCACATCGCCCACAACAATGAGCACCCGCTGCAACAGCAGCAATGCCTGGATGCGGACAGCAATCTGCGCCGCTGGTTGACCCAACCCGCCAACAGCATCCTGCTGGCCAACTGCCTGGCGATTTCCGCGCACTATGCCTGGAACAGCCCGCATAGCCTGCGCTGGCAACGTCTGACCGGCCTGTTCCTGCAATTGCCGCTGGATACCCTGCAGCAACAGGTGCACCAGCACGCCGTCAGCAGTGCACGCCTGGTGTACAGCAGTGACCTCTGGCACCCTGCCGAAGCCTTGCTCTGGCCGTGGCAGGCGCGCCACTTGCAGGCCGTCGTCGAGCCGCCGAAACCCGTGGTCGTCAGCGCGTGGCGTCAACACTGTGCTCAGCTTCTCGCGCAGCCCAGTGCCTTCAGCAACGTACTGCAACTGACCGCCTGCGCCAATCACGCGTTACAAGCCTGTGGCATGCAACGCGTGCTGATTCTTCTGGCAGACCGTAATCACACTCGCCTGATGACCCAGCAGCACAGCGGCCTGGACAAGTCAGCCAGCAGCCTCAGCCTTGATCCGCAGCAAAGCCAGTTGCTGCGCCGCCTGCTCAGCACACCGGCGCAACTGCGCCTCAGCCCGAGCAACATTGCCCAATTTTCGGCCACGCTGCCTGGCACCCTGAAAAGCCTGTTCCCCACCGAACATCTGCTGATCCGCTCGCTGGCCAACAACAACCGGGTGGTCATGCTGATCTTCGCCGACCAGGCGGGTAGTGCCTTCAGCGACGCCAGCGTGCAGGGCTTCGGCAAAACCGTGCAATGCATTGAGCGGGCACTGAGCACCTTTGCCAGCCGTGGGCGTTAGGCTTCCGCTACAATTCGCCCCCTTTGAGAACGAAAAGAGGCCCGGCATGACCGCCTTCGCTGAGTTGCCCTTATTGATTGAGCCGGCCCAACTGGCCAGCCGCCTGAACGCCCCCGAGCTGATTCTGGTCGACCTCACCAGCACAGCGCGCTATACCGCCGGGCATATCCCCGGCGCACGCTTTGTTGACCCCAAGCGCACCCAGTTGGGCCAGCCACCAGCGCCCGGCCTGCAACCTGAACGCGAGCAGCTGGAGCAATTGTTCAGCGAGCTGGGGCACAACCCGGACGCGGTCTATGTGGTCTACGACGATGAAGGTGGAGGCTGGGCTGGACGCTTTATCTGGCTGCTGGATGTCATTGGCCACGCGCACTACCACTACCTGGATGGCGGCCTGCACGCCTGGCTGGCCGAAGAGTACGAACTCAGCACCGCAACACCGGACGCTGGCACTGCAAGCCTCTCGCTTAACCTGCAAGATGCCCCCACCGCCAGCCGCGAATATCTGCAAAGCCGCCTCGGCGCGACCGACCTGGCGATCTGGGATGCCCGCTCACCCGGTGAATACAGCGGCGCGAAAGTTCTGACCCAGAAAGCCGGGCATATCCCCGGCGCGGTCAACTTCGAATGGACTGCCGGCATGGACCCGGCGCGCGCCCTGCGCATTCGTCAGGACCTGCAGGACCAGCTCAATAGCCTCGGCATCACCGCCGACAAGGAAATCATCACCCACTGCCAGACCCATCACCGCTCAGGATTCACCTACCTGGCCGCCAAGGTCCTGGGCTATCCACGCGTAAAAGCCTATGCCGGCTCCTGGGGCGAATGGGGCAACCACCCCGACACCCCCGTCGAACGCTGAACGCCCGCCCCCACTTAAGGAAACTCCATGAAAGATCGCCTGTTTATCCTCAGCCAGTACCTGTTGCCCCACCACCTGCTGTCGCGCCTGATCGGCTGCGCGGCCGAGTGCCGCGCGGACTGGTTCAAAAATCGCCTGATTGGCTGGTTCGCCAAGCAATACCAGGTCGACATGAGCGAAGCCCAGGTCGAAGACCTCAGCGCTTTCGCCCACTTCAATGATTTCTTCACCCGCGCCCTGAAAGATGGCGCGCGCCCACTCGACAGCACGCCAGGCGCAGTGCTCTGCCCGGCCGACGGCGCGGTCAGCCAGCTCGGCAAGATCGAACAAGGCCGGGTATTTCAGGCCAAAGGCCACAGTTTCAGCGTGATCGAACTGCTGGGCGGTGACAGCGAACGCGCGGCGGCCTTCATGGGCGGCGACTTCGCTACCATCTACTTGTCGCCGAAGGACTACCACCGCGTGCACATGCCGCTTGCCGGCACCCTGAAAGAAATGGTGTATGTGCCGGGCCGGCTGTTCTCGGTCAACCAGACCACGGCCGAGAATGTGCCTGAGCTGTTTGCCCGCAACGAGCGCGTGGTCTGCCTGTTCGACACCGAGCGCGGGCCGATGGCTGTGGTACTGGTCGGCGCGATGATCGTTGCCTCGATCGAAACCGTATGGGCCGGGCTGGTCACACCGCCCAAGCGCACCCTGAAAACCGTCAAGTATGACGAAGCCGCCCGCGCGCCGATCCATCTGGAAAAAGGCGCAGAACTGGGGCGCTTCAAACTGGGTTCCACCGCCATCGTGCTGTTTGGCCCCGAACAGGTGCAGTGGGCTGCTGAACTGGCGGCCAACAGCCCGGTACGCATGGGTCAGGGTCTCGGCACGCCACGTGCTTGAGTAATCCCCGTGGCACGCGCCGCTGCGGCGGCGTGTGTCATCGCCCCGCGCATCAGTGAACCTGCACACGTCATATGCAGTCACATATGCATGCCTTCTGCTGATTGGTTTGCCACACCATAGCGGCAATCGCGCCAAGGTCTTGGCTGCGGGGCATGCGAGATACTGCTAGAGTCGAAACATAATTCTTAGATTCACCCGCCTTGCCTGTGTGCTGGAGCCTCTGATTTAGATGGATAAACAGAATTCTCACTTGCTGCTGCGCGTCACCACGCCAGACAAGCAAAGCCTGTCATTCTGCGAAGCCAGCCCCCGCGACCTGAAGAAATGGGTGGACGGCCTGCCCAAGGCCAATATTGGTGAAACGGCACGCCAGCTCTACCAGGCCCTGGTCGAACTCAACCAACTGCTGACCCCGTCGGAAAATCGCCTGCAACTGCTGGAGATTCTCCGTCCGGAAATCTATTTCGTCTGTAAGCAACTCGAGAAACACTTCCTCAACCAGGCGATTGTCCTGGATGAACGCCCGCGCAAGGTCGCCAACCTGTGCCAGGCCCTGCAAAATCACCTGGCCATCGGCTACAAACTGATCGTCGCGCGCATCGCCGCACAAGCTAACCCGGCACGCAACCAACTGCTGGCAGTAGCCCTGCAACGCTCGACCCACAGCCTCTGCGGCCCGCTGATCCGCGCCAGCCAGCTGTACTGCCCGGTGCCGGAAGGGCTGTGGCTGGAGCTGCACCAGTTGTACCAAATTGCCCGCACCCGCGACTTGCACAAGACCCTAGTACGTGACACTCAGGCCCGTCACACCCAGGGTTTGAGCACTGAACAAAGCTACCTGGTGGCCCTGTTGCTCGGCTGCGCCCGCTGCAACCAGATGCGCCAAAGCGCCATCGCACGCCTCGCCGAAGTGCTTGAGCCATGGAGCGCTCTGGCTACTCTGCAAGCTGGCGACCAGGCCTCCAGCCTGTTTGCCGTAGCCCCACAACTGGATGGCCCACCGCGTTACATCTCCTTGTTCCAGCAGAATGAACTGCACAATGCCGTTGGCATCGACCCCAGCGCGCTGGTCGATGCGATCAAGGAGCACCTGCTGCTGCCTGCCGAGAACCTGGCCCAGTCGCGCCTGCTGGTCCCGGAAGGTTTCAGCCAGGACATGCTGCAGCACCTGGCGGCCGCCTGGGGCGATATTGCCGAGCGCACCTTCCAGCGCAGCCAGGGCCAGGGCGCCCTGACCCTGTGCATCGGCATGAGTTCGCTGCACTACCACCTGGCAGGCAAGCGTCCGTTCAACGAAGTGCTGCAACTGCCCGAGACCACCAATGCCGCCGTATTCAAGCCCGACACCGGCGCACCGGACGTCTGGTCGAATGCCTTCGATGCGCAGAAGACCAACCTCTGGGAGAACGGCCTGCCTTTCGAGGAAATCCAGTACAACGCGCCCGCCAAAGGCGCAGCTGCCGCCGAACCGAGCAGCACCGAAAGCTATCCGACCTATGAAGTGGCCATCGTCAATATCAGCCCAGGCGGCTATTGCCTGTCCTGGCCGAAGGAAGTCCCCAGTCAGTTGCAGGCCGGCGAACTGCTCGGCGTACAAGGCTTACCCAAGCAGGGCTGGAGCATTGCCGTGGTGCGCTGGATTCGCCAGGTACGCGGCGGCGGAACGCAGATGGGCATTGAGCTGATTGCCCCGCACGCCCAGGCCTGCGGCCTGCAACTGGTGCGCAAGGCCGAGCAGAACAGCCAGTACCTGCGCGCCCTGCTGCTGCCGGAAATCAGCGCCATCTCGCGTCCAGCCAGCCTGATCACGGCACGTTTGCCATTCCAGGAAGGCAATAAGGTCAGCATCAACCTCAACGGCAGCGAACACCGCGCCGTACTCAGCCGACGCCAGGCCAGCACCGGCAGTTTCAACCAGTTCGAATACCGCAGTGTCGAGCAGACCAGCAGCGATCACGGGAAGCCCGTCACAGCGCCGAAAAGCCGCACACCAGGCGGGGAGGAAGACTTTGACTCACTCTGGAAGTCGCTGTAGATTGCCGACGCACTCCCTTTTGTCGCCTTTTCGCGCCCGTTCGGCGCAGATTTGATACCACACCATGGCCATTGAAAAAAAAACCATACGGCTACTGATTCTCGAAGATTCGCAGAACGAGGCCGAACGACTGGTCAGCCTGTTCCGCAACGCTGGCCGAGCGACTCGTGTGCATCGCCTGACCTCCAGCGACGACCTCAATGAGGCCCTGCAACAAAGCTGGGATCTGTTGATCTGTGCCCCCAGCAGCGAACAACTGCCGCCCAGCGAGGCGATTGGCGCCATCCGCCGCCAGGCCAAAGACATCCCGGTTATTCAGCTACTCAGCGACAACGACTCCGACAGCGTCACCGAAGCCCTGATGCTCGGTGCCCAGGACGCCATGCCGCAAGGCGAGGATGAACGCCTGGTTCTTGTGGCCAAGCGCGAGCTGGCCAACCTGGAAGAACGCCGCGCCCGCCGCGCCTCGGAAGTTGCCCTGCGCGAAGCGGAAAAACGCTGCCAGTTGCTGCTCGACAGCTCCGTTGATGCGATTACCTATGTGCACGACGGCATGCACATCTACGCCAACCGCGCCTATCTGGAGCTGTTTGCATACGAAGATGCCGACGAGCTGGAAGGCATGCCGATGATCGACCTGATCGGCGGCAGCGACCAATCCAGCTTCAAGGACTTTCTGAAGAATTATCAGAGCGCCGAAGGCAATGCCGAACTCAACTGCACCGGCATCAAGGCCAACGGCCAGAGCTTCCAGGCGCAGATGAGCTTTTCCCCGGCCACCTACGATGGCGAGCCGTGTATCCAGGTGGTGATTCGCGCCGAAACCGGCAATGCCGAACTGGAAGAGAAGCTACGCGAAATCAGCAGCCAGGATCTGGTCACCGGGTTGTTCAACCGCACTCACTTCCTCGAATTGATGGACAGCGCCGCCGAGCGCGCGGTGAATGCTGGCCAGCCTTCGAGCCTCGCCTACATCCGTGTCGACCGCTATGCCAGCCTGCTCGCCGACATTGGCCTGGCCGGCATCGACATCCTGCTCACCGACTTGGCCAACCTGCTGCGCGCGCACTTCAGCGCCGACGCGCAACTGGCCCGCTTTGGCGATGACGTATTTACCGTGCTGCAACCCGGCGTCAGCCCGGAGAGCACCCGCGAACAGCTGGTCAGCCTGTTGAAAAAAGTCGAAGGCCACCTGTTCGACGTCAGCGGCCGCACCGTGCAAAGCACATTGTCGATTGGCGTGGCCGGACTCAACGAGAAGACCGCCAAGGCCCAGGAAGTGGTTGATCGCGCCCACCGCTGCGCCGATGAGCTGAACGACGGCAATGCCCTCAAACTCTTCAACCCAGCCGATGAACTGGCCGCAGCAGCCAGCCGCGGCAACATCGTCGCGATGATCCAACAGGCCCTGGAAAACAACAGCTTCCGCCTGCTATTCCAGCCGATCATCAGCCTACGTGGCGACAGCTTCGAGCATTACGAAGCCTTGCTGCGCCTGATCAACCCGCAGGGCGAAGAAATCCCACCCGTGGATCTGTTCAACGCGGCCAAGGACGCCGGGCTGGCCGAGAAAATCGATCGCTGGGTGATCCTCAACTCGATCAAGCTGCTCGCCGACCATCGCAGTAAAGGTCACAACACCCGCCTGTTCGTGCACCTGTCGAGCGCCAGCCTGCAGGACCAGACCCTGCTGCCGTGGCTCAGCGTGGCCTTGAAAGCCGCCCGCCTGCCTTCGGACTCACTGGTCTTCCAGTTCAGCGAACCGGATGCGATTGCCTACCTGAAACAGGCCAAGGCCATCACCCAAGGCCTCAACGAGCTGCATTGCAAAACTGCACTGACTCAGTTCGGCTGCTCGCTGAATCCATTCAACACGCTCAAGCACCTGCATATCGACTTCGTCAAAGTCGACAGCTCGTTCTCCCAGGACCTGAGCAAGGCAGACAATCAGGAAGCCCTGAAAACCCTGCTGGCCAGCCTACACTCCCAGGCCAAGCTGACCATCGTGCCCTTCGTCGAGAGCGCCAGCGTGCTGGCCACCCTCTGGCAGGCCGGGGTCAACTATATCCAGGGCCATTACCTGCAGGGGCCGAGCCAGTCGATGGACTACGACTTCGCTGCTGGGGACGAGTAAGGCTCAACGCGCTCAAGCCAGGCAATAAAAAGCCGCCCGTAGGCGGCTTTTTATTGCCTGGCACTTATTCCTGACCGTCGCGATCACGGAAGCCCAGCAGGTAGAGAATGCCGTCCAGCCCCAATGTGGAAATCGCCTGCTTGGCCGACTGCTTGACCAGCGGTTTGGCGCGGAACGCCACGCCCAGGCCGGCAATGGCCAGCATCGGCAGGTCATTGGCACCGTCACCCACGGCAATGGTCTGCTCCAGACGCAACCCTTCCTTGACTGCCAGCTCGCGCAGCAAATCGGCCTTGCGCTGAGCATCGACAATCGGCTCGACCGCTACACCCGTAACCAGGCCATCGACGATCTGCAGTTCGTTGGCGAACACATAATCGATACCCAGCTTGGCCTGCAGCTGTTTGGCAAAGTAGGTAAAGCCGCCGGATAGGATCGCGGTTTTGTATCCCAGTCTGCGCAATTCGCTGAACAGCGTCTCGGCACCCTCGGTCAGGCGCAACGAAGCGCCGATGTCCGCCAACACGGTTTCCGGCAGCCCTTTGAGCAGCGCCAGGCGCTCACGAAAGCTGGCGGCGAAATCCAGCTCGCCGCGCATCGCGCGCTCGGTAATCTCCGAGACCTGCTCACCCACACCGGCGGCCTTGGCCAGCTCGTCGATGACTTCTGCCTCGATCAGCGTCGAATCCATATCGAACACCGCCAAACGACGGTTGCGACGGAACAGCGAATCACGCTGGAAGGCGATGTCGACATTCAACTCCTGAGCCACGCTGAGGAACTCGGCACGCAGGGCCGCCGGATCAGCCGGCTCGCCACGCACCGAAAACTCGATGCAGCCTTTGCCCTGCTCGGCCGGCATATCCAACGGCATGCGCCCTGAGAGACGGTCGATATGGTCGATATTCAGGTCATAACGCGCGGTAATCGCGCTGACACGCTGCAGCTGCTCGGCCGTGACCTTGCGGGTCAGCAGGGTGACGATATGCCGGGCCTTGCCCTGGCCGCTCACCCACTGCTGGTAGTCCGCTTCGGACACCGGGGTAAAGCGCACCTGCTGATCGAGCTTGTAAGCAGTGAAGAGAATGTCCTTGAGCACGGCCGAGGCGGCAGCACTGTCGGGAATTTCCACCAGAATGCCGAACGACAGCGTGTCGTGGATCACCGCCTGGCCGATATCGAGGATATTCACCCCACCCTGGGCCAGTACGCCAGTGATGGCGGCAGTCAAACCGGGGCGATCTTCGCCGGTGATATTGATCAGGACGATTTCGCGCAAGGCTCGGTCTCCGGGACAGCGTCAAGGGCAGCGGCATGTTGAACAGGTCACATGCCGTGGAAAAGGCGCACATTCTACCCATTTTCACCGGCAAACAGCCACGCACGGCGCTTTGCCCACTGCGGGGGCACCGCTATACTGCGCGCCAACTACAGTCGACAAGAGCCGAGCTCTGTGAACCGGCCTGCCCCCGTAAAGCCCGATAATTTCTTCCTCCTGCTGTTCCAGGCCCTGCGCCAACGGCGCATTCCCCTGGCATTGCGGATTGTCAGCCACAGTTTGCTGTTGGTGGCCCTGGCCCTGGTGATCTATGGCTGGGTGATCGGCATGCAGTTCAAGCACGCCATGCAGCAGCAAGCCGAAGCCCTGGGCACCAGCCTGATTACCCAGACGGCCGCCTCGGCAACCGAGTTGCTGGTGTCCAACGACATCCTCAGCCTCAACGTGTTGCTCAATAACCTGGTGAAAAACCCGCTGGTGGCCCACGCCGCGATCTACAGCGTGGACAACCGCATCCTCGCCGAAGCCGGCTCGCGCCCGAACCAGAGCATGCTGGGGGAAACCGAAGGGCTGTATTCCACACCGATTACCTTTCAGGAAGTGATCGCCGGGCAGCTGCGCATCAGCCTCGATATGCAGCAATTCCAACAGCCGATGACCATCAGCCTGCAGAGTATGGGCATCCTCAGCCTGATTTTGCTGGCCTTGACCCTGTCCCTGAGCATGCGCCTGGGCCGGCATATTTCCACGCCGCTGCTGCAGTTGCGCGTCTGGCTGCGTGACCCGGATGATCCGGCCCCCGGCGCAGGTCGCCAGGATGAAATCGGCGACCTGGCGCGCCAGCTGCAAGCGCGCCTGGTGCCAGAAAAACCTGTGCTGGTCGAAGAACAGCCCTACGACGAAAAGCCTGTTGCCCAGGATGAAGACGACTACCTTGAGGAGTCGTTCGACAACGAACCGGACTTCAGCGTCCCGGATCTGCACGATGAGCGCTTCGACGTTGAGGATGAAGTGCCAGCCCCACAGGCTAGCGCCAGCGATGAATACGACAGCGCAGTGGATGACCCCTTTGCCGACCTGCGCGACCACAGCGAACCCACACTGGTACCGCCCCCAGTAATCCAGCAGGTCCTGCCCAGCGCCGTACTGGCGATTCAGTTGGGCGCCCAGGAGCAGCTGCGGCGCCTGCCGCGTACGCGCCTGATGGAGCTGCTGCAACGCTACCGGGACTGCCTGGACCAGGCTGCCAGCCTGTACCAGGGCGAACTGCACACCTTGAGCGACGGCAGCAGCCTGATGCTGTTCCATCAGCTGGACTGCGACGAGGATTACCTGACCCACGCCATCTGCTGCGGTGAACTGATGCGCGCCCTCGGCCATGCCCTGCAAATCGAAGTGGCGGACAGCGGCATTACCCTGCAACTGCAGCTCGGCCTGACCCTTGGGGAAAACCTGACAAACCTCAGCCAGGGCGACCTGCTGCTCAGCGAAACCGCCCAGAACGCCCTGGCGTTGTCGCAGCACAGCCGCAACCTGCTGCTGGTCGAGCGCAGCGTCGCCGACGATGCTCTGGTCAGCCAGCGCGCCCGCATCCGCGCCATCGCCAGCCCCCAGGGCGCATGCTGCGTCGAGCGCTTGCTGGAGCCTTACCCGTCGTTGCTGGAGCGCCAGTTGGCGCGCATGCACGAAAGCCGCTGATCAGCGCCCATAAAAAACCCGCCAATCGGCGGGTTTTTTATGGGGTTATGGCGTATTGCTAGAAGCGGAACACTTCGCCTTCGCTGCGAATCGGCTCAGCCACCGGTATACGGGGTACGGCGGGCGCTGCCGGTTTGGCCGGCGCCGGTTTGCGCGCGGGCGCGGGAGTGGCCACTGGTGCGGGCTTGCCATGGGTTTGCACAGCGTCAGCCAGCTGCTCGACCAACTGTTGCAGCACCAGGCTCTGCGCCCTCACCTGATCCACAATACTGCCGCTGTGAGCCTCTTCCAGGCGCACCAGACGGCCATCCAGCAGCTTGCCGTCCGCCCCGGCCAGGCGCCACTGCGCTTCCAGCACGGCCGGGCGCTGCGGGCCAGAATCCAGACGGGTAATCGACAAGCCCAGGCGCACCTGCGGAACAAAGCCGGCAGTGGCAGGCGCCAGCACCAGACGCTGGCTGTCCAGACGCGAAGCCAGCTGACGTAAAAGCTGCTGGTCGATCTCGGCCGCCAGGCTACCGGCCCAACGCGCATCCTCGGCGGCGGTCAGGCTGCCATCGGCCTGACGCTGCAACAGGGCTTCACGCTGCAGGTAATCGGCAATCGCCACCGGCCCAATCAGCACAGCCACACCCTGCTCGGCCGCTGGCACGCGGATATTGCCACTGTCCAGTTGGTACAGCGGCGTTTGCTGATAACGGGTACAGCCGGCCAGGCCGAGCACGCCCGCCAGCAGCAGAATTGCGGGGAAACGCAGTGCAGTCATCTCACTCATCCAGCCGGCAGAACCACCGGCGTGCATACCTATTAGGTGCCGGCGGGTCGCTTACCACGACCCGCCTTGCGGCTGCGTATCATCCTTGAAAGCCACGCGCGACTCCAGCGCGACACTGTAGCCGCATGCATCCGCTAGCCCTGAACCTCGACCAGCAGGCTGTCGACACGCTGGAAGCCGCGCGGCAGCTTGTTGCCGCGCCGGCCGCGCTCGCCCTTGTAGTGCTCCAGGTCATCGGCTTTCAGCGACAGGGTACGCTTGCCGGCCTGCAATACCAGCGTCGCGCCGACCGGCAGCACGGCCAGATCGGTGAGGTATTCCTCACGCGACGCAACCCGCTCACCAGGGATGCCGATGATCTTGTTGCCCTTGCCTTTGCCCAGCTGTGGCAGGTCACGCACCGGGAACAGCAGCAGACGACCTTCGGTGGTGACCGCCGCCAGCCAGTCTTCCTCACGATTAGCCAGCGCTTTCGGCGGCACCACCAGGGCGCCAGCCGGCAGGCTAAGCAGGGCTTTGCCTGCCTTGTTCTTGGCTTGCAGGTCTTCACCCTTGACCACAAAGCCGTAGCCCGCGTCAGAGGCGATCACGTACAGCGCGCTGTCATCCGGCAACAGCACACATTCGAAGGTCGCGCCCGGCGGCGGCGTCAGGCGGCCGGTCAGTGGCTCGCCCTGGCCGCGCGCCGAAGGCAAGGTATGCGCCGCCAGCGAATAACTGCGCCCGGTGGAGTCGATAAACACCGCGTACTGGTTCGAGCGTCCGGGCGCAGCAACCTTGAAACCATCGCCGGCCTTGTAGGACAGCCCGGTGGCATCGATATCGTGGCCTTTGGCACAGCGTACCCAGCCCTTCTCGGACACTACAACAGTCACCGGCTCGGTCGGCAGCAGCTCGGTTTCAGACAGGGCACGGGCTTCGGCACGGGCCACAATTGGCGAGCGGCGATCATCACCGTAGGTTTCGGCATCCTTGATGATTTCGTCCCGCACCAGCTTCTTCAGCTTGGCCTCACTGCCGAGCAGGGCCAGCAGCTTGGCGCGCTCCTTGGCCAGCTCGTCCTGCTCGCCGCGGATCTTCATTTCTTCCAGACGCGCGAGCTGACGCAGGCGGGTGTCGAGGATGTAATCGGCTTGCACGTCGGTCAGGCCGAAACGCTCCATTAGCACTGGTTTGGGCTGATCTTCAGTGCGGATGATATGAATCACTTCATCCAGGTTGAGGAAGGCCACCAGCAAACCTTCCAACAGGTGCAGACGTTTCTCCACCTTGTCCAGGCGGAACTGCAGGCGCCGGCGTACTGTGCCCACGCGGTATTCCAGCCATTCGCGCAGCAGCTGACGCAGGTTCTTCACCTGCGGCTTGCCATCCAGACCAATGACGTTGGTGTTGACCCGGTAGCTGGACTCCAGCTCGGTGGTGGCAAACAGGTGGGTCATCAGTTCATCGGCATCGACGCGGTTGGAGCGCGGGATGATGACGATGCGGCACGGGTTTTCGTGGTCAGACTCATCACGCAGGTCGGCGACCATTGGTAGCTTCTTGGCCTGCATCTGCGCGGCAATCTGCTCCAGCACCTTGGCCCCGGAGACCTGATGCGGCAGCGCGGTGACCACGATATCGCCGTCTTCGATGCGGTACACGGCGCGCATGCGCACCGAACCCCGGCCGGTTTCATAGATTTTCAGCAGGTCGCTACGCGGAGTGATGACTTCCGCCTCGGTAGGGAAGTCCGGACCGAGCACATGTTCGCAGAGCTGCTCGACCGTGGCATCCGGCTGATCCAGCAAGCGAACGCAGGCCGCTGCCACTTCGCGAAGGTTGTGTGGCGGCACGTCGGTGGCCATGCCCACGGCGATGCCGGTGGTGCCATTGAGCAGCAGGTTGGGCAGGCGTGCCGGCAGCGTGGCCGGCTCATTCAGGGTGCCGTCGAAGTTCGGCACCCAGTCCACCGTGCCCTGACCCAGCTCGGTGAGCAGCACTTCCGAGTAACGCGACAGGCGCGCCTCGGTATAGCGCATGGCGGCGAAGGATTTCGGATCGTCCGGTGCACCCCAGTTGCCCTGGCCGTCGACCAGGGTGTAGCGGTAACTGAATGGCTGCGCCATCAGCACCATGGCTTCGTAGCAAGCGCTGTCGCCGTGCGGGTGAAACTTACCGAGCACGTCGCCGACGGTACGTGCCGATTTCTTGTGTTTGGAGTCGGCGTCCAGGCCCAGCTCGCTCATGGCGTAGACAATGCGCCGCTGCACGGGTTTCAGGCCGTCGCCGATATGCGGCAGGGCGCGGTCCATGATCACGTACATGGAATAGTTGAGGTAAGCCTGCTCGGTGAAGTCGGCAAGGGAACGGCGCTCTACACCGTCCAGGCTCAAATCGAGGGGTTCGCTCATGCGTGCCTCATTGCAAGGTGGATTGGCGCAGCACCAAGGTGCCGCCGCGCTGGGTAAATTCGAGTTGTTTCAGGGCGCTCATGCCCAGTAATACGTCATCGCCGCCCATGCCGGGGGCGATCAAAGCCTCTACGTCGGTCAGGACGATATCGCCCAGTTCCAGACGAGCCAGGCGAGTGCGGTGCGCTGTGGCGCGGCCATTGGCCGTGCTGATGGTGATCGCTGCGCCGGCTTGCAAACCCAGACGCTGCGCCACCTCGGTAGGCACCGCCACCTGGGTGGCACCGGTGTCGAGGAGAAAGGTCACCGCCTCGCCATTGATCTTGCCGCCAGCCATGTAGTGCCCCTGCCGGCCACTGGCCAGGTTTACCTCGACATAACCGTTGCCATGCTGCGACTCAGGCGCACGGTTGGGGTTGCGACGGCCCTCTTCCCAGTCGGCAAAGAACTGCGTGGCCAACAGCAAGGCAGCCCCCCAGGCCAGCACCAGCATCACTCGGCCGGCGCGCTTGCCAGCGGGCTGTTCACTCACGGCTTGCTGCCCCAGCCGCCTTTCGGCGCGGCAAACTGCCAGATGATCGGCCGCGACTCACCGTCGGTGCGGCTGAAACGGCCGTTGTCGACACCGACCCAGGCACCGTCCTGATCCACCCACAGCGCTTCGGCCAGGCCGTAGGATGGCGGGTAACGACGCTCCGGGGTCAGCGCTTCGGCGGCAAACGACCAGCACTTCTCGGCCTGGCCATTGCTCAGGTTGCGCCGACAGATACGGTGCGCCTGACGCTCCAGGGTGAAGAGTTTTTCGTTATAAAACGCCAGCCCGGAAAAATCCCGCGGCTGCGCCTTGCTGCCCAGTTGCTCCGGCCCGGCTTCGCTGCCAGCCTCGCTGAACAGCACGCAACCGCCAGTGCAGCGCCAAGTGGCGCGCTGTTTGTGCACCACCAGCAACCCGCGACGCATGCGCTCGGCGGCCAGGTACAGGCGCTCGCCTGCAGGATCCACGGCAACCCCTTCAAACAGCGAGTTGTGATGCAGCAGCATGCCGCTGGCCCGCGCCTGGCGCACCAAGCCCTGAGGCAGTTTGAGCCAGTTCGGCTCACCCATCACCGGCAATTGCAACACGGCGGCATGCGCCTCACTGACCAGGTAGCGGTTGCCTGCGGCGTCGCAGCTCAGGCCTTCGAAATCCAGCTCGCCACCGCGCACCAGCCCGGCCAGCCAACTGCGCATACGCAGCCCCCAGGGCAGCCGGACATCCGGCGGGGGCGGCGCAACAAAAGGCTCGGCCGTGGCCTGCCACTGCGTATCCTGCCCGGTCAAACGGTAGATCTGCCGGTCATCACGGTCGGATACCACCCACAGCGCGCTGTCGCACCAGGCCAGCCCCGAGAGATTGCCGCCACTGACGCCCTCTACCGGCCGCTCGTTGAGCAGTTGCAGCTCTTCCAACGCCGCAGCGGCACTCAGCAAAGGCGCACAGAACAGCAGGCATGCAGCCAGCAAGCGCTGCATCAGAGCAACACCTCGGCCAGGTTGCCCTTGGACTCCAGCCAGGATTTACGGTCGCCGGCGCGTTTCTTGGCCAGCAGCATGTCCATGACTTCCTGAGTCCCGGGATAGTCCTCCAGGGTCAGTTGCACCAGACGCCGGGTGTTCGGGTCCATGGTGGTTTCGCGCAACTGTGGCGGGTTCATTTCACCCAGGCCCTTGAAGCGCGTGACCTGCGGCTTGCCACGGCGCTTCTCGGCCACCAGGCGGTCGAGGATGCCATCGCGCTCGGCATCATCCAGGGCGTAGAAGATTTCCTTGCCCAGGTCGATGCGGTACAGCGGCGGCATCGCTACATAAACGTGGCCGGCATCCACCAGCGGGCGGAAATGGCGGACGAACAGGGCACATAGCAAGGTGGCGATGTGCAGACCGTCGGAGTCGGCGTCGGCGAGGATACAGATCTTGCCGTAGCGCAGCTGGGTCAGGTCACTGGAGCCCGGATCGATGCCGATGGCCACGGCGATATCGTGCACTTCCTGCGAAGCCAGCACTTCGCTGCCGTCAACTTCCCAGGTATTCAGGATCTTCCCGCGCAGCGGCATGATGGCCTGAAACTCCTTGTCCCGCGCCTGCTTGGCCGAGCCGCCGGCGGAATCACCCTCGACCAGAAACAGCTCGGAACGCATCGGGTCCTGCCCGGCGCAGTCCGCCAGTTTGCCAGGCAGTGCCGGGCCTTGAGTGATGCGTTTACGCTCGACTTTCTTGCCGGCTTTGAGGCGGCGGTTGGCGTTGCTGATCGCCAACTCGGCGAGCTGCTGACCGAGTTCCGGGTGGGCGTTGAGCCACAGGCTGAAGGCATCCTTGACCACGCCGGAGACAAATGCCGCCGCTTCACGGGACGACAGGCGCTCCTTGGTCTGCCCGGAGAACTGCGCGTCCTGCATCTTCATCGACAGGACAAAGGCAATTCGCTCCCAGATGTCTTCAGGTGCCAGCTTGACCCCGCGCGGCAGCAGGCTGCGGAACTCGCAGAACTCGCGCATGGCATCCAGCAGGCCCTGGCGCAGACCATTGACGTGGGTGCCGCCCTGCGCGGTGGGGATCAGGTTGACGTAGCTTTCCTGCACAGCGTCGCCGCCTTCCGGCAACCACAGCAGCGCCCAGTCCACGGCTTCCTTGTTGCCGGCCAGCGCGCCGCAGAAGGGCTCATTGGGTAGCCGTTCAAATTCGATGACGGCATCCACCAAGTAGGAGCGCAGGCCGTCTTCATACAGCCACTCGACTTTCTCGCCGCTGGCCTTGTCCTCGAAGCTGACCGCCAGCCCCGGACACAGGACGGCCTTGGCCTTGAGAACGTGCTTGAGGCGGCTAACAGAAAACTTATGCGAGTCGAAGTACTTGGCATCCGGCCAGAAGTGCACACTGGTACCGGTGTTGCGCTTTCCGACTGTGCCGATCACCGCCAGATCGCTGGCCTTGAAGCCGTCGGCAAAACTCATCTGGTATTCGTTGCCGTCGCGCTTGACCGTGACGAGCACCCGTGTCGACAGCGCGTTGACCACCGAGATACCCACGCCATGCAAGCCGCCAGAGAACTGGTAGTTCTTGTTGCTGAACTTGCCGCCGGCATGCAGCTTGGTGAGGATCAGCTCAACGCCTGGCACGCCCTCTTCCGGGTGAATGTCCACGGGCATGCCGCGCCCGTCGTCGAGCACCTCCAGAGAGTTGTCCTCATGCAGGATCACCTGAATCGATTTGGCATGCCCGGCCAGCGCCTCGTCGACGCTGTTATCGATGACTTCCTGAGCCAGGTGGTTGGGCCGGCTGGTATCGGTGTACATGCCCGGGCGCTTGCGCACCGGGTCGAGGCCGGAAAGGACTTCGATGGCATCGGCGTTGTAGGTGTTCTGCTGGGCCATGGGGTCTCTTGTTCGTCAATTGAGAGCGGAAAAGTCGATATCCTGCCACAGATGGCGGGGAATACCGGCGAAAGCAAAAAGCATTGGCAAGCGTTCGGCAAAGCCCTGGAAACCATGGTCACCCCCTGCCTGAATACGCAGGGCGGCGTGCCGGTAGTAACGTTCGGCATCGCGATAATCGAGGGTTTCATCGGCGGTCTGCAGCCATACCTGATAGCGCGCGGGGTCTTGCAAGCATGCTACATCCAGCTCAGCCAGGGCCGTGACGTGGTCGGCGGTCAGTTCCCAGGTTTCATCGCTGTAATAGTTTTTCTGCGGCCCCAGGTAGCCATCGAAGCGCAGGTGCGGGCGCACGGCGGGGTTGATCAGCAGTGCCGGCAAGCCATGGCGTTCGGCCAGGTGGGTGGCATAGTAGCCGCCCAGCGAGCTGCCAACCAGCACGGGGCGCCCCAGCTCGGCAACCAACGCCTCAAGCTGGGCCATCGCCTGGCGCGGGTGGTGATGCAGCGCCGGCACGCGCAACTGTGCGGCCAGCCCCAGCTGGTCCATGGCGCGGCATAACCGGCTGGCCTTGAGCGAGACCGGCGAGCTGTTAAGCCCGTGGATATAAAGAATGGATGCGATCATGGGGCGGGAGGCTAACCGGTTGCGGCGGCCGGCTGCAACCGGTTAGCCGAGCACTGCAAACGCCTTAATAGCCTTTGATGGTGTAATCGATTTCGAACTTGATCCCGGTCACCCGCGAGACCCCGGTTTCCAGGCGACCGTCATCGAACAGGCGCAACCAGCGATAGCCAGGCGCCGTGGTGTCCACTTGAAACTCCTCGCTACCCGGGGCGAACTGCACACAAGTAGAGGGCGAGGCCAACAGACGGATCGGGCCGCGTTGTTGATCAAGCTCCTGATGAATATGCCCCCAGAGCACTGCTCGCACCTGACTGAAACGCTCCAGTACGGAAAACAGGGCATCCGGATTACGCAGGCCAATGGGCTCCATCCATTTGCAGCCGATGGACACCGGATGGTGGTGCAGGCAGATCAGGTGATGACGCTCCGGCGCTTCGCTGAGTGCACGTTCCAGCAAGGCCAGTTGCTGATCGCTGAGGTAGCCGGGCACCGCACCGGGGATCGAAGAGTCCAGCAGAGTCACGCGCCAGTTGCCCAGATCAACCACCGGTTCGAGCAGATCACTGCCAACGCAGGCGGCCTGCATCGCCGGCACTTCATCATGATTGCCAGGGAACCAGCGCGCCGGCGCGGGGATAGAAGCGGTCATCTCAAGAAAACGCTGATAGGACGCCTCGCTTCCGTCCTGGGACAGATCGCCGCTGGCCAGGATCAGGTCGATCTGCGGTTGCTCCAGCAGCACACGCTCGATCACCCGCTGCAAACTGTCCTGGGTGTCCATGCCCAGCAGCTTGCCCGTGCCGTCGGCAAACAGGTGACTGTCGGACAACTGCACCAGCAGTACCGAGCGATCAACAGCAGTGGTTTTAATCGGCGCGCCCGGCAAGACCTTCTCCTTGAGCGGAATGCGTGAATTATGGTGGCTAGCCCTGCGGCCGGTAAACCCGTGAAAGGGGAATAGATCACAGAACGCCCGCTGTAAATCCAGCGCCCGCCTTAAGGCTAGCGCGTCCCGGTGAGATGCGCCTGCAACAGGCTATCGGCAGGGACGGAGAAAAACCTAGCGAACCGGTTCCAACTCATGACCACAAGCCAGGCAATGGCTCAGCCACTCCCCCAGAAACAGGTTGAGCTGGGTCTTCTCATCGGGCTGATGCATGTCGGCATTGGGGTAGGGATAGATGCCGCGAAAACGCCGGGCGCGCTGCGCGCCGACCACTTCGGCCATGCGCGCATCGTGGTACACGCGCACTTCCAGCTGGGGTACCGGCAACCAGGGCAGGCTGTGCTCCTGGCGCACTTCTATGGTCGAGGTATAGGGACAGGTTTCCAGCACTTGCAGGGCTAATACACCCAGCTGCTGTTCGCCCTGACTCAAGGCCACACGACGCGCTTGCGGCTGAGCTGTTGGGCCATCGCGCATGGCCGGTAGCAGCTGCATCAGGCGTGCATAGTTGGCCTCGCAAGCCGCTTGCAGCTCGACCAGGTCGACCCGATAGCGCTCGCGCAACAGATTCACGACCACATTCCCCGCACTTCATCACGGTTCAGTGCCAGCCATTGCAGGGCGATGATGCTCGCGGCGTTATCGATACGTCCGTCGCGCACGGCGGCCAGCGCATCTTCCAGCGGCATCACCTGGACCCGGATGTCCTCGCCTTCTTCGGCCAGACCATGCACGCCACCGGCACCTTCACTGCTGCAACGCCCAACGAACAGATGCACGCGCTCATCCGAGCCGCCCGGCGACGGGTAATACTGGGTAATCGGCCACAGCGAGGTCAGCTGCAGATTGGCTTCCTCGACGGCTTCGCGACGGGCGACCTCCTCGGGCTCTTCGTCCTTGTCGATCAAACCGGCGACCAGCTCAAGCAGCCAGGGATTGGGGCTTTTATCCAGCGCACCGACGCGGAACTGTTCGATCAGCACCACGCAATCGCGCTGCGGATCGTAGGGCAGCACGCACACTGCATCGTGGCGCACGAACAGCTCACGGGTCAGCGTAGGCCCCATGCCACCGGCAAACTGGCGATGGCGCAAACGCAGCCGATCGAGCTTATAGAAGCCGCTAAAGCAGGCCTCACGCGCGATCACTTCAACATCATCTCGTTGCATAACGCCCCCATCATTAACAGAAACGGGCCCGAAGGCCCGTCCTGGTTACGCTCATACTGCTACGCAAAATTGCCTAGCAAAAGCCCCTTCACACTTTCTGATACAGCTGGCTGCCCTGCGCCTTGAACTCCTGCGCCTTGGCCTGCATGCCCTCTTCGACTTCCAGGTCGACAGCGGCAATGCGCTGTTCTTCAGCATAGACGCGAACTTCCTGGGTGATCTTCATCGAACAGAACTTCGGCCCGCACATGGAGCAGAAGTGTGCCACCTTGGCCGAGTCCTTGGGCAGCGTTTCGTCGTGATAACTGCGCGCGGTATCCGGATCCAGACCGAGGTTGAACTGATCTTCCCAACGGAATTCGAAGCGCGCCTTGGAGAGTGCGTTATCACGAATCTGCGCGCCCGGATGGCCCTTGGCCAAGTCCGCCGCATGGGCGGCGATTTTGTAGGTGATGATGCCGGTTTTCACGTCATCCTTGTTCGGCAGACCCAGGTGCTCCTTGGGCGTGACGTAGCAGAGCATGGCGCAACCGAACCAGCCGATCATCGCAGCTCCGATGCCGCTGGTGATGTGGTCGTAACCGGGGGCGATGTCAGTGGTCAGCGGGCCGAGGGTGTAGAACGGCGCCTCGTCGCAGCACTCCAGCTGCTTGTCCATGTTCTCCTTGATCAGCTGCATCGGCACGTGGCCAGGGCCTTCGATCATGGTCTGCACGTCGTGCTTCCAGGCGATCTTGGTCAGCTCGCCGAGGGTTTCCAGCTCGCCGAACTGCGCTTCGTCGTTGGCGTCGGCAATCGAGCCCGGACGCAGGCCATCGCCGAGCGAGAAGCTGACGTCGTAGGCCTTCATGATTTCGCAGATTTCTTCGAAATGGGTATAGAGGAAGTTCTCTTTGTGATGCGCCAGGCACCACTTGGCCATGATCGAGCCGCCACGAGAAACGATGCCGGTGACTCGCTTGGCGGTCATCGGCACATAACGCAGCAGCACGCCGGCGTGAATGGTGAAGTAGTCCACGCCCTGCTCGGCCTGCTCGATCAGGGTGTCGCGGAACAGCTCCCAGGTCAGGTCTTCAGCCACGCCGTTGACCTTCTCCAGCGCCTGGTAGATCGGCACGGTGCCAATCGGTACAGGGCTGTTACGGATGATCCACTCACGGGTTTCGTGGATGTGCTTGCCGGTGGACAGGTCCATCACCGTGTCCGAGCCCCAGCGAATCCCCCAGGTCAGCTTGGCCACTTCTTCTTCAATCGAAGAACCCAGCGCCGAGTTGCCGATATTGCCGTTGATCTT
The DNA here is from genome assembly GCF_021375795.1 of Pseudomonas anguilliseptica. Lineage (GTDB taxonomy): Bacteria > Pseudomonadota > Gammaproteobacteria > Pseudomonadales > Pseudomonadaceae > Aquipseudomonas > Aquipseudomonas anguilliseptica_A. The sequence continues at coordinate 542,618 of NZ_JAEIOI010000001.1, read as the reverse complement.
CACCAGGAAGTTACGGCCGATGATCATCGGCTCCAGCTCGGTGTGGTTGATGTTGGCCGGGATGATCGCGCGGCCACGGGCAATTTCCTCGCGAACGAATTCGGCGGTGATTTCCTTGGGAATGCTCGCGCCGAAGCTGTGGCCGGCATGCTGTTCCTTGAGCAAACCGGCAGCTCGGGCTTCCTGTAGCTTGAGGTTCTCGCGGATGGCGACGTATTCCATCTCCGGAGTGATGATGCCCTGGCGCGCGTAGTGCATCTGGCTGACGTTCTTGCCGGCCTTGGCGCGGCGCGGGTTGCGCACGTGGGCGAAGCGCATGGCCGTCAGCTCGGGGCTGGCCAGACGCTCCTGACCGAAGTGCGAACTCAGACCAGCGAGCAGCTCGGTGTCGCCACGGTCATCAATCCAGGCCGAGCGCACATCGGCCAACCCCTTGCGCACATCGATGGTGACGTTCGGATCGGTGTACGGGCCGGAGGTGTCATAAACCAGCACGGGTGCATTGATCTCACCGCCGAAGTCGGTCGGGGTGACGTCCAGGCTGATTTCGCGCATCGGCACGCGGATATCCGGGCGCGAACCCTGGACGTAGATCTTCTGCGAACGCGGGAAGGGTTGGATGGATTGCTGATCGACCTGAGCGCTTTCACTCAGGTTCTTTTGTTGTTGTGCACTCATCGGCGGGCTCTCTCCAGGGCTGAATGTCGGAGCGAACCTGCAAGAGACGAGCGGCGCACGGCGCACCTGAGGCGGTGCCAGAGGCTCGCCAGGGGAAGGGCGAGCACATCTTGTTCCCTACGCAGGCCTTAACCTGATCAGGTTCAACGGGATCCGGCAGCTGCCAATCTCAGCCCCGCAATTGGGGCACCCCGACAAGAACCTGGCCAGTCTAATCAACCCCGGACAATAAAACCAACCCGCGAGTCAAATATTCATGACCCATGCGTCGGATAATGACGAATCCGACGCCGACACCCGGATTGTTGCACCCAGGCAACATAGCTTGTTGCAAACTACACTACAGCCGCCATAACTGCCCTTGACCCCCTAGGCACGGCCCCTTAGCCTTGTCGATTACCGCCAAATTCAGGATTTCCCCTAATGTTGCGCAGACTCTCTCTGGCTATCGCCGTGGCCGCCGCGTCCAACGCAATGGCCTGGGCTGAACAAGCCCCGCTGTCCACCAAAACTGACCTGATCACGGTTTACCAGGAAGCCGCCGCCAACAACGCCGACCTGGCCGCCGCCCGTGCTGATTATGAAGCGCGCAGTGAAGTGGTGCCCCAGGCCCGCGCCGGCCTGCTGCCAAACCTGTCTGCCGGGGCCAACCTGAGCGACACCCGCACCCAGGTCGACTCGCCAGCCATCACCAGCTCGCGCAGCGGCACCGTGTACCAGGCCAACCTGAGCCAGCCGCTGTTCCGCGCTGATCGCTGGTTCCAGTTGCAGGCGGCCAAAGCCAGCAACGAACAAGCCGTGCTGGAGCTGTCGGCCACCGAACAGAACCTGATTCTGCAAAGTGCTGAAGCCTACTTCGCCGTGCTGCGCGCGCAGGACAACCTGGCTTCGACCAAGGCTGAAGAAGCGGCTTTCAAGCGCCAGCTGGACCAGGCCAACGAGCGCTTTGATGTCGGCCTCTCGGACAAAACCGACGTGCTGGAAGCCCAGGCCGGTTTCGACACCGCCCGCGCCAACCGCATCATCGCCCTGCGCCAGGTAGAAGATGCCTTCCAGGCCCTGACCACCCTGACCAACCGCGACTTCAGCGCGCTGGAAGGCATCGAGCACAGCCTGCCGATCCTCGCCCCGACGCCGAACGACGCCAAGGCCTGGGTCGATACCGCCGCCGCGCAGAACCTCAATCTGCAGGCCAGCAACTACGCCGTCGATGCCGCCGAAGAAACCCTGCGCCAGCGTAAATCCGGCCATGCGCCGACCCTGGACGCGGTGGCCAGCTACCAGAAAGGCGACAACGACAGCCTTGGTTTCAGCAACAACGCCGCCACCGTCAACCGCTTCAGCGGCGACGTCGAGCAACGCACAATCGGCCTGCAACTAAATATCCCGATCTACAGCGGCGGCCTGACCAGCTCCCAGGTGCGCGAGTCCTACCAGCGCCTGAACCAGACCGAGCAACTGCGTGAAAGCCTGCGTCGCCAAGTGGTGCAGAACACCCGCAACCTGCACCGCGCGGTGAATACCGACGTGGAAACCGTGCAGGCGCGCAAGCAGTCGATCATCTCTAACCAGAGCGCCCTGGAAGCCACCGAAATCGGCTATCAGGTCGGTACGCGCAACATCGTTGACGTGCTCGACGCCCAGCGCCAGCTGTACAGCTCGGTGCGCAACTACAACAACGCACGCTACGACTACATCCTCAACAACCTGCGCCTGAAACAGGCCGCCGGCACCCTCAGCCCGGACGACCTCAACGCCCTGGAGCAGTACCTGAAATCCGACTACAACCCGGATGAAGACTTCCTCCCGCCGGACCTGGCCAAGGCTGCCGAGGCACAGCTGCGCAGCAACTCGCAGTACTGAGTTGAGCCAAATAAAAAGCCCGCTGAATCAGCGGGCTTTTTTGTGGAACACCATTTGTAGGAGCGGGCCATGCCCGCGATTGCAATTTCGCGGGCATGGGTTAGTCCCCCGCCACGCCGACATAACCTATTGCGATTTACCCTCAAGCAAGCGTCCAAGCCCTGCCAGCAAACGCGCCAGAGCGCCCTGATTGGCCTGCATAACGGCCTGTCCAGCATCACGCATGGCCAGTGCTGTTTCGGGCTCACGCCATAGTTGCGCGACTCGCTGCGCCAAACCGTTTGCATCCGCCACCTCGCTCAACGCACCGGCAGCGCGCAACTGCGCGGCAATCTCCAGGAAGTTGAACAGGTGTGGGCCGCTTAATACCGGTTTGCCCAGCGCCGCCGGCTCCAGCAGGTTATGCCCGCCATTGGCCACCAGGCTGCCGCCGACAAAGGCGATATCAGCCAGGGCATAAAGAAACAGCAACTCACCCATGGTGTCGCCGAGCAGCACCTGATCGCTCGTCAGCAGCGCTTCGTCCGTTGAGCGACGGCGTGCGCTAAAGCCCTGCCGCTGGCACAACTCGAACACCGCATTGAAACGCTCGGGATGGCGCGGCACCAGAATCAGCAGAGCATCAGGATTGTGTGTGAGCAGCTCGCGGTGGGCGGCAAGAACAATCTCGTCTTCACCTGCATGGGTGCTCGCGGCGATCCACACCGGGCGCTGCGTGGCCTGCCATTGCTCACGCAAGGCAGCGGCGCGGGTCAGCAGCGCCGGATCAATGGTCAGATCAAACTTGATCGAGCCGGTAACCTCAACGCACTCAGGCCGCGCACCCAGGCTGCGAAAGCGTTCGGCCTCCAGCGCCGTTTGCACCGCCAGCAAATCCAGCTCGGCGAGCATCGGTGCGGTGAGCTTGGCAAAGCGCGCATAGCCACGGGCCGAGCGCTCGGACAGCCGCCCGTTGGCCAGCACCACCGGGATGCCACGCTTGGCGCACTGGTGGATATGGTTGGGCCACAGTTCGGTTTCCATAATCACAGCCAACTTGGGCTTAACCTGATCGAGAAAGCGAGCCGCCGCCCAGGGCAGGTCATATGGCAGGTAGCAATGCTGTACGCGGCCAGCGTACTCGCCGCCGCCGAACATGGCCTGGATGCGCTCCGAGCCGGTCGGCGTCATGCAGGTGATGGTGATCGGCAACTGCGGGTAACGCGCCAGCAGCTCACGCACCAACGGCGCGGCGGCGATGCTCTCGCCCACCGACACCGCATGCAGCCAGATGCCACCGGGTTTGAGTGGCGGCAAACCAAGCGCAAAGCGCTCGCCGACACGTTTGGCATAGGCCGGCGCTTGCCAGGCACGCCAGGCCAGACGCCCGGCCACCAGTGGTAAGCCGAGATGAAACAGCAGAGTGTAGAGGCTTCTATTCATGGCGCGCAGCTTAACAGAGTGGTTGGGGCTGATCAGCCGATGGCCTGCAGGTGCTCGGCAAAGCACTCGGCCAGCCACAGCGCAGCCGGCCCCAGCGCCTCATCGCGACGGCAGACCAATTCGACCACCAAGGGTGGTGGCGTCCAATCGCTACTCAGCTCAACCAGCTGGCTCTGGTAAGTCGGGTACTGCACTACATGGCGCGGCAACCAGGCCCAGCCGAGATTGCGCATCAGCAACTCGGCCATGGCGTAGAAACTGTCCGTTCGCCAGACCGACGGGCTGAGCTGCTCACCGCCCGGATAGTGGCTGTCCTGTGGCGCCATCAGCAGTTGCCGATGGCGCGCCAGCTCACGCCGGTCGACATGTCCGGCCCGCGCCAAAGCGTGCCCTGCCCCGCACACGGTGACCATCTCGATGGTGCCCAGGCGCTGGCGCTCCAGCGCATCGGGCATCTGCTCATGGTGAAACAGCAGGCCGAGGTCGGCGCGGTGCTCCAGCAGCTTGCGCGCCACATCGCCTTGGGCGCCGCTGGCCAGCTGCACCTCCAGCAGCGGGAACTGCTGCGCCAGCGCCTCCAGGCTGTCGAGCACCGGCTGATAGGGCATGGCTTCATCCTGCGCCAGGCGCAGGCGTACTTCTTCTCCGCGCACCAGGCCCAGCGCCCGCCCTTCCAGACGCTGACACTGGCGGAGCACCTCGCGCGCCTCCTCCAGCAGAGCCGCGCCGGCATCGGTCAGGCGTGGCTGGCGGCCGCTGCTGCGCTCGAACAGCCGTACGCCAAGGTCAGCCTCCAGCAAGGCAATCGCATTACTCACGGCCGATTGCGCGCGCTGCATTTGCCGGCCCACAGCGGAGAACGACTGACCATCCGCAACGCTGACAAACAGGCGAACCTGCTCCAGGCTCCACTGCATAACCCATCTCCATATCAGATAGGTAATCACTTTATCCCATCCGCAAGATCACTAGAATGGCCGCCAGATCACTCTGGAGGCCACATCATGGGCGGCTATCTCTACCTCGCAATTGCCATCACTGCCGAAGTCATCGCCACCACCTCAATGAAGGCCCTGGACGGTTTCAACAAACCCCTGCCCCTGCTGCTGGTCGTGGTCGGCTACGCCATCTCGTTCTGGATGCTCAGCCTGGTTGTGAAGACCATCCCGGTCGGCGTCGCGTATGCGGTGTGGGCGGGCCTGGGTATCGTGCTGGTGAGCATCGCGGCGGTGTTTCTTTACCAGCAGCGGCTGGACCTGCCGGCCATGCTCGGCATGGGCCTGATTGTCGCCGGCGTGGTGGTGATTCAGCTGTTCTCGCAAAGCGTCGGCCACTGAGCCGAGGGAGGCGCGTTAGCGCGAGCCGGTTATACTGCGCGCCTGTTTTCCCGGTGAGACACCTGCATGTCCCAGGCATTGAGCACTGATGTTTTGATCGTGGGCGGCGGCATTGCCGGCCTTTGGCTGAATGCGCGCCTGCGCCGCCAGGGCTTTGCCACCCTGCTGGTGGAGAACACCCGCCTCGGTGGCGGCCAGAGTGTGAAATCCCAGGGCATCATTCACGGCGGTGCCAAATACGCCCTGCACGGCGCGCTGACCGGTGCCTCCGAAGCCATCGCCGATATGCCGCGGCGCTGGCGCGAAGCCTTGGCCGGCAGCGGTGAGCTGGATCTGACCGGCGTACGCCTGCTCTCCGATGCCCACTACCTGTGGTCGCCCGGCAGTCTGGCCGGCAATATCACCAGTTTCTTTGCCAGCAAAGCGGTGCGCGGCCGGGTCGATCAGGTCAAGGGCGAACAGCTGCCACCGGCCCTGCAGCACCCGAAATTCAAGGGCAAGGTCTATCGCCTGGCGGAACTGGTGCTGGATGTGCCGAGCCTGATCAGCCGCCTCAGTGAACTGGCTGGCGATGGTCTACTGGCCGCCGAGCGCATCGAACCGCTGCGGGAAAACGGTGAGCTGCTCGGCCTGATTATCGATGGCCGTGAGATTCGCGCGCAACGCGTCATCCTCAGCGCCGGCCGTGGCAATGCCGAACTGCTCAGCGCCCTCGGCCTCAGCCAACCGACCCAGCAACTGCGCCCGCTGCATATGGCCCTGGTCAAAGGCCCGACACTCAAACCGCTGTACGCCCACTGCCTGGGCGGCGGGCCGAAGCCGCGCGTGACCATCACCACCCACCCCGCGGCCGATGGCCAGTGGGTCTGGTACCTGGGCGGCGATCTGGCCGAAGTCGATGGCGTAGCCCGCGACGAAGCGGCGCAGATCCAGGCAGCGAAAAAAGAGCTGAGCGAGCTGCTGCCCTGGGTCGATCTGTCCGCCGCGCAATGGGCCACACTGCGAGTGGATCGCGCGGAGCCGGCGCAGTCCGGCCTGGTGCGCCCGGACAACGCCTTTTTGCACGAGCAGGGCAAACTGCTGGTCGGCTGGCCAACTAAACTGGCATTAGCCCCGGACTTTGCCGACCGCGTGCTGGCCGCACTGAGCCGTGACGGTATTCAGCCGACCACACATGCGCCACTGCCCGCGCTGCCGCGCCCGAGCGTTGCCCCACCCGTCTGGGAGGAACTGTTCTGATGCATCCCCTGCACAGCCTGCACAACCTGCATCGCCCCTTGGGCGCCACCGAGTTGCTGGTTTCGCCGTTGGGCCTGGGCACGGTCAAACTGGGCCGTGATCAGGGGGTGAAATACCCCAACGGTTTCACCATCCCCGGCGATGCCGCTGCCCGCGAACTGCTGGCCCAAGCCCATGATCTAGGCATCAACCTGATCGACACCGCGCCGGCCTACGGCACCAGCGAAACCCGCCTCGGCCCGCTGCTGCGCGGCCAGCGCCAGCAATGGGTGATTGTCAGCAAGGTCGGTGAAGAGTTCGACAACGGCCAATCGCACTTCGACTTCAGCCCGGCGCACACACGGTTCTCGGTGGAGCGCAGCCTCAAGCGCCTGGAAACCGACTTTATCGACCTGGTGCTGGTGCACTCCGACGGCAACGATGTGGCGATTCTGCGTGATAGCGGCGTGTACGAAACCCTCGCCGAGCTTAAGCGCGAGGGCAAGATTCGCGGCTTCGGCCTCTCCGGCAAAACCGTCGAAGGCGGCCTGCTGGCCCTTGAACAGGGTGACTGCGCCATGGTCACCTACAACCTCAACGAACAAGGCGAACAGGCCGTACTCGACTATGCCGAACTGCACGGCAGAGGCATCCTGATCAAGAAGGCCCTGGCCAGCGGGCACGCCTGTCTGGCATCGGGTGTCGACCCGGTGCGCGCCAGTTTCGAGTTGATCTTTGGTCACCCAGGCGCCTGTAGCGCGATTATCGGCACCATCAACCCGCAGCACCTGGCCCATAACGTCGCCACCGCAGCCGCTGTAATTCAGGATATTGCCTGACGAGTCTCACCCGACGATCTGTGCCAAGCTCTCAGGCCATGCCCACGCCGACATCCGCGAGGAGTTGCCATGCCGCGCACCCTGATCCGCAAAGACCCCAGCCGCTTCAAGACCCTGCAACTGTTTGTCGAAGCCAGCCCGGAAGGCCTGACTTACCAAGGCTTGGGCATGCCGCTGAACTTTGCGCAGATGCTGGAAAAGCGCCAACCGGTGGCGGTGGCCGACAGCCAGCGCTTTGCCGTGGAACTGGCCAATCTGGGCGTTTCAGTGCGTTTAACCCTTTGCTGGCAAGGCCGCGAATACTGGGTGCTGGTGCGCCAGCGCCGCGCGGATCGGGGCGATGTGGTGCTCAAACTGATCTCCGGCTACGTGCCGGCCCATGAACTCAACCTGCCGCTGCTCACGGCGATTCAGGAAGTAGCCGAAGAATGCCTGCTGGAAACCCCGGAAGGCTGGCTAAGCGGCCGCTTTGGCGACACCTGGCTGCCTACGCCCTACCAGAGCACCTTACGCTACCGTGAAACCGCTCACTTCAGCCTCAGCCCGCTGTCGGGCGCCGCGTGCCCAGTGCAATGCGGCAACCTCAAGCTGCTCGAACGCCCGCGCGCCTATGTGCACCTGCCGACCGCCTCGTTGCAGCTGGTCTACGACCTGCGCCTGGATTTGCCCAAGGAAACACGTCAACTCAGCCTGCTGCATGTCGACGAACACCTGGAAGACGGCCAACTGATCGCCCGCCTCAACCGCGCCCGCCCCGATCTGTTTCTAATCCCGCTGAACCAAGGCCGACCGACTGCCGAGCTGCTGACCCTGAAACAGGGCCAACTGCACCCGGCCAGCACTCGCGGCCTATGGCTGGCAGAAGGCTTTGCCGCACAGGAGGGCTGGCTGGTGCGCGATGAGCGTATTCGCTGGAAGGATTGGCTGGCACAGATGCAATAAAGCCCCGTCTAGCCGAGGCAAAAAGGGATTTCAGGCAGACGGGCTGGACTCATCCAGCCCGCGTAAACAACTACTTCAATTCGCTGGAGCTCTTACCCAGCAACCGCCGCGCCACAATCAGCAACTGGATCTGCTGGGTGCCTTCAAAGATGTCGAGAATCTTCGAGTCGCGCGCCCATTTTTCCAGCAGCTCATCTTCGCCGTAGCCCAACGTGCCGGCCAGTTCGACACATTTCAGCGTGACCTCGTTGGCCACTCGCCCGGCCTTGGCCTTGGCGATGGAGGCTTCCTTGGAGTTGGGCAGCTTGTTATCGGCCATCCAGGCGGCTTTCATCGTCAGCAGGCGCGCAGTCTCCCATTCGGCTTCCAGGCGATAAAGGGTCGCCTCGGCATGGCTGACGCTGAGCAGCGGCGTGCGGTAATCCAGCTTGCAGACTTTCTTCAGCAGTTCACGGGTGCGGTCCAGCGAGGCCTTGGCCACACCCACTGCCATCCCGGCGACCAGCGGGCGGGTGTTGTCGAAGGTTTCCATCACCCCGGCAAAGCCCTTCTGCACATCGATTTCCGGATTACCCAGCAGGTTCGCGGCCGGCACGCGGCAATCGCTGAAACTGATCGAGGCCGTATCCGAAGCCTTGATCCCGAGTTTCTTCTCTAGACGCGTCACCGTCATGCCCGGCGTGCCGTGTTCAACCACAAAGGACTTGATTGCCGCCCGACCGAGGTTCTTGTCCAGGGTGGCCCAGACCACCACGGCATCGGCTCGCTCGCCGGAAGTCACGAAGATCTTCTCGCCGTTGAGCACGTAGTGATCGCCATCCTTGATCGCCGTGGTGCGAATCGCCGCCGAATCCGAGCCGCAGCCTGGCTCAGTAATAGCCATGGCCGCCCAGGTGCCGCCGAAGCGCGCCAGTTGCTCATCATTGGCCACCGCGGCAATCGCCGCGTTGCCCAGGCCCTGACGCGGCATGGCCAGCAGCAGGCCGACATCACCCCAGCACAGCTCCATCACCCCGAGCAGGGCCGACAGATTGCCGCCATTCTTGATGCCGTCCTGCTGCTCACGGGCTGCGCCACGCTTGCTCGCCGAGGTGGCACCGATGGCGTCCGGCGACCCGGCGTTCATGCCATCGAGCAGCGCTGCGAGCAGGTCCAACTCCTTGGGATAGGCGTGCTCGGCCTTGTCGTATTTGCGTGAAATCGGGCGAAAATAATTCTCCGCCACCTGATGGGCCTGATTGACCAGGCCACGGAATTTCTTTGGGGGTTCCAGGTTCATGTTGAGGCGCCCTTAAAGCTGGAGACCGCCGGCCATAATCGCCAGCGCACGCAGATCGCGGTACCAGCGCTCGGCTGGGTGTTCTTTGGTAAAGCCATGGCCGCCGAGCAGCTGCACGGCATCGGTGCCGATCTTCATGGCCTTTTCGCTGCATAGCAGGCGTGCCAGATAGGCTTCACGGTGAAACGGCAAACCCTGCTCGGCCCGCGCGCACGCACGCCAGACCATCAGGCGCATGGCATCAATTTCTACGGCCATGTCCGCAACCATAAAGGCCACGCCCTGGCGGTGGCTGATCGGCTCGCCGAAGGCCACGCGCTCGTTGCAATAAGGCACCACATAATCCAGCGCCGCCTGCGCCGTGCCCACGGCCAATGCGCACCAGGCCAGCCCTGCATAATCGAGAAAGCCCTGGTAATTGAACGACTCGGCGGCCAGTCGCGCCTCAACCGGCACCTTGACCCCATTGAGCCGCACCCGCGCCGTACTGCCGGCCTTCAGCCCCATAGCCGGCTGCGGGCTGCGCTGCAGGCCCTTGGCACCAGCCTCGACAATAAACAACGCCGGGCCATCCGCCGCTTGCGCCGCGATGATCAGCTGACTGGCATCCAGGCCACGCAGCACCAGGCACTTTTCACCGCTGAGTACATAGTGCTTGCCGCGTTTACGCGCACGAGTCGCCAACTTGTGCGGATCAAACAACGGCGTCGGCTCATTCACCGCGATGGCCATCACGGGCGCGGGTTCCTCAGCGACAAAGGCAGGCAGCCAACGCGCCTGCTGCGTGGTATTGCCCCAACGACGGATGCAGTTGGCCGCCGACAAGGGCACCAGCAAGGCAGCCGCCAAGGACAAATCTCCCTTGCCCAGCGCTTCGGCAATCAATGCATTGCTCAGGGTGGTGCGCTCACCGGCCATGCCGCCCTGCGCCTCACTGACCGCATAGTGGGTCAACCCCAACTCGTGCGCCTGGTTGAGCAACGCCGCCGGCAGCGCCGCCTGTTCATCGGCATCGTGGGCGAGCGGGCGCAGCACTTCACTGGCGAAAGCCTCGAGCATCTCCACCAGCATCTGCTGCTCATCGGAGAGGGACAGATCGAACAGCGCATCCGGGTCAACCGGACGCGGCAGTTTGGCGACTTTGCCCGCACGCTGCGCCGCCGCGCGAAAGCTTGCACGGCTGCCGGTGTAGATCAGTTTTTCGAAAGGTTTGCGCAGCCTCAAACGGTCCGGCCAGTCAGCCTGGGCGACTCGATTCAGCACTGCCAGGGCACGGCCCTGTACGTCGGAACTCATGGCATCTCACTCCATACGGGGGATGCCACGGATCATGCGCGCGGCCAGGACAAGCGCCTATGACCGCGCCGACGCCGGCGACTGGCAAAGCAGCCAGTCAGTGTGGAGGGTTACTTGCTGCGGATCTTCTCGACGATGGCGGTGGTGGAACTGTTTTCCACCAACCCCAGCACGCGCACCTCGCCCCCATAGGCGCGGACAATATCGCCCCCCACCACACCCTCGATGCCGTAGTCACCACCTTTGACCAGTACATCCGGTTTGACCGCGCGCAGCAGGTTTTCCGGGGTGTCCTCGCTGAAGCTCACCACCCAGTCCACCGCGCCCAGCCCCGCCAGCACAGCCATGCGCCGATCCACGGCGTTGATTGGCCGACCCGGGCCTTTCAGGCGGCTGACCGATGCGTCGTCATTTACCGCCAGCACCAGGCGATCGCCTTGTGCGCGGGCCTGCTCCAGATAGGTCACATGCCCGGCATGCAGGATGTCGAAGCAGCCATTGGTAAAGACAATCTTCTCGCCATGGGCGCGGGCGTCTTCAATAGCCAGCAACAGTTGATCCAAGCTCAGCACACCGCGCTCGGAGCCGGCATCACGCTGGATTGCACGGCGCAGTTCCGGCGCACTGATGGCAGCAGTCCCCAGCTTACCGACCACAATACCGGCGGCCAGATTGGCCAGCGCCACTGCATTCGGCAGCTCTTCGCCCGCCGCCAGGCTGGCGGCCAGGGTGGAAATCACCGTATCGCCGGCACCGGTCACGTCAAACACTTCGCGGGCACGCGCCGGCAGGTGCAGTGCCGGATGCTCTGGACGCAGCAAGGTCATACCATGCTCGCCACGAGTCACCAGCAGCGCGCCCAGTTCCAGTTCTGCCATCAGGGCGGCACCCTTGGCCACCAGCTCGGCCTCATCACGGCAATGGCCAACGATGGTTTCGAACTCGTGCAGGTTCGGGGTAATCAGGCTCGCACCGCGGTAGATGGAGAAATCTTTACCCTTGGGATCAGCCAGCACGGTAATGCCCTTGCTGCGTGCCAGCTGCACCAGCGCCTGGTGGTTCTGCAGCGCGCCTTTGCCGTAATCAGAAAGAATCAGCACCTTGATGCCGTCCAGTTGCGCTTCGACGCTGGCGACCAGGGCCGCGCTGTCGGTGCGGAACGGTTCTTCGAAATCCATGCGCAAAAGCTGCTGATGACGGCTCATCACGCGCAGTTTGACGATGGTCGGCTGGTCTTTGATCGTCTGGAAGAAGGTCTTTACGCCAACCGCCTGCAGGCTGTTGCGCAGGCTTGCTGCAGCTTCATCCTCACCGGCTACACCGAGCAAGGTGGCCGGCGCCCCGAGGGCAGCGATATTCAGCGCGACGTTGGCCGCGCCACCCGGGCGATCCTCAATCTGCTCAACCTTGACCACTGGCACCGGTGCCTCCGGCGAAATCCGCGAAGTGCCGCCGTGCCAATAACGATCGAGCATGACATCGCCCACCACCAGAACGGCGGCCTGGTCGAAACGCGGCATGGACACTTTCATAAACACTCCAGAAACGGCAGAACAGATTGCCGGGGATCATAACATTGGCAGGCCATTGCGCTGGCTAACCGCCGAGCGTGCGTACCCAGAACAGTTCATGGCGGCGCACCGCCTTGCGGAAGAATTCATCTTCACCGGTAGCGGGCCAGCGCCGCCCGACCAGCACACGCTGAATCAACCGACGAATACGCCGTTTAAGCGGCAGCGGGCCTTGTAAATCGTGCTGCATGGCCAGCGCCATGGCTTTATCCAGTTGTTGCGCGGTATCCAGGCTCGGGCTCCACAGACCATCGGCCGGCAAAGCCTCGATCGCCGGCGGCAGGGCAATGCCAAAACCGGCCGGCCCCATGGGCCAGCGGTCGTTGTCATGCAGGTGGTTGGCGTACAGCAACAGGGTTCTCGGCTTCCAACTGCTCAGTTCAACCGCTTCTAGCAGCGCCTGGGTACTCGCCACATGGTCGCTGTGCGGGTCCAGTTGCGGGTGCGGAGTGACGACGACCTCGGGCTGGTAATGCTCCAGCGCTGCCACCAGATCTGCCAGCAAATTGCGCCAACTGGGCATGCCATCGGCATCACCGGGCAACGACAGGGCATTGTTCGCCCGCACGTTGCGAATATCGGCTTCGCCGGACTCTCGCGAACCAAACGCCTGCTCAGGCTGCGCCTGCATCGCCGGCAACTGCAGGCAGTAATAGCCGAGTTGCAGGCACTGACTTTGCGCCACACCGCCCCACAGCGGTACGGCCAGACTGTCCCAGGCGCGCAAACGGCCCTTGAGCTGCGCAGCCGCCGCTTGTTCCAACCCGAGGGTTTGATAAGCCTCGGCTTCAATTTCACCCTGCGTGAGAGTGAGGATGCTGACCTCGCGCGCCCGGCTGTACAGGCCAAAGGCAGCCAGTTCGGCGTCGTCGGCGTGCGGCGCGATAATCATCAGACGCTGCTCGGCGTAGTTCGGGTTGCGCTGCGCATAAAGCGTAACAAGCGGATCCAGGCGACAAAAGCGGCCACGCAGCGACAGCCTGCCCTGCGCCAATAGGTCACCCTGCCCGGACAAGTTCAGATAACGCCGCCCGTTCACGCCGCGCTCAAAATCCTGACGATCTGTGCCCATCAGCACATAAGGATCGAACCAACGCCCCAGCCAACTGGCGTTTATCTGCACCTGCAGAATCAGGGTGTCCGCCGCCTCCATCTCGCCGTCCAGCCTTATGTAACCGGCAGCAATGCGACCATTAACGGTACAGGTCGACTCGGCAAAGGCGTAGCTGTAATCATCGCTGGGCGAATAGAACAGGTGGTCGGCAAACCAGGCTTCATGCGCCAGCCAGCCAGCTAGCATAAGGATCGGTACCCACCACCAAGCCGCCAGAACACCGATCAAGGCCAAGACAACAAGGGCCAATAGCAACGCTATGCGCTTTTGTCGGCGATGGCGCTTGAGCAGGATCTGTTTACGGGCAGACATGATTACACCTGATAAGCCGCAACGCGGTTGCACCAGCGGTCTTTGTATTCGCGATCAGCCCGACCAAAGGAATAACGCAGGGGTTTGCCCAGCGCGCGCGCTTCGCTCCAGGCGGTCTGGGTATTGATAAAACTCAGCACACTGCCAGGGCTGAATTCGCGGTTCTGTGGATCAACGCCGCCGTTGATGTATTCCAGACTCACCCACTGCGGCGCCTCGACGCGATACAGCACTTGAATCGCCACCGGCTGGTCGTTCAGGTAAATCAGCGAGCCCGTCATAAAGTCACGCATCAGGCTGAACACCTCCGTCAGATGCGCCTTGCCGGTGGCCTCAAAGCCCCAGCGCCGCTGAAACAAATCGGCATAAATCAGCGCCTGCTCGGCAGCAGAGAGCTCTAGCATCGGCCGAATCACTCCGCCCGCCTCTTCCAGCAAACGCTGCTCGCGACGCTGGTTGTAGCGAAATTTCTTGCTGTACTCCTCGGGTTCACGGGCCAAGGCCAGGCCCTCGGGCTGCTCACGTAGGGTGCTGATCACACCGGCATTGAGCATTGAGATATAACGACCGCGATGACGCAGCGAGACATCGGCTGAAGGTGCTGCCGGAATAATCAACTCGGCATTACCGAGGTCGAACAGGCCGCGTTTACCCCGCTGTTTGAGCACATCCTTGGACAGCGCCAGATGCCGCCCCCAGGTCGGAATCGCCGCCTGCAGATCACCACCGGCAAACCAGCCAAGATAGCGAACAGGGATACCGGCCAGAGCGGCCAGACGCTCGACCACCTGAGGATGAGTGGCCACACTACCGCCAAATCGTTGCCAGGCCTCGGCATAAGCAGCCGCATCAATCGACGCCCAGCCACGCTCGCGCCAGGCGCGCAGATGGTTGAGCATCAGGTATCAGCCCCTTGAACGGAGGGCTCCACAGGCTCGACAAAATCTCGCTCATGTAAACGGGCATAATAGCCATTCAGTGCCAGCAACTCGGTATGCGTGCCACGCTCAACAATACGGCCTTTGTCCATTACGAGAATAAGGTCAGCCTTCTCAATAGTACTTAGCCGATGGGCAATAACCAGCGTGGTGCGGCCTTTCATCACCTCATCCAGAGCAGCCTGAATATGTCGCTCCGATTCGGTATCAAGTGCAGAAGTTGCCTCGTCAAGAATAAGTAAAGGCGCATCTTTCAAGAGCGCACGAGCAATTGCCAACCGCTGGCGCTGACCGCCAGATAGAAGAACACCATTTTCACCAACGAGCGTGTCGTACCCCTGCGGCATCTGCTCTATAAATTCTGCGGCATAGGCGGACTCAGATGCACACCTTACATTTTCGATTGATGCATCAGCCAAATCGCCATAAGCGATATTGTTCCTGACCGTATCATTGAAGAGCGTCACATGCTGCGTAACCAGTGCTATATGCTTGCGTAAGTTACGCAGCTTGTAATCTTCAACATCAAGATCGTCGAGCAGAATTTGTCCTTGATCATGATGATAAAAACGCGGAATTAAATTAGCCAATGTAGACTTGCCACTGCCCGAGCGCCCCACCAGAGCAACCATCTGCCCAGGCTCAGCCACAAAGCTGATATTGTCCAAAACGGCTTTATCGCTTCCCTCATAGCGAAAGCTCAAGTTGCGTACATCTAGACGACCTACGACCTTGGTACGCTCTTGAGTGCCATTATCAGCTTCTAATTTCTCATCAAGCTGCTCAAAGATACTTTCCGCGCCCGCAACGCCTTTCTGAATAGTCGAACTAACCTCCGAAAGCTGGCGGATCGGTTTCGGCAAAAGACCCGCCAGCGTGATGTAGGCAACAAGCTCGCCGGGCGACGCATCACCACGTAACAACAACACAAGAAACATTAATACAGCCATTGCCCCATAAATTACCAATTGCAAACTAGGTGTATACACGGCGTTGGTTTTCACCATCCTAAGCTGTTTTTGCCTATTATCTGAGCTGGCTTTATAGAAACGTTCTTGCTCATACGCCTCCCCACCAAAACTACGCACAACCCGATAGCCTTGAATGGTCTCGGACGCAACATGCGTAACATCCCCCATCGCCACTTGAATTTTCTTACTTTGCTTGCGAAACTTCTTACTTGCACTAGAAACCATTAGACCAATAACAGGAAGAATGGCGAGCATTACCAACGTAAGTTTCCAATTCATCAGCAAAAGCGTGATAAAAAGAAAAACCACAGTCATCCCTTCACGCACAACAACTTTAATCGCATCAGTTGCCGCACCCGTAACCATAGTTACATTATAAGTAATTCGCGATATAAGGTGCCCTGAGTTATGACTATCAAAGTAGCGATTAGGCAATACAAGTAAATTATTGAAAAGCGCCACACGCATGTCATGCACGAGCCCCAGTGAAACCTTCGCCAGGAAATAGTTCCCGAAAAACGAACCTATTCCTTGAAGCAGTGCAATCAATACAATAAGCAAAGGCACAGCCTGCAACAGCTTAAGACCTTCAAGCCATGAAAATTCATTTAAATACGGTACAGAGGCAAAAAAACTAGCATCTGGGTTATTCAGACCGTCCACAAAAAACTTCAGCACATAGCCCAACATGGGCTGAGTAGACGCAAAAATTAGAAAACCAAGAATACTAACCAGAAAGAGCCCTATATAGGGCTTAACGTAAGCCAACAAACGGAAATAAATTTTCAAACTGGAGGTTTGCGGCTGGGTTGATCGGCTCATGGAAAACGCCAAAGCAGTTAAATTGCCTTAGTGTACCACGGCACCATTTCATCGCTGAGCGGTCTGAGCCTGTCTCAGGGTAGAATGATGAGTCCCAAGAAAGGTATTGGTATGCAAGCCCTCTCAAAATCTGATTATGAAAGCTTGCGCAAAGGCGCAGAAATCATCGAGGCCGACGGCCACGGCGAAAAAGTGCTGCGTTTGCGTGACGGCAGCTTCCTCAAGCTTTTTCGCCGCAAGCGCTTGATCTCCTCAGCAGCCATCTGGCCCTACGCACAGCGCTTTGCTGATAATGCCGCAATGCTCAAGACACTGAACTTGCCATGCCCACAAATCATCCAGACATACCGCTGCCGAGAGCTAAAGCGCGACATCGTGCACTACCAACCACTACCAGGCCGAACCCTGAGACAGCTTCATGAGCAAGAGCTGACAGAAAAACTCTTCACCCAACTGGGCAGCCTGATCGCAACACTTCATAGCCAGGGGATCTATTTTCGGTCCTTACATCTCGGCAACATCGTCTTGACGCCTGAAAACAAGATGGGCCTGATCGATTTGGCTGACTTGAGCCGAAGCCGGGGAGCGCTCGGCACCATCAAACGGCTGAGAAATTTTCAGCATCTGCTCAGAGACAGTCGAGACCGCAACACACTTAACCAGCCCAAAGCGATTGCTTGCTTCGACCAATACTGTCAAGAAAGCTCGTTGGCACCTAGCGGAAAAATACTAAAACATCGCCTGCAACTAATACCGCTATAAATACTAGTCACCCACAACCAGCACAGTATCGCCTTTACGATTCGCGAATTGCGTGATTACGCGTTTATTGTGCTGTTGCATCCAAACCACAAGCCACTTTTCATCAGCATCCGCCTCAATAATAAAATAATCAAACCGCGCCTGATGATCTTCACTCATGGCCGCAGTCATATTTAGTCGCTGCTTTGGATAGCCCCGGCCAGCATGGTAGGAAATCCTCGGATCCGCATAATAGATAGAAGCATCTTTCTTTACATTTTGCGCAATCCAATGACCGCTTTCAACATAGTGTGTTTTCTTAGCAGAAAACGACAGCACGTTGTCCAGCATTACCAACAAGGCGAGCACACATAAAAAGCGCCCCCACTTAGGAAAGCGACCAACAAACCATACAAACGAAACAACAGCCGCAGGCACAGCAAGCAAATTCAAAAAGCTGATATATCTAGAGTTCATAAACAATTGCTGTGTATAAAAAAGCATAATCACAGCAAAATAAAAAGCGAAAGCCCAAGCAAACGGCTTGAACTCCACAAAAAATTGCCCAACGGCCTCTCGTCCTCGCCTAAACAAAAGCGGCACTGCAAAAGGCCCCAGCAGCTTCATGAACATGAAAACAGCACTGCCAAACAAGCCGAACAAAAGGATGTGTTTGGCATCATTCTCTGCAAATCGATGAAGGACACCCTTACTGAAATTCTCAGCTGCGTCTCTAAAGTTACTGGAAATGCCTTTGGGGTTTAGCAATTCCACATAATCATTGAGTCGCTCTGCCGACAAGCCCGCACCCAGAAGCACCCAAACCAGCGCAACTATACCAATAAAAGCAGGAAGCGCATTGAACTGCACACTTTTAGCAAAATCAGCCCACGACCTAACACCTACCAACTGCCAAACGGCGAGTGCAGGCATCAATAACACAGCCTCCAGACGGAACAATGCTGCTGCTGCAATTGCTATCTGAACCAGTGACGCTCTCATCCAAGTGGGATGCGAATACCAGCGCATAGCCAACCAAAGCGCCAAAATGCTAAAAAACCAGAACCCATACTCTCTTAATACGTCGCCCCTGAAAGCATTAAAAGCCGGCATTGATAGAACGACCAAGCACGCCCAATACCCAGTTTGCGGTAGGCGCTTAACAACAATATCAACCAAAAGACAACAGGTACCCGCCATAAAAAGCGCACACAGGCAATAAGCAACCAACTCAAGGCCGATACCGGTAAAGCGACTCAAGACGGCCAAAATGATAGAAAACCAAGGCCAGTCAAATCGTGCAAAAGTGGCTGCCGTACCAGATTCAAGATATGTAACGGCTAAATCAACATAGAACGCACCATCCTTACCGATGGTAACCTCACCCACAACTGCAATTAACGACAAAAGCAAACTAGAAAAAAACGTCAACCAGACTGGTGAAATCCGTTTCAAACGTGACAGAACAACTTCCATATAAACTCCTTACAGCCTATTTCTTACATACCAGTAAGCGTATAGCTTTACGAAAATAACCCCAGCGCAATGCCTGCAATGGAGCGAGAGCAAACGCCTTTCGATAAAAAATCAAAGCGGCATCAACATCCGAGTCAAGTTGGGCGGCTCGAAACAGTGACAAATATCGCTGCGATTCATAACGCCTTCGCAAATACTGGCAATTCTCTGGCAATCCATCGAAGACTTGCTTAACCATTTCAAGCGCGATCGCCTCTTCTCCCACACGGCTATGCCGAAGGCTGTCGCCATGCTTGAAGATTCTCGCCAGCGGCTCCCTTACAACAAGCACAGGGGCACTCACTAATAGATAAGCAAATACTGCGATATCTTCACCACTGCGTAAGCTTTCTGGGTAGAAGCGCTGCAAAAGCAAGTCTCGACGAAACAGTGAACAGCAGTGGGAAATAGCAATACTCTTATCCAGTAGATACTGCTTAATCAACTTGTCAGCAGGCATTACGGGAACAGGGGTTGGAGCACGCAGCCGCGCTCTACCATCAGGATAAACGGAGATATATCCGCCTAGAACCATACCAACCTGAGGAGCCGAGCTGATCGTCGCTCGTAATGTAGACAAAGCGCCAGGGAGCAATTCGTCATCGGCATCGAGCAATAACGCATAACGCCCTTTAGCCAATCGAATACCAGAGTTGCGCGCCGAGGCGGCCCCTCCGTTAGGCTGCTCAACGACTTGTAAATGCGGGTAACGGCTTACATAGTCCGACAACAACGATGACGTATCATCAGTGGACCCGT
Source organism: Pseudomonas anguilliseptica (assembly GCF_021375795.1). Classification (GTDB taxonomy): domain Bacteria; phylum Pseudomonadota; class Gammaproteobacteria; order Pseudomonadales; family Pseudomonadaceae; genus Aquipseudomonas; species Aquipseudomonas anguilliseptica_A. The sequence continues at coordinate 523,001 of NZ_JAEIOI010000001.1, read as the reverse complement.
CGTTCACAACAATCAACTCAATATCATCAGTCAACTGCGGCAATACAGAGCCCAGCACACGTGGTAACAAATGTGCATAGTTGTATGTAGGAATGATGACGCTAATAAGCGTCTCAGACGTTGTCATACCAATCCTTGCCATCCTTGACCACCAGGATGTCTTCCATGATCAAGTACTGCAGGTCGGAGCCGTAGAACATGTTAAGCGCGTCGGTCGGCGAGCAGATCATCGGCTCGCCGCGGCGGTTGAGCGAGGTGTTCAGCGACACGCCGTTGCCGGTCAGTTTTTCCAGTTCCAGCATCATGTCGTAATAGCGCGGGTTGTATTCGCGCTTGAGCACCTGGGCGCGCGAGGTGCCGTCTTCGTGCACCACTTCGCCGACACGGGTCTTCCACTCGTCGTTGACCTCGAAGGTGAAGGTCATGAACGGGCTCGGGTGGTCGACTTTGAGCATCTGCGGACCCACGGTGTCGAGCATCGACGGGCAGAAAGGCCTCCAGCGCTCGCGGAACTTGATCTGCTCGTTGATGCGATCCGCCACACCGGCCACGCTCGGGCAACCAATGATCGAACGACCGCCGAGGGCGCGCGGGCCGAACTCCATACGCCCCTGGAACCAGGCCACAGGATTCGCGTCGACCATGATCTTGGCGATGCGCTGCGGCATGTCGTCAATGCGCTTGAACACCGGCTTGCTCGGGTGACGGGCGCAAGCCGCGATCACGTCTTCGTTGGAGTAGGACGGGCCGAGGTAGACGTGTTCCATCTTCTCCACCGGCACGCCGCGCTGGTGCGAAATATAGGCAGCTGCACCAACCGAAGTACCGGCATCGCCGGAGGCCGGCTGGACGAACAGTTCTTTCACGTCGTCGCGGGCAATGATCTTCTGGTTCAGCTTGACGTTCAGCGCGCAACCGCCGGCGAAAGCGATCTTGCCGGTCTCGCGGATGATGTCGCCGAGGTAGTACTCCATCATCTCCAGCGCCAGCTTCTCGAACAGCGCCTGCATGCTGGCCGCGTAATGGATGTACGGATCGTCGGCGATGTCGCCCTGGCGTTTCGGGCCGAGCCACTCGATCAGCTTGGGCGAGAAGTAGTAGCCCTTGCCGTTTTCCTTGTAGCGGCGGAAGCCGATGACGTTGGCGTAGTCGGTGTTGATAATCAGCTCACCGTTCTCGAACTTGGCCAGGCGCGAAAAGTCGTACTTAGCCGCGTCACCGTAGGGCGCCATACCCATGACCTTGAACTCGCCGTCGAGCATTTCGAAGCCGAGGAACTCGGTGATCGCACCGTACAGGCCGCCGAGCGAATCCGGATCGTAGAATTCCTTGATCTTGTGGATCTTGCCATTCTCGCCGTAACCGAAGAAGGTCGTGGCGTACTCGCCCTTACCGTCGATGCCGAGGATCGCGGTCTTCTCGGTGAAACCCGAGCAGTGGTAGGCGCTGGCAGCGTGGGCCAGGTGGTGCTCGACCGGCTCGATCTTGATCTTCTTCAGGTCAAAGCCCAGCTGCTCCAGGCACCACTGGATCTTCTTGTGGTAACGCTTGTAGCGGCGATTGCCCATGAGGATCGCATCGAGGGCGCGATCCGGTGCGTACCAGTAGCGCTTGGCATATTGCCAGCGGGCTTTCTCGAAGATACTGATCGGCGCAAACGGAATAGCCACCACATCAACGTCAGACGGTTTGATTCCGGCCTGTTCCAGACAGAACTTGGCCGACTCGTAGGGCATGCGATTCTTCGCGTGCTTGTCGCGCACGAAGCGCTCTTCTTCGGCGGCCGCGATCAACTTGCCGTCGATATACAGGGCGGCGGATGGATCATGGCTGAGGGCGCCGGAAAGGCCGAGAATCGTCAATGCCACTGGTTGTGCCTCTTTTAGTCTGCTGAGCCGACGACGGGCGTCAGCGGTAAACGTTGGTCGAGCAGTTTGAACAGCTGAGAGTCAGCCGGCCAATTGCGCAAAAAACGGGCGCGGTCGCGGGCATAGGCCCTGGCGAAACTGCGCGCGCTGCAATGTTGTTGCATGGCGTCGAGGTCGATCAGCGACCAGCACGCCTGGCGGTCATCCCAGAACAGGTTGTGCCCCTTGAAATCACCGTGGCTGATGCGTTCGCGCAGCAGGGCGGCGAACAGGCGATCAAGCGCCAACAGGTCGCTTTCCGGGGGCGAGCCGTCGTGGAACGCCTGAAAACGCGCGATTATATCCTGCCCGCCGCAGTATTCGGTAATCAGGTAGGCACGCCCGCGCAGCCAGCACCAGCGCCGCTCTAGTACGGCCAGTGGCTGTGGTGTGGCGATGCCCAACAGCTGCAGGCGGTTGCCGGCGATCCAGCTATGCCAGGCACGACTGGGCCGCCAGAAGCGCTTGAGCCAGTGACCGAGACTTTTCACGTTATAGCGCTTGACCACCAGCGATCGGCCTTGCAGCTGTACTTGTGCCACGGTGGCAGCACCACCGGTTTTGTAGATATGACCCTGCTCGGTGAGTAGATCAATATTTTCCAGCAAGGGCTGCAACATCGCCTGATCAGCACGGCGCACTACGCGCAGGCCAAAAGCCCCGATCCTGGCCGCAAAAAGCGTGCAGTCGCGGGCTGCTTTGCGTAGATAGTCGCGCAGCCGCCATTTGCGCACCTTGGCCACCTCCCCCAGCAACGCCTCCAGCGGCAGGGCATGCTCGCCATTGACCAACAGGTAATGCACCAGCAGTTCTTCGATAAAGGGCGTCAGTTCAACCGGCAGTTGGGCGAAGAACACCCCGAGGTTTTCCAGAACCCGCTTACGCGATAGCGGCTGCCCGGCGATCTCAACCTGTACGCCACCGCCGTCAATTACGTAGAGCTGACCGTCATGCTGCAACAGGTTGTCCAGATGCAGATCCGCCTGCCACAAACCCTGGTTGTGCATTTGCGCAATACTGGCCAACGCGCTGGCCAGTATTGCCTGTTGATCAACACTCAGCAGCGGCTGGTGTTCCACCGCGCGCCAGGCCTCCCACAGACTCTCGGCGCCTTGCAGGTATTCGAACAGCAGCCAGCCACCCTCACCTTCACACAGGCCGTCGGCCAGCAACTGCGGAGTACTCAAGCCCTGCTCCGCGAGTTGGCGGGCGCCGTCCAGTTCGCGCTGAAAATGCCGCGCCGCCTTATTGCCGACCAGCAGTTTGGCCAGCACCGGGCGCCCCTGCCACTGAGCCAACGCCACATAGCGCTGGCCAGGCAACACGCGCAGCAGCTGCTGCAATTGCAAATCGCCTCCCGGCAACTGCAAAGGCTGCGGTAGTCGCGGAGTGCGCCCGGCGTCTGCCAGCTCAGCCAGTTGCATCAACGCGCCTCCTTGTCCTGGCGGCGCGCGCCCAGATACCGTAGCCAATCCGCCACATCCCGAGGGTCATCCAGGTAGGCTGCGAGGAAATGTCGGATCTCGTCCGCCCCCCAGAGCGTGCCAATGCGGCGCAACAGCGGTTCCAGGTCCTTGATGCGATCACGCCGGCCCAATAACAGTGGCCGGGTCTTTTCCAGGTCGATCAGGCAGGCGGCAAAAGTGCTGCCTTCGCGGCGCAGGAAAATATGTTTGGGATAGAAGCAACCGTGCACCTGTCCGGCACCGTGTAGCTTGCGCGCCAACTCAACACAGGCCGTCAGGATGGACTGATGCACCTCAGCGGAGTATTGCGCCCAACTATCCAGGTAATGACTCAAATCATCCCAACCATCCAACGCCCGGGTCAGCAACACGGCACGGTGTTCGCCCGGTAGCTTGCGCTCGGCGAAGAAGGCCGCCTGCAGAGCCGGAATCCCCAGGGCCGCATAGCGCTGAATATTGCGCAATTCGCGGGCAAAGGTCGGCTCACCGAAAGGATGACGCAGGGTGCGGGTCAGGTGATTGCTCTGGCGTTTGAGGTAAAAAGCGCACTCACCCAATTCCAGGCGATAAACGCTGCTCCAGCCGCCACGTTCAGTGTTGGGTTCATCCACCGCCTCGAGCTTCAACGCCCACAGCGCATCGAAATGAGTCAAACCATGCTGTTCAAGCAGGGCGCGATCCTGGGCTGCAATAAAGTCGCTCATTCGCGCCCCTCGAAGAAACCCACAATCCGCCGGATACGCACCTTGTCACTCGGGCTCAAACGCTCTTGCCTCAAATATTGCAAATAAAAGCGCAACCGCTGACTCCGCGACAACCGCTGCTTGGCCACCTTATCCAGGCAGGCCAAATCCTTGACGATGCGGTAACGCAGGAAGGGCCCCCACCAGAATGCTCCGGTCGGACAGTCGATAAAGAACACCTTACCGGCTTCATCCACCAACAAATTGCGCCACTTCAAATCGTTATGGGCGAAATGATGGGCATGCAAACGGCGGGTTGCCTCGGCCAAATGTTGGCTGATCGTGCGTAACCATTGGCCATGTAGGCGTTGCGCTTGATGATGGGCGATATGCGCCAGATCAAACGTACCGGGTAACTCGCGAGTAATCAGTGCCCCGCGCACAAAGGCACCAGCCTCACGCTCCAAGCCATAGGCCACCAGTTCGGCAGTAGGAATACCCCAGCGCGCGAAACGGCGCAGGTTCTGCCATTCAGCTTTGACCCTGGGCTTGGCGAAGAAGCGTCCAAGCCAGCGCCGCACAGGCCGCCCTTTGCCACCATGCCAGTAACGCTTGACGTAATAACGCACACCATCACGTTCGATACGAATGCATTCGGAACTCGGATCACGGGTGATCTGCTCGCCAGTCAAGGCAAATACCGCGTCCACACTGCCGAATTCCTCAGTCAGCGCGGCGTAATCCGGCTTGCACGTCCAACCCGCCATCAGAGCGCATCCCCATACCGCTGTTTACGCGCATACAGCGCGTCCGCCTTGCGCTCCAGCCAGGCCAGCAAGGAGCGCTCGGCACTCAACGTCTGACGCAAAGGTTGCTGAAAGTAGTGGCGCAAAAATCTCAATTTATCGCGTCGGGTCAGGCCGATATCCAGCACCGAGAAATACAGCGCGGCCAGGTCCTTGTTGCGCCAGCGCAAGGGCAACTGGCTGCGCACCTGGGCGCGGTGCAGGTCGATCACCGACAAGCGGAAATCGTCGGCGGTGACCGGTTTATCGGTGTGCAGCAGAAAGTGGCAGATGTAGCAGTCGCGGTGATTGACCCCGGCGCGGTGCATGTTGCCGACCATGCAGGCCACTTCCTTGATCAGCGCCCGCTTCAGTTTTGGGTCGGGCGCTTGCTGCGCCCAGTTCAGGCTCAGCTGTTCGAGGTCGGTGGTCGGCGCCAGTTCTTCAGTGACGATAAAGGAATGCTGCGCGGCCGGGTTGCTGCCGCGCTCGCCGTAGGCCACGGCGGTCATGGTCGCCACACCGACTTCTTTCAGACGCTGAATGGCCTGCCACTCTTGGCGCGCACCGAGCACCGGCAGCTTGGCAGTGAGCAGGTTCTTGACGATTTCGCCCCAACCGATACCGCGATGGATCTTGACGAAGTAACCACGTCCATCGACTTCGGTGCGCAGGGTGCGACGACCTTCCAGCTCGCGGTACACCTGCCCCTGCAGCGCCTCGACAGCAGCAAAAGCATCGCGTCCGCCCCACAGGCTCTTAAAGGGTTCAGCCAGTACCAACTTCATGGACGCGCCGCCAGGATGATGTCGGCCGCGTGCTGCGGCATGGAATACAGGTCAGCGCTGTCGGCATAGGCCAGACCATTGCGCGACCAGAAGGCGCGGCGCTGATCGTCAGCCAGCATATCGGCGAGCAGATGATTAAGCCGCTCCTGCTCGAACGGACTGGCCAGCACCCGCCCGGCATCGGCCTCGGCAATGTAGTGGGCATAGCCGCACACATCGGTCACCAGCACCGGCAAGCCGGAAACCAACGCTTCTAGCAGCACGGTGCCGGTGTTCTCGTTGTAGGCCGGGTGGATCAACAGATCAGCACCCAGCAGGAAACGCAGAATATCGCTGCGCCCCTTGAGAATCTGCACCTGATCGGACACGCCCAGGGCCTTGGCCTGCAGCTGGAACGAGCGCGGATCGTCCTGACCGATGGCGATCAGTCGGGTGCGTTGCTTCAGCTCGCGCGGCAGGGCGGCCAGGGCTTTGAGGCTGCGATCCAGGCCCTTGGTCTTGAAGCCGGAACCTATCTGCACCAGCAGCAGGTCGCTATCCGCCAGCTTGAATTCGGCGCGGAACTCGGCGCGAATCTCCGCGGCATTGGCGGGCGCGCGGCGGTCTGCAGCGATACCCGGCGGCAGCAGGTGAAAGCGCTGCAGCGGGGTGTGGTAATGCTTGATAAACAGCGGCTGCTGCACTTCGGAGATCATCAGAATTTCGGTCTTCGACTCGGGGGCAAATACCGCCCGCTCGTAATCGGCAAAGTGCTTGTAGCGCCCCCAGCGCTTGTAGATCGGCGCGCGCAAGGTTTGCGCCTTGTCCTCATAGCAACCATCGGCGGCGTAGTAGACGTCCAAACCGGGCATCTTGTTAAAGCCAATCAGCCGATCCACCGGGCGCTTGGCCAGGTCGGCCTTGACCCAGGCGGTGAGCTTTTCATTGCGTTTGTGGTTGAACAGCGCCTTCACCGGCACCACCACCACCTCGAAACCTGCCGGCACTTCACCTTCCCAGATCGGCGTGTAGACGCGGATGGCATGACCGCGCGCCTGGCACTCCAGGGCGATGCGCATAAAGTCGCGCTGCAAGCCGCCGAACGGGAAGTACTTGTAGAGAATAAACGCGAGCTGCATCAGACAACGTCCTCGGCCAGCAACAGGGCCTGCAATTGTGTGGCGACACGCTCGGCGTCCAGGCCATCGAAGCAAGGCTTGTGGCGATCCCCCGAGCCGGCATTCGGCCCGCTGGCGCACAGATGCACCTGACCACGCCCATAGGCACCGACGCGCCCCGGCAAGGTCGGGCCGTACAGGGAAATACTCGGTACATCCAGCGCAGCGGCCAAGTGGCCGAGGCCCGTGTCCACCGCCACGCAGGCGCTGGCGCCAGCGATCACTTTCGCCACGCCTGCAAGGTTCAATTTGGGCAGCACCGCCGCATTTTCAATGCTGGCGGCAATTCGCTCGGCACGGGCTTTCTCGGTCTCATTTCCCCAGGGCAGGCGCACTGCCCAACCCTGTGCACTCATTCGCTCGGCCAGCGCACGCCAGTCGGCTTCAGGCCAATGCTTGCTTGGCCAGGTGGTGCCGTGCAGAAACAGCAAGTAAGGCTGCGGCGCCTCATCGGCCAGCTGCGCACGGTTCAGGCCGTAGTCGCCAACACCGGCAGGCAGCGCATAGCCCAATGCCTGAGCAAACAACTGACGTGTTCGTTCCAAGGCATGCTGCTCGCGCGGCACGGCATAGGCGTGATCATAAAAGCGGCTAGCCAGTGGCTCGCGTGCAGAGTCACGATCCAGCCCGGCAACCGGCGCTTTGACGTAACGGGTCAGCCAGGCACTTTTCAGCAGCCCCTGGGCATCAATCACCAGGTCGTACCTGGTTTCACCAAGCCGCTGCTTAAAGCGCTTCCACTCACCGCTCTTGAAGGTCTGCCAGAGGTGCTTGCGCCAGCGGCGAATGGCCACCGGAATCACCTGCGCCACAGCTGGGTGCCAGGCGGGAATCTCGGCAAAGCCCTCCTCCACCACCCAGTCGAACTGGATACCGGGAATGGCGCGCGCCGCATCGGTCAGCGCTGGCAAGGTGTGCACCACATCGCCCAGCGAAGAAGTTTTGATCAACAGTACCCGCAAGCTATTCAACCTCAACCGGGTCGCTGACCAGGCGATCCAACGCCTCGATCACCGGGCGCGGCTTGAGCTGACTCAGGCAGTTGTAGTGACCAAAGCGACAGGTGCGGTCGAAGCACGGGCTGCATTCCAGGCCCAGGCGGACGATTTCCACCTGCTCGGCCAGCGGCGGGGTAAAACCCGGCGAAGTCGAGCCGTAAACCGCCACCAGCGGGCGATTCAGCGCAGCCGCCACATGCATCAAGCCGGAGTCGTTGGACACCACGGCACCCGCGCAAGACAGCAGATCAATGGCTTCGGCCAGGCTGGTTTCGCCGGCCAGGTTCACCGCTTCCTCGCGCAAGCCGGGAATCAGCCGGCTGCGAATATCTTCACCAACCGGATGATCGTTCTTCGAGCCGAAAATCCACACCTGCCAGCCGGCGCGGATCTTCAGCTCGGCGACCTTGGCGTAATGCTCGCTCGGCCAGCGCTTGGCCTCACCGAACTCAGCCCCTGGGCACAGCGCCAGCACCGGGCGATCCAGGCTCAGGCCGAACTTGGTCAAGGCGGCGTCACGGCTCTGCGCATCGATCTGCAAGGCGGGGCGTGGATAAGGTTGCGGCAACGCGACCCCGGGCTCGAAGGCCAGCGCCATAAAGCGCTCGATCATCAGCGGGTAGCGTTCTTTATCAAGCGTGCGGATATCGTTGAGCAAGCCGTAGCGCAGCTCACCCTTCCAGCCGGTGCGCTTGGGAATCCCGGCAAAAAACGGCACCAGCGCGGACTTCAGCGAGTTGGGCAGCAAAATCGCCTGATCGTACTGGCCGGCCAGGGACTTGCCGATCGTGCGCCGCGTCGCCAGTTCCAGCACGCCATGACCGAGCGGAAAGCTCAGGGCCTGACGCACTTCGGGCATGCGCTCGAGAATCGGCCGGCTCCACTCGGGGGCCAGCACATCGATTGCGCAACCGGGATGACGCTGTTGCAGGCACTGGAACAGCGTCTGCGCCATCACCATGTCACCCACCCAGCTGGGGCCAACGATCAGTATTTTCATGCGGTTTCCAGAAACGACCAAGGAGGCTTTCGCCTCCCAGACAAACTCAACGCTCGGCTATCAGCCTAGCCCGCGGGCCGAATGCCGTAGCATCCAGCCCCTGCGAGACAGTTATTTGACCAGCGTGCGCCACTCAGCGTGGGCATCGGTTTTACCCGTCACCAAGTCAAAGTAAGCGGTTTGCAGCTTCTCGGTGATCGGCCCACGGCGGCCTGCGCCGATCTGCCGGCCATCGACTTCACGAATCGGCGTGACTTCGGCGGCGGTGCCAGTGAAGAAGGCTTCGTCGGCGATATACACCTCATCGCGGGTGATGCGCTTCTCGACCACTTCCAGACCATGCTCGGCGGCCAGGGTCAGAATGGTGTTACGGGTGATGCCATTGAGGCAGGAGGTCACTTCCGGGGTGTAGATCACGCCATTCTTGACCAGGAAGATGTTCTCGCCCGAGCCTTCGGCCACGTAGCCTTCCGGATCCAGCAGCAGCGCTTCGTCGGCGCCGCCGGAGATGGCTTCCTGCAGGGCCAGCATCGAGTTGATGTAGTTGCCGTTGGCCTTGGCGCGGGTCATCGAGATGTTCACGTGGTGACGGGTAAAGGAGCTGGTACGCACCTTGATGCCTACCTGCAGGGCTTCATCGCCCATGTAGGCGCCCCAGCTCCAGGCCGCGACGATCACCTGGGTTTTCAGGCCACTGGCGCGCAGGCCCATGGCTTCAGATCCGTAGAACACCATTGGGCGGATATAGGCGCTTTCCAGGTTGTTCTCGCGTACGGCGGCGCGGGTGGCTTCATTGATTTCGTCTTTGCTGAACGGAATCTTCATTCCCATGATGTGGGCCGAGTCGAACAGGCGGTCGGTGTGCGCTTGCAGGCGGAAGATCGCCGTGCCTTGCGGGGTGTTGTAGGCACGCACGCCTTCGAACACACCCATGCCGTAGTGCAGGGTATGGGTCAGCACGTGGGTGGTCGCGTTGCGCCACGGCACCAGCTCGCCGTCATACCAGATCACGCCATCACGATCGGCCATCGACATAGTTGCCTGCTCCTCAGATTCGATTGGTACAGCACTGACCGGTCACCCCAGGTAACCAGCCGCTTATTAAATTCAGCTCAGCCTGCGTCAGCTCAAGCCCAGTTCCTGCCAGATACGCATCACTGTGCGCCGCTCATCGGCAAACTGCTCACCGCTGACCACCCCAGGCTGCTTTTGCAGGGCCTGACGGTGCGCTGCACTGCGGTAGGCCTTGTAGATATCCTGCAGCAAGCGGGCATCTTCACCCGGTAGCAAGCCAACCCGCTCCAGCCCTTCCAGAATGCGAATATTGTCAGTGAACTCAAGCAATTCCGGGTACTGGCGCGACCAGGCCAGGGCCGCGTATTGCACCATAAATTCAATATCGACGATACCTCCGGCGTCCTGCTTGAGGTCGAACGGCGCGGCTGCCTCAAAGGCATTCGCTGCGGTGCCGGCTGCCGTGGCCTTGCTGCCGAGGTTGTCGCGCATCTTCGCGCGCATCTCGCTGACTTCAGTACGCAGGGTGGCCAGGTCGCGCTCACGCCCCAACACCCCGGCGCGCACCGCCTCGAAGGCCTTGCCGACGCGCGCACACCCAACCAGCACCCGCGCCCGCACCAGGGCCTGGTGCTCCCAGGTCCAGGCTTCGCCCTGCTGATAGCGCTCGAACGCACCCAGGGAGCTGACCAGCAGGCCCGCCGCACCAGACGGCCGCAGGCGCATGTCCACTTCATAGAGCTGACCGGAGTTGGTCTGCGTGGTCAGCAAATGAATGATGCGCTGGCCCAGGCGATTGAAGAACTGCGCGCCATCGATGGATTTCTCGCCATCGGTTTCCGCCTGCGGGTCGCCGTCGTGGATAAACACCAGGTCGAGGTCCGAGCCATGGCCCAGCTCGATGCCACCGACCTTGCCGTAGCCAACGATGACGAAATCCGGATCACAGACGCTGCCGTCAGCGCGGCGCGGCGCGCCATAGCGGCTCACCGTATGGCGCCAGGCCAGGGCCAACACTTGGTCAAGAATCGCCTCGGCCAGCCAGGTCAGGTAATCGGACACTTTCATCAGCGGTAGGGTGCCGGCGATTTCCGAGGCAGCCACACGCAGCCGGTGCGCCAGCTTGAAGTGACGTAGCGCCTCCATCTGCTGCTCCAGATCCTCCTCGGGAATGCGCATCAGCCGTTCACGCAGCTCGGCGGCCAGCTCCGGCGCCAACGGCGGCTTGAACAGTCGACCTTCGTTGAGCAGCTCATCGAGCAACAGCGGGAAGCGGGTGATCTGCTCGGCAATCCACGGACTGGCCGCGCACAGGGTCAATAGACGCTGCAGGGCGCTGGGGTTTTCCGTCAACAGCACCAGATAAGCCGAGCGCCGCGCCACCGCTTCGACCAACGGCAGCACGCGCTCCAGCACCAGGTCCGGATTGGCATGTTCCACTGCTTGCGCCAGCAGCCGCGGAATAAAGGCATCCAGGCGCTCGCGACCGAGGCGCTGCATGGCGCGCACCTGATTGCCGTTGCGCAGCCCCGCCAGGCGCTGCCAGGCCGACTGCGGCTCGGCGAAGCCGGCTTCGGCCAGCTGTCGGCACGCGGCTTCTTCGTCTTGCACGTCCTCCCAGAGCGGCAGCCACTCGCACCCCACCACCTCTTCGACCGCCTCCCCCTCTTCTTCATCAGGGTCAGCAATCACCTGACGGAAGTGCCAGTCCACCCGACCGCGCCAGTGCATCAGCTGTTCATGGAACGCCTGCCAGCTGTCGAAGCCCATGATAAAGGCCACCCGCGCGCGGTCCTGCTCGTTGTCCGGAAGCATCTGCGTCTGCCGGTCATCGATGGCCTGCAACGCGTGCTCGGCATAGCGCAGGAAGGCGTAACCGTCGCGCAGTTCGTCGGTCACCGCTGCCGGCAGGTAGCCCTGATCACGCAGGGTATTGAGCACGGCGAACAGCGAACGCTGCTGCAGGCTGAGGTCGCGACCGCCGTGAATCAGCTGGAAGGCCTGGGCGATGAACTCCACCTCGCGGATGCCGCCAGCACCCAGCTTGATGTTCTCGGCCATGCCTTTGCGCCTTACTTCCTGCTGAATCAGCTGTTTCATCGCGCGCAGCGCTTCGATCGCCGAGAAGTCCAGATAGCGCCGATAGACGAAGGGCCGCAGCATTTCCAACAGCTGCGCGCCAGCGACCTGATCACCGCCGACCACCCGCGCCTTGATCATCGCGTAGCGTTCCCAGTCACGGCCCTGATCCTGGTAGTACTGCTCCAGCGCATTGAAGCTGAACACCAGCGCACCGCTTGAACCGTAGGGACGCAAGCGCATATCGGTGCGAAACACGAAACCATCGACGGTGATCGCATCCAGCGCCTTGATCAGTTTCTGCCCCAGGCGGATAAAGAATTCCTGATTATCCAGCGCCCGCTTCACCCCTTCGGTTTCGCCACCTTCGGGGTAACCGAAGATCAGGTCGATGTCCGAAGACAGGTTCAGCTCATGGGCGCCCAGCTTGCCCATGCCAAGGATGACCATATGCTGCGCCTGGCCGCTGCGCCGGCCAATGGGTGTGCCGAACTGCGCACAATGGCGGGGGTAGAGCCATTGATAGGCCAGGTCGATACAGGCATCGGCCAGATCTGAGAGATCGCGACAGGTTTCGATCAGGTCGGCCTGGCGGCTGATATCGCGCCAGATAATCCGTAGCTGCTGGCGGTTGCGGTAACGTCGTAAACGCCGCGCCAGCTCATCCTCATCAGCACACTCAGCCAAGGCCTGAGCCAGCTGACCACGCAGCTCGCCGGACGCCAGGCTGCGCTCCAACTCACCAGAGGCGGCCAGGTCCAGCAGCATCTGCGGGTCACGTAACCCCTGCTGCAGAACAAACTCACTGGCTGCCCCAACTCGCCGCAGGGCCTCGAAACGCTCTGCTGGCCACGTGGCAAAGGCCGTCGCCGCCTCGCTGGATAACCCCGCGAAGGCCTGTTGCAAGGACTGTTCAGCGCGTACCGCGAGGGGGGACAAGGCAGCAGGCAAAGAGGCCAGCGCGGGCAGGCTCATGGTCTATCCTTTTTAGCGGTCTGTCAGTGCAGCGACCATGGATGGCACACCCAGCGCTAGAGCGGGTCGAATCACTGGCAGAAAAATAATTGTAGTTTTACTACCAAAGATTGTATCCAAAAGGCTGAAATCGGCGTCGGAATGTAGTAAAACTACACGCAGCCGGTCCTACCCCCGGTCAATCCAAGAATTCACGCGGCCACTCACGAAGTCGGCCACGAAACCTGGCCTCCGATTCTGGAAGCCTTTCCGCCCTGGAGCAAGCCATGCAAGACCTCGATCCCGTCGAAACCCAGGAATGGCTGGACGCCCTTGAGTCCGTCCTCGATAACGAGGGTGAAGACCGCGCACATTACCTGATGACCCGTATGGGCGAGCTGGCCACCCGCAGTGGTTCACAGCTGCCGTATGCGATTACCACGCCCTACCGCAACACCATCCCGCTGACCCACGAAGCACGCATGCCTGGCGACCTGTTTATGGAACGCCGCATTCGCTCGCTGGTACGCTGGAACGCGTTGGCCATGGTCATGCGCACCAACCTGAAAGATTCGGACCTGGGCGGTCACATCTCCAGCTTTGCGTCCTCGGCGACCCTGTATGACATCGGCTTCAACTACTTCTTCCAGGCTCCCACCGAGGAGCATGGCGGCGACCTGATCTTCTTCCAGGGCCACGCATCGCCCGGCGTTTACGCCCGCGCCTTTATGGAAGGCCGCATCACCGAAGAGCAGATGAACAACTTCCGCCAGGAAGTCGATGGCCAAGGCCTGTCGTCCTATCCGCACCCCTGGTTGATGCCGGACTTCTGGCAGTTCCCGACCGTATCCATGGGGCTGGGCCCGATCCAGGCGATCTACCAGGCACGCTTTATGAAGTACTTGGAAGCCCGCGGCTTTATCCCGGCTGGCAAGCAGAAGGTCTGGTGCTTTATGGGCGACGGCGAGTGCGACGAGCCGGAATCCCTCGGCGCGATCTCCCTGGCTGGCCGCGAGAAACTGGACAACCTGATCTTCGTCATCAACTGCAACCTGCAGCGCCTCGACGGCCCAGTGCGTGGTAACGGCAAGATCATCCAGGAACTCGAAGGCGTGTTCCGTGGCGGTGGCTGGAACGTCAACAAGGTGGTCTGGGGCCGCTTCTGGGACCCACTGCTGGCCAAGGACGTCGACGGCATCCTGCAGCGCCGCATGGACGAAGTCATCGACGGCGAATACCAGAACTACAAGGCCAAGGACGGCGCGTTCGTCCGTGAGCACTTCTTCAACTCGCCGGAACTCAAGGCGATGGTGGCCGATCTGTCCGATGACGAGATCTGGAAGCTCAACCGTGGCGGTCACGACCCGTACAAGGTCTATGCGGCCTACCACCAGGCGGTCAACCACAAAGAGCAGCCGACCGTGATCCTGGCCAAGACCGTCAAGGGTTATGGCACCGGTGCCGGCGAAGCGAAAAACACCGCGCACAACACCAAAAAGGTCGACGTTGAAAGCCTCAAGCAGTTCCGCGACCGCTTCGACATCCCAGTCAAGGACGAGGAGCTGGAAAACCTGCCGTTCCTCAAGCCGGAAGAAGGCAGTGCCGAAGCCCGTTACCTGAGCGAGCGCCGCGCCGCACTCGGCGGTTTCGTGCCGCAACGCCGCGCCAAGAGCTTCAGCATCCCGACGCCGCCGCTGGAAACCCTCAAGGCGATCCTCGATGGCTCGGGCGACCGTGAAATTTCCACCACCATGGCCTTCGTGCGCATCCTCGCGCAGCTGGTCAAGGACAAGGATATCGGCCAGCGCATCGTCCCGATCATCCCGGACGAAGCCCGTACCTTCGGTATGGAAGGCATGTTCCGCCAGCTCGGCATCTACTCGTCGGTCGGCCAGCTCTACGAGCCAGTCGATAAAGACCAGGTGATGTTCTACCGCGAAGACAAGAAGGGTCAGATCCTCGAGGAAGGCATCAACGAAGCCGGCGCCATGTCGTCGTTCATCGCTGCCGGTACCTCCTACAGCTGCCACAACCAGCCGATGCTGCCGTTCTACATCTTCTACTCGATGTTCGGCTTCCAGCGCATTGGCGACCTGGCCTGGGCCGCTGGCGACAGCCGCACCCGTGGCTTTTTGATCGGCGGTACCGCCGGTCGTACCACGCTGAACGGCGAAGGCCTGCAACACGAGGACGGTCACAGCCACCTGATGGCGGCCACCATCCCCAACTGCCGCACCTATGATCCGACCTACGGCTACGAGCTGGCGGTGATCATTCAGGACGGCATGAAGAAGATGACCGAAGAGCAACAGGACGTCTTCTACTACATCACCGTGATGAACGAGTCCTACCAGCAACCGGCCATTCCGGCGGGCGCCGAGGAAGGCATCATCAAGGGCATGTACCTGCTCGAAGAGGACAAGAAGGAAGCCGCGCACCATGTGCAGCTCCTCGGTTCCGGCACCATCCTGCGTGAAGTGCGCGAGGCGGCGAAGATCCTGCGTGACGAGTTCAACGTTGCGGCAGACGTGTGGAGTGTCACCAGCTTCAACGAACTGCGCCGCGACGGCCTGGCCGTGGAACGCAGCAACCGCCTGCACCCGGGCCAGAAACCCAAGCAAACCTACGTGGAAGAGTGCCTGAGCGGTCGCAAAGGCCCGGTTATCGCCTCCACCGACTACATGAAGCTGTTCGCCGAGCAGATTCGTCAGTGGGTGCCAAGCAAGGAATTCAAGGTCCTGGGCACCGACGGCTTTGGCCGCAGCGACAGCCGCAAGAAGCTGCGCGACTTCTTTGAAGTTGACCGCAACTGGGTGGTGCTGGCCGCTCTGGAAGCACTCGCCGACCGTGGTGATATCGAACCGAAGGTGGTGGCCGAAGCCATCGTCAAGTTCGGCATCAACCCGGAAAAACTCAACCCACTGGACTGCTAAGGAGCGAAACGATGAGTGAATTGATTCGCGTACCCGACATCGGTGGTGGTGAGGGTGAAGTCATCGAACTGATGGTCAAGGTCGGTGATCGTATCGAAGCCGACCAAAGTGTGCTGACCCTGGAATCGGACAAGGCCAGCATGGAAATTCCCGCGCCGAAAGCCGGCGTGGTGAAAAGCCTGAAAGTGAAGCTGGGCGACCGCCTGAAAGAGGGCGACGAACTGTTTGAGCTGGAAGCCGAAGGCGCTGCCCAAGCAGCACCTGCGGCGCCGGCTGCAGCACCGGCAGAAGCACCTAAAGCAGCAGCGCCTGCTCCAGCTGCCGCACCCGAGCCAGCCGCACAGACCAGCAGCAGTGTGCAGGACGTGCATGTGCCGGACATCGGTTCGGACGGCAAAGCCAAGGTCATCGAAATCCTGATCAAGGTCGGCGATACGGTCGAAGCCGATCAGTCGCTGATCACCCTGGAGTCGGACAAGGCCAGCATGGAAATCCCCTCGCCGGCTGCCGGCGTGGTGGAAAGCATCAGCGTCAAACTGGAAGATGAAGTCGGCACCGGTGATTTCATCCTCAAGTTGAAAGTAGCCGGCGCCGCTGCAGCTGCCGCTGCCGCTGCCGCAGCGCCAGCACCGGCCGCTGCGCCCGCCAGCGATGTGCACAAAGTGCCAGAAGGCGCACACCCAGCAGTCGCCGCTGAAGTTAGCGCCATTGCCTCGCTGGCAGCCGCTGCCGCCAGCGTTACTGCCGCGCCCAAGCGTGACGGCGCCAAGGTGCATGCGGGCCCGGCTGTACGCCTGCTGGCGCGCGAGTTCGGTGTCGAGTTGGGCGCTGTGCCGGGCACCGGACCGAAAGGCCGTATCCTCAAGGAAGACGTGCAAGCGTACGTCAAGGCGATGATGCAGAAGGCCAAGGAAGCACCGGCCGCCGGTGCAACCGGTGGTGCAGGCATCCCGCCGATCCCGGCGGTGGACTTCAGCAAGTTTGGTGAAATTGAAGAAGTGGCGATGACCCGCCTGATGCAGGTCGGTGCCAGCAACCTGCATCGTAGCTGGCTCAACGTGCCACACGTGACCCAGTTCGACTCAGCCGACATCACCGAACTGGAAGCCTTCCGCGTTGCGCAGAAAGCCGTGGCGGAAAAGGCCGGGGTCAAACTCACTGTACTGCCGCCGCTGCTCAAGGCCTGCGCCTTCCTGCTCAAGGAACTGCCGGACTTCAACAGCTCACTGGCACCAAGTGGCAAGGCGATCATCCGCAAGAAATACGTGCACATCGGCTTTGCCGTGGACACCCCGGATGGCCTGCTGGTCCCGGTGATCAGGAACGTCGATCAGAAGAGTCTGCTGCAACTGGCTGCCGAAGCCGCCGCATTGGCGGAGAAGGCGCGCACCAAGAAGCTGTCGGCCGACGATATGCAGGGCGCCTGCTTCACCATCTCCAGCCTCGGCCACATTGGCGGCACCGGCTTCACGCCGATCGTCAACGCGCCGGAAGTGGCGATTCTTGGGGTCAGCAAGGCGACCATCCAACCGGTCTGGGACGGTAAAGCCTTCCAGCCCAAGCTGATGTTGCCGCTGTCGCTGTCTTACGATCACCGGGTGATCAACGGTGCCGCTGCAGCGCGCTTCACCAAGCGCCTGGGTGATGTGCTGGCGGACATCCGCACGATGCTGCTGTAACGCGTCAACTTTCGAGCAGCCACGCTCGTATCCTCGACCCCGCCCCTTTCGGCGGGGTTTTTTTTGAGTACGCGTCAGATGAACAACAGGGGATCAGCCTTTTTGCAGATTGCGGATCAGAAAGCTCAGCGCCTTGGCCAGTTCAGCAGCGCCCTTGTGGTCACGCACGATGGTCAGCATTGGGCTACCGTCGTTGGGGTTGTGCAGCACGCAACTGATGCCGCTGCTTGGGCACTCGTAACGCACGAAAGGGTCGACGCCAAACAACGGCACACGCTGGTTGCGCACGGCAATGTCGGTACCCTGCTGACCACGGGTTTCCTCACGCAGCAGCAACTCACCGGCCTCGCCCTGACGCAGCTGATAAAGCAGGTCCTGACGCTGCGCCTGACCGACCTGATAGGCGGCGCGCAGGGCATAAGTTTTCAGCAGATCATTGCAGTGGGCCAACAGCGCCTGGCGCTCATCCTGGGTCAGGTAAAGGCGCTTGAGTTCAAGCAGGTAATTGCTCTGCTCGGCACTGCTCAAGCCGCCCTCGGGCTCAGCGGCAAACAGCGGAGCCGTGACCATACAGCTGCTCAGCAACACGGCGGTTATTAGTTTTCTTGTCAGTCGCAATTGCATGATGCACCCTTACTCGACGCGATAAATGAAGTGAGTCGATTGCCGCTTCAATCAGCATACTGGAAGCCAGCCACCGAATGAAAAGCCATCCCGATGCCGCGAGTCGTTTAGCGGCCGAGGTTGTGACACAGTTGCCAGTGCCTTCGCGCCTCGGCCTACTGCGTTTCGAGCGCTTGAATGAAGCCAGCTGGACCCTGCTGTACCTCGATTCAGGCTGTGAGCAACAGTTCGGTCTACCGGCCAATCAGCTCTGCTCTCTGCTCGACGCGCCCTACGCCAGCCTGATGGAGCCCAGTTCGCGCTACGCGCTGCACGATGCCATCCAGCAACAGGTCGCCCAACAGCGCCATTACTGCGTGCAGTACCGCCTGCACAGCCCGCGCGGCAGCCTCAACCTGATGGAGCTGGGTGAGAGCTTCAAACAGCATGGCCGCCAGTTACTGCGCGGCTACCTCTTGGTGCTGGACGAGCCGGAAACAGCTGCCCCCCAGGCGCCCGCACTCTACCCACGCACCCAGGCCGAACTGCAGGAACAGCAACAACGCTCACAGGCCCAGCAACAGCTGATCGTATCTCTCGCCCGCCGCCATTACAGCGACAGCAACCCACTGCGCGAAGCTGCCGAGCTGATCAGCAAAAGCGCCTGCGAACTGTATGGCGTCAATCGCGTGGGCATCTGGAATATCGATGGCCATATGCTGCATTCAGTCGCGCTGTACCAGAGCGACCTGGGCCGGCATGTCGAGCAGGGCGATATCGACGCCAGCGCCTACCCGGCCTACCTGCAAGCGCTGCACAGTGGTCGCTCGCTGGATGCGCACAACGCTCACCTCGACCCGCGCACCCGCGAACTGGCGAGCAGCCACCTGGAACCCATGGGCATCACCTCCATGCTCGATGCCAGCATCCGCATCGAAGGCGAGGTGGTGGGTGTGCTGTGCCTGGAACACACCGGCCTGCCCCGCACCTGGCAAGCAGACGAAATTGCCTTCGCCGGCGAGCTGGCCGATCAGTATGCACAGGTGCTGACCAGCCAGCAGCGACGCTCTGCGACCAGCGCCCGCTACCTGTTCCAGCGCGCCGTCGAACAGAGCTCCAGCGCGATCATCCTGCTCGACCGCGACGGCCAGGTGGAATACGTCAACCCCAGCTTTACCGCCATCACGCTGTACAGTTCCAGCGAAGTGGAAGGCCGCCGCCTGTCCGAAATCCCTGCACTGGAAAACCTCAGCGACCTGCTGTTCGACGCGCGCTCCAGCCTGGCCGAGCAGAACAGCTGGCAGGGTGAATTCAAAAGCCGCCGCAAGAACCTCGAGCCTTACTGGGGCCAGCTATCACTGTCCAAGGTGCACGCCGACGACGGCAGCCTGACTCACTACATCGGCATCTACGAGGACGTCACCGCCAGCAAGCAGGCGCAGCAGCACATCGAACGCCTGGCCTTCCGCGACAACCTCACCGGCCTGGGCAACCGCTATGCCTTTATCCGCTCGCTGGAAAGTCACTTCAACGAGCACCCAGGCAAGCCGATCAGCCTGCTGCTGGTAGACATCGACAACTTCAAGCGGATCAACGACAGCCTCGGCCACCAGACCGGCGACAAACTGCTGGTCAGCCTGGCCCGGCGCCTGCGCAATACCCTGCCAGTCAGCAGCGTGCTGGCGCGTTTTGCCAGCAACGAATTTGCCGTGCTGCTGGACACCAACCAAGCCGACAGCCAGATGATCGCGCAGAAGCTGCTGCAGACCCTGGACAAGCCCCTGTTCGTCGACAACCAGCTGATCAACGTCACCGGTTCCATCGGCCTGGGCTGCGCGCCCCTGCATGGCAATGACCCGCAGACCCTGATGAAACACACCGGCCTGGCGCTGCACAAAGCCAAGGCCAACGGCAAGAACCAGCTGCAGGTGTTTACCGACGCGCTGAATGCCGAAGCGCATTACAAACTGTTCGTCGAAAGCAACCTGCGCCGTGCGCTGATGCAGAACGAGCTGGAAGTGTTCTACCAACCCAAGCTGTGCCTCAAAAGCGGCCAATTGCTGGGCATGGAAGCGCTGCTGCGCTGGAACCACCCGGAAAAGGGCATGATCAGCCCGGATAAATTTATCAGCGTGGCGGAAGAAACCGGTCTGATCATCCCCATCGGCAAATGGGTCACCCGTCAGGCCTGCCGCATGAGCAAGCAGCTGATTGCGGTCGGCCATGTGCCGTTGCAGATGGCCATCAACCTGTCACCCAAACAGTTCTCCGACCCGGACCTGGTGGGCGAGATCGCCGCCATCCTCCACGAGGAACAGCTGGAGCCCTCGCTGCTGGAGCTGGAACTCACGGAAAGCCTGCTGCTCGAAGCCACTGGCGACACCCGCCAGCAACTCAGCCGCCTGAAGAGCCTGGGCCTGACCCTGGCCATGGACGACTTCGGCACCGGCTATTCGTCGCTCAGCTACCTGAAAAAATTCCCCATCGACGTGATCAAGATCGATCGCAGCTTTATCAAGGACATTCCCGAAAATCAGGACGACATGGAAATCACCTCGGCGGTGATCGCCATGGCTCACAACCTGAAGCTCAAGGTGGTGGCCGAGGGCATCGAAACCCTCGCTCAACTGACCTTCCTGCGCCGCCATCAATGCGATATCGGCCAGGGTTACCTGTTTGACCAACCGATTGCCGGGCGCGACCTGCTGGAGAAACTCAAGCGCTATCAACGGCGCTGAACCCATGCCGGCTGTAACAAGCCCGCCCGATGACTGTCTATGCCTTACCGCCTGCTGCCGAGGTAACACCCCCATGGTTCTGCGCTCGCAAATTCTCGCCCACAAACTCGAACTGCCCACCGCCGAGCAGGCCTTGCCCGGCCGCGCCACTGCCATGGCCGTACCCAGCAGCCACTTCGTAAATGGCAACGCCTTGCAAGCGCCCTTCCCAGAAGGCCTGCAACAGGCGGTATTTGCTCTGGGCTGCTTCTGGGGTGCCGAGCGGCGCTTCTGGCAGCAGCCCGGGGTGTGGAGCACCGCCGTTGGTTATGCCGGCGGCCATACGCCCAACCCCACGTATGAGGAGACCTGCTCCGGGCTGACCGGCCACACCGAAGTGGTGCTGGTGGTGTTCGACCCGCAGCTCACCTCCTATGAAGCCCTGCTGAAAGTCTTCTGGGAAGCGCACAACCCGACCCAGGGCATGCGCCAGGGTAATGACATCGGCAGCCAGTACCGCTCGGCGATCTACTGCCATGACGCGGCGCAACTGGCCGCCGCCCAAGCCAGCCAGGCGCAGTTTCAGGCCGAGCTGGAAAAGGCTGGCTTTGGCCCGATTACCACCGAAGTGCGCGAAGCGCCGCCGTTCTACTACGCTGAGGCCTACCACCAGCAGTACCTGGCGAAGAACCCCGGCGGCTATTGCGGCCTGGGCGGTACCGGGGTCTGCCTGCCAGGCTGAAAATTTGCAGAGGAAGATTCCATGGAACTGAACATCAGCCAGGTTTCCACCCAGGCAGCGGCTCAGGCCTCTGCCCTGGCCTCACTGCTGTTGCTGCGCAAAACCCTGGAACTGCAGGCTGCCAACATCGGCGGCCTGGTGCAGGCCGCCACGCCAGCCAGCGTGCCGAGCAATCCACCGAACCTAGGTAATAGTATCGACGTGGTGGTTTAGCCCGCTACATCCGCAGTCGCACTGCCCTCGCTAGGCGCTTGTGCCTTCCAGCTTTTCAACAGTTTGCCGACCTTGTAGCCGCGCCAGCCCAGCATGCGCGAGGCCGTCAGCACCCCGGCCATCAGTGCACCGCCCACCCCTGCAGTGACCGTATCGGCGCCGGTCAGGTACAGCCCTTTGATCGGCGTCTGGGTGTGGATCCAGTGCTGCTCAAAGCGCTCGACCGTGTGATCAATGCCGTAGATCTCGCCCTGCTCGTTCCACTGGAACCACTCGGTCGACAGCGGCGTGCCCAGCTCGCAAAAGTCCAGCGCACCGCGCAATTGCGGCTGATGCTGGTAGAGGGTTTCCAGCAGTTGCGCCGTCAACTCGGCCTTGAAGGCGTCATAGTCAGCACCGCGTTTGCCCCAGGTGCTGCCCTTCCATTTAGCAAACCACTCGGGCTGCGTCGGCGCGACGATCTCAACCGTGGCCTTGTTCGGGTACTGCGCATCCCACGCGAGGTCCTTGGCCGAGGGGAAGCTGATATAGATCAGCGGCATCGCCGGATTTTGCCCAGCCATAAAACTGCTGACGTTGTGGTCATGATCATGGGTCGGGTAGACCCAGTAGTTGGTCTTCGGCAGCTTCAACTCGGCGGCGCTGCCCTTGAAGCCGGCGTAGAGACACAGGGTCGCGGCCGACAGCTTGACCTTGGGCAGCTGCTCCAGCAGGCCATGGTTACTGGCCACCTGATGGTCAAGCAGGCGGGTATAGGTCGGCACCAGGCCGGCGCAGCTGACGATCTGCGGGGCGCGGATCTCGAAGCCATCTTTCTGCATGCGCACGCCGACTGCACGACCGTGCTCCACCAGAATCTGGTCGACCCCGGCGTAAGTGAAGACATGGCCGCCGGCCGCCTCGATCACCGGGATAATGCTTTCGGAAATCTTCGTCGCACCACCCACCGGGTAATTGCCGCCGGTGATGTAGTGCTTGGCCACCATCGCATGCATGACAAACGCCGCTTCGGCAGGCGGCAGGCCGTAATCACCCCACTGCGCGGTGAGCACGCCGATCAGCTGCTGGTTGTCGGTCAGGCCTTCAAGCACTTCACGGGTGGTTTTGAAGAAGTAATCCGGAAGCCACAACCGGCGCAGCTTGCTGTAGAGCATGCCCACTGAGCGTGGCATTGCCTGACCGGCGAAAAATCTTAGAACCTTGGCACTGACCTCACTGAGCAGGTCGACATATCGGTCAAGCACGGCGCCTTCTGCGGGAAAATGGCGCAGCATCTCGGCCTTGAACTCCTCGCGCCCAGCCACGTAGTCGTAGGTCTGCTCGCCGATCACGATGCGGTCATAGTGGGCGTCCATTGGTGCCCACTGCAGTTGACCGTCACTGATCACATCAAACACCCGGCGAATGGTCGACCAGGGTTTATGCACCTCGCCGATGTAATGCACCCCCACATCCCACTCGTAGCCTTCACGTTCGTAACTGTGGGTGTAACCGCCGGCGGTGTAATGCTGCTCCAGCACGCACACACGCTTGCCAAGCTTGGCCAGCAGCGCGGCGGTGGTCAGGCCACCGATACCGGAGCCAATGATGATGGCGTCGTAATCACCCTGAATCAGGCGCGGGCGGAAGCGGGTACCGGTACGTTTCATGGGAAGCTCCTGCGCTATTCTTGTTATGCAATTTTTTGCATACTAGGCAGCGATTGGAGCCAATGCAACTTTTTGCATAATCCGTATACTGCGGCGCACCTCAATAGCAGCCGGTGAAACCCGCTTATGTCGCTCAAGCACGCCATCCTTATCCTCCTGGAAAGCGAACCCGGCAGCGGCTACGACCTGCTCAAGCGCTTCAAGGATGGCCTCGGCTACTTCTGGAACGCCAAACATCAGCAGGTTTATCTGGAGCTGAAAAAACTCAGCGAAGCCGGCTGGCTTGAGTTCGAAGCACAGGCCCAGGACACCCGTCCGGACAAAAAGAACTACCGCCTCACACCTGCCGGCCACGCCGAACTGCTGCGCTGGCTGGGCGAGCCGGTGCAGCCGAACAAGATTAACGATGCGTTGCTGGTAAAACTCTATGCCGGTGCGCATACCTCGCTGGATAACCTGCGCGAAGAAATGCAGCGGCATGTCGCCATACACCGCAAGACCCTGGACAGCCTGCTGAATATTGAGCGCGAGTACCTGGCTCTGCCCGACGAGCAACGCAAAGCCCTGCGCCTGCCCTACCTGACCCTGCGCCGCGGCATCCTTGGCGAGCAGTCCTGGCTGGCCTGGGCCGATGAGGTCGACCACGCTCTGCAAGACAGCAGCGAAGCTGCCCCGTAATTAGTGCAGAAACGCCTGCAGCCTGCTGTCAGGCGCTAGGCAAAGCGCTAGACTGCCAGCCATTAGCCATCATTGCCGACACCCGCATGCCTGCCAGCGCTCCTGCCTATATCGAACCCGATCAACTGTGTATCGGCCTGTATATCCAGCTCGAACTGGCCTGGTGGGAACACAACTTTGCTTTCAGCAATTTCAAGATCAAGGACGAGGGGCAGATCAAGGCCCTGCGCGCCCTCGGCCTGGAACGCCTGCGCTATGACCCGGCGCGCAGCGATTGCCCGCCGCTGGAACGCGTGACCGCAAGCGCACCCGCGCCCATCGAGCCCGCCAAGCCCAACCCTGAGGACGTTGCTCGCCAGCAACGCGCCGCCAAGCTCGGCGCACTGCGCAAACGCCTGGCCGAGGTGGACCGCAAATTCGTTCAAGCGAGTCAGCAGGTCAAAGCGCTCAACCAGAGCCTGCGCAGCCGCCCGGAAGACGCCAGCAAACAGGCCGGTGAAATTGTCGGCTCAATGGTCGAGGCCCTGCTCGGTGGCAGCGGCGCGGTGCTGCACAGCATCAACAGCAAGGTGGCCGAGGACAGCTACTTCCACTCACTGAACGTCACCGTGCTGAGCCTGATGCTCGGTCGCCAGATCGGCCTGGACAGCGAGGATTGCCACATCCTCGGCATGGGTGCGCTGCTGCACGATATTGGCAAGCTCGACATCCCCAGCAAGGTGTTGCTCAAGCCCGAACCGCTGACGCGGCCGGAGCAGCAACTGCTGCAACTGCACTGCGAATTCGGCCTGCGCACGGGCCACAAGCTGATGCTCGACGACGAGGTGCTGCGCATCATCAACGAGCACCACGAATACTGCGACGGCAGCGGCTACCCGCGTCAGCTGTCTGAAGCCGCCATCGGCCGCCTAAGCCGCCTGGTGTGCATCACCAACCAGTTCGACAACCTGTGCAACCCGCTCAACCCGCGCGATGGCCTCAGCCCCCACGAAGCCCTGGCGCTGATGTTCAAGCAATACAGTGCGCGCTTCGATGCGGTGGCGCTGAAGGCCTTTATCCGCTGCATGGGCATCTACCCGCCCGGCAGCCTGGTGCAACTGGACGACCAGCGCTACGGCCTGATCCTCGGCATGAACCCGAGCCAACCGCTGAAACCGACGCTGATTGTCTACGACGCCTCCGTGCCCAAGCACGAGGCGCTGATCCTCGACCTGGAACAGGAGCCGCGCCTGGGTATCGCCGCCTGCCTGCGCCCGACCCAGCTGCCGCGCGAGGCGCTGGAGTACCTCAATCCGCGCCAGCAGCTGACGTACTTCGTCGAGCCGAGCAACAGCCGCTAGCCGCCGCTGTTCTCCTCAATCAGCCAATCCAGCCGCCAGCCGCCCTGGCTTTGCCCCAGCAGGTCGGCTAGCCACGGCAGGATCTGCTTGAGTTCGTCGTCCAGGCCCCATGGTGGGTTGCTGATCACCAGGCCGGAGCCGTTCAGCCGCGCGGCTTCGTCGGTGGGGTGTACGTAGAGTTCGACGCGCAGCAGCTTGGGCGCTTTGCTTTTTTGCAGGTCGCGGTAGAAGCGGCTGAGCTGGCGCAGGTCCTTGATCGGGTACCAGATCGCCACCACCGCCTGGCGCATGCGGCTGATGGCTTCGCTCAACGACTGGGCGCAGCGTTCCATCTCATCGACCTGCTCGAACGGCGGATCAATCAGCAGCAGCGCGCGCTTTTCGCGGGTTGGCAACAGGGCGCGCGGCACATACCAGCCTTCGCCCAGGTGCACGGCCACGCGGCGGTCGCCGTGCATGTTTTCCTTGAGCAGGCGGCCGTCTTCCGGGTGTTTCTCGTTCAGGTGCAGGCGGTCTTGTTCACGGGTCAACAACCGCGCCAATTCCGGTGAGCCGGGGTAATGGCGCAGCTCGCCATCCGGGTTCATCGCCCGAATCACTTCCAGATAGTCCAGCAGCGGGTCCGGCACGTCGCTGGCCTGCCACAGCCGGGCGATGCCTTCCAACCACTCACCGGTGCGGCTGGCCTGGTCACCGCGCAGGTCATACAGGCCGATACCAGCATGGCTGTCGAGGTAGGCGAACGGCGCCTCCTTGCGTGACAGCAGGGCGATCAGGCGAGTGAGGACGTAGTGTTTCAGCACATCGGCATGGTTGCCGGCATGGAAGGCGTGGCGGTAGTTCATGTGGGCGGACTCCTGTGGCCGGGCAGTTTACCAGTTTGCCAGGTGCCTGATGGATCAGTACGGTGGCGGCTGATCCGCCTGGCAAGGGAGAACCGACATGTCACTGCAAAATCTTTTTGGCGTTGAGCTGCCGCTGATTCAGGCACCGATGGCCGGCGTGCAGCTGCACGGTTTGGCCGCCGCCGTATCGAATGCCGGTGCGCTCGGCTCGCTGCCCTGCGCCATGCTCGACGCCGCCGGCTTGCGCAAGGAACTGCAGGCGCTGCGCGAGAAAACCAGCAAGCCGTATAACCTGAACTTCTTCTGCCACACCCCACCAGCCGTCGATGCTGCTCGCGAAGCGGCCTGGCGCGAGGCGCTAAGCCCTTTCTACGCCAAACTCGGCATTGACCCCGCGACCATCGCCAGCGGCCCTGGCCGCCAGCCGTTCAGTGCCGAGATGGCTGATCTGCTGGATGAATTCAAACCCGCCGTGGTGAGTTTCCACTTCGGCCTGCCCTCGGCCGAGTTGTTAGCACGGGTCAAGGCGTGCAGAGCCAAAGTGCTCAGCTCGGCAACCACGGTGGCGGAAGCACTGTGGCTCGAAGCCAACGGCGCGGACGCGATCATCGCCCAGGGCCTGGAAGCCGGCGGCCATCGCGGCATGTTCCTCAGCGATGAGCTGAGCAGCCAGCTCGGCACCTTCGCCCTGCTACCGCAGATCGTCCAGGCGGTGCGCGTGCCGGTGATTGCTGCCGGTGGCATTGCCGATGCGCAAGGTGTTCGCGCGGCCATGGCCCTCGGTGCGGCCGGGGTGCAAATCGGTACCGCCTACCTGTGCTGTGATGAAGCCAGCACCAGCGCCATTCACCGTGCTGCCCTGCATAGCCCGGCAGCACAGCACACGACGCTGACCAATCTGTTTAGCGGCCGTCCGGCACGTGGTATCGTCAACCGAGTGATGCGCGAGCTGGGCCCGCTCAGCCCGCTGGCACCCACCTTCCCGCTGGCGACGGCGGCCATTGCCCCGCTGCGGGCCAAAGCGGAAAGCCTGGGCAGCGGCGACTTCTCACCGCTGTGGGCGGGGCAGAATGTCAGCGGCTGCAAGGCTATAGGCGCCGCAGAGCTGACCGCAGAGCTGGCCCTGGGCTTTACTCGCTAAGCCTCTATCACGCTTATTGATAGTGCTGGGAGCCACGCGCGCGCCTGCTTAGACTCGCTGCATCGCAACCGGAGGTACACCCATGTCCGAGTCCCTGCTCAGTTCCCGCAACCTGGCCTTCGAGCTGTATGAAGTGCTGGACGCCGAAGGCCTGACCCAGCGCGAGCGCTTCGCCGAGCACAACCGCGAAACCTTCGACGCCGCCATCGGCACCGCCCGCGGTATTGCCGAAGAGCTGTTCGCCCCGCACAACCGCAAGAACGACGAACACGAGCCGCAGTACGTGGACGGTGCCGCGGTGCTGATCCCGGAAGTCGAACCGGCCCTGCGCGCCTTCCACGACGCCGGCTTCCTTAACGCCACCCGCGACTTCGAACATGGCGGCATGCAGTTGCCCAACCTGCTGTCGCAAGCCTGCTTCGCTCACTTTCAGTCGGCCAACATCGCCACCAGCT
Source organism: Pseudomonas anguilliseptica (assembly GCF_021375795.1). GTDB lineage: Bacteria > Pseudomonadota > Gammaproteobacteria > Pseudomonadales > Pseudomonadaceae > Aquipseudomonas > Aquipseudomonas anguilliseptica_A. The sequence continues at coordinate 495,175 of NZ_JAEIOI010000001.1, read as the reverse complement.
CCTACTCGATGCTGACCATGGGCGTGGCCAACCTGATCGAAGCCTTCGGCAATGATGAGCAGAAGCGCAAGTATCTGCAGCCGATCATCGATGGCCGCTTCTTTGGCACCATGGCCCTGACCGAGCCGCACGCCGGCTCCTCACTCTCGGACATCCGCACCAAGGCCGAACCGCACGCCGATGGCAACTACCGGATCAAGGGCAACAAGATCTTTATCTCCGGCGGCGATCAGCCGATCTCGGAGAACATCGTGCACATGGTGCTGGCCAAGCTGCCGGACGCACCGCCCGGCGTGAAAGGCATCAGCCTGTTTATCGTGCCAAAATTCCTGGTCAATGAAGATGGCTCACTGGGCAAGCGCAACGACGCCCTGCTGGCCGGTCTGTTCCACAAGATGGGCTGGCGCGGCACCACCTCCACCGCGCTGAACTTCGGCGATAACGACGATTGCGTCGGCTATCTGGTGGGCAAGCCGCACCACGGCCTGAGCTATATGTTCCAGATGATGAACGAGGCGCGCATCGGCGTCGGCATGGGCGCCATCATGCTCGGCTACGCCGGCTACCTGTACTCGCTGGACTATGCACGCAACCGTCCGCAAGGCCGCCACGCCGATGGCAAGGACCCGAGCAGCCCGCAGATTTCCATCGTCGAGCACGCGGACGTACGCCGCATGCTGCTGACCCAGAAGGCCTATGTGGAAGGCGCTTTCGACCTCGGCCTATATGCCGCGCGACTGTTCGACGACACCCAGACCCTGGAGACCGAGGAGCAGCGCAAGACCGCCCTGGAACTGCTCGATCTGCTCACCCCGATCGTCAAATCCTGGCCCTCGGAGTTCTGCCTCAAGGCCAACGAACTGGCCATCCAGATTCTCGGCGGCCACGGCTACACCCGCGAATACCCGGTGGAACAGTACTACCGCGACAACCGCCTCAATCCGATCCACGAAGGCACCCACGGCATCCAGTCACTCGACCTGCTGGGCCGCAAGGTGTCGATGAACGGCGGCGCGGCGCTCAAGCAACTACTCAAGCTGATCCACGGCACCTGCCAGCGCGCCGAAGCCCATGCCTCGCTGACAGCCCTGCGCCAGCCGCTGGAGCAACTGCTGGCACGCCTGCAAAGCGTGACCCTGGCGCTGCTGGGCGACCTGATGAGCGGCAAGGTCAACGAAGGCCTGGCCAACTCGGCGCTGTACCTCAAGGTGTTCGGCCATACCGTGATCGGCTGGCGCTGGTTGGAACAGGCGATTCGCGCTGAAGAAGGCCTGGCGCGCGGCAACGCCGCCGATGCCGACTTCTATAAAGGCAAGCTGCAGGCCGCGCGCTACTTCCTGACCTGGGAAGTGCCGAGCTGCCACCACGACCTGGCCATCCTCGAAGCCCGCGACGACACTTGTCTGGGCATGCAGGACGCCTGGTTCTAACGCGCCCAGCATGTTGTTACAAGACGCCCGGCCCATGCCGGGCGTTTTTTTGACAGAAAGCCAAGGCGGCAGGTTAGAATCCCTGGCACGCGCCATGCATAACCATGCATTACCGAGCCCGCCAGGAGTACGTCACTTTGGATGCCAGCACCATCAATAACCTGTTTTTGATCGGTGGCGTGCTGGTAGCAATGAGCATCCTGGTCAGCGCATTCGGCTCGCGCTTCGGCATCCCCATCCTGGTGATCTTTCTCGGCGTCGGCATGCTCGCCGGCACTGACGGCCCTGGCGGCATCGTTTTCAATAACTACCCACTGGCCTATCTGGTCGGCAACCTGGCGCTGGCCATCATCCTGCTCGACGGCGGTATGCGCACACGGGTATCGAGCTTCCGCGTGGCCTTATGGCCCTCACTATCGCTGGCTACAGTGGGTGTGCTGATTACTGCCGGGCTGACCGGCATTGCTGCTGCCTGGCTATTCAACCTGAGCTGGATGGAAGGCCTGCTGATCGGTGCCATCGTCGGCTCCACCGATGCCGCAGCGGTATTCAGCCTGCTTGGCGGACGCGGCCTTAACGAACGGGTCAGCGCGACCCTGGAAATCGAATCGGGCAGCAACGACCCGATGGCGGTGTTCCTCACAGTCACCTTGATCGCCATCCTGTCCAGCGGCCAGGACGGCCTGACCTGGGATCTGCTGGTGCAACTGCTGCAGCAGTTTGGCATCGGGACGCTGTTCGGGCTTGGCGGTGGCTGGCTGCTGCTTAACCTGATCAACCGCATGGAGCTGGCCAACGGCCTTTACCCCCTGTTGGTGGTCAGCGGCGGCCTGATCATCTTTGCCATCACCACGGCCGTCGGTGGCAGTGGCATTCTGTCGATTTACCTGTGCGGCCTGCTGCTGGGCAACCGCCCGATCCGCTCGCGCCACGGCATCCTGCACATGCTTGATGGCCTGACCTGGCTGGCGCAGATCGGCATGTTCCTGGTCCTCGGCTTGCTGGTCACGCCTCACGAACTGCTGCCGATCGCCCTGCCCGCACTGGGCCTGGCGTTGTGGATGATCCTGTTTGCTCGGCCGCTGTCGATCTTCATCGGCCTGTTGCCATTCCGCGCCTTCCATGACCGCGAGCGGGCCTTTATCGCCTGGGTTGGGCTGCGCGGCGCAGTGCCGATCATCCTCGCTGTGTTCCCGCTGATGGCTGGCCTGCCCAACGCCCAGCTGTTTTTCAACGTGGCATTCTTTATCGTGCTGGTCTCACTGCTGCTGCAGGGCACCAGCCTGCCGTTTGCCGCCAAATTGCTGCGCGTCACCGTCCCACCAGAGCCCGCGCCGGTATCGCGTGCCGGCCTGGAAGTGCACCCGACCAGCCAGTGGGAGCTGTTTATCTACCGCCTCGGCGCGGAGAAATGGTGTATTGGCGCCGCCCTACGTGAATTGAACATGCCCGAAGGCACCCGTATTGCGGCCCTGTTCCGTGGCAAAGAGCTGCTCCACCCCTCCGGCAGCACCACCCTGGAGGCGGGCGATTTGCTCTGTGTCGTCGGCCATGAGCATGACCTGACCGCACTGGGCAGACTGTTCAGTCAGGCGCCCAAACGCGGTCAGGACCTGCGCTTCTTTGGTGATTTCGTTCTCGAAGGCGATGCTGAATTGGCGGCCGTGGCCGCGCTGTATGGCCTGCAACTGGGCGAGATTGATGGCCAGCAAGCGTTGGGCCGCTTTATCGCCCATGAAATTGGTGGCGAGCCGGTGATCGGCGACCAGGTGCAGTGGCAAGGCCTGACCTGGACCGTCGCCGCGATGGAAGGGAACAAGATCCGCAAAGTCGGCGTCAGATTCCCCGAAGGCAGCCGACCGGGCCCGGCACTCTTTCTCTGACGAGGAAGCTGAAACAGCGGTCAGCGTTTGTGCGGCCGCCTGTTAAACTCAGCATCCTCTCGGGCCTTACGATCACCACTATGTCCTCTTTCCGCGTCTACCTCTCGGCCGTGCTCCTCGGCCTGTGCCTGAATGCCCCCGTGCTGCTGGCGGGCGAGCCGCCCAGCAGCGCCGATGTGCAACGCAACCTCGACGGCCTGGCCGATCGCAAGCTGCCGGAAGCCGAGCAGCAGGCGATCAAACAGACCCTGGAGAAAACCCTGGCGCTGCTTGCCGAACAGGCCGACAGCCGGCAACACCTGGCTGACCTGGAAAAGCAGCTGCAACAAGCGCCGCGCCTGATCGGCGAAGCCCAGCGCGACTTCGAGCGCCTCAAAGGCAGCCAGCCGACCCAGGTCAACCTGCGCTATGCCAACAGCCCGCTGCCGCAACTCGAACAACTGCTGGCCGAGCGCAATAACCAGCTGAGCGACTGGCAGAAGCAGATCATCGAAGCCAACAGCCTGATCATCACCGCGCAAACCCGCCCCGAGCGTGCTCAGGCCGAGATCAGCAGCAACCAGAGCCGCAGCCAGGAAATCAACAGCATCCTGAAAAGCGCCCGCGATGCCGGCAAGCCGCTGAGCAACGAGCGCCGTGATCAGCTCAATGCCGAGCTGGCCAAGCTGGAAGCGCAAACCCAGCTGCGTCGCCAGGAGCTGGCCGGCAACAGCCTGCTACAGGACCTCGGCAACAGCCGCCGCAGCCTGCTGGAAGAACGCATCAAGCGCATCGAGAAAGAACTGTTCGACCTGCAGAACCTGATCAACGATAAACGCCGCGACCTCTCCGAGCAGACCGTCGCCGAGCAGTCCCGCGAAGCTGAAAAGGCCGGCAGCGACAGCCTGCTGGCGCGGGAAAGTGCGCTCAACCTGACACTGTCTGACTACCTGCTGCGCGCCACCGACCGCCTCAACCAGCTGACCCGGGAAAATCTGCAAACCAAGCAGCAACTCGACAGCCTGAGCCAGAGCGACCAGGCCCTGGACGAGCAGATCAGCGTTTTGCAGGGCAGCCTGCTGCTCTCGCGCATTCTCTATAAGCAGCAGCAGGCACTGCCGACGCTGAAGATCGACAGCGACCTGCCCGACCAGATTGCCGACCTGCGCCTGTACCAGTTCGAGCTCAACCAGCAGCGCGAAAGCATCAACAACCCCAGCGCCTATGTCGACCAGTTGCTGGCCGCCCCGAACAGCGACCCGGATGCCGATATCGCTGCACTGCGCAGCAACCTGCTGGACATCATCGACACCCGCCGCGAGCTGATTGACCGCCTCAACCGTGAGCTGAACGCCCTGCTCAACGAATCGATCACCCTGCAACTCAATCAGAAACAGCTGAAGGCCACGGCCGAAACCCTGCGCGCCACCCTCGACGAGCAGATGTTCTGGATCCCTAGCAACAAACCGCTGGACCTGGAGTGGTTCAAATCGGTGCCGCACCTGCTGGAGCGGCAGATCGCCGAACTGCCCTGGGGCGCCAACCTGCGTCAGCTGGCTGCCGGCCTGACCGAACGACCGCTGCTGTTTCTGCCGCTGTTGCTGCTGATCGTGGTGCTGCTGTGGCGACGCGGCTACCTGTACCGCAAGCTCGGCGAACTGCACCAGGACATCGGCCACTTCAAACGCGACAGCCAGCTGCATACGCCCATGGCGATCATGCTCAACGTGCTGCTGGCCCTGCCTGGTACGCTGTTCCTCGCGCTGTGCGGTTTCGCCCTGCAGATGGACGCCCGCGGGCAGAACGCCAACCTGGGCCAGGCGCTGTTCCAGATGGCCCAGGCCTGGCTGGTGTTCTACACCGTGTACCGCATCCTTGCTGATGGCGGCGTGGCCGAACTGCACTTCCGCTGGGGCCGCCCGCAGGTGGCCTTCCTGCATCGCCAGATCCGTCGACTGGGCCTGGTGGTGATCGCCCTGGTCGCCGTGGTAACGGTGGCCGAACACCAGCCGGCCAGCCTCGGCGACGACGTGATCGGTCTGACCGTGGTGCTCAGCTGCTATGCCCTGATGGTCTGGCTGCTGCACAAACTGCTGCTCAGTGGCCCGGCTCGCGAGCACGCCTCGGCGCTGCGCATGCTGATTGGCATTGCCCTGAGCCTGCTGCCGCTGGCACTGATCGTCGCGGTTGGCTTCGGCTATTACTACACCGCCCTGAAACTCAGCGACCGCCTGATCAACACCCTCTACCTGCTGATGATCTGGCTGATCATCGAAGCCACCTTCGTCCGCGGCCTCTCGGTGGCTGCACGACGCCTGGCCTATCAGCGCGCCCTGAGCAAGCGTCAGGCGCAGAGCAAAGATGGCATCGAAGGCACGGAAACCGTGGTCGAGGAACCCACCCTGGACATCGAGCAGGTCAACCAGCAATCGCTGCGACTGATCCGCCTGGCCCTGCTCGGCACCTTTATCGCCGGGCTGTACTGGGTCTGGGCGGACCTGATCTCGGTCTTCGCCTACCTCGACAACATCACCCTCTACCAATACAGCAGCGGCACGGGCGATGCCGCCACCCTGGTGCCGATCAGCCTCAACGATGTGCTCGGCGCGCTGATCATCGTCGGCATCACCGTGGCCCTGGGGCGCAACCTGCCGGGTCTGCTTGAAGTGCTGGTGCTGTCGCGACTCAACCTGGCCCAGGGCAGCGCCTACGCCACCACCACCCTGCTCTCCTACCTGATCGTCGGCATCGGTTTCGTCACCACCCTGTCGACCCTCGGGGTCAGCTGGGACAAGTTGCAGTGGCTGGTCGCCGCGCTGTCGGTCGGCCTCGGTTTTGGCTTGCAAGAGATCTTCGCCAACTTCATCTCCGGCCTGATCATCCTGTTCGAACGTCCGGTGCGTATCGGCGACGTGGTGACCATCGGCAACCTGTCCGGCACGGTCAGCAAAATCCGCATCCGCGCCACCACCATCACCGATTTCGACCGCAAAGAAATCATCGTGCCGAACAAGACCTTCGTCACCGGGCAGCTGATCAACTGGTCGCTCAACGACACCGTCACCCGTGTCATCGTGAAGATCGGTGTGGCCTACGAGACCGACCTGCCCCTGGCACGCAAACTGATGATGCAAGCGGCCGAGGAAAACCCACGAGTGCTACGCGACCCGGCACCCGTGCTGTTCTTCCTGACCATCAGCCCGAGCACCTTCGATTACGAACTGCGCTTCCATGTGCGCGAGCTGGGCGACCGTAACGCCGCCACAGACGAAATCCTCACGCGTATTGCCATGAGCTTCCGCGAGCACAACGTGGAAATGGCCTTCAACCAGGTCGAGGTGATGATCAAGAACCTGCATGGTCAGGAACTCAACCTGACCACCGGGCAAATGGTCGCTGCCACGGCCGCCGCTGATGCCCAGCAGAGCAAACTGCCGCCTCCCGCTCCGGCGGTCGACCCGCAGTAACGCGCCACCGGCCCGCCCCAGCGGGCCGTTTACTGACCACTGCCAGGCTGCTTCGCCCGGCTGGAGCCTGATTGTGAAATCGCTGATCGAGTTGCAGTTCGACAACCGTTTCGCCCGCCTCGGCGATGCCTTTTCCACCCACGTGCTGCCCGAGCCAATTGCCGAGCCGCGCCTGGTGGTCGCCAGCCCGGCGGCTATGGCCCTGCTCGACCTGGACCCGAATGAAGCCGACAGCGAGGTGTTCGCGCAGATTTTCACCGGGCACAAGCTGTGGAGCAGCGCCGAGCCGCGCGCCATGGTCTACTCCGGGCATCAATTCGGCGGCTACAGCCCACGCCTGGGCGACGGCCGCGGCCTGCTGCTGGGCGAGGTCGTCAATGACGCCGGCGAGTACTGGGATCTGCATCTGAAAGGTGCTGGGCAAACGCCCTACTCGCGCATGGGCGACGGCCGCGCGGTGCTGCGCAGCTCGATCCGCGAATTCCTTGCCAGCGAACACCTGCACGCCCTCGGCATTCCCAGCTCGCGGGCGCTGTGCGTCACCGGCTCCAGCACCCCGGTGTGGCGTGAGAAGCAGGAACGCGCGGCGATGGTGCTGCGCCTGGCACCCAGCCATATCCGCTTCGGTCACTTCGAATACTTCTACTACACCCGCCAGCACGAGCAGCTCAAACAGCTGGCCGAGCATGTCCTGCACCAGCATTACGCCGACTGCGCGCAACAGGAGCAGCCGTATCTGGCGATGTTCCGCGAGATCATCGAACGCAACGCCACAATGATCGCCTACTGGCAAGCCTACGGTTTCTGCCATGGAGTGATGAACACCGACAACATGTCGATCCTCGGCATCACCTTCGATTACGGCCCCTACGCCTTTCTCGATGATTTCGATACCCAGCACATCTGCAACCATTCCGATGACAGCGGCCGCTACAGCTTCAGCAATCAGGTGCCGATTGCCCAGTGGAACCTCGCAGCTCTCGGCCAGGCCCTGGTGCCGCTGGTGGATATAGACGCGCTACGGGAAACCCTGGGGCTGTTCCTGCCCCTGTACCAGGCGCACTACCTCGACCTGATGCGCAAGCGCCTGGGCCTGCTCAGCGCCGATGACGGCGACGAAGCCCTGGTGCAACGCCTGTTGCAACTGATGCAAAGCAGTGCAGTGGATTACACCCTGTTCTTCCGCGAACTCGGCGACAGCCCGGCCGCGCACGCGGTCACGCGCCTGCGCGACGACTTCACCGATCTGGCCGGCTTTGACACCTGGGCCGCCGACTACCTGGCGCGCAGCGCACGTGATGGCGACGACCAGGAGCAACGCCGTATGCGCATGCACGCGGTCAACCCCAAATACATCCTGCGCAATTACCTGGCTCAACAGGCAATCGAAGCCGCCGAACAGGGCGACTACACCCCAGTGCGCGAACTGCATCAGGTGCTGTCACAGCCCTTCGACGAGCAGCCCGGCTTCGAACGCTACGCCCAGCGCCCACCGGAATGGGGCAAGCACCTGGAAATAAGCTGTTCATCGTAGGTTGGGTTGAGCTTGCGAAGCCCAACAAGGAGCGCATAGCGCTCCACCCGGCTATCGCTGGGCTTCGTCGCAAGCTCCTCAACCCAACCTACACACCACCCAGCAGCCACTCCAGCCCCATGGCCACATGCAGCTCGGTGCTGTCGAGCAGTGGCAGCGGCGCATCCAGCCCATCGAGCAGCAAACCGATTTCGGTGCAGCCGAGAATGGCCACTTCGGCACCCTGCGCGTGCAGGCTGCGCAGGCAGTTCAGATAGAAGTCGCGTGCTTGCGGCAGAAACTGGCCTTGGCACAGCTCGGCAAAGATCACCCGGTCGATCTCCGCCATCTGCGCGGCGTCCGGGGTGATCACTTCAATACCGAAACGCTCGGCCAGGCGCTGGCGGTAGAAGTCTTCCTGCATGGTGAAGCGCGTGCCCAGCAAAGCCGCACGGCGCACACCCTGGCGTTGCAGGGCCTGGGCAACCGCGTCACCGATATGCAACAGCGGTATCTGCACCGCCGCTTCCAATGCCGGCGCGACCTTGTGCATGGTGTTGGTCGCCAACAGCAAGGCCGTTGCGCCGGCCTGCTGCAAGCCCTGCGCAGCCCTGGCCAGTAGTTCACCCGCTGCCTGCCAGTCGGCGCGGCGCTGCAGTTCAGCGATCTCGGCGAAGTCCACGGAGTGCAACAACAACGGGGCCGAATGCAGGCCACCCAGTTGCTCGCGCACGCCTTGATTGAGCAAGCGGTAATAGCTGGCCGTGGATTCCCAGCTCATCCCGCCCAGAATACCTAGCTGACGCATATCCACCTCCGCTGCGCAAAGACCGCAGCCTAATCCGCCACCGGTTAGGCGCACAGGCACAGTGCGCGCCAGAGCGGCCGGTACAGCCTTATCTATTAAATCGAAAAGGCATATAAACCTTTCCAAACATTCTTAGACTCTCTAAGCAGCAACCCTTATCTTCTCCGCCTTGCGTGGCCGCCCCGTCTGAACTGGCGCGCCCGATACCTCACACGAGATTCGACGCTAAGGATGTCCATGTTCTGGGATTCATTGCCCCTGCCCTTGCTGTTTGTCGGCGCCCTGCTGGTCTGGGTGCTCTACGCCTTTGTGCGTGAGAAGTGGAGCCCGGACATCGTCGCCGCCATCGCCGTGGCGGCGCTGTTGATTACCCAGTTGCTGACACCTGCGGAAGTGCTCAGCGTGTTGAGCAACTCGGCGCCGGTAACCATCGCCTGCATGTTCGTGCTCTCTGCGGCACTGGAGCGCACCGGCTGTATTGACGCCCTGGGTAACTGGCTGGGTGATCTGGTTGGCACCAGCCCGATTCGTGTGCTCACCGGGCTGACCGTCACCGCCCTGGTGATTTCCGCCTGCCTGAACAACACCCCGGTGGTGGCCATTCTCACCCCGGTGGCGATTTCCCTGGCCCGCCGTGCCGGCACACTGCCGTCAAAACTGCTGATTCCGCTGTCCTACGCCACCATTCTCGGCGGCACCCTGACGATGATCGGCACCTCGACCAATATTCTGGTCGACGGTGTCGCGCGCAAGGCTGGCCTGGAACCCTTCGGCATCTTTGAGATTACCGGCGCCGGGCTGGTCATGGCCGCCTTCGGCATGGCCTACCTGCTGACCATCGGCCATCGCCTGCTGCCTGAGCGTGAAACCCTGTCCAAGCAGTTGCGCCCAGATCTTGAGCGCACCTTTATGAGCGAGTTGCTGGTACCGCACGACTCACCGATGATCGGCAAAACCCTCAGCGAGGCCAACCTCAATGGCGGCAGTGGCCTGCAAGTGCTGAAGATCTTCCGTGACCAGGAAGAATTCACCGAGCCCGCCCATGACACGCTGCTGATGGCCGGTGACCAACTGGTGATCCACGGCCAGGTCAAAGACGTGGTCGAACTGCGCGGCAGCGGCCACCTCAGCTTCAACCGCAGCGAAGCCTTCGAGACCATCAGCAGCCACGACGTGGTGCTGGCCGAGGCTATCGTCGGGCGCAACTCGCGCTACAGTAACCGCCCCATGCGCGACCTCGACCTGACTGCGCGCTACGGCATCGCCGTGCTGGCCGTGCACCGCCAGGACGAGAATGTTTCCGGCAACCTGGACGAGTTCCAGTTGCAGTTCGGTGACGTGATGCTGGTTGAAGGCACGCCGGCACAGATCAAGCGCTTCGCCGACAACGGCGAACTGATCAGCCTCAACAACGTGCAGGAGCGCGCATTCCGCCGTGACAAGGCGCCGATTGCGATCATCGCCACCCTGGCGGTGATGCTGCTGGCCGCGTTTGGCGTAATGCCCATTGAGGGTCTGGCAATCATCGGCGCAGTCACCGTGCTGGCGACCCGCTGCCTGGATGTGGAAGACGCCTACAAGGCCGTGGACTGGAAGATCCTCAGCCTGATCTTCGGCATGCTGGCCATCAGCATCGCCATGGACAAGGTCGGCCTGGTCAAGTTGATGGTGGAGAACGTCATGGGCTGGCTGCCCTGGGCCGGCCCGCTGCTGATGCTGTCGTTTATCTACCTGTTCACGTCCATTCTCACCGAGGTGCTGTCAAACAACGCGGTAGCGGTGCTGGTGACGCCCATCGCCATCGGCATGGCTCAGCATCTGGGTGTCGATCCGCGCGCCTTCGTGGTCGCGGTGATGTTCGCCGCCAGCGCCAGCTTTGCCACCCCGATCGGTTACCAGACCAACACCTTCGTCTACAACGCCGGTGGCTATCGCTTTACCGACTTTATGAAGATCGGCATTCCGCTCAACCTGCTGTTGTGGGGCGTCGCTACAGTGATCATCCCCTGGTTTTTCCCGCTAACGCCAATCTGACGGCATAAGCTGCAAACACATCGATCTAACCCAAGGCCCGTTTCATTGCTCCAGCGCATTGACCGGGCCTTGCTGCTTTCTCCATGCTGCGAACCTTTCAATCTGCCCTGAAGGAACGCGCGCATGAAATTGGAAACCCTGGCCATCCACGCCGGCTATAGCCCTGACCCGACCACCAAGGCCGTGGCGGTGCCGATCTACCAGACCAGCTCCTTTGCCTTCGACGACACCCAGCACGGTGCCGATCTGTTCGACCTGAAAGTCGCCGGCAATATCTATTCGCGAATTATGAACCCGACCAACGCCGTGCTCGAAGAGCGCGTGGCAGCACTGGAAGGCGGCGTCGGCGCACTGGCCGTGGCCTCCGGCATGGCGGCGATCACCTACGCGATCCAGACTGTGGCCGAAGCCGGCGACAACATCGTCTCGGTGGCCAAGCTCTACGGCGGCACCTACAACCTGCTGGCCCACACCCTGCCGCGCTTCGGCATCCAGACCCGCTTTGCCGCCCATGACGACATCGCTGCCCTGGAGGCGCTGATCGACGAGCGCACCAAGGCGGTGTTCTGCGAATCCATCGGTAACCCGGCTGGCAATATCGTCGATCTGGCGGCTCTGGCTGCGGCTGCGCACCGCCATGGCGTGCCACTGATCGTCGACAACACCGTGGCTACGCCGATACTCTGCCGCCCCTTCGAACACGGCGCAGACATCGTCGTGCACTCACTGACCAAGTACATCGGCGGCCACGGCACAAGCATCGGTGGCATCGTCGTCGACTCCGGCAAATTTCCCTGGGCCGACAACAAGGCACGCTTCCCGCTGCTCAACACCCCCGACCCGTCCTATCACGGCGTGACCTACACCGAAGCCTTCGGCCCCGCCGCCTTCATCGGTCGCTGCCGCGTGGTGCCGCTGCGCAACACCGGCGCGGCGCTGTCGCCGTTCAATGCCTTCCTGATTCTGCAAGGCCTGGAGACCCTGGCCCTGCGTATGGAGCGACACACCGAGAACGCGCTGAAGGTCGCCCACTACCTGCAAAACCATCCGCAGGTGGCCTGGGTGAAATATGCCGGTCTGCCGGATCACCCCGAGCATGATCTGGCCGTGCGCTATACCGGCGGCAAGCCGGCAGCGATCCTCTCGTTCGGCATTGTCGGCGGTCAGGAAGCCGGCGCGCGCTTTATCGATGCGCTCAAGCTGGTGGTGCGCCTGGTGAATATCGGCGACGCCAAGTCGCTGGCCTGTCACCCGGCCTCGACCACTCACCGTCAACTCAATGACGAAGAACTGGAGCGTGCCGGCGTGCCGCGTGACATGGTGCGCCTGTCGATCGGTATCGAGCACAGCGACGACATCCTCGCCGACCTGACCCAGGCGCTGGACGCTGCCGCGGGCTGATCACCCTTGATATCCGCGCAAGCGACTCCAGATAAGGGATAACCGCCTCTGGAGTCGCCCATGCCCAACCCTCTGCTGATCCCCTGCCCGCACTGCAACGGCCTTAACCGCATTCCCGCCGAGCGCCTGGGCGATACGCCGCGTTGTGGCCGCTGCAAGGCCGAGGTGCTGCCCAGCACACCCTTCGAGCTGACCCAGGCCAACTTCGATGCGCAGAACAAGGGCGACCTGCCACTGCTGATTGATGTCTGGGCCAGTTGGTGCGGCCCGTGCCGCAGCTTTGCGCCGATCTATGAACAAGCCGCCGCGCAGCTGCAAGGCCGCTGCCGCCTGAGCAAACTGGACAGCGAGGCCAACCCGCAACTGTCGGCAGAAATGGGCATTCGCTCGATCCCAACCCTGATCCTGCTCAAAGGCGGTGTGGAAGTGGCCCGACAGAGCGGTGCCCTGCCCTTGCCGCAGCTGCTTGGCTGGTTGCGCCAGCAGGGCATTTGAGCGAATCGGTCAATCCGTCCACGGCACCGCGGTCATTACCGAGCTCACGACCAACCTTTAGGCTGGCTACACACCCATAACTGTGGAGCCGACCATGCCGCTGCCTACTGAACTGGTGCGCCAGCTCACCGAAGAACAGATCGCCTTTGTCCAGCGCAGCGGGCTCAAGGCCGATGTGCTGGAAGTGGGTCATGTGCGTCTGCGCATGCCGCTGACGGGTAACCAGAACCATATCGGCAGCATGTACGCCGGCGCGCTGTTCACCCTGGCAGAAATTCCTGGCGGGGCATTGTTTCTCACCAGCTTCGATACTCAGCGCTTTTACCCCATCGTCAAGGAAATGAACCTGCGTTTTCGCCGCCCGGCCACCGGTGATATACAGGTCGAAGCGAGCCTGAGTGAGGCGCAAATCGAGCAACTGCAAAAACAGGCAACAGAAGAGGGTAAAGCGGAGTACGTTTTAGAGTTGCAGCTGACCGACGACAGTGGTGAAGTAGTGGCTCAGAGTCGCGGCCTGTACCAATTACGCACGCGCTGACGCCTGACCTTGCCCTGGGTCAAAAGTCCAGCTATGACTCGAGGTCACAATAAATGTGCCGACATGCATCGGCAGGAGAACGCCGACCATGCCCAGTCACATCCTTATTGCCCACGACCTGCGCGACACGGCCGACATGGCCCTGTGCCGCGCCACCCAGTTGGCCAAGCAGTTCAACGCCAAACTGACCATCCTCCACGTGCTCGATCCGAGCAAAAGCAGTCAAGATCATGAGCTTGCCAAACAGGCCCTAGATCGCAGCATCACCCAGTACGCACCGCCCGGCAGCCAACTGCTGATTCGCAGTGGCATCAAGCCTTCGGAAGTGGTGCTGCAGCAGCTCAGCGAGCTGGACTGCGACCTGCTGGTACTCGGCGGCCATCACCAGCGCCATGACTTCTTCTCCGGCACCAGCCTCGACCGCATCGCGCGCAACTGCCCGGTGCCGCTGCTGCTGGTGGCACGTAACGATTTCCGTCCGTATGAGCGCGCCTTGGCCGCCATCGACTTCTCCCTGTGCGCCTGCAGCGCCCTCGGCCAGGCCTATCGCCTGCTGCCGGAAACCGCCGACCTGCATGCCCTGCATGTGTTCGAACCGAACAAGGGCACGCCCAAGCAGGTCGAAGCGCAACTGGCCACGCAGAAAGCGCTGATCAACCAGCTGCTCGAAGATGAAGCGCAGAACCTGCCGGAAAAAGGCCCGACCTTGAGCCATTCGGTGGAACAGGGCGGCATTCTGCGTTGCCTGCAAGCGCGCCTGAAAAGCCACAATATCGAACTGCTGGTACTCGGCAGCCACGGCCGCAGCGCACTGTCGCAAGCATTGCTCGGCAGCCTGGCGCAACACTTCCTACATAAGGCGCCCTGCGACATTTACGTCGTTCGCTGACGATCTGCTGCGCGTCGGCCCTGCTGCATGAAAACTGGCTCTGAACCAGCCAATAAAAAAGCTGCCTAGGCAGCTTTTTTTATTTACGGGCTAACGCTCAATTGGCGTTAAGCAGGTCGTGCAGCTCGACAAATTGCTGGGTCAGCTTGTGGCTACGGTCCAGATGGATCAGCGGCGTGCAGGCCTGGTGCGACTCGCGCATCTTCACCGAACTCATCAGGTTGACCGGCAGCACCGGCAGGCCCTCGGCGATCAGCTCATCGAGCAGTTGCTGCGGCAGGCTGGCACGCGGCTGGAACTGATTGACCACAATGCCTTCAACTTCCAGGCCTTCGTTGTGGTCTTCCTTGAGTTCTTCGATTTCGCGCAGCAAGCCGTACAGCGCCTGACGCGAGAAGCTGTCGCAGTCAAAGGGAATCAGCACGCGGTCGGCCGCAATCAGCGCCGACACGGTGTAGAAGTTCAAGGCCGGCGGGGTATCCAGGTAGATCCGCTCGTAGTCTTCGCTGAGGTCTTCGAGCAGTTTGCGCAGCTTGTTGATCTTGTGCTTCTGCTCCAGCTTGGGCTGCAGATCAGCCAGCTCGGCGGTGGCGGTGACCACATGCAGGTTTTCAAACGGCGTTTCGTAGATATCCACGCTGCCTTTCTTGCCGAACGGCGCGGATGACAGCGTGCCCTTGAAGAACTCGGCGATGCCCATGGGGATTTCCTCGCCGGTCAGGCCGGTAAGGTAATGGGTCGAGTTGGCCTGGGCATCCAGGTCGATCAACAGGGTGCGATAGCCCTGCGAGGCACTCACCGCGGCCAGGTTGCAGGCGATGCTGGACTTACCCACACCGCCCTTCTGATTGAAGATCACGCGCCGCATGAAACACCTCCCTGACCCGCATTAACCCCGAAATGGTCCCGAATTCTATGCAAACTACGTGACAAGGGCGAGATTTTCGGCACTTGACCTGTCGCCGATGGTCAGAACCCGGCGCCATGGATTTGCGCACGACCCGCGTGGTCTGGATAATGCCAGCACTTCGCCACACCTGCTGCCAAGCCCCACGCTGGTTGCGGCTGGCTGTAGCCGACATGGACGCGCAGCGCGTGACACACTTCAGGATCGAACAATGGCGTGCCTGGGCCCCTGGCCTGGACAGCACGGCTGACTGGTGCGCCTGGCATCAGGCTCCGCTGTGCCTGACGGATGCCGGCGAACAGCCGGATGTCAGCGCCCTGCCCGCCATGCAACGCCGGCGCCTGAGCCGCCTGGCACGTATGGCCTTTCACGTCGCCTGGCCGCTGGCCGAAGCGCACCCGCAACTGCCCATGGTGTTTGCCAGCCGCCACGGCGAAACCCCGCGCACCCTGACCATCCTCAGCGATCTGGCACACGACGAGCCGCTGTCGCCGACCCAATTCAGCCTCTCGGTACACAACGCGATCATCGGCCTGTGGTCGATCCAGCGTGGCGATCACAGCGAAATGACCGCCATTGCCGGTGCCGGCGACGGCCTGGAAAACGCCGTACTGGAAGCCTGCGGCATGCTCCACGACGGCGCACCGGCAGTGTTGCTGGTGATTGCCGAAGAAACCCCGCCCGCGCTGTACGCGCCGTTTATCGATGACGTGCCGTTTCCCTATGCGGTTGGCCTGCTGCTGACCCCGGGCGAAGACTGGCAGTTGCAGCTAAGCCGGGGCGACGGCGTCCGCAGCGAATGGCCGCACGCGCTCAACCTGGTACGCGCCCTGTGCAGCGACCAGACCACCCTGCAACATCACTGGAAGAACCGCCAATGGACCTGGTCTCGCAACAAGGTCTGAGCCGGTACAGCGCGCCCTATTGGTGGCGGCTGATCGCTACGGCCCTGAGTTTCAGCCTGTTCGGCATCGGCGGGGTGCTGCTGCGCGTACTGATCTTCCCGCTGCTGGCCCTGCTGCCGGGTGACAGCCTGGTTCGGCGTACCCGCGCGCGCGCCGTGGTGAGCAAGACCTTCTACCTGTTCGTACGTTTTATGTACCGCAGCGGCGTGCTGACCTACGAAGTCGAAGGCATCGAGCGTCTCGGCCAGCCAGGCCAGATGGTGATTGCCAATCACCCGTCACTGATCGACGTGGTGGTGCTGATCGCCTTTATTCGTGATGCCAACTGCGTGGTCAAACAGAGCCTGTGGGACAACCCGAGCATGCGCGGACCGATCCGCGCCGCCGGTTACATCAGCAACAGCGGCAGCATGGACATGCTCGACGAAGCCGCCAGCGCCCTGCAGAGCGGCCAGACCCTGGTGATTTTCCCGGAAGGCACGCGCACCACGCCGGGCCAGCACCCGGAATTTCACCGTGGCGCAGCGGCCATTGCCCTGCGCGGCGCACGCGTTGTCACCCCGGTGGTAATCAGCGTCACGCCCACCACCCTGACCAAGGCCGAGCCCTGGTACAGCATTCCGTCGCGTCGCTTTCACTTCCGCCTTCGGGTAGGCGAGGATATCGACCCACAACAGTTCAATGCACTGGGGCCAGCGCCGATTGCGTCCCGCAAACTCAATGATGTACTGCACCAACACTTTATTAAGGAGCTCGCCGAAGATGAGCGATTTGCAGCTGGAAATTAAAAACCTGATCATCGACGCCCTGGGCCTCGAAGACATGGCCGCAGAGGATATCGCCGCCGACCTGACCCTGTTCGGTGAAGGCCTGGGCCTGGACTCGGTAGACGCCCTGGAACTCGGCCTGGCGATCCAGAAACGTTTCGGCATCAAGATCGACGCCGAAGCCAAAGACACCCGCAAGCACTTTGCCAACGTAGCCAGCCTGGCGGCATTCGTGTCATCGCAACAAACCGCCTGAGGAAGCCGCCGATGCAAACCCGTGAAGAGATTTTCGACACCCTGCGCGACGCCCTGGTCGAGCTGTTCGAGCTGGAGCCCGAACGTATTACACCGGAAGCGAACCTCTATCAGGACCTTGAGATCGATAGCATTGATGCGGTCGACCTGATCGACCATATCAAGCGTCAGACCGGTAAAAAGCTTGCGGCCGAAGAGTTCAAGGCAGTGCGCACCGTTGGTGATGTGGTCGAGGCGGTGCTGCAACTGGTCAACGCCCCAGCCAGCGAATAATGAGTCGCCTATTTGGCCTGCTCCTGCTGCTGGCCGGGCTGCTCTACCCCTTTGCCGTGTATTACGGCATGGAGCACCTCTCGCCGCAGCTGTTTGCCGTCTGCCTTGGCGGCCTGTGGCTGGCCCGGGCGCTGACGCAATGGGGCAAGCCCGGCAACCGCTGGATGACCGCCATGGCCCTGAGCTTCTGCCTGCTGCTCGGCCTGGCCGGCGAGCCGGCACTGCTGCGCTGGTACCCAGTGTTGCTCAACGGCCTGTTGCTGGCGTTGTTCGGCCTCAGCCTGAAGTTCGGCCCGCCGCTGATCGAGCGCCTGGCACGCCTGAGCGAACCGCAGCTGCCGGAAGTGGCCGTGCGCTACACGCGCACCGTGACGCAGGTCTGGGCCGCTTTCTTTCTGCTCAACGGCCTGGTGGTGGTGGCGCTGAATTTCTGGGCACCGCTGAGCTGGTGGACCCTGTATACCGGGCTGATCGCGTATGGCCTGATGGGCCTGCTGTTTGCCGGTGAGTGGCTGGTGCGCCAGCACGTAAGGAGACATGAATGAACTGGCTGCCCCTCGAGCACCTGCTCGACAAAGCCCACAGCGGTCGCCCGGCAACCCCGGATATGGACCAGCCAGCGCTGCGCCAGCACGCTCTGCGCCTGGCCGCTGAGCTGCAAGCGCGTAGCGTGCAGCGTCTGGCCCTGTATCTGGACGACGCCGGCGAACTGGCGATTGCCCTGCTCGCCGCCTGGCGCGCCGGGATTGCCGTGCTGCTGCCGGCCGATGCCCAGCCGCAAACCCGCCAGCGCATGGCCAGCCAGTGCGACCTGTGGCTGGACAACCTGGATGACCTGCTAAATCCAGAAAGTGTCGCATTGCCACCAGCCACGCTGGAGCTCGACCAATGCAGGTTGACCCTGTGCACCTCCGGCTCCAGCGGTGAAGCCAAGCTGATCGACAAGTCCCTGCGCCAACTGACCAATGAAGTCGAGGCGCTGGAACAGCTGTGGGGCGCGCAACTGGGCGACGCGACCATTCTCGGCAGCGTCGCCACTCAGCATATCTACGGCCTGCTGTTTCGCGTGCTGTGGCCACTCTGCGCCGGCCGCGCGTTCCTGCGCCGCGCCCAACCGTTCCCCGAAGATTTGCAGCGCGAAAGCCTGGCAACCGGCACGGCTTTCGCCTGGGTGGCCAGCCCCGCGCTATTAAAAAGAATGGGCGACAACCTCAACTGGCCGGCGCTGCGCGCGGTGCGCCAGGTGTTTTCCTCAGGCGGCGCGCTGCCAGGTGAAACCGCCACCGAGTTGCACACGCTGCTTGGCCAATGGCCCACGGAAATCTACGGCAGCTCGGAAACCGGCGGTATCGCCTGGCGTCAGGGCGGGGAACTGTGGACGCCGTTTGCCGGCATCGTATTGGGACAAAACGCCGAAGGTGCGCTGCACCTGACCTCGCCGTATCTGCCTGCCGGCCACCGCGAGCAGACTGCCGATGCGGTGGAGCTGCAGGCCGATGGCCGCTTTGCCCTGCGCGGCCGCCTGGACCGCATCATCAAGCTGGAAGAAAAACGCATTTCCCTGCCCATGCTCGAACAGGCGCTGAGCAGCCACGAATGGCTCAGCGATGCACGCCTGGGTGTGGTGCAGGAAGGCCGTGCCTACCTCGGCGCCCTGGTTGCCCTGAGCCCGGCCGGCTTGCACGCCCTGCGCAACCAGGGCCGCAAGACTGTTACCGAAACCCTGCGCCGTCACCTGGCCGAGCATTGCGAAGCCATCGCCCTGCCCCGCCGCTGGCGTCTGCTGGCGCAGCTGCCCTACACCAGCCAGGGCAAACTGCCCCAGGCCACCGTCGAAGCCGTGCTGGCAGCGCCACGGCCGACCCAGGTCGAACCCAACTCGGCCGTCGAGCAGGACGGCGAATGGCAGTTGGAACTGGATGTACCGCTGGACCTGGCGCATTTTAGCGGGCACTTCCCGCAGACCCCGGTGCTGCCCGGCGTGGTGCAAATCGACTGGGCGCAGCAGCTGGCGCGACAGCTGATCAAGGATCTGCCGCCACGCTTCAGCGGCATGGAAGTGCTGAAATTCCAGCAGTTGGTGCGCCCCGGTGACCGTCTGCAATTGACCCTGCGTTTCGACGCCGCGCGCGGCAAGCTGTACTTCGCTTTCCGCAACGGCGAGGCCGCCTGCTCCTCCGGGCGGATTTTGCTGGGGGCTGCCAGTGCATAAGCCCTGCGCGGTAATCCCGGTCTACAACCACGAACACGCCCTACCCGTGGTGGTCGCCGCGCTGCATGCGGCCGGCCTGCCCTGCGTGCTGGTTGATGACGCATCCAGCAGCAGCTGCGCAGCGGTGATGGATCAGTTGGCCGCACAACCCGACACCCACCTCGTCCGTCTGCCAGTCAACCAGGGCAAGGGCGGCGCGGTGATGGCCGGGCTGCGTGAGGCGGCGCGGCTAGGCTTCAGCCATGCGCTGCAGGTAGACGCCGATGGCCAGCACGACCTCAGCGATCTGCCGCGCTTTATCGATGCCTCGCAAACCGCACCACACGCACTGATCTGCGGCTACCCACAGTACGACGACAGCGTGCCGAAAGGCCGCCTCTATGCGCGCTACCTGACCCACATCTGGGTGTGGATCAACACCCTGTCGCTGAGTATCCGCGACTCCATGTGCGGCTTTCGTGTCTACCCGCTGCCCGCCACTCTGGCGCTGATCGACGCGGTAAACATCGGCAAACGCATGGATTTCGACACCGAGGTACTGGTGCGCCTGGCCTGGCGCAATCAGCCGATGCACTGGCTGCCAACCAAGGTGCATTACCCGCTGGACGGCCTCTCGCACTTTCGCCTGTGGCTCGACAACGCGCTGATTTCCAAGATGCACGCCAAGCTGTTCTTCGGCATGTTAGTGCGCGCCCCACTGATTCTCTGGCACAGGTGGCGGGCATGAGTGATCAACGCCATTGGGCCAGCCAGCGCGAGCGCGGCAGTTTTATCCTGATGAAATTCACCGCCTGGCTGGCACGTGTGCTGGGCCGTCGCCTGATCAGCCCGTTGCTGTATCTGATCGTGCTGTATTTCTACCTGTTCGGCGCCAAGGCGCGGCGTAGCATCCGCCACTACCAGAGCAACCTGGCGGCCTGGAGCGGGCGCGCCGAGCTGAAGCCGACCCGGCTCTCGGTCTTCCGCCAATTCATGAGCTTCGCCGATACCCTGCTCGACAAGCTCGACGTATGGAGCGGCCGCCTCGGCCTGGAGCAGGTCGACCTGATCGACCCCGACGACCTCTGCGGCCAACTGCAACGGCAGAACCGCGGGCAGATTCTGGTGGCCGCACATCTGGGTAACCTGGAAGTCTGCCGCGCCCTGGCCGAAGTCGGCGCGCGGGTGCAGATGAACGTGCTGCTGCACACCAAACATGCCGAACAGTTCAACCGCCTGCTGGCCGACGCCGGGGCCAGCCATATGCGCCTGATCCAGGTCAGCGAACTGGACGCGGCAATCATGCTGCAATTGTCCGAGCGACTGGAACGTGGCGAATGGCTGGCGATTGCCGGCGACCGCGTACCGCTCAAGGGCAGCCGCAAAGTCAGCGTGGATTTTCTCGGCCAGCCGGCGGACTTCCCACAAGGCCCCTGGCTGCTGGCCGGGCTGCTGCAATGCCCGGTCAACCTGATGAGCTGCTTGAAGATCAATGGCCGCTACCAGGTGATCCTCGAACCCTTTATCGAGCGCCTGCCGTGGAAGCGCAGCGAGCGCGATGAAACGATCCGCCAATGCACCCAGCGTTATGCCGACCGCCTGGCCCAGCGCTGCCTGAGTGCGCCCCTGCAATGGTTCAATTTCTACCCGTTCTGGAATGAAGATGACGACACATCAGCCTGATCCCATCGTGTTTGGCGAACAGCCCCTGCGCATCGAGCAGGTCGTCGCCCTGGCCAGCCGCAGCGCCCCGGCGCAGCTGCAAAGCGATGCCGCCTACCGCGAAAAAATCGCCAAAGGCGCACGTTTTCTCGACAGCCTGCTGGACAAGGAAGGGGTGATCTACGGCGTCACCACCGGCTATGGCGACTCCTGCGTGGTGGCCGTGCCGCTGCATCAGGTCGAGGCGCTGCCGCGTCATCTGTACACCTTCCACGGCTGCGGTCTGGGCAAGCTGCTGGATCAAGCCAGCACCCGCGCCGTGCTCGCCGCACGCTTGCAGTCGCTGTGCCACGGGGTTTCCGGGGTACGCGTGGAGCTGCTCGAGCGCCTGCAAGCGTTTCTCGAATACGACGTGCTGCCGCTGATCCCGGAAGAAGGCTCGGTCGGCGCCAGTGGCGACCTCACGCCGCTGTCCTACGTTGCCGCCACCCTGTCCGGTGAGCGTGAAGTGCTGTTCAACGGCGAACGCCGCAGCGCCATCGACGTGCACAACGAGCTGGGCTGGACGCCGCTGGTGCTGCGCCCGAAAGAAGCCCTGGCGCTGATGAATGGCACTGCGGTGATGACCGCCCTGGCCTGCCAGGCGTTCTCCCGCGCCGATTACCTGCTCAAGCTGGCCACGCGCATCACCGCACTCAATGTGGTGGCGCTGGAAGGCAACCCGGAGCACTTCGACGAGCGCCTGTTCGCCGCCAAACCGCATCCGGGTCAGATGCAGGTCGCCGCCTGGCTGCGCCAGGACCTGGCCATCGACGCGCCGACCGCGCCACTGCACCGCCTGCAGGACCGTTACTCGCTGCGCTGCGCCCCGCATGTACTGGGCGTGCTGGCCGACAGCCTGGGCCTGCTGCGCCAGTTCATCGAAACCGAACTGAACAGCGCCAACGACAACCCGCTGATCGACGCCGAAGAAGAACGCGTGCTGCACGGCGGGCACTTCTACGGCGGGCATATCGCCTTCGCCATGGACAGCCTGAAGAACCTGGTGGGCAACGTCGCCGACCTGCTCGACCGCCAGCTCGCCCTGCTGGTCGACACCCGCTACAACCACGGCCTGCCGAGCAACCTGTCCGGCGCGCCGAGCGTCAGCGCAATGATCAACCACGGCTTCAAGGCCGTGCAGATCGGCACCAGCGCCTGGACCGCCGAAGCGCTGAAAAACACCCTGCCGGCCAGCGTGTTCTCGCGCTCCACCGAATGCCACAACCAGGACAAGGTGAGCATGGGCACCATCGCCGCCCGCGACGCCCTGCGCAGCCTGGAGCTGACCGAACAGGTCGCCGCCGCCACGCTGCTGGCCGCCAACCAGGGCGTGTGGCTGCGCCAGCGCGACGGCAAGAGCGATATCCCTGCGCCGGTCGCCGCCATGCGCGAGCAACTGGCCGTGGACTTCCACCCAGTGATCGAAGACCGCGCCCTGGAAGCCGAGCTGCGCCTGTGCCTGACCCGCATCCGCGAACAGCACTGGAGGCTCTATGCGTAGCAAGGGCGTATTGCAGGCGGAAATCGAACTGCAGGTGCCGTTCTTCGACGTCGACATGATGGAAGTGGTCTGGCACGGCCACTACGTCAAATACTTCGAACAAGCGCGTTGCGCCCTGCTCGACAAGCTCGGCCACAACTACGTGCAGATGCGTGACGCTGGCTACGCCTGGCCGGTGATCGACCTGCAACTGCGCTATATCCGTGGCGCACAGTTCGGCCAGCAGATCATCGTGCGCGCCGATCTGGTGGAGTGGGAGAACCGCCTGAAGATCAACTACCTGATCAGCGATGCAGCAACCGGTGACCGCATGACCCGTGGCAGCAGCGTGCAGGTCGCCGTGGAAATCGCGACGCGGGAGATGCAGTTCGCTTCGCCCAAGGTGTTGATTGAGGCGGTTGAGAAGGTGTTGGCGTGAACAGTCTTTGGGCCGGATTAAGCCGCGCGCTCAGCTCCTGCCCAACAAAAATGTTGGAGCGGGGACCGTACCCGTCAGAAGGCCGAGCGCAATCGCTGTGGAAGAGGTTGAGCGGCATGGGTGCCGCGAGAGCCGCGATGGGCCAGGGATGGCCCTTCGCGGCGGGCCTCTGGAACAGCGATGGAGCGAGGGAAGTCGAGCGCAGCGAGACCCGGATGTCGGGGTGCCCTTCTTTTTGGTTACTTTTTCTTGGGCAAGCAAGAAAAAGTGACGCGCCCGAGGGGGCGCAACCCAAGCGTAAACTCACCGCGACAATAGGCCTGACGCTAAGCCTGCTGCTGACCACCCAGGCTCACGCCTTCGACCTCGACCAACTCAGCGCCCAGCTGGCCAAACCTGCGGTGGTGCGCGGCCCACTGATTCAGGAAAAACACCTGCGCGCCCTGCCGCAGCCGCTGACCAGTCGTGGCCAGTTTGCCCTGAGCCGCGACCTCGGCCTGCTCTGGCAGCTGCACAGCCCGCTCAAACAGGATTACCGCATCGACAGCCAAGGCATC
This sequence comes from Pseudomonas anguilliseptica, assembly GCF_021375795.1. Lineage (GTDB taxonomy): Bacteria > Pseudomonadota > Gammaproteobacteria > Pseudomonadales > Pseudomonadaceae > Aquipseudomonas > Aquipseudomonas anguilliseptica_A. The sequence goes on along the minus strand of NZ_JAEIOI010000001.1, from coordinate 471,260 downwards.
GCCAAACGCACGCCGAGCGGCTGGCAACAACAGCCGGGACAGGATGTCGCCGCCCAGCAGAGCCGGCTATTTCTCGCTGTACTCAAGGGCGACCACAGCGGTCTGGCACGAGATTTTGAGCTGCAATTAAGCGGCACCGCCGAGGCCTGGCAACTGCGTCTGGTGCCGAACTCGGTGTTGCTCAAGCAGATTTTCAGCCGTATCCAGATTGATGGCGGCGCGCTGGTGCAACGCATAGAACTGCATGAAACACAGGGCGATTACAGCGTGCTGCGCTTGCCGGATAGCCAGGCCGGCAATGCCCTGACTGAGCAGGAGCAGCGTGACTTTGCTCAGTGAACGCTGGCTGCCGCGCGGTTTTCTGCTGCTGCTCACGGCCCTGCTGATCCTCGCCGCCTGGCAATGGCGCAACGGCCCGCCCGTGGCGGCGGATATGCTCGCGCTGTTGCCTGCCGGCAGCGGCGATGCCCTAGTGCAGCAAGCCGAACAGCGTATGCAGGAGCCGCTAAACCGCGACCTGCTGCTATTGATCGGCCACCCGCAGCGTGACCAGGCGATTGCCCTGGTGCAGCAGGTGGGCGAGCAATGGCGCGGCAGCGGCCGCTTCGCCCAAGTGCAGTGGAGCGTCGACAGCGACCTCGCTGTACTGCGCGACTACCTGCGTAGCAACCGCCTGAGTCTGCTGTCGGCGGCAGATCGTCAACTGCTGCTGGAGCAACCGCAGCAGCTGATTGAACAACGCGCCGGCCAGTTGTTCGACACCTTCGGCGGTTTCAGCCTGCTGCCCATCGAGCAGGACTGGCTGGGCCTGGGCGCACGCGCGCAACAGGCGCTGAACCCCGGCAGCCGCATCCAGGCCGACCTGAGCAGCGGCGCGCTGCTGCTGGAAGAATCCGCTATGACCTGGGCCCTGCTGCGCGCCAGCGCCCAGGGCAGCGCGTTTGATATGCAGGAGCCGCCGCTGATTGCCACCCAGGTCGCCGCGACCCGCGCACAAGTCGAAACCGCCGGCGGCCAACTGCTGGCAGCGGGCGGCGTGTTGTATGCCGCCGCCGGGCAGACCAAAGCGACCCGCGAAATCAGCCTGATTGGTGGCGGCGCCACCCTCGGCACCCTGCTGCTGTTGCTGCTGGCCTTCCGCCGGGTGCGGGTGCTGGTCAGTCTGTTGCCCATCGGCATGGCCTTGCTCGCCGGCTGCACCGCCTGCGTGCTGGTGTTCGGCCAGATCAACGCGCTGACCCTGGTACTCGGTGCCAGCCTGGTCGGGGTCGCTGCGGACTATCCGCAACATTACTTAAGCAAGAGTTGGAGCAACGCCGAGGGCACAGATGGCTGGAGCAGCTGGGGCGCACTGCGCGCCACCTTGCCGGGCCTGAGTCTGAGCCTGGGCACCAACCTGATCGGCTACCTGGCGCTGGCCTTTACCCCGTTTCCGGCGCTGACCCAGGTCGCACTGTTCTCCGCCGCCGGGCTGATTGCCGCTTATCTGTGCTCGGTGTGCCTGCTGCCAGCCTGGCTGCGTGGCCTGCGGCTAAGCCCATCACCGCAGCTGCTGAGTTTTAGTCAACGCCTGCTGGCCGGCCGGGCACGCCTGCTCGGCAAGATAGGTAGCGCGCCGCTGCTGGCGCTGCTCTTGCTGTTCTGCGCCGGCGGGCTGTGGCAGCTGCACACGCAAAATGATCTGCGCCAATGGCTGGGCCAGGAGCCGCAACTGTTGGCCGAGGCCCAGCGCATTGCCGAGCTGACCGGCCAACAGCCCACCAGCCAGTTTTTTCTGGTGCGCGCGACGCATCCGCAGCAATTGCTGGAGCGCCAGGCGGCGTTGAGTCAGCGCCTGGATCAGGCAGTGCGCAACGGTCAGCTGCGTGACTATCGCGCCCTCAGCCAACTGGTCGCCCCCGACAGCCAGTTGCAGGCGTTGCGCGCGGCGCTTGGCAAACTGCCGCAGCACTGGCAGCCGCTGCTCGACCTGGGCGTCCCGCCTGCCGCACTGCAGAACGAATTGCAGGCGCTGCAACAGAACAACCCGGCCAGCCTGGAACAAGCCCTGGCCAGCCCGCTGGGTGAGGCCTGGCGGCCGCTATGGCTGGGCACCAATGCCGAGGGTGTGGCCGGCCTGGTCAGCCTGCAAGGGCTCAGCAACAGTGCCGAACTCAAACCGCTGGTCGAGGGCCTGCCGGGGGTGCAACTGGTGGACCGGATCAGCGAACTCAACGCACTGTTCAGCGCCACCCAACTTAGCGCCGCAGAATTAAAACTCATCTCCAGCGTGGCGATCCTCTTGCTGCTATGCCTGCCGTTCGGCCTCGGTGGCGCGTTGCGGGTGGTCTGCCTGCCGCTGCTGGCGGCACTGGCGGCATTGGCCTGCCTCGGCTGGCTGGGCCAGCCGCTAACCCTGTTCAGCCTGTTTGGCCTGCTGTTGATCACCGCCATCGGCGTCGATTACGCCATCCTTATGCGCGAAAACATCGGCGGCCCGGCGATCAGCCTGCTCGGCACCCTGCTCTCGGCGCTGACCAGCTGGCTGTCGTTCGGCCTGCTGCTGATCAGCGACACTCCGGCGATTGCCAACTTCGGCCTGGCGATCAGCCTGGGCCTGCTGTTCTGCTTCCTGCTCGCGCCCTGGGCCGGCAGCCAACGACCTGCCACAGCAGGAGCTGCAGCATGACGGTACTCGGCTTCTGGCTACTGGCCCTGGCGCTCTACGCCCTGGTGGCCATCGTTGGCGGCAAACGATTGATCCCCATCGTCGGCCAGTTGCTGGTTGCCAGCCTGGCGATCCCGGTCTTGCTGCTGTTCTGGGTCGAACCGCACTGGCAGCTTACGGCCTCCGACCTGCTCGCCCCGGACTGGCTGAACCTGAGTTACGGTCTGTGCTTTGCCCTGCTGCTGGGCTATATCCTCAGCGATGTGATCGATCTGGAGCTGGACAGCGCCAGCCTGAAAATCGCTCTGCCGAGTTTCCTCATACCCATGCTCGCCGGCCTGGCCTGCTCGCTGTGGCTGCTACCCGGTGAACGCAACTGGCTGAGCGCTGTGGGCATCGGCCTGCTGTTCTCGATCACCGCGATCCCGGTGCTGTACCTGTTCCTGCACAGCATCGGCTACCCGGCGGCCGCCACCAAACGCCTGCTGCATGCGGCGATTCTGATGGACGTCATGTGCTGGAGCCTGTTCGGCCTGGCGCAGGGCAGCAGCCACCCAACGACCCTGCTCTGGCCACTGCTGGCCGCCGGCCTGCCGGTACTGCTGCGTGCGTTGAAGCTGCGCCATGGCTTGTTCTACAGCCTGCCGTTCTTCGCCCTGATGCTGTTGTTCCAGCAACTGGGGCTCAACGCCCTGGTCTTCGGTATCGCCTACATGCTGTGCCTGGCCGGGCTCAAGCAACCCTTCCTGCTGCCCCTGCCGGCGCGCCACTGGAAACTGCTGCTCAATGGCCTGGCGGTGCCGCTGATTCTCACCTACGGCGTGCTGCGCGTGGATTTCCACAACATCGGCGCACACTACTCCTGGCTCTACCTCGGCGCGCTGCTGGTGCTGCCGGTACTGAGCAAGATCCTCGGCAGCTGGCTGGGCCTGCACTGGGCTGACCCGGCGGCCTCCAGCCGGATCAAATGGCAGGAGAGCCTGTTCCTGAATATTCGCGGGCTGACCGAAATCGTCTTCCTCAACCTGCTGTTGCAATTGCAGCTGATCGACACCCTGGTGTATTTCAGCTTGCTGCTGACGAGTCTGTTTTCCACACTGTTGCCAGCCCTGCTTGGCACCCGCCCAGCCACCCACGCCCTGAACGAGGTCAGAAGCCGTCATGAAGTCTCTTGAAGTCGAACAACGCCAAGTCGTAGTCATCGGTGCCGGCCCGTCCGGCGCGATTGCCGCCGCGCTACTCAAGCGCAACGGCCATGACGTGCTGGTGCTGGAGCGCCAGCGCTTCCCGCGCTTCTCGATCGGCGAGAGCCTGCTGTCGCACTGTCTGGACTTCGTCGAAGAAGCCGGGATGCTCGATGCGGTGCGCGCAGCGGGCTTCCAGACCAAACATGGCGCAGCCTTTGGCTGGGGCGAGCGTTACACCGAGTTCGATTTCCGCGACACCTTCACCAAAGGTCAAGGCTCGACCTATCAGGTGCTGCGCGCCGATTTCGACAAGCTGCTGGCCGACCAGGCCGAGTTGCAAGGCGTGGAAATCCGCTATGAAGAAGAAATCTTCGCCGTCGATTTCAGCGGTGACTGCCCGCGCCTCTCGGTACGCCGCCTCGCCGATGGCCACGAATACCAGGTCGAATGCGCCTTCGTCCTCGATGGCAGTGGCTACGGCCGTGTGCTGCCGCGCCTGCTCGACCTCGACACACCGTCGAACTTCCCGGTGCGTCAGGCGGTGTTCACCCACGTCGAAGACCGCAGCGAAGGCACTGGCTTCGACCGTGAGAAGATTCTCATCACCACTCACCCGACCCTGCGCGACGTGTGGTTCTGGACCATCCCGTTCAGCAACGGTCGCTGCTCGGTGGGCGTCGTCGCCGATGCCACCCGCTATGAGGGTCGCCCAGAGGATCTGGACGCCTGCTTGAAGCAATTTATCGAAGAGACTCCCAGCCTGCACAAGGTGCTGAAAAATGCCGTATGGGACACCCCGGCGCGCACCATCGGCGGCTACTCGGCCAACGTGAAAACCCTGCATGGCCCAGGCTTTGCCCTGCTCGGCAACGCGGCGGAATTCCTCGACCCGGTGTTCAGCTCTGGGGTGACCATCGCCATGCGCTCGGCGAGCATGGCCGCCGGCCTGCTGCACCGCCAACTCAGCGGCGAAGCGGTGGACTGGGAGCAGGACTTTGCCATTCCGCTCAAACGCGGCGTCGACACTTTCCGCGTGTATGTCGAAGGTTGGTACGACGGCAGCTTCCAGGACGTGATCTATTTCGAGAAGGCCCAGCCGGAGATCCGCCGCATGATCAGCTCGATCCTCGCCGGCTACGCCTGGGACCAGAACAACCCCTATGTCGCCGAGCCGCGCCGCCGCCTGCGGGTGCTCGCCGAGCTCTGCGCCAGCAACTGATAAGGACATCCATGAACAACCCGGCCACCAGCTACGTCGAGGAAACCCGTTTCGGTTTCTGGTTCCTGCAGAGCCACGTCTGGCAGCACCATGTGCTGCGCGTGGCGATCAATGACCTGCGCGGCCTGTTTGACGGTCCGCTGCCAGAAGCGCCGGTGCTGCTGGATGCCGGCTGCGGCCAGGGCAAGTCCTTCGGCTTGCTCAATGAAGCGTTTGCACCTGCGCGAATGATCGGTCTGGATGCCGACCCGCACAGCCTCGACTGCTCGCGCGCCGAGGCAGAGCGGCTGGGCCTGGAGGTGCAGCTGCTCACCAGCGACTGCGCGGCCATCGACCTGGCCGATGCCAGCGTTGACCTGCTGTTCTGTCACCAGACCTTCCACCACCTGGTCGAGCAGGAGCAGGCCCTGGCCGAGTTCTGGCGCGTGCTCAAGCCAGGCGGTTACCTGCTGTTTGCCGAATCGACCCAGTACTATATCGACACCTGGGTGATCCGCTGGCTGTTCCGCCACCCCATGCATGTGCAGAAAAGCGCCGAAGGCTATCTGGCTATGCTGCGCGATCAGGGCTTCGAATTTGCCGCCGACAATATCTCCTACCCCTATTTGTGGTGGAGCCGCTCCAAGGACTTTGGCTTGCTGGAACGCTGGGGCCTGATGAAAGCCAAACCGGTTGGCCAACGCAACGAAACCCTGGTCAACGTGGTGGCGCGCAAGCCGCTGGAACCATGCACCTGATGCGCCGCGCCTGGCTTATCGGCTGCTGCCTGCTGCTCGCGGCCTGCGCCGTGCAGACGCCACTGCCAGCCCAGTCACCCAGCCTGACCGCGCCGCTGCCACTGGCCCTGCAGGTGCAGCGCCAGCAGGCCGCCAACCAGCACACCTGGTGGCTGGTGCTGCAGGACGAACCACAGGGGTTGCGCGCCTCGCTGTTCGACCCGCTCGGCGTGCCGCTGGCGCGGCAGATGCTGCGTGATGGCGCATGGCACAGCGACGGCCTCTTACCACCCAACGCCGAAGCCCGCGAACTGTTCGCCGCCCTGCTGTTCGCCCTTACGCCCAGCGCGCAACTGCCCAGTCACTACCCTGGGGGCAACTGGCAACTGGACACCGATGGCACGCGCCGGCTTAACCCGCAGTGGCGAATCAGTTACCGTGCGCCGCTGGATTTCACCCTGGAGCGCTCGCTTGATCTGATCTATCAGGTCAGCGCCCTCCCTGACGATAAGGCACCCTGATGGCCGCATACCTCTCAGCCCTGGGCCTCAACTGTGCCCTCGGCCAAGGCAAACAGGCGGTCGCAGCCGCGCTGTTTGCTGGCGACACCAGCGGCATGCACCAGCAAAACGGCTGGGTGACCGAGCACACGCTGACCGTCGGCGCCGTACCTGGCGAGCTGCCAGAGTTGCCGGCCCTGCCGGGCCATCCGCCGAGTCGCAACAATCAGCTGCTGCTGGCGGCCGCCCTGGAAATCGAGGGTGAATTGCGCGCGGCCATCAACCGCTTCGGTGCCGAGCGCATCGGCGTAGTGCTCGGCACCAGCACCTCAGGCATCGAAGAAGCCAGCCAGGGCATCGGCCAGTACCTTAAACAGGGGGCGCTGCCGGCATCCTATGATTACGCCCAGCAAGAACTGGCCGAGCCGGCAAACTTCCTCAGTGACTGGCTGGGCCTCAGCGGGCCGTGCTTCAGCATTTCCACCGCCTGCACCTCGGGCGCCCGCGCGCTGCTCAGCGCCCAGCGCCTGCTTGACCTGGGCGTGTGCGATGCAGTGATCTGCGGCGGCGTGGACAGCCTGTGCCGCCTGACCCTGAATGGTTTCTCCGCCCTGGAAGCGGTCTCGGCCGAACGCTGCAACCCGTTTTCCGCCAACCGGAACGGCATCAATATCGGCGAGGGCGCGGCGCTGTTTCTTATGACCAAAGAGCGCCTGAGCACTGAACCCGCAGGCTCTACCGTGCCCATCGCCCTGCTCGGCGGCGGCGCGACCTCCGATGCCCACCATATTTCCGCACCGCAGCCCGATGGCCTGGGGGCTCAGGCCGCCATGCGCAAAGCTCTGGCTGCGGCAGGCATCAGGGCGGAGCAGGTCGATTATCTGAACCTGCATGGCACTGCCACCACCCACAACGACGCCATGGAAAGCCAGGCGGTGCAGGCCATCTTCCCCCATGGCGTGGCCTGTTCATCGAGCAAGCCCATGGTTGGCCATACGCTCGGCGCGGCCGGGGCGCTGGAAGCGGCCTTCTGCTGGTTGACCCTGAGTGAGTTCAATCCGCAGCAGTTGCTGCCGCCGCATATCTGGGACGGTCAGGCCGACCCGGCACTGCCGGCACTCAACCTGGTGCAACCCGGCGCACCGCTGAGCGGCAACCGCCCACGCCGACTGATGAGCAACTCGTTCGCCTTTGGCGGCAACAATATCAGCCTGCTCTTGGGTGAAGAGCCGGGTGAAGCAGGAGAGCCACGATGAGCCAATGGCCAATCGCCGAACTGATTCCCCATGCCGGCGACATGATCCTGATCGATCAGGTGCTGCGCTTTGGTGACGAAGACATCGAAACCCAGCTCACCGTGCGCGACGGCAATCTGTTCAGCCAGGCAGACGGCAGCCTGCCCGCCTGGGTCGGCATCGAGTTGATGGCGCAGAGCGTGGCCGCCTATGCCGGCTGCCAGGCGCGCCTGCTGGATCAGCCGGTGGAGCTGGGCTTTCTGCTCGGCACGCGCAATTACCAATGCAGCGTCGAGCGCTTTCCAGCCGGCGCCGTGTTGCATATCCACGCCAGCCGCTCGTTGCAGGACGACAACGGCATGGGCGTGTTCGAGTGCCACCTGCGCGGCCCCGACATCGAGGCCAGCGCACGCCTCAACGTATTCCGCCCACCGCAAGTGGCCAGTTATCTTCAGGAAGAATTTCAAGGGTCCCCGTCATGAACCAAACAACGGCCACGCGTGAAACCATTCTGGTCACCGGCTCCAGCCGTGGCATCGGCCGGGCGATTGCCTTGCGCCTGGCCAAAAGCGGCTATGACATCGTGCTGCATTGCCGTTCGCGCCGCGATGAAGCCGAAGCGGTGCAGGCGCAGATCGAGGCGCTAGGCCAGCAGGCACGCATCCTGCAATTCGATGTATCCGACCGCGCTGCTTGCCGTGCGGCGCTGGAAGCCGATGTCGAGCAGCACGGCGCGTACTATGGGGTCGTGTGTAATGCAGGGTTGACCCGCGATGGCGCCTTCCCGGCACTGAGTGACGAGGACTGGGACATCGTTATGCGCACCAACCTCGACGGCTTCTACAACGTCCTGCACCCACTGACCATGCCGATGATTCGCCGCCGCAAACCGGGCCGCATCGTCTGCATCACCTCGGTCTCCGGGCTGATCGGCAACCGCGGCCAGGTCAACTACAGCGCCTCCAAGGCCGGCATCATCGGCGCGGCCAAGGCCTTGGCGATTGAGCTGGGCAAGCGCAAGATCACGGTCAACTGTGTGGCGCCGGGGCTTATCGACACCGAAATCCTCGATGCTGACGTTCCGGTCGAGGAAATCCTCAAGATGGTCCCGGCCGCTCGCATGGGCACCCCGGAAGAAGTGGCCGGCGCGGTGAATTTTCTGATGTCCGAGGAGGCGGCTTACATTACCCGCCAGGTCCTCGCGGTGAACGGTGGGTTGTGCTGATGAACGGTTGCAAACGGGTTGTAGTCACCGGCATGGCCGGGGTGACCTCGCTGGGCAGCGACTGGTCAACGATTGAAGCGAATTTCAAAGCCGGCAAAAGCGGCATTCGCTACATGCATGAGTGGGATAGGTTCAGCGAACTGAACACCCGCCTCGGCGGCCCAGTGGATGATTTCGTCACCCCCAAGCACTGGAACCGCAAGCAGACCCGCAGCATGGGCCGCGTGTCGAAACTGGCCGTCTACGCCGCCGAGCGCGCCCTGGAACACGCCGGCCTGCTAGGCGATGAGCGCATTCAGGATGGCCGTATGGGCGTGGCCTGCGGCTCGTCCACCGGCAGCACCGACGAGATCAAGGCGTTCGGCAATATGCTGCTCAACTCGGTTGCCGACGGCCTTAACGCCAACTCCTATATCCGCATGATGCCGCACACCACCGCGGCCAATATCAGCATCTTTTTCGGTCTCAAGGGCCGCCTGATTCCCACCTCCAGCGCCTGCACCAGTGGCAGCCAGGGTATCGGCTACGCCTATGAAGCGATCAAGTTCGGCCGCCTGCCAATGATGCTCGCCGGTGGCGCCGAGGAGCTGTGCCCGACTGAGGCCATGGTCTTCGATGCGCTGTACGCCACCAGCTTGAAAAACGATGCCCCACACACCTCGCCGCGCCCTTACGACAGTGGCCGTGATGGCCTGGTAATCGGTGAAGGCGCCGGCATTCTGGTGCTGGAAGAGCTGGAACATGCACTGGCGCGGGGCGCGACCATCCACGCCGAGATCGTCGGCTTTGGCTGCAACGCCGATGGCCAGCACGCCACCAAACCGGTGCAGGCCACCATGCGTGGGGCGATGGAACTGGCGCTGCAGGATGCCGGCTTAGTCCCCTCGGCCATCGGCTACGTCAACGGCCACGGCACCGCCACCGACCAGGGCGATGTCGCCGAAACCCTGGCGACCCAGGAGCTGTTCGGCAACCAGATGCCGATCAGCTCGCAGAAGAGCTACTTTGGCCACACCCTGGGTGCCTGTGGCGCACTGGAGTCCTGGTTCAGTATCGAAATGCTGAACCAGGACAACTATGTACCCACGCTGAATCTGGAAAATATCGATCCAGCCTGTGGTGAACTGGACTATCTGCGCGGCGAGTTCCGCCAGATGAGCCACCAGTACGTGATGAACAACAACTTCGCCTTTGGCGGCGTGAATACATCGCTGATCTTCAAACGCTGGAGCTAAAAAACAGCTGGATTACACTGGTGTGTGCTGATAACACCTTTTACGCAACTCACAAGCAGTTCCCAGAAAAGCCTCATAACAAGGAGCGACCCATGAACGCCAAATCCTGGATTCTCGCAGCAGCCTGCATCAGCCTGTTCCCCGCCGTCAGCCAGGCCCGTGACACCGCTCACTTCCTGCCCTTCGAGACCGCCGTACAGGAAGCCCTGAATGCCGGTCGCCTCGACGGCAGCGTGAAGTTCTACCTGGCCGGCAACAAACCGGCCGGCTCGGTCAGCGTGATCAAATCCGGCGTGACCACCAGCCAGAAAACTAACGCATTCAACAAAAGCGATGAAGCCGCCTGCAGCTGGGCCCTGCAATCGGCGCTGATCCGCTTCCAGAACGCCGCCAAGGCCGCCGGCGCCAATGCCGTGGTCGACCTGGCCAGCAACTACAAGAACGTCGAGTACAAGGACAGCCAGAAATACGAATGCCATGCCGGTGCGGTGATGGCAGGCGTGGCTCTCAAAGGGAACCTGGCCAATGTCAAATAAGCCCGCGCTGCTCGGTTTGCTTGCGGCATTGACGCTGTTCGGCAGCCTGCCCGCGCAGGCTGAAGTGGACGGCCAGCAGCTGTACCGCCAACATTGCGTCAAATGCCACGCTGCAGACGGCCGCGCCAACACCCTGCGCGGCTGGCTGTTCTTTGCGCAGAACCTGAGCAAGGCCAAGTGGCAGGACAACAACAGCGACAGCGATATTCTCGAAGCCATTCAGGAAGGCCCAGGCGCCATGCCCGGTTACGCCGAGAAGCTCAGCGAAGCCGAACAGCTGGCACTGGTAAAGACCGTACGCGATTTGCGTAAGCCCTGAGAACCTGCCACGGTTCTGCTGCGCGTCGGCGATACGGCGTTAAAAATGGCCTCGGAATGCTCATTTACACCAGTAAACTCCGCTTCCTCGGCCATTTTTGCCTTGTCTCGCTCTAGCTCGCGAGATCCGAGTCAGGTTCTAAGAAACGTAGATAAAACAAAGGCCGCTGATGCGGCCTTTGTTTTGTGCTGGGCTTACTGGTGGTACTGCGCGGACAACTCATGCACCGCCTCGAAGAAGGCGCGCGCATGCTCAGGGTCGACTTCCGGGGTGATGCCGTGGCCAAGGTTGAACACCTGGCCGCTGCCATGACCATAGGCTGCGAGAATACGCCCCACCTCGGCGCGAATTGCCGCCGGGTTGGCGTACAGCACGCTCGGGTCCATATTGCCCTGCAACGCCACCTTGCTGCCGACGCGGGCACGGGCGCTGCCGATATCGCAGGTCCAGTCCAGGCCCAGGGCTTCGGCACCGCTGTCCGCCATGGATTCCAGCCACAGACCGCCCCCCTTGGTGAACAGGATCACCGGCACACGGCGCCCATCGTGCTCGCGAATCAGGCCGTCGATGATCTGCTGCATATAGCGCAGGGAGAACTCCTGATACGCCGCCGCAGACAGCGAGCCGCCCCAGGAGTCGAAAATCTGCACGGCCTGCGCACCGGCCTTGATCTGCCCGTTGAGGTAGGCAGTCACCGACTGCGCCAGCTTGTCGAGCAGCGCATGCATGGCCTGCGGGTTGTCGTAAAGCATGGCCTTGGACTTGCGGAAATCCTTGCTGGAGCCGCCTTCGACCATGTAGGTGGCCAACGTCCAGGGGCTGCCGGTAAAGCCGATCAGCGGCACACGGCCATTTAGCTCGCGGCGAATGGTGCGCACGGCGTCCATCACGTACCCCAGGTCCTGCTCCGGATCGGGGATCGGCAGCGCCTCGATATCGGCCATAGAACTGATGACCTTCTTGAAACGCGGACCTTCGCCGGTTTCAAAATACAGGCCCTGGCCCATGGCATCGGGGATGGTCAGGATGTCGGAGAACAGAATCGCCGCGTCCAGCTGCGGGTAACGATCCAGCGGCTGAATGGTGACCTCACAGGCCAGCTCAGGGTTCTTCATCAGGCTGACGAAATCCCCGGCCTTGGCGCGGGTAGCGCGGTACTCCGGCAGGTAACGACCGGCCTGACGCATCATCCACACGGGGGTGACGTCGACAGGTTGCTTGAGCAGAGCACGGAGAAAGCGGTCGTTCTTCAGGGTGGACATGGCAGGATTCCTGGAAATCAGCAGGGAAACTTCACGGCGGAAAGTATGCGGACCCCGCCATGCGGCGTCCCCCTCCTCCGGGCGGGCTCCCGGATCGCAGGCGCACCGCGCACCGTGGCGCAGAAAAAGTGCGGACATTTTCGCAGACCCAAAAACAAAAGGCACGGCGAGTGCCGTGCCTTTTGTCTATAGGGTCAATTTGTCGCGGCCGTAGGTTGGGTTGAGGAGCGCAGCGACGAAGCCCAACATGCAGGGCCTCATAGCCACCGTTGGGCTTCGCTGCGCTCAACCCAACCTACACGCCGAGGTAATCCAAGATGCCTTCTGCGGCGTTACGCCCCTCGAAGATCGCCGTCACCACCAAATCGGAACCACGAACCATATCGCCACCGGCGAAGATCTTCGGGTTGCTGGTCTGGTGCTTGAACTGGCTCTGCTCGGGCGCAACGACGCGACCTTGGCTGTCGGTGTCGATCTTGAAATCGCTGAACCAGGCCGCCGGGCTTGGGCGGAAGCCGAAGGCGATCAGCACGGCTTCCGCCGGGATGATTTCCTCGGAACCCGGAATCGGCTCGGGGCTGCGACGGCCACGGGCATCCGGCTCGCCGAGACGGGTCTCGACCACTTTCACGCCTTCCACCTTGTCTTCACCGACGATGGCGATGGGTTGACGATTGAACAGGAACTTCACGCCCTCTTCCTTGGCGTTCTTCACTTCCTTGCGCGAGCCCGGCATGTTCTCTTCATCACGGCGGTAGGCGCAGGTCACGGCCTTGGCGCCCTGACGGATCGAGGTGCGGTTGCAGTCCATCGCGGTGTCACCACCGCCCAGAACCACCACACGCTTACCTTTCATGTCGATAAAGTCTTCGGGCGACTTCTCGAAACCGAGGTTGCGGTTGACGTTGGCGATCAGGAAATCCAGCGCATCGGTCACACCTGGCAGGTCTTCACCAGGGAAGCCGCCCTTCATGTAGGTGTAAGTACCCATGCCCATGAACACAGCATCGTACTCATCCAGCAACTGCTGCATGGTGATGTCTTTGCCGATTTCAGTGTTCAGGCGGAACTCAACGCCCATGCCGCTGAAGACTTCGCGGCGATTGCTCAACACGCTCTTCTCCAGCTTGAACTCGGGAATACCGAAGGTCAGCAGGCCGCCGATTTCCGGGTTCTTGTCGAATACCACCGGGGTCACGCCGTTGCGCACCAGCACGTCAGCACAGCCCAGGCCGGCCGGACCGGCACCGATCACGGCAACACGCTTGCCGGTCGGTTTGACCTTGGACATGTCCGGGCGCCAGCCCATGGCGAAGGCCGTGTCGGTGATGTACTTCTCCACCGAGCCGATGGTCACCGCACCGAAGCCGTCGTTCAGGGTGCAGGCACCCTCGCACAGGCGGTCCTGCGGACAGACGCGGCCGCAGACTTCCGGCAGGGTGTTGGTCTGGTGCGACAGTTCGGCGGCGGCGAGGATGTTGCCCTCGGACACCAGCTTGAGCCAGTTGGGAATGAAGTTGTGCACCGGGCACTTCCATTCGCAATACGGGTTGCCGCAGCCAAGGCAACGGTGTGCCTGGTCTGCCGCTTGCGCAGGCTTGAAGTTGTCGTAAATCTCGACGAACTCTTTCTTACGCTGACGCAACAGTTTCTTCTTCGGGTCTTTGCGCCCGACTTCGATGAACTGGAAGTCGTTATTCAGACGTTCAGTCATTGCAATACCTCATCAAACCACTTCAGGCGCATTCTTATTGCGGGTTGGCACGGGTGCTGGAGAGCAACGACTTCAGGCTTGCCGCCTTCGGTTTGACCAGCCAGAACTTGCGCAGGTAGTCGTCCAGGTTTTCCAGCAGGGTCGCGCCCCACTCACTCGATGTTTCCTGGACGTACTCGGCGAGTACGCGCTCCAGGTGGCTACGGTAAGCCTCCATCGACTCATTGTTGATCCGCTGAATTTCCACCAGCTCGTGGTTAACGCGGTCGTAGAAGCTGTTATCCAGGTCCAGCACGTAGGCGAAACCGCCGGTCATGCCCGAGCCGAAGTTGTAGCCGGTTTTGCCCAGCACGCAGACAAAGCCGCCGGTCATGTACTCGCAGCAATGGTCGCCCGTGCCTTCCACCACAGTGTGCGCACCGGAGTTACGCACGGCGAAACGCTCGCCCGCAGTACCCGCGGCGAACAGCTTGCCGCCAGTGGCACCGTACAGGCAGGTGTTGCCGATGATGGCGCTGTCCTGGGTCTTGAACGGGCTGCCTTTCGGCGGGGTGATCACCAGCTTGCCGCCGGTCATGCCCTTGCCGACGTAGTCGTTGGCGTCGCCTTCCAGGTACAGGTTCAGGCCGCCGGCGTTCCACACGCCGAAGCTCTGGCCCGCAGTGCCCTTGAAGCGGAAGGTGATCGGCGCATTGGCCATACCCTGGTTACCGTGTTTGCGGGCGATTTCGCCGGAAACACGGGCACCGATGGAGCGGTCGCAGTTGCAGACATCCAGATCGAATTCGCCACCGCTGGCCGCCTCAATCGCCGGCTTAGCCAACTCGACCATCTTCTCGGCCAACAGGCCTTCGTCGAACGGCGGGTTCTTCTCGACCAGGCAGAACTGTGGCTTGTCCGCCGGAATGTGGTCGCTGCCCAGCAGCGGGGTCAGGTCCAGATAGCCCTGTTTGGCGGTCTCGCCCGGCAGCACTTCGAGCAGGTCGGTACGCCCGATCAGCTCTTCCAGGCTGCGCACGCCCAGCTTGGCCAGCCACTCGCGGGTTTCTTCGGCGACATAGGTGAAGAAGTTCATCACCATTTCGACGGTGCCGATGAAGTGATCCTTGCGCAGCTTGTCGTTCTGCGTGGCCACGCCGGTGGCGCAGTTGTTCAGGTGGCAGATGCGCAGGTATTTGCAACCCAGGGCGATCATCGGCGCCGTACCGAAGCCGAAGCTTTCGGCGCCGAGGATGGCGGCCTTGATCACGTCGAGGCCGGTTTTCAGACCACCGTCGGTCTGCACCCGCACCTTGCCACGCAGGTCGTTACCGCGCAGGGTCTGGTGGGTTTCGGCCAGGCCGAGTTCCCACGGCGCACCGGCGTACTTGATCGAGGTCAGCGGCGATGCGCCGGTACCACCGTCGTAACCGGAGATGGTGATCAGGTCGGCGTAGGCCTTGGCCACACCGGCGGCGATGGTGCCGACACCGGCCTCTGCCACCAGCTTGACCGACACCAGTGCCGCCGGGTTGACCTGTTTGAGGTCATAGATCAGCTGCGCCAGGTCTTCGATGGAGTAGATGTCATGGTGCGGCGGCGGCGAAATCAGGGTCACACCGGGCACGGCGTAACGCAGACGCGCAATCAGGCCGTTGACCTTACCGCCGGGCAGCTGGCCACCTTCGCCGGGCTTGGCGCCCTGGGCGACCTTGATCTGCAGCACTTCGGCGTTGACCAGGTATTCCGGGGTCACACCAAAGCGGCCGGTAGCCACCTGCTTGATCTTCGAACTGCGTACGGTGCCATAGCGGGCCGGGTCTTCACCGCCCTCACCGGAGTTGGAGCGCGCGCCCAGGCGGTTCATCGCTTCGGCAATCGCTTCATGGGCTTCAGGCGACAGCGCGCCGAGGGAAATACCAGCGGAGTCGAAGCGCTTGAGAATCTCGCTCATCGGCTCAACCTGATCCAGCGCCAGCGGCTGATCAGCCAGCTTGAGCTTGAGCAGGTCGCGCAGCATCGACACCGGGCGGGTATCAACCAGCGTGGTGTATTCCTTGAACTTCTCGTAGCTGCCCTGCTGAACAGCGGCCTGCAGGGTGTTGACCACATCCGGGTTGTAGGCGTGGTATTCACCGCCGTAGACGAACTTGAGCAAACCGCCCTGCTGGATCGCTTTGCGGTTGTTCCAGGCTTCGCCCGCCAGCAGTTTCTGCTCGGCTTCGATATCGACGAAACGCGCACCCTTGATGCGGCTGGCCACGCCACGGAAGCACAGCTCGGTGACTTCATCGGACAAGCCAACAGCTTCAAACAGCTGCGCACCGCGGTAGGACGCTACGGTGGAGATACCCATCTTCGACAGGATCTTCAGCAGGCCTTTGGAAATGCCTTTGCGGTAGTGCTTGAACACTTCATACAGATCGCCCAGCACTTCGCCGGTACGAATCAGGTCGCCCAGCACTTCGTAAGCGAGGAACGGATACACCGCCGAAGCGCCGAAGCCGAGCAGCACCGCGTAGTGATGCGGATCACGAGCAGTCGCGGTTTCGACCAAAATGTTGCAGTCGCAGCGCAGGCCTTTTTCGGTCAGGCGGTGGTGAATCGCACCGGTCACCAGCGAGGCGTGGGCCGGCAACTTACCGGGAGCAATGTGGCGGTCGGACAGAACCAGCAGCACTTTACCGGCACGCACCGCTTCTTCGGCCTGATCAGCCATATTGCGTACAGCAGCTTCCAGGCCAATCGACTCGTCGTAGTTCATGTCGATCAGGTGACGCTCGAAGCCCGGGCGATCCAGGTTCATCAGCGCACGCCATTTGGCCGGCGAGATCACCGGGCTGCTGAGAATCACCCGTGCAGCGTGCTCAGGCGACTCTTCGAAGATGTTGCGCTCGGCACCAAGGCAGATCTCCAGCGACATGACGATGGCTTCACGCAGCGGGTCGATCGGCGGGTTGGTAACCTGGGCGAACTGCTGACGGAAGTAGTCATACGGCGAGCGCACGCGCTGGCTAAGCACGGCCATCGGCGTGTCGTCGCCCATGGAGCCGACCGCTTCCTGGCCCTGTTCGCCCAACGGACGCAGCACCTGATCACGCTCTTCGAAGGTGACCTGATACATCTTCATGTACTGCTTGAGCTGGTCGACGTCGTAGAACGCCGAACCGTGGTCGCGGTCTTCCAAGGTCGCCTGAATGCGCTGGGCACTCTTGCGCATCCACTGCTTATAGGGATGACGCGACTTCAGGCGGTTGTCGATGTCGTCGCTGCCGAGGATCTGCCCGGTTTCGGTGTCCACTGCGAGAATCTGCCCTGGGCCTACGCGGCCCTTGGCCACGACGTCTTCGGGGGCGTAGTTCCACACGCCGATTTCCGAGGCCAGGGTGATGTAACCATTCTTGGTGGTGACCCAGCGCGCCGGACGCAGACCGTTACGATCGAGCAGGCACACGGCATGGCGACCGTCGGTGAGTACCACCCCGGCCGGACCATCCCAAGGCTCCATATGCATGGAGTTGTATTCGTAGAACGCACGCAGATCGGCGTCCATGGTTTCGACGTTCTGCCAGGCTGGCGGAATAATCATGCGCACGCCACGGAACAGGTCGATACCGCCGGTGACCATCAGTTCAAGCATGTTGTCCATGCTCGAGGAGTCGGAACCCACGCGGTTAACCAGCGGGCCAAGCTCTTCCAGATCGAAGATCTGGTCGTTGGCGAACTTCAGGCGACGCGCCTGAGCCCAGTTGCGGTTACCGGTGATGGTGTTGATTTCACCGTTGTGCGCGAGGAAGCGGAACGGCTGCGCCAGCGGCCATTTCGGCAGGGTGTTGGTGGAGAAGCGCTGATGGAATACGCAAATGGCGGTCTGCAGACGCTCGTCACCCAGGTCCGGGTAGAACTGCTGCAGGTCGGCCGGCATCATCAGGCCTTTGTAGATGATGGTCTTGTGCGAAAAGCTGCAGATGTAGTGATCGCTGTCAGCGGCGTTAGCCACCGAGGAACGACGACGGGCACTGAACAGCTTGATCGCGAATTCCTGATCGGACAGGCCTTCACCGCCGATAAACACCTGCTCGATCTGCGGCAGACGCTCAAGCGCCAGACGGCCGAGTACGCTGGTGTCGATTGGCACTTTGCGCCAGCCGACCAGGCTCAGGCCGGCCGCAAGAATCTCGCGATTCATATTTTCGCGGGCTGCTTCGGCTTTCACCGGATCCTGGTTGAGGAACACCATGCCGACGGCGTACTGCTTGGGCAGTTCGACGGCAAAGTGCTGCTGGGCCATGGCACGCAGGAAAGCATCAGGCTTCTGAATCAGCAGACCGCAACCGTCGCCGGTCTTACCGTCGGCGTTGATCCCGCCACGGTGGGTCATGCATGTCAGGGCTTCAATCGCAGTCTGCAGCAGGTGATGGCTAGCCTCACCCTGCATATGGGCGATAAGGCCGAAGCCGCAGTTATCCTTGAACTCATCAGGACGGTACAAACCTGCTTTCATAGGGACTCTCACCAGACGGCCTATCACAAGGCAATTACTTTCTAATTCAACCACTTACCATACGCGCAGGACTAAGCCCCAGCTTTGCGCAGGCGAAAGGGTAGTCATTGTACATACCCACCTAGGCCGTCACAAATCTTAGTGACGAAGCCTTGAAAACATATGTCGCGAAAACGAAGGATAAGACCGGAAGGTCGTGGTAACGACCAACCGGTCAGCACAAGCGCTGAAGTGTATCAGCTAGCGTGCCTGGGCAATCTCTTGCTGAATGCCGGCAAAGTTGCGTGGCCACGGCTTACCAGCCTGCACCTTGGCAGGCAAGGTGCGCAAGGCCGCCTGAGCTGCCTCACGGGTTGCAAAGCTACCATAGGTCACTACGTACAGCGGCTTACCCTGATGCTGCTTCTTGAAATAGTGGTAATCCGCACCATGGGCTTTTACAAAAGCCTGCGCGCCACTTTCCAGACGAGCACCGAGTATCTGCAGGGTAAAACGCGAGCCAGCCTGAGCTGCATACCAATCACCACCAACAGCCGAAGTCGCCGGTTTGGCAGGAGGGGTCGATACCTGCGGTTTTGCAACCGGCGCAGCAGGCTTCACCACCGGAGCAACCGGAGGCGCAACCTTTACAGGCTCAGCGACAGCAGGCGCAACCGGCGTAGCCGGCACACCCGGAATCGCTGCAGGGCGCGCTGGCGCTGCCTCAGCAACCAACTCAGGAGTAGATGGCACCCCTGCAACATCAGCCTCTTCCGCGCCACTCAATCCAGCAGCCTGAGCCAGAGGCTCACGAATGACCGGCTGCGCCTCACCCACCAAAGGCAGCGGCAACGGCTGGTTGGCACCCTCAAACTGAATAGCAGGTGCAACCGCAGGCGCAGCAGGTGCTGCCGCGCCCGCCACCACAGCAGGAGGCGCAGCGTCGCCACCCAGCGGCAACTGTGCAATCACTGGCGCCTCAGCATCCTCAACCACACGCCCCTGCATAAACCAGGCGGCGAGAACACCCACAGCGACGACGCACAGCGCCAATAGATGGTTGCGCGGCAAACTAAAGGCAAACCCTCCACGCCCCACTGCACCGCGCCGCGCCAGCATTGAATCCACCAGCGTTTCGCGAGCAACCTGGTTGATCGCACCCGGCCAGCCGGCGGACTGATCATGAATGTCGGCGACCTGATCATCACTGAAGACTTCAATACCCTGCCCAGCCCCTTCCAGACGCTGCGCCATGTACTCGCGGGTCTCGTCTTCGCTATAGGGCTGCAACTCAATGACATGGAAACATTCATCGCCTGCCGCAACCTGCTCAAGGCGCGGCAACAGCTGCGACTCGGCAAACAGGAAAACGTGAGGACGCCCCTCGGCATTGCCACCCGCCAGAGTCAGCAGACTGGTCAACGCGGCGTCACTGAGATCCTCGGCATCATCAACCAGCACATAGACTTCCTGCCCAGTCAGCGCCAACTGCCCGACCTGGGCCAAAATCGCCGGCAACTCTGGACGTTGCACCTGCAAGCCCTGAGCAACCTGACGCAGAATGCTCGCAGGATCAGAAGCGCCCTTCGCAGAAACCACAACACTCTGCACGGCCTGCTTGTTGGTGCTCGCAACCAGCGCCTGGCGCAGCAACGTCTTACCGCTGCCATCCGGGCCACTGACCACCAGCAACAACTGACTGTATCGCGCCAGGTGATGCAGCTGTCCCAATACCGGCTTGCGCTGCGCCGGGAAGAATTTGAACCCTGGCACCCGGGATGCGAAGGGATCATGGGTGAACTGGTAGTGATCGAGAAACGCCTCGTCAGCATGCAAACTTGTCATGGGCCACTCGTTAGTTTTTAAGCTGAGCCAGCTGCGCCGCATAATCTGCGCTCAGCGTGGCATTCAAAATTTCCCGGGGAAAATCACCGGTTACCACCGCCTCGCCCAAGCCACGCAACAACACCAAACGCAACTTACCATCGAGGACTTTCTTGTCGACCGCCATATGCCCCATAAAATCCTCGGCCGTCATATCTTGCGGCGGCACCACAGGCAAACCCGCTGCGACAAATAAACGCACTGCACGCTCACGCTCTGCAGCCGTAATCCAGCCCAAGCGCTCAGACATATCCAACGCCATGATCGTGCCAGCGGCAACCGCCTCGCCATGCAGCCAGACACCGTACCCCTGGTGCGTCTCTATGGCATGGCCGAAGGTATGCCCGAGGTTCAAGGTGGCACGCACCCCGGACTCACGCTCATCGGCCGCCACCACACGTGCTTTGGCCGCACAGGAGCGAGCAATTGCAGCGGTCAACGCCCGCGGATCAAGCGCACGCAACGCAGGCATATGCTCCTCGAGCCATGACAGAAAAGGCTCGTCACATATCAGGCCGTACTTGATTACTTCGGCAAGACCAGCAGACAACTCACGAGCCGGCAACGTAACCAACGTGCCCGTATCAATCAACACAGCTTGCGGCTGGTAAAACGCGCCGACCATGTTCTTACCCAGCGGGTGGTTGATACCGGTTTTGCCGCCAACGGATGAATCGACCTGCGACAGCAGCGTTGTTGGCACCTGGATAAAATTTACGCCACGCTGATAACAGGCAGCAGCAAAACCCGCCATATCACCAATTACACCGCCACCCAAGGCAATCACTGTTGTGCGCCGATCATGCCGCACCCCCAATAGCCCATCAAAAATCAGCTGCAGGGTTTCCCAGGTTTTGTAGCCTTCACCATCAGGAAGAATCACCGAGGTAACGGTATAGCCCGCGAGCGACCGCTCAAGCGCGGCCAGATAAAGAGGAGCGACTGTCTCATTGGTCACGATTGCGACTTGCCGCCCCACTATATGGGCAGCCAGCAAGTCCGCACGCGCTAACAGCTCGGCACCGATATAGATCGGGTAGCTGCGTTCACCAAGATCGACATGAAGAGTCTGCATAAAGCCCCCAGGTTACAAAGGGGGCTAGGATAGCGCAGTTCAGCCTGCGCTTTAACGGGAAGAAAGCGCCTCAAGACGCTCCAGGATCTCTTGCACCACCAGACGAGGCGGACGCTCGTCGGTTTCCACCACGATATCGGCAATCTCACGATAAAGCGGGTCACGAATCGCAAGCAGGTCTGCCAAAACCTTGCCCGGATCTGCCGCACGCAACAACGGTCGATTGCGATCTCTAGAAGTACGGTCCACCTGCTGCTCAACAGAAGCATGCAAATAAACCACATAGCCACCGCGCTTAAGGGCGTCACGGTTTTCAGCACGCATAACCGCACCACCGCCAGTCGCCAACACCATATCGCCCGCATCACAAAGATCAGCGATCACCGCCTGCTCACGCTCGCGAAAACCCTGCTCACCTTCAACATCGAAGATCCAAGGAATATCCGCGCCGGTGCGCTGCTCAATCTCTTTATCAGAGTCCTTGAACGGCAACCGCAACTCTTTAGCAAGCAAACGCCCGATGGTGCTCTTACCTGCCCCCATCGGGCCTACAAGGATCAAGTTTCGCACTGAATCAACGACTCACCGCGACGGCTTGGTTGTTCATGATGCGCGGAGTGAGGAAGATCAGAAGTTCTGACTTCTTGTCCTGAACTAGATCGCGTTTGAAGAACCGACCAATATATGGAACATCGCCAAGGAAAGGCACCTTATCAACTGACTTCGACTGCGTATTAGTAAACACACCACCAATTACAATCGTTTCACCATCAGAAACAAGAACCTTAGCATTAACTTCGTTCTTTGAAATTGACGGCACACCACCAGTAGATGCAGCCTGAGAGAAATCTGGCGCATCCTTAGTGACCTTAACTTCGATAATGATCCGATTATCCGGAGTAATTTGAGGAGTCACCTCAAGAGACAGCGCAGCTTCTTTAAACGAAGTACTCGTTGCCCCACTAGAACTAGCCTCCTGATATGGAACTTCAGAACCCTTCAGTATTTTTGCAGTCTCTTTATCAGCAGTAACAACTTTCGGCTGAGATACAACCTCACCATTACCCGTCTTTTCCATTGCTGAAAGTTCAAGATCAAGAATGGCATTATTCGTTATAAAACCAATACCAAATCCTGATGTAGCACCAGCAGCACCCATATCAACAAAGTTCCCTAAGGAAGGAGTAGGATTTTGCACGTTTGGAATATTCTGACCATACCCTGGCGCACCAACCCTGTTGCCACCACGCCCACTGATCACGTAGCTGGTGTCACCCACGCTTGCACCACGCCAATTGACACCCAACGCCTTATCATAATCAACATTCGCCTCAACAATACGAGCCTCAATCATAACTTGACGGACAGCAACATCTAACTGCGCGACAATCCTCCGCAACTCATCAAGGCGATCTTGCGTTTGATATGCAATAATACTGTTAGTACGATCATCTACAGTAATTGAACCACGATCATCACTCACGCCATCAGCACTTGTTACAGACTGAAACAACTTAGCCATATCAGAAGCTTTAGCGTAGTTAACCTGAATCAGCTCACGACGCAAAGGAGCTAGCTCAGCTATCTGCTTTTGCGCCTCCAGCTCTTGGCGCTCACGAGCGGCAATTTCGTCTGCCGGAGCAACCAGCAAGACGTTACCTACTTTCCGCTTATCCAAGCCTTTAGTTTTAAGAACCAGATCAAGCGCTTGATCCCAAGGAACATTCTGCAGACGCAGGGTTATATTACCTTTGACAGTGTCACTAGCGACCAAGTTCAAGTCAGTAAAATCAGCAATCAACTGAAGAACTGAGCGCACGTCAATATCTTGAAAGTTAAGGGACAGCTTCTCACCACTGTAGGCAAAACTCTCGCTTTTACGACGCTCCACCTCATCCTGAGTCAGCGGCTTAATGCTTAGTGTCAGTTTATTATCCGCCTGATAAGCGAGATAGTCATAACTACCACTTGGCTCAATCACTATGCTTGCTTGCCCACTAGACTCTGCAGCACTAACAAACTGCACAGGAGTTGCAAAATCCTTAACATCCAAACGAACACGCAAGGACTCTGGCAACTGAGTCTTTGCAAAACCCAGTCGAATTTTCCCTCCCTGATCCTGAATATCAGGACTTAAGGTTGCATCAGACAAAGTAATAACTACATTACCTTCGCCCTGCTCGCCCCGCTGAAAATCTATGGCTTTGATTGCACGCTCTCTAGGAGCATATTGCTTCGCAGGCGCCGCCGCGTAAGCACTCACAGCCGTCGCTGGCTGAGCCGTGGCAGCCAAGCTAGATGCGCTTTCGCCCACCACAATAAATAGAACATTACCTTCGGCCCGAGTACTGTAAGGAGCCAAATTGGTCAGATTAATAATCAGCCTTGTCCGATCCTTAGCCTCAACAACAGTTACGCTACGCGCATTACCTACACCTAGCTCTTTATTCTTAACACCCAGCTTGCTCGATACCCCAGGCAAATCAAGAGCAATACGTGCCGGCTGCTCAATGGTGTAGCCCCGAGGAGCCAATACCGGCTCATCGAAAGTGATTTTCAACTCAACCCGATCACCTGGCAAAGCGGCCACATCGAGAGACTGCAAGTCTGCAGCAACTAGCTGTTGCGATAAAAAAATAGTAACTAAAGATAAAGTAAAGCGTGAAAAGTAGTTATTCATTGAAAAATCCCACTGGGCAGACCAATTATTTTTCTTCATATCTGTTTCACTCTATTAAGAGCGCTCCTTGAGAGAGAGACTGCGCGGGCGCTCTAACCAGCCACCCTCACCATCGGGGACAATCTCAACGACATCTATTTTGGCCTCATCTATAGACATAATCCGACCATGATTACGCCCCAAGTAATCCCCTACGCGCACACGATGCACGCCACTCGCACCACTAATTAGCGCAAAAACCCCAGCTCCATTGGAAAGAGTCCCAACCATCTGGAATGTCTCAATATTAAAATCTTCCAAAAACTGCTTAGTTCTTGACTCATCCGGCTTAACATCTGGCGACCCCTTCGGACGACTTGCCAGATCAAGCTTTACTGGTGGCTGAAAAGGATTGCGCATGGATGCCGCGCTGTAGGTGAAACTCTCATAAGGCTGAAATTTTGGCATAGGTTCGATTGCACCTTTAGGTCGCGCACGAACCTCATCCATAAATGCTTGCAGATCAGAAAAGTCACTACCCGAACCACAACCACCAAGTAAAAGACAAAACATAGTAAGAAAAAGGAGATGCCCTCTCATTTAACAATCCCCTTATCATTATAACGATACGTCTTAGCCAAGATACTCATTCTTAGCGTACTCACGCCACCAACCTCAACGGGAACAAGCTCAAAGTCATGGAGAGTTACGATCCTTGGCAAACTTGCCACGCCACTGACAAAAGTCGCAAGATCATGATAGGAGCCGACAACTTTTATCTGGATAGGCAACTCAATGTAAAACTGCTGAACAGCTTCAGGCAAAAGCTTTATTTCCTCAAACTCAAGCCCACTACCTAGACCAGTCCTTGTAATATCCTCAAGAAGCCCAGGAACCTCAGTATCACTGGGTAACTGTTTGAGCAGCGCACCAAAGGAAACCTCCATTTCCTGCATCTGTTCCTTGTAGGCCTCTAGGTTAGCAGCCTGGAATGCCTTACTTGAAAACTGCTCTTTAAGCGACAATTCCTGAGCCTGCTGCGCTTCTAGCTGTAACTGCAAATCTTTCAGGTGAAAATTATATCCAAGAGCCAAAACAGCCACGAAAACTATTACACCAGCAATAAACTTAACAGCTACCGGCCATGAGCCAACATTGTTGAAATCCAAATCATTGATATCAATTTTCCGCAGGCTTTCCAGCGAATCATTTAAACTCATTGCTTAGCCTCCTGCACATCAGCGCCAGGCTGAGTTTGCTGAACACTGAGTGTAAACACATTCGCCTGATCCACCGCACCGGCGGTCACAGACTTGACCTCAGTTAGATTCGGAGCAGTCAGCCAATCAGAAGAATCAAGATTGCGCATCAGATTAGAAACACGGTTATTGGACTCAGCTGCCCCGACAATCGCAATATTTTTCCCAGTCATTTTAACGGCAGTGAAATGAACACCATCAGGAAGAGTCCTCACCAACTGATCAAATACTCGACCGATAATTGGGCGATTCCCCTGAAGGTCCTGAATAATCTTCATACGCTCCAGCAACTGCTCCCTACGCGTTTTGAGCTCACTGATTTCTTTTATGCGAGCATCTAGAAGAGCAATTTCTCTGCTAATAAACTCATTTCTAGAATTTTGCTGCTCTATTGCCCCACCAAGATATTGATCCCCCAAGAAAACAGCACCTGCGGAAACAATGAAGACCCCAGCAAGCGTTACCAGAAACCGTTGTTTGCGCTCTTCGCGCAACTGCTCGCGCCAAGGGAGTAGGTTAATCCGCGCCATTAGTCAAAACTCCTCATCGCCAGACCGCAGGCAATCATCAAGGCTGGCGCATCACTGGCGAGCGCTCCTGCGTTAACTTTGCCGCTCAGCGCCATTTCAGCGAAGGGGTTGGCCACCAATGTCTGGGTACCGATCTTCTGCTGAATCAGGCGATCAAGATCTGGAATTGACGCGGTACCACCCGCCAGCAGGATGTAATCCACATCATTGAACTGGCCAGCGGCGAAGAAGAATTGCAGCGAACGGGCAACCTGTTGCACGACCGCCTCTTTAAATGGCTGCAGTACTTCACTTTCGTAGTCGTCAGGCAGACCGCCCTGCTTCTTGGCCAGGCCGGCTTCTTCTACAGAAAGACCATAGCGCCGCTGAATCTCTTCGGTAAGTTGCTTGCCACCAAACAGCTGCTCGCGGGTATAGATGGTGCGGCCATTGTGCAACACACTTAGCGTGGTCATTGTGGCACCGATATCGACAACGGCGACGGTTAGCTCATCGCGACCACCACCAAGCTGCTCGATCAACAGACCGTATGCACGCTCAAGGGCATAGGCTTCAACGTCGACAACCTTGGCGGTCAAACCAGCCAACGCCAACGCCGCTTCGCGCACTTCGACGTTTTCCTTGCGGCACGCCGCAAGCAACACTTCGACACGATCAGCATTGCGCGGCGATGCACCTTGCACCTCAAAGTCGATTGCAACTTCTTCCAGCGGATAAGGGATGTACTGATCGGCTTCGATCTTCAGCTGATTTTCCAGCTCATCGTCTGAAAGCCCTGCTTCCATCTCGATGGTCTTGGTGATCACAGCTGAACCGGCAACCGCCACTGCGGCGGTTTTCACACCGCTTTTGGCCTTTGCCAGAACGCGCGAAAGGGCCTGCCCCACCCCTTCCAGTTCAGCGATGTTCTTTTCGACCACAGCATTAGGGGGGAGCGGCTCGACTGCGTAAGCCTCTACCTTGTAGCGGCTTCCGGAGCGGCTCAATTCGAGGAGCTTGACGGAGGTCGAACTGATATCGATCCCGAGTAGCGTATTCGCTTTCTTATTGAAGAGCCCTAGCACGACCGATTTCCTATTGGCATCCGCGACTTACGGACTATTTATGTTTTTTCACATTAAATAACAGTCTTGACAGAAGCGCAAATGGCTACCCAGCAAAAAAACCGCTTATAATGTGATCAGTTTTTCTCTTTTAACCTTGTGTTCGGCTTAACTCGTTCTTTTATCTGGAAATCCAAAAATCTTGATGCGTCTTTTGCGTTTTTTCTGCTGGTCCTGCCTCGCCGTTTTTTGTGGCTTGGTACTCAGTTTCAGCGGGGCCTTCCTCTATCTTAGCCCTAGCCTTCCATCCGTCGAATCTTTGCGCAGCATCCAGCTGCAGATCCCACTGAGGGTCTACAGCAGTGATGCCAAGCTGATCGCCGAATTTGGCGAAATGCGCCGCTCGCCTATCGCTTTTGCAGACATTCCTCAGGATTTCATCAGTGCGCTGCTCGCTGCCGAAGACGACAACTTTGCCAACCATTATGGCGTTGACCTTACCAGCCTGATGCGCGCTGCAACGCAAATCGTGAAAAGCGGGCAGATCCAATCGGGCGGCAGCACCATCACCATGCAGGTAGCGAAGAACTTCTTCCTTACCAGCGAGCGAAGTTTCTCTCGCAAGATCAACGAGATACTTCTTGCACTGCAAATTGAACGGGAACTCAGTAAGAACGAAATTCTTGAACTTTATGTGAACAAGATTTACCTGGGAAACCGTGCTTACGGTATCGAAGCAGCCGCCCAAGTTTATTACGGCAAGTCGATTCGTGACACCAGCCTGGCTCAGATGGCCATGATTGCTGGCCTACCCAAGGCGCCGTCGCGCTTCAACCCGCTGGTCAATCCAACCCGCGCACTTGAGCGCCGCGACTGGATTCTCGGGCGTATGTACAACCTTGGCCGAATCGACAAACAGCGCTACGACGAAGCCCTGGCAGAACCGATCAACGTCAGTTATCACGTTCCGGCCCCGGAACTGGTTGCGCCTTATATTGCCGAGATGGCCCGCGCAGAGATGGTCGGTCGGTTTGGCAGCGAGGCCTATACCGAAGGCTTCAACGTCACCACTACGGTGCCCAGTGATCTGCAAATCGCCGCCAACAGCGCGGTGCGCGAAGGCTTGATTGCCTACGATCAGCGCCATGGCTACCGCGGCCCGGAAAGCCGCCTGCCGGGCATGACCAAGGAAAATTGGCTCAGCGAACTGAGCAAACAGGTATCCCTGGGCGGCCTGGAGCCGGCCATCGTCACCAGCGTGGAAAAGAGCGGCATCCTGGTACTGTTGCGCAATGGCGAAGAACAGGCAGTGGCCTGGGACAGCATGAAATGGGCACGCCCCTTCCTCAACACCAACAGCCTTGGCCCACGCCCACAGCAGCCTGCGGACGTCAGCCAGATTGGCGACCTAATCCGCGTGCAGCGCCAGGATGACGGCAGCCTGCGTTTTGTTCAGTTGCCCGCCGCACAGAGCGCCCTGGTGTCGCTTGATCCGAACAATGGCGCCATTCGCGCCCTGGTCGGCGGTTTCTCCTTTGAGCAGAGCAACTACAACCGTGCGGCTCAGGCCAAACGCCAGCCAGGCTCGAGTTTCAAGCCCTTCGTCTATAGCGCTGCTCTGGACAAAGGCTACACCGCCGCGACACTGGTGAATGATGCACCGATCGTGTTCGCCGACGATGCGCTGTCGCAGGTCTGGCGACCGAAGAATGACAACAACACCTTCCTCGGCCCGATTCGCCTGCGCGAAGCGCTATACCGCTCGCGCAACCTGGTTTCGATCCGGCTGCTGCAAGATCTCGGCATCAACAGTACGCTGAGCTACATCGAGCGCTTCGGTTTTGAACGCAAGGATCTGCCACCCAACCTCTCCCTGGCTCTAGGCACCGCAAGCCTGACGCCGATGGAGATCGCCGAAGGTTGGAGCACCTTTGCCAATGGCGGCTACAAGGTCGAGCCCTATCTGATCGAGCGCATTGAAGACCGTAACGGCAAGCAGCTGTTCAACGCCAACCCGGCACAAACCCCCGCCGGCATTGAACTGCGTGCCCAACAGAGCAGCGCCACATTAATCGTTGGCGATCAACCACTGCCAGCCGAGCCGATCCTGGCCGAACAGATCATTGATGGTCGTACCGCCTACATCATGACCAGCATGCTGCAGGACGTGATCAAGCGCGGCACCGGCCGCCGCGCCATGGCCATGGGCCGGGATGACCTGGCAGGGAAAACCGGCACCACCAACGAATCCAAAGACAGCTGGTTCTCCGGTTACAACGCCGACTACATCACCACCGTATGGGCTGGTTTCGATCAGCCGGAAAGCCTTGGTCGCAACGAATACGGTGGCACCGTGGCACTGCCCATCTGGATGAGCTACATGGGCGCGGCGCTGAAGGACAAACCCAGCCATCTGCTGCCCGAGCCCGAAGGCCTGCTGACCCTGCGCGTAGACCCACACAGCGGGCGCGCTGCGACACCGGATACACCGGACGCCTACTTCGAGCTCTTCAAGAGCGAAGATTCGCCACCGCCTATGGGAGAGTTCGACCCAGGCATGAGCATCCCTGGCAGCCCACTGCCAGCAGACGAGGCTGCGCCACTCGACCTGTTCTAAGTCACCACCGCCATAGACGCGTGCCCCGCTCGTCTCGAATGCTCAGACGGATAAGCACACAATAAAAAACCCGCCGCAGCGGGTTTTTTATTGTTCGCAGGCTTAGCCGCTGAACACGTCGTTAACCGACTGCAGCGGGTAGTGCTTCGGATACGGCAAGGTCGCCACACCGCTCTCGATAGCGGCCTTGGCCACCGCATCACAAACCACGGTGATCAGACGCGGATCCATCGGCTTCGGAATGATGTACTCAGGGCCGAACGACAGAGCGATGCCACCGTACGCGTCGCAGACTTCCTGCGGCACGGGCAGCTTGGCCAGATCACGCAGGGCCAGAGCGGCTGCAATCTTCATCTCTTCGTTGATGCGGGTCGCACGGACGTCCAGCGCACCACGGAAGATGAACGGGAAGCCAAGCACGTTGTTGACCTGATTCGGGTAATCGGAACGACCGGTGGCCATGATCACATCGCTGCGCACTTCACGCGCCAGCTCCGGCTTGATTTCCGGGTCCGGGTTGGAGCAGGCAAACACGATCGGGTTGGCCGCCATACGCTTGAGGTCTTCAGGAGCCAGCAGGTTGGCACCGGACAGGCCGACAAATACATCTGCACCATCCAGTGCATCAGACAGGGTGCGCTTGCTAGTTTCGCTGGCAAACACCGCCTTGTACTGGTTCAGATCGTCACGACCAGCGTGGATCACGCCCTTGCGGTCGATCATGTAAATGTTCTCGACCTTCGCACCCATGCTCACCAGCAATTTCATGCAAGAGATGGCCGCAGCACCAGCACCCAGGCAGACAATCTTGGCGTCCGGCAGGGTCTTGCCGGCGATTTCCAGGGCGTTGAGCATGCCCGCTGCGGTCACGATGGCGGTGCCGTGCTGGTCATCGTGGAACACCGGAATGTCGCACTGTTCGATCAGTGTGCGCTCGATTTCAAAGCACTCGGGTGCCTTGATGTCTTCCAGGTTAATCCCGCCAAAGGTGATCGAGATACGGCGAACGGTGTCGATAAATGCCTGAGGGCTTTCAGACTCGACTTCGATGTCGAATACATCGATGCCGGCAAAGCGCTTGAACAGCACACCCTTGCCTTCCATCACCGGCTTGGACGCCAGAGGGCCGAGGTCACCCAGGCCGAGAATCGCGGTACCGTCGGAAATAACTGCCACCAGATTGCCTTTGCCGGTGTAGCGGTATGCCAGCTCCGGGTCGCGCGCAATTTCGCGCACAGGCTCGGCGACGCCGGGGCTGTAAGCCAGGGACAGGTCGCGCGCGGTTGCGGTGGGCTTGGTTAGCTCGACACTCAGCTTACCCGGACGGGGATTGGCGTGATATTCAAGAGCGGCTGTTTTCAAATCAGACATGGTGGCTTTTCCGCTTGGGGGTGTTGAACAGGCAGGCGGCGAGGATACGCAAGTTGTATACAGCTGCACAAGACTGACGAGTCCGGATACGCACGCAGGCCCTAGCGTACGACTTTGAGCCAATCACCGGGGCGAGGCTGGCCGCTGGGGTAGAGGTTGTTGAGCAAGCGCAGAGCCTTCACTGCATCCCCCGCCAGAGGGCTGTCCTTGGCCAGACTTTCCAGGGTCTGACCCGGCTTTACCTTGACCAGTTGCAGCCGCTGCGGCTGCGCCTGCATGTATTCGGCAGCGGTCATCGGGCGAAAGCTCTTGATCACGCTGAGAAACTGCGCATCCTGGCTCTCCAGCGAGGCCTGCCCGCGCACCGCCGCAACGAACAGGTACGCCCGCGTGCCATGCTGGATCACCGCTATCCGCTTGGCGGCATTACCCGGCAGCACCGCACTGTAACCCGTGAGGCCAGCCTGCTGTAACTCGACACCCGCCACCAGGCGCTGGCCGCCGACGCGCTGGCGCAGCAGCTCAGCCGGCGCCAGCTTTTGCGGATTGTCGTCCAGCGTCATGGCGATAAATGCCTGCTGATCGGCAGTGTGACCGATCAGCGCATCCGGGCGATTGAGTAGGTTCCAACCCTGGGGAAAAGCCAGGGTGAAGTTCAGATCCGCATGATAAAAGCGCTGACCACGGCGCACCCCGGTTTCAGCCGAATCGCCAAAAGGCAGGCCGTCGAGGCGCTTGAGAAAGCCCTCGCGATTGACCTCCTGCTGACCGGTGGCCAGGGCGCGTGCAGGGCCCAGCACCTGTTGCAGACGTCGATCATTGTCCGGGTGAGTGTCGAACAAACCGTGATAACCGCCCGCCGGCTGCGCTTCGCCGCGCTCGGCAGCCTGGTCACGGGCGAAGTCTTCCTGATTCTTCAACACCTTGACCACGGCGACCATGGCCTGCGGATCATAGCCGCTACGCGCCAGATACTGCGCACCGAGGCCGTCGGCCTCCAGCTCCATGTCGCGGCCATAGCCGCGAACAACGGCGCCACCGAGCACACTGGTCACATCGGCAGCGGCACCCACGCCAGTACCAATTGCCACCGCCTGGCCCAGCAACCCCCAGGCAGTGGACTGGCTCTGCTGCTGCACGCTGTGCCGCGCGCTAACGTGACCCACTTCATGACCGAGCACAGCAGCCAGTTCGGCCTCCGAGCTGAGGTAGGCCAACAATCCGCGATGGATATAGATGTAGCCACCTGGCAAGGCAAAGGCGTTGATATCCGGGCTGTCCACCACCGTGAACTGATAAGCCAGTTGATTGCGGTGGCTGTTCTTCGCCACCCGCTCGCCCACCTGCTGCACATAGGCTTGCAGCTTCTCGTCGGCGTAACGCGGATTTTCCTTGAGGATCTGCTGGTTGTAGCGGCGCCCGAGGTCAAGCTCCTGCTGCTCGCTCATCATCACGAAATTATTGCGCCCGGTCGCAGGATTAACCGCACAGCCGGCAAGTTGGCCCAGCAGAACGAGTAGCAGCAATGCACGCACGTTCATGGCAGCACCTCCAGCATGCTCTTGTCGGTCAACGGCAACATCCAGCGCGCCTGCCCGGCACGCAGGCCGCCGCGTTTCGCGCGATCGACCACCCAACCGCGCGCCTCGATCTGCTGCCCGGCCAAGCCTTGGACAGCGCGCAGGTCAAAATTGTCCACTGCACGCGGGGCGATATGCAGCACCAGCGCATCCTCCATTTCCAGCCATACGCCACCGCCATTGCGCTCGACACGCTGGACCCGACCCTGCACCAAGGCAAATCCGCCACGGGCTATCTGTTTAGCCGCCTGCACTGGTGAACGCTGCCAAAGCCCGGTACGCGTCTCTCTTGCACGACGCTCGGCGGCTTGCTGACACGCCACCAACGCCAGATTGGGCGCCACCGCCACCCGATAGCCCAGACCTTCGGCGAGCAGCTGCGCTTCCAGATTGCGCCCCTGGCTGTCATAGGCGTGCGCCAGGGTGCGCCCGTAATGGTCCTTGGCTTGCCGGCCAAGCTGCAAGGCCACCTGCCCCTCACTGGCCGCCACCAGCGCCTGCAAGCGCTTGCGTGCGGCTTCGGCAAATGGTTCGGCGGAACGGCCCTGGCGGCCCAGTTCGGGACTGTTGATGCCAATCAGACGTACATTGCGTCCGTCGGCCAGACGCAGGGTGTCACCGTCAACCACGCGCTGCACCTTGACGCTGGGCAGCTTGCCCGGCGCCGGGCAGAACGCCAGCGCGCCGCCGGCATAAACGCCGAAAACGAAAAAGGCGCCCACAAGGGACGCCTTTTTCAGTAGCGAGGTGCAAACCATGTGGGTCTGCGTCGCTGCGCGCAAGCTTACTGCTTGGCGCCGAACATGCCGAAACGCTGCTTGAAGCGATCAACACGGCCGCCGGTATCCAGCATTTTCTGCTTGCCGGTGTAGAACGGGTGGCACTCGTTGCACACGTCCAGGCTCAGTGGCTTGGCCAGGGTGGAGCGAGTTTCGATCACGTTGCCACAGCTGCAGGTGGCGGTGACGGCTACATAGTTCGGGTGGATATCGGCTTTCATGATGATTCCTCAGGGCTGTCGTGCCGCCACCAGACACTATTGTCAGGTACCGCACGGAAATAGGCCGGCGATAATACCAGAGCACCGCAGCGACGCAAGGCCGGCTGTCGCTTGCCTGCGTGCTAAGATCGCGCCCTTGCCACTGGAGCCTCTGCGTGCCCGACGTGATTCTGCGCCTCGCCCTGCCCTCGCCGCTGCGCCGCCTGTTCGATTACCGTGCCCCGCTCGGTGTGCCGCGCAGCGCCTTGCAGCCAGGGGCGCGGCTGCGGGTGCCGTTTGGCCGACGCGAGATGATCGGCATATTGATCGAAGTCACAGAGCACAGCGACGTGCCGGCCGACAAGCTCAAACCCGCCCTGCAATTGCTCGATGCCCAATCGCCGCTGCCGCCCGCACTGTTCAAGCTGTGCCTGTGGACCGCGCAGTATTACCAGCACAGCCTCGGCGACACGCTGAGCTGGGCGCTGCCGGTGCTGCTGCGCCAGGGCGAGCCGGCGGAAGTGCGCCAACAGCGCTTCTGGTCGGTCACTCCCGGTGCACAACTGGACGACCCACGCCTGAGCCGCGCACCGCGCCAGCGCGATGCGCTGAAAACCCTGGCCCAGCACCCCCATGGCGTTGCCCATGCACTGCTGAGCAAATTACAGCTGAACAAGGACAGCCTCGACCTGCTGCTGGAAAAGGGCCTGGTACAGATTGACGTGCGCCGCCATGCGCCAAGCGAGCGCCACGCCAACTGGCTGGCCCAGCCGGAACTGCCGCTGAATGCCGAACAGCGCGCGGCCAGCGCGGCGATCCGTTCAGGGTTCGGCAGTTTCAACGCCTTTCTCCTCGCCGGGGTGACCGGCAGCGGCAAGACCGAGGTCTACCTGCAACTGATCCGCGAAACCCTGGAGGCCGGCAAGCAGGCTCTGGTGCTGATCCCGGAGATCAACCTAGGCCCGCAGACCCTGGCGCGTTTCGAGCAGCGCTTCAACGCGCGCATCGCCCTGCTGCATTCTGCAGTCAATGACCGCGAACGCCTGGACGCCTGGCTGGCCGCGCGCGACGGTGAGGCCGATATCATCATCGGCACCCGCTCGGCGCTGTTCACCCCGATGCAGAACCCCGGGCTGATCATCATCGACGAGGAACACGACGCCTCCTATAAACAGCAGGAAGGTCTGCGTTACCACGCCCGCGACCTGGCGGTGGTGCGCGCCCATCAGGAGAACATCCCAATCGTGCTGGGCTCGGCCACACCCTCGCTGGAAAGCCTGCACAACGCCCACAACGGCCGCTACGCCCTGCTGCATCTGCGTGAACGCGCTGGCGGTGCCAAGCAGCCGCGCTTTCTGCGCCTGGATGTAAAAAGCCGACCGCTGGATTCTGGCATCTCCGGGCCCATGCAGCAGGCCATCGGCCAAACCCTGCAAGCCGGCCAGCAGGTGCTGGTGTTCCTCAACCGCCGCGGTTTCGCCCCGACCCTGCTCTGCCACGACTGCGGCTGGTTGTCCGAGTGCCCACGCTGCGACGCGCGGATGACCGTGCACCAGCGCTCACGCGAGCTGCGTTGCCACCACTGCGGCCACGTCGAGCGCCAGCCGAGCAACTGCCCGAAATGCAACACCGTCGACCTGCGCCCGGTTGGCGCAGGCACCGAACGCGCCGAAGAACGCCTGGAGATTCTCTTCCCCGGTGTGCCGGTGTTGCGCGTCGACCGCGACAGCACCTCGCGCAAGGAGGCCATGACCAGCCTGTTCAATACCGTGCAGCGCGGCGAACCGTGCATCCTGGTCGGCACGCAGATGCTCGCCAAGGGTCACCACTTCCCGCGCGTAACCCTGGTGGCGATTCTCGATGCCGATGGCGGGTTGTTCTCGGCGGATTTTCGCGCCAGCGAGCGCATGGCCCAGCTGATCGTACAGGTCGCCGGCCGCGCCGGACGCGCCGAAGAGCCAGGCAAGGTGATTATCCAGAGCCACTTGGCCGACCACCCTTTATTGGTGCAGCTGACCGAGCAGGGCTACTTCGCCTTCGCCGAACAGGCCCTCAGTGAGCGCCGCAGCGCTGGCCTGCCGCCGTTCTGCCACCTCGCCCTGCTGCGCGCCGAAGCGCACAAACCCGGCCAGGCCGAAGGTTTTCTCGACAATGCCTGCACGGAAGCCGAACTGTTGCTCGGCGAGTTGGCACTCAGCGGCATCGAACTGCTCGGGCCGATTCCCGCACCGATGGAGCGCCGCGCCGGTCGCTACCGCGCCCAGTTACTAATCCAGGCCAATGCCCGTGCCCCGCTGCACCGCCTGCTCAACAGCTGGATGCTGGCCTTGGAGCAGATGCCCAGTGGCCGCGCGGTGCGTTGGTCGCTGGACGTAGACCCCATCGATCTGTTCTAGAACCTTTTTACGATCTGCTGCGCGTCGGCCCTACTGCGTTAAAAACAGGCTCGGCAAGCCGCTTGCGGCTAACGCGCTTTAGCGCGACCCGAAGGGCGAGCTAAGCGAGTTATGCTCATTTACACCAGTAAACTCCGCTTCCTCGCCTGTTCTTGCCTTGCATGGCTCTAGCTCGCGAGATCATAAATAAGGTTCTAAGCCGCACCGGCCCACGACCGGCTGCCTGTTAACGTCAGGGCGTAGGGCGCAGCCTGTTACACTGCACGCCATTTCGTTTAGCAGGCCTGCACCGTGACTCAAACCGCTTTCTCTTCTCTGCCGCTTTCCGCCGCCATGCTGGCCAACCTCGAGTCCCTCGGTTACGCCGAGATGACGCCGATCCAGGCGCAGAGCCTGCCGGTCATGCTCAAGGGCATGGACCTGATCGCCCAGGCCAAGACCGGCAGCGGCAAGACCGCCGCTTTTGGCATCGGCCTGCTCAACCCGCTCAACCCACGCTATTTTGGCTGCCAGGCGCTGGTGCTTTGCCCGACCCGCGAGTTGGCCGATCAGGTGGCCAAGGAGCTGCGTCGCCTGGCGCGCTCGGCAGACAACATCAAGATTCTCACCCTGTGCGGCGGTGTGCCGTTCGGCCCGCAGATCGGCTCGCTGGAACACGGCGCGCAGATCATCGTCGGCACCCCGGGGCGCATCCAGCAGCACCTGAGCAAGGGCACACTGAAGCTCGACGGTCTGAACACCCTGGTGCTCGATGAAGCCGATCGCATGCTCGACATGGGCTTTTACGACAGCATCGCCGACATCATCGGGCAGACCCCGAGCCGCCGGCAGACCCTGCTGTTCTCCGCCACCTACCCGGCCGGGATCAAGCAACTGGCCGCGGCCTTTATGCGCGACCCGCAGCAGGTCAAGGCCGAGGCCCTGCACGACGACACGCAGATCGAACAGCGCTTCTACGAAATCGCCCCGGAAGAGCGCCTGGACGCCGTGGTCAAGCTGCTCAACAGCTTCCGCCCACAGTCCTGCGTGGCCTTCTGCTTTACCAAGCAGCAGTGCCAGGACGTGGTCGACCATCTGACCGCCAAAGGCATCTCGGCCGCTGCGCTGCATGGTGACCTGGAGCAACGCGACCGTGATCAGGTGCTGGCAATGTTCGCCAACCGCAGCCTGTCCGTGCTGGTGGCCACCGATGTGGCCGCACGCGGCCTGGATATCGACGCGTTGGACATGGTGATCAACGTCGAACTGGCGCGTGATTCGGAAATCCATATTCACCGCGTCGGCCGCACCGGACGTGCCGGTGAAAAGGGCCTGGCCGTGAGTCTGGTCGCACCAGCCGAAGGCCATCGCGCCCAGGCCATCGAGACCCTGCAAAAGTCGCCACTCAACTGGCATCCGCTGAGCAGCCTGAAACACCAGGGCGGCGCGCCGTTGCAGCCATCGATGATCACCCTGTGCATCGGCGCCGGGCGCAAGGACAAACTGCGTCCCGGCGATATTCTTGGCGCCCTGACGGGCGCAGCCGGCATCCCTGGCGCGCAGGTCGGCAAGATCGCCATTTTCGACTTCCAGGCTTATGTAGCCGTTGAGCGCGTCGTCGCCATGCAGGCACTCAAGTGCCTCAGTGAAGGCAAGATCAAAGGTCGTTCGCTGCGCGTGCGTACCCTATAGTTGCCGCATGAGCTAAGCAGACGGCCGCAGTGATGCGGTCAGCGACAGAGGAGTATCCCCTTGCGCAATATCCTGGTGATCGAAGACAGCCCACTGGTGCTGAAGATTCTCGAACATCTGTTTCGCAAGGAGACGGGCTTCCAGCCCATCTTCTGCGCCTCCATGGGTGAAGCCCAGGTGATACTGGAAACCTCGGCCGAGCTGTTCTTCGCGGCTATCGTCGACCTCAACCTGCCGGACGCCCCGGACGGTGAGATTGTCGATGTGGTGATGAGTTACCACCTGCCCTGCATCGTCCTCAGCGGCACCTACAACGAGCAGCGCCGCGACCAGATGCTGCTCAAGGGCGTGGTCGATTACGTACTCAAGGAAAGCCAGCACTCCTACGAGTACGCCTTCCGCCTGTTGCACCGCCTGGAAAGCAACAGTGCGGTAAAGATCCTCATCGCCGAGGACTCCGAGGCCACCCGTCACTACATCCGCCATGTTCTAACCCCGCACCGCTACCAGATTCTCGAAGCCTGCGACGGTGACGAAGCCCTGCGCCTGCTCAAGGAGCAGCCGGATATCGACCTGCTGGTGGTCGACCACAGCATGCCGGGACTCAGCGGTTTTGATCTGGTCAAGCTGCTGCGGCAGAAGATGAAACGCCACGAACTGATCATTCTCGGCCTGTCTGCCGACACCAAGGGTTCGCTTAGCGCAAAGTTTATCAAGCACGGTGCCGACGATTTTCTGCGCAAGCCCTTCTGCCCGGAAGAACTCAACTGCCGGGTGATGTCGACCCTGGAACGCCGCGACCTGCTGCGCGCCCTCAAGCAGGCCGCACAGTTTGATGCCCTGACCGGCTTGAACAACCGCCGCGCCTTTTATGAGCACGGCCAGCAACTGTTCCAGCAGGCCCGCTCGGGCGGTCGCGACCTCAGCGTGGCGATGCTCGATCTGGATTTCTTCAAACGGATCAACGACGAACACGGCCACGCCAGCGGTGACGCCGCACTGATCGCCTTTGCCCGGGCATTTTCTGCGGTGTTCCCCGATGCTCTGCTCGGCCGTCTGGGCGGTGAAGAGTTCGCCATGGTCAGCCAGCAGGACGCCGCCACCCTCAGCGACGCCCTCGACCAGTTGCGCAGCTACTGCGCCAGCCTGAAATACGCCGTTGGTGCACCGCCGCTGTCGTTCAGCGCCGGCATCTACCACGGTGCCCCGGACGACCTGGAAAGCCTGCTGCACCAGGCCGACCTGCGCCTGTATCAGGCCAAGAGCCAGGGCCGTGGGCGCAACTGCTGGCAGTGACCAGCGCTGGCTAACAATGCAGCAGTGAAGACTCTAAAGCCCATGACGCAGAAAGATCTGCGCATAACTGCCATCGGCGCGCATGTCCTCAATCGCCTTGTTGAAGGCATCGGCAATCTGCCGGTGCTGCGGGTGTTTACGGCTGATCAGAATATGCAGGCCGTTCTCACTTAACGGCTGCGGCAGAAACTCCAGCTGATCACGAATCCCGGCCAGGCTACGGCTCAGGTGATAGCGCGCCACCAGCTCGTCCTCCAGGGTCAACTGCACCCGCCGCGCCTGCAACATGCGCGCACCGACCTCAAAGCCGACCACGCCGACCTTGGTCAGCCGGCTGTCCTGATCAAACTCGCTGGAGTAGGCATAACCGCGCACCACGGCAATGCTGTAGGGGTACAGGTCGGGCAACTGGGTGAATTTGATCTGGCTGCCCTTGCGTTGCAGAAAACGGATGCGGTTGATCAGGTAAGGCTGCGAGTAATGACCGAAGACGGCCCGCTCATCGGTGTACCAGGCGTTGATCAGCACATCGTAGGTGTCCTGCTGCAACCCGCGCACCGCACGCTCCCAGGGCACCTGGGCATAGCTGGTGGTGTAGCCGGCACGAGTCAGCGCCGTGGCCACCAGGTCAGAAGCCACGCCGTTATTCAGTAGCGTCTGATCATTGAACGGTGGCCAGGGGTCAGCCACCAGCCGCAGGGCTTGCGCAGCATTGCCATGCAAGGGCAGCAGGAGCACCCACAACAGCAGGCAAACACGCGTTCCATTCATCAATCGCGGTCCAGAAATCACAGAGTGCTAAGCCTAGTCGATCACCGGTCCAGGCACACCTCATAAGCCATCAGTTAAGATGCGCGCTGTTTTGCGCCCGCAGTGGCGCGGGTCGTAGGTTGAGGAAATTGCAGTGCTGACACCCCAGGTCGTGATTATCGGAGCCGGTGCCGCCGGGCTAATGTGCGCGCTGACAGCGGCGGCGCGCGGGCGTCAGGTGCTGTTGCTCGATCACGCCAACAAGGCCGGCAAGAAGATCCTGATGTCCGGTGGCGGGCGCTGCAATTTCACCAACATGTACTGCGAGCCGAGCAACTTTCTCTCGGAAAACCCGCACTTCTGCAAATCCGCCCTGGCGCGCTATACCCAGTGGGACTTTATCGGCTTGGTGGCCAAGCATGGCGTGCCCTACCACGAGAAGAAGCTCGGTCAGCTGTTCTGTGACAACAAGGCCAGCGACATCCTCGGCCTGCTGCTCAGCGAGTGTGACGAAGCCGGCGTAACGCTGCGCCTGGACACCTCGGTGGGCGAGATCAGCAAACTGGACAACGGCTATCAGCTGCACACCAGCGCCGGCGTGGTGCGCTGCGAGTCGCTGGTAATCGCCACCGGCGGCCTGTCGATTCCGACCCTCGGTGCCACCGGTTTCGGCTATCAGGTGGCCAAGCAGTTCGGCCATAACCTGCTGCCAACCCGCGCCGGTCTGGTGCCGTTTACCCTCACCGACCCACAACTCAAGGCGCTGTGCAGCGAACTGTCCGGCACCTCGGTGGAAGACTGTGTGGTGAGCTGCAACGGGCAGAGCTTCAAGGAAAATATCCTGTTCACCCACCGCGGCCTGAGTGGCCCGGCAATCCTGCAGATTTCCTCGTTCTGGCAACCGGGCCAAGCCATCAGCATCAACCTGTTGCCGCATATCGACCTGCCCGAGTGGCTGGAACAGCAACAGCGCGAACGCCCCAACAGCGAGTTGAAAACCCTGCTGGCCGAGCTATTTACCAAGAAAATGGCCGGCCTGCTGGCGGACAACTGGTTCGCCTCCAAACCGCTGAAGCAGTACACCCACGCCGAACTCAAGGCGATTGCCGAGCAGCTCGGTGACTGGCAACTGGTGCCGGCCGGCACCGAGGGTTATCGCACCGCCGAGGTGACATTGGGCGGCGTGGACACCCGAGAGGTGTCGTCGAAAACCATGGAGTCGCTGAAATCGCCTGGGCTGTATTTTGTCGGCGAAGTGCTGGATGTCACCGGTCACTTGGGCGGCTTCAACTTCCAGTGGGCCTGGGCCTCAGGCTACGCCGCCGCGCAGTTTGTCTGATTCAAGGGGCCGGGGCCGGCTCAAGCGGTGGCAGCGGCTCGCCCGGTAACCACTTGTGATGAATAGCGGCAAAGCTGCCGTCCTGCTTCATCGCGTTCAACTCGCGCTGCCAACGGCTGATCAGCGCATCATCGGTTTGTTGAGAAAAGGCGATATAGCTGTCGCTGTGCATGTAGTTGAACAGCAGCTGCACCTCGTCGGCCTGGATATCGCCCTGGGCCAGCAGCGCATTGATGCTCAGGTTGTCCAGCACCATCAGCTTGACCCGCCCCCGCTTGAGCATGCTGACCACCTGCGCCGGCCCGGTAACCGGGGTCAGGTTGCTGAAGCCGTCGGCCAACAGGCGCTGGTGGCTGTACCAATCGCGCGGCACGGCTATCTCACCGTACTCACGGGCTTCCTCAGCGCGGCTGATCGAGAGAAAGGAGCGGCGCAGGGCGTAGAAACTGGTGACGTTGCGGGTAACCGGCCCGACCCACTTGAACAGGTGCTCACGCTCACGGGTGCGCATGGCCACAAACAGTCCGGTGTTGGCGCGGGTCAGGGCCTCCTGATAACCACGCGCCCAGGGCACCACGCTGATCGGCGCATTCTGCCCGGTGCGGCGCATGATTTCTTTCACCACCTCGGTGGCCAGACCAGCCGGCTCGCCGTTCTGACTGAAATTGATCGGCGGGTACTCTTCGGTAAACAGCCGTAACGGCTCGGCCGTCAACGGTGCGCACAGCAGACTGGCGAACAGCAACGGGAGCAACGCACGCAACGAGGTGAACAGCACGGCGGATGCCTCACGCAAACAGCGAATGATTTCAGCGTAGCTGCCATGCGGATTCGTACCACGCGCGCAAGCCCGGCAACCGATAAATAAGCATGAAACGCCTGCGATGGCTGCCAACTCGGCACAGACTCCGTTAGGCTGCTACCTGTTTACGCTTGCTCAAGGCCGGGCCATGCCATCGCGCTCATTACCTTATTCGCTACGCCGCCTCTGGGCTCAGGATAAATTCAGCTACAGCCTGCGGGTGTTTATCGCCCTCAGCGGCGCGCTGCTGTTGTGCTGGTCGCAGGGCTGGATGCATGCATTGATTCCGCTGTTTCTCGGGGTGATCGCCAGCGCCCTGGCGGAAACCGACGACAGTTGGCAGGGCCGCCTGGGAGCGCTGCTGGTCACCCTCGGCTGCTTTAGCGTCGCCGCTTATGCGGTGGAGTTTCTCTTCCCCTATCCCTGGCTGTTTGTCTGCGCCCTGGCGCTGTCGAGCTTTGCTCTGACCATGCTCGGCGCACTCGGCGAACGCTACGCCACCCTCGGCGCGGCCACGCTGATTCTCGCGGTGTACAGCATGATCGGCGTGGAGCAGCGCGGCGGTGCGGCGGGCCTGTGGCAGGAGCCTCTGCTGCTGGTGGCCGGTGCGGCCTGGTATGGCCTGCTGTCGGTGCTGTGGAATGCGCTGTTTGCCAACCAGCCGGTGCAGCACAGCCTGGCGCGGCTGTTTCGCGAGCTGGGACGCTACCTCAAGCTCAAGGCCGCGCTGTTCGAACCGCTGCGCCAGCTGGATGTGGAAGAACGTCGCCTGGCCCTGGCCAAGCAGAACGGCAAAGTGGTGGCGGCACTCAACGCAGCCAAAGAGATCATCTTGCACCGGGTCGGCAATGGCCGGCCGGGGCCGAAGGTCAGCCGCTATCTCAAGCTGTATTTCCTCGCCCAGGATATTCACGAGCGCGCCAGCTCCTCGCATTACCCCTACAACGAGCTGGCCGAGGCGTTCTTCCACAGCGATGTGCTGTTCCGCTGCCAACGCCTGCTGCGCCTGCATGGCGAAGCCTGTCAGCGCCTGGCCCAGGCCATCGAGCTGCGCCAGCCGTTCGAGTACCGCGAGCTCTGCCGCCAGGCACTGACCGACCTGCACGACTCGCTCGAACACCTGCGCATGCAGAGCAACCCAGCCTGGCGTCACCTGCTGCGCTCACTCGGTGCGCTGGCCGGCAACCTGCGCAGCCTGGATGCGCTGCTGGGCAATGCCAGCAACCCCGATGCCCTCGCCGAAGAACAAGACAGCAGCCTGCTCGACCGCGAACCGCAGTCACTCAAGGACGTCTGGGAACGCCTGCGCCTGCAACTGACGCCCACCTCGCTGCTGTTTCGCCACGCCCTGCGCCTGTCCATCGCCCTGGCCGCCGGCTATGGCGTACTGCACTGGATTCACCCGGCGCAAGGCTACTGGATCCTGCTGACCACGCTGTTCGTCTGCCAGCCGAACTATGGCGCGACCCGGCTCAAGCTGGTGCAGCGCATCAGCGGCACCGTACTTGGCCTGCTGATCGGCTGGGCGCTGTTCGACCTGTTCCCCAGCCCGCTGATACAGGCGCTGTTCGCGGTGGTCGCCGGGGTGGCGTTCTTCGCCCTGCGCAGCACGCGCTACACCCTGGCCACGGCTGCCATCACCCTGCTGGTGTTGTTCTGCTTCAACCAGGTCGGCGACGGTTACGGGCTGTTTATTCCGCGCCTGGTCGACACGCTGCTCGGCAGCCTGATCGCCGGCCTGGCCGTGCTGCTGATCCTGCCGGACTGGCAGGGTCGCCGCCTCAACCGTCTGCTGGCCAATACCCTGAGCTGCAACAGCCGCTACCTGCAACAGATCATTGCCCAATACACCAGCGGCAAGCGCGACGACCTGGCCTATCGCCTGGCCCGGCGCAACGCGCACAACGCCGATGCCACACTCTCGACCACCCTGGGCAATATGCTGATGGAGCCGGGGCATTTTCGTAAGGAAGCGGATATTGGCTTCCGCTTTCTGGTGCTCTCCCACACCCTGTTGAGCTACCTTTCGGGCCTTGGCGCACACCGCGGTGAAACCAGCCTGAGTGGCAGCGACAACCCGCTGCTGGCCAGCGCCAGCCAGTTGGCCGCCAGCCTGGAAGAGATTGCCAGCTGCCTCAGCGATGAGCGCCCGGTAGCCATCCACAGTGACGCCGAAGAGCAGCTGGCCCGTGAGCTGGAAACACTCAGCGATGACCTGGATGACCAACAACGACTGGTGCAAACCCAACTGGCGCTGATCTGCCGCCAACTGGGGCCACTGCGCACCCTGGCCGCGCACCTACTGAAGAAGCAAACATGAACAAAGCCCAGCTGCTACAACAGGTAATCGCCCGCCTCGAAGATGACCTGTTG
This sequence comes from Pseudomonas anguilliseptica, assembly GCF_021375795.1. Classification (GTDB taxonomy): domain Bacteria; phylum Pseudomonadota; class Gammaproteobacteria; order Pseudomonadales; family Pseudomonadaceae; genus Aquipseudomonas; species Aquipseudomonas anguilliseptica_A. The sequence goes on along the minus strand of NZ_JAEIOI010000001.1, from coordinate 427,379 downwards.
CAGGCCCAACAGGCGGCACTGACCGCCTACGAAGCGGCGACCCATGAAGAAAATATCGCCGAAAACAAATACGACACCCTGGGTCTGGAAGCCTCTTATCTGGCCACCGGACAGGCCCGCCGCGCCGCCGCCATTCGCCAGACGCTGGCCAACTGGAAGCAGCTGGTGCTGCGTAGCTTTGACCCACAACTGGGCATTCAACTCGGCGCGTTGGTTGAGCTAAACGACGAGCAAGAGCGCCGCCAGTGCCTGTTCCTCGGCCCGGACGGCGCAGCGATGAAGCTGCAGCAGGATGGCCAGGCCGTGCAGGTGATCGGCCCGCAGGCACCGCTGGGACAAAGCCTGCTCGGCAAACAGATTGGCGACGAAGTGACCCTGCGTCTGGCCAGTGGCGTGCAACTGTTGGGAATAGTGCGCGTCGTCTAAGGAATTTCCACCTGCCAGTCGGCAGCCAACTGCGCCAACCGACCTTGTTCGGTCATCTGCTGCAGCGCCCGGTCGAACTGCTCACGCAAAGACCGGTAACGCTCATCGCGGGGAAAGGCAAAGTAGCCGTCCTGCAGGTCGATCGGCGTTTCTAGTTGTTCGAGTTTGTCAGCCAGCCCCAATGCTAGAAGCGCCGGCTGAGTATTACGCTGATTACTGGCCAGAAGCTCCAGGCGGCCGGCAGCGAGCATCTTCAAGCCATTCTCGACCTGTTCCACGGTGACCAATTCGAGCTGCTCACGCCGGCTGTCGAAACCCGCGCCATAGAACCAGGCACGCACTACGCCAATGCGCCGACCAAGCAACTGCTGATAGTCGCCGTCCCAGCGCAACACGCCGCCGCGCGGGCGGTAAAAAACGATGTGGTCGCGGTAGAAGGGCTGTGCGGAGAACACTAAGAGCTGCTCACGCGCAGCGTTCTTGTAAGGCCCGATAAGGATGTCGGCCTCCCCGCGGGCCACCATGTGCTGCGCACGGGCCCAGGGATACAACTCGAAGCGCACCTGATAGCCCAACGGCTCCAGCGCCTGGCGCAATACACTGGTGGCGAGGCCGCTATAGCTGCTGCCGTGCTGCTCAAATACGCCGGGAAAGTTACTGCCTACAGCCAAAAGTTCGCGCGCCGCCAGGGGCGGGATCAGCAGCACACAGCAAAATGCCAGCGACAGCCTGCGCAGAAAGTTCAAACACATGGAGACAGTGGCCTCAGCCATGGAGTGGCGGTATCTGCCAGCCTAGCAGGTCAGCCCCGATGCACGCCACAATACCCAGGCCCGCTCGGCAAAACACCTGCATACAGCGGTTCGAGTGCCTGCCTGTCGATAAAGCTGCTATCACTTGATAGTCAGCCTATTCCTTCGCCATCCAACCTCAGGAGCCCCCATGCAAGCACATACCCACAGCCTGCCGTCACTGTTCAAACAACTTGGCCTGGATCATGACCAGGCCAGCATCGAGCGTTTTATCAAACAGCACTCGCCTTTAGCGGAAGACTGCCGGTTGGCCGACGCGCCGTTCTGGGACAAGGCGCAAGCGGCCTTTCTGTGCGAAGAAATTCTTGAAGATGCTGACTGGGCCGAGGTGGTCGATCAGCTCAATCTACTGCTGCGGGGCTGACAATTCACCGGCCGTACCCGGCAACTCGCGCCAGGTCAGGTATACGCGCAGATCGAACTCCAGCTGGTGATAGCCCGGCAGCATGTACTCGCAGAGTTTGTAGAAAGCCTTGTTGTGCTCGGCCTCTTTGAGGTGCGCCAGCTCGTGCACCACGATCATCTGCAGAAATTCCGGCGCGGCGTCCTTGAACAACGAGGCCACACGGATTTCCTTCTTCGCCTTGAGCTTGCCACCCTGCACCCGCGAGATTGCCGTGTGCAGACCGAGGGCCCGATGAGTCAGGTCGAGGCGACTGTCGTAGAGCACCTTGTCGATGGCCGGGGCATTGCGCAAATGCTCCTGCTTGAGGCCCTGGATATAGGCGTACAGCGCCTTGTCGCTCTGAATCCCGTGCTTGCCGCTGTAAGAGCGCGCCAGGTAATCGCCCAGACGCTGCTCGGCAATCAGCTGGCGAATCTTGTCTTGCAGCTGGGCCGGGTAGCCTTGCAGGTATTTAAGCGGGGTCATGGTCGAAGCAGTATGGGCACAGTAAGGCCGTGGATTATGCCGCACGCCGCACGCGTCAGGGTGCGGCGTTCAAGGTCATTCGGCGGAGCTACTGCTTCGGCAGCACACGCAGCAGCCGTCCCTCGGCGCTGTCAGTCAGCAGATACAACGCACCGTCCGGGCCGCTGCGAACATCGCGGATACGCTCGCCCAACTCTGCAAACAGCACTTCCTGCTCGACCCGCTTGCCGTCTTGCAGGCGAATGCGGCGCACGCTGCGTTCGGCCAGGGTCGAGGCAAACAGGTCGCCCTGCCATTCGGGGAACAGCGCGCCGCGATACTGGGTCAGGCTCGACGGTGCCACCGAGGGCGTCCAGTGCAGCAAGGGTTGCTGCAGACCGGGCAGCTCGGTGTACGGCGAAATCTGCGCGCCGGTGTAGTCGATGCCGTAGGTGATCAGCGGCCAGCCATAGTTATTGCCGGGTTTGATCAGGTTCAGCTCGTCACCACCGCGCGGACCATGCTCATGGCTGTACAGGCGTTGCGACTCGGCGTCATAGACGATGCCCTGCACGTTGCGGTGGCCCAGGCTGTAGATCTCTGCGGCCGCGCCGGTCTGGCCCACCAGCGGGTTGTCCTTGGGAATGCTGCCGTCGCGATTGAGGCGCACGATCTTGCCGAGGTGGTTACTCGGGTCCTGGGCCTGCTCGCGCCAGTCGAAGCCATCGCCCAGGGTCAGCACCAGGCTGTTGTCTGGCAGCCAGGCCATGCGCCCGCCGTAATGCGCGGCACCGGACTTGGCCGGCTGCGCGCTGAACAGCACTTGCACGTCCTGCAGCTGACCATCGACCAGCCGAGCCTTGCTCAGGCGGGTGTTGTTGGCCTGGGTAGTGCCGTAGGCATAGCTCAGGTAGAGCTGCTGATTGCTGGCAAAATCAGGGTCGAGCAGCACCTCCATCAACCCGGCCTGGGCCGCGACAAAGCCTTCGGGCACGCCACCGACCGGCTGCGGATTGAGGCTGCCGTCCTGCTCGATGATACGCAGGCGACCGACTCGCTCGGTCACCAGCATGCGCCCATCCGATAAAAAGGCCATGGACCAGGGATGCTCCAGGCCTTCAGTCACGGTTTCGATGCGGTAATCCATGGCGCTGGCCAGGCTGCTGCCAAGCAGACCAAGCAACAGCAGGGCACGGGAAGTATTCAGCATGGCACGGGCCTTATGGTCGAAGTGGATGGAGTCAGGCGTGAACTGCCGACGCGCGCTGCGCCAGGCTGGCGAACAACAGCGCCCCCAGGCTGCCGCAGGCCATCAAGCCGAGGGTGCCGGCCAGGCTGCGGTTGGCGCCAATCAGCGTCGGCATCGGCAACAGCGCATTGGCCAGCGCCATGGCCGCCAGAACCGCCAGTGCCCCAGCCAGGGCAAATAGCAGCCAGCGCCCACCTGGCCAACTGCGCGTCAGCAGGCTGGCAGATGGCAAGGCAAAGACAAAACCGAGCAGCACCAGCACCGCGAAGGTCGGGCTGAAACCGAGCAGATCCAGGCCGGTGGTGTGCAGGCGCACGCTCAGCGACATCGGCGCGCCAAGGGCCTGCAGATTGGCCAGGTTGAACTGGGTCTGCAACACACTGCCCAGTGCGCTCGCCAGCAGCACGGCCAGTAGAAAGTACAACAGGGTGCGGAGTTTGCTTGGCATGCGGGCGAATATCCGGGAAAAGGGTGCGCCGAGTATGGCCCAGCCTGCGCACCCACAGATAGTCGGTGTTTTACATGGTTTTTCCACGCACACGGATGGGCGATGGCAGCAGGCACCGGGCTGTAGCAGAATGCCGACAGCCATCCTGCCGACAACAACTCACACAAGAACCGCACGATGAAAAAAGCCCTGTCCCTTGCTGCGCTGACCCTCGCACTGCTTGTCGTAGTATTCATCCTCGGTCCCGTGCCACCCGTCGACACGCCACTGACGCCTGCCCAGTTGCCCGCCGACCTTGAGCGCTACCTGAGCGAAAGTGAAGCGCGCCACGCGGACATCACCCCCGGCGCGGAAAAAACCATCGTCTGGGCTTATCCGGATAAGCGCCAGACCGACCTGGCGATCATCTACCTGCATGGTTACTCGGCCACTCGCCAGGAAACCGCACCGCTCAGCGACCGACTGGCCCAGCAGCTGAGCGCCAACCTGTTCTACACCCGCCTCACCGGTCACGGCCGTAGCGAGGCCGCGATGGCCGAGGCCAGCGTGCAGGACTGGCTGCAGGACAGTCAGGAGGCCCTGCAGATCGGCCAGCGCTTGGGCAAACAGGTGCTGGTGATCGGCACCTCCACCGGCGCCACCCTGGCCACCTGGCTGGCCTTGCAAGGCGATAATCCGCAGACGCTGGCCTACGTCATGGTGTCGCCGAACTTTGCTCCCAAAGACCCAGCCGCCACCGTACTCACCTGGCCCTGGGCCACGCACTTTGTACCCCTGTTGCTGGGCCCGGAACATCAGTGGCAACCGCGTAACGCCGAGCAGGCGCGCTACTGGAGCCACCGCTACCCGGTGCAGGCGCTGCTGCCGATGATGGCGCTGGTGAAATACATGCGTGAGCAGCCGCTGGAGCAGATCAGTGCGCCGATTCTCACACTCTATTCACAGGACGATCAGGTGGTCAGTGCCCCCGCCATCGAGGCCGCCTTTGCCCGCTTCGGCTCGCCGCACAAACAGCTGATTGCCCTCAAGGACACCCAGGATCCGTCACACCACGTGCTGGCCGGCGATATCCTCTCGCCGCAGGACACGCCACGGGTGCAGGCGGCAATTCTGGCGTTTCTCGCCGGCCTACCACCGCGTTAGTCGATACGGCACACCGCCGTACTGAAGGCGCAGGGTTTGTCTGCCAGGTAGCTGCGGTAGATCTGCAGTAGCTGTGGGGCCGTCAGGCGACAGGCCTGCGCCCGGCACTGCGCATTAAAGGCAAAGGCGCTGTGTTCGGCTTCGGCCAGGCGAATATAAAGCGCCGGCCAATCAGTGACGGGGGCATCGGCCGGGGTAAACAGCAAGCGTCCATCGCGCTGCACCAGCGGCGCGCCGACCGCCGCGTAGTCGTAGACAAACAACAGGGTACGCGAGACCTTGGTGGTGCACTCGGCACGGCTATCACAGCGCTGCGGATCGCTCGCCATGGTTATGGCGACTGGCGGCTCGCCAACCGGCGGCTGACTGGCACAGCCGGCCAATACGGCTAGTCCGACCAACAACGCGATCAACCTCGTCATAGAGTCCTCCTGGATAACGACTCAGAACCTATTGCATGCGATAAGGCACAAAGTCGTAGGTTGGTGTTGAGCGCAGCGAAGCCCAACAAGCAGCGGCCTTCTCGTTGGGCTTCGTCGCGTTGCTCCTTAACCCAACCTACCCATCGCATGCACCACAACACGGGGACATAGCCAACAAAAAGCCCCGCTTCGGCGGGGCTCTCAGTACAGCAACAGCGTTAGTTAACCTTGGCCGCTAATTCGCCTTTAGCGTAGCGCTGGAACATGCCTTCCAGGGAGATCGGTTTGATCTTCGAGGCGTTGCCGGCGGTGCCGAAGGCTTCATAACGGGCGATGCAGATGTCGCGCATGGCGGTCACGGTGGCGCCAAAGAATTTGCGCGGGTCGAACTCGCTTGGGTTGGTGGCCATCAGACGGCGCATCGCACCAGTGGAGGCCAGACGCAGGTCGGTGTCGATGTTGACCTTGCGCACGCCGTACTTGATGCCTTCGACGATTTCTTCAACCGGTACGCCGTAGGTTTCTTTGATGTCGCCGCCGTACTGGTTGATGATCGCCAGCCACTCTTGCGGAACAGAAGAGGAACCGTGCATCACCAGGTGGGTGTTGGGGATGCGCTTGTGGATTTCCTTGATGCGGTCGATGGCGAGGATGTCACCGGTCGGCGGCTTGGTGAACTTGTAGGCGCCGTGGCTGGTGCCGATGGCGATGGCCAGGGCATCGACCTGGGTGCGCTTGACGAAGTCAGCGGCTTCTTCCGGATCAGTGAGCATCTGGCTGTGGTCGAGTACGCCTTCGGCGCCAACACCGTCTTCTTCGCCGGCCATGCCGGTTTCCAGGCTGCCCAGGCAACCCAGCTCACCTTCCACGGAAACGCCGCAGGCGTGGGCAAACGCCACGGTCTGCTGGGTCACGCGGACGTTGTAGTCGTAGTCGGCCGGGGTCTTGCCGTCTTCTTTCAGCGAGCCGTCCATCATCACCGAGGAAAAGCCCAGCTGGATCGAGCGCTGGCAGACGTCCGGGCTGGTGCCGTGGTCCTGGTGCATACACACCGGGATATGCGGGAATTCTTCGATGGCCGCCAGAATCAGGTGGCGCAGGAACGGCGCGCCGGCGTATTTACGGGCGCCAGCGGAAGCCTGGACGATCACCGGGGAGTCGGTCTTGTCGGCCGCTTCCATGATCGCGCGCATCTGCTCGAGGTTGTTGACGTTGAAGGCCGGCACGCCGTAGCCGAATTCGGCGGCGTGGTCGAGCATCTGGCGCATGCTGATAAGTGCCATGGTGTTCTTTCTCCCGGTGGGGTTAATCGTGCAAGCCTGCCGCAGGGGCAGGCGCTATTCAAGTCATTCAGACCGGGAGCAAACCCGGCCTGTATTCAAGTCGTTTCAGGGTGCCTTGCAGCCACGGCCGATCAGGTCATCGTTGGCCGTCCAGTACACCAGCCCTTCTTCGCCCTTGGTATGGAAGGACAGCATGCCGTCGCTGTACAACGCCCCGGAAGCTGCAGGCTCCTGAGTCAGGCGATAAACGATATCGCCGCCGCCCAGGCGCACGTCAACCGACTCAAGGCTGCTGTCGGCAAAGCGCCAGAGCACTTCGGCCTGACTGTCGCAGACCCAGCGCGTCCAGTTGTCCGAGGGTGCCGGCTGGCTGGCGCATGCGCCTAACAGAGCGGACAACACCAGCAGGGAAACAGGCTTCAGCATGGCCATCACTCCTTAATTACTTGGCGCGCTGTTCCAGCACGTCAACGGCCGGCAGCACTTTGCCCTCGACGAACTCGAGGAAGGCACCACCACCGGTGGAAATGTAGGAGATATTCGCCGCCACGCCGTACTTGTCGATGGCCGCCAGGGTGTCGCCACCGCCGGCAATGGAGAACGCCGAGCTTTCGGCGATGGCCAGGGCCAGGGCCTTGGTGCCATTGCCGAACTGGTCGAACTCGAACACGCCCACAGGGCCGTTCCACAGGATGGTGCTGGAGGCCTTGAGCATCTCGGCAAACATGGCCGCGGTCTGAGGGCCAATGTCGAGGATCATGTCGTCTTCGGCCACGTCGGCCACGGCCTTGATGGTGGCTTCGGCGTCTTCGGCGAAGGCCTTGGCCACCACCACGTCGACCGGCAACGGCACGCTGACCTTGGCCGCGATGGCCTTGGCGGTGTCGACCAGATCCGCTTCATACAGCGACTTGCCCACTGGCAGGCCGGCAGCGGCGAGGAAGGTGTTGGCGATACCGCCGCCGACGATCAGCGAGTCGCAGATATCGGCCAGGGAGTTGAGCACGTCCAGCTTGGTCGACACCTTGGAGCCGGCGACGATGGCCAGCATCGGACGGGCCGGTGCACCGAGCGCCTTGCCCAGGGCGTCCAGCTCGGCCGCCAGCAGCGGGCCGGCGCAGGCGACCTTGGCGAACTTGGCTACGCCATGGGTCGAACCCTCGGCGCGGTGAGCAGTGCCGAAGGCATCCATGACGAACACGTCGCACAAGGCGGCGTATTGCTGGGCCAGTTCATCGGCGTTTTTCTTCTCGCCCTTGTTGAAGCGCACGTTCTCGAACAGCACGATCTCACCGGCTTTCACCTCGACACCGCCCAGGTAGTCCTTGACCAGCGGCACGTCGCGATCCAGCGCCTTGCTCAGGTAGGCCGCGACCGGCGCCAGGCTGTTCTCTTCGCTGAATTCGCCCTCGGTCGGACGCCCCAGGTGCGAACAGACCATGACCGCTGCGCCCTTCTCCAATGCCAGTTTGATGGTCGGCAGGGAGGCGAGGATGCGCGCGTCGCTCTTCACCGCGCCGTCTTTTACCGGCACGTTGAGGTCTTCGCGGATCAGCACGCGCTTACCGGCGAGGTCGAGGTCGGTCATCTTCAGAACGGTCATATATCAGTCCTTCACGGGGGCTGGAGTAGTCAGGGAGAGAAAGTGTTCAGCAACATCGAGCATGCGGTTGGCAAACCCCCACTCGTTGTCGAACCAAGCCAGCAGGTTGACCAGACGCGGCCCGGAGACGCGGGTCTGGCTGCCATCGACGATGGCCGAATGCGGGTCATGGTTGAAGTCGCAACTGGCGTGCGGCAGTTCGGTGTAGGCCAGCAAGCCCTTGAGCGGGCCGCTTTCCGCGGCCTGGCGCAACACGCGGTTGATCTCCTCGGTGGAGGTGTCACGCGCGGTCTGCAGGGTGATGTCCAGGCACGACACGTTCACCGTCGGCACACGAATGGCTTTGGCCTGGATACGCCCGGCAAGCTCTGGCAGCAGGCGCTCGATACCACGGGCCAACCCGGTAGAGACCGGAATCACCGACTGAAAGGCCGAACGCGTGCGGCGCAGGTCTTCGTGGTGGTAGGCGTCGATCACCGGCTGGTCGTTCATCGCCGAGTGGATGGTGGTGATCGACACATAGTCGATGCCCACCGTCTCATTCAGCAGCTTGAGCAGCGGTACGCCGCAGTTGGTGGTGCAGGAGGCGTTGGACACCAGCTGCTCGGCGCCGCTCAGGCAATCCTGATTGACCCCGTAGACCACTGTGGCGTCGATATCCGCTTCACTGGCCATCGGTTGTGACAGCAGCACTCGCGGCGCGCCAGCCTCAATAAAGCGCTGCGCTTCGCTGCGGCTGGTGTACTGACCGGAGCATTCGAGCAGCAGGTCGATATCCAGCGCCGCCCAGTCGATGGCTTCCGGGCTGGCCTGGCGCAGAACTTTTACGCAGTCGCCGTTGATATGCAGGCAATCGCCGTCGACCTTCACCTCACCGGGGAAACGCCCATGGGTGGAGTCGAAACGGGTCAGGTATTCGATGCTGGCCTGATCGGCAAGATCATTCAGCGCGACGATTTCCAACTGCGCTCCCGCACCGCGCTCATGCAACGCACGCAGCACGCAGCGGCCAATACGGCCGTAACCGTTGAGGGCAATTCGATAGGGGCGCTTGGACATGTTGGTCTCGATAGGGAGCCGTAGGATGGGTGAGCCGCAATGCGGCATCTCACCCATCATTCGCCGGATCAGGCGTCGAGCAGCTCGGCGGCGGTTTCCAAGATGTTTTCGACGGTAAAGCCGAATTCCTCGAACAGCGCCGGAGCCGGGGCCGACTCACCGAAGGTGGTCATGCCAATGATGCGACCCTCCAGGCCCACGTACTTGTACCAGTAGTCGGCGTGCGAGGCCTCGATGGCGATACGCGCACCGACCTGCAGCGGCAGCACGTCCTGCTTGTAGCCGGCGTCCTGAGCGTCGAACACACTGGTGGACGGCATCGACACCACGCGCACCTTTCGCCCGGCGGCGGTCAGTTTGTCGTAGGCGGCCACGGCCAGACCGACTTCCGAACCGGTGGCGATCAGGATCAGTTCCGGCTCGCCAGCGCTGTCCTTGAGCACGTAACCGCCACGTTCAATATCACTAAGCTGCTGGGCATCACGGCTCTGGTGCGGCAGGTTTTGGCGGCTGAAGATCAGTGCTGACGGGCCGTCTTTGCGCTCGATGGCGTATTTCCAGGCCACGGCGGACTCCACGGCGTCGCATGGGCGCCAGGTGTCGAGGTTCGGCGTGCCGCGCAGGCTGGCCAGCTGCTCGATCGGCTGGTGAGTCGGGCCGTCTTCACCCAGACCAATGGAGTCGTGGGTGAATACATAGAGCACACGCTGTTTCATCAGCGCCGACATGCGTACGGCGTTGCGGGCGTATTCCATAAAGATCAGGAAGGTCGCGCCGTACGGCACGAAGCCGCCGTGCAGGGCCACGCCGTTCATGATCGCGCTCATGCCGAACTCGCGCACGCCGTAGAACATATAGTTGCCGGACGCGTCGTCTGCCGACACACCTTTGCAGCCTTTCCAAAGGGTCAGGTTGGAGCCGGCCAGGTCGGCCGAGCCGCCAAGGAATTCCGGTAACAGCGGGCCGAACGCGTTCAGGGTGTTCTGGCTGGCCTTGCGGCTGGCGATGGTTTCACCCTTCTCGGCGACGTCCTTGATGTAGGCAGCGGCTTTCTCGGCGAAATCAGCCGGCAGCTCACCGCTGATACGGCGGTTGAACTCGCTGGCCAGCTCAGGGTGGGCAGCGGCATAGGCGGCAAAGCGCTCGTTCCACTCGGCTTCAGCGGCGGCACCCGCGTCCTTGGCATCCCACTCGGCGTAGATGTCCGCCGGGATTTCGAACGGGCCATGGTTCCAGCCCAGGGTGGCGCGGGTCAGGGCGATTTCGTCATTGCCCAGCGGCGCGCCGTGGCACTCTTCCTTACCCTGCTTGTTCGGTGAACCAAAGCCGATGGTGGTCTTGCAGCAGATCAGGGTCGGGCGGTCGCTGGCCTTGCGCGCGGTCTCGATGGCCATCTTGATTTCGTCGGCGTCGTGGCCGTCGACATTGCGGATCACCTGCCAGCCGTAGGCTTCGAAGCGCGCCGGGGTGTCGTCGGTGAACCAGCCTTCAACTTCACCGTCGATGGAGATGCCGTTGTCGTCATAGAACGCCACCAGCTTGCCCAAGCCCAGAGTGCCGGCCAAGGAGCAGACTTCATGGCTGATGCCTTCCATCATGCAGCCGTCGCCGAGGAAGGCGTAGGTGAAGTGGTCAACGATCTGGTGGCCGTCACGGTTGAACTGCGCGCCCAGTACCTTCTCGGCAATGGCGAAACCGACGGCGTTGGCAATGCCCTGACCCAGCGGGCCAGTGGTGGTTTCCACGCCTGGGGTGTAGCCGTATTCCGGGTGGCCCGGGGTGCGGCTGTGCAGCTGGCGGAAGTTTTTCAGGTCTTCGATGCCCAGGTCGTAGCCGGTCAGGTGCAGCAGCGAGTAGATCAGCATCGAGCCGTGGCCGTTGGACAGCACAAAGCGGTCACGGTCGGCGAATTTCGGGTTGCTTGGGTTGTGCTTGAGGAAGTCGCGCCATAGGACTTCGGCGATATCCGCCATGCCCATCGGGGCACCGGGGTGGCCGCTGTTGGCTTTCTGCACGGCATCCATGCTGAGGGCACGAATGGCATTGGCTCGCTCACGACGGCTGGGCATCACTGAATCTCCTGCGGGGGCTGCTTGGGCAACTGAGGGTCGAAAAAGGCGGCCATTTTCGCCCAGCAGCGCCATGGGGGCAATCACAGATGGTCGTTAAGCCCAGACAATCAGCGATTAGCCCCCGGTCAGCCGCCTCAAATCGATGCTTGCGTGGCCAGACAGGGGGCGCGAAACAGCTCACCGTGCCACAAACCGTGCAGCGTACGGCGCATCACCAGCCCCCAGACCAGCACCAGCTTGGCTGCCAGCAGCAGGCCCACCCAGGTGAAGAAGGCCAGGCCGGTCAGCTGCTGCAAGGCAAAGGTGGCCAGGGTGAACACCCCCAGCGGGAAGGTGAAACCCCACCAGCCCAGGTTGAACGGCAGCTCACGGCGCATGTAGTGCTGGGTAAACAGACTGGCCGCCACCAACCACCACAACCCCGCGCCCCACAGCGCCAACCCACCGACCAGGCCCAGTTGCTGCGCCATTTCGGCCGCACCCTGCAACGCGGTGCCCTGCCAGGCCTGCGGCGCCGCTTGCCCCAGGCTGATCAAGCCCAGGCAACCGGTGGCCAGCGGCCCCAGTGGCAGCCAGCTGCTGGCGGCAAAATCCATATCCGGCAACTTGTGCAGGGCCAGGCGCAGCAGCACCAGGGCGATCAGGGCAAACGCCAGGCTCAGCGACAAGCCCCACAGCACATAGCCCAGACTGAGTAGTAATTGCGCCGATTCCGCAGCCAGGTGCGGTGCCAAGGCGGCCGCGCCGCTGGCCACCACCTCCGGCGCGACAATCGGCAGCAGCCAGACGCCAGTCAGGGTTTCCAGCACATGCTTCTGCCGGGTGAACATCAGGTACGGCACCCCCAGCGCCACACCAATCGCCAGCACCAACGCCAGCCACCACAAGCCATGGGCCAGCATCACGATGGGCGCACCATGCACCGGCACGGCAAACAGCAGCAGGCCGTTGATCACCTGCACCAACCCCATGGGAATCGCGCCGAGAAACATAGACTGCACAGGGTGATCGAGCATCGGCCACAGCGTGTCGCGAAACAGCAGCAGGCGCGCGGCAAACAACAGGCTGAACAGGCCAAACAGCAGCGCGGTCAGCCACCACAGGCCTTCGGCCAGCAGCATCTGCCCAGGGAAAGACAGCGGCAACTTGGCCACCACCTGGGCCAGCACGCCGGTGCCCATGGTCATGGCGAACCAGTTGGGGGTGAATTGACGAACAAAAGCCAGCGGCTCATGCAAACGGGTAAAGGGGCGCAACATCACGGCATTCCTCACAGACAATCGCCACTGGCGATCCATGACTGGGAGGTTAGGCAGAGCCGTGCTATAGGTAAAATACATATAAAAGATACAAGGCATACCTTCTATTTATGAATCTACACCACCTCAAGGTCTTTCTCGCCATCGCCCAGACCGGCAGCATCAGCGCGGGAGCCGCCCGCCTGTTTATCAGTCAGCCGGCGGTGACCCGCGAGATCCGCGAGCTGGAAGCACGCCTGCGCTTGCCGCTGTTTGATCGACAAAGCCGTGGCGTGACCCTGACCGCCGCCGGGCAACGTCTGCTGCCTTATGCCGAGCGCATCTTTGCCTTGGAGCAAGCCGCCGAGCGCGACCTGCAAGCCTTCGCCAACCTCGGCTGCGGTGAGTTGCACCTGGGCGCCAGCGCCACCCTGGGCAGCTACCTGCTGCCAACGCTGATCGCGGCCTTTCATCAGCAATACCCCGACCTGCAACTGAGCCTGCAGATCGACAACACCGCAGCCTGCCTGCAACAACTGGAAGACAACGCCATCACTCTGGCCTTTATCGAAGGGCCATTCACCGCGGAGCAGTTCAATCACCGCCACCTGGGCACGGATGCGTTGCTGTCCGTCGCCAGCCCCAAGCATCCGTTGGCCAAGCAGGCGAGCGTCAGCCCGGTTGAGCTTGCCGACGCCGCCCTGCTGATCCGCGAGCAAGGGTCCGGCACCCGCGCCACACTGGAGCAGGCTTACCAGGCACTCGGCCTGCAACCGCGTATCGCCATGGCCCTGGGCAACAGTGAGGCGCTGAAGCGCAGCCTACTGGCCGGCCAAGCCGTGGCCTGGATTTCCGAACTGGCAGTGCAGCAGGAGCTGCGCAGCGGACAGCTGTGCCACCTGCCCGTTCGCGACCTGCAGATCAGCCGTGACCTGCATGCCATCTGGCGCCGCGAACACAGCCTAAGCCCGGCCGCTAATGCACTGCTGGAGCAGGTGGAACAGGCGCTAAGCGCCAGCAAGGGCAATATCAAAACTTTTTGATATTGCCCTTGCTGGATAAAAAATGACCGACTAGACTGCCCGACCTATGAATATGCGCGCCGCCCATCTGGCCTTCGAGCCTGTCGACGCCCTCGCTGCCCTGTGCAAGGCCAGCGGCGATGCGCTGCGCCTGAATATTCTGCGCGCCCTGGCCAACGACTCGTTCGGTGTCCTCGAGCTGGCGCAGATCTTCGCCACCGGTCAATCCGGCATCAGCCACCACCTCAAGGTGCTGGCCCAGGCTGGCCTGGTCGCCACCCGCCGTGAAGGCAACGCAATTTTCTACCGCCGCGCCCTGGCGCAGAGCGAACAGCTGGGCAGTCGCCTGCACAATGCCTTGCTCGAAGAAATTGACAGCCTGCAATTGCCGGCCGAGGTGCAAGGGCGGATTGCCGAAGTGCATGGCCAACGCGCCGCCGCCAGCCAGGAATTCTTCGCCCGTACGGCAGCGAGCTTCCAGGCTCAGCAGGACCTGATCGCCGGCCTGCCACAGTACCGCGACAGCGTACTGGCGCTGCTCGACTCCCTGGAGTTTGCCGACGCAGCCTGCGCCGTGGAAATCGGCCCCGGCGACGGCGGTTTTCTCCCGGACCTGGCACAGCGCTTTCAGCAGGTGCTGGCGCTGGACAACAGCGCAGCGATGCTCGAGCTGGCGCGCCTGCGCTGCGAGCAAGAAGGCCTGGGCAATGTTCAGCTGCAACTGGCCGACGCCCTGCAGGACGAGTACCCAGCCGCCGACTGCCTGGTGCTGAACATGGTGCTGCATCATTTCGCCGTCCCGGCCGAGGCGCTCAAGCAGTTGGCGCAACGCGCAAAACCCGGCGGCAGCCTGCTGATCACCGAACTGTGCAGCCACAACCAAAGCTGGGCCCGCGAAGCCTGCGGCGACCTGTGGCTGGGCTTCGAACAGGACGACCTGGCCCGCTGGGCCAGCGCAGCCGGCCTCAACACCTGCGAAAGCCTCTATGTGGGCTTGCGCAACGGCTTCCAGATTCAGGTGCGGCACTTCGCCAAACCTTCAATAACTCATGGCCTCCGGGCTGCAATTACCGGTCACCAACAGGAACCCGCACGATGAGCGAATACTCCCTCTTTACCTCCGAGTCCGTATCCGAAGGCCATCCGGACAAGATCGCCGACCAGATCTCCGATGCCGTCCTCGACGCCATCATCGCCCAGGACAAACACGCCCGCGTGGCCGTGGAGACCCTGGTCAAGACCGGCGTCGCCATCGTCGCCGGCGAAGTCACCACCAGCGCCTGGGTTGACCTGGAACAGATCGTCCGTGACGTGATCTGCGACATCGGCTACACCAGCTCCGACGTCGGCTTCGACGGCGCCACCTGCGGCGTGATGAACATCATTGGCAAGCAGTCCCCGGACATCAACCAGGGCGTCGACCGCGCCAAGCCAGAAGACCAGGGCGCCGGCGATCAGGGCCTGATGTTCGGCTACGCCAGCAACGAAACCGACGTGCTGATGCCAGCACCAATCTGCTTCAGCCACCGCCTGGTGCAGCGCCAGGCAGAAGCGCGCAAGTCCGGCCTGCTGCCGTGGCTGCGCCCAGATGCCAAGAGCCAGGTCACCTGCCAGTACGAGAACGGCAAGGTGGTCGGCATCGACGCCGTGGTGCTGTCCACCCAGCACAACCCGGAAGTGTCGCTGAGCGATCTGCGTGAAGGCGTGATGGAACTGATTATCAAGCACGCCCTGCCGGCCGAACTGCTGCACAAGGACACCCAGTTCCACATCAACCCGACCGGCAACTTTGTGATCGGCGGCCCGGTGGGCGACTGCGGCCTGACCGGGCGCAAGATCATCGTCGACTCCTACGGCGGCATGGCTCGTCACGGCGGTGGCGCGTTCTCCGGCAAGGACCCATCCAAGGTCGACCGTTCCGCCGCTTACGCCGGTCGTTACGTGGCGAAGAATATTGTCGCCGCCGGCCTGGCTGACCGCTGCGAGATCCAGGTGTCCTACGCCATCGGCGTGGCCCTGCCGACCTCCATCTCGATCAACACCTTCGGCACCCACAAGATCGCCGAAGACAAGATCATCAAGCTGGTGCGGGAAGTCTTCGACCTGCGTCCGTACGCCATCACCAAGATGCTCGACCTGCTGCACCCGATGTACCAGGAGACAGCCGCCTACGGCCACTTCGGCCGTACGCCGCAGCAGAAGACCGTTGGCGACGACACCTTCAGCACCTTTACTTGGGAGAAGACCGACAAGGTCGCCGACCTGCGCGCCGCTGCCGGTCTGTAAGCTCAGCGCAACAGCCAAAGCCCCGCCTTGTGCGGGGCTTTTTCTTGCCCGCAATTCGGCCTGCCGGTGTAAAAGCGGCTAGGCTGAGTGGGCCATCTGCCGAGCAAGGACGCTCACGATGAACGCCCGCATTGCCTGTCTGCTGCTGTTCTGCAATTCCCTCTGGGCCGCCTGCCCCGACTGGGCCGCCAGCCGCGCCGAACGCGAACTCAATGCCCTGAGCCAACAGCTGGCCGCATGGGACGATGCTTACCACCGCCAGGGACAAAGCCCGGTCGCCGACGAGCTGTATGACCAGGCCAGCAGCACGTTGCAGCACTGGCGCAGCTGCTTCCCCACAGCCCACAGTGCAACTGATAACCCACTGGCCAGCAGCGCCGGGCCGCAACCACACCCGGTGGCCCACACCGGTCTGCGCAAGCTGCCGGACAAACACGCCGTCGCGCGCTGGATCGCCAACCGCGATGAGCTGTGGATTCAGCCCAAGGTTGATGGTGTGGCTGTCAGCCTGGTGTATCGCCAAGGCCGTTTGCAGCAGTTGATCAGTCGCGGTGACGGCCGTCAGGGGCAGGACTGGACCGCCCTGGCCCGCCAGCTACCAGCAATTCCCGCCGAGTTGCCTTCGGCACTGAACCTGACCCTGCAAGGCGAGCTGTACTGGCGCATGCCAGCACATATCCAGCACAAGCATGGCAGCCAGGGCGCACGCAGCAAGGTGGCCGGTCTTATGAATCGGCAGACGCTGAGCGGCGAGGACGCCGCAGGTATTGGCTTGTTTGTCTGGGACTGGCCCGACGGTCCGGCCAGCCTGCTGGAGCGCCTGCAACAATTGAATGCCCTGGGCTTTGCCGACAGCGCCCGGTTCAGCCAGCCCATCCGCAGCGTGGCCGACGCCACGCGCTGGCGCGAGCAGTGGTATCGCAACGCCCTGCCCTTTGCCAGCGATGGCGTAGTCCTGCGCCAGAGCCAGCGCCCACTGGCCGCACGCTGGCAAGCGCAACCGCCACATTGGGCAGTGGCCTGGAAATACCCGGTCAGCCAGGCCCTGGCCGTGGTGCAGGCTGTGGACTTTCGCATTGGCCGCAGCGGGCGTATCACCCCAGTGCTGCGCGTACAGCCGGTAAAACTGGATGACCGACGCATCGAATACGTCAGCGCCAACTCACTGCAGCGCTGGCAGGCACTGGATATTCGCCCCGGTGATCAGGTGGTGATTCGCCTCTCCGGGCTGACCATTCCGGTGCTCGACAGCGTGCTCTGGCATACCCAGGAGCGCGCCGAACTGCAAGTGCCGGATGCCAGTGCTTACAACACGCTGAGCTGCTGGCAGGCCAGCGTCGGTTGCGCCAGCCAGTTTCGCGCACGCCTGGCCTGGCTTAGCGGCAAACAGGGTCTGGCCCTGCCTGGGGTCGGCCCCGGCACCTGGGAAAAGCTGTTGCAGGCGGGAAAGATCAACGGCCTGCTGGACTGGCTGGACCTGTCCACCGAGCAGCTGAGCCACGTACCCGGCCTTGGCCCACGCAGCGCAGCAGCTTTGCAGCAGAGCTTCCAGCTGGCCCGCGCACGTCCGCAGCAGGCCTGGCTGCGCGCCCTCGGGGTTCCGCGCCAAGTGCCGCTGGACGCCGACTGGGACAGCCTGGCTCAGCGCAGTGCCGCCGATTGGCAACGTCAACCGGGTATCGGCGCGCACCGCGCGGCGCAGTTAGAAGCGTTCTTTCAGCATCCCGAGGTCAAAAGCCTGCAAGCCCAGTTGCGAGGAGCGCAGATTGCCGGGTTTTGAGAGGTCTAGAACGCGCGAAACTCTTCATGGCAGGCCTTGCAACTGTCCTCGACACGCTGCATTGGCGCCGCGAGTGCTTCAGGCGTCAGCGGTTGCACGGCAGTCGCGGCCACCAACGCAGCCGTGCTGGCTTCCATGGCCTGGGCCAGTTCCTGAAAGCGCGCCTGGCGTTGCCAGACTTCATCCTTGGCGCGGCTTTCACCGCCCTCCTCTTCGCGTACCTGCGGGAAGTGCTGCCAGGGCTTGCGTGTCAGCTGATCCAGCTCGGCGGCGCCCGCCACAAACGCCTGTTCCTTGAACGGCAGACGTCCACGTAGCATACCGCCGAGGTCTTCGCTGACCTTGAGCATCTGCTTGAACAATGCCTGCCGCTGGCCTTGCGGCGAATTGGGATCGACACCGCCGCAGCCACTTAGAGCCAGCGCCAGTACAACCAGGGACAGGGTTTTAAGCTTCATAACACCTTCACTGCCAACAACCGGGTGGATAACGGGCGACAGTATCGCCACCCGTCCGCCACCGGCCAAGCGTGGTGTTTTGCCGCAGATGTCAGAAGCCGCGCGGGTGCTGCTGCGCAGAGGTTACGCGGAAACCACAAACAGACTGACGATCAGCGCCATCCCGGCAAACCACACCAGCGAACGGATCGGCCCCCAGTCGGCCAGATAGCAGAGGAAATACACCAACCGGCTGGCCACGAAGGCCATGGCCAGCTGATCCAGCAGCGCCTGCTCGGCACCACCGGCCTGGTGAGCGATGATCACTGCTGCGGCGAATGCCGGCGTCACCTCGAAACCGTTGAGTTGGGCGTTATTGGCCCGCTTGCGCCAGCCTTCCAGCCCGGAGAGAAAGGCCCGCGGATCACTGTTGGCACGCGGCCCGTAACCGGCACCGAGGAACTTGGCGCTGGCGGTGGCCAGGTAAGGCAGGACAATGGCAATCAACACGCACCAGTAGGCAAGAGTCATGGACGCTCCAGAGAGGGGATAGTGAGAGCTGCAGCCTGGCGCAGATACGCCGCCAGGGCGATGGCTGAACTGGCCAGAACACACGGCGCTCCAGCCAATTGCCCCGACAGAAAGCCTTGGGCTTATGCCCCAGGCTGGCTATACTTCGCCAGCTTCATGTGGCCGGCACAGCTCCGGTCGCTCCCGCCACCTGTCCGAGGGGCGCTGCAGCATGCGGTAAGTCTGTTTTGAATCCTCAAGCCGCGCATTCCAGCAATGCAATCAGGCGGATTCAAATCAACCTTCCGCCTGTCAGGCTCGGATGGGGCGTTAACCATACGCATCAACGGCGCCCATTCGCAGACAACGAATGGAGTGCTATTGCATGTCTTTCAATGATTTCAAAGTCGCCGACATCTCCCTGGCCGATTGGGGCCGCAAAGAGCTGATCATCGCCGAATCCGAGATGCCGGCACTGATGGGCCTGCGCCGCAAATACGCCGCCAGCCAACCGCTGAAAGGTGCGAAGATCATCGGCTGCATTCATATGACCATCCAGACCGGCGTGCTGATCGAGACGCTCACCGCCCTGGGCGCCGAAGTGCGCTGGTCGTCGTGCAACATCTTCTCCACCCAGGATCAGGCCGCTGCCGCCATCGCCGCCGCCGGCATCCCGGTGTTCGCCTGGAAGGGTGAAACCGAAGAAGAGTACGAGTGGTGCATCGAGCAGACCATCCTCAAGGACGGCCAGCCGTGGGACGCCAACATGGTGCTCGACGACGGCGGTGACCTGACCGAGATCCTGCACAAGAAGTACCCGCAGATGCTCGAGCGCATCCACGGCGTCACCGAAGAAACCACCACCGGTGTGCACCGTCTGCTCGACATGCTCAAGGCCGGCACCCTGAAAGTCCCGGCGATCAACGTCAACGACGCCGTGACCAAGAGCAAGAACGACAACAAGTACGGCTGCCGTCACAGCCTCAACGACGCCATCAAGCGCGGTACCGACCACCTGCTGTCGGGCAAGCAGGCGCTGGTCATCGGCTACGGTGACGTGGGCAAGGGCTCGGCCCAGTCCCTGCGTCAGGAAGGCATGATCGTCAAGGTTTCCGAAATCGACCCGATCTGCGCCATGCAGGCCTGCATGGACGGCTTCGAGCTGGTTTCCCCGTACAAGAACGGCCTCAACGATGGCACCGAAGCCAGCGTCGACGCTGCGCTGCTGGGCAAGATCGACCTGATCGTCACCACCACCGGTAACGTCAACGTCTGCGACGCCGGTATGCTCAAGGCCCTGAAGAAGCGCGCCGTGGTGTGCAACATCGGCCACTTCGATAACGAAATCGACACCGCCTTCATGCGCAAGAACTGGGCGTGGGAAGAGGTCAAACCGCAGGTGCACAAGATTCACCGCACCGGTGCCGGCAGCTTCGATCCGACCAACGACGACTACCTGATCCTGCTGGCCGAAGGCCGTCTGGTGAACCTGGGCAACGCCACTGGCCACCCGAGCCGCATCATGGACGGCTCCTTCGCCAACCAGGTGCTGGCGCAGATCTTCCTGTTCGAGCAGAAGTTCGCTGATCTGTCCGCCGAGAAGAAGGCCGAGCGCCTGACCGTTGAAGTGCTACCGAAGAAGCTCGACGAAGAAGTCGCCCTGGAAATGGTCAAGGGCTTCGGCGGCGTGGTCACTCAACTGACCAAGCAGCAGGCCGAGTACATTGGCGTGACCGTGGAAGGCCCGTTCAAGCCGGACGCTTACCGCTACTAATGCGTAGGGTGGATAAGCCCAGGGCTTATCCACCGCCGACTTCCCGCACGGTGGATGGCTGCACGCCATCCACCTTACGTCTGCAAGGCTAGAAACCCTATGAGCCAAGAACGCCGTTACAGCTTCGAGTTCTTCCCCACCAAGACCGAAGCCGGGCACGAAAAACTGATGAACGTGGCGCGCCAACTGGCGACCTACAACCCCGACTTCTTCTCCTGCACCTATGGTGCCGGTGGCTCCACCCGCGACCGCACGCTCAATACCGTGCTGCAGCTGAATAACGATGTCGGTGTCAGCACGGCCCCGCACCTGTCCTGCGTGGGCGACAGCAAGGCCGAGCTGCGCGAGCTGCTGACCCTGTACAAGGATTCCGGCATCAAGCGCATTGTCGCCCTACGTGGCGACCTGCCGTCCGGTATGGGCATGGCCAGCGGCGAGCTGCGCTATGCCAATGAACTGGTCGAGTTCATCCGCAGCGAGACCGGCGATCACTTCCATATCGAAGTCGCTGCCTACCCGGAAATGCACCCACAGGCACGCAATTTCGAAGACGACATCGCCAACTTCGTGCGCAAGGCCAAGGCCGGCGCGGACAGTGCGATCACTCAGTATTTCTTCAACGCCGACTGCTACTTCTACTTTGTCGACCGCGTACGCAAGCTGGGCGTGGACATTCCGGTGGTGCCGGGTATCATGCCGATCACCAACTACAGCAAGCTGGCGCGCTTCTCCGACGCCTGCGGCGCGGAAATCCCACGCTGGGTGCGCAAGCAGCTGGAAGCCTACGGTGACGACACCGACAGCATCCAGGCGTATGGCGAGCAGGTCATCACTGAAATGTGTGAACGCCTGCTGCAGGGCGGCGCTCCGGGCCTGCACTTCTACAGCATGAACCAGGCCGAACCGAGCCTGGCGATCTGGAACAACCTCAAGCTGCCACGCTGAGGGGCTCTACCTCGTCCATGGACACCCCAGGTGCCATGGACGCTTCCCGCGACACTCTCCTCAGCTGTGACTTCAACAGAGCGCCCTGCCTCAGACATATCCTGCAGCGACTCAACACCGCCGCCGACTTGACCACAAGGTCAACCCTGCATAGCTTGAAGCTCAAGACCACCATGGAGTTGCTCAATGGTCAGCAGAAAAACCATCAACGCGTCCGTCACCCCCAAAGGCAGTCTGGAAACCCTCTCGCAGCGTGAAGTGCAACAATTGCGCGAAACCGGTTCTGGCAGCGTCTATGCGCTGTTCCGCCAATGCGCCCTGGCCATCCTCAACACCGGTTCGCACAGCGACAACGCCAAGACCATTCTGGAAGCCTACCCGGACTTCGAAATCCGCATCCTGCAGCAGGATCGTGGCATCCGCCTGGAGCTGTTCAACGCGCCGGCCGATGCCTTCGTCGATGGCGAAATGATCGCCAGCACCCGCGAAATGCTGTTCAGCGCCCTGCGTGACATCGTCTACACGCAAAGCGAGCTGGAAAACCAGCGCATCGATTTCAGCAGTTCCCAGGGCATCACCGATTACGTTTTCCATCTGCTACGTAACGCCCACACCCTGCGCGCCGGTGTCGAACCGAAAATTGTGGTGTGTTGGGGCGGGCACTCGATCAGCACCGAGGAATACAAGTACACCAAGAAAGTCGGCCACGAACTCGGCCTGCGCGGGCTGGACATCTGCACCGGCTGCGGCCCTGGCGTCATGAAAGGGCCGATGAAAGGCGCGACCATCTCCCACGCCAAACAGCGCAACGTGCATGGCCGCTATCTGGGTCTGACCGAGCCGGGAATCATCGCCGCCGAAGCGCCCAACCCAATCGTTAATGAGCTGGTGATCCTGCCGGATATCGAGAAGCGCCTGGAGGCCTTTGTCCGCGTCGGACACGGCATCATCATCTTCCCTGGCGGAGCGGGCACAGCAGAGGAGCTGCTGTATTTCCTCGGCATTCTCATGCACCCGGATAATCAGAACATCCCCTTTCCACTGATCATGACCGGGCCACGCAGCGCCGCTGCCTACTTGGAACAGCTGCATGAATTTATCGGCGCGACCCTGGGTGAGACGGCGCAACAGCGCTACCGCATCATCATCAACGACCCGGAGCAGGTCGCCCGGGAAATGGCCGCGGGAATCAAGGCGGTGAAACAATTCCGCCGCGAACACAACGACGCCTTCCACTTCAACTGGCTGCTGAAGATCGACGAGAGCTTCCAGCACCCATTCGAGCCGACGCACGCCAATATGGCCAGTCTCAAGCTGACCCGCGAGCAGCCGGTGCATGAGCTGGCGGCCAACCTGCGCCGGGCGTTTTCCGGGATTGTCTCGGGCAACGTCAAGGACAAGGGCATCCGCCTGATCGAGCAGCACGGCCCGTATGAAATCAGCGGCGAGCGCGAGATCATGCTGCAACTGGATCGACTGCTGCAGGCCTTCGTCGATCAGCACCGCATGAAACTGCCGGGCAACAGCGCCTATGTGCCCTGCTACAAACTGGTCACCTGATCAGCTGTAACCCGCGCCACTGCTGAGCTGCCTGGCGCGGGCAACCACCGGGCAGGCCGACACTCGCACAGCAGGGCGGCTCTGTTATACTCGGGCCTTCCCGCCAGGCTTGCGCCCGGATGCTAGTCCCCAGAGGCCAGCAGTACCGGACGGGATTACGCCCCCCAAGCGTGATTCAAGCCTGGCAATACACCCCATAGGGCAGCGCCCTCACTAGACAGGATTACACATGTCCTTTGCCTCCCTCGGTCTCTCCGAGGCTTTAGTCCGTGCAGTAGAAGATGCCGGCTACACCCAACCCACTCCGGTGCAACAGCGGGCTATCCCCGCCGCGTTGCAAGGTCGCGACCTGATGGTGGCGGCCCAGACGGGTACAGGTAAGACGGGCGGTTTTGCCCTGCCGATTCTCGAGCGACTGTTCCCTAACGGTCACCCGGATCGCGAACAACGCCACGGTCCGAAACAACCGCGCGTACTGGTGCTCACCCCTACCCGCGAACTGGCCGCCCAGGTGCACGACAGCTTCAAGCTGTATGCCCGCGATTTGAAATTCGTCAGCGCCTGCATCTTCGGCGGCGTTGGCATGAACCCGCAGATCCAGGCCCTGGCCAAGGGCGTCGACGTGCTGGTGGCATGCCCCGGCCGTTTGCTCGACCTGGCCAACCAGCGCGCCATCGACCTCTCGCACGTGGAAATCCTCGTACTCGACGAAGCCGACCGCATGCTCGACATGGGTTTTATCCATGACGTGAAGAAGGTGCTGGCCAAGCTACCCGCGCAACGGCAGAACCTGCTGTTCTCGGCGACCTTCTCCAAGGACATCACCGATCTCGCCGGCAAGCTGCTGCACAACCCGGAACGCATCGAAGTCACGCCGCCGAACACCACGGTTGAGCGTATCGAACAGCGCGTCTTCCGCCTGGCTGCCAGCCACAAGCGCGCCCTGCTCGCCCACCTGATCACCCAGGGCGCCTGGGAGCAAGTGCTGGTGTTTACCCGCACCAAACACGGCGCCAACCGCCTGGCCGAATACCTCGACAAGCACGGTCTGCCAGCTGTGGCGATCCACGGTAACAAGAGCCAGAACGCCCGCACCAAGGCGCTGGCCGACTTCAAGGCGAACAAGGTACGCATTCTGGTGGCCACCGATATCGCCGCCCGCGGCCTGGATATCGACCAGCTGCCCCACGTGGTCAACTTCGAGTTGCCCAACGTTGAAGAAGACTACGTGCACCGCATCGGCCGTACCGGCCGTGCCGGCCGTAGCGGCGAAGCGATCTCCCTGGTTGCTCCGGACGAAGAGAAGCTGCTCAAAGCCATCGAACGGATGACCAAGCAGAAAATCCCGGATGGCGATTTGCAGGGCTTCGATGCCAGCACCGTTGAGGCCGAGCGTCCGGAAGTGCGCGAGCCGCAGAAGCCGCGTCAACCGCGCGGAGCCAAAGCAGAAGGCGAACGCCACGGCGGCGGACGCAAGGACAAAGGCAAGGACAGCGGACGCGATAACAGCCGCAAGCCTCAGGGTGGCCGCGCGCAACAACCTCGCGGTTCGGCCCGCGCAGCTGCACCGGCCGTGCCTGCGTTGCCTCCGGACCGCGCGCCGGACGAGTTCCGCGATGATGACATCGACAACTTCGGCAACCGTGTCGACTACGTCAGCCCGAATCAGAACAAGCAGCAGAACCGTGGCCGTCGGCCCGGTGCGCCTGGCGCCAACAATGCTAGCGGCCAGGGTGCACGCGCAGCCAAGCCGCGTAACAATGGTGGCGGCGCCAATACCGGTGGCCAGGGCCGTCGTCAGGGCGGCGGCGCTCAAGGCGGCCAGGGCCGCAATGGCTCCGGCCGTGCACGCCCACCACGCGACACCCGCACCACCTCGCTGAACCGCGATGAGCTGCCACGTCAGGAAGCTGCGGTGAAAAGCCCGCGCGACAAGCAACCGGTGATCATGCACAAAGGCTCGCGCCTGGACCGCTTCCCGACCCCGGAGCAGCTCGACGAACTGGCAAGCGCACGTCCACGCGGCGAAAAACCGGCCCTGCTGACGCGCAACCGCGAAGAGTCATAGTCAGCTAGCCGGCCGTTGAAACACAAAACGAAAAACGCCGCCCATTGGGCGGCGTTTTTGTTGGCAGGTCTGAACAGGCAGGTTGTACCCCGCCTACTGGCTTACTTGCGTACGCCTTCAACCGAGATGATCAGCTCAACGTCCTGAGATGCCGGGCCGAGGTCTTTCTGGATGTCGAAGTCTTTCAGTTTCAGCTTGGTGCTGCCTTCAAAGCCGGCACGGTAGCCACCCCACGGGTCTTTGCCTTCACCGATAAACTTGGCCGCAATCACCACCGGCTTGGTCACGCCATTGAGGGTCAGGTCGCCGGTGATATCGGCAGTGCCTTCACCGGTGGATGTCACCGAAGTGGAGGTGAAGGTCGCCGTCGGGTGCTTGCTGACGTTGAGGAAATCACCACTGCGCAGGTGCTTGTCACGCTCGGCATGGTTGGTGTCGACGCTGGTGGTGTTCAGTGTCACGTTAACCTTGCTGTCCTGCGGCTTGGCGGCGTCGAAGCTGAAGCTGCCGTCGAAGTCCTTGAACGTACCGTACAGCCAGCTATAGCCGAGGTGGCTGATCTTGAAGTTGACGAAGGCGTGCTGGCCTTGCTTGTCGATGGCGTAATCAGCCGCCATCGCCTGACCAGCGCCGATCAGTGCGCCACCAAGTGCCAGAGCTACGAGGGTTTTCTTCAACATGGGCATGCTCCTTATGTGTGTGGAATGGGCACGTGGTCATCCAGCGCCCGGAAACAGCGAAAAAAACTAGCGACCGAACATACGCAGCAGCGTGCGATCACGGTCAATAACGTGGTGCTTCAGTGCCGCCAGAGCGTGTACACCAGCAAAGATCACAAGGGCCCAGGCCAGATACTCGTGCACCAGGCCGGCGACATCCTCCTGATCGGGGATGCTGGTCAGGCTGGCAGGCACTTCAAACAGACCGAAGACTTCGATGCCTCGGCCATCGGCAGTGGAAATCAGATAACCGGAAATCATCAGCACGAACAGCCCCAGGTACAGAAAACCATGTCCCAGCTTGCTGCCCAGACGGGTCAGCCGACCATGGTTCGGCAAACTCGCCGGGGCCGGGCTGACCCAACGCCACAACACGCGCACCAACATCACGGCAAACAGCAGCAGGCCGATGCTCTTATGCAGATCCGGCGCGGTCTTGTACCAACCACTGTAGTAATCCAGGCCGACCATCCAGTAACCCAGGCCAAACAGGCCAAATACGACCAGCGCCACCAACCAATGCAACAGGATGCTGACCAGGCCGTAATGGGAAGAACTATTGCGCCATTGCATAACAAACATTCCGATAAAATTACCGAGAGCCATCTCTAAACATCAGGTCGCAACGCCCTTGAGGTGGACACCATGCTGGCAAGCCGTGCAAGTGCTTAAACCGCGAGTGGGGCAAGACTAGCAACAAACCTATCGACAAAAAGCGGAAATTTTCGCTTTGAAATATCGAGAAATACGATGCGTTACCATCGAGTTTGATCCAACCAGATTAGTCTAACGCCACGCTGCAAAGTTCAGCGTGCGGGCTACAGGCGGCATGATAGAGCGGATCAGCGGCCAACCGGGCAATCACCGCAGGTTGTGCCGTCCTGCGCACACGGGGCATCTGATAGGCTTGGCGCAGACGATGACAAGCTGAGGCACCCGTACCGCGATGAGCCTGAATGAACAATGGATGCAGCGTGACCTGAACGTACTCTGGCACCCCTGCACCCAGATGAAAGACCACGAACAGCTGCCGCTGGTGCCGATTAAACGCGGCGAAGGCGTATGGCTCGAGGATTTCGATGGCAAACGCTACCTGGATGCCGTCAGCTCTTGGTGGGTCAATGTCTTCGGCCACGCCAACCCGCGTATCAACGCGCGCATCCGCGAGCAGCTGGAAAACCTCGAACACGTGATGCTCGCCGGCTTTACCCATCAACCGGTTATCGAGCTGTCCGAACGCCTGGTGCAGATCACCCCGGCAGGCCTGAACAAGGTGTTCTACGCCGACAATGGATCCTCGGGCATCGAAGTGGCGCTGAAGATGAGCTTCCACTACTGGCTCAACAACGGCCGACCGGAGAAGAAGCGCTTCGTCACCCTGAGCAACAGCTATCACGGTGAAACCGTGGCGGCGATGTCGGTGGGCGACGTATCGCTGTTCACCGATACCTACAAGCCGCTACTGCTCGACACCCTCAAGGTGCCCAGCCCGGATTGCTACCTGCGCCCCGAGGGCGTGAGCTGGGAAGAACATTCGCGCGTCATGTTCGCCCACATGGAGCAAACACTGGCTGAGCATCACCACGAAGCCGCCGCGGTAATCGTCGAGCCACTGATCCAGGGCGCTGGCGGCATGCGCATGTACCACCCGTTTTACCTCAGGCTCTTGCGCGAGGCCTGCGACCGCTACGGCGTGCACCTGATCCACGACGAAATAGCCGTCGGTTTCGGCCGTACCGGCACGATGTTCGCCTGCGAGCAGGCCGGCATCACCCCGGACTTTCTGGTGCTGTCCAAGGCGCTGACCGGCGGCTACCTGCCGATGGCAGCGGTGCTGACCACCAATGAGGTCTATGGCGCCTTCTATGACGACTACGCCACCCTGCGCGCCTTCCTGCACTCGCACACCTACACCGGCAACCCGCTGGCCTGCGCCGCCGCCCTGGCGACCCTTGATATCTTCGAGCAGGACAATGTGATCGAAGCCAACAAAGCCCTGGCCGCAAGGATGGCCAGCGCCACCGCGCACCTGGCTGATCACCCGCATGTCGCCGAAGTACGCCAGACTGGCATGGCCCTGGCCATCGAAATGGTGCAGGACAAGGCCAGCAAGACCGCCTACCCCTGGCAGGAACGCCGTGGCCTCAAGGTGTTCCAGCACGCCCTGAAACGCGGCGCGCTGCTACGGCCACTGGGCAGCGTGGTGTATTTCCTGCCGCCCTACGTGATCACCCCCGAGCAGATCGACTTCCTCGCCGAAGTGGCTAGCGAAGGCATCGATATCGCCACCCGCGCCTCGGTCAGCGTGGCGCAGGGCAATGCCAACTACCCCGGCTTTCGCGATCCAGGCTAAATACAGTCGCAGGGTGGATGACGCTTTATCCATCCACCATTGCGATATTACGGTGGATGAAAAGAGCGTCATCCACCGTACGGATATCCATGCGCGCGGCGCACCCTAAGGCTAAAATTCGCGCCTTTATTCCAGGTTCACCTTTATGCGCCTATCCCGTTTCTTTATCGATGTCCCCCTCGCCCTCGGCCAGCACGAGCTGCCGGAAGCCCAGGCCCACTATATCGGCCGTGTGTTGCGGCATTCCGTGGGCGATGCGGTGCAGTTGTTCGATGGCAGCGGCCAGGAATACCGCGGCGAGTTGATCGAAGTGGGCAAAAAAAGCGTACGCGTCGAGTTACGCGAAGCCTTTGCCGGCCAGGCCGAATCACCGCTGCACATTCATCTGGGCCAAGGCCTGTCACGCGGCGAGCGGATGGACTGGGCGATTCAGAAGGCCACCGAGCTGGGTGCCAACGAAATCAGCCTGATCGTCAGCGAACGCTGCGAAGTGCGCCTCAAGGATGAACGCGCCGACAAGCGCATGGCGCACTGGCGGCAGGTGGCGATCAGTGCCTGCGAGCAATGCGGCCGTTCAGTGCTGCCGATCATTCATCCGCCCATCAACCTCGCAGACTGGCTGACGCAGGTATCAGCTGACCTCAAGCTGGTGCTGCACCCGGTCGCCGAGCCCTGGGCCAGCCATCCTCAACCACAGTCGCTGGCCTTTCTGATCGGCCCGGAAGGCGGCCTGAGTGACAATGAAGTAAGCCAGGCAAAAGCACAGGGTTTTCACGCCGCGCGCCTCGGCCCACGGGTGCTGCGTACGGAGACCGCGCCGGTCGTGGCATTGAGCGTGGCGCAGCAGTTGTGGGGCGATTTCTAGATAAGTGTGCGCCCAAGAAAAAGCCCGCAGATGCGGGCTTTTTCGTACAGAAACCGTCAGATCAATCCGGCGTCCGCCAGCTTCTGCTCCAGACCGATCAGATCCGGAATCTTCAGCACAGCGTCACCGAACTGCACCGCATCCAGCTCAAGCGGCGCCAGATCGACATCCGCACGTAGCAGATCGCTGCCGACCTTGATCGAGCGTGGAATACCCTGCACCAGTACAGCAATAAACTTGATGCTCGGCCGGCCGCCCAGGGCGTTGATCACCGCAACCCGCGAGCCAGGGCTGACGCTGACCTGGCCATCCGATGCTGCCTCGAAGGACAACAGCGGCAGGCGCAGATCACGCCAGGCAATCTGCCCGAGGAACCAGCTGGGCAGGCCTTCGCTGACCTGTGGCGCGCGATAGGGAATCAGCTCGGCCACCGCGACGTTGGGCAGCAGCAGAGTACGGTCAGTCAGCGGCATCAACAGGCCGGTCAGGCTGTTGGCGCTGTTCTGGTTGGCGACGGCTTGGCTCATGAAAATTTCCTGTTCAGGGCACCCGCCCGAATTAACTGCACTGCTCGGCCAGGTGATTGACCAACGTCTCGGCCAGCTCACGCGGGTCACCGCTATGGCTGCTGTAGCCACCTTCACGCAGGCTGTCCGGCATACTCGGGCAGGCACAGCTGTCGGCGCGCTGGGTCCAGATCAAACCGCCCTGACGGCGTACATAAGCGGCGGCGGCACTGCCATCGCTGCCCATGCCGCTGAAGGCAATCACCCCGCTCATGGCACCGAAATGCTGAGCCAGGTTGAGCATCATCTGGTCGATCGACGGGCTGTAGGGCTCTGGCCAACCACGCTCGGCAATCTGCATCGCACCGTCATCGGCAAACCCCAGCTCATGGCTGATCGGCACAACCACCACTTCGCCACAGCGCACGGCATCGCCATGCCGGGCCGGGTTGACATGCCACTGGCTGTGCCGACCCACGGCTTGCGGCAAGGCATTCTCGAAGCTGGCATCGATATGCTGGGCGTAGACAAAACCAATTGGCAGACCGCCCGGCAGGGCATCGAGGAACGCCTTGACCGCCGCCGGTCCACCCAGCGAGGCGGCCAGCAGCCACACCTGGCGCGCCGGCTCACCCGCCACCAACGGGGTGTCCGCCAATGCAGCCGGCAGGTCCAGGCGCGATGGCCGCTGCGCTTCAGCCAGCAAGGCTTCCAGGCTCGGGCCAACGGCCTGCGACGGATCGCCAACCAGCTTCTTCAATTTGCCGAACAGCCGGCGCTCCCATCGCGGATAGTTTTCCGAATGTCGCTCCGGGGCGTGGCCTTCGCCGAACAACACCGGGGCCGAGGCGCTTTCCAGCAGGCTGTCGACCAGCGGCGAATCTTCCGACTGCGCCAGATCGACCAGCCACAGATCGGTTTCACAGGCGCTCAGGGTGTCCTGATCGAGGCGCGCAGGGTCACTGTTCATCACCACCTGATAACCACTGCCGGTCAGCGCCTGCTGCAACACGTGACGCTGCAGGGAGGTATCGGCGATCACCGCAATGCGGGCTGCAGTCTTCTCAGTCATGTGCGGTTTACCGGGTGGCGGCCCACCAATTGCTGAATGGTTTCAAGCAACAAGGACTCCTGATAAGGCTTACCGAGGTACTCGTTGACACCGATGCTCATGGCCCGCTCACGGTGTTTCTCACCGGTACGCGAGGTGATCATGATGATCGGCAAGTCTTTCAGGCCTTCGTCGTGGCGCACCAGGGTTGCCACCTCGAAACCGTCCATGCGTGGCATTTCGATGTCCAGCAGCATGATGTCGGGCTTGCGCTCCTGCAGCTGGGAAATGGCATCCACACCGTCCTTGGCCGTCAATACGTTCATGCCGTTGCGCTCGAGCAGACGGCTGGTGACCTTGCGCACGGTAACCGAGTCGTCGACCACCATGACCAGCGTCGGGCGCTCCGCCTCAATCTCGGCGGCACTGGCCGACTGTTTGAGCTGTCGCGGTTGCAGCTGGGTAAGCAGGTGCGCATGCAGCACACGAATGGTCGCCAGCAGGTCGAGAATCACCACCACGCGGCCGTCACCGAGGATGGTCGCACCGGAAATCCCGTGCACCCCGGCGAACTGCGGGCCCAGGCTCTTCACCACGATCTCACGCGAACCGGCCAGGGAGTCGACCTGCACGGCCACGGCGTGCTCCTTGGAGCGCACCAGAATCACCGGCAGCGGCAGGCTCTGGCCAACCAGTTTGGGCTGCTGACCGTTGTTCAGCAGGTCGCCCAGATAGCGCAGTTCATAGATCTGCCCGGCGTATTCGAAGCGCGGCGCATCCGGCGCGTAATAGGCTTCCAGCTCGTACGGCGAGACCCGCACAATACCTTCGATGGTATTCAGCGGAATGGCGTAGAGGTCTTCACCCGACAGCACCATCAGCGCACGGTTGACCGATACGGTAAACGGCAGGCGAATGGTGAAGGTGGTGCCGGTGCCGGGCACAGACTCGATGCTCATCGAACCGCCAAGCTGTTTAACCTCGGAGTGAACCACGTCCATCCCGACGCCACGCCCGGAAATCTGCGTAACCTTCTCCGCGGTAGAGAAACCGGCCTCAAGGATAAACTGCAGCACTTCGTAGTCAGTCAGGTCGGAATCGGCATCCATCAGGCCGCGCTCGATGGCCTTGCGCTTGACTGCTTCCAGGCGAATCCCGCCACCGTCATCGGCCAGGGTCAAAACGATATCGCCACCTTCGCGGCCCAGCGCCAGGCGAATGGTGCCTTGCTCAGGTTTGCCGGCGGCACGGCGCACGTCAGCGGCCTCGATGCCGTGGTCGACGGCGTTGCGCAGCATGTGCTCCAGCGGCGCAACGATACGCTCAAGTACGGTACGGTCCATCTCGCCTTCGGCGTTACCGACAATAAACTCGACCTGCTTGCCCAGCTCACCGGAAATCTGCCGCACGATACGGCGCAGACGCGGCACCAGGCGGTCGAACGGCACCATCCGCGTACGCATCAGGCCTTCTTGCAGCTCGGAGTTGACCCGCGCCTGTTGCAGCAACAGGGTTTCCGCATCGCGGTTACGCGCAGCCAGGGTTTCTTTCAGGTCTAGCAAGTCGGAGGCCGACTCGAACAGCGCACGCGAGAGTTGCTGCAACTGCGAGTGGCGGTCCATTTCCAGCGGGTCGAAATCTTCATAGCCGGCGCGCTCGGCCTCAGCCTGGATCCGGCTGAGAATCTGCGCCTGGGTTTCAGTATCGAGGCGGCGCAGTTGATCACGCACACGGTCGATGGTGGCTTCCATCTCGCTCAGGGTGAAACCAAAATCGCTGACCTGCTGCTCGACCCGGCCACGGAAGATCGAAGTCTCACCCGCCAGGTTGACCAGGCCCTCCAGCAGCTCGGCCGGCACCTTGACCAGCTCCTGCGGCGCACGACGCGAGGCGGCTTCCTGCGCAGCCTCTTCAGCGCGGCGAACGAACGGCAGCACCTTGGCCACCAGTTCCTGCGCCGGCATGGCACTGGCGGCGACAATCGGTGTGGCCAGTTCAGGCAGACGCGCGGTCGGTTCAGCCGCAACAACCTCGCTTGGCGCATTACCACTATCGACTGCCAAGCTGGCATTCAGGCGCTGACGCAGGACATCGAGTTCCTGTTGCAAGCCTTCAAAGCCCGACTGCACATCAACAAACAGGCTTTGCGGCCACGGCGCGCCCTGAGTCTGCGCTTCGCTCAGGTGCTGCTCCAGGCTATGGGTCAGATCGCCCAGGCGTTTCTGCCCGGCCAGCCGCGCACCACCCTTGAGGGTGTGCAGAATCCGCAGCATGTCATCAATGCTGCTGCCGTCTTCACGGTCAGCTTCCCAACGGCCGATGGCTTCTTCCATGGCCTCCAGCAGGTCATCACCTTCTTCAAGGAAGATGTCGAGGATGTCTGACTCGGCATCGTCATCCTGCTCGGTTTCGGCCGCCTTGAGGGCTACCGAGGACGGCATGCTCAACTGCTCGTCGGGGTTGGCACGAAAGCGTTTGATGGTCTCGATCAGTGCGTCGCCATTGGGTACCGCACGCTTGTTGCGCACAGCCTCAAGCATCTCGGCCAGGCTGTCGTGACAGCTCTGCAGCAAGGTGAAGAGGTCCTGACTGGCCCGCAAGCGGCCTTGTCCAAGCCCTTCATAAAGGAACTCCAACTCGTGGGCCAGATCACCAATCTCACGAATCTCGGCCATCCGTGCACCACCCTTGAGGGTGTGCAGGTCACGCTGCAGCGACTCCAGTTCCAGGCTGTTGTCGACGTCATCCATCCAGCGCTGCAAGGCTGCCCCGGCGCTGTCGATGATGTCGAAACCTTCCTCAAGGAAGATTTCCACCAGTTCTGGATCACGTTCGTCATCCAGCACCGGCGCAGCTGCCACGGCCACAACTGGCTCTGGCTCTGGCTCTGGCTCTGGCTCTGGCTCTGGCTCTGGCTCTGGCTCTGGCTCTGGCTCTGGCTCTGGCTCTGCAAGAGTGTCCTGCCACTCAACCGGCGCGGGCAACTCGGGCTCAAGCAGCTGCTCATCCAGCTCAATGGCTGGTAATGCAAATACCTCGATCTCTACCGGCAGCTCGTCAGTCAGATTGATTTCGGCGGCAATCGGGGCGGTATCCGCCAGAATGCCGAAGTCGATCTCTTCTTCAACCGCCGGCAATTCAGGCAGCTCGGTGTCCAGCAATTCGACTGTTTCCAGCTCAGGCAGGGCTTCGGCTTCGGCTTCGGCTTCGGCTTCGGCTTCGGCTTCGGCTTCGGCTTCGGCTTCGGCTTCGGCTTCGGCTTCGGCTTCGGCTTCGGCTTCAGGCTCGGGCGCCACCGGGGTAACAGGCAAGCTTTGCCCGCCACTTTGACGGAAACTGCGAATAGCCTCGATCAATTGCTCAGACGAACGCATGACGTCACGGGCCTGCAGTTGCTCCAGCAACTGCGCCAGTTGGTCATGGCTCTGCTGCAGCAGACCGGCCAGTGCAGGCGAGAAGCTGTAGCGACGGTCAACCAGGCCTTCGTAAAGGGATTCAAGCTCATGGGCGAGATCGCCAATCGGGCGAATCTCGGCCATGCGTGCACCTCCCTTGAGGGTGTGCAGGTCACGTTGCAAAGACGACAACGCAGCCTTGTTTTCCGGATCAGCCAACCAGCGTTCCAGTGCCTGTCCGGCGCTGTCGAGGATATCGACGGCTTCTTCGAGGAAGATCGCCACCATTTCCTCATCCAGCGACTCGTAGAGCGAAGCCGCTGCAGGTTCCTCGGCAGGTTCGATCACCTCGGCGAGGGGCGCAGGTTGTTCTTCCACGACAAATGCATCAAGCACCAGCGCAGTATCCGGCTCTTGCAATTCTTGTGGTTCAGCCATGGTTTCCAGGGCTGCGGTGGCATCGGCCAGTTCGACGACCTCAATGCCGGAGTCACCGTTGCTGGACAACAGCGCCAGAGTGTTGGGATCCAGTGCCTCGTCCAGCAGATTACGCAGCGCCATAACCCGCTCGGGGGCGGCACTGACCTGCAGCGCTGCGGCTACCTGATCCATCATGCCAATCAAGGCTTCGTGGGCCTGCTCGGCCTCACTGAAGAAACGCTCGCTAACTGCCAGGCTGCCTTCTTCAACAGCACCGTAGAGGTCAAGCAGCGCCTCGCACAGCTCATCGATCTGCGGCAAATCTGCCATCTCGGCACCACGGCCAAGGGTGGTCAGTTCCTCCAGCAGCGAGCTGAGTTCCTGGCGCTCGGACGGGTGTTCGCGCCACTTGCGCAGCAGGTCTTCAGCGTCCAGCAGGATATCCATGCCTTCGGCTAGGAAGATGCTGATCATCTGCGGATCGCGCTTCTCACCCGGTTCGCTCTGACGGCTGCTTTCCGCATGTTCCAGGCGGTCGTTGTGCAGTTTCTGCACGCGCTCAAGAAACTCGCTGGCTCCCGGCAAAGCTGCCAATGGATGGGTTTCCAGCTGTTCAAGACCCAGACGGAACAGCTTTTCAGCGCTGCTCAGCAGCTCGGCTTCTGCCAGA
This sequence comes from Pseudomonas anguilliseptica, assembly GCF_021375795.1. Classification (GTDB taxonomy): domain Bacteria; phylum Pseudomonadota; class Gammaproteobacteria; order Pseudomonadales; family Pseudomonadaceae; genus Aquipseudomonas; species Aquipseudomonas anguilliseptica_A. Next base: position 392,413 of record NZ_JAEIOI010000001.1, on the reverse strand, counting down.
TCCATCGGGATCAGGTTGGTCTTGAACTCCTTGACCAGTTTTTCCAGCGGCGAGGCAATCTCTGCCACCGGCTGAATACCGGCCATCGAGGCGCTGCCCTTGAGGGTGTGCAGGGCACGTTGCAGATCATCGGTAACCTGTTGTGGTAGCTCCTGGGCACAATCAGCCAGGAAGCCCACCAGGGTATCCAGGTGCATTTCCGCTTCGTTGCGGAAGATTTCCAGCAACTGCGGGTCGAGGCCGTCGTCGCTGTCTTCAACAACAGCGGCGGCACTGGTCTCGGTGGTAGCGGCCGGGCTGCCCTCGGGCTCTGCTACCAGCTCCACCGGGGCCTCAGGTTTTGGGAGGGTTCGACCTTTGGCCAAGGCATGCGCGGTTGCCGCCAGCAGGTCGACATCGTCGCGCTGACGCTGCGCCTTGTTGGCAAATTCAGCGACCAGTGCCGGCATCAGAGCGACCACATCAGCGATCACCTGCTGAACCTCGGCACCCGGGGTGATGGTGCGGTCGAGCACACGGTTGAGCAGATTTTCAATTGCCCAACCCAGTTCACCGATCACCAGGGCACGTACCATACGGCCACTGCCCTTGAGGGTGTGGAAGGCACGGCGAATTTCGGTCAGGGCATCCTTGTTGTCGGTATCGGCACACCACTGGGGAAGGTACTCGCCAATGGTCTCCAAGACTTCACCCACTTCTTCGATGAAGACTTCCAGCAATTCGTCATCGACCGGTTCTTCATCGGCCGGCGGTGGCAACAGGCTGGGCGGCACGTCGTGAGCGGGCGGATTGATCGCCTGCACCGGAGCGGCCATGACATCGGCCATCGACAGGGCTTTCTCAACAGCCGGTTGTTCAGGCTCTTCGTTCAGCGGGGCGCTGGGCAGTTCGACCTCAGGCAGTTCAAGGGCAGCAAATTCGGCTTCGCCCCAGTTGCTCAGGCTGTCAGGAGCGTCCAGCTCCAGGCTATCGAGCGACAGTTCTTCAGCGACTTGTTCCTCAGCGCTGTCCAGCAGTGGCAGAGGCTCAGCCTCGACCAGATCAATGCTGAAGTCGACCAGTTCAAGTTCAGTCTCGGCGCTGGCAGTCGACCACTCGGGTTCGCTGCGCGGAGCCTCAATCGTGGTTGAATTCAGATCAGCGAACTCGGCACTGAAATCGTCTGCCAGCTCCAGGCTCAGCGATTCCTCGGCGACTGGCGACGTTGGCTCGGTTTGCGTCTCAGGCTCCGGCTCGGCGCCGAGCACGTCGAGATCGTCCAGCGGGTCGGCCAATGGCGCGAAGGACTCCGCCTCAGGCTCGATGCGATCGAGGATCGAGGGCTTTTCCTTGAGCGGGTACCCCAGGCTTTCCAGACTTTCCTCGGCTACGTCGAGAATCAGGTCGCCCTGGGTTGCGTGGTCTTCAGCCAAACGCTCAAGGTAGTACTCAACGCTGGTGATGGCGTCAGCCAGGGTGTCGAGGTTCTGCCAGTTAGGCACAGCCTTGCGCGCCAGCAATTGTTCCTGAATATAACGGTTGCACGCGTTTAGCAGATCGGCGGCACGCTGCAGCGGGATCATCGCCAAACCGCCACGCACCTGGGTCAGCAACTCGGGCACGCGGGCCAGGTGCTCGTGGTTCCACTGCGAGGCAATGAACTCGATGATCGCGTCTTTAGCCTGTTCCAGGCCGTTGCGCGCTTCCTTGATCACCAGTTGGTGAATCTGCGCCACATCGGTGGTCGGCAGATGGCTTTCTTCACGTCCGCCATCCTGCGCCGGGCCGACCATGCCAGCCAGGGTCGCTTCGACGTACAACAGCGCGCCGGCGACATCCATCAGCACGGCATCACTTGGCTCACCCTGGCCCTTGGCCAGGCTGCTGACCACATCGAGCTGATCGGCGATGACCTTGCGCGGCTGACCGAAGCCCAGTACCGCGAGAGTGTCGGCAATCTGCTTGAGCGGCGCGGCGAGTGCATCCAGATCAGCGACCTGGGTGCGATCACTGCGCACGAACAGATCAAGGCTGTCCTTGACCCGCACCAGCTCTTCACACAATGCGGCGACCACGGAGCGCATGGCGTCGCGGTCCGGCCCGGCCAGGCGGGCCCGTTCTTCGTCGACAACATCGTTGTCCGGCAGCGCATCGTCGAGGCGATATTGCTCTTTGAGGGTGCGCACGCGCGGCGACTGCGCCGACGACTTGGCCACATAGAACAGCAGGTTCTTGCTCAGCTCATCGGGAGCGGCCTGGTTAAGGCCATCGGCGCCCTGCTCGAGCAGCCGCTTGAGTTCCTTATCAACCTGACGCAACAACGTCCGAATCGAGGTGCCATTGTTCACGCTGCCGTTGGCCAGACCTTCGACCACCCCCGAAGCGATCTGCCACAACGGACCGAGCGGCGAATCCTTGCAGAGATTTTCCAGGCGCGCGAACACCCGTGCCATATAACCCAGGTTGGTCGGCAGGTCCTGGTTGCGGATCACCCCGACCAAGGCCATTTGCAGCATTTGCCGCAGTTTGCGCAGCAACACCGGCAGTTCGGCAGTGCGCAGTTGGTCAATGGCTTCATGGGGCAGCGCTGGCGTGCGACCGGACATATCCGGAGCGAACAGGCTGGTTTCCGAGAGCAGTTTTTCCCCACGCGCAGCGCGCAGGTCATTGAGCAGAGGCAGCACGACCATCGGCAGGTCGCGGCGGGCAGTCTGGATACGGTCGAGATAAACCGGCAGCTGCAGAATCGACTGCATCAGCACTTCCAGGGCTTCACCCTGATTGGTCACCCGCTCCTCGATCAAAGCCCCGGCCAGCTGTTCCATTTCTTCGGCCAGCAGGGCTGCGCCGAAAAACTCGACCATCTGCAAGGTGCCGAGCACCTGGTGCACATAAGTCTGGCAGAAACGCATGCGCGTAGCGTCCTGGGGGTTCTCGACGAACGCCTCCAGTGCCTGACGCGCCTGCTTCAGGGTTTCCGCGATCTCGCCCTTGACCCATTCCAGGGCGACATAATCGTGCCGATCACCCATAGCCACTCCACTCATAAACTTGGCTCTGCCTTATCCCTTGCGGGTAAACGCCAGGACTCGCTCGTCGGCCACCGGGATCAACTCCGGATGCTGCCAACCCGCCACTTCGCCCACTCCAACCACCAGCAAACCTCCAGGCACCAGGCGCTCGGCCAGGCGGTTGAGGATCTCGCGGCGACGCCAGCGACGAAAATAGATCAGCAAGTTCTGACAAAAAATAACGTCCATACCGGACATGGGTGCCTTGGCCAGCTCCAGCACATTCAGCCGCGCACAACACACACGTGCGGCCAGGGTCGGCACCACTTTGAAACGTCCATCGTCCTGGGCCAGGAAATAACGCTGGCACAGGTCGCTGTCCAACAACTCCAGGCGGCGCGCACCGTATTGCCCATCCCGCGCCTTACTCAGGGCATTGAGGCTGATATCGGTACCCGTCACCCCAAAAAAATCAGGGTGTTGCGTGTCGCGCAGCACTTCGGCAGCGCTGATGGCCAGCGAATACGGCTCTTCACCGCTGGCACAGCCAACGCTCCACAACTCCCAGGGTTGCGTCATGCCTTGCTGCAGACGCTCACGCAGGTAGCTTTCCAGTACGTCAAAAGATGCGCGGTGGCGAAAGAAGCGTGTTTCCTGAACCGTCAAGCGATCCAGCAGCGTCGACCACTCCACCGCACCACGCGGCCCATCGGTGACCTGCCGGTAATAGGCGGCATAGTCCATGACACCCAGTTCGCGCATCCGCGCACTCAGATTGGTCTGCAAAAACGCTCGTCGTCGCTCGTTGAGAACGACCCCGGTACGTTCCTCAAGCAACACCTGCCAGTCACGAAACTCCGTGGCTGTCATGTCTGCCAAAGGCTGCAAGGCCCAGACGCCTGACTGCATGTCGTGCCCCTCGCTCACGGCCATAGTCCTTGGGCGACAGGACTTTCAGCCTGCCACCCAGCACCTGGTTAAGCCTGTTCCCCACCCGGCAGGGTAAAGCCGGATACCGACTTACGCATTTCACTGGCCATCTTGGCCAGGTTACCAATGCTCTTGGCGGTGGCAGTGGTACCGGACGAGGTTTGCGAGGTGATCTCCTGGATCACGTTCATCGTGTTGGAAATGTGGCCCGCCGAAGAGGCCTGTTGGCGAGCGGCGTTGGAAATGTTCTGAATCAAGGCCGCGAGGGTTTTCGATACCTTCTCGATCTCTTCCAGTGCCACCCCGGCGTCCTGCGCCAGACGTGCACCGCGCACCACTTCCGACGTCGTCTGCTCCATCGAGATAACGGCTTCGTTGGTGTCGGTCTGAATCGTCTTAACCAGTGCCTCGATCTGCTTGGTTGCAGCAGACGAACGTTCTGCGAGGCGTTGTACTTCGTCCGCTACCACGGCGAAGCCTCGGCCCGCGTCACCGGCCATGGAGGCCTGGATCGCGGCGTTCAGGGCGAGGATGTTGGTCTGGTCGGCAATGTCGTTAATCAGGCTAACGATGTCACCGATCTCCTGGGACGATTCACCGAGGCGTTTGATCCGCTTCGAGGTGTCCTGAATCTGCTCACGGATGTTATCCATGCCGGTGATGGTGTTGTGTACGACTTCGTTGCCTTTGTTGGCGATGGCTACGGAACGTTCCGCTACCGCAGAGGACTCCGAGGCGTTCGCCGATACCTGGTCAATCGACACGGCCATTTCGTTGATCGCCGCAGAAGCACCGGCAATTTCCTGCGCCTGGTGCTCGGATGCTTCGGCCAGGTGCATCGCCGTGGCCTGGGTTTCCTGGGCAGCACCAGCTACCTGAACGGCGGTCAGGTTGATGGTGGCTACCAGGTCACGCAGCTGGTCGATGGAGTAGTTGATGGAGTCAGCGATGGCACCGGTGAAGTCCTCGGTTACCGTCGCGGCCACGGTCAGGTCACCGTCGGCGAGGTCGGCGATTTCGTCGAGCAGTCGCAGAATCGCCGCCTGGTTACGTTCGTTCTTCTCTGCGGTGGAGGCCAGACGACGGTTGGTTTCACGCACCATCACCAGACCGATGAGGATAATCGAGCCCAGCGCCAGGGCACCCAGCACGTAGCCGAACAGGGTGTTGATGGCACGGCCGGTGGCCAGGTCATCAAAGCCGACAGCCAGGTCAGAAGCCTTGTCCAGCAGGGTCTGGGATACGGTAAAGATAACGTTCGCCGATTCACGCACCTGGAACAGTTCCGGCGAGGTTTCGAGAATCTCGTCCACCGAACCGGATACGAATTCGAACAGTTCGGAAATTTCCGCCAGACGCTCGAGAGCTTCCTCGTCGGTCACCTTGGAGATTTCCATGGCGGCGTTGCCTTCCAGCATCGCGGCCAGTACGCGACCGAACAGGCTGGCGTCGCGACCGAACATGTCAGCGGCCTGTACCGAGTCCTGGTCACCGGCCAGTACCTTGTTCACCGAACCGAGGATACGTTCCGCCAACAGCGATTGACGCTGGGCAACCGAAACCTGGGCAGCGGGAGCACCGCTCTCCAGCAGGATGTCGACCACTTCCTCGTACTCGACCTGCAGTTGCGGAATAGTTTCAGCCAGTGTGGCTGCTACCTGGTGCAGCGACAGTACGGTCTGTTCGTTCGCCAGAATGGCGTCGGTGTTCTGCCGCAGGGTATCCCAGTCCTGCTGCACCACGGCCATCTGTGCTTGCAGTGACTCAGGTGCCGCTGGCAGGCCGGTGGTTTCGTTACCGTCAGTCAGGTAACCCCAACGTGCCTGGAAGTCGTTGCGCGCATCGCGCAGCAAACCGAAGGCTTCGGCCGTACCGGCTGCCGCTTCCGTGGAGTTCTTCGCAATACGCTGGGACAGTACGCGCAGCTCACCGGCGTGACCGATGTACTCCGTGTCGTAGTTGGACTGCGTGTTGATGTAGGCGAAGTTGGCGAACAACAGCACGATCGAAACGATCAGGACAATAAACAGCCCTGCGATCAATGTGCTACTGCGCGCACCTGCTAACAAATTACCTGCATTTAGTTTTTTCATTTACTGGCCCCCGCCTGGACCGACCGCACTACGGTTCCCATGTAACGCCAAAAGGCCGGCAATACCGACCCCACCGATAAACTGTTAATACGCCACGTCGAGAAAACCCGGGTTCTGGGCCAGCGCGTGTGGGCTGAACACCAACCAGGGCTGTTCACGTTGAAAGACTCCGTGGATAAAGGGTGCTATGGACGCCTCGAGCGGCGGCAGCTGCTCGGAGAAGGTATCCACAGGAAAATGCTGCATGCCGAATACTTCATCGACCGTCAGGCCGGCAAATACGTCTTGGTGATCAACCACCAGTACGCGGCGTTTTTTGCGCAGCGGCGACAGCTCATTGCCGAAGAAGCCGCACAGATCCATCACTGGCAACAGGCGGCCCCGCACGTTGGCCACGCCCTTGACCCAGCTTTTCACGCCAGGCAGCAAAGTGTGCCGCGGCTCATGCAGCACCTCGCCCACCTCGCCCATCGGCGCGACGAAGAAGCGCTCGCCCATGCGAAAGCCGATACCGCTCCAGGTCTGCACCACTGCCTGCTGCGAAGGCAAGCCAGCAGCCAGTGAGCGACAGAGCCTGTCGATATCCTGAAGAGTCTGAAAAGGTGTTTGCGCGTCCGACATGCCAGCTGCGGCCTTATTCTTTTTTAATTGCGGACAAACCAGGTATTAGCCGGCTAATACCGCATTCAAGGTTTTAACCAGGGTTTCTTCGTCAACTGGCTTGGTCAGGTAGTCCTTCGCGCCCTGGCGCTTGCCCCAGACCTTGTCGGTTTCCTGATCCTTGGTGGTGACGATGATCACCGGGATATGGCTGGTATCAGCATCTTTGGTCAGCTGACGAGTGGCCTGGAAGCCATTGAGGCCCGGCATGACGATATCCATCAGCACGGCATCAGGCTTTTCCTGGCGCGCCAGAGCAACGCCGTCAGCACCATTTTCCGCTTTGAGTACCTGGTGACCGTGCTTTTCCAGCATGGCGGTCAGTTTGTACATTTCAGTCGGCGAGTCATCAACAATCAGAATTCGAGCCATGGTGTTTCCCAATACTTTAAAAAGGCGCTCAGCTATTCAGCCAGGCGTCAGGACGCTTGTTCAACCGGCGTAAAGTCAGGCACATGAGCTTTGATCGCACCGAGTAGCTCTTCTTTGCTGAAGGGCTTGGTCAGGTATTGATCGGAGCCGACGATGCGCCCCTTGGCTTTATCGAACAGGCCGTCCTTGGAGGACAGCATGATCACCGGAGTGGATTTGAAAGCGCTGTTGTTCTTGATCAAGGCACAGGTTTGATAGCCATCGAGCCGCGGCATCATGATGTCGACAAAAATGATGTTCGGATGGGTATCGGCGATCTTTGCCAAGGCATCGAAGCCGTCAACTGCGGTAATTACCTCGCAGCCCACCTTTTTCAGCAGGGTTTCCGCGGTACGACGAATCGTTTTCGAATCGTCGATCACCATCACCCTCAAACCCTCGGAATGCTGTTCCATGTTTGCCCTACCATCGCCTCGGTGAGTCGTTATTTTTGCGTTATATCAGTGCGCCTGAGGCCCTGTCACCGACGGGCTACAACCCAATCGTCGGGCCTTTTTAGCACACTCTCCTGATGCAATCTATAAGCCGCGCGGGGCCAAGGTTTTTCCTTGACCACCCGACCTGCCAGCGCCACCCTGACGCCACATCACAGTCGCAGCCCACCTAAACCGCTGCCATTTTTACGGAGAACACCGCCATGAGCGTCCGCCTCGGCATTGTCATGGACCCCATCGCCCAGATCAGTTTCAAGAAGGACAGCTCGCTGGCCATGCTGCTTGCTGCCCAGGCACGCGGCTGGTCTCTCTTCTATATGGAGCAGAAAGACCTTTACCAGAGCAAAGGCCAAGCCCGCGCTCGACTTTCAGAGCTTAGCGTATTCAACGATCCGCAGCGTTGGTTCGAACTCGGCGACGAACAGGACATCGCCCTGAGCGAGCTGGACGTGATCCTGATGCGCAAGGATCCGCCCTTCGACAACGAGTTCGTCTACTCCACTTACCTGCTTGAACAAGCCGAGCAGGCCGGGGTGCTGGTGGTCAACCGCCCGCAGAGCCTGCGCGACTGCAATGAGAAATACTTTGCTACCCAGTTCAGCCAATACACACCGCCGACTGTAGTCAGCCGTAGGGCCGACATTCTGCGCGAGTTTGCCAAAGAGCAGCGTGACATCATTCTCAAACCCCTCGATGGCATGGGCGGATCGATGATATTTCGTCACCGCGAGGGCGACCCCAACCTCTCGGTGATTCTCGAGACACTGACCAACCACGGACAGCAGCAGATCATGGCCCAGGGTTACCTGCCAGCGATCAAGGATGGCGACAAGCGCATTCTGATGATTGACGGCGAGCCGGTACCCTACTGCCTGGCACGCATCCCAGCGGCCGGAGAAACCCGTGGCAACCTTGCCGCCGGCGGACGCGGTGAAGCCCGCCCATTGAGCGAGCGCGACCGCGAAATCGCTGCTGCCGTCGGCCCGACACTGCGCGAGAAGGGCCTGCTGTTCGTCGGCCTGGACGTAATCGGTGAGCACCTGACCGAAATCAACGTGACCAGCCCGACCTGCATCCGCGAAATCGACGCAGCCTTCGACACACGCATCGGTGAACGCCTGATGGACAAGATTGCCGAGAAGCTCAATGCGCGCAGTGCTTCATAGACTTTTCCATGCGCCCTCGGCAGACTGCGCGGCAACCTGAGCAGACCCGATATGCGATGAACGCAGCCGCCCAACTCCCAGAACTTTCCAGCGCCGGCGTAAAGCCGGCGGATCGCCTGGGCTTTACCCTGTTTCTCGCTGCCGTGCTGCATGCCGCGCTAATCCTCGGCCTGGGTTTTACCCTGGCCGAGCCGAGCCAGATCAGCAAAACCCTGGAAATCACCCTGTCCACCTTCAAGAGCGAGGAAAAGCCCAAAGAGGCCGACTTCCTCGCCCAGGACAACCAGCAAGGCAGCGGTACTCTGGAACACAAGGCCGCGCCGAAGACCACCGAACAGGCACTGTTTCAGGACAGTGAAGTCAAGCGCGTTACGCCGCCTGCCGCACCGCAACAACCCGCAGCACGCCAGCAGGCGCCGAAAGCTGCCGTCGCCACCCGCGCCCCACAGCAGCAGAAAACCCCGGTCAAGCGCGAAGAAGCCAAGCCCAACCCGCAAGCACGTCCGGCGCCGGTTTTTGACAGCGCCCAGTTGTCGTCCGAGATCGCCAGCCTGGAAGCCGAACTGGCCCAGGAAGTTCAGCAATACGCCAAGCGGCCGAAGATCCACCGCCTCAACGCCGCCTCGACCATGCGCGACAAAGGTGCCTGGTACAAAGATGAATGGCGCAAGAAGGTCGAACGCGTCGGCAACCTTAATTACCCGGATGAAGCACGCCGCCAGGGCATCTACGGCAGCCTGCGCCTGCTGGTGTCGATCAACCGTGACGGCACCCTGTACGAAGTGCAGGTACTGGAGTCCTCCGGCCAGCGCCTGCTCGACCAGGCTGCCTTGCGCATCGTGCGCCTGGCCGCGCCGTTTGCCCCGTTCACTGGCGATCTGGCCGATGTCGACCGCCTGGAAATCATCCGCACCTGGCGTTTCGAGCGCGGCGACCGCCTGTCGAGCAACTGAATCTGCGCGCACTGCTTGAGGCTTGCCGCCCGAAGCTCCAAACTAACGCCATGAAAGACGCCAGCCCCAGCTACCTCAAGCATCACTTCCTGATCGCCATGCCACACATGGCCGATCCGAATTTTGCGCAAACCGTTACCTACCTGATTGATCACAACGAACACGGCGCCATGGGCCTGGTGATCAACAAGCCCAACGGCCTCAACCTGGCCGATGTGCTGGAACAACTGCGCCCGGATGACGAGCCGCCCGTGCTCTGCCAGAGCCTGCCGATCTTTACTGGCGGCCCGGTACAGACCGACCGCGGTTTCGTCCTGCACTCCAGCGGCCCGCAGTTTCAGGCGACCCTGGAGCTGGGCGAGCTGGGCCTGTCGACCTCACAGGACGTGCTATTCGCCATCGCCGACGGCACCGGCCCAGAAAAATACCTGATCACCCTCGGCTATGCCGGCTGGGAAGCCGGGCAGCTGGAAGCCGAGCTGGCCGACAACGCCTGGCTGACCTGCCCGGCGGACCACGCGATCCTCTTCGACCTGCCGTTCGACCAGCGCCTGAACGCCGCAGCCGCGCGCCTGGGCATCAATCTCAGCCTGCTCACTTCACAAGCCGGGCACGCCTGATGGCCGAGGCAAAACCACTACGCCTGCTACTGGGCTTCGATTACGGCAGCAAACAGATCGGCGTTGCCGTCGGCCAGGTGATCACTGGCCAGGCCCGCGAGCTGTGCATCCTCAAAGCACAGAACGGCGTGCCGGACTGGCAGAAAGTCGAAGCGCTGATCAAGGAATGGCAGCCGGACGCCATTGTCGTCGGCCTGCCGCTGAACATGGATGGCACGAAAAGCGAGATGAGCGAGCGCGCGGAAAAATTCGCCCGGCGCCTTAACGGCCGCTTCAACCTGCCGGTACACACCCATGACGAACGCCTGACCACTTTTGAGGCCAAGGGCCAGCGTTTGCGCGAAGGACAAAGTGGCGGCTACCGCGAGCGCCCGGTCGATGCCATTGCTGCGGCGCTACTGCTGCAAGGCTGGCTCGAAGAAAATTGCCTGGGCTAAGCCCGCACCAAGGAGTTTTGCCATGCATTTGCCCACACCCGCCGACCTGCTGCCGCAAATGGCCGCCGCGCTCACCCAGCACCTGAACAGCCGACAGATCGGCGAACCGCGCTTTATCGGCATCCGCACCGGCGGCGTCTGGGTTGCCCAGGCGCTGCTCGAAGCCCTCGGTCGCCAGGATGCACTGGGTATTCTCGATGTGTCCTTCTACCGTGACGACTTCACCCAGAATGGCCTGCATCCGCAGGTGCAACCGTCCGAACTGCCGTTCGAAATCGAAGGTCAGCACTTGGTACTGATCGATGACGTACTGATGAGCGGCCGTACCATCCGTGCGGCTCTCAATGAACTGTTCGATTACGGCCGCCCGGCCAGCGTAACCCTGGTCAGCCTGCTTGACCTGAATGCTCGCGAGCTGCCGATCCGCCCGGACGTGGTCGGCGCCACCCTGTCGCTGGCAGCAGATCAGCGGGTAAAATTGTCCGGCCCCACGCCGTTGACCCTCGAACTCCAGACGCTTGCCCACTGAGACTCGCCAGATGACGACCATAGCCGCCAAGCGCCCGCTGCAGCTGAATGACCAAGGCCAACTGCGCCACTTCCTGTCCCTCGACGGCCTGCCGCGCGAGCTGCTGACGGAAATCCTCGACACCGCCGACTCCTTCCTTGAAGTCGGCGCCCGTGCCGTGAAGAAAGTCCCGCTGCTACGCGGCAAGACTGTGTGCAACGTGTTCTTCGAGAACTCCACACGCACCCGCACCACCTTCGAACTGGCCGCCCAGCGCCTGTCCGCGGACGTGATCAGCCTGAACGTGTCGACCAGTTCGACCAGCAAGGGCGAAACGCTGTTCGACACCCTGCGCAACCTGGAAGCCATGGCCGCCGACATCTTCGTCGTGCGCCACGCCGACTCCGGCGCTGCACACTTTATCGCCGAGCACGTGTGCCCCAACCTGGCGATCATCAACGGCGGCGACGGCCGTCACGCCCACCCGACCCAGGGCATGCTCGACATGCTGACGATTCGGCGGCACAAGGGCAGCTTCGAGAACCTTTCAGTGGCTATCGTCGGCGACATCCTGCATTCGCGGGTAGCCCGCTCGAATATGCTTGCGCTGAAGACCCTCGGCTGCCCGGACATTCGCGTGATCGCGCCGAAAACCCTGCTGCCGATCGGCATCGAGCAATACGGCGTGACCGTCTACAGCGACATGACCACCGGCCTCAAGGACGTCGACGTGGTGATCATGCTACGCCTGCAGCGTGAGCGCATGACCGGCGGCCTGCTGCCCAGCGAAGGCGAGTTCTATCGCCTGTTCGGCCTAACCGAAGAACGCCTCAAACTAGCCAAACCGGATGCACTGGTGATGCACCCAGGCCCGATCAACCGCGGCGTGGAAATCGAATCGGCGGTGGCTGACGGCCCGCAGTCGGTGATCCTCAACCAGGTCACCTACGGCATCGCTATCCGCATGGCTGTGCTGTCCATGGCCATGAGCGGGCAGACCGCGCAGCGCCAACTCAATCAAGATGCCGAGGAGCAGAACTGATGCGTATCCGTATCCTCGGAGCCCGCATGATCGACCCCAGCAGCGGCCTCGATCAGCAAGCTGATCTGTACATCGAAGGCGGCAAAATTGTCGCCATCGGCCAGGCGCCGACCGGTTTCGTCGCCGAGCAGAGCATCGAGGCCCAAGGCCTGGTTGCCGCGCCTGGACTGGTCGACCTTAACGTCGCCCTGCGCGAGCCGGGTTACAGCCGCAAAGGCAGCATCGCCACGGAAACCCTGGCCGCCGCCGCCGGCGGTGTGACCAGCCTGTGCTGCCCACCCTTTACCAAACCGGTGCTGGATACTCCGGCCGTGGCCGAGCTGATCCTCGACCGCGCCCGCGAAGCCGGGCACACCAAGGTGTTCCCGATTGGCGCGTTGAGCAAAGGCCTGGAAGGCGAGCAGCTGGCCGAACTGGTTGCCCTGCGCGACGCCGGTTGCGTGGCCTTCGGCAATGGCCTGGACAGCTTCCGCAATAACCGCACCCTGCGCCGTGCTCTGGAATACGCCGCCACCTTCGACCTGACGGTGATCTTCCACTCCCAGGACCACGACCTCGCCGAAGGCGGTCTGGCGCACGAAGGCGCCACCGCCAGCTTCCTCGGCCTGCCGGGCATTCCGGAAAGTGCGGAAACCGTGGCCCTGGCCCGCGACCTGCTGCTGGTCGAGCAGACCGGCGTGCGCGCGCACTTCAGCCAACTGACCAGCGCGCGCGGTGCCCAGCTGATCGCCGATGCCCAGGCCCGTGGCCTGCCGGTCACCGCCGACGTGGCGCTGTACCAACTGATCCTCACCGATGAGGCACTTGGCGACTTCTCCAGCCTGTACCACGTGCAACCGCCCCTGCGCACCGCCGCAGACCGTGACGGTCTGCGCGCGGCGGTAAAGAGCGGGGTAATCTCGGCGATTGCCAGCCATCACCAGCCGCACGAGCGTGACGCCAAACTGGCGCCCTTCGGTGCTACCGAACCGGGCATCAGCAGCGTACAACTGCTGCTGCCGCTGGCCTTGAGCCTGGTACAGGACGGCCTGCTTGACCTGCCCACCCTGCTCGCCCGCCTGAGTGCCGGCCCGGCACAAGCGCTGCGCCTGCCCGCCGGTAAACTGAGCGCAGGTGCAGCCGCCGACCTGCTGCTGTTTGACCCCAAAGCATCCACCCTGGCCGGCGAGACCTGGTATTCGAAAGGTGCCAACTGCCCGTTTATTGGCCACTGTCTGCCAGGTGCCGTGCGTTACACCCTGGTGGATGGCCGTATCAGCTATCAGGCCTGAGAGCCTACTTACGATCTGCTACGCGTCGGCCCAGGGGTGTTAAAAACAGGCTATGGATCAGCCAGACAACAAAAAGCCCGCCAATTGGCGGGCTTTTTGTTGTCTGAGATTCAGGCGCGCTCAGCGTTCTTGATCGACACCTGGGTGTTAAGCGTCCAGAAGTCATACAGCACGCCGAGTAGGAACAGGCCACCGGTAAACAGGTAGATGATCCCGGTGATCCACTTGCCTTGGTACATGCGGTGCACACCGAAGATGCCGAGGAAGGTCAGCAGAATCCAGGCGACGTTGTAATCGGTATCGCCGGCGGTAAAACGCAGATCGGCCTCACGATCCATCGCCGGTATCAGAAACAGGTCGACGATCCAGCCGATAAACAGCAGACCGAAGGTGAAGAACCAGATGGTGCCGGTCACCGGTTTGCCGTAATAGAAACGGTGCGCGCCGAGAAAACCGAAAATCCACAGCAGATAACCGATAAGTTTGCTGTGCGTGTCCTGTCGCTGCATGGGTGTGCCTCCTGATGGCTGGTAACGCTTTGACGTCACACTCTACGCAAGGTTCGCTGCCCGGGGAAACCCAGCGCGAGCACGGTCATATTCACACTTGAAGCCTGCCAGAGATTGTTAAATACTGTATGCATAACCAGTTACACAGACAGCACCATGCTACTGATCGAAAAACTCACCGTTCTCGCCGACGCCGCCAAGTACGACGCCTCCTGCGCCAGCAGCGGCGCGCCCAACCGCAGCTCCAAGGGCAAGAGCGGTATTGGTTCGACCAACGGCATGGGCATTTGCCACAGCTTTACCCCGGACGGGCGCTGCGTGGCGCTGCTGAAGATCCTGCTGACCAACTTCTGCCTGTATGACTGCCAGTACTGCGTCAACCGCCGCTCCAGCGACGTGCCGCGAGCGCGCTTTACCCCGGAAGAAGTGGTGGCCCTGACCCTGGATTTTTACAAGCGCAACTGCATCAGCGGGCTGTTTCTCAGCTCGGGGATCATCCGCTCGGCCGACTACACCATGGAGCAGCTGATCCGTGTCGCCAAACTGCTGCGCGAAGAGCATGAGTTCCGTGGCTATATTCACCTCAAGACCATTCCCGACGCCGACCCGCTACTGATCGCCGAAGCCGGCCGTTATGCCGATCGCCTCAGTGTGAATATCGAACTGCCCACCGAAAGCAGCCTGATCCGCCTGGCCCCGGAAAAGCAGGTGCGCACCATCAAGCAGGCCATGCACTCGATTCATCAGGGTGAGAGCGAGGCCCGCGCAGAGCTACGAGCGCCGCGCTTCGCTCCTGCCGGCCAGAGCACGCAGATGATCATCGGTGCCGACGCCACCGATGACAGCACCATCCTGCACACCGCCGCCTCGCTCTACGGCAACTATCGCCTGCGCCGGGTGTATTACTCGGCGTTCAGCCCGATCCCGCAAAGCCCGAATACTGTGCCCTTTGAAGCGCCGCCCTTGCTACGCGAGCACCGCCTGTATCAGGCCGATTTTCTCCTGCGCGGCTACGGTTTCGAAGTGGGTGAGTTGCTCAAGGGCCCCGGCAACCTGGCCCTGGATATCGACCCGAAACTGGCCTGGGCGCTGAACAACCGTGAGCACTTCCCCGTCGACCTCAATCGCGCGGAGCCGGCCATGATTGCCCGCGTACCTGGCATCGGCGTGCTCAGCGCCAAGCGCCTGGTCGCCCTGCGCCGGCAGAAACGCATTCGTTTCGACGACCTGACGCGCCTGCGCTGCGCGCTGGAAAAGGCCAAGCCTTTTATCGTCACCCAGGATTATCGCCCCCTGCAGGCCAGCCGCGAATCCCTGCTGCTGCGCCAGCAACTCAGCGAAACACCCGCACAGATGGCGTTGTGGTAATGCACAGCGCCTCATTCGACGGCAGCTTTGCCGGCTGGCGAGAGGTCGCCAGAAGCCTGATACAACAGTGTGTGCCGCCGCATCAGATCACCTGGCTAACGGACGGCGACAGTGGCGGGCTATTCGACCACGCACCAGTACCCAACAATGCATCAGCCGCGACACCGCCACTGCGAATCCCCAAGCAGCTGCTGGAACTGCTGCAGAGCGCTGCACGCTTTCGCGTCGAGGATCGCTGGAGCCTGCTCTATCGGATTCTCTGGCGCGTTGCTCAGGGCGATCGCGCCGCCATGCTGCCGGGCGACATTGACGGCAGCCAACTGCATAAACGGCTCAAGGCGATACGCCGCGAGGCCCATCACCTGCATGCTTTCTTACGCTTTCATCCGCGCCCAGAAAACGCCGAAGGCCCGCAGCTGGTGGCCTGGCACGAACCGGCCCATGACATCCTCGCCAGTGCCAGCGGGCATTTTGCCGAACGCCTGGGGCGAACCACCTGGCTGATTGCCACGCCGGATGACGGCGTGTATTGGGATGGCCAGCGCCTGCATTACCAGCGGCCGTGCCCGAGTGAGTGGCAACGCCTGGCGCAAGCGCCAGAGGATGAGGGAGAAGCGCTGTGGCTGGCCTATTACGGCAGCACCTTTAACCCGGCGCGGCTAAATCGCAGCGCCTTGGAAACCAGCATGCCTGTGCGCTTCTGGAAAAACCTGCCGGAAGGCCCGCTGATCCCGCAACTGATGAGCCAGGCCCGCGCCGGCGCGCAACGTGATGGTCAGGCCGAGGCCGTGGCGCGCCAGGGCGGCAAACGTATTCGCCACACCGGCGCGCAAGTGCCGGACGTCAGCGGAAGCGGCGACCCGGCTCTTCGTCGCTGATTTCCAGCGACAGGCCCTGGGCCATGCTGCTCAAGTGGTCGCCATCGGTTTCCGAACCGAGCTTGATCATCAGACGCAGGTCGTTGGCCGAGTCGGCGTACAGCAGCGCATCTTCGTAGGTGATCTCGCCCTGGCTGTAGAGGTTGTACAGCGCCTGGTCGAAGGTCTGCATACCCTGCTCGGTGGAACGCTTCATCAGCGCCTTGAGCTCATGCACCTCGCCCTTGCGGATCAGGTCAGCCGCCAGTGGGGTGTTGATCAACACCTCGATCACCGCACGGCGGCCTTTGCCATCCGGGGTCGGGATCAGTTGCTGGGCGACGATGGCCTTGAGGTTGAGCGACAGGTCCATCCACACCTGGTTCTGCCGGTCGGAGGGGAAGAAGTTGATGATGCGGTCCAGCGCCTGGTTGGCGTTGTTGGCGTGCAGTGTGGCCAGGCACAGGTGCCCGGTTTCGGCGAAGGCCACGGCATGATCCATGGTCTCGCGAGTACGCACCTCACCGATGAGAATCACGTCCGGTGCCTGGCGCAAGGTGTTCTTCAGCGCCACCTCGAAGGACTCGGTGTCGATACCCACCTCACGCTGAGTGACGATGCAGCTCTGGTGCTGATGGATGTATTCGATCGGGTCTTCGATGGAAATGATGTGGCCGCTGCTGTTCTTGTTGCGGTAACCGATCATCGCCGCCAGGGAAGTCGACTTACCAGTACCGGTCGCACCGACAAACAGCACCAGACCGCGCTTGGTCAGCGCCAGTTTCTTGAGGATTTCCGGCAGTTTCAGCTCGTCCAGCGTCGGGATATTGGTCTCGATGCGACGCAGCACCATGCCGGCCAGGTTGCGCTGGTAAAACGCACTGACACGGAAACGACCAACGCCACGGGCGCTGATGGCGAAGTTGCACTCATGGTTCTCGGCAAAGTCGCGGCGCTGCTGCTCGTTCATCACCGCATGCACGGTTTCACGGGTCTGCTCCGGCGACATGGGCGTCTTGGTGATCGGCATGATCTTACCGTTGACCTTCATCGACGGTGGCACGCCAGCGGTAATAAACAGGTCAGAGCCGCCCTTTTCCACCATCAGGCGCAGCAGTTTTTCGAATTCCATCGTTGTTCGCCCATGTGCATCACGCGGTTATGCAAAGGCCAGCGGCAGGCGCGTGAATTGCCGCTGGTGTGGCCCCGGTGGCGTAACCACCTAGGTGCTGTCGGTCTAGAAATTTTCCGGGGTTTTGGCTTTTTCCCGCGCAGCTTCGCGCGTGACGATACCTTTGGAGACTAGGGTTTTCAGGCAGGAGTCGAGGGTTTGCATGCCCAGCGAGCCGCCGGTCTGGATCGCCGAATACATCTGCGCCACCTTGTCCTCACGGATCAGGTTACGGATGGCCGGGGTGCCGATCATGATTTCGTGGGCGGCCACACGACCGCCGCCGATCTTCTTCAGCAGGGTCTGCGAAATCACCGATTGCAGCGATTCGGAGAGCATGGAGCGTACCATGGATTTCTCCTCCGCCGGGAACACGTCGACCACACGGTCGATGGTCTTGGCCGCCGAGGTGGTGTGCAGGGTGCCGAACACCAGGTGACCGGTTTCTGCAGCGGTCAGCGCCAGGCGAATGGTTTCCAAGTCACGCATCTCACCGACCAGAATGATGTCCGGGTCTTCCCGCAGTGCCGAGCGCAGGGCTTCGGTGAAGCCCAGGGTGTCACGGTGCACTTCACGCTGGTTGACCAGGCACTTCTTCGATTCGTGAACGAATTCGATCGGGTCTTCGACAGTGAGGATGTGGTGATACTTGTTGCTGTTGATGTAGTCGAGCATCGCCGCCAGGGTGGTCGACTTGCCCGAACCGGTCGGCCCGGTTACCAGCACCAGGCCGCGCGGCACATCGGAAATCTTGCGGAAGATCTCGCCCATGCCGAGGTCTTCCATGCTCAGCACTTTCGACGGAATGGTCCGGAATACCGCGCCAGAACCGCGGTTCTGGTTAAAGGCGTTTACCCGGAAACGCGCCACGCCGGGCACTTCAAAGGAGAAGTCGGTCTCGAGGAACTCCTCGAAATCCTTGCGCTGCTTGTCGTTCATGATGTCGTAGATCAGTGCGTGCACCTGTTTATGGTCCAGCGCAGGCAAATTGATCCGGCGAACATCACCGTCGACCCGAATCATCGGAGGCAGGCCAGCGGAGAGATGCAGGTCCGATGCACCTTGCTTGGCGCTGAAGGCCAGCAATTCAGTGATATCCATGGGACTCCCTAATGACAGACAAGCAGGTAGAATGCCGCGAAACCCAGGCGGCGGGCGCAAGTAATGTCCACGATAGCAGAGAATATTGCAAAGGTCGGAGTGCGCATCCGTGAGGCGGCGCAAGCCTCGCAGCGAGATTGTGCAGCGGTTGGCCTGCTCGCAGTGAGCAAAACCAAACCCGCCGCCGCGATCCGCGAAGCCTTTGCCGCTGGCGTGCAGGATTTCGGCGAAAACTACCTGCAGGAAGCTCTGGAAAAGCAGGCCGAGTTGAGCGACCTGGCGCTGACCTGGCACTTTATCGGCCCGATCCAATCGAACAAAACCAAGCCCATCGCCGAGCACTTCGCCTGGGTGCATTCGGTGGATCGCCTGAAAATCGCCCAGCGCCTGTCTGATCAGCGTCCGGCGCACCTGCCGGCGTTGAACATCTGCCTGCAGGTGAATGTCAGCGGTGAAGCCAGCAAATCCGGCTGCAACCCGGACGAGCTGCCGGAACTGGCACAAGCGGTTACACAACTGCCCAACCTGCGCCTACGCGGATTGATGACAATTCCCGAGCCCACCGATGACCCCAGCGAGCAATGTGCCGCTTTCGCCCGCCTGCGTGAGCTGCAGCAGAGCCTGAACCTGGACCTCGACACCTTGTCGATGGGCATGAGCCATGACCTGGAAGCGGCGATTGCCGAAGGCGCGACCTGGGTGCGCATCGGTACGGCGTTATTCGGCGCGCGTGATTACAGCAAGACCTAATTGAGTTTGCCTTCAGCCTTATTAAGGAAGCCCGTTATGACCACTCCCCGCATTGCCTTTATCGGTGCCGGCAATATGGCCGCCAGCCTGATCGGCGGCCTGCGCGCCCAGGGCATAGACGCCAGCGCGATTCGCGCCAGTGACCGCGGCGCCGAACAGCGCAGCAAGATCAGCACCGAGTACGGCATCGCCACCTTCGAAGCCAATGCCGAAGCGATCCAGGGCGCGGATGTGATCGTACTGTCGGTCAAACCGCAGGTGATGAAGGACGTCTGCCTGGATCTCGCCGCACATATCGGCGAACAGCAGCTGGTGGTGTCGATTGCCGCCGGCATCAGCTGCGCCAGCCTGGAAAGCTGGCTCGGCCCGCGCGCCATTGTGCGCTGCATGCCCAATACGCCAGCACTGCTGCGTCAGGGCGTCAGTGGCCTGTATGGCAATGCCCAGGTATCGCCAACCCAACGCCAGCAGGCCGAGCAACTGCTCAGCGCCGTCGGCCTGGCGCTGTGGCTGGATCAGGAAGCACAGATCGATGCCGTCACCGCCGTCTCCGGCAGCGGCCCGGCCTATTTCTTCCTGCTGATTGAAGCCATGACCGCCGCCGGCGAGAAGCTCGGCCTGCCACGCGACACCGCCGCCCAACTGACCCTGCACACCGCGCTGGGCGCCGCACGCATGGCCGTGGCCAGTGATGTCGAGGCCAGCGAACTACGCCGCCGCGTCACCTCGCCGGCCGGCACCACCGAAGCAGCGATCAAGACCTTCCAGGCCAACGGCTTCGAGGCCCTGGTCGAAAAAGCCCTCACCGCCGCCGCCCAGCGTTCCGCCGAGCTGGCCGAACAACTGGGTCAATAAGGAGCGACCATGACCGGACTCGATAGCGCCGCCGTTTATATCCTGCAAACCATCGGCAGCCTGTACCTGCTGATTGTGCTGCTGCGTTTTATCCTGCAACTGGTACGGGCGGATTTCTACAACCCGCTCAGCCAGTTCATCGTGCGCGCCACCCACCCGTTGCTGAAACCGCTGCGCAAGGTGATTCCGAGCATCGCCGGGCTTGATCTGGCCTCGCTGGTGCTGGCCATCGTGGTGCAGCTGGTACTGATGGCGCTAACCCTGATGCTGCTCGGCTATGGCGTGGACAACCCGCTGCAACTGCTGGTCTGGTCGATCATTGGCGTCACCGCGCTGTTCCTCAAGGTGTTCTTCTTTGCCCTGATCATCAGCGTGATCCTCTCCTGGGTCGCCCAAGGCAGTCATAACCCGACGGCTATGTTGATCAACCAGATCTGCGAGCCGCTGCTCGCGCCAATTCGCCGCATCCTGCCGAGCATGGGCGGGCTGGATCTGTCGCCGATCGTGGCCTTTCTGATTCTCAACCTGATCGACATGCTGGTGATCCGCAACCTGGCGGTGATGACCGGCATGTACAAAGGCCTGAGCCTGGCGTTCTGATCACGAACGCCGGATGAGCCACTTTCGCTGGGACGGCGCCGACCTGATCCTCGAATGCCACCTGCAGCCCAAAGCGAGCCGTGATGAGTTCGCCGGGCTGCACGGTGATCGGCTGAAAATCCGTCTCACGGCCCCTCCTGTGGACGGCAAGGCCAACGCCCACCTGCTGGCCTTTCTGGCCAGCGTGTTTGCTGTCAGCAAAAGCCAGGTCAGCCTGAAGAGCGGCCAGCAGAGCCGGCAAAAACGCGTGCGCATCAAAAAACCACAACGCCTGCCCAGCGAACTCGCACTGACCGCTCAGTCACTCTGACCGACCATAAGGCGGGCGTGCGACGACATGCAATTGACGCCATAGCTGCGACCCGCATAATGCCAAACAGGTCAATCCACGAACTTCGCGGATCTGGCGTAATTCCACAGGCTTTAAAGCGTGATCTGCCGCACCTGCTTGCTGTGTGACAGCGTTCAATCTGTGCCCGACTTAACCTGGGTGCCGCAAGCCCCAGTCGCCCCACACTGAATGCGCCAACCGGAGGAAAGCCCAGGATGAGCATGGAACGTCTCAGTCAGCAGGTCGATGCCTACGTCGCCTGGAAGCGCGAGCTGATGCGCGAGATCACCCGCTATCGCAGCTGGCTGGTGAACAATCGGCTGAACTCCGAGGCCGTGGAAGTCAAACTTGAGCGCGCGTTGAAACTGCTGCGCACCGACCACATCACCCTGGCCTTTGTCGGCGAGTTCTCGCGCGGCAAAACCGAGCTGATCAACAGCCTGTTCTTCTCTTCTTACGGCCAGCGCATGCTGCCGTCCCAGGCCGGGCGCACCACCATGTGCCCCACCGAGCTGTTCTTCGACCCACGCTCGGAACGCTCTTATATCCGCCTGCTGCCCATCGAAACCCGCGTCGCCGAAGCCAGCGTCGCGCAGTTCAAGCGCATTCCACGGCACTGGGTAAATATCCCGCTGGACCTCAGCGACCCGGACAACATGGTGCAGGCCTTCAACCAGGTGGCGCGGACCAAGCCGATGCCGGTGGAACAGGCAATTGCCCTGGGCTTTCACCCGGACATGCTGGAAAGCACCAGCAAACCCGGCGAAGTGCTGGTACCGGCCTGGCGTCACGCTATGGTCAACTTCGATCATCCGCTGCTGCGCCAGGGCCTGCGCATCCTCGACACCCCCGGCCTGAACGCCCTCGGCAGCGAACCGGAACTGACCCTGTCGATGCTGCCGAGCGCTCAGGCGATCATCTTCCTGCTGTCCGCTGATACCGGCGTAACCGCCAGCGACATGGCCGTGTGGCAGCAACATATCCGCCAGCTCGACGAAGACACCCAGACCAGCCTGTTCGCCGTGCTGAACAAGATCGACGTGCTCTGGGATGACCTGGCCGGCGAAGCCTTTGTGCAGAACGCAATCCGCCAGATCCAGACCAGCACCGCGCGCCAACTCGGCATCCGCGTTGAGGACGTGTTGCCGCTGTCGGCCAAGCAGGCGATGCTGGCCAAGGTGCGCAAGGACACCGAACTGCTGGCCCGCAGCCAGATGAACAACCTGGAAAGCCTGCTCTGCGAGCGAATCATCGCGCAGAAGGAACGTCTGCTTGAAGACCGCGTGGTCAATCAGGTGCTGAGGCTGCTGCAGAACAGCCAGCACGTGCTCAACCTGCGCCTGGAAAAGGTCAACGAACAACAGGCGTTGCTGAGCAACCACCAGCACGACAACGGCCAGATGCTGTTCGAGCTGACCGCCAAAACCAAGGAAGATCACAGCCAGCACCACAAACGCCTGCTCGGCCTGAAAACCAACCAGCGCCTGCTCAAGCGCCAGGGCGATCTGCTGCGCCATGCGGCCCGCCATGAGCGCCTGGACGAACACCTGAACAAGGTGCGCAAAAACCTCACCGGCAGCTGGACCACCCTGGGTATCAACCACGCCATCCTGCATTTCTTCCGCAGCGTGGAGCAGGACCTGCACAACCTGGCCCAGGAAGCCGACATGGCCAACAAGATGGTCGCGGCCATCTACCGTCGACACAACGAAGAAAACCCGCTGCACGGCGTCGACGCCCCGCAGTTCAACGTCAACCGCTACCTGCGCGAACTCAAGCAGCAGCAGGCCAAGGCCGACCAGTTTCGCTTGCAACTGAAAACCCTGCTGACCGAACAGCGCAGCCTGACCAGACGCTTCTTCGCCACCCTGGTGCAGGAAGTGATCGGCCTGCACCAGCGCATGCGCCAGGAAGCCGAACAATGGGCCAGCGATGCGCTGATGCCGCTGATGCAGCACACCCTAGAGCACAAGCAGTTGCTGGAAACCCACATGCTGCGGCTTAAAGCCCTGGCCCAGGAAACCCAGCAGGCGCGCCAGCGCGGTCAACAACTGGCCCGCTACAGTGGCGAACTGGAGCAGCAACTGGCGCAGGCTAACGACATGCTGCGCATCCTGCGCCGCCCTGCCCCGGTGCAGCGTCAGGGCAAGGTGGTCAATCTGCCAGGGGCTGCGCGCCCGCATAGCATCGGCGAATAGCCTCCCTCATCAGCACTACCCAGCCGCCCCATGCGCTTGCCGCCTGGGGCGGTGCTCTTTAGACTGCGGCTCTTCCTTTACTGCGAGCAGGGTTGATGTCGACTGCCTTTCCTCAAGACTCTGTTGGCCTGGTTACGCCCCAAGTGATGCACTTCGCCGAGCCGTTGGCGCTCGCCTGTGGACGCAGCCTGGCCGACTACCAACTGATCTTCGAAACCTACGGTCAGCTGAATGCCACGGCAAGCAACGCCGTGCTGATCTGCCACGCCCTCTCCGGCCACCACCACGCTGCCGGTTATCACAGTGCAGAAGACCGTAAACCGGGCTGGTGGGACAGCTGCATCGGCCCTGGCAAACCCATCGACACCAACAAGTTCTTTGTAGTCAGCCTGAACAACCTCGGCGGCTGCAACGGTTCCACCGGCCCCAGCAGCATCAATCCGGCCACCGGCAAACCCTTCGGCGCCGACTTCCCGGTAATGACCGTGGAAGACTGGGTGCACAGCCAGGCGCGACTGGCCGATAACCTCGGCATCAGCCAGTGGGCCGCGGTGATCGGCGGCAGCCTCGGTGGCATGCAGGCCATGCAATGGACCATCAGCTACCCCGAACGCGTGCGCCACTGCCTGGCGATTGCCTCGGCACCCAAGCTCTCGGCGCAGAACATCGCCTTCAACGAAGTGGCGCGCCAGGCGATCCTCACCGACCCGCAATTCCATGGCGGGCACTTCCAGGAACAGGGCGTGATCCCCAAACGCGGGCTGATGCTGGCGCGCATGGTCGGGCACATCACCTACCTGTCGGACGACGCCATGGGCGAAAAATTCGGCCGTGGCCTGAAGAGCGAAAAGCTCAACTACGACTTCCACAGTGTCGAATTCCAGGTGGAAAGCTACCTGCGCTACCAGGGTGAAGAGTTCTCCGGACGCTTCGACGCCAACACCTACCTGCTGATGACCAAGGCACTGGACTACTTCGATCCGGCGGCCGCGTTTGACGGCGACCTAGCCAAGACCCTGGCACTGGCCACGGCAGATTTCTGCGTGATGTCCTTTACCACCGACTGGCGTTTCTCGCCGGCACGTTCGCGGGAAATCGTCGATGCGCTGACCGCCGCGCGGAAAAACGTCTGCTACCTGGAAATCGATGCGCCCCAGGGCCACGACGCCTTCCTCATGCCGATTCCGCGTTATCTGCAGGCATTCGACAGCTATATGAAACGGATCAAGGTGTAAGTCATGCGCGCGGACCTCGAAATCATCCAAGAGTGGATTCCCGCAGGCAGCCGTGTCCTCGACCTGGGCTGTGGCAATGGCGAGTTGCTCGCCTGGCTAGCCGAACACAAGCAGGTGTCCGGCTACGGCCTGGAAATCGATGCAGACAACATCGCCCAGTGCGTGAGCAAGGGCGTCAACGTGATCGAGCAGAACCTCGACAAGGGGCTGGGCAACTTCGCCAGCAACAGCTTCGACGTGGTGGTCATGACCCAGTCGCTGCAAGCCCTGCATTACCCGGACAAGGTGCTGGCGGAAATGCTGCGGGTCGGCAAGACCTGCATCATCACCTTCCCCAACTTCGGCCATTGGCAGTGCCGCTGGTACCTCACCACCAAGGGCCGCATGCCGGTGTCGGATTTCCTCCCATACACCTGGTTCAACACGCCGAACATCCACTTCTGCACCTTCGAGGACTTCGAAAACCTCTGCCACGATCAAGGTGCGAAAGTCATGGACCGTTTGGCCGTGGACCGCGACCACCGGCACGGTTGGGCCAGCCGCATCTGGCCTAATCTGTTAGGTGAAATCGGCATTTACCGGATCAGCGGGCCCACCGCCAAAGACGTGCAGATCGCCAACTAGACGATCTGCCTCGCAAGACTTGCTACCTGGAGAACCCTTATGCGTCGCATCGCGCTACTGTTGATCGCCCTGTGCCTGAGCCTGCCCGCGCTGGCTGAACGCAAGCAGACCTTCGGCGACCTCGACGTGCATTACATCGCCTTCAATTCCAGCTTTCTGCAGCCGGACATCGCCGCCGCCAACAGCCTGGTGCGCAGTAAGACCCAGGGTGTGGTGAACATCTCCGTGCTCAAGGCCGGCAAAGCCAGCAGCGCCAGCGTCAGTGGCGAAGTGAAGGACCTGGTCGGCCGCAGCCAACCACTGACCTTCAAGCAGGTCAATGAAGGTGACGCCATCTATTACCTGGCGCAATTCAACTTCACCCAGCGCGAGATGCTGCGCTTCACCATCAACGTGCGTGCCGCCGATGGCGTGGCACACAGCTTCGACTTCAACCAGGAATTCTTCCCAGACGAATGATGCATTTCAACGAGCTTGTACTCGCCAGCCATAACGCCGGCAAACTCAAGGAGCTGCAAGCCATGCTCGGCAGCAGCGTACGTGTGCGCTCAGTCGGCGAGTTCTCGATGGTCGAGCCGGAAGAAACCGGCCTGTCGTTTATCGAGAACGCCATCCTCAAAGCGCGCAACGCTGCACGTCTGTCGGGCCTGCCAGCGCTGGCCGACGACTCCGGCCTAGCCGTGGACTTTCTCGGCGGTGCGCCGGGCATCTATTCGGCGCGCTACGCCGATGGCCAGGGTGACGCGGCGAACAACGCCAAGCTGCTCGAAGCGCTGAAAGAGGTGCCGGACGCCGAACGCGGCGCGCAGTTCGTCTGCTGCCTGGCGCTGGTGCGGCATGCCGATGATCCGCTGCCGATCATCTGCGAAGGTCTCTGGCACGGACGCATCCTGCACGCCGCACAGGGCGTCGAAGGCTTCGGCTATGACCCGCTGTTCTGGGTGCCCGAGCGCGAGTGCTCCAGCGCCGAGCTGCCGGCTGCCGAGAAAAACCAGATCAGCCACCGCGCCCGCGCCATGGCCCTGCTGAAACAGCGGCTGGGCCTGGCATGACCACCGCATCCGGCGGCGGCTTCGCGCTGCCGCCACTTGCACT
Source organism: Pseudomonas anguilliseptica (assembly GCF_021375795.1). Classification (GTDB taxonomy): domain Bacteria; phylum Pseudomonadota; class Gammaproteobacteria; order Pseudomonadales; family Pseudomonadaceae; genus Aquipseudomonas; species Aquipseudomonas anguilliseptica_A. The sequence continues at coordinate 366,183 of NZ_JAEIOI010000001.1, read as the reverse complement.
CTATGTGCACATTCCCTGGTGCGTGAAGAAGTGCCCGTATTGCGACTTCAACTCCCACACCGCCGGGCCCAACCTGCCGGAAGAAGAATACGTCGACGCCCTGCTGGCCGATCTGGATGATGATCTGGCGCAGGTATACAACCGCCCGCTGAGTTCGATCTTCTTTGGCGGCGGCACCCCCAGCCTGTTTTCCGCCAAGGCCCTCGGCCGCCTGCTTGAGGGCGTGGAGCGGCGCATACCGTTTGCCGCCGATATCGAAATTACCCTGGAAGCCAACCCCGGCACCTTCGAGCAGGCCAAGTTCAAGGACTACCGCCGCCTGGGCATCAATCGCCTGTCGATTGGCGTGCAGAGTTTCCAGGCGCCCAAACTGATCGCCCTGGGTCGCATCCACGACGGCGATGAAGCGGTGCACGCCGCCGATATGGCCCGTGCTGCCGGCTTCGACAACTTCAACCTGGATCTGATGCACGGCCTGCCAGAGCAGTCCATCGAGGATGCTCTGAGCGATCTGCGCACCGCCATTGCCCAGGGGCCGACACACCTGTCCTGGTATCAGCTGACGGTGGAGCCAAACACGGTGTTCTGGAACCAACCACCCGAGGTGCCGGAAGACGATATTCTCTGGGACATTCAGGAAGCCGGGCAGGCCCTGCTGGCCGCTGAAGGTTACGCGCAGTACGAAGTGTCGGCCTACGCCCAGGCTGGCAAAGCGGCGCGGCACAACCTCAATTACTGGAGCTTCGGCGACTTTCTTGGCATCGGTGCCGGTGCTCACGCCAAACTCAGCCAGCCGGACGGGCGCATCAGCCGCAGCTGGAAAACCCGCCTCCCCAAGGACTACCTCGACGCCAGCAAGCGCTTCAGCGCCGGCGAGCGCGTCCTTAGCGCAGATGAACTGCCCTTTGAATTTCTGATGAATGTGCTGCGCCTCACGGACGGCGTCGCCAGCGAATTGTTCACTCAGCGCACCGGCCTGCCGCTCAGCCAGCTTGCGGCCGCGCGCATCGAAGCGCAAAAACGCGGCCTGCTGCACAGCGATCCGACATGCTTGTGCGCCACCCGCGAAGGCCAGCTGTTTCTCAACGACCTGCTGCAGTATTTTCTACCCTGACGTACACGCCGCTACGGCTAAGGACACCGGATGGACCTGCTACTCGACCTGATCGTCACCCTGTCGCGCTGGAGCCGCAGCCACCTCTACGATATTTCCCTGGCGATCATGGCCACCCTGCTGGTGCTATTCGGCCCTGGCATCAACGCCTGGGTACAACGCAATACCGCCAGCATGAACTTCATCTTCCGCACACTGATATTCGTGCTGCTCTGCGCGGTGGGCTACGGCCTGCTGATCGTCTTCGCCACGCCGTATCTGGCCAAGGGCCTGGGCTTTTTCAACAATTTCACCCTGGCCCCGGTGCTGATCCTGGTGTTCTTTATCATCGGCATCCTCGCCGACCGCAGCTAAATCAGCACTCAAGTAAACGGTTTGATCGCCACCTTGAGTACGCCATCGCGCTGATGTGCGAAGAGGTCATAGGCGGCGACGATCTCATCCAGCACATACTGATGCGTCACCAGCGCGCCGAAATCGACGCGCCCGGAGGCCACCACATTGATCAGCCGGCGCATGCGTTCCTTGCCGCCCGGGCACAGTGAGGTGACGATCTTGTGGTCCCCCAAACCGGCATGGAACGCCGCCAGCGGGATCACCAGATCCGTGGAGTACACGCCCAGGCTGGACAACGTGCCGCCGGGCTTGAGCACACGCAATGCGCTTTCGAAGGTGGATTGCAGGCCCAGTGCTTCGATGGCCGCATCCACGCCACGGCCCCCGGTCAGGCGCAAAATTTCCTCGACCACGTCGACCTGATTGAAATTGAGGGCGATGTCCGCGCCCATCTGCCTGGCAATCTGCAAACGCTGTTCGACGCCATCGACCACGATGATGCAGCTGGCGCCGCGCAGCTTGGCCCCCGCCGTGGCACACAGGCCAATCGGCCCCTGGGCGAACACCGCCACCACATCACCAATCTTGATTTTCGCGGCTTCCGCGCCGGCAAAGCCGGTGGACATGATGTCCGGGCACATCAGCACCTGCTCGTCTGTCAGGCCATCCGGCACCGGAGCCAGGTTGCCCTGAGCGTCTGGCACCAGCACGTATTCGGCCTGGGTGCCGTCGATGCTGTTGCCGAAGCGCCAGCCGCCCATGGGCTTGTAACCATGGCAGCTACAACCGCCATCCTGAGCGGAATAGCCGTCCTGGCTGGCGTAGGAGCTGAAGCTGGGGCAGATGGCCCCGGCAATCACCCGCTGCCCCTCCTGATAGCCCCGCACGTTGCTGCCCAGTTTCTCGATGATACCGACCGGCTCATGGCCGATGGTCAGCCCTTTGGCCACCGGGTACTCACCCTTGAGGATGTGCACATCGGTGCCGCAGATGGTCGTGGTGGTGATCCGTACCAGCGCATCATTGAGCCCAACGGACGGAATGGGCTTGTCCACCAGTTCGATGCGTCCAGGCTCGATAAACACCGCTGCTTTCATCATGCTCATGATCAGGCTCCTAGTGTGGATCAGCACAGAGAACCTGACTGTAGTCGCTTGCTTCCCCGGCACCTTGTCCTGCATCAATGCCCGGCATCGTCAGAGCAATGCTGCAAAGCCGCAGCCCAGTGATCGCCAGGCATAAAAAAACCGCCTGCAAGAGGCGGTTTTTCAGGGTTACCGAGGCTCAGTTACCTTCGCGGCGCAGCGCCTGCGGGGTGAAATCGCGCGGCGTCAGCTTGGCGTTGAAGTTGTACATCGGCTCGTTGTTATCCAGGCCGTCGACAAAGTAACGCTTGCCCTTGAAGTCGTAGATGGTCTCCAGGGTGCTGCCGAACATCGGTACGTCGTAGTAGCTGATCGGGTGGCTTTCCTGCACACCGCTCAGCTCGCCGCTCTTGTCATAGAGGTCGGCGGCGAGAATCTGCCAGCTGTCCTCGTCGATGTAGAAGCGACGCTTGGCATACGGGTGACTGAAACCCTTGCGCAATTCGGCATCGACCACCCAGACACGGTGCAGCTCATACCGCAGCAGTTCCGGGTTGACGGTGTTACTGCGCAGGATGTTGTCGTAAGGGATGCCCTTCTGGTGCACGGCGTAGCTGTTGTAAGGCACCAGCATTTCCTGCTTGCCCACCAGGGTCCACTCGTAACGGTCCGGTGCACCGTTATAGGAGTCGACTACGTCAGCGGTGGCCATGCCGTTGGTGTCCGGCTGCAGGGTGTCGTAGGCCAGCATCGGCAGACGACGTACGCGGCGCTCGCCACGGTTGAAACGCCAGGCCTTGCGGATCGCCAGTACCTGGTCGAGGGTTTCCTGCACCACCAGCGCCGAGCCGGCGAGCTTGGCCGGCGCAACCACCTTGTACTTGTAGTAGAACAGGGTGTTGTCCAGATCCTGCGGGCTGACACCTTCACGGCCGTAGAGGAAGTAGATGTCACGTTCCAGTTTGAGCAGGTTATAGGCACCGTTGCTCAGTACTGCGGCCTGGTTGGTGACGAAGCTGATCTGGTCGCCACGGTAACGCATGATGTGGTTCCAGATGGCTTCCTGGCCGGTCTGCGGCAACGGGAAAGGAATCCCGGCCGCTACACCGGCCACGCCGTTACCACCGGAAATCAGCTCGGCGTTCAGCGCATTGAAGCGTGTGGCGTCATAGATCCGCTGCGGCGCGACCGCACTGCGACGGGTCGGGAATACGCGCAGGGCGTAGTCCGGGTTCTTTTCCAGCAGTGCCTTGAGGCCGGCCGGCAGCTGCGCCTGGTACTGCGCCAGGTTCTGGCTGTTGACCTGGTACAGGGGCACATCAGCGCTGTAAGGGTCCGGGTGGTGCATGCCAGGTTGGTAGTTGGCCGGCGGCTGCGCCAGGCCACCGTCCCAGGCGGGGATGGTGCCGGCGGCGTTACCCGCGCGCTCACCGCCCAGCGGCGTCAGGTCCTGGCCCAGGCGTGCAGCCTGAGCACTGTCGACTTTGGCCTGCGCCTGTAGCGCGCAGGTTGCCAGCAGCAGAATTGAAAGCGTTCTCAACACAGCGATCTCCTCGCAACCTGGCCAGAGGCAGGGCTGCTGTTCTTATGACCCGACTGTGGTAGCCGGGTAAATATGCCGTCTTGGTGAGGAGCCATCCTGGCGGGCGTCGGATTAGTCCGATCTAGTGCAGTCATCCCTGGGCTTATGGTCTTGCTGCGCCGTTACCTCAGCGCGTGGATCAATCAGTCAATGCGCTGGAACTTCAAATCCCATACGCCATGCCCCAACCGCTCGCCACGACGCTCGAACTTGGTAGTCGGGCGTTCTGTCGGGCGTGGCACATACTGACCATCGGCGGCCAGGTTCTGATAGCCGGGTGCCGCGTTCATCACTTCCAGCATGTATTCAGCATAGGGCTGCCAGTCGGTGGCCATGTGCAGCACACCGCCGACCTTGAGCTTCTGCCGCACCAGCTCGGCAAACGCTGGTTGCACGATACGCCGCTTGTTGTGCTTGGCCTTATGCCAGGGGTCTGGGAAGAATAGCAGCAGCCGATCCAGACTGGCGTCGGCCACGCAGTTACGCAGCACGTCCATCGCATCGCAGCTGTAGACGCGCATATTGCTTAGGTTCTGCGTCATCAGGCCGTTGAGCAGCGCGCCAACACCCGGACGGTGCACTTCCACGCCGATAAAGTCCTGCTCGGGCGAGGCGGCGGCCATTTCCAGGGTGGAATGGCCCATGCCGAAGCCAATCTCGAAGGTACGCGGTGCACTGCGACCGAACACCTGGTCGAAATCGCGCAGGCCATCCTCCAGTTGCAGACCGAACTTCGGCCAGCCCTGATCGAGGCCACGTTGCTGGCCTTCGGTCATACGCCCGGCGCGCATCACGAAACTCTTGATCGCGCGATGCTTGGAGGTGTCTTCAGCCGACTCGGGCTGTTGTGGCAAATCAGTCATGCTGTGCTCTTACTTGATCAGGCCATCCAGCGGCGACGAAGCGCTGGCATAAAGTTTTCTCGGCATGCGTCCGGCCAGGTAGGCCATGCGCCCGGCGATGATCGCGTGCTTCATCGCCTCGCCCATCAGGATCGGGTTCTGCGCATGGGCAATCGCGCTGTTCATCAACACCGCCTCGCAGCCCAGTTCCATGGCAATCGTGGCATCGGACGCGGTGCCGACACCGGCATCGACCAATACCGGAACGCTAGCCTCTTCGAGGATGATGCGCAGGTTGTACGGATTGCAGATGCCCAGCCCGGTGCCGATCAGCCCGGCCAACGGCATCACCGCGATGCAGCCCATGGCCGCCAGTTCACGGGCGATGATCGGGTCATCGCTGGTGTACACCATCACGTCGAAGCCGTCCTTGACCAGCACTTCGGCAGCCTTGAGGGTTTCGATCACGTTGGGGAACAGGGTTTTCTGGTCGGCCAATACTTCCAGCTTGACCAGCTTGTGGCCGTCGAGCAGCTCGCGAGCCAGACGGCAGGTACGCACCGCCTCAACGGCGTCGTAGCAACCGGCGGTGTTCGGCAGGATGGTGTATTTGTCCGGCGAGATCACATCCAGCAGGTTCGGCTCGCCCGGGTTCTGCCCGATATTGGTGCGGCGCACCGCCACGGTGACGATTTCGGCACCCGAGGCCTCAATGGCCAGGCGGGTTTCCTCGAGGTCCTTGTACTTGCCGGTACCGACCAGCAGGCGCGACTGATAGGTACGGCCGGCCAGGGTAAAGGGCTTGTCGCTGGGCGCATGGCTCATGGGTAATCCTCGTGAAGGTGGGCGGCTGTCTGAACGCGATAAACCGATGAGCGGGGGTCAACCACCGCCAATGGCATGGACCACTTCAACCTGGTCACCCTCGCGCAAGGCGGTGGTGGCGTGCTGGCTGCGCGGCACGATATCCAGATTGAGCTCAACCGCCACGCGCCGTCCGGCCAGATCCAGACGCTCGATCAACCCGGCGACGGTTTCCCCGTCGGGCAATTCGAATGCTTCACCGTTTAACTGAATACGCATGACGGGTTGGTCACAACTGGGAAAAGGGCCGGCATTCTAGCCTGATCATGGGCGCTGACCAAGGCTAAAGGCTGCCGCTCGTCCTGCTTTCTGACTTATGGGTCAGGCGTTACTGCGCGCACCCAGCTTCCAGGCCGCCAGACCCAGACACAGCCAGCCGGCGAGAAATGCCACACCACCGAAGGGCGTGACCATGCCCAACGCACTGATACCGCTCAAGGTCAGTGCATACAGGCTGCCGGAAAACAGCGCGATACCCAGGGTAAACAGCGCGCCGGCGCAATTGACCAGCGGCGCGGGCCGCAGGATGGCTAACAAGCCAACCCCGAACAGCGCCAAGGCGTGAACCAGCTGGTAATGGGTACCGGTTTGAAACACCGCGAGATAGGCCGGTGTCAGCTGGCTCTTCAGTCCATGGGCGGCAAAGGCACCGAGGGCAACACCAGTAAAACCGGCGCAGGCAGACAGCAATAACCACAGACGAGCCATGCATCACTCCAGCTATATAAATAGGGCTGGCTATAATGGCCGGCAAACTCATCCCGGCCAAGCACGCATGTTTCGATCCCTCCTCCGTCGCCTGCTCAAACTCCTGCTCTGGCTGATCGTCGGCTCGGTTCTGCTGGTGTTGTTACTGCGCTGGGTACCGCCACCCGGCACCGCGCTGATGGTCGAGCGCAAGATCGAGTCCTGGGGCGACGGCAACCCCATCGACCTGCAACGCAGTTGGCGTCCCTGGGCGGAGCTGCCAGACGACCTGAAGATGGCAGTGATTGCCGCTGAGGATCAGAAGTTCGCCGAGCACTGGGGCTTCGACGTCACAGCCATCCAGGCCGCTCTGCAGCACAACCAGCAAGGTGGCTCGCTGCGCGGCGCCAGTACCCTTAGCCAGCAAGTGGCGAAGAACCTGTTTCTCTGGTCCGGCCGCAGTTGGCTGCGCAAGGGTATCGAAGTGTGGTTTACCGGCCTGATTGAACTGCTCTGGCCCAAACAGCGGATTCTTGAGGTGTACCTCAACAGCGTCGAATGGGGTGATGGTGTGTTCGGCGCCGAGGCAGCGGCGCGCCATCATTTCCAGCGCGGCGCGCCGTACATGAGCCGCCAACAGGCCAGCTTGCTGGCGGCCGTGCTACCCAACCCACGCGAGTGGAGCGCCAGCCGCCCAAGTGCACACATCAGTCGCCGAGCCAGCTGGATTCGCCAGCAGATGTGGCAACTGGGCGGCAGTCATTACCTCAATCGCCTGCAACCCAAGCGGCCCGAGTGGTGGCCAAGCTGGCTGCCATAATTCTTCAGGCATAAAAAAGCCGCACCTGAGTGCGGCTTTTTTGTGACATGCTGCCTGCTGATTACGCGGCGATCGAACCCTTTAGCTTGTTCATCGCGTTCTTTTCCAGCTGCCGGATGCGCTCGGCCGAGACGTTGTACTTGGCGGCCAGGTCATGCAGCGTGGCTTTCTCTTCAGCCAGCCAGCGCTGGTAGAGAATGTCGCGGCTGCGCTCATCCAGGCCTTCCAGTGCTTCGTGCAGATTGGCGGTGGAGCTGTCGCTCCAGTCGGAATCTTCCAGTTGACGCGCCGGGTCGTAGCGGTGATCTTCCAGGTAATGCGCTGGCGACTGGAAGGCACTTTCGTCGTCCGCCTCGGCAGCCGGATCGAAGGCCATGTCGTGGCCAGTCAAACGGCTTTCCATCTCGCGCACTTCACGCGGCTCAACACCCAGGCTTTCCGCCACGGCATGCACTTCATCGTTGTTCAGCCAGGCCAGACGCTTCTTCTGGCTGCGCAGGTTGAAGAACAGCTTGCGCTGCGCCTTGGTGGTGGCGACTTTGACGATGCGCCAGTTTTTCAGGATGAACTCGTGGATTTCGGCGCGAATCCAGTGCACGGCGAACGACACCAGGCGCACGCCCATTTCCGGGTTGAAACGCTTGACCGCCTTCATCAGGCCGACGTTGCCTTCCTGAATCAGGTCAGCCTGGGCCAAACCGTAACCGGAGTAGCTGCGGGCGATATGCACAACGAAACGCAGGTGAGCCAGCACCATCTGCCGGGCGGCTTCGAGGTCCTGCTTGTAATAGAGATTTTCAGCCAGTTCACGCTCCTGCTCGGGGGTCAACAGCGGGATGCCGTTTACCGCATGCACGTATGCCTCCAGGTTGGCACCCGGAACCAGAGCATGAACAGGTTGCAAAGAAGTGGACATTTGAATCCTCCGACTTACGAGATCGTGGAGCAGTCTAGCACTGCCCCATGGGACTTTATACCGCGGTACAAGTTCCCTTACACATAGTCAATATCAATCAAAACAATAACTTACTACCTAGGGGCCAGCTCACTCAAGTGCCTTGCCACGGCCAGCCAGGCGCCAATATAGCCCAACAGCACCGCGCCGAGCAGTAGCGACAGACCATCGGCCATCGGCACGCCATCCAGGGCGAAGTCGCTGCCGTACAAACCGGCCAGACGCACCACGGCGTCGTTTAGCCAGTCCAGGCCAAAGGCCAGCAACAGCCAGGCGAACACGCCTGCGCCAATCCCATACAGCGCGCCCATATAAAGGAAAGGACGACGCACATAGCTGTCGGTGCCGCCAACCAGCTTGATCACCTCGATTTCGGTACGGCGGTTCTCGATATGCAGACGAATGGTGTTACCGATCACCAGCAGCAGCGCCATTACCAACAGCAGGGTCAGGCCGAAAACAAAGCGCTCACCCAGTTTGAGCATGGCGCTCAGGCGCTCGACCCAAAGCAGATCCAGCTGCGCCTGCTGCACCCGTGGCAACTCGGCCAGGCGCAGACGCAGGGCTTCCAGGGCGATCTTGTCGACCTGCTGCGGCGTGACCACGATCACCCCAGGCAGCGGGTTATCCGGCAGTTCCTTGAGCGCTTCACCCAGCCCCGACTGCTGCTGAAACTCGGCCAGCGCCTGTTCGCGGCTGATCCATTCGGCTTCTTCAACGTCGTCCATCGCGGCGATCTGCTCACGCAGCGCCTGGCCCTGGGCTTCGCTGGCGTCGATCTGCAAGTACAGGGAAATCTGTGCCGCACGCTGCCAGGACACACCCAGGCGCTCGACGTTATCTAGCAACAAGGCCAGGCCCATGGGCAGGCTCAGGGCCACAGCCATCACCAGACAGGTAAAGAAGCTGCCGATCGGCTGTTTGCCCAGACGGCGCAGACTGTCGACCAGGCTGGCGCGGTGGTTTTCCAGCCAGGCATGTAGCTGATGGGTAAAGCTTGGGCCGTCATCGCCCGGGGTTGGCGCCTCGGATTTCTTCGGCGCCGCACCGACGCGTTGCGCCGGCTGCGGAGGCGGCATGCGTGTGGCACTCATACAGAAGCCTCCCCATCACCAATCAGTCGGCCGCGTTGCAGGGTCAGCATGCGGTGACGCATGCGCGCGATCAGGGCCAGGTCGTGGCTGGCGATCAGCACGGTGGTGCCCAGGCGGTTGATGTCTTCGAACACGCCCATGATCTCGGCGGCCAGACGCGGGTCGAGGTTACCGGTAGGTTCGTCCGCCAGCAGCAAGGCCGGGCGGTGCACTACAGCGCGGGCAATGCCGACGCGCTGCTGCTGACCGGTGGACAGGTCACCGGGGAACTGCTCGGCCTTGTCGGCCAGCGACACGCGCTCCAGGGCGGTACGCACACGGGTGCCGATCTCGTCCTTGGACAGGCCGAGAATCTGCAGCGGCAGCGCCACGTTGTCAAACACGCTGCGGTCGAACAGCAGCTGGTGGTTCTGGAACACCACGCCGATCTGCCGGCGCAGGAACGGGATCTGTGCATTGGTGATGTGCGACAGGTCCTGTCCGGCCAGCAGCAGCTTGCCGCTGCTCGGTCGCTCCATCGCCAGCAGCAGGCGCAATAGCGTGCTCTTGCCCGCCCCGGAATGACCGGTGACGAAGAGAAACTCGCCACGCCGGACGTGGAAGCTCAGTTCGTGCAGCCCGACGTGGCCGTTCGGGTAACGCTTACCGACCTGCTCGAATTTGATCATCCTATTTCTCCGCGAACAGGGCCTGGACGAAGGCATCGGCCTCAAAGGTGCGCAGGTCATCAATGCCTTCGCCCACCCCGATGTAACGGATCGGGAAAGCAAACTGCTTGGCCAGGGCAAAGATCACCCCGCCCTTGGCGGTGCCGTCCAGCTTGGTCAGGGCCAGACCGGTGAGGTTGATCGTCTGATTGAACTGCTTAGCCTGGCTGATGGCGTTCTGCCCGGTGCCGGCGTCCAGCACCAGCAGCACTTCGTGGGGTGCAGTGTCATCCAGTTTGCCGATCACCCGGCGGACTTTCTTCAGCTCTTCCATCAGGTTGTCTTTGGTGTGCAGACGCCCGGCGGTATCGGCGATCAGCACGTCCATGCCGCGGGCCTTGGCCGCCTGCACCGCATCGAAGATCACCGAAGCAGAGTCGGCACCGGTGTGCTGTGCGATCACCGAGATCTGGTTGCGCTCGCCCCACACCTGCAGCTGTTCCACGGCGGCGGCGCGGAAGGTGTCGCCGGCGGCAAGCATGACCTTCTTGCCGTCCTGCTGGAGTTTTTTCGCCAGCTTGCCGATGGTGGTGGTCTTGCCCGCGCCGTTTACGCCGACTACCAGAATCACATAAGGCTGTTTGCTGCTGTCGATTTTCAGCGGCTGCTCGACCGGCTTGAGCAGCGCGGTCAACTCGTCCTGCAGGGCCTTGTACAGCGCACCGCTGTCAGCCAGCTCCTTGCGCGCCACGCGCTTGGTCAGGTTGCCGATGATCGCGGTGGTGGCTTCGACGCCGACGTCGGCAGTCAGCAGGCGGGTTTCCAGGTCTTCGAGCAGGTCATCGTCGATGACTTTCTTGCCGAGAAACAGGCTGGCCATACCCTCGCCGAGGCTGGCGCTGGTTTTTGACAGCCCCTGCTTGAGCCGCTCAAGAAAGCCCGTGCGGTTTTCCTCAGCGCTCTTGGCCAGTGCAGCAGCAGGTTGCACGGCGGCTGGCTCGGCCACAGGTGGCGCGCTAACCGGCTCAACCACTACCGGCACCTCAATATGCGCATGCAGGACTTCGCTGCCGGCATTGATGCGGAACCGCGACGGCCGTGGCTGCGGGTTGGCTTCGCTGGCTTCAACCGGCGTAGGCACCGCGGCGGCAGCCTGTTCATCCGGAGCAACCGGAGCAACCGGAGCAACCGGAGCAGGCTGAGGCTCGGCAGCCACCTCGGCAACAACGACCGGTTCTACGGCGGGCGCAGCAACTTCGCTTGCCGGCGTAACGGGCGCAGCGGCGGGCTCGATGGCAGTGGCTACAACCGGCTGCTCGCCAACCGGCGCTGGTTGCGGCTCAGGGTTGGCCGACGCTTGCGGCTTTTTGCGCAGCCAGCCGAACAGATCTTTCTTCTCGGCTGGCTTCTCGGTGGATGCCGGCGCAGAGGGGGAGGTGGGCTTCTTGTCGTCGTTGGAACCAAACATGGAGACGGCTATCTCAAAGGTGCGACGCGCCGGCCACAGACTCTGAAGGCATTACTCACGCGGCATTAAAAGCTGAAGAGTGCACGCGGAAACAATCAGAAGCCTTAGCAGGCGTGGTCGCCAGTAAAACGGATGCGTATCCTAGCACCTCCGCGCCCGCCGACGCTAAGACCAAGCGGGCCCGTCCGACAGGTCGATAACCCATGCATATGATTGCCCAACGCACTGCCGCCCTGCTGCTCGGCGTACTCTGCACACCCTTGCTGGCCCTGGCCGCCGAGCCGCAGCCGACCCACGAATTCAGCCTGGACAACGGCCTCAAGGTCATCGTCCGTGAAGACCACCGTGCCCCGGTGGTGGTCAGCCAGCTCTGGTACAAGGTCGGCTCCAGCTATGAGACGCCCGGCCAGACCGGCCTGTCCCACGCCCTCGAACACATGATGTTCAAGGGCAGCCGCAAGCTCGGCCCTGGCGAAGCCTCACGCATCCTGCGCGAACTGGGCGCCGAGGAAAACGCCTTTACCAGCGACGATTACACCGCCTATTACCAAGTGCTGGCCCGCGACCGCCTGGCCATCGCCCTGGAGCTGGAAGCCGACCGCCTGGCCAGCCTCAAGCTGCCGGCCGATGAGTTCGCCAAAGAAATCGAAGTCATCAAGGAGGAGCGCCGCCTGCGCACCGACGATAAACCGTCGAGCCTGGCCTACGAGCGCTTCAAAGCCATGGCCTACCCCGCCAGCGGTTACCACACGCCGACCATCGGCTGGATGGCCGACCTCGAACGCATGACCGTCGAGGAACTGCGCGCCTGGTATGAAGCCTGGTACGCGCCGAACAACGCCACCCTGGTGGTGGTGGGTGACGTCAGCGTCGCCGAGGTTAAGATCCTTGCCGAGCGTTACTTCGGCGCCATCCCCAAGCGCAGCGTGCCGACCGCGAAAGCGCCGCGTGAGCTGGCCGCACCGGGCGAACGACGCATCACCCTGCACCTGAAAACCCAGCTGCCGAGCCTGATGATGGGCTTCAACGTGCCAGGTCTGGCCACCGCTGAACAGCCGCGTCAGGTGCATGCCCTGCGCTTGGCCGCCGCCCTGCTCGATGGCGGCTACAGCGCCCGCCTGCCAACCCGCCTGGAACGTGGCGAGGAACTGGTATCCGGCGCATCGGCCTGGTACGACGGTTTTTCCCGTGGCGACAGCCTGTTTATCCTGTCCGCTACGCCCAACGTGCAAACCGGCAAGACTCTGCAGCAGGTCGAAACCGGCCTGTGGCGCGAACTGGAAGACTTGAAAAATACCCCGCCAAGCGCCGAAGAACTGGCCCGCGTACGCGCACAAGTGATTGCCGGCCTGGTCTACGAACGTGACTCGATCACCAGCCAGGCCACCGCCATCGGCCAACTGGAAACCGTCGGTCTGTCGTGGCAGCTGATTGACCAGGAACTGGCTGAACTGGAGGCCGTCACCCCGGCCGATATCCAGCAAGCCGCCAGCACCTTCTTTACCCGCGACCGCCTGAGCGTCGCCCATGTTCTGCCTGAGGAGAAGCGCAATGAGTGAGCGCAATGGCCTGCGCTACGGCCTGCTCGGCCTGGCGCTACTGATATTGCTGGCGCTGCTGGCTCTGGTGATCAACCGGCCGAATGACCGCGCTACCCCGGCCCCGGCCGCAGAATCGACCCACATCGAATCCCTGGACGCCCTCGGCGATCAGCCGCCCAGCCGCCGTAATCTGGATATCCAGACCTGGCAAACCGCCGAAGGCGCCAAGGTGCTGTTCGTCGAAGCCCGCGAGCTGCCGATGTTCGACCTGCAACTGACCTTTGCCGCTGGCAGCAGCCATGACGACAGCACCGCCGGCCTGGCCATGCTGACCAACGCCATGCTCAACGAAGGCGTACCGGGCAAGGATGTCGGCGCAATCGCCGCCGGCTTCGAAAACCTCGGCGCCAACTTCGGCAACGGCGCGTTCCGCGACATGGCCATCGCCAGCCTGCGCAGCCTCAGCGCGGCGGACAAACGCGAACCGGCCATGCAGCTGTTCAATCAGGTGCTCGGCCAGCCGACCTTCCCGGACGACGCCCTAGCGCGGATCAAGAACCAGCTGCTGGCCGGCTTCGAATACCAGAAGCAGAACCCCGGCAAGCTGGCCAGCCTGGCGCTGTTCGAGCGTTTGTACGGTACGCACCCGTACGCCCACCCGAGCGACGGCACGGCGGAGTCGATACCGGCCATCACCCGTGAGCAATTGCAGGCCTTCCACGCCAAGGCCTACACCGCCAGCAATGCGATCATCGCACTGGTCGGCGACCTCTCGCGCAGCGACGCCGAAGCGCTGGCCAACCAGGTGTCCGCCGCCCTGCCAAAAGGCCCGGCACTGCCGCGTATCGCCCAGCCGGAAGAGCCCAAGCCAGGGCTGCAACACATCGAGTTCCCGTCCAACCAGACTCACCTGATGATCGCTCAGCTCGGCATCGACCGCCGCGACCCGGACTACGCCGCGCTCTACCTGGGTAATCAGGTATTCGGCGGCGGTGGCTTCGGCACCCGCCTGATGACCGAAGTGCGCGAGAAGCGCGGCCTGACCTATGGTGTCTACTCCGGTTTCAGCGCCATGCAGGCGCGCGGCCCCTTTATGATCAACCTGCAGACCCGCGCCGAACTCAGCGATGGCACCCTGCAACTGGTCAAAAGCATGCTCGCCGACTTTATCGCCCACGGCCCGACCACTGATGAGCTGAACAACGCCAAGCGCGAGCTGGCCGGCAGCTTCCCGCTGTCCACCGCGAGCAATGCGGCAATCGTCGGCCAGCTCGGCTCCATGGGCTTCTACGACCTGCCGCTGAGCTATCTGGAAGACTTTATGCGCGACGTGCAGGCGCTGAGCGTGGAGCAGGTCAAGGCCGCCATGGCCAAGCATCTGAACCCCGACGCGCTGGTTATCGTGACAGCCGGGCCGACAGTGGCGCAGAAAGAACTGCCCCCCCCCACCGATACCCCCGCCGAGCAACCTACAGGCGTCCCGGAGCACTGATGAGCAAACGACCCAAGCCGCCGAAAGCCGCTCCCGCCCATGGTGGTGATGGTCAACTGCGGATCATTGCCGGGCAGTGGCGCTCGCGTCAGTTCAACTTCCCCATGGCCGCCGGGCTGCGACCTACGCCAAACCGCGTACGCGAAACGCTGTTCAACTGGCTAGCGCCTTATGTCGAGGGCGCCAAGGTGCTCGACCTGTTTGCCGGCAGCGGCGCACTGTTTCTCGAAGCGCTGTCGCGCGGCGCCGGCAGCGCCCTGGCCCTGGATCTCAATCCAGCGGCCATCACCAGCCTGCGCGGCCACCTGCAAACGCTGAAGTGCGACAACGGCCAACTGCAGCAGACCGACGCCCTGCTCTTTCTGCAAAACCCAGCCGCCACGCCGTTCGATCTGGTGTTTCTCGACCCGCCGTTCAACCAGAACCTGCTGCTGCCGGCCTGTACCCTGCTGGAGCAGAACGGCTGGCTGGCGGCCGACGCCTGGATCTACACCGAAAGCGAAAATTCGCCGTCCAGCCTGGGCATGCCCGGCAACTGGCGCTTGCACCGCGAACAGAAGGCCGGCCAGGTGTATTACGCGCTGTGGCAGCGCACGGCCGTAGCCTGATGGGAGCCTTGGGCTTCACGCGGTGAAGCCCAACCTCGGTCAGGTTCTGTTATTCGCCCTACTCATATAGCTTCCGTTTCACCGCCCAGGGCCCTAGCCTGAGCGCTTTCCCCAAGCGATACCATTCCATGAGCACGCCCTTCAAACCCGCCTGGTGGCTGCCCGGCCCACATTTGCAAACCCTGTGGAACCCGATGTGCCGCCAGCCGGCGAAACTGACGCGCACCCGCGAGCGGCTGTGGTTGGAGGATGGCGACTTTCTCGACCTGGACTGGCACGGCCCGCACCAGGCCGACGCGCCGCTGGTATTGGTGCTGCATGGCCTGACCGGCTCGTCCGACTCACTCTATGTGCTGGGCTTGCAGCAGCAACTGGCGACCCAGGGTTGGGCCAGCGTGGCGCTGAACTGGCGCGGCTGCTCCGGCGAGCCGAACCTGCTGGCGCGGGGTTATCACTCCGGCGCCAGTGAGGATCTGGCAGAAACCGTGCGCCACCTGCGCGCCCAGAGACCCATGGCACCGTTGTATACCGTGGGTTATTCGCTCGGCGGCAATGTGCTGCTCAAGTACCTCGGCGAAACGGGCGCAGACAGCCAGTTGCAGGGCGCGGTGGCGGTGTCGGTGCCATTTCGTCTGGATCAATGCGCCGAGCGTATCGGCATGGGCTTTTCCAGGGTCTACCAGAGCCACTTTATGCGCGAGATGGTGGCCTACGTGAAAGACAAGCAGCGCCTGTTCGCTCATCAGGGCATGGCCGACCGGCTGTCCACCCTGGAGAAACTTGGCCCGCTGGACAATATGCGCACCTTCTGGGATTTCGACGGCCGTATCACCGCACCGCTGCACGGTTACGCCGATGCCGAGGACTACTACCGGCGCGCCTCCAGCCGCTACTTCCTCGGCCGGATAGAGACGCCAACGCTGATTATCCAGGCCGCCGACGACCCCTTCGTCTTCGCCCACAGCCTGCCCGAAGCCAGCGAACTGTCGCCCAGCATCGACTTCGAACTGCACGCCCACGGCGGTCATGTCGGCTTTGTCGAGGGCAGCCTGCGCAAACCGGGTTATTACCTGGAGCGGCGCATTCCGCAGTGGCTGGCCGAGCAGGCAGCCAAGCCGCTCTAGGCTCAGATCACCTGATCCAGCGGCACATGCAGCTTGGCATACAGCGCTTCCACCGCTTCGCGTGATTGCGGGGCAGTGTAGCCGCCTTCCAGCGCCAGCACCTGGTAAATGCCACGACGCAGCATCTCCTGGCTGAGGTCGCCGGGGTTGCCGCGGGTGGTGCAGAGAAAGCGCACCCAGGAGGTCATGACGATCCAGCTGTTGAGGGTCAGCGCCTCGATCTGCGCCGCATCCATCAGCAGGATGCCGGCCTCGACAAAGCCCTGATAGATGCTCTGCGCCTGCCTCAGGCCGCGCTGAGCGAACAGCCGGTAGCGCTCGGCCAGGGCCGGGTCACTGTCGAGCAGGTGCTCCAGGTCACGGTGCAGAAAGCGGTAATGCCACATCGCTGCCAGCAGCGCTTCGAGGTAGAAAGTCTTGTCCTGCACCGTCAGCGCACGGCCTTCAGGGCGGCGCAAAAAGGTGTCCACCTGGCTTTCATAGAGAGCAAACAGTTCGGCGATGATCGCCTGCTTGTTACGGAAGTGGTAGTACAGGTTGCCCGGTGAAATCCCCAGGTGCGCGGCGATATGGTTGGTGGTGACACTGCGCTCGCCCTGCGCATTAAACAGCGCCAGGCTTTCCTGAATGATGCGTTCGCGGGTTTTCAGTGGGGCTGACATAACGGCTCGATCTCAACTCAAAAGCCCGGCAAAGGTACACGCAGAAACAGCCAAAGTGTTACCCGCGCGCCAATTGGCCTGCGGCACCAACTGTTTGATCGGCTGCGTCCGTCGGCTGACCACGGCATCCTATTTGACAGATTAGAGCAATTGCTCTAAAAATCCAGCACACCTTTCCTGCAGCGACCTCAGCCCATCTGACGCACTGCACCGCTGGAATGCCGAGGAGCAATAACATGGTCGCCGACGTCGCTTACCTTGAACAAAGCCTGCAGCAGAGCCAACAACAACTCAGTCAGTTGCAGCAAAGCTTTGCCCTGCAGCGCCAGGCTTTCAAGGCCAACCCGATGCCCTCAGCCGAGCAGCGCATCCAGTGGCTCAACGCCCTGCGCGACCTGCTCAGCAACGAGCGTGAGGCACTAATTCGCGCCATCTCCCAGGATTTCAGCAACCGCAGCGCCGATGAAACCCTGCTCGCCGAGCTGATGCCCAGCCTGCATGGCATCCACTACGCTACCAAGCGCATCAAGAAATGGATGAAGCCTTCACGGCGCAGTGTCGGTATGCAATTTATGCCGGCCTCGGCCAAGGTCATCTACCAACCGCTGGGTGTGGTCGGGGTGATCGTGCCGTGGAACTACCCGCTGTTCCTCGCCATCGGCCCACTGGTTGGCGCGCTGTCGGCCGGCAACCGGGTGATGATCAAGATGAGCGAATCGACGCCGGCCACCTCGCAGCTGGTCAAGGAGCTGCTGGCCAAGGTGTTCCCGGAAGACCTGGTTAGCGTGGCCCTCGGCGAGGCGGAAGTCGGCATGGCCTTCTCCAAACTGCCGTTCGATCATCTGCTGTTCACCGGCGCCACCAGCATCGGCAAGCACGTGATGCGCGCCGCTGCCGACAACCTGACTCCGGTAACCCTGGAGCTGGGTGGCAAGTCACCAGCCATTGTCAGTGCCGACGTACCACTGAGCGATGCCGCCGAACGTATCGCCTTCGGTAAGACCATGAACGCCGGCCAGACCTGCGTCGCCCC
The DNA here is from genome assembly GCF_021375795.1 of Pseudomonas anguilliseptica. GTDB lineage: Bacteria > Pseudomonadota > Gammaproteobacteria > Pseudomonadales > Pseudomonadaceae > Aquipseudomonas > Aquipseudomonas anguilliseptica_A. The sequence continues at coordinate 348,229 of NZ_JAEIOI010000001.1, read as the reverse complement.
GGATTACGTGCTGGTACCGAAAGACCGCGTCGACGGCTTTGTCGAGGCTTACCGCAATGCGGTGCAGGGCTTCTACCCGGCGCTGGCGGACAACCCGGACTACACCGCAATCATCAACGAGCGTCAGCAGCAGCGCCTCAATGGCTACCTGCAAGATGCCGAGAGCAAAGGCGCAACCATTATCCCGCTGTACCCACAGGCCCAGGGCCGGCGCATGCCGCATGCCGTGCTGCTCAACGTGAGCGATGAGATGAAGGTGATGCAGGACGAGATCTTCGGCCCACTGCTGCCGATCATCCCCTACAACACGCTGGAAGACGCCTTCGTCTTTATCAACGAGCGCGACCGGCCGCTGGCGCTGTACTACTTCGGCTACGACAAGACCGAGCAGCAGCGCGTGCTGCACGAGACCCACTCCGGCGGCGTGTGCCTCAACGACACCCTGCTGCACGTGGCCCAGGACGACATGCCGTTCGGCGGCGTTGGCCCGTCCGGCATGGGGCATTACCACGGTCATGAAGGCTTCCTGACTTTCAGCAAGGCCAAGGGCGTGTTTATCAAGCAGCGCTTCAACGCCGCCAAGATGATCTACCCGCCTTACGGCAAAGCCCTGCAAAAGCTGGTGTACAAGCTGTTCGTTCGCTAACCCCACCCTGCCCTGGCTTGCCAGGGCAACGGCCTGATCCGGTGATAACAATAAATGCACAACACCACGTTTGACGCGCCGGCCCTGTCACGGCGCAGCCTGCTCAAGGTCGGCCTGCTCGGCACCGCGCTGCTCGGCACGGCAGGGCTGACGGCTACCCTCAGCGGCTGTTCGGCCAGTACACCGAAAGCTGGCTTTGCCGTGATTCGCGAAACTGACCTGGCGTTTCTCCAGGCGCTGATCCCGGTGATGCTCGCCGGAGCGGTGACCCCGGCGCAGATGTCCCAGGCCGTTAGCGGCACCATCGCCAGTCTTGATTACAGCCTCAACCACCTGTCGCCGGAGATGCTCAAGCTCACCGTGCAGCTGTTTGACGTGCTGGCCCTGCCGATCACCCGTGGCCCGCTGACCGGCGTCTGGGGCAGCTGGGAAAATGCGTCGCCGACCGATGTGCAGGCGTTTCTCGAACGCTGGCAGAACAGCTCGATCGGCCTACTTAAGATGGGCCACGCCTCGCTGCTGCAACTGGTGATGATGAGCTGGTACAGCCGAGCCGAGTCGTGGGCACACTGCGGCTACCCCGGGCCACCTACAGTCTGACCTTGCATCATCTCTAATAAGAATTCGCCTGAGAGCACCCTAAATGCCTGTACCCGACAGTTTCAAAGAAGGCCTGGCCCGTGGCTGGAAGACTTACAACGGCTCACGCCTGGACAGCGACCTGACCCTGGAAGCCGACGTGGCCATCGTCGGCAGCGGCGCTGGTGGTGGCACCACGGCGGAGATTCTCAGCGCCGCCGGTTTCAAGGTGCTGCTGATCGAGGAAGGCCCGCTGAAGACCAGCGACGACTTCAAGATGCTCGAAGACAAGGCCTACGCCAGCCTCTACCAGGAAGGCATCGGCCGCATGAGCAAGGATGGCGCCATCACCATCATGCAAGGCCGCGCCGTGGGCGGCACCACGCTGATCAACTGGACCTCGAGCTTTCGCACTCCCGCCCCAACCCTGGAGCACTGGGCCAAGGAGCATGGCGTCAAAGGCCACAGCCCCGACGAAATGGCGCCCTGGTTCGAACAGATGGAGCAGCGCCTCGGTGTCGCGCCCTGGGCCGTACCGCCGAACGCCAACAACGCGGTGATCAGCAGCGGCTGCGAAAAGCTCGGCTATGAGTGGAAAGTCATACCGCGCAACGTGCGCGGCTGCTGGAACCTCGGTTACTGCGGCATGGGCTGCCCGACCAATGCCAAACAGTCGATGCTGGTCACCACCATTCCGGCCACCCTGGATAAAGGCGGCGAGTTGCTCTACTTGGCCCGCGCCGAGCGTCTGCTGATCGACGGCGACAAGGTCACGGGCATCGAATGCTTCGGCATGGATGAGCGCAGCGTTGCGCCCACTGGCCGCAAGATCACGGTCAAGACCAAGCATTACGTCCTCTCCGGCGGCGGCATCAACACGCCGGGGATTCTCCTGCGCTCGAATGCACCGGATCCACATCAACGCACCGGCAAACGCACCTTCCTGCACCTGGTGAACTTCTCCGCCGCCCTGTTCGAGCAGGTGATCAACCCGTTCTACGGCGCACCGCAGTCGATCTACTCCGACCATTTCCAATGGGACGACGGCACCACTGGGCGCCTCTCCTACAAGCTCGAAGTACCGCCGCTGCAACCGGCGCTTACTGCCACCCTGCTCGGCCGCTTCGGCATCGACAATGCCATGCGCATGGAACAGCTACCCAACACCAACGTGATGCTTGCCCTGCTGCGCGACGGCTTTCACCCGGAGAGCGCCGAAGGCCGTGTGGAGCTGCGCGGCGACGGCAGCCCCGTGCTCGACTACCAGATGACCGACTACACCTGGGACGGCGTGCGTCGTGCCTTCCACACCATGGCCGAGATCCAGTTTGCCGCCGGGGCCAAGGCGGTGCTGCCGCTGCATGCTGACGCCGGTTACGTGAAAACCCTGGCTGAGGCCAAGAGCCTGATCGATAACCTCAGCCTGGAGCTGTACCGCACCCGCCTGGGTAGTGCCCACGTGATGGGCGGCTGCGCCATGGGTGAGGACCCGCAGCAGGCCGTCACCGACAGCCTGGGTCGCCACCACCAGCTGAGCAACCTGTCGATCCATGACGGCTCGCTGTTCCCCACCAGCATCGGCGCCAACCCGCAGCTGTCGATCTATGGGCTAACCGCCAAACTCGCGAGCAAACTCGCCGAGCGCCTCAAGACCGCCTGATAGCGAGGTATTCACGGGCCCTTGTCGGCCCGTGAATCGCGCGGATCGATGGCACCTGACTTGGCCACGGGGAAACGCTGCGCTACCATCCGACTCCCCAACGGACCCGCCAGGACGTCACGATGAATCGAGTGTTATACCCAGGCACCTTCGACCCCATCACCAAGGGGCACGGCGACCTGGTCGAGCGTGCCGCACGGCTGTTCGACAGCGTGATCATTGCAGTGGCTGCCAGCCCGAAGAAGAACCCGCTGTTCAGCCTGGAGCAACGCGTCGAGCTGGCCCGCGAAGTCACTAAGCACCTGCCCAACGTGGAAGTGGTGGGTTTCTCCACCCTGCTGGCGCACTTTGCCAAGGAGCAGGGCGCGAACGTATTTCTGCGCGGTCTTCGTGCGGTGTCTGACTTCGAATACGAATTCCAGCTGGCCAATATGAACCGCCAGCTCGCGCCGAACGTGGAAAGCCTGTTCCTCACCCCGTCGGAAAAGTATTCGTTTATCTCCTCGACCCTGGTCCGCGAAATCGCCGCACTGGGCGGAGATATCTCCAACTTCGTGCACCCGGCCGTCGCCGCCGCGCTGACCGAACGTTTCAAACGCTGAGCCATTACCGCACGGCCGCGTGCATGCGCGGCCTCGATGCGGCACAATTTGCCCTACCGTTTTATGTACACATCTAGGCTGCACCTGCGGGGCGCAGCAGGAGTGGTTCTGTCATGTCCCTGATCATCACCGACGACTGCATCAACTGCGACGTCTGCGAACCCGAATGTCCCAATGCTGCGATTTCCCAGGGCGAAGAAATTTACGAAATCGATCCCAATCTGTGCACCGAATGCGTCGGTCACTATGACGAGCCCCAGTGCCAGCAGGTCTGCCCGGTAGATTGCATCCCACTCGACGAGAACAATGTCGAGAGCAAGGATGAGTTGATGCAGAAGTACCTGATCATTACCGGCAAAGCATGAAGAGCGGCCGCCTGATCCGCGGCCTTCTGCCCTGGCGCACCCTGTTTGCTGCGCTTGCCCTACTTTGCGCCCTCGAGCTGCAGGCCGCCGTTCAGCCTGAACGCATCGCCATTGCCAGCGCCCACCCCGCCGCCACCGTGGCCGGCCAGGAAACCCTGGCCCTGGGCGGTAACGCCTTTGATGCCGCGGTGGCCATCAGCGCCGCGCTGGCGGTGGTCGAGCCTTACGGCTCAGGCTTGGGCGGCGGCGGTTTCTTTCTGCTGCGCGAAGCCGGCGACTCACCGACCTATCGCTTTCTCGATGCCCGCGAACGCGCTCCGCAAGCCGCCCATGCCGACCTGTACCGGGTCGACGGCAAGATCAATAAAGACCTTTCACTGAATGGCGCGCTGGCCGCCGCTATTCCCGGCCTGCCAGCCGCACTGGTCGAGCTGGCCGAGCGCTTCGGCCGTCTACCATTACGCGACTCACTGGCCCCGGCAATCCGCCTGGCCAGCAGCGGCGTGAGCATCGACCGGGTCTACCGAGAACGCGCGGGCTGGCGTCTCGAAGCCATGCGCCAGGACGTGGAAAGCGCGCGAATCTTCCTCGACAAGGGGGAAATTCCTGAGGAGTACGGCCTGCTGCGCCAGCCAGAGTTGGCGCGTACTCTTGAATTGCTTGGTACAAAGGGCCTGCAGGGCTTCTACGCCGGCACGGTGGCCGAGCAACTGGTCAAGGCTGTGCATGATGCAGGCGGTATCTGGACCCTCAAGGACCTGGCCGACTACCGCATCGTTGAACGCCAGCCGCTACGCGTTGCACTGGAGCAGGGCCGTGAGCTGATCAGCGCGCCGCCGCCATCGGCTGGCGGCATTGCCCTGGCGCAAAGCCTGCTGATCCTGCAGCAATTGCCCTGGCGGCAAGCAGACAGCGTGCAGCGCACCCATCTGATCGTCGAAACCTTGCGACGCGCCTATCGAGATCGCGGCTTGCTGGGCGATCCCGACTTTGTTCATAACCCCGTGCAGCAGTTGCTCGACCTGACATACCTGCAGCAACTGGCCAGCAGCATCGACCCACAACGCGCGACACCGAGCAGCAGTCTGCCGCCCAGCAAGGCCTGGCAGGAAGGTGATCACACCACCCACTTCTCGGTGCTCGACAGCGAGGGCAATGCGGTGGCGGCGACCCTATCGATCAACCTGCCGTTTGGCGCGGCTTTTACAGCACCCGGCACCGGGGTGCTGCTGAACAATGAAATGGATGATTTTGCCGCCGATGTACAAGGCAGTAATGCCTACGGCCTAAGCGGCAGCCAGGCGAACAGCATCGCCGCCGGCAAGCGGCCGCTGTCGAGCATGAGCCCAAGCTTTATCGAAAACGCTGAAGAGTTCGCCAGCTTCGGCACGCCGGGCGGCAGCCGCATACCCAGCATGGTGCTACTGGCGATGCTGGAGTATCTGGATAAGCAGCCAATCGAACACTGGCCGGCGGCGCGCTTCCACCATCAGTTTATGCCCGACGTGATCGAGCATGAGCCACAGGCCTTCTCCGCCGCAGAAACCTCAGCGCTGACAGCGCTCGGCCATCAACTGAAGTCCACAGGCAGGCCGTACGGTAACCAGCAAGTGCTGCTCTGGAACAAGGTCAATGGCGCAGTCAAGGCTGCCAGCGATCCACGCGGCATCGGCCTGGCAGTTCCCGCAAAGCAGTAACACAGCGACACATCGGAGGCCTCAATTACTGGCCTTTTTTGACTCCGCTGAAATGCAAACGGCCTCTCGCTCTGTCAGAGACGAGAGGCCGTTTGGCGGCAGAAAAACCGAATCAGTCTTTCTTGTAACCGCTGGTGGTACAACCCAGGCAACGTACAAAAGCAGCTTCGCCTGGCTCCAAAACAAGTGCTTTTCCAGCATCAGCGATATTGCCGCCCGCCGCTGAGAATGGCAGCGTGACAACAAACACACCCGCCCCAATAGCCGTAGCCGCGATCAGCAGCGGACGGGCAATCAGTAGATCGCCAACCATGGAAAATGCTGCTGGGTATTCAGTGGTATACATCGGGTCGCCGCTAGTGTTCTGCTGCGCCACGTCAGCGTGAGCTGGCAGGGCCAGCAAGCCAGTGGTCAGCGCCAGAGCAGCAGCGGTGGAGCGGAACAATTTCATGGGGCGATCCTTCAGCTATTAGGAGGCGGTGGAACTAACTATAACAGCGCATTGGCAATTGTCAGCGTGATGGCCGTCAATCGCCATAAAAGGCATATTCAGGTTTTTTCGGAATGAAGGGGCGGTAAAACGCCAGAATTGCCTTGATATCGGCCGCTTCATCTCCCGTCGGTACAAAGGTCGGGCCGATAAAAACCCGGCGATTCTGATAGTCCAGCGCTCCCAGCACAATCGGTACGCCGGCGCCGAGGGCAATATGATAGAAACCCATCTTCCAGCGCTCGACCTTCTTACGCGTGCCTTCGGGCGAGAGGATCAGCATAAATTGCTGATGCTCGGCAAAGGCCCGTACTGCCTGCTCGACAGTATTGCCCTGGCGTTCACGGCGGATGGCGATACCGCCCCACAGGCGCATCAGAGCACCGAACGGCCAGCGGAAGATGGTGTGCTTGCCGAACCAGCGGGCATTGAGGCGCAAAACGAACTTCACCGCGATAAAAATCACGAAATCCCAGTTGGAGGTGTGGTGCGCCCCAATCACCACAAACTTGTCGAGCTTCGGCAGTTCGCCTTCGATACGCCAACCCATCAGTTTCAGCGCCACACGACCGACCCACTCAGCCAACGGGTTACGGGGCAGATAGTTACCGGACATCAATAAACCTCGGTGTTTCTTATTGTTGTGTAATCCGTTTCGCAGCTGGTTACCGGTGCGACTCTAGCCCGGCGCAACAACCCTAGCGTTGGCAGCGCGGACAATAAACACTGGCACGCTGGCCCAGTTTGACCTCGCGCAGGGTGCTGCCGCAGTTCTTGCAGAACTCACCGCCGCGCCCGTAGACGAACAGCTCCTGCTGGAAATACCCCGGCTGACCATCGCCGCCGACAAAGTCGCGCAACGTGGTGCCACCACGCTCGATGGCATAGGCGAGGATGCGCTTGATTTCATCCGCCAATTTTAGATAACGCGCCCGCGATACCGAACCGGCTTCACGGCGCGGGTCGATACCGGCGGCAAACAGCGCTTCGCTGGCGTAGATGTTGCCCACGCCCACCACCACCGCGTTATCCATGATGAACGGTTTGACCGCCATGGCGCGACCACGGGACAGCTGAAACAGCCGTTCGCCATCGAACAGATCGGTCAGAGGCTCTGGGCCTAGCTTACTGAGCAGCACATGCTCCAGCGGCTCACGGCTCCAGAGCAGCGCACCGAAGCGCCGTGGATCGGTGTAGCGCAGGGCCAGACCGGATTCCAGTTCGATATCCACGTGCTCATGCTTGGCCGCCGGCAGGCCGCACTCGACCAGACGCAGGCTGCCGGACATTCCCAGATGGCTGATCAGCGTGCCGGTTTCAGCCTTGATCAACAGGTATTTGGCACGTCGCTCAACGCCCTCGATGCGCTGCCCCGACAACTGGATATCCAGGTCCTCGGGAATCGGCCAGCGCAGGCGCCGTTCACGCACGACAACCCGACTGACGCGCTGGCCCTCAAGGTAGGGCGCGATGCCGCGGCGAGTGGTTTCTACTTCTGGAAGTTCTGGCATGGCAGGTCGTCAGGTGAGCCGAAAATCGGGCGCTCACCTTAGCAGGAATGCACACAAGCGACGAGACAGGCAGCCTGGGCTAGTTTGCGCCCATGTCGCGGATACTCTCGCGCAGGTTCTCGAAGTCGTACTCCGAGAGCCCGACATACTCAAGCACCATCTGCTCGATGCTCTGCCATTCAAAATCATCGGACTGGTTACCCAAAACCCGGTGACTGGCGCAAATGTGCTCGGCCATCTTGAGGATCGCCAACAGGGTTTTCAGCTGCGCATCGCGGCTGGAGTCTTCGGTGAAGATCGCCAGCGCGTTGTGGTGACTGGCGATGGCTTCGCACAGGTGCAACGGCAGGTTCCATGACTTGGCAGTGAAATAACCGACCACAGCATGGTTGGTGTTGAGCAGACGGTTCTCGGTATCCACTATCCGGCGTTCATCAGTAGCACTGGCATAGGCCTCTTCCAGCACCGTCATGTAATTGGGGAAGCGCTTGAGCATCAGCGGGATGCCACAATTGTGAAACAAACCGAGGGTGTAGGCCTCGTCCGGTGAGTGATAGCCGATGCGCTTGGCCAGAGTCAGGCAGGTCATCGCCACATCCTGGGCGGTGTCCCAGAAGCGGTTGAGGGTAACGATGGCTTCGTCAGTCAGCTCGCCACGGATCGACTGCGCGTTGATCAGGTTGATTACCGTATTGCAGCCCAGCAGGTTGACCGCCTGCTGAATCGAGGCGATGCGATTGGTCAGGCCGAAGAACGGCGAATTCACCAGTTTCAACAACGCACCTGACAACCCCGGATCCTGGCTGATCAGCTTGGCGATGGCGCGCAGGTCTGGGCTGGGCATCACCTGTTCCATCTGCAAATCCACCATGATCTGCGGCTGCGGCGGCACGCTGATGCCTTGCAGCACCTGCTGGATATATTCGGCGGAAAGCTCTTGAGGCATGACAGGCACAACCGGAGTGTGAGGTGTGACACAGTCTAGCTAAAGCCGCAAAACTTCCACAGGCGACTTTTGTAACCGACGCGCGCTTTATGAAACCGCTATAATTCCGCTCTTTTTTCGGAGTCCCCCAGCATGTCCCTGCCCAGCCTGCGCCTGAAAGCCAACGCCGATCGACGCCTGCGCGCCGGCCACCTGTGGGTCTACAGCAACGAAATCGACGTCACCGCCACGCCGCTGAGCGGTTTTGCCGCAGGCGACCAGGCGGTCCTCGAAGCGGCAGGCGGCAAACCGCTGGGCATCGTCGCGATGAGCCCGAACAACCTGATCTGCGCGCGCCTGCTGTCGCGTGACGTCAAGCACGTGCTGGACAAGTCTCTGCTGGTGCACCGCCTCAACGTCTGCCTGAGCCTGCGTGAGCGGCTGTTCGACAAGCCTTGCTACCGCTTGGTGTACGGCGACTCCGACCTGCTGCCGGGGCTGGTGGTTGACCGTTTCTTCGACATTCTGGTGGTGCAACTGGCCTCCGCCACCATGGAACGCCACAAGGATGACGTGCTGGCTGCGCTGATCCAGGTGTGCAAACCCAGCGGCGTCCTGTTCAAGAACGACTCCGCCGCCCGTGATGCCGAAGGCCTGGAGCGCTATGTCGACACCGCCTTCGGCGTAGTACCGGAATGGGTGGCCCTGGAAGAGAACGGCGTTAAATTTGAAGCACCGGTGATCGAGGGGCAGAAGACCGGCTGGTTCTACGACCACCGCATGAACCGCGCGCGCCTGGCGCCCTACGTTAAGGGCAAGCGCGTTCTCGATCTGTTCAGCTACATCGGCGGCTGGGGCGTGCAGGCGGCAGCCTTCGGCGCCAGCGACGTGATGTGCGTGGACGCTTCCGGCTTTGCCCTCGACGGTGTGGAACGCAACGCTGCACTGAACGGTTTGACCGACCAGGTCGCCTGCGTCGAAGGCGATGTGTTTGAAGCGCTGAAACAGCTGAAATCCGCCGAAGAACGCTTCGACGTGATCATCGCCGACCCACCCGCCTTCATCAAACGCAAGAAAGACCAGAAGAACGGTGAAGGCGCCTACCGTCGCCTCAACGAACAAGCCATGCGCCTGCTCAACAAAGACGGCATCCTGGTCAGTGCCAGTTGCTCCATGCACCTGGAAGAAGACAACCTGCAGAACATCCTGCTGACCAGCGCGCGCCATCTGGATCGCAATATCCAGCTGCTCGAACGTGGCGCCCAGGGCCCGGATCATCCGGTGCATCCAGCCATCAACGAGACCCGCTATATCAAGAGCCTGACCGTACGCCTGCTGCCCAGCAGTTGAACAGTACGCACCTGCTGAGTGCAGCTCAGCAGGTGCTTCTTTCTCTCCCGCCTTGTTACCACTCCCCACACCGCCTGGCGCAACCCCGCGCCTGGGCTAGGCTTACCCCCCAGTAACCACGCCATCGCAACACAGCGGTGTCCACTGGCACAGTGCTTGCGTAATTTGATCATTCAAACAAGTACCCGTTACCACAGACGACGGGCTTGCGGATCCAAGCATGCAGCCAACGGCCACAAGCGGCTGGCTGTTCAGAGCACAATCGGGGAGGGGTATGGCTGACCAGGCTGGGGATAAAGCATTCCTGCAATTCACCAACGTCAAGAAGACCTACGACCACAAGCATCTGGTGGTCAAGGACTTCAACCTGGATGTGGCCAAGGGCGAATTTATCACCCTGCTCGGCCCCTCCGGCTCGGGTAAAACCACCTGCCTGATGATGCTCGCCGGGTTCGAGGACGTGACCAGCGGCGAAATCCTGATCAACGGTCGCTCGGTCACCAGCATCGCCCCCTACCAGCGCAATATCGGCATGGTGTTCCAGCAGTACGCGCTGTTCCCGCACATGACCCTGCGCGAAAACCTCGCCTACCCACTGAAAATCCGCAAGCAACCCAAGGACGTGATTCGCGCCAAGGTTGATGAGTACCTGTCGCTGGTCGAGCTGCTGGATTTCGGCAACCGCTTCCCTGGCCAACTCTCCGGCGGCCAGCGTCAGCGCGTGGCTCTGGCCCGTGCGCTGATCTTTGCCCCGGACATCGTGCTGATGGACGAACCCCTCGGCGCGCTGGACAAGAAACTGCGCGAGCAGATGCAGTTCGAGATCAAGCGCCTGCACGAGCAACTTGGCTTCACCGTGATCTACGTGACCCACGACCAGACCGAAGCGCTGACCATGAGCGACCGTATTGCCGTGTTCAACAACGGCATCGTCCAGCAGTGCGCGCCGCCCCACGTGCTCTACGAGCGCCCGGCCAACCTGTTCGTCGCCGACTTTATTGGCGAGAGCAACAAGCTCAAGGGCGTGATCGAAAGCGTCGGGGCCGACAACGTACAGGTACGCCTGGATGACGGCGGCCTGGTCAGCACCCTGAAAGCCAACTGCACCGAAATCGGCCAACCCACCACAGTGTCGATCCGCCCGGAAAAACTCAGCTTCACCGACCGCCTCGGCAGCGCCGGCAATCAGGTCATGGCGCGCTTCGTCACCCGGCATTACGTTGGCGAATACATCCGCTACCACTTCGAAACCGCCGGCGGCACCGAGTTGGTGGTCAAGAACATGAACGACAGCAGCGCCCCGCAACTCAGCGCCAAGCAAGAAGTCGCCCTGGCCTGGCTACCGCAGGACAGCCAGGCCCTGGATCGCCCCGCCGCCAGCACACCCTGACCCCATAACTAGAAGCAGAAGCAATGGAGCACAGCAATGGCTAGAACACTGACCACCCGCTTTTCCACCTTCGCCCTCGCCGCAGCCCTGGGCACGGCAAGTTTTGCCGCCAGCGCCCAGGAAACCCTGACCGTGGTGTCATGGGGCGGAGCCTACGGCGCCGCACAACAGAAGCACGTGATTGACCCCTTCCAGAAAGACACAGGCAACAAGGTGCTGTTCGAGGACTACACCGGTGGTGTGGCCGAGATCAAAGCCCAGGTCGAGTCCGGCAATATCCAGTGGGACGTGGTCGACTTCGAAGTGATCGACCTGGAGCGTGCCTGCTCCGAAGGCCTGCTGGAAAGCATCCCGCGCGACATCCTGCCGCCCGGTATCGATGGCGTACCGGCGGAGAAGGACTTTATCCCCGAGGCCCTGGCCAGCGACTGCGCGGTCGGCAACATCGTCTGGTCGGTGGTCTTCGCCTACAACGAGAAGACCATCGGCGGCACCAAGGCCGCGAGCATCAGCGACTTCTTCGACACTAACAAAATCCCTGGCAAGCGCGCCCTGCGCAAACGCCCGCAAGTGAACATGGAATGGGCGCTGCTGGCCGATGGCGTGCCACCGGGCGAAGTCTATGACGTGCTGTCGACGCCGGAAGGCCAGGCCCGCGCCTTTGCCAAGCTGGACACCATCAAGAAGGACATCGTCTGGTTCGACTCCTGGTCGCAAGCTCCGCAACTGCTCAACGACGGCGGTGCCGTGCTGGTGCAGTCGGCCAATGGCCGCTTCTATGATTCCATCCGCCAGGAGAACAAGCCCTTCGTTATCGTCTGGGACGGCCACGTCTACGACCTCGACGCCTGGGCCATCGTCAAAGGCTCGAAGAAGAAAGACCTGGCGCTGAAATTCATCGCCTACGCCACCGGCTCCACCCCACTGGCCGGCATGCCGGACGTGGCCTACGGCCCGACGCGTAAATCGTCCATGCCGCTGGCTGACCAGAGCGCGGCCCCGCACCTGCCAACCGCACACCTGGATAAAGGTATCCAGGCCGGCTCGGACTTCTGGGCTGACTATGGCGAATCCCTCGGTGAAAAATTCAACGAGTGGCTGTTGAAGTAACCCGCCATGCCCCCTCTCTTCAGGGAGAGGGGGTCGGCTCTGCGGAGTAACACCTTGTCCTCTCTGACCCGCTCCGAAGCCAGCCAGGCCTCCAGTGCACGCAACAAGAAGCGCCTCACCGCCTTTCTGTTCGTCGTGCCGCTGCTGGTGTTTATCCTGCTGTCCTTTGTCGCCCCGATTGCCAGCATGCTCTGGCGCAGCGTCCATCACCCGACGGTGGCCGCAATGATTCCGCTGACCCTGCACGAGCTGCAACGCTGGGACGGCAAAGCCACACCTGATCAACAAACCCTGAGCGTGTTCGCCCAGGAGCTGCACGCACTGGCCAAAGAGCGCCAGTCCGGCAAACTGGCCGAAGAGTTCAACCGCGCCTCGGCCGGCATGTCCAGCGTGGTCAAAGCCAGCGCCCGCAAGCTTGGCCGCCTGCAGGCCGAACAACTTGAGCAGCAGGGTGCTGAAATTCTGCTCAAGTCGCACCGCAACTGGAGCAAGCCGGAAATCTGGTACGCCATCCAGCGTGCCGGCAAACCCTACACCTATGATTACTACCTGACCGCGCTCGACTTGGAGCTACACCCCGAGCAAGGCATTCAGGTACGCGAAGACACACAAATTTATCTACAGCTATACAGCAAGACCCTGAACATGGCGCTGGTTATCACCCTGTTCTGCGCCTTGCTCGGCTACCCGCTGGCCTACTACCTGGCCGGTCTGCCGGAGAACCGCGCCAACTTGCTGCTGGTGCTGGTGTTGCTACCGTTCTGGACCTCGCTGCTGGTGCGTACCACCGCCTGGATCGCGTTGCTGCAGACCAACGGAGTGATCAACTCCTTTCTGCTCGGCATCGGCGTGATCGGTCAACCCATCGAGATGCTCTACACCTCGTTTGCCACTGTGGTGGCGATGACCCACATCCTGCTGCCGTTCATGATCCTGCCGCTGTACAGCGTGATGCGTGGGATTGACCCCAGCTACCTGCGTGCCGCGCTGTCACTGGGCGCACGGCCGATTCCGGCCTTTGCGCGCATCTACTTCCCAATGACCTTACCCGGCCTGAGCGCCGGGGCGCTGCTGGTGTTCATCATTTCCGTGGGCTACTACATCACCCCAGCGCTGGTCGGCGGCACCGATGGGCAAATGATCAGCAACATCATCGCCTTCCATATGCAACGCTCGAACAACTGGGAACTGGCCGCCGCACTGGGCTCGCTGCTGCTCGGTCTGATCCTGCTGCTGTACTGGCTGTACGACCGCTTTGTCGGCGCCAGCAATATCAAACTGGGCTAAGGAACTGACCATGAAGATTCCCGCCTACTACGGCTTCTGGCACCACCTCGGCGCCTGGCTACTGAAAACCAGCTCCTGGCTGGTGCTGCTGTTTCTGATCCTGCCGATCCTGGTGATCATCCCGCTGTCATTCAACGTCGAGCCCTTCTTCAGCTTTACCGAAGGCATGCTCACCTTGCAGCCCGAGGCCTATTCACTGCGCTGGTACACGGCCATCTTCAATGACGACAAGTGGCTGCTGGCGATCAAGAACAGCTTTCTGATCGGCCTCTTCGCTACCCTGATTGCCACTGTACTCGGCACCTGCGCGGCGGTCGGTCTGGCCCGCGACGATATGCCCGCGCGGCGGCTGATCACCGCGCTGCTGCTATCACCGATGATCGTGCCGCTGATCATCACCGCCGCCGGGATGTTCTTCTTCTATTCCAACCTGGGCCTGGCCGGTAACTACCTCGGGGTGATCATTGCTCACGCCGCGTTGGGCACACCGTTTGTGATCATCACCGTGACGGCCACCCTCACCGGCTTCGACTACAGCCTGGCCCGCGCCGCGCTGAACCTCGGTGCCACGCCGCTGCGGGTATTCTTCGACATCATCATGCCGCTGATCCGCCCCGGGGTGATTTCCGGCGCGCTGTTCGCCTTTATCACCTCGTTCGACGAGGTGGTGGTGATCCTGTTTATGGCCGGCCCGCAGCAGCGCACCATCCCGCGGCAGATGTTCTCGGGCCTGCGCGAGCAGATCAACCCAAGCATCCTGGCCATCGCCACCTTGCTGATCCTGGTGTCCATCGCCCTGCTGGTGACCATCGAGCTGCTGCGTCGCCGCGCCGAGCGCATGCGCGGCATCGAGCAGATCAGCTAACACACCCGCCAAAACCGCGCGCCGCTGAGCGCGCCGGCCTTCCTTGCGAACGCGCCAAGGGATTAGAATCGATCCTCTCCTGCCCTATCCAGGCGGACTTTGTAGCCCAGCCACGCCAGCGCCCACCCCGCGTCAGGCAGCGCCCCGGCCCGACAAATGCGCACTTGCGTTTGCCTTGGGCCTGAACCCGGCTCAACATACGCATCAACAGCCCGTTGCCCGCACAGCGTTATTGCCTGTGCACGCGTGACCTGAATAGCCTTTGCAGGATTTATCGCCATGCCTGATTACCGCTCGAAGACCTCCACCCACGGCCGCAACATGGCCGGTGCCCGTGCCCTGTGGCGCGCCACCGGGATGAAGGACGAAGACTTCAAGAAACCGATCATCGCCATCGCCAACTCCTTCACCCAGTTCGTGCCCGGCCACGTGCACCTGAAGGACCTCGGCCAGCTGGTCGCCCGCGAGATCGAGAAGCATGGTGGCGTAGCGAAAGAATTCAACACCATCGCCGTGGACGACGGCATCGCCATGGGCCACGACGGCATGCTCTATTCGCTGCCGAGCCGCGAAATCATCGCCGACGCTGTCGAGTACATGGTCAACGCCCACTGCGCCGACGCCATCGTCTGCATCTCCAACTGCGACAAGATTACCCCCGGCATGCTGATGGCCGCCCTGCGCCTGAACATCCCGGTGATTTTCGTTTCCGGCGGGCCGATGGAAGCCGGCAAGACCAAACTGGCCAGCCACGGCCTGGACCTGGTCGACGCCATGGTCATCGCCGCCGACAGCACCGCTTCGGATGAAAAAGTCGCCGAATACGAGCGCAGCGCCTGCCCGACCTGCGGCAGCTGCTCCGGCATGTTCACCGCCAACTCGATGAACTGCCTGACCGAAGCCCTGGGCCTGGCCCTGCCGGGCAATGGTTCGACCCTGGCTACCCACAGCGACCGCGAGCAGCTGTTCCTCACCGCCGGGCGCACCATCGTCGAGCTGTGCAAACGCTACTACGGCGAGAACGACGCATCGGTACTGCCGCGCAACATCGCCAACTTCAAAGCGTTCGAGAACGCCATGATGCTCGACATCGCCATGGGTGGTTCGACCAACACCATCCTGCACCTGCTGGCCGCCGCCCAGGAAGCCGAGATCGATTTCGACCTGCGCGATATCGACCGCCTGTCCCGCGTTGTGCCGCAACTGTGCAAGGTCGCGCCGAACATCCAGAAGTACCACATGGAAGACGTGCACCGCGCGGGCGGCATCATGAGCATCCTCGGCTCGCTGGCCCGTGGCGGCCTGCTGCACACCGACCTGCCGACCGTGCACAGCAAGTCTGTAGCCGAAGCCATCGCCAAGTGGGACATCACCCAGACCAACGATGAAGCCGTTCACACCTTCTTCAAGGCTGGCCCGGCGGGCATCCCGACGCAGACCGCGTTCAGCCAGTCGACCCGTTGGGACACCCTGGATGACGACCGGGAAAATGGTTGTATTCGTAGCGTCGAGCACGCTTATTCCAAAGAGGGTGGACTTGCAGTGCTGTACGGCAACATCGCCCTCGACGGCTGCGTGGTGAAAACCGCCGGTGTGGATGAGTCGATCCACATCTTCGAAGGCAGCGCGAAGATCTACGAGAGCCAGGACAGCGCCGTGCGCGGCATCCTCGCCGACGAAGTGAAGGAAGGCGACATCGTCATCATCCGCTACGAAGGCCCGAAAGGCGGCCCGGGGATGCAGGAAATGCTGTATCCGACTTCTTATCTGAAGTCCAAGGGTCTGGGCAAAGCCTGCGCCCTGCTCACCGACGGCCGCTTCTCCGGCGGCACCTCGGGTCTGTCCATCGGCCACGCCTCGCCGGAAGCCGCCGCAGGCGGTGCCATCGGCCTGGTGCGCGAAGGCGACAAGATCCTGATCAATATCCACGAGCGCAACATCAACCTGCTGGTCAGCGATGAAGAGCTGGCCGCACGCCGCGTGGAACAGGACAAGAAAGGCTGGAAGCCGGTGGAAGTACGCCCACGCAAAGTCACCACAGCACTCAAGGCCTACGCCCTGCTCGCCACCAGCGCCGACAAGGGCGCCGTGCGCGACAAGGCACTGCTGGAAAAACTGGTGCCGTAAGCCAGTCTGCAATACGCAAAAGCCCGGCCCAGTGCCGGGCTTTTTTATTGTTAACTGACACCCATATAGCGCCCGGCGCGGTGGTTGATCGCCAGTACCATATTCAGCGCCAGCGCACCAAGGATCGACAACGCCACCTTGTCCAGCGGCACAATCAGCACGGCCCCCAGCACGATCAGCACATCAATAGCCATCTGCACCTTACCGGCGCGCAGGCCAAAGCGCTCCTGCAGGTACAGCGCGAGGATATTCACCCCACCGAGGCTGGCGCGGTGGCGGAACAGCATCAGCAAGCCCAGACCCATAGCGAAACCACCAAACAGCGCGGCATACACCACGTCGAGGTGGGTGAAGCCAATCCACTGCGGCGTCAATTCGGCCAGCAGCGAGACCATCCCCACCGCGCAGAAGGTGCGCAGGGTAAACGGCCAGCCCATGCGCCAGATGGCCAGGGCGTAGAACGGCAGGTTGATCAGAAAGAACACCAGCCCAAACGGCCAGCCGAGCAGGTACTTCAGCAGAAAGGCCAAACCCACGGTGCCGCCCGTCAGCAAACCGGCCTGGCTGTAGAGGGTGATCCCCAGCGCCACCATGGCCGTGCCCAACAGCAGCGCCAGGCCATCTTCCCAGAGCGGGTGGCGAATAAAGATCGCGGCAATACGATCCGGCTCGGCGTGATCGGCATCAGCGTCATGCATCGGGAACAACCTGTAGAGGGCAAACGGCAATAGACAGCGTAGCGGCCAGCAAGAACGGCGTAACGCCACGCAACAACGACACGCAGGGTGGCATGCCATGTCGGCAACCACCCTGGCGCAGATCAATGCAGCAAGGGATTCAGCCCGGATGGACTATTTACGGTCCCACACCTCGAACACATAGCCCGGTGTTTCCAGGCCCTCTGGGTGTTCGATGGCGGATGACAGGTGCCAATCAGCCTCGGCCACGTAGGGGAAGTAGGCATCGCCCTGGGGGCTGATACCAACGCGGGTCAGGTACAAGCGATCAGCCTGGGCCAGACCCAGCTCATAGAGTTGCGCACCGCCGATCAGCATCAGCTCCTCGGCATCCTCTTCGCGTGCCCAGGCTTCAGCGCGTTCGAGTGCAGCGTCAAGGCTGGCGAATACTTCCGCGCCCTCCAGCTGCAAGCCAGGTTGACGGCTGACCACCAGATTGAGCCGGCCCGGCAACGGACGACCGAGGGAATCCCAGGTCTTGCGCCCCATGATGATCGGCTTGCCCAAGGTCAGCGCCTTGAAGTGCTTGAGGTCCGCCGGCAGGTGCCAGGGCAGTTGGTTATCGCGGCCAATCACGCGGTTTTCCGCGAGGGCAGCGATCAGGCAAAGGGGCAGGGAATTTTTCATAGGCGCGAGAATACCGGCTCCGTGGCAATCATTGAAGCCTTGTCGGGCTTCAGACCTACGCGTCCTGCCGCTTGCTGACCACGCGATTGCGCCCCTGCTCCTTGGCCAGATAGAGCGCGACATCGGCCAGGCGCAGGGCATCACCGAGGTCCTGGTGGGGCTGTGGCGAGAGGTAGGCCATGCCGATACTCAGCGTGACCACGCTGGCTGCATCAGAACGCACATGCTCCAAACGCAGCGCTTCGATGGCTTCGCGGATGTCCTGCAAAATCGTCAGCAACTGCTCCTCACCGAGGCCATACCAGACACCGACAAATTCCTCGCCGCCATAACGCGCAGCGCAGTCCAGCGGCCGCCGGGCATGCTCACCGATCACCCGGGCGATCTGGCGCAGTGCCTCATCACCCGCCGCGTGACCGTAGTGGTCGTTGTAGCGCTTGAAGAAATCCACATCCATCATCACCACGCCCAGGGCCTGCTTGTCGCGCTGGGCCTGACGCCAACTGCGCTCGGCACGCTCACTGAAGGCGCGGCGGTTGAGCAACCCGGTGAGAAAATCCTTCTCGGCCAGGTCCTGCAACAGCCCGTTGGCCAGGAAGTTCTGCCGCGTGGCGTACTCCAGGGAATAGCAACCCACCGAGCCGATAATGTTGGCCAGCGCCAGGAACAGGGCGTTGCTCAGCAGCAACTCACCCGCCAGCCCAAGGCTCAATTCCACCGCCAGATAGGCGAGGAAAGTCAGCCAGCCACACAGCACGGCGGTGGTGAAACGCAATCCGGTGAGAAAGTAGAAGTACACCGTGACCAGAATGATGCCCTCATAAGGCAGGGCAAAACTGTGGTAACGGGCCAGACCGATAATGCCCGCCACCGCCAGCCCGCAGAGCAGCGCCACCACGCCGCCGATCAATTGCAGGTGGTCACGCAGCCTCGGTCGGTAGGTCGCCAACCAGGCCAGCAAGAGCATCGGCTGGATTACACCCAGGCGCAGGGTCAGTATCTGCCCACGCAGGGGGTCCGGCAGGTTGAACGCATCGATCAGCACAAACAGCAGTGCCAGCAAAGTCGCCACCAGCAACGACCAGCGCATGCGCCGCAGAAACACGTTGGCGTGGTAGCGTTTGAACGCCTGTTCCAGCTCAACGTCAAACGACAGCGTGCGAAAGCCCTGCTGGTGCTGACGCAGATAGGGCGAATCCTGATTGACCCATTCCAGGTGCGGTAATTTCACGATGGCTCTCGCTTTTATTGTTATGTGCTGCATGACCGATGTGCGCCATGCCGGCGCATCTACTGCCAGCCTAGCTGGGCTGAGCGCTGGAGTACACCGGCCGCGTGCTATGCCACGCGCTGGCGGCTGCGGTTATGCTGTGGTTTCCATTCGCCAACGGAAATCGGTGTGAGTCCATTCGAAAACCCGACGCGCAACCGCCTGCAGCGCCTGTGGCTGTGTGAAGCCCTGCGCCTGCGTGAAGAACATGCCGGCCCACTGGAAGACAGCGAAGCCAACCGCCATGCCCAGCAGGCTGCCAGCGACCTGTCGGCACGCATCGAAGCCCGCGCCCAGTGGTTGGCCAACCGCGACGGCCTGCTGCACGCGCAGCAACACTGGCTGCAAGGCGCACGCCTGGCATTGACTCTGCTGGTGTTGCTGGCCCTGCTCAGCGGTGCCGGCCTGGCTCTGAGTGCATTGGGCGATGGCCAGCGCCCGGTCAATGTGTTCTGGGCACTGGGCAGCCTGCTTGGCTTGCATCTGCTGTTATTGCTCGGCTGGTTACTGGGTTTGCTGCTAGGCGGTAAGCAGGCTGGCGCGCTGGGCCGGTTATGGCTGTGGCTGAGCGAAAAACTGGCCCGTGATGCCCGCGCCGCCCAACTGGCCCCCGCACTCCTGCTGCTGTTGCAGCGCCAGGGGCTGAATCGCTGGCTGTTGGGGTTGCTGGTACATGGCCTGTGGCTGGTCGCCCTGCTCAGTGCACTGCTGATCACACTGGCCCTGCTGGCCACCCGGCGCTACGGGTTTGTCTGGGAAACCACCCTGCTGGGCAGTGACACCTTTGTCAGCCTGACCCATGCCCTGGGCACCATTCCGGCATTACTGGGGTTTAGCGTGCCCAGCGCCGAGATCATCCGCGCCAGTGGCAATGCAGCCCTGCCCATCGAGGCCGCGCGGCATGCCTGGGCCGGCTGGCTGCTCGGCGTGCTGTTGGTCTTCGGTATCCTGCCACGCCTGCTCTTGGCGCTGTTCTGCCTGTGGCGCTGGCAAGCCGGGCAGAAGCGCCTGCAACTGGACCTCAGCCTGCCCGGCTACAGCCTGCTGCGTGAACGCCTGCAACCAAGCAGCGAGCGCCTCGGCGTGTGTGATGCGGCCCCGGCGCAGTTGCACCAGCCGCAGGCCGGTAGTCTTGCCGAAGCAAGCCAGGGCGCGTTGCTGGTCGCCGTCGAGCTGGACCCACAACGCAACTGGCCGCCTGTTTTACCCAAGGGCATCAGCGATGCCGGGGTGATCGACAGCCGCGAGCAACGCAACCAGCTGCTCGACCAACTCAGCCGCTTCCCTCCGGCACGCCTGCTGATTGCCTGCGACCCGCGCCGCTCGCCGGATCGCGGCAGCCTGGCGCTGCTCTGTGAACTGGCGCGCACGGCCAGCGCTACGCGGATCTGGCTGCTGCCCCCACCGCCCGGTGAAGCGCTGGACAGCGCGCGCCTGAGCGACTGGCACCGCGCACTGGAGCACCTGCAACTGAGCTACAACGACAGTACATCGTTCAGCTGGCTGGAGCATGGCCATGACTAAAGCCCTCAGGCTCGCCGTGGTCGGCCATACCAATGTCGGCAAGACTTCGCTGATGCGCACCCTGACCCGCGACGTGGGTTTCGGCGAGGTGTCCCATCGCCCCAGCACCACGCGCCACGTCGAAGGCGCACGACTGTCGGTGGACGGTGAGGCGCTGCTGGAACTGTACGACACCCCCGGCCTGGAAGACGCCATCGCCCTGCTGGATTATCTGGAACGCCTGGATCGCCCCGGCGAACGCCTGGACGGCCCCGCGCGACTGGCGCGCTTCTTGGGCGGCAGCGAGGCGCGTCAGCGTTTCGAGCAGGAAGCCAAGGTGTTGCGCCAGCTGCTGGCCTCGGACGCGGGTCTCTATGTAATCGACGCGCGCGAGCCGGTGCTGGCCAAGTACCGCGATGAACTGGCCGTGCTAAGCATGTGCGGCAAACCCTTGCTGCCGGTGCTGAACTTCGTCAGCAGTAGCCAGCACCGCGAACAGGATTGGCGCGATGCCCTGGCCCGCCTCGGCCTGCATGCCCTGGTGTGCTTCGACAGCGTGGCGCCGCCACTGGATGGCGAGCGCCGCCT
Organism: Pseudomonas anguilliseptica; assembly: GCF_021375795.1. Taxonomy (GTDB): domain Bacteria; phylum Pseudomonadota; class Gammaproteobacteria; order Pseudomonadales; family Pseudomonadaceae; genus Aquipseudomonas; species Aquipseudomonas anguilliseptica_A. The sequence goes on along the minus strand of NZ_JAEIOI010000001.1, from coordinate 326,900 downwards.
GTACGAGAGCCTCGCACTGCTGCAGGAAAAGGCTCGCCCGCAACTGCAACGGTTGATCGACGATCACCTGGCGCAGCGCCAATTACGCAAAAGCAGCGCTGCGCGGCTGATCGCCGAACTGCTGCTCGACTGCGCCGCCTGCCGCCGCAGCGTGGCCGCGCAAGCCGTGCTGGAACAAGGCGCCATCCGCGAGCTGCATCAAACCATTCGGCAACGCGAGCAACGCTGCGTGGAAGCCCTGCTGCGGCTGTATGCCTTCCGTCAGGACGACGCCAAAGCAGGCAACCTGCCGCTGCTTGACGGCCGTTGGGGCGACGACCTGTTCAACCCGGAAACCCTCAAGCAGCTCGGTATCAATATCGGCGGCGGTATGGCGGCGGGCGCGGCCACCGGGGTGGGCGTCGATCTGCTGGTCGGCGGCATCACCCTTGGCGCGGCGGCGCTGATCGGCGCCGTGCTCGGCGGCAGCGCGCAGACCCTGCGCGGCTATGGCGCGCGGCTGAAAGGCAAACTCAAGGGCCAGCGCGAGCTGACCGTGGACGACGCGGTGCTGCGCCTGCTCGCCTTGCGCCAGCAGCAGTTGCTACACGCACTGGAAGCCCGTGGCCATGCCGCCGTCGAGGCCATCAACCTGAACATGCCGCAAGACAGCAGCTGGCGCGAAGGCAAGCTGCCGGAGGCCCTGCACAAAGCCCGCGCGCACCCCGAATGGTCATCACTCAACCCTGGCGCGCAGCTGGAGGATGGCGAACGCCAGGAGCAGGTGCAGCAGTTGGCGGCAGAGTTGCTCTAACCGCTCAAGGCGTCGCGGCTAAAGCCCCTCCCACAAAACGTCTAACGTCTGTGGGAGGGGCCGGGCGGCGCTCCGTTTTAGCCGCGAATCAAACAGCGCAGATTAGACCGCGACAGGCGCCGGGATATGCGGATGGGCTTGGTAACCAACCAGTTCGAAGTCTTCGAACTTGAACGCCAGCAGGTCCTTCACCTCGGGGTTGAGCTTCATCACCGGCAGCGGCAGCGGCTCGCGTGAGAGTTGCAGATCGGCCTGCTCGATATGGTTGGCGTACAGGTGACAGTCGCCGCCGGTCCAGATGAAATCTCCAGGCTGCAGGCCGCAGACCTGAGCCACCATGAGCGTCAGCAGCGCATAACTGGCGATATTGAACGGCACGCCCAGGAAGATATCCGCCGAGCGCTGGTACAGCTGGCAGCTGAGCTTGCCGTCGGCCACATAGAACTGGAACAGCGCATGACACGGCGGCAGGGCCATCTGCTCGACCAGCGCCGGGTTCCAGGCCGAAACGATCAGGCGGCGCGAGTCCGGGTTCTTTTTGATCATCTCGATCAGCTTGCTGATCTGATCGATCGACTCACCATTCGGCGCCGGCCAGCTACGCCACTGATAGCCGTACACCGGACCGAGGTCGCCGTTCTCGTCGGCCCACTCGTCCCAGATGCGCACACCGTTGTCCTTCAGGTACTTGATGTTGGTGTCGCCCTGGAGGAACCACAGCAGCTCGTGAATGATGGATTTCAGGTGGCACTTCTTGGTGGTCACCAGCGGGAAGCCGTCAGCCAGGTTGAAGCGCATCTGATGGGCAAAAATGCTGTAGGTGCCGGTGCCGGTGCGATCCTGCTTGAAGGTGCCGGTCTCGCGCACCAGGCGCATCAGGTCGAGGTACTGCTGCATTACACGGCCTCCTGTGCAGCCTGGCGTTTGTAGGCGTAGGCGATCAGACCCAGGCCGCCGAGGATCATCGGCAGGCAGAGGATCTGCCCCATGGTCAGCCAGCCACCAGCCAGGTAACCGAGCTGGGCATCCGGCACGCGGACGAACTCGACGATAAAGCGGAAGATCCCGTAGCACAGCGCGAACATACCGGACACCGCCATGGTCGGGCGCGGCTTGCGCGAGTAGAACCAGAGGATGGTGAACAGCGCCACGCCCTCCAGGGCGAACTGGTACAGCTGCGAGGGGTGACGCGCCAGTTGCTGCGGATCGGTGGGGAAGATCATCGCCCAGGGCAGGTCAGTGGCCTTGCCCCACAATTCGGCGTTGATAAAGTTGCCGATACGCCCGGCGCCCAGGCCGATCGGCACCAGCGGCGCAATAAAGTCCATCAGCTCGAAGAAGCTCTTGTTATTGCGTTTGCCGAACCACCAGGTGGCCAGCATTACGCCGATCAAGCCGCCATGGAATGACATGCCGCCTTCCCAGATGCGCAGCATGCGTGCCGGCTCGGCGATATAGGCAGCCAGATCGTAGAACAGCACATAACCGAGACGGCCACCGAGGATCACGCCCATGGCCACCCAGAACACCAGGTCAGAGAGTTTTTCCTTGTTCCAGGCCGCATCAAAGCGCGCCAACCGGCGTGAGGCCAGCCACCAGGCACCACCGATGCCGATCAGGTACATCAGGCCGTACCAGTGGATTTTCAGCGGGCCAAGGGCCAGTGCAACCGGGTCGATCTGCGGGTAAGGCAGCATCAAAAACTCCTTAGATCAGGAAACTTAAGCCCACGCTAAATAGCAGCAGGGCAAACAGACGCTTGAGCAGACGCGGCGACAGCTTGTGCGCCAGACGTGCGCCGACGCGGGCAAAATACATGCTGGGGATGGCAATACCGACCAGCGCCGGTAGATAGACGAAACCCAGACTCCACTCCGGCAGCGCGGGTTTATCCCAGCCCAGCCAGATAAAACTCAGGGCACTGGCGATCGCAATCGGCAGGCCGCAAGCCGAAGAAGTAGCCACCGCCTGCTGCATCGCCACGCTGCGCCAGGTCAGGAATGGCACCGTCAGTGAACCACCGCCAATCCCGAAAATCGCCGACGCCCAGCCAATTACCACACCCGCCACCGTCAACCCTGGCTTGCCTGGGACAGTACGACTGGCTTTGGGTTTCAATTCCAGAGCCATCTGCACGGCGATGATGATGGCAAACACACCGATGATCTTCTGCAGCATCGGCCCCTGAATGGCCGCAGCAGTGGCCGCGCCTATGGCCGCGCCGAGCAGAATGCCCAGGGTCATCCAGGCGAATACCGGCCACAGCACCGCGCCCTTGCGCTGATGCTCGAGGACCGAGTTGATCGAGGTAAAAATGATGGTGGCCAGTGAGGTGCCAACCGCCAGGTGCGTCAAAATCGCCGGATCAAAGCCCTGTGCAGCAAAACTCAGCACCAGCACCGGCACAATGATGATGCCGCCGCCCACACCAAACAGCCCCGCCAGAGTTCCAGCGGCAGCACCCAAAATCAAATACAGCAGCAGTTCCATCAGCACCCCCGCAAACAATCCGGCATGGTAACGGATGCAGCGCTCCGGACTCTACTTTGGGCGATGGATGTAAGCTCAGGCTTTGCGTAAAGTGCCGGGACAGCCCCTGGAATAGAACCCTGTGCGCCCAACCCTGTACCTCAAACTGAGTTGCAACCAGATGCACCTGAGCCACCTGCAAAGCGGCCGCGAACTGCATCTGCAGGCCGACCCGGCCTTCAGCAATCAGCGCCTGCTGGTGGCGGACTTTGCGGCGGCGCAGCAGCTGTTGCAGCGTGGCATCGCGGAGTTGTTACCGCATCGTTTCCTGCGCCTGAGCCGGCCTCCGCAGCTGTTGATTCAGCCATTGGAGCGCCTTGAAGGCGGTCTGTCACAGGTCGAAGAACGCATTCTGCTGGAACTCGGCCTGGGCGGCGGTGCGCGCAAGGTGCGCTTGCACCTGGGCGCGGAACTCGACAGCGCTGGCGTCATCGCCAAGCTGCGCAGCTAAAGCATGTGCCTGATTGCCCTGGCCTGGCGCCCCGGCCATGCCCAACCGCTGCTGGTAGCGGCCAACCGTGATGAATTCTATGCCCGCCCCAGCCAGGCGCTGGCCGAGTGGCCGCAAAGCCCTGGGCTGTTTGCCGGGCGTGATTTGCAGGCCGGCGGCACTTGGCTGGGTGTCGGCCCTGGCGGGCGCTTTGCCGCCCTGACCAACATCCGCGACCTCAGCCTGCCGCAGGGCGCGCGCTCGCGGGGCGAACTGCCGGCGGCCTTTCTCACCAGCGCCCTGAGTACCGAAGATTTCCTCCAGCAGCTACGCGCAGAGCGCCAGCATTACAGCGGCTTCAACCTGCTGCTGGGCGACGGCCAGCAGCTCTGCCACTTCAACTCGCGCTCCGGTCACACCACCCTGCTCAGCCCAGGTGTCCATGGTTTATCCAATGCCGACCTGAATACGCCCTGGCCCAAGCTGCAGCGGCTCACCCAGGCCCTGAACGATGCTTTGCCCGACGCACAACCGGATCGCCTGCTGCACCTGCTGGCCGATCCCACTCCAGCCGCCGATGCCGACCTGCCCGACACCGGTATCGGTTTAGCCAGCGAACGCCTGCTGTCGAGCATCTTTATCGCCAGCCCGGCATACGGGACCCGCGCCAGCACCGCGCTGATCGTCAACGCCGATGGCAGCTGGCAGATGGTCGAACGCAGTTTTGCTGAGCATGGCACTGCGCTGGGGGAGGTTGCTTTACGAGGCTAAGCGGCGCACCAGGGTTGTAGGCTCGAGCGCCAGGTGCGCGCGCACCTGTAGCAGGAGACCTGAAGTAAGCGTCAGGCCTGAATATCCGACGCCGGGTTGATCATGCGGCCCAGGCCGAGATTGCGCAGGGCCAGTTGCAGGGTGCTGTGAATCACCTGAGGGTTGTCGATGCTCATGACCTGGCTCAGCAGTTCCTGAGCCTTGCCCAGGCTGAGCTGACGCAGCAGCCATTTGACCTTGGGCAGGTTGGTGGCGTTCATCGACAGGCCGTCGAAACCCATGGCCATCAGCAGCACCGCGCACGCCGGGTCGCCAGCCATCTCACCACAGATGCTCACCGGTTTACCTTCAGCATGGGCACCGGCCACCACGATACGCAGCGCTTGCAGCACCGCCGGGTGGAGGAAGTCGTAAAGGTCGGCAACCCGCGGGTTGTTGCGGTCCACGGCCAACAGGTACTGGGTCAGGTCATTCGAGCCGACCGAGAGGAAGTCGACCTGGCGTGCCAGTTCTCGGGTCTGGTAGACCGCCGCCGGAATCTCGATCATCACCCCGATCGGTGGCAACGGCACATCGGTACCCTCGTCCCGCACTTCGCCCCAGGCGCGGTGAATCAGGTGCAGCGCCTCTTCCAGTTCCTGAATACCGGAAATCATCGGCAGCAGGATACGCAGGTTGTTCAACCCTTCGCTGGCCTTGAGCATCGCGCGGGTCTGCACCAGGAAGATTTCCGGGTGATCAAGGGTCACCCGAATGCCGCGCCAACCGAGGAAGGGGTTGTCTTCCTTGATTGGGAAATAGCTCAGTGCCTTGTCGCCGCCGATATCCAGGGTACGCATGGTGACCGGCAACGGGTGGAAGGCCTGCAACTGCTCGCGATAGGTCGACAGTTGCTCTTTCTCGCTGGGGAAACGCTCGTTGATCATGAACGGCACTTCGGTGCGGTACAGACCGACGCCTTCGGCACCGCGCTCCTGAGCACGCTTCACATCCGCGAGCAGCCCCGTATTGACCCACAGCGGCATGCGGTGACCATCCAGGGTCTCACACGGCAAGGCACGCAGTGCATCCAGGCCCTGAGCCAGTTGGCGCTCTTCCTCGACCACATCGGCGTACTGCTTGCGCAGCACCTCGCTGGGGTTGGTGAACACCTCACCGTGGTAGCCGTCGACGATCAGCTGGATGCCGTCGATCTTCGAATACGGCAGATCGACCACACCCATGACCGTGGGTATACCCATAGCCCGGGCAAAGATCGCCACATGCGAGTTGCCCGAGCCTTGCACCGACACCAGGCCGACCAGCTTGCCTTCCGGCACTTCGCCAAGCATCGCCGGCGACAGTTCTTCACTAACCAGGATGCAGTTGTCCGGATAGACCAGGGTCTGCTGACGCGCCTGTTGCAGGTAAGCCAGCAAGCGCCGGCCGAGGTCTTTGACGTCGCTAGCGCGTTCGCGCAGGTAGGCGTCGTCCATCAGTTCGAAACGATTGACGTGCTCGCTGACCACATGGCGCAGCGCGCCCTGGGCCCACTGCCCGGTTTTGATGACCTTGACCACCTCGTTACCCAAGGCGGCGTCTTCCAGCATCATCAGGTAAACATCGAACAATGCGCGCTCTTCCGGGCGCAATTGGGTGGCCATCTTCGCCGAAAGCGCACGCATATCGGCGCGTACACCTTCGAGGGCATTGTTGAACAGGGTCAGCTCGGCGGCGATGTCATCGACCGTTTTATCCGGCACCACTTCCAGGTCAGCGGGTGGCAACACCACCACGGCGGTGCCCACGGCAGCGCCGGGAGAGCCAGGCACGCCGATAAACTTGGCTTCCTGAATACCCTTGCCCTGACGACCCAAGCCGCGAATCGAACCGGTAGCCTCGGCGTGGGCGATAACCCCGGCGAGCTGCGCGCTCATGGTCACCAGGAAGGCTTCTTCACCTTCATCGAACTGGCGGCGCTCTTTCTGCTGGACGACCAGTACGCCCATTACCCGCCGGTGGTGGATGATCGGCGCCCCCAAAAAGGAGGCGTAACGTTCCTCACCGGTTTCAGCGAAGTAACGGTAGCGCGGGTGTTCGGAGGCGTGTTCGAGGTTGAGCGGCTCTTCGCGGGTACCAACCAGGCCAACCAGGCCCTCGTTGGGCGCCATGCTTACCTTGCCGATGGCTTTCTTGTTGAGGCCCTCGGTGGCCATCAACACGAAGCGGTTGGTTTCCGGATCAAGCAGGTAGACCGAGCAAACCTGGCTACCCATGGCTTCGCGCACCCGCTGCACGATAATGCCCAGCGCCGCCTTGAGGTCCTTGGCGGCGTTTACTTCCTGGACAATCTTGCGCAGCGTATTGAGCATGCTTGGCTCAGCCTGTTGTCAGTCCCGGGCCAAAAGGCGCGGGGCGAGTTCCTTGAGGGCGCGACGGTAAACCTCGCGCTTGAATGTCACCACCTGGCCCAGCGGGTACCAGTAACTGACCCAGCGCCAGCCGTCGAATTCCGGCTTGCCGGTCAGGTCCATGCGCACCCGTTCCTCTGCGCCGGTCAAACGCAGGAGAAACCATTTCTGTTTCTGACCGATGCACAGCGGTTGGCTGTGCGTGCGCACCAAACGCTGGGGCAGACGATAACGCAACCAGCCCCGAGTGCAGGCGAGAATTTTCACATCCTGCTCTTCAAGGCCCACTTCTTCGTTCAATTCGCGGTACAGCGCTTCTTCCGGCGACTCATGGTCATTGATCCCGCCTTGCGGGAACTGCCAGGCATCCTGGTTTATCCGACGCGCCCACAGCACCTGGCCAACATCATTGGTCAGAATGATGCCGACATTCGGGCGAAAACCATCGGAATCGATCACGGCACACAACCTCGTAAACGCCTGAATTTAAGACATGCGGGCATTGTTCCACAAAGGCCGCGGCAGCAGCAACGCAAGCGGCCGGTGTAATAGGAAAGCCTTATAAAAGCCGTTAATCTGGCCGTCTTATTGGGTTTTCAGAAAAGGTGCCCCGTGCGTTTGGCTTTATTCGATCTCGACAACACCCTGCTCGGCGGCGACAGCGATCACGCCTGGGGCGACTACCTGTGTGAGCGCGGCATCCTCGACCGCATCGCCTACAAGACGCGTAACGATGACTTTTATCAGGACTACCTGGCCGGCCGCCTGAATATCACCGACTACCTGAATTTCAGCCTGGAAATCCTCGGCCGTACGGAAATGGCTCAGCTTGCGCAGTGGCACCGCGAATTTATGCGCGACTGCATTGAGCCGATCATCCTGACCAAGGGCGAAGCCCTGCTCGCCGAACACCGCGAAGCAGGCGACAAGCTGCTGATCATCACCGCCACCAACCGCTTCGTCACCGCACCGATTGCCGCACGCCTGGGCGTCGACACCCTGCTGGCCACCGAATGCGAAATAGCCGACGGCCGCTACACCGGGCGCACCACCGATGTGCCGTGCTTCAAGGAAGGCAAGGTCACCCGCCTGAACCGCTGGCTGGGCGAAACCGGCCTGAGCCTGGCCGACAGCAGCTTCTACAGCGATTCGCTGAATGACCTGCCGCTGCTGGAGCAGGTGACCCGCCCCTGCGCCGTCGACCCCGATCCGAAGTTGCGCGCCGAAGCGGAGAAACGTGGCTGGCCAATCATTTCCCTGCGCTAAGCAAAAACGCCGCCTGATCAGGCGGCGTTTTTGTTTGGATGCTAGTCAGGCTGGCTTGGCACCCATCAGCCCCATAATCACCAGCAACAACAGCACGATCAGCCCGGCATACAACGCACACAAACGCTGCAGTTTGACCGGCGCTGGACTGTCACCCAAGGCCTGCCAAGCAGCCAGGCGGCCATTGAGCAGCAGACCGAACAGCACCAGCACGCCGAACAGCACACTGCTGGCCAGCAGCCAGGTCAGCCCCAGCGGAAAGCCCGCCAGATTGACCAGCCACCAGCCACTGACCGGCAGGCTCAGGGCCAGCAGGCCAAATACCGGCAAGCTAATCAGTCGGGTGCGCTTGAGCTTGCGCTGCAGCACCGCGCTGTCGCCGCTGCGCGCGGCCTTCCACAGCATAAAGGCATGGGCCAGCACGCCCAGCAGCAACAGCACGCCTGGTGCACTGTGGAGAATTTTCAGCAGTGGGTAATGTTCCATCAATTCAGCTCCTGCCGATTAGCCTAGGAAAAGTTTGTACGCCGGATTATCGCTCTCATCCCAATAGGGATAGCCGATGGCTTCCAGCGCCGCCGGCACCAGATGACGCTCGGCCTGCGGCACTTGCAAGCCCGCGACCACGCGACCATCGGCCGCGCCGTGGTTGCGGTAGTGGAACATCGAGATATTCCAGCGCCCACCCAATTTCTGTAAGAAATTGAACAACGCACCCGGGCGCTCGGGAAATTCGAACCGGTACACGCACTCATCCGGCACCGCCGCCGCATGGCCGCCTACCATATGACGGATATGCAGCTTGGCCAGCTCGTTGTCGGTCAGGTCCAGCACCGGGAAGCCCTGCTCACGCAGGCCCTGCACCAGCACCGCACGCGGATCGCTGTCCGGGTGGGTCTGCACGCCGACAAAGATGTGCGCTTCCTTATCCTCGTGGTAGCGGTAGTTGAACTCGGTGATCTGCCGCTTGCCGATGGCTTCGCAGAAGGCCTTGAAGCTGCCCGGTTGCTCGGGGATGGTCACGGCGATGATCGCTTCACGCTTCTCGCCCAGTTCGGCGCGTTCGGCGACATGGCGCAGGCGGTCGAAATTGACGTTGGCACCCGAATCAATGCCGACCAATACGCGCCCGCTGCAGCCTTCGCGCTCCACATACTTCTTGATTCCGGCCACGCTCAGCGCGCCAGCCGGTTCGGTGATCGAACGGGTGTCGTCGTAGATGTCCTTGATCGCCGCACAGATCTCGTCGGTGCTGACGGTAATCACCTCGTCAACATGGTCCTTGCACACATCGAAGGTGTGCTGACCGATCTGCGCCACCGCCACGCCATCGGCAAACAGTCCAACCTGCGGCAACACCACACGCTCACCAGCGGCCATCGCGGCCTGCAGGCAATTGGAATCGTCCGGTTCAACACCGATGACCTTAATCTCCGGGCGCAGGTATTTGACGTAGGCAGCGATACCCGCAATCAGCCCGCCGCCACCCACCGGCACGAAGATCGCGTCGATCGCCCCCGGCTGCTGACGGAGGATTTCCATGGCAATGGTGCCCTGGCCGGCGATGGTGTGCGGGTCATCGTAGGGATGGATATAGATGTAGCCCTTCTCGTCGACCAGTTTCAGCGAATAGGCCAGCGCCTCGGGGAAGCTGTCGCCGTGCAGCACCACCTTGCCGCCGCGCGAACGTACGCCCTGCACCTTGATCTCCGGGGTGGTCTTGGGCATCACGATGGTCGCCTTGACCCCAAGCACCTTGGCCGCCAGCGCCAAGCCCTGGGCATGGTTGCCGGCCGAGGCGGTGACCACACCACGCGCCTGTTCCTCGGCCGAGAGCTGCGCCAGCTTGTTGTAGGCACCGCGAATCTTGAACGAGTACACCGGTTGCAGGTCTTCACGCTTGAGCAGAATCTGGTTGCCCAGGCGCTCGGAAAGCTGGTTGGCGGCTTGCAGCGGGGTTTCCACCGCCACGTCATAGACGCGCGAGGTGAGGATTTTCTTGACGTACTGTTCGAGCATGGCGGGCATCGCAGGCGGTTTTCCAGGGAGTTCGCGAGTCTACCCCAGCGTTGCGCCGAACGACCATACAAGCAGACCACGCGAGAGCTACTGCGCTCGGTGATGCGGCGTTAAAAACAGGCTCGGAATGCTCATGTACAACAGTACACTTCGCTTCCTCGCCTCTTTTTGCCTTGCCTGACCTTCGCTCGCTACGCTCTCACGCGGCCTGACAGGCAGGGTTTTAACGTCGCCGGCGCAGCCGCGCTATAATTCGCGCCTTTCCACCACTCCCACGCCAGGCCTTATAAAGATGAACCAGGATCAACTCAAGCAAGCCGTCGCCCAGGCTGCCGTCGACTTTATTCTTCCCAAACTCGACGCCAAGAGTGTGATCGGAGTCGGCACCGGCTCCACCGCCAACTGTTTTATCGATGCCCTGGCCAAGCACAAGATGGAATTCGATGGTGCCGTGGCCAGCTCCGAAGCCACCGCTGCACGCCTCAAGGGCCATGGCATTCCAGTGTATGAGCTGAACACCGTCAGCGACCTGGAGTTCTATGTCGACGGCGCCGACGAGAGCGACGAACACCTCAACCTGATCAAGGGCGGTGGCGCGGCCCTGACCCGCGAGAAGATCGTCGCGGCCGTGGCACAGACCTTTATCTGCATCGCCGACGCCAGCAAGCTGGTACCGGTGCTCGGCGCCTTCCCACTGCCAGTGGAAGTGATCCCGATGGCGCGCAGCCATGTGGCGCGCCAGTTGGTCAAACTCGGCGGCGACCCGGTGTACCGCGAAGGCGTGGTGACCGACAACGGCAATATCATCCTCGATGTATTCAACCTGTCGATTACCAACCCGGCCGAACTGGAAAGCCAGATCAACGCCATAGTCGGAGTGGTCACCAACGGTCTGTTCGCTGCACGCCCAGCAGATCTGTTACTGCTGGGTACCGCAGAGGGTGTAAAAACCCTCAAGCGCGCCTGACGTCTGCTGCGCTGCGGCTAGGGCTGGCGGCTGTGCAAAAATGGATCAAGTCGGCAGACAACCCGCGCCCTTGGCGTCATGCTGCCGACAGTGCTTAGCAGGTCGTTAACACGTAATCAGGATCGTCAGGGAGTTTTATGTCCGCATTCGTCTCGTCCGCCCATGATCGCCAGCTGGAACTCGCTGATCTGCTGCGCGAGCTGGTCGCCCAGGGGCGGACCAGCCAGGACAATGCCGAACAATGCCTGGCGATCCGCCGCAGTGCGGTCAACAACCAGCAGCACCCGCTGGAGTTTCTCGCCGCGCAGCAGCTCGATGACCTGAAAACTCCCGGCAAGAAGCTTGAGCTCGAAGGCCTCACCAGTTGGCTAGCCGAACAATGCGGCCAACCCTTTCTGCGCATCGATCCGCTGAAAATCAATGTCGCGGCCATCACCCCGCTGATGTCCTACGCCTTCGCCCAGCGCCACAAGATTCTTGCCGTGGCGGTGGACAGCGACAGCGTGACCATCGCCAGCAGCCAGCCGCTGGTGCACAGCTGGGAAACCGACCTGACCCATGTGCTCAAGCGCCCGATCAAGCGCGTGGTGGCCAGCCCGGCGGATATCCAGCGCTTTACCGTGGAATTCTATCGCCTGGCCAAGTCGGTCACCGGGGCCAACACGGGCGACATGAAGATCAGTAACACCGGTAACTTCGAGCAACTGCTCAACCTTGGTGCCCAGGATCAGGAGCCCGATGCCAACGACGCGCATATCGTCAATATCGTCGACTGGCTGTTTCAGTACGCTTTTACCCAGCGCGCCAGTGATATCCATATCGAACCGCGCCGCGAGCAAGGCAGCGTGCGCTTTCGTATCGACGGCGTGCTGCACACCGTCTACCAGTTCCCGCCGCAGGTGACCATGGCGGTAGTCAGCCGCCTGAAAAGCCTGGGACGAATGAACGTCGCAGAAAAGCGCAAGCCCCAGGACGGCCGGGTCAAGACCAAGACCCCGGATGGCGGTGAAGTGGAACTGCGTCTGTCGACCCTGCCCACCGCCTTTGGCGAAAAAATGGTGATGCGGATCTTCGACCCGGAAGTGTTGCTGAAAAGCTTCGACCAGCTGGGTTTCTCCGCCGATGACCTGAAACGCTGGCAGAGCATGACCAGCCAGCCCAACGGCATCATCCTGGTCACCGGCCCCACCGGCTCGGGCAAGACCACCACGCTGTACACCACGCTCAAGCAACTGGCCACGCAAGAGGTCAACGTCTGCACCATCGAAGACCCGATCGAAATGATCGAGGGCGCCTTTAACCAGATGCAGGTGCAGAGCAATATCGACCTGACCTTCGCCAGCGGCGTGCGCGCGCTGATGCGCCAGGACCCCGACATCATCATGGTCGGCGAGATCCGCGACCTGGAGACCGCCGAGATGGCGATCCAGGCTGCGCTCACCGGCCACTTGGTGCTCTCGACGCTGCACACCAACGATGCCCCCAGCGCCATCACCCGCCTGCTGGAACTGGGCGTGCCGCACTACCTGCTCAAAGCAACCCTGCTCGGCGTGATGGCGCAACGCCTGGTGCGTACCCTGTGCCCGCACTGCAAAGCGCCACAAACGCTGGACGAAGACGGCTGGCAAAGCCTGACCAAACCCTGGAGCGCGCCACTGCCGACCCAGGCCTGCCGCGCTGTCGGTTGCCTGGAATGCCGCGACACCGGCTACCGCGGCCGCGCCGGGGTGTATGAAATCATGCTGATCAATGACGCGATGAAGCCGCTGATCACCGCCGATACCGACCTGATCGCCCTGCGTCGGCACGCCTTCAAGGAAGGCATGCGCAGCCTACGCCTGTCCGGCGCACAAAAGGTGGCCGCGGGCCTGACCACCATAGAGGAAGTGCTGCGGGTTACCCCGCAGAGCGAGCAGAAATAGCGCCTGCCAACGCCGCCAATAGCATTGGCCCAGCCAACACGCTGATCTAGCCACGCAGCTTGCAACGGCCTCGACAGCAGCGCCAGGCCAACTGTGCTTAGATACCTGAACCGCTAACCCGCAGACATCACTTCACCAAGGAGCTACACCACATGGAAATCGGCAGCGTCATCTTTCTCTTTGTCGGCCTCGCCGTCGCCATCGTCTTCATGGGTTTCAAGGTCGTGCCTCAGGGCTTCGAATGGACCGTGGAGCGCTTTGGTCGCTACACCAACACCCTGAAGCCGGGCCTTAACATCATTGTGCCGGTGATGGACAAGATCGGTCGCAAGCTCAACGTGATGGAAAACGTGCTGGATATTCCGCCACAGGAAGTCATCACCGCCGACAACGCCACGGTGCAGATCGACGCCATCTGCTTCTTCCAGATCATCAACTCGGCGCAAGCCGCCTATGAGGTGAACAACCTCGAGCACGCCATCCGCAACCTGGTGATGACTAATATCCGCACCGTGCTCGGCTCCATGGAGCTGGACGCCATGCTCGGCCAGCGCGATGCGATCAACGAGCGTCTGCTCAAGACCGTGGACGAAGCCACCGCACCCTGGGGCATCAAGATCACCCGTATCGAGATCAAGGACATCAGCCCGCCCGACGACCTGATGGCGGCCATGTCCGGGCAGATGAAAGCCGAACGGATCAAGCGTGCGCAGATTCTCGAAGCCGAAGGCCTGCGCGCTGCCGCCATCCTCACCGCCGAAGGGCAGAAACAGGGCGATATTCTCAAGGCCGAAGGTCAGCGCCAGGCCGCGTTCCTCGAAGCCGAGGCACGTGAACGTGCGGCCCAGGCCGAAGCAGAAGCCACCCGCATGGTCTCCGAGGCCATCGCCAGCGGCAACGTGCAGGCGGTCAACTACTTCGTTGCGCAGAAGTACATCGAAGCCCTCGGCCAGCTGGCCAGCGCCAATAACAGCAAGGTTGTGCTGATGCCGCTGGAAGCCAGCCAGATGATTGGCGCAGTCGGCGGCATCGGTGAAATCGTCAAAGCCACCTTCGGTGAGAAGAAGGGTTAAGTCATGTGGGACTTCTTACAGCACCTGTCGTACTGGAACTGGTTGGCCCTGGGCACCCTGTTGCTGATCCTCGAAGTGTTCGGCGCCGGTGGCTACCTGTTGTGGATCGGCCTGGCCGCCGCCAGTGTTGGCCTGCTGACCTTTATCTTCCCTGGCCTGCCCTGGGCAGCCCAGTTCGTGCTGTTCGGCGTGCTCTCGGTGCTCACTGCAGTGTTCTGGTGGCAACGCCAGCGCAGTGCGGCGAAACCCTCCGACCAGCCGGGACTGAACCAGCGCGGCAGTGAATTCATCGGCCGCGACTTCGTGCTGCATGAAGCCATCAGTGGCGGGCGCGGCAAGATCAAGGCCGGTGACAGTCTGTGGCTGGTCAGCGGTGCCGACCTACCCGTGGGGACGTCGGTTCGCGTGGTGGGCCAGGATGGCGTCCTGCTGCGAGTGGTTGCCACACAGGCTGAGTAAGCCGCAGGTTTGCCAAAAACGACAAAGCCCCGCCATGCGGGGCTTTGTCGTTGTAGCGAGGTACTTAGGCGTCGCTGTCGGCAGCCGCCTTGTAGCCGGCGGCATCCAGCAGTTTGTCCAACTCGCTGGCATCGCTCGGCTTGAGCTTGAAGAACCAGCTGCCGTACGGATCGCTGTTGACGCTTTCCGGACTGTCGGCCAGACCGTCGTTGATCGCGATCACTTCACCGGAGACCGGTGCATAGATGTCGGACGCGGCCTTGACCGATTCCACCACCCCGGCTTCCTGACCGGCATTCAGGCTCTTGCCGACTTCTGGCAGCTCGATGAACACCACATCACCCAGGGCTTCCTGAGCGTGATCGGAAATGCCTACGGTAACGCTGCCATCGGCTTCCAGGCGCGCCCACTCGTGGCTGGCGGCGTAACGCAGATCGGCGGGGATATTGCTCATGTGTCGTTCCTCATCTGACATGACGGCGACCACGCCGTCATGGAAATTTAGCAGGCCTTGGCCATACCGAAAGAAAGTCTTTAAAAACCTGGCGCACCGTTACAAACCGGGGCGTTCTCGACCATCCATGGCCAGCTCAAGGCTCAGATAAGCGCCTTGCCGTTACGTACAAACGTCGGCTTGACCACCCGCACCGGGTACCACTTGCCGCGAATCTCTACCTCGGCGCGTTCGCTGGTCGCCGCCGGCACACGGGCCAGGGCGATGGATTTACCCAGGGTCGGCGAGAAGCTGCCACTGGTGATCTCGCCTTCGCCCACGCCCTCAACCCGCACAACCTGATGCGCACGCAGCACGCCGCGCTCTTCCAGCACCAGGCCGACGAGCTTGGAGGCGACGCCTTCGGCTTTTTGCTTCTGCAGCGCGGCACGACCAACAAAACCACGGCTGGCCGGCTCCCAGGCGATGGTCCAGGCCATATTGGCGGCCAACGGGGTGACGCTTTCGTCCATGTCCTGGCCGTACAGATTCATCCCGGCTTCCAGGCGCAGGGTGTCGCGCGCGCCGAGACCAATCGGGGAAATCCCAGCACCGACCAGTTCATTGAGGAAGGCCACCACTTCGCTGGCCGGCAGCATGATTTCCAGACCGTCTTCGCCGGTGTAGCCAGTGCGTGCGATAAACCACTCGCCATCGGGCTGGCCTTCGAACGGCTTGAGGCTCTGAATCAGGTTGGCACGCGATTGGCTTACCAGCTCGGCAGTCTTGCTGCGCGCATGCGGGCCTTGAATGGCCAGCATCGCCAGCTCGGCGCGTTCTTGCAGCTGCACGTCAAAGTCGACGCTCTGCAGGCGCATCCAGGCCAGGTCCTTGTCGCGGGTCGAGGCATTCACCACCACGCGGTAACCAAAGTCGGTGAGGTAGACGATCAAATCATCCACCACCCCGCCCTGTTCATTGAGCATACCGCTGTAGAGGGCTTTACCGATGCTTTGCAGGCGTTCGATGTCGTTGGCCAGCAGGTGTTGCAGGTAGGCCTTGGCCTGGCTGCCGCTGACATCCACCACGGTCATGTGCGACACATCGAACACCCCGCAGTCGCGACGCACCTGGTGGTGCTCCTCGACCTGCGAGCCATAGTGCAACGGCATGTCCCAACCGCCGAAGTCGACCATCTTGGCACCCAAAGCGAGGTGCAGGTCATAGAGTGGTGTGCGCTGTCCCATAAGTGTCTCCTTGCGGGCTGGGCAGTGCAGCGGCAACCCGGCTGAGCCCACACAATCGGGCACTGGCACGGGCTATCAAGATGATCGGCCGCTGCGAATGGCGCGCATTGTAGCCGCAACACCGGGGGCGGTCATCCCAGCGTGGCAGCCTGTCGCGCAAGCCCGCGAGGCTAACCGTGACGGCGCGCAGATCGGCGGATCAGCAGAATCACCGGCAACAGGCCGACCAGTACCAGGGTCAGGGCCGGCAGCGCGGCGCGCGCCCACTCGCCTTCGCTGGTCATTTCAAATACCCGCACCGATAACGTGTCCCAGCCGAACGGGCGCATCAGCAGGGTGGCGGGCATTTCCTTGAGCACATCGACGAACACCAGCAGCGCCGCCGACAGCGCACCCGGCACCAGCAGGGGCAGATAGACCTTGAAGAACAGCCCGACGCCGCCAACACCGAGGCTGCGCGAAGCTTCCGGCAAGGACGGGCGAATCCGCGCCAGACTGTTTTCCAGCGGCCCGTAGGCCACCGCCATAAAGCGGATCATATAAGCCAGCAACAGCGCCGACAGGCTGCCGAGCAGCACCGGCTTGCCCGCACCACCCAGCCATGTGGAAAGCGGGATCACCAGCTCACGGTCCAGGTAACTGAACGCCAGCATGATCGCCACCGCCAGCATCGAACCGGGCAAGGCATAGCCAAGATTGGCCACGCCGACAGTGGAGCGCATCAGCCGGGTTGGTGTCATACGCCGAGCGAAGGCCAGCAACAGTGCCACGCTGACGGTGATCAGCGCCGCCATCGCGCCCAGATACAGGGTGTGCAGAATCAGCGCGCTGTAGCGCTCATCCAGATCGAAGCGGCCACGCTGCCAGAACCAGATAAGCAGCTGCAGCACCGGGATAACAAAGCCGCAGGCAAACACCAGCCCGCACCAGGCGCTGGCGGCCAACGCCTTGCCGCCCGTGAGGTGATAGAGCGCCTTGCTGCGTGCTCGCTCATTCACCGGGCGCACCGCACCACGGGCGCGGCGCTCGCCGTAAAGCACCAGCATCACCGCCAGCAACAGCAGGCTGGCCAGCTGAGTGGCGCTGGTCAGGCTATAGAAGCTGTACCAGGTCTTGTAGATCGCGGTGGTAAAGGTGTCGAAGTTGAATACCGCCACCGCACCGAAATCCGCCAGGGTTTCCATGATGGCCAGGGCCAGACCGGCACCAATCGCCGGTCGCGCCATCGGCAAAGCGACACGCCAGAACGCCCGCCACGGGCTCAGACCAAGCACCCGCGCGGCTTCCATCAGGCCCTTGCCCTGCGCCAGAAAGGCATTGCGCGCGAGCAGGTAAACGTAGGGATAGAACACCAGCACCAGAACGATGATCACCCCGCCAGTCGAACGCACGCGAAAGCGCACATCGTTGCCAAACCACTCGCGCAGCAGGGTTTGCAGCGGGCCGGAAAAATCCAGCAGGCCGACAAACACGAACGCCAGTACATAGGCGGGAATGGCAAATGGCAGCATCAGCGCCCAGTCCAGCCAACGCCTGCCGGGAAACTCGCAGAGGCTGGTAAGCCAGGCCAGGCTGACGCCGAGCAGCGTCACACCTACGCCTACGCCCACTACCAGCACCAGGGTATTGCCGAGCAGACGCGGTAACTGGGTTTGCCACAGGTGCGCCCAGATCTGCTGATCGACCTCGTGCCAGCTGAACAGCAACACGCTCAGCGGCAACAGCACCAGCAAGGCAACGGCAAAGGCGATGGGGTACCAGCGGCGCTGGGCAGGATGGGCCACGCAAAGTCCTCTACAGCGGAAAAGACAACGCCCCGCAAGTGCGGGGCGTCGGCAGTATAAAGCCAGCGAGTTGCAGGGTGGAAAACCGTGACGGCTTTTCCACCTGCCGGCTTAGCCCAGGCTCAGTTCCAGCCAGCGCGATCCATCAACATGGTCGCTTCTGCCTGACGCTTGCCAGCCACTTCAGTGGCGATGGTGTCGGCCTTGAAGGTACCCCAGGCTGCCACTTCGGCAGAAGGCTCAACAGCCGGGTTGGCCGGAAACTCCTGGTTGACGCCCGCGAAGATGGTTTGCGCTTCCGGAGTAGTCATCCACTCCAGCAGTTTGCGCGCGGCTTCAGCGTTTGGCGCATGCTTGGTCACACCAGCACCGGCCAGGTTGACGTGCACGCCACGGTCGTTCTGGTTCGGCCAGTACGGCTTCACTTTCAGATCAGGCTGCTGCTTGTGCAGACGGCCGTAGTAGTAAGTGTTGGTGATACCGACGTCGCACTGACCCGCGTCGATGGCCTGCAGCAGCGCGGTGTCATCGGCGAATACGTCGGTCGCCAGGTTGCTCACCCAGCCTTTGACGATTTCTTCGGTTTTGGCTTCACCATGGGTTTCGATCAGGGTGGCGGTCAGCGACTGGTTGTAGACCTTCTTGCTGGTACGCAGGCACAGACGGCCTTCCCAGTTCTTGTCGGCCAGGGCTTCGTAAGTGCTCAGCTCGCTCGGTTTAACCCGCTCGGTGGAGTAGAAGATGGTCCGCGCGCGCAGCGACAAGCCAGTCCAGCTGTCGGTGCTGGAGCGATACTGGGCGGGGATATTGGCGGCAATCAGCTCGGATTTGGTCGGCTGCAGCACGCCTTCCTGCTCGGCCTGCCAGAGGTTGCCGGCGTCGACGGTGATCAGCAGGTCAGCCGGGGTGTTGGCACCTTCAGCTTTCAGACGCGCGATCAGCGGCGCTTCCTTGTCGGTGATGAACTTGACCTTAACCCCGGTTTTCGCGGTGTAGGCGTCGAATACCGGCTTGATCAGCTCGTCGATACGCGCGGAGTAAACCACCACTTCATCGGCGGCCTGCGCCGTGCTGGCCAGCGCTGTGAGAGAGAGTGCAGCGAACAACCCTTTGCTTACCTGCATGAAGAATGCCTCTTGGTATAGACGAGTTAAGGTGCCAAATACTAGTGAATGCCATTTAGGTTCTCAACTCGCTATCCATTTAAACCTGTAACAAGTGCCTTCAACCCCCTTTATGCCACTGCCTGCTGGGCAGCCAACTGCTTGGCCTGCTCGCGCAGCACGAACTTCTGCACCTTGCCGGTGCTGGTTTTCGGCAGGCTGGTAAACACCACACAGCCCGGCACCTTGAAGCGCGCCATGCGCTGCTGACAGAAGGTGACGACTTCCTCGGCGGTCAACTCGGCGCCCGGCTTGAGGGTGACGAAGGCGCAGGGTGTTTCGCCCCATTTGGCATGGGCCATGGCCACTACGGCCGCCTCCAGAATCAGTGGATGGCGATACAACACGTCTTCCACTTCGATGGAGGAGATGTTCTCGCCGCCGGAAATAATGATGTCCTTGCTGCGATCCTTGATTTCTACATAACCGTCGGCGTGCCACACCGCCAGGTCGCCGGAGTGGAACCAGCCGCCGGCAAAGGCCTCGGCGGTGGCTGAGGGGTTCTTCAAATAGCCTTTCATCACCACGTTGCCGCGCATCATGATTTCGCCGATGGTCTGACCATCTTTCGGCACCGGTTGCAGAGTATCCGGGTCGGCCACCATCAGGCCGTCGAGCAGCGGCGCACGCACGCCCTGGCGGGACTTCAGGCGCGCGCGCTGTTCCGGAGTTTCGCTGTCCCACTCGCTCTTCCATTCGCAGGCCACGCTGGGGCCGTAGGTCTCAGTCAGGCCATAAACGTGGGTCACGCGAAACTCCAGGGCTTCCATGGCCTCGATCACCGCCGCAGGCGGCGCGGCGCCGGCGGTGAGCACTTTGACCGGTTGGGTTTTCAGCGCTTTCAGCGCGTCATCGGCGTTGGCCAGCATATTCAGCACGATCGGCGCGCCACAGAAATGGTCGACACCATGCTCGGCGATGGCAGGGTAGATGGCTTCGGCGCGCACATGGCGCAGGCACACGTTGACCCCGACATAGGCGGCCAGCGCCCAGGGGAAGCACCAGCCATTGCAGTGGAACATCGGCAGCGTCCACAGGTACACCGGGAAGCGGCTCATGTCCCAGCACATGGCGTTGGACAGCGCATTCAGGTGAGCGCCTCGGTGGTGATAGACCACGCCTTTGGGGTTGCCGGTGGTGCCGGAGGTGTAGTTGAGCGAGATCGCCTGCCACTCGTCCGCCGGCAACTGCCAGGCATAGTCAGGGTCGCCTTCGGCCAGCAGCGCCTCGTACTCCAGCTGGCCGATCAGCAGACCGTCAGCGTATTCCGGGTCATCGATGCCAATCACCAACGGCGGCTGGGGCAAATGGCCGACCACACGCTGCGCCAGTTCGCCGAACTCCTTGTCCACCAGCAGCACCTTGGCTTCGCCGTGCTGCAGGATAAAGGCGATGGCTTCGGCATCCAGGCGAGTGTTGATGGCATTCAGCACCGCGCCACACATCGGCACGCCAAAATGCGCCTCGAACATTGCCGGGCCGTTGGGCGCGATCACCGCCACCGTGTCGCCCAGGCCGATGCCGCGCTGGGCCAGCGCCGAGGCCAAACGAATACTGCGGCTGTAGGTTTCGCCCCAGGTCTGGCGCAGGCTGCCATTGATCAACGCCAGGCGCTGCGGATAGACACTGGCGGCGCGCTCAAGAAAGCTCAGTGGGCTGAGTGCCTGAAAATTCGCCGCATCGCGGGGCATGCCGTACTCGTAGGGATTGACGCTGTGCATTGTTGTTCTCCAGCTGGGCGTTGTGCGCAGAGACCATAACAGCCGTAAGGCTTTAGCGATGCGCGACCTTGGTCGAAACCGTGACTCGCAAGTCAGCAATCACGTCAGCATAGGCATCCGAACAGCCATGCTGGGCGCTTGAGCGCGGCGTAATAACCGCCGCAGCGCGCTCCAGACTGCGTGACAAGCCTCCATAGCTTTATCTCGGCTTGTCTGGCGCCCTCTTTTCAAGGAGTTATCGAGTGACCTCACGCTTACCTGTGATCGTTGGTTTTGGTGGCTATAACGCGGCCGGGCGCAGCTCCTTTCACCATGGCTTCCGCCGCACCGTAATCGAATCCATGGATACGCCCGCGCGCCAGCAAACCCTCGCCGGCCTGGCAGTGATGATGAAGCTGGTCAAGGTGGTTGATGGCCACTATCAGGATGACTCCGGCAACACCCTGAGCCTGGCCGAGATCGACAGCCGCTTCGCCGAGCAGATTCTCGCCTCGACCCTGGTGCGCCGTATCGAGAAACAGCATCTGGATGTCGACGCCGCACACTGGCAGAAAACCATCGACATCAGCGCCACCGCCGGTCAGCCGCTGAGCTTTATCACCCTGCGCAAGCACCTGCCCGAGCCGCTGCCGAGCGACTGGACAGTGGACGAACTGAACGCCAGCGAAGTGCTGGTGACCCTGCACGACAACTGCGAATTCAAGGTCGACAGCTACCGCGCCCTGCCGGTGAAATCCGCCGGCCAGCTGCCCACAGGCTTCGAACCGAGCGAGCTGTACAACGCGCGCTTCCACCCGCGCGGCCTGGCCATGACCATCGCCGGCGTCACCGACGCGCTACGCGCCACCGGCATCGATTGGCAAACCATCATGCAGCACGTGGCCCCCGACGAAGTCGCGGTGTTCTCCAGTTGCATCATGAGTCAGCTCGACGAAAACGGCTTCGGCGGCCTGATGCAGTCGCGCCTCAAAGGCGGCCGCGTCACCGCCAAGCAACTGGCCCTGGGCCTCAACACCATGTCGGCGGACTTTATCAACGCCTACGTGCTGGGCAGCGTTGGCACCACCGGCGCCATCACCGGCGCCTGCGCCACCTTCCTCTATAACCTGCAGAAGGGCATCGAACAGATTGCCAATGGCAAAGCGCGGGTAGTGATAATCGGCAGCAGCGAAGCGCCAATCAATCAGGAATGCATCGAGGGTTACGGCGCCATGGGCGCGCTGGCCACCGAAGACGGCCTACGCCAGATCGAAGGCAAGGACTCGGTCGACTTCCGCCGCGCCAGCCGCCCGTTTGGCGAAAACTGTGGCTTTACCCTGGCCGAGGCCTGCCAGTTCGTGGTGCTGATGGATGATGAACTGGCTCTGGAGCTGGGCGCGGATATTCATGGTGCGGTGCCGGATGTGTTTATCAACGCCGACGGCTTCAAGAAATCCATTTCCGCCCCCGGCCCCGGCAACTACCTGACCGTGGCCAAGGCCGTGGCCAGCGCCGTTCAGCTGCTGGGCATCGACGCGGTGCGCGAGCGCAGCTTTGTGCATGCCCACGGCTCCAGCACCCCGGCCAACCGGGTGACCGAATCGGAAATTCTCGACCGCGTGGCCAGCGCCTTCGCCATCGAGCAATGGCCGGTCACGGCGGTGAAAGCCTTTGTCGGCCACTCCCTGGCCACCGCCAGTGGCGATCAGGTGATCTCCGCCCTGGGCAGTTTCAAGTACGGCATCATCCCCGGCATCAAGACCATCGATGCGGTGGCTGAAGACGTGCACCAGCAGCATCTGAGCTTCGCCACCAGCGACCGCACCCGCACGCCCGAGCAGCTCGACGTCTGTTTTATCAACTCCAAGGGTTTTGGCGGCAACAACGCCAGCGCCCTGCTGCTGGCGCCGCATGTGGCCGAACGCATGCTGCGCAAGCGCCATGGCGAAGCGGCCTTCGCCGCCTACCTGCAACGCCGCGAAGCCACGCGCCACGCCGCTCAAACCTACGACGCGCAAGCGCTGCTGGGAGATCTGGGGATTATCTATAACTTCGGTAATGACCTGATCGACGATCAGCAGATCGAGATCAGCACCGAGCAGATCAAGGTGCCGGGCTTCGCCCAGCCGCTGCTGTTCAAGAAGGACGCGCGCTACGGCGATATGCTCGACTGAGCATCAGTGATGGGTTGGCCTGCGGCTAACCCATCCTACGGGCTTAATCCAACGCGCGGGCCAGCTGAATCAACTCGGTGCGCCAGGCTGCTGCAGCCGGCAGCGCCAGAAAATACGGATTAAGCAGCGACTCACGCGCCTCATAGGTCAACACTTCGCCCTTGAGCGTCAGCACTTCACCGCCCGCCCCTTCCAGCACGCCCTGCGCTGCGGCGGTGTCCCACTGCGAAGTCGGCGCCAAACGCGGGTAGCAATCGGCATTGCCTTCGGCCAGCAGGCAGAACTTCAGCGAGCTGCCGACATTGGCCAGTTGCAGATCACCAAAGCGCTCGCTCAACCCGGTCAACAACGCTTCCTGCGCCGGGCTGGAATGACGGCGGCTGGCCACCAGGGTAAAGGCCTCCTGCGGGGCCAGACGCACATGAATCGGCTCAGCCATACCCGCCGCATCGGCGCGCCAAGCCCCAAGACCGGCACCGCCGTAATAGCACTGACCGGTGGCCGGAATGCCCACCACGCCGAATACTACGCGGCCCTGTTCGATCAGCGCGACGTTGACGGTGAATTCCTCGGAGCCGGCGATAAATTCCTTGGTGCCATCCAGCGGGTCGACCAGCCACCAACGCGACCACTGTGCACGGGTGCTCAGGGCAATATCCGCTGCTTCCTCAGACAGCACCGGAATATCCGGGGCAAGGGCCAGCAGGCCGTCATTAAGAATATGGTGCGCGGCCATATCCGCAGCAGTCACAGGCGAGGCGTCGGCTTTTTCATTGACCGTTACATCGGCGCGCCAATGCGGCAGCGTCGCCACGCCGGCCTGGCGTACCAGTTCAATCACAGCATGGATCAGCGGATGGCTCATGGTTTAAAGATCCCGCGCTGAGTCAGTACATCGCGGGCCAGATACAGCGCCGCCAGGGCACGGCCTTCGGTGAATTGAGGGTGTTGGATCAAACTAGACAGCTCACGCAGGCTGGTCTGGTCGACGCGCATCGGCTCCGGCTCATCGCCCGGCAGGCGCTCTTCATAGAGGTCCGAGGCCAGCACCACCTGAATCTTCTGGCTCATATAGCCCGGCGACAGGCTCAGCTCGGCCAGCAGCTCCAGCTGACGCGCACCAAAGCCGGCTTCTTCCTTCAACTCACGGTTGGCCGCCACCAACACGTCCTCACCGGGCTCGATCAGCCCTTTGGGCAGTGACAACTGGTAGTCATCGGTGCCGCCGCAGTATTCCTCGACCAACAGCGCGTGCTCGTCATCGACCATCGCCACCACCATCACCGCACCATAGCCCGAGCCCTTGCCCACCAGGCGTTCGTAGGTGCGCTCCACGCCATTGCTGAAGCGCAGTTGCAACTCCTCAACGCGGAACAGGCGGCTGCTGGCGACGATTTCGCGAGCGAGGACAGTGGGCTTCTGACGCATGGGGCGGCTCCTTGACGGGTTGTTACAGGCCTGTCGGACTGTGTGGCGGCCACGCGTTGGCGCGTGCAGCAATGCCCGGATGTATCGAGAGTGAAGTGAAGTAGCGGGTTATCATACCGTGCCTTTTCCCATTGTCCCTGCCGGAGATTGCGCGATGACGACGCCCATGGCGAAAATCGCGACAGGCCCCGCAGCGTAAACGAAAGAACCTGCATGCCGTCACTGATCTGGAACGCCATCGACACCGTCCTGTTGGATATGGACGGCACCCTGCTCGACCTGCACTTCGACAACCACTTCTGGTTGCAGCACCTGCCGCAGCGCTATGCCGAGTTGCATGGCGTCAGCCGCGCGCTGGCCGAGGCCGAGCTGCTGCCGCTGTTTCGCGAGCACGCCGGCACCCTCAACTGGTACTGCACGGATTTCTGGAGCCGCGAGCTGAACCTGTCGATCCGCGACCTCAAGCGCGAAGTGGCGCACCTGATCGCCCTGCGCCCGGACGCCGACACCTTTATTCAGGCCCTGCGCACCGCCGGCAAACAGGTGGTCATGATCACCAACGCACACCGCGATTCGCTGTCGCTAAAGCTGGAACGTATCGAACTGGCGCCCTATTTCGACCGACTGATCAGCTCCCACGACTATGGTTTCCCCAAGGAAGACCAGCAGTTCTGGCACGCCCTGCAGCAGGACATCCGCTTCACACCTGCGCGTAGCCTGTTTATCGATGACAGCCTGCCGATTCTGCGCAGCGCCGGGCGTTTCGGCGTCGGCCACCTGCTCGCCGTGCGCCAGCCGGATAGTCAGGCGGGGCCGAAGGACACCGAGGAATTTGCGGCCGTCGAGGATTATCGGGAGTTGTTGCAAGGCCTTGAGAAGAACGGCTAATGATGTGTGGGAGGCGCTTTAGCGGCGACAGTCGCGGCTAAAGCCCCTCCCACAATGGCGCTCTACTCGGGAATACGCAGCACCTGGCCCGGATAGATCTTGTCCGGGTGGCTGAGCATCGGCTTGTTGGCTTCAAAGATTTTCGGATAGGCATTGGCGTTGCCGTATTCGGCCTTGGCAATCGCGCTCAGGGTGTCGCCCTTCTTCACCGTGACAAAGCGCGCCGCCGGGGCCGGCGTGGTCACGCTGATATGGTCTTCCACTTCGGCGACGCCGGCGACGTTGCCCAACGCCAGCAGGATTTTCTCCTTCTCTTCCTGGCTGGCTACCTCGCCACGGGCAATGACCTTCTCGCCCTCGACGCTGATCTGAATCGCCGGGTTCCCCAAGCCCACCTTGGCGACATGCGCCGCCAGTGACTCGGCCGCCTGGGCCTCCTGACCGACCAGCGACTCCCAGAGTTTGGTTCCGGCTTCTTTGACAAAGGCAAACAGACTCATAAGGCTTCCTCGTGATTCCTTGGAAAGTGACCGGGCGGTGCTGCCCGGAGCCAGAAGTCTAGACTCTGATTCGTGACAAAGGTGCCACAGCCGCCACTGTCGCTGCCGGCCGCGCCATAGGCCGTATTCAGCGCCTGGGCGCACGCAACTGCCTGATAGAATCGGCGCAAACCAGGGTATTAAGGACACATCGTGGATATCAAACAGCTGAAGTTCCTCATCGCCCTGGATGAAACCCGCCACTTCGGTCAGGCCGCCGCGCGCTGCCATATCACCCAGCCAACCTTGTCGATGCGTCTGCGTCAGCTGGAAGACGAACTGGGTCTGGAACTGGTCCGACGCGGCCAGCGCTTCGAAGGTTTCAGCGCCGAAGGTGAGCGCATCCTGGCCTGGGCACGCAGTGTGATGGCCGCCCACGACGGCCTGTATGCCGAAGCCGCTGCCTGCCGTGGCCAGCTGGTCGGCACCTTGCGTCTGGGCGTGGTGCCGCTGGCCGGCTTTGATCCGATGCGCCTGGTACAGTTTTTCGCCGAGCAGCATGCCGGGCTGCGCTTTCAGTTGTTTGCCCTGAGCAGCGAGGAAATTCTCGAACGCCTCGGGCGTAATCAGCTCGACCTCGGCCTGTCCTACCTCGACCGCCTCAACCCGGAGCATTTCGACAGCCTGGAGCTGGCGGAAACGCGCATGGGCCTGCTGTATGACCGCCGGCATTTCCAGTTCACCCGCCCGGCGCTGCGCTGGGAAAGCCTGATCGACCTGCCGCTGGGCCTGCTCTCGGCCGGCATGCATTTTCGCCAGTCGATCGACCACAGCTTTCGCTCCCGTGGCCTGACGCCCAACCCACGACTGGAAACCGATGCCGTGCATCAACTGCTGCAAGCAGTCAGCGCCGGGCTGTGCTGCGCGATCATGCCGCTCAACAGCGGCCTGGCCGAGTTCACCGAACACCTGGCGCTGACGCCCATCGAAGACGCCCACACCCTCGCCCCGCTGGGCCTGATCCTGCGCCGCAGCGCGCCGCGCTCGGCCCTGGCAGAGGCCTGCTTTGCCGAAGCACAGAAACTTTTAGCAGACGCGACAAGCTGAAAGCCCCAGCCTTGAA
Source organism: Pseudomonas anguilliseptica (assembly GCF_021375795.1). GTDB lineage: Bacteria > Pseudomonadota > Gammaproteobacteria > Pseudomonadales > Pseudomonadaceae > Aquipseudomonas > Aquipseudomonas anguilliseptica_A. Next base: position 299,862 of record NZ_JAEIOI010000001.1, on the reverse strand, counting down.
GCCTTGATAGACGCTGTCGATCACTAGATCGGCAACAGCGATTAGACGCCCCCGTTAGAGCGGCCTAGGCTGGCGCTACTGCCTCGCTGCCCGGAAGCCTGCTCATGCCACGTCACGCCCCGACCATCGATAAAGATTCCGCGCCGGTGCTGCTGCCAGCGCCCACCTATCACTATGTCGAACTGGCGGAAAGCCAGCAGGACGGCAATGCCGCGTTGGCCAGCGAAACAGCGCTGGCGATCAGCTACAACGGCATCAGCCACAGCGTGATGATGGTGTCGCCCAGCGACCTTGAAGACTTTATCTACGGTTTCAGCTTGAGCGCCGGCCTGATCGACAGCTTCGATGAGGTCTACGATATCCGTCTCACGCCACATGCCGACGCCATCAACGCCGAGGTGCAAGTCAGCAACCGCGCGTTCTGGGCACTCAAGCAGCAGCGCCGCACCTTAGCCGGCAATAGCGGCTGCGGCCTGTGCGGGGTCGAAGCGCTGGAGCAAGCCCTACCGCACCTGCAAAGCCTCACGCCCAGCCCACTGCCGGCCGCCGCTCATCTGCAGGGTTTACGCTCGCGTATTCAGACCGTGCAAACCATGGCCCGCCACAGCGGCGCGGTACATGCCGCGCTGTTTGTCGATGACCAGGGGCAGATGCGCCTGTGCCGCGAAGATATCGGCCGGCATAACGCCCTCGACAAGCTGCTCGGCGCCCTGCATCGCGCAGGGGAAAACCCGCGCAAGGGCTTTGCCGTGGTCACCAGCCGTTGCAGCCTGGAGCTGATCCACAAGGCGCTGCGCGCCGGCATCGGCACCCTGGTCAGCCTGTCTGCGCCGACCACCCTCAGCGTGCAATGGGCGCGCCAGCACAACCTCAACCTGATCCATCTGCCCCAACAAAGTGCGCCACGGGTTTACAGCCCGGCCGCGCCCGGAGTCGCTCAGCCATGAGCCTGCAACCGATCAATCCACGCTACAAACCCTACAAAGGGGCTGCCGCTGGCTGGGGTGCACTGAACGCCGTGACCCGCTTCTGGCTGGACAGCAAACAGCCGTTCAAGAACCTGCGCGCGTTGCTCAAGACCAACCAGAACGGCGGTTTCGACTGCCCCGGCTGCGCCTGGGGTGATTCGCCGGAAGACGGGCGGATCAAGTTCTGCGAGAACGGCGCCAAGGCGGTCAATTGGGAAGCCACCAAGCGCCGGGTGGATGCCGCCTTCTTCGCCCGTTACAGCGTCAGTCAGTTGCGTGAGCAGAGCGATTACTGGCTCGAATACCAGGGACGCCTGACCGAGCCGATGCGCTATGACGCCACCAGCGATCACTACCAACCGATCAGTTGGGATGCCGCCTTCGCCCTGATTGCCGAGCATTTAAAGGCGCTGGAAAGCCCCAATCAGGCCGAGTTCTACACCTCCGGCCGCGCCAGCAACGAAGCGGCCTACCTGTATCAGCTGTTCGTCCGCGCCTTTGGCAGCAACAACTTTCCTGACTGCTCGAACATGTGTCACGAAGCCAGCGGCGTGGCCCTCGGGCAAAGCGTGGGCGTCGGCAAGGGCAGCGTGACTTTCGCCGACTTCGAGCACAGCGATGCGATCTTCGTGCTTGGGCAAAACCCCGGCACCAACCACCCGCGCATGCTTGAACCGCTGCGCGAGGCGGTTAAACGCGGCGCCCAAGTGGTGTGCTTTAACCCACTGAAAGAGCGCGGACTGGAGCGTTTTCAGCATCCGCAACATGCGCTGGAAATGCTGACCAACGGCTCCGAGCCGCTCAACACCGCGTTCTTCCGCCCGGCACTGGGTGGCGATCTAGCCGCCCTGCGCGGCATCGCCAAGTTTCTGTTGCAGTGGCACCGCGAAGCGCTGGCCCAGGGCGAACCGGCGGTGTTCGATCTGGCCTTTATCGCGGAACACACCCACGGCGTGGACGACTATCTAGCGCTGCTGGATGCCAGCAGTTGGGATTCGCTGGTCGAGCAATCCGGCCTGAGTCTGGACGAGTTGCAACACGCCGCCCTGCTCTACCGCCGCGCCGAGCGGGTGATCATCTGCTGGGCCATGGGCATCACCCAGCACCACAACTCGGTGGCGACCATTCAGGAGATCGTCAACCTGCAGCTGCTGCGCGGCAACCTCGGCCGCCCCGGCGCTGGCCTGTGCCCAGTGCGCGGCCACAGCAACGTGCAGGGCGATCGCACCATGGGCATCAATGAGCGCCCGTCGGCGGCTTTTCTCGATGCGCTGGAGCAACGCTTTAACTTCCAAGTGCCGCGCGCGCAGGGCCACAACACCGTCGAGGCGATCAACGCCATGCTCGACGGTCAGGCCAAGGTGTTTATCGGCCTGGGCGGCAACTTTGCCCAGGCCACTCCGGACAGCCCGCGCAGCCATGCCGCGCTGAGCCGCTGCGCGCTGACCGTGCAGATCAGCACCAAGCTCAACCGCAGCCACCTGACCACCGGAGCCGACGCGCTGATTCTGCCGTGCCTGGGCCGCACCGATATCGACCAGCAGGCCGGCGGCCCGCAGGCGGTGACCGTGGAAGACTCGTTCAGCATGATCCACGCCTCTTACGGCCAGCTCGAACCGCTGTCGGCGCAGATGCGTTCGGAGCCGGCGATCATCGCCGGTATCGCCAAGGCCACCCTGGGTAACCATCCGGCGGACTGGGACGCGCTGATTGCCGATTACCGGCGCATCCGCGAACTGATTGCCGAGACCATTCCCGGTTTCAGCGATTTCAACCAACGCCTGCAACATCCCGGCGGCTTCTACCTGGGCAACGCCGCTGCCGAACGGCGCTGGCTGACCGCCAGCCACAAAGCCAACTTCAAGGCCAACCCGCTGCCCGCCGACCTGCTGCCGCCGCAAGTGCGCAGCAGCGGGCAAACGCCGGATCTGATCCTGCAGACGCTGCGCTCTCACGACCAGTACAACACCACCATCTATGGCCTGGATGACCGCTACCGTGGGGTCAAGGGCCAGCGCCAGGTACTGTTCGTCAATGAGGCGGACATTCTGCGCCTGGGCTTTCAGCCGGGGCAGCAGGTCGATATCCAGTCCATCTGGGATGACGGCATTGAGCGCAAGGTCGAGGGCTTTACCCTGCTGGCTTTCGACATCCCCGCCGGCCAGGCCGCCGCTTATTACCCAGAGGCCAACCCGCTGGTGCCGTTGCAGAGTTTTGGTGCGGGCAGCTTTACTCCGACCTCGAAGTACGTAGCCATCCGCTTGCAGGCCCATCAGGCCGCTGCGCGCATTCTTTAAGCGAATCTGTGGCGGCGATCACAGCGGCGACCAGCGGCAGGGAATTTTTCGGCAAATCGCCCTCTAAGACTGTGCGCGGACAAATCATCCTTTAGAAACAAAGGCCTAGCTCCGCACACCCATTTAGTCGAGAAGGTCTGCCGTATGCGTACATTATTTTCTGCGCTGTTATTCAGCGCCCTGGCTTCGCCCCTGGCCCTGGCGGGCGATACCGGCAAGGTCGCCATCGGCGGCGGTATTGGTGGTGCCCTGGGCAACGTAATCGGTCAACAGGTCGGTGGCAGTACCGGCGCGGCGATTGGTGCAGGCCTGGGCGGCGCGGCAGGTGGCGTCATTACCGCCCGCGACGGTAACAAGACCGAAGCCGCATTGGGCGGCGGCCTGGGCGCAGCCGGTGGCTCGGTACTGGGTAACAAGGTCGGCGGCAGCACCGGTTCAACCATCGGCGCCGGCCTGGGCGGCGCGGCCGGTGGCGCATTGGCTAATGAATACGCCGGCGGCAGCGAACGTGATCGCGGCCATTACCACGGCAAGAAACACAAGAAGCATAAAAAGCACAAACACCGCTAAGTGCCGAATGCTGACAGCAAAAAGCCGCCTAACAGCGGCTTTTTTGTTTATGTGGGAGAGCCTGACGGCACGCCACTCAAGTGCCGCTACGCTGTCGGTTCCACCAGCAGCACCGTCAGCGCCGCCCGCAGGTTCTCGGGAATGCTCACCGGGCGGTTGCTGCTGCGGTCGACAAAGACATGCACAAAGCGCCCGGCAGCGCAGGCCTCACCTTCACCAGCCTTGAACACCGCCAGCTCGTACTGCACCGAACTGTTGCCCAGTTTGCCGACCCGCAAGCCGATCTCGATGCACTCGGGGAAGGCGATGGAGGCGAAGTAATCGCAGCTGGAGCTGACCACAAAGCCCACCACACTGCCGTTATGGATATCCAGGCCACCGACCTCAATCAGGTAGGTGTTCACCGCACTGTCGAAGAAGCTGTAGTAGGTGACGTTGTTGACGTGGCCGTAGACGTCGTTGTCATGCCAGCGCGTGGTGATCGGCTGAAAGTGCCGGTAATCGCCGCGCAGGTGTTGGGGTTGGCTCATCGGTAATCCTTGAAGTTAGCGAGGCGGCTCAATACGCCGCCTGGTAAATGGCCTGGGCCTGGGCTTCGTTCACTTCACGCGGGTTATTCACCAGCAGGCGTTGCTGCAACATCGCATCACGGGCCATGGTCGGCAGCATGTCCTGCGGTACACCGGCGTCACGCAGACGCGTCGGCAGGCCGCTGCGCACGCTGAAATCGGCCAGGGCCGCGATAAAGTGCTCGGTCTGCTGCGCAGCACTGCCACCTTGCAAGCGCTCGCCCAGTACCAGCGGTGCCAGCTCGGCATACAGCGGCGCGGCGGCACTGGCGTTGAAGGCCAGCACATGTGGCAGTACCAGGGCGTTGGACAGCCCATGGGGAATATGGAAATGCCCGCCCAGTGGATAGGCCAGTGCATGTACCGCCGCGCAGGGCGCATTGGCAAACGCCTGGCCGGCCAGGCAGGAACCCAGCAACATGGCCTGACGCGCCTCGCGGTTACCGCCGTTATGCACGACCTCATCCAGATTGGCCGCCAACAAACGCAACGCTTCGCGGGCCAGCAGGTCGGACAGCGGGTTCTTTTTCAACACACTGGTGTAGGCCTCGATGGCATGCACCATGGCGTCAATTCCGGTGGCGGCAGTCACCGCCGGCGGCAAGCCGAGGGTCAGCTCGGCATCGAGCAGGGCCAGGTCCGGCAGCAGCAGCGGCGAAACCACACCCATCTTGGTGGTTTCACCGGTGGTGATGATGGAAATCTGCGTGACTTCCGAACCGGTACCGGCGGTGGTCGGCACCAGAATCAGCGGCAGGCGCTGCCCACGAGCATTGCCAACGCCATACATCTGCGCCAAAGCCTGGCTGCACTCGGGATGCGCCAGCAGCGCCACCAGCTTGGCCACGTCCATCGAACTGCCGCCACCAAAACCAATGATCAGCTGCGCCTTGAGCGCCCGAGCCTGCTCCACCGCTGCCAGCAGAATGGCCTCGGGCGGGTCGGCAACCACCTGATCGAATACTTCAACCGTCAGCTCGGCACGGGCAAAGCCTGGCAACACCTCGTCCAGCAGGCCGAGCTTGCTGATGCCCGGATCGGTGACGATCAGTACCCGCTGCGCGCCGCGCTCGCGGCACAACTCGGCCAGACGCCGAGACGCGCCGGTTTCGCAGAAAATCTGTGCCGTGGTGGCAAAGCTAAAGGGCAGCATGGGGTGATCCTCTTGTTGTTATGTAACGTTCATGTAGGAGCCAGCTTGCTGGCGATCCCGGCAGATCAAAAGCATCGCCAGCAAGCTGGCTCCTACAGAGACTCGCGGTTAAAACGCGAAACTCGCCTCATCCATGGCCATCAGGCAGTCGGCACCACCCAACAGGGCTTCTCGATGGGCGCTGGCCCGTGGCAATACCCGGCGCAGGTAGAAGTCAGCCGACTGCAGCTTGGCCTGGTAGAACGCGGCATCGCCATTGCCCGCCTGCAGGGCATCCTGCGCCCGCGCCGCCGCCTGCAGCCAGAAACCGGCCAGCAACACATAGGCCGAATACTGGAGGAAATCCACCGACACCGCGCCGATCTCCTGCACATCACGCTGACTGGCGGTGATCACCGCGCTGCTCAGCTCGCGCCACTCGCCCAGACGCACCTGCACGCTCTTGGCCATCTCGGCCAATGCCGAACGCCCAACCTGGGCATCGCACAGCTCGCTGAACTCAGCCTGCAACGCCGACAGTTCGGCACCGCCGTCGCCGAGCACCTTGCGGCGAATATAGTCCAGCGCCTGAATGCCGTTGGTGCCCTCATACAGCTGGGTAATGCGACTGTCGCGCATCAGCTGCTCGATACCCCACTCGCGGATAAAACCGTGGCCGCCGTACACCTGCACCGCATGGCTGGCGACCTCCTGGCCCATATCGGTAAAAAAGGCTTTGACGATCGGGATCAGCAGCGCCGCGCGTTTGCCAGCGGCCTTGCGTGCCGTGGCGTCCGGGTGAGCGTGTTCCAGATCAAGCTGGCGCGCGCAGTAGACGGCGAGCATGCGGCTGCCTTCGACCAGGCTCTTCTGCGTCAGCAGCATGCGCCGCACATCGGGGTGAACGATGATCGGATCAGCCGCCTTGCCCGGCTCCGCCGGCCCGCTCAGGGCACGCGATTGCAAACGCTCGCGGGCATAGCGCAGCGCACCCTGGAAAGCCGCTTCGCCAATGCCCAAGCCCTGCAAACCGACCTGAAAGCGCGCGTCGTTCATCATGGTGAACATGCAGGCCAGGCCCTGGTTGGCTTCACCGATCAGCCAGCCGGTGGCGCCGTCAAAGTTCATCACGCAGGTGGACGCGCCCTTGATGCCCATCTTGTGCTCGATGGCGCCGCAGGACAGCGCGTTGCGCGCGCCCGGCGTGCCATCGGCCGCGGCGATAAATTTCGGCACCAGCAGCAGGCTGATGCCCTTCACCCCGGCCGGTGCATCCGGCAGCCGCGCGAGCACCAGATGGATGATGTTTTCCGACAGATCCTGCTCACCGCCGCTGATAAAGATCTTGCTGCCGCTGACCTTGAAACTGCCATCCGCCTGCGGCTCGGCGCGGGTTCTAAGCAGGGCCAGATCGGTGCCAGCCTGCGGCTCGGTGAGGCACATGGTGCCGGTCCATTGGCCGCTCACCAACTTGTGCAGGTAGGTGGCTTTCAGCGTTTCGCTGCCGTGTTTGTACAGCGCCAGCACCGCGCCTTCGGTCAGCCCGGAGTAGACGCGGAACGACAGCGAGGCGCCCATCAACATCTCGTGGAAGTTGCACGCGAGCATTTGCGGCAGCGCCTGGCCGCCGTATTCGCTCGGCCCGGTCATGCTCGCCCAGCCGTTATCCACATACTGCTGATAAGCCTCGGCAAAGCCGTCCGGCGTGCTGACCTGACTATCACGTAGCTGACAACCCTGCTCGTCACTGTTGCGATTGAGCGGCGCGACCACCTCGGCGGCGTAACGCGCGCCCTCTTCCAACACGCCGTCGATCAGCTCACGGTCGAGGCCATTACCGAGCAGCTCACAGTGGCCGCTGACATCGAACAGCTCGTGCAGCACAAAGCGCATATCGCGCAGCGGAGCCTGATAACTCATACCCGGCCCTCCTGCACATCAACGAAGCGCTGACCGCTGCTGGCCAGTTTTTCAATCAGCCGCGCCGGCAGCCAGTGCTCACCGAAGGCCGCCTGCAACGCTTTCAAACGCTCATGAATCGCCGCCACACCCTGGCTGTCCGCCCAGCTCATCGGCCCACCCTTGTCGGCTGGATAACCGTAGCCATTGAGGTAGACCAGATCGATGTCGTGGCTGTTGGCGGCGATGTTCTCTTCGAGGATTTTTGCGCCCTCGTTAACCAGTGCCAGCAGGCAGCGCTCGAGAATCTCTGAAGGATCAATGTCGCGGCGCGTGAAACCCAGCTGCTCGGACACTTGCAGCACCAGCGCATCCACTTCAGGGTCGTGCTCGGCCTGGCGGCTGCCTTCGGCGTAGCGGTAGTAACCCATGCGCACCTTCTGGCCAAAGCGGCCGAGGCCACACAGGCGATTATCCACCTGCACCGCCGGATCATCCTGGCCTTTGCCGGCCAGCTCGCGAGCGCGCCATTCCAGATCAATGCCGACCACGTCGTACATGCGGAACGGGCCCATGGCGAAACCAAAGCCCTGCAACGCGGCGTCTACCTGATGCGGATAAGCGCCTTCGAGCAGCAGCATGCGCGCCTCGCGTACATAGGTGTGCAGCATGCGGTTGCCGATAAAGCCGTCGCAGTTACCCGCCACCACGCTGACCTTGCCGATACGCTGACCCAGGGCCAGCGCCGCGTCCAATACCGCCGGCGCAGTCTTGGCGCCACGCACGATTTCCAGCAGCTTCATGATGTGCGCCGGGCTGAAGAAGTGCAGACCCAGTACGTCCTGCGGGCGTTTGGTCACGGCGGCAATCGCATCGATATCCAGCGCCGAGGTGTTGCTGGCGAGAATCGCGCCAGGCTTCAGGGTGGCATCAAGCGTGCGGAAGATCTGCTGCTTGAGTTCAAGGTTCTCGTACACCGCTTCGATCACCAGATCGGCATCGGCCAGCGCGGCGTAGTCACCCACCGGGGTGACGCAAGCCAGGCGTGCGGCCGACTGCTCGGCGCTGATCCGCCCCAGTTTGAGGTTGTGGGCATTGGTCTCGGCCACCACCTGCATGGCCTGCTCAAGCATCTGCGGGTTGTTGTCCAGCCACAGCACCTGAATACCGGCGTTGGCCAGGCTCATGACGATACCCCGGCCCATGGTGCCCGCGCCGATCACGGCGGCCTGTCGAACCTCGAATGCCTTGCTCATGCCCACTCCTCTAGTTGGTGCCGAATGAAATGCCTGTGCTGCAAAGAAAATTCGCCAGCCACCTTAAGCAAGGCGCTACTATTTTTGAAATTTAGTCTTGTGATAAGTCGTATTCAGCAGATGAATTTTTCGACCTTTGATCTCAACCTGTTGCGCGTGTTCGATGCGCTGATGCGGGAGCAGAACGTTTCCCGCGCGGCTGAGCGCCTGGCCCTGAGCCAGCCGGCGGTGAGCAACGCGCTGAATCGCCTGCGCGAATTGCTCGGCGATCCGCTGCTGGTGCGGGTGGGCCGCAGCATGCAACCCACGCCGCGCGCCCAGGCGCTGGAAACGCCGATCCGCGCGGCCCTGCAGCAACTGGAACAGAGCCTGAGTGCCGGCGACGTGTTCGACCCCGCCAGCAGCCGTCAGCACTTCAGCATCGCCGTCACTGACTATGTCGAGCTGATCTGCATGCCACGCCTGCTTGAACAACTCAGCCAGCAGGCTCCCGGCATGCGCATCGATATCCGCCACCTGAGCCCAAGCCTGCCGGCCGAAGCACTGGACAAGGGCGAGCTGGACCTGGTGCTGGGGCGTTTCGAGGACATCCCCGCGCGCTTTGCCCGCCAGCATTGGATGAGCGAAACCCTACAACTGGCGCTGCGCCGCGACCACCCGCTGGGCAACCAACCCATGGACCTGCCGACCTTTCTGCAGCTGCGCCACCTGTGGGTACACGGCGGTCAGACGCGTGGCATGGTCGACCAATGGCTGGGGGAGCAGGGGTTGTGTCGGGAAATCCTCTACACCACGCCCAATTACCTGCAAGCCGCGCATATCGTCGCCAGCAGCGAGCTGGCCGCCGTGTTGCCGACTCAGCTGGCACGCCACTTCGCCAGCCTGCTGCCGCTGCAACTGTTCGAGTTGCCATTCGCCCTTGGCCCGTTTCACCTGGAAATTGTCAGCCTGGCCCAGCGCCAGCGTGACCCGGCGCTGCAGTGGCTGATTGAACAGATCCAGCACATCGGTCAGCGCTGAGCGTCCAGCAGCCGGACAAAGCCTTCCTATACTGACGGCTACTGTCGTGCGGTCTTGGGGAATCGATCATGTTGAAATCGGCGTTGGCGCTGCTGTTGGTGCTGCTGGGCACACTGGCGCAGGCCCAAAGTCTTGAGGTCATGCTGCTCGATAATCAGGGCCAACCGCTCAGCGACGCCGTGCTGTGGATCGAACCCGGCCCGGCACAAAGCCAACCCGCTACTGCGGTGATGGACCAGCAGCAGCGCCAGTTCACCCCCTATGTTCTGCCGGTGCAGGTCGGCACCACGGTGAGCTTTCCCAACTCCGACCCGATCAACCACCACGTCTATTCCTTCTCCCCGGCCAAGCGCTTCGAACTGCGCCTGCACCAACAGAAGGCCGCACCACAGGAGATGCGTTTCGATCAGCCTGGCCTGGTCACCCTGGGCTGCAATATCCATGACTGGATGCTCGGCTTTATTCTGGTGCTCGACACCCCTTGGTTCGCTCAAACCGACAAGCAGGGCAAGGCCAGCCTGCAATTCGACGCTGCCGCTGGGCAAACTCTGCAACTCTGGCACCCGCGCATCGCCGATCCGCAGGAAGCCCTGAGCCGCGCCGTACCCAGCGACGGCACCTTGACCTGGCAACTCACCGGCGCGCTGAAGCGCGACCCACGCCCGCAAGAGCCCAAAACCCGCCCCACGGCCAAACGTGACTACGCCTCATGACCCTGCGCGGCAAGATTCTCGGCTTCTTTCTGCTGCTATTGCTGGCGGTGATGCTGCTGCTACTGGCGCTGGTCTATCGCTCCACCTATCAGCACACCCTGAGCCAGGTGGCCGGACAGCTGAACTTCGCCCATGCCGTACTGAGCAACGAGCTGCAGAGCCGGCGGCAGGCGCAGAGCGCCATGGCCGACCTGATCGCCAAGGACTTCACCCTGCTCGGCGAAATCGCCGACCTGATCGCCAGCCCACAGCAGGAAGCGCAGTCGCTGTCTGCCGCGCTGGAGTCCTTCGCCTCGCGCAGCCAGGCCAGCTTCGCCCTGGTCAGCGCCCCCGAGGGGCTTATTCTGGCAGGCACCAGTGGCGAACTGCTGCCCGGTGCGCCACTGCCGTGGGATGACCTGCTGGATGCAGACGATCCGCAAAGCGCCGACCGCCTGGTGGTGTTTGGCGAGCGAGTGCTGCATATCAACGCCACGCCGATCTTCGCCCCACGCCCCAACCTGATGGGCTGGCTGCTGATGGCTTTTGAACTGGACGATCAGGCCACTGCGCACCTGGCACGCCTGAGCGGCGCCGATGTCGCCCTGCTCGACGGCAGCCCTGGCCAGTACCGGGTACTGGCCAGCAACCTGCAGGCGCTGCCACGAGCGGCACTGGCCGGCCAGTTACTGACGAATACCGAGGGGGTATTTCGCTTTGACCTGCAGGGCCTGGAGCAGGTTGCCCTGCGGGCGCCGCTGAGCGGCACCAGCAGCGAATTGCAGGTGCTACTGATGCGCTCGCTGTCCGCCGAGCTGGCCGACTACCAGCCACTGCAATGGCAGCTGGCCGCCATCTTCGCCATCGCTTTGCTGCTGGCTGGTCTCGGCGCGCTATGGATCGCCAATACCGTCAGCCGGCCGCTGAGTCAGATGGTCGACAACGTGCGACGCATCGCCAGCGGCGACTATCAGGTGGCGATGCAAGTGCCGGCGACCCAGGCCAGTGGCGAGGTCGGCCTGCTTGCCCGCGAATTCGTCGCCATGCAGCAAGGCATTGCCGAGCGCGAAACCACCATCAGTTTTCTCGCCTACCGCGACCCGCTGACAGAACTGGCCAACCGCAACCGCTTTGTTGCCCAGCTGCAACAGGCCCTGACGCAGTGCCCGCCAGACGCAGGCGTCGCCGTACTGCTGATGGACCTGGATAACTTCAAGGACCTTAACGACACCCTCGGCCATGATGCCGGCGACCTTCTGCTGTGCCAGCTTGCTGGACGCCTGCAAACGCTGCTGCGTCCAGGCGAGCAGCTGGCACGCCTGGGCGGTGACGAGTTTGCGTTGCTGATCAGCCCCTGCCAGCCGGGCTGGCTGATACCCGCGGCCGAGCATTACCGCACGGCCTTGCACGAACCCTTTGCTGTACGCGGCATCAGCATGACCCTCAACGCCACGATTGGCATCGCCCTGTATCCGGATCACGGTGAAAGCGCCGGCAGCCTGCTGCAGCATGCCGAAGTGGCGATGTACCTAGGCAAACAGCAGCGCTCCCCCTACGCCCTTTACCGCCCCGAGCTGGACCGTCACAGCCTGCTGCGCCTGGCATTGATGAGCGAACTGAAAGGCGCGGTGGAAGGCGGTCAACTCAGCCTGTACTTCCAGCCCAAACTGAATATCCGCGCGCGCAGCCTGTATGGCGTGGAATGCCTGGTGCGCTGGATTCACCCGGTGCACGGGTTTATTCCGCCGGACGAATTTATCCCCCTGGCCGAACAGACCGGCAACGTCTGCGCCCTCACGCGCTGGGTGGTGCGCACTGCGGTGGCGCAGAGTCGCGCCTGGCAGGAGCAGGGCTTGGACCTGAAGACAGCGATCAATATCTCCGCACTGGATCTGGCCGATCCCGGCTTTGCCGGTTTTATCGCCGCGCAACTGGCCGAGCATGGCGTGCCGCCATCTGCCCTGATCGTGGAAATCACTGAAAGCGCGGTGATGGCAGACCCGGAGCTGGCCATGGGACAACTGCAGGAATTATGCGAATTGGGGGTGCAGCTATCGATCGACGACTACGGCACGGGTTACTCAAGCATGGCTCAACTCAAGCGGCTGCCGGTGCATGAGCTGAAGATCGACAAGTCCTTCGTGCTGGACCTGCTGAGCAATCCCGACGACGACATCATCGTCCGCTCGACCATCGAGTTGGGCCACAACATGAATCTCAAGATCGTCGCCGAAGGGGTGGAAACCGAAGCCATTCTCGACCGTCTCGATCAGCTCGGCTGCGATATCGCTCAAGGTTACTTACTGAGCAAACCGCTGCCGCCTGCCGCGTTTGCCGACTGGCTGGCGGCGACCCACTGGCAACTGCCGCGCAATACGGGTTAATCACCGGCCACAAAAAAGGCCACTGTCGATCGAGGTCGACAGTGGCCCGGGAAAACGATGGGGCAGGCGCTAGAACGCAGCATCACCAATCAACATGCCGTGCACAACCATGTAGGTCTTGCGCCCGGACTGCAGGGTCAAGGGGTTGCGATCAGCGATCACCCAGCCCTTGGCCAGCAACTTGTCGATATGCGCCCGCAGTTCAGGCAGGTAGCGTTGCTCTTGCTGAAGCGATTCCATTCTTTTCATCCTCTAGAGGACTCCTTTGTGACAGCAGCCGGCATAGCGGCCATTCATCCGTGAAAGCTGTCACAAAAGCATAGTGGCCTTCTGCCAATCCACCAAAGCGGCAAATGGCCACATCTCTGTAGGCGTAACGCGTCAGGCGGCTATAGCGTTTGGCTTACATTGCCCTCCAGTCTAGACCGCTGTAGCCGTTGCAGTAGATTCGCCGACATGCGGTGAGCTGAACTCCAGGTAGCCGTCTTCCACCTTGCCATAGCGCAGCAGCGCCAGGTCGAGCAGGTAGTTCTGGTAGAGCTTCCACGGCGCACGATCACCCTGGGTAGGGATCCTGTCGGCGGCGCGCTGGATATAGCCGGACGCCAGATCGAGGAAGGGTGCCTCTTTAACCTGCCGCGTACTGTCGCGCGGGGTGCATTGGCGCATACCAGTGGCGTCCATGTGGTTAATCAGCCGGCAGAAGTATTCGCTGGAAAGGTCGGCTTTGAGCGTCCAGCTGGCGTTGGTGTAGCCCAGCACCACGGCGGCATTGGGTAGGTCGCGCAGCATGATGCCGCGGTAGCCCATGCTCTTGGACGCGTCGAACGGCTGCCCGTCGACCGCCACCTGCATACCACCAAACAACTGCAACTCCAGACCAGTGGCGCTGATGATCACATCTGCCGGTAGCTCCTCGCCGGATTTCAGGCGAATGCCCTTGGCGGTAAAGCCGTCGATATGCTCGGTGACCACCGAGGCCTTGCCATTGCGCAGCACCTTGAACAGATCGCCGTTGGGTACCGTGCAGACTCGCTCATCCCAGGGTTTGTAACGCGGGCTGAAGTGGCGCATGTCGAAATCCTTACCCAGCTGATGCCGAGCCAGGCCCAGCAACGCCTTGCGCACCAGGTTGGGGAAGGCCTTGGCGAGCTTGTAGAAACCCAGCTGTATCGCCACCTGACGGGTGCGCGCCAGACGATAGACCCAGGTTTCTGGCAAGAACTTGCGCAGCACGTCAGAGATCGGATCGCCCTGCGGCAAGCTCACCACATAGGTCGGTGAGCGTTGCAGCATGGTCACGTGCCTGGCCTTGTCGGTCATCGCCGGCACCAGGGTCACGGCAGTCGCACCGCTGCCGATGACCACCACGTTCTTGCCGCTGTAATCAAAGTTTTCCGGCCACAACTGCGGGTGGATAAAGTCACCCTGGAACTGTTCGCGGTCTTTGAACTCGGGGGTGTAACCCGCTTCGTAGCGGTAATAGCCGGTGCACATCAGCAGGTGCTGACAGCTCAGTTTGATCGGCTCCGGTTCATCGCCGCACTGCACCTGTAAGGTCCAGATAGCGCGCTCGCTGCACCAGTCGGCCTTGAGCACCTTGTGGCGGAAGCGGATCTTCTCCTGAATACCGTTTTCCTCGGCCGTTTCCTCGATGTAGCTGCGGATCGACGGGCCATCGGCAATCGCCAGCGGGTTGGTCCAGGGTTTGAAGTTGTAGCCGAGGGTGAACATATCAGAGTCGGAACGAATGCCCGGATAGCGGAACAGGTCCCAGGTGCCGCCCAATGCTGCGCGGCCTTCGAGGATGGCAAAGCGCTTGCCGGGGCAGTGCTTCATCAGGTGGTAGGCAGCACCGATGCCGGACAGACCGGCACCAATGATCAATACATCCAGATGTTCGGCAGACATGGGGGCTCCTCAGGCTTCTTGTTATGGCTGCGGGGCCATGTGTAGCCCCCGTATGCCCGCCAGATTCCCCCCCTACAACGCGTTTGCCATCCAACCTTTAGTGGTGTGAACAGCCGCAGACTGACCACAGTGATAGCTGAAAAATGACCGAAGCGCGCAACCATCTGCCTGGCAATCAGAAGCGGTTGCGCAACACCACTTCGTTGTACGGCAGCTTGCCGATACGCGGCTTGGGTTCAATGGTCTTCTTGCCGACGGCGACCATCAGGGCGATCACATGGTTTTCAGGCAGGTTGATCAACTTGCCCACCGCATCGAAATCAAAGCCGTCCATCGGGCAGGAATCCAGGCCCTTGCCGCGTGCGGCGAGCATCAGGGTCTGCGCCAGTAGGCCACAGCTGCGCATGGTTTCATCACGCTGCACCTGCGGTTTGTCACGGTAGTAGGTGTCGATGGCGCCGGCCATATAGGCCTGCACTTCTTGCGGCGCGCCTTCCCAGACGCGACCGACATTCTGCTGCCAGCTGTCGAGTTGCGCGCACACCACCACCAGCATCGACGCATCGGTCACCTGCGCCTGGCCCCAGGCCACTTCGCGCAGTTGCTGACGCAGTGCCGGATCACTGACTTCGACCAGGCGTACATGCTGCAGATTGAACGCCGACGGTGCCAGCAGCGCCAGTTGCAGCAGTTCATCCTTCTCGGCCTCGCTCAGGGTGAAAGCCGGGTCATAACCCTTGACGGCGCGGCGGCTGCGGATGGCTTCGTCGATGTGCATGGTCGTTCCTTAAATGCGGTTGAAAGAGAAGGCAATGCTAGGCACTCGGCCAGGCGAATGCCAAACGCGATTGACGATAGAAACTATCGAAGCAGGCGATGGTTATGGCCGGCCTGTTAAAATCCCCGCCCCGCAAACAGGCCCTGACCATGCATCCAACCGCCCTTGCCACCCTGCAGCAACACCTGCTTGATGCCCTATCGGCAGCGCCCAGCGAAACCCGTCGGCTGTTTCACGGTCGTGGTCGCTGCTGGCCGGGCCTGGAGCAGATCACCGTGGACTGGCTGCAAGGCGTGTTGCTGGTGGCGCTGTTCAAGCCAGTAAGCGATGCCGAACTGGCCGCACTGCAGCAGATGCTGCTCGATCTCGGCCAATCCGCCGCCTGGCAGCAGAGCGGCGCACACAGCCTGTTGCTGCAACTGCGCTACCTGCCGGAAAGCCCGACCCAGTGGCTGCTCGGCGAGCCGGTCGAGCACTGGGATATCTGTGAGCACGGCCTGCACTATCGCCTCGACCTAGGCAAAAAGCAGAACAGCGGGCTGTTTCTCGACATGCGCTATGGCCGCCAATGGGTGCAGGCCCAGGCGGCGGGCAAGCGCGTGCTCAACCTGTTCGCCTACACCTGCGGCTTCTCGGTGGCAGCACTGGCTGGCGGCGCACATCAGGTGGTCAATCTGGACATGGCCCGAGCCGCGCTCAGTCGGGGTCGCGATAATCATCGGCTGAACCAGCACGATCTCAGCCAGGTGGTGTTTCTCGGCCATGACCTGTTCAAGTCCTGGGGCAAAGTGGCCAAGTACGGTCCCTATGACCTGATCATCATCGACCCGCCCTCCTTCCAGCGCGGCAGCTTTGTACTGAGCAAGGATTACCCAAAGGTGCTGCGTCGCCTGCCCGAGCTGTTGAATGCCAACGGCGTGGTATTGGCCTGCAGTAACGAGCCGGAAATTGGCCCGGATTATCTGATCCAGGCCATGGCCGATGAAGCACCAAGCCTGCGCTTTTGCGAACGCCTGGCCAACCCGCCGGAGTTCCCCGACAGCCAGCCGGACAGCGCCCTCAAGGCCCTGGTCTTCCGGCGCAACTAACCCACGCAGAACAGGGCTCAAGGCTGGTCTACAGTTAGGCAACTGTCCCCAATCAAGGCCGCTGCGATGAAGCTCACTGCCCCCGTTCTTGCCCTGTCCGCCACCCTGCTGCTGGTCGGTTGCGCCAGCCAAACGCCCACCCCGTCGCAGTATTCAGGGTTTCTCAGCGACTACTCGCAGCTGCAACCGGCGCAATCGGCCAGCGGCGCACCTGTGATGCGCTGGGTCTCACCGGACTTCAAGCCGGAGAACTACCGTTCGGTGCTGGTGGAGCGGCCGCTGTTCTACCCGGCACCAACACCCGATGCCCAGGTCAGCCAGCAGACCCTGGACGAAATCGCCCTCTATCTGCAGCAGGCCATGCGCCTGGAGCTCGCCGGGCGGCTGCGAATTGTCGAGTACCCCGATACCGACACCCTGGTACTGCGCTCGGCCATTACGGCGGTGAACCTGTCACCGGAAGGGCTCAAGGTCTATGAAGTGGTGCCGGTCGCCCTGCTGGCCGCTGCAGCCAGCACCGCCGCCGGTACTCGCGATCTGAACACGGAGATCTATGTCGAACTGGAGGTCATCGAAGCCCGCAACAGCCAGCCGATGGCCCGCGTGGTGCGCAAAGGCCATGGCCTGCAGCTGGAGAATGACAGCACCCAGTTGCGCCTCAAGGACATCAAGCCGGCGCTAGATGTGTGGGCCAAGGATGCGCGCAGCTTCAAACCCTGAATGGGCTCAGGCAAATACAAAGTACTTGCGCACGGTTTCCACCACCTCCCAGGTGCCTTTCATGCCCGGTTCGACGATAAAAATATCGCCGGCCCGCAGGTGAATCGGCGCCTGGCCTTCCGGGGTGATGATGCAGTAGCCCTCCTGGAAGTGGCAGTACTCCCACTTTTCATAGGCCACCTGCCATTTGCCGGGCGTGCAGATCCAGGTGCCCATGATCTTGCTGCCATCGGCCGAGGTGTAGGCATTCAGATTGACGGTGTGCGGTTCCCCAGCAATGCGCGTCCACTTGCAGGCATCCAGCAGCGGAATCGGATGGGTATCACGCAGTACGGTAATCGGCGACATGGTGGCTCCTGAGATCGGTAGAACAACAGCCGCAGCCTAGGGCCATGGCCTCTTCGAGACTGTCCTGAAGTCGACCTTCAGCTGCCTGGAAACGCAGCGACAACCGCCGAGCTGAGGGGCAAAGCGCGTGCTACCTTGAAGAGGGCCTGTACGTTCCTAACGTCGCTTGCCTGCTCCGGAGATGCTCTATGTCCAGTTCCTATCGCTTGGTCACCCGCAGTGATTTTGACGGCCTGGTGTGCGCCGCCCTGCTCAAACACCTCAAGCTGATCGACGACATCCTCTTCGTCCATCCCAAAGACATGCAGGACGGCAAAGTCGCCATCACCAGCAACGACATCACCACCAACCTGCCCTACGTACCCGGTTGCTACCTGGCCTTCGATCACCACTTGAGCGAAACCATCCGCAACCAGCCGGCGAGCAACCATCTGATCGACGCCACTGCACCCTCGGCAGCGCGTGTGGTGTGGCAACACTACGGCGGCCACGACGCCTTCCCGCGCGACTGGGACGAAATGATGGCGGCCGTGGACAAGGCCGACGCCGCCCAATTCAACCGCGACGACATCCTCGACCCGCAGGGCTGGGAACTGCTGAGCTTTATCATGGATGCACGCACCGGCCTTGGCCGCTTCCGAGATTTCCGCATCTCCAACTACCAGTTGATGATGCAGTTGATCGACTTCTGCCAGACCCACGGCATCGATGAAATCCTTGAACTGCCCGATGTCGATGAGCGCGTATCGCTGTACCTGGACCACCAGCGCGAAGCCAAGGCACAGATCCAGCGCTGCGCCACGATCTACCACAACCTGGTGGTGCTGGATTTGCGCAACGAGGAGACGATTTACGCGGTCAACCGCTTCGTCATCTATGCCCTGTACCCGCAGTGCAACATCTCCATCCACGTGATGTGGGGCGTGAAACAGCAGAACACCGTGTTCGCCATCGGCAAATCGATCATCGACCGTAGCTCGCAGACCAATGTTGGCGAACTGTGCCTGAGCTACAACGGCGGCGGCCACGCCAATGCCGGCACCTGCCAGGTGGCCAACGAGGACGCCGAAGCAGCCCTGCGCGAACTGATCGCTGAAATCACTGCTGACGGTTAAGCCTGCACCTTGGCACTGGGCGTGAGCGTAACGACAGGGGTAAGCTGTGGCCCATGAGCACAGCACCCTTTATCACGCCGCTTGAGTCCAGCCGCACGGATGCGCCTTCTGGGGTGCGTATTGGCGGTGACTGGACACTGGCTCACTACGCCAGCCTGGAGGCGCAGGTTCTGCAACTGCGCGGCACGCTACCGAGCAGCGCCCGCGTCGACCTGCAAAGCCTCGCCGCGCTGGATACCGCCGGGGCCGCCTTGCTGGTGGAGTTGCTTGGCAGTCAGCGCCTGGCACAACTGGCTCAGGATGCACCGGGGCTGCCCAGCGAACGCCGCGCCCTGTTACAAACCGTAGGCACGGCGATTGCCGAAGCCGGCGATGCGCAACCCAGCAGACGCCCCCCGGCCTGGCGTGAATTCTTCGGACAGATCGGTCAGGCCGTTGACGAGCTCTGGCAACAGGGCATCGCCCTGCTCGGCTTTATCGGCATGACGCTGGCGGCAATGTTCGCCATCATCCTGCGCCCCGGACGCTGGTGCATCACCTCGCTGGTGGCGCACCTGCAACAGAGCGGCCTGAATGCCGTGCCTATCGTCGCCCTGTTGACCTTTCTGGTGGGCGCGGTGGTGGCCTTCCTCGGCGCCACGGTGCTCGCCGATTTCGGCGCGAGCATCTACACCGTCGATCTGGTGGCGTTCTCCTTCCTGCGTGAGTTTGGCGTGCTGCTCACCGCCATTCTGATCGCCGGCCGTACCGCCAGCGCCTTTACCGCGCAGATCGGCTCGATGAAGGCAAACGAGGAAATCGACGCCATCCGCACCCTGGGCCTGAGCCCTCTGGAGCTCTTGGTATTACCACGGGTGTTCGCCCTGCTGATCGCCCTGCCGATCCTCACTTTTATCGCCATGCTCAGCGGCATCCTCGGCGGTGCGGTGGTCTGCGCCCTGAGCCTGGATATTTCGCCGGCCATGTACCTGGCCATGCTGCAGGAGAATATCGCCCTCAAGCACTTTCTGGTCGGCATCGCCAAAGCCCCGCTGTTTGCCTTCCTGATCGCGGTGATCGGCTGCCTGGAAGGCTTCAAGGTCACCGGCAGCGCGCAGTCGGTGGGCGAGCGCACCACCTCGGCAGTGGTGCAATCAATTTTCGTGGTGATCGTGCTAGATGCCCTGGCCGCGCTGTTTCTGATGGAGATGGGCTGGTGATGGGCGAAGCGATTATCGAAGTACGCGGCCTGGTCAACCGTTTCGGCACGCAAACCGTGCACCAGGACCTGGCCCTGGACCTGTATCGCGGCGAGGTACTCGGCGTGGTCGGCGGTTCGGGCACCGGCAAGTCGGTTCTGCTGCGCTGCATTCTCGGCCTGCGCCAGGCCAACGCCGGCACCGTGCGGGTCTTTGGTGAAGAACTGCTGGCCCTGCCGCCACAGCGCCGCTCGCAGCTCGAACGGCGTTTCGGTGTGCTCTACCAGCGCGGGGCGCTGTTTTCCTCGCTGACGGTGACCGAGAACACCGCCCTGCCGCTGATCGAACATGCCGGCCTGACCCCCGCCGCCGCCGAGCGCCTGGCCCAGGTCAAGCTGGCGCTGGTCGGCCTGCCGCGCGGAGCCGGCGACAAGTACCCGACTGAGCTGTCCGGCGGCATGATCAAGCGCGCGGCACTGGCCCGCGCGCTGGCCCTGGAGCCGGACATTCTGTTTCTCGACGAACCCACCGCCGGGCTCGACCCAATTGGCGCGGCGGCCTTTGACCAA
The DNA here is from genome assembly GCF_021375795.1 of Pseudomonas anguilliseptica. GTDB lineage: Bacteria > Pseudomonadota > Gammaproteobacteria > Pseudomonadales > Pseudomonadaceae > Aquipseudomonas > Aquipseudomonas anguilliseptica_A. Next base: position 279,368 of record NZ_JAEIOI010000001.1, on the reverse strand, counting down.
TTGATCCTGACCCTGCGCGACGCCCTCGGCCTCAGTGTATTTCTGGTCACCCATGACCTGGATACGCTCTACACCATCTGCGACCGGGTGGCGGTGCTGGCGGAAAAACGCGTGCTGGTGGCTGACCGCCTGGACGTAGTGGCAGCCACCGAAAACCCTTGGATTCACGAGTATTTTCACGGCCCGCGCGGACGCGCAGCCGAACAGGCCGCCAACGGCGCGCCAGGGAGCCACTGATGGAACCGCGTGCCCACCACGTATTGATTGGCCTGTTCACCGTGCTGATGGTCAGCGCAGCCCTGGGCTTTGCCCTGTGGCTGAGCAAAGCCAGCTCGGACCAGGAAACCCACGACTTTGACGTGATCTTCAACGAAGCGGTCAGTGGTCTGTCGGCCGGCAGCGCGGTGCAATACAGCGGCATCAAGGTCGGCGACGTGATCAGCCTGCGCCTCGACCCGAACGATCCGCGCAAGGTGCGCGCGCACATCCGCGTCAGCGCCAGCACACCGATCAAAGAAGACACCCGCGCTCGCCTGTCGATCACCGGGATCACCGGTGCCTCATTGATCCAGTTGCACAGCGGCACCCCGGAAAGCCCGGCATTGGTAGGCAAGGACGACCAGCGGGCGGAAATCATCGCCGATCCCTCTCCTCTTACCCGCCTGATGTCCAACGGTGAAGACTTGGTGGTCAGCGTCACCCGCCTACTCAACCGCGCCAACTTACTGTTTTCTCGAGAAAACATCGGGCGTATTTCACGCACCCTGGACAACATCGAGCAGACCAGTGCCAGCGTCGCCGAACAGCGCGACGAGCTGCGCCAAGCCCTGCAACAGATGACCAGCGCCAGCCAGGAAGCCGCCGACCTGATGCGCAACGCCAACCAACTGCTCGGCGGGCCAGGCCGTGAAGCGGTGGACAGCGCCAGCCGCCTGATGGCCTCGCTGGAGCGCAGCAGCAACAGCGTCGAACGCTTGTTAGCGGATAACCACAGTACCCTCAACAACGGCATGCAAGGCCTCGGCGAACTGGGCCCGACCATTGTCGAACTGCGCGAAACCCTCAGCGCCCTGCGCTCCTTCGCCCGCCGCCTGGAAGAAGACCCGACCGGCTACCTGCTGCGCAGCGATACCATCAAGGAGTTCCAGCCATGAGCCGACTACGCCTGCTCGCCACCCTGCTGCTGATCGGCAGCCTGAGCGCCTGCTCGATCTTGCCGAAAAGCCAGGTGCTGAGCATCTACCGCCTGCCGGCCAGCAGCCTGCCCAGCCACAACGTCAGCGCCAATTGGGCCTTGCGCGTGAACAAGCCCTACAGCAGCCAGTTGCTCGATAGCACACGGATTGCCGTACTACCGCCAGGCGACCAGATCAGTGCCTACCAGGGCGTACGCTGGAGCGACCGTGCACCGCTGCTGCTGCGCGACCGACTGATCGACGCCTTCCTCGACGACGGCCGGCTCAAAGCCGTCAGCAGTGATGACAGCCGCCTGCAGGCCGACCTCGAACTGGACGGTGACCTGCGCGCCTTCCACAGCGAATACCAGAACGGCCGCCCAGCCGCGCGTATCCTGTTCGAGGCGCGCCTGGTCGAGAGTGGCAGCCTGCGCATCCTCGCCAGCCGGCGCTTCGAAGTCAGCCAGACAGCCAGCGACACCTCGTTACCCGCAGTGGTCAATGCCTTCGGCCAGGCCGGCGACCAGTTGGCTCGCGACGTGCTGGAATGGACCCTGAATCAGGGGCAGACGGCATACACCCGCACAATCAATTGAGCGGCAGTGGCAATGGCGTCTAGAGCTCAGCGGAGCGTGGCAGCACCAAGGTAAATAGCGCTCCACCACCCTCAGCATTGCATACGGTTAACGAGCCGCCATGCCATTGCGCCAGGGCGCGGGCAATCGACAGGCCCAGACCGGTGCCGGCAATACTGCGTGTGCCCTGCGCACGGTAGAAACGTTCGAATACCCGTTCACGGTCGTCATCGGTCAGGCCGGGGCCAAAATCGCGTACGCTGCAGTACAGGTGCTCCTCACGCAGCTCCACAGCCAGCTCGATAGGACTGCCGGGCGGGCTGTATTTATCGGCGTTGGACAGCAGGTTGCAGAGAATTTCCACGCACCACAGGCGATCGCAACTGATCGGCAACGGCCCCTCACCCGCCTCACGCCAGTCCACCCGCACGGGCCGCGCGCTGAGCATCTCATCCAGACGAGCCATGGCCTCGGCTAACACATCGCGCCAATCATGCACGAGCAGCTCCAATGAGGAGGCACGTGTGCTGCTCTCCATTGCATCATCCTGGCGGACGCCATCCAGCACCCGGCTGATCAGCTCGTTCAATTGGCTGACCGAGGTGCGCATGCGTTGCACGCGCTGGGTGATCTCTTGATCTGGGTTCTGCCTGAGCAGGCGCTGGGCACTGGAATCGATCACCGCCAGCGGGGTACGCAGTTGGTGTGACATCAGTGAGACGAAGTCCCGGTAGCGCAGTCGCGCCGCACGCTCCTGCTGCAGCGCATCGAGCAGCGTGCGCGCCTGTTCGTGCTGACGACTGATCTCTTCGCTGGCCACGCGAACCTGCTTCAGGCTACGCAACAACTGTACGCAGAGAATCGAACCTGCGAGCAGAATGCCCAGCACCGTCAGGATCACCTGCATCACCAATTGCCGGTGCCGGTCGCGGTCGCGCCCTTCGCTTTCGCGCTCGGCCAGCATCACCTTGTTGCCGATCAACTGCAGCTGCTGTTGCAACCCGATATGGTCCACCACCGGCTGCTCCAGCATGCCCAGCACGCGGCTGATATCTGCCAGTACTTCGCTGTGCTCCATAAAACGCCGTTGCGGGCCTTCGACGAGCATCGACAGGTTGGCTGTGAGAATGCTCTGACGCATCTGCTGTTCAGCATCATCAGCAGCCGTACGCGGTTGCCGAGCGGCCACCTGGGACAGACGAGCGCTCTGGTAGACGCCCTGGCTCAGGGCCCAGACCATGTTCTCACCGACATCCTGGCGCAACGCCGACTGCAGCGAATACAGGTTGTACAGGGTATAGGCCAGCATCGACAGGAAGAACATCACCGCGACCAGCGCGACGCTGCTCAAACGCAGGCGGGCCAGGTTCACTGCGAGCTGTCCCCCGGGCCGCAGAGGCCAGGCAGAGACCAGCCGGCCACCAACACTAGGGCAACCAGGTCCGATTGCCGGGAAACGCCGGTCTTGAGGAACAGATTGCGTAAGTGAAAGGCCACGGTACTGGCGGAAACCCCCAACTCGCGCGCCACTTCATCACGCCGCCGCCCTTCGGCCAGCAACAGCGCGACGCGAGCCTCGCTGGGAGTAAGGGAGAACATCAGACGCAAGGCATCCAGATCCGGCAAGGCACGGCTGTGAGCCGAACAGATGAATAAGGCCAGGAGCTTCTGCTCGGGTTCAGGTTCGAGGCACAACAGACTGACCAGCACCGGGCTATCGGCCATGTGCCGCTCCAGTGCGAGCATGCGCCGCTCACCGGAAGCACTGGTGCTGACGTTCAGCATCATCTGCTGCAACGCCTGCAGGGAGGCCGGCACAACACCGGCCCAGTGCACTCGCCCCTGGGCTGTGCGCTGCCATATCTGCTCCTCGCACGCCAGGCGCTCGGCCTGGGGGTTGGCGTACAGCAGCTGGCCATCGCGGTCACACAGCAGCACAGCGCCAGGTAACTGGGCAAACACCTCGCTCAGACGCTCGAAATAGTAGCCCTGCCGGGGCGCAGCAGGGTCATGCAAACGCCCCACCTGCGCCAGCCGCGAGCTGATGGTGGCCAGCAGCATGTCGTAATCGATGGGCTTGACCAGGTAATCATCCACGCCCTGGCGCTTGGCCTCCAGCAATGCGCTGCGGTGTCCCAGAGCCGTCAGGAAGATAAACGGCGTGGTCTTCAGATCAGGCCGCCGCTGGCGAATATGTTGATGAATAAAGTAGCCATCACGACCATCATCAGTGCCCAGCAGCACATCGCAGAGAATCAGGTCAGGATGCTGGGCATCGAGCAATGCCAGCGCCTGCTCCGCCGATGTGGCGCTGATCACCCGGTAACCGGCTGCTGTGAGTTCCTCAGCAACATCGGCCAGCAGGGTGGTCTCATCCTCGATGCACAAGATGCACGGCGACATACACGACTCCATGCATCACAAGGGCTTGGCGATGATCGTACGCAACATCCAGACCCAGCGGTGATCGAAACGCGGGTCCTGTAATGGCGCAAAATCATCGCGTGGGTACACCACCCAGAGCGGGCCACGGTCGCGCAGGGTCAGAGCCTGACCGTCCATGCTGTGAGCCAGCACGACATCCCACTGGTAGTAGTCGGCAGCATTAACCTCGACCTCGTAATCGTTCCAGGCCTGCAAGGTGACGCTTTGCACGCTCGTGGCCGAGAGCCCCAGCAACGCCAGCACATCACGCATCAACGGCCCTTCGAAGACCTTCTTGCCATCGGTCCAGGCTGTACTGGTCTGCACACGATGCTGGGGCAAGGCCGCCAGTTGTACACGATCCAACTCGATCAGCCGCTCGCCGAGACGCAAGGACAGCACAGGTGCCGCCTGCGCCATCACTTCATCCGCCTGAGATACGCAAGGCCACGCCAACAACAGTAACAACAGACAGAACGGCCCGGAGATGGCCGCAATCAAGCCCTTGCTGCCACCGACCATGGAACGAGCCAGTGCCCGCATTTTTATTATAGTTTTGATCACACTGCCCTCAAATCCAGCTGAACAGCGCGTGCAGCAGCCCCCCACTACAGCGCCTCACACCTGTTCGATTATCGAATCATTCTTACTATCACTACCCACTACCCACTACCCACTGCACACGCAAGAATTGTGATCTATAACAAAGCACATGACCAACCGCAAGGCAGGCCACACCTCTGCTCGCGTCCGAAAAATGCCGGAAACCCCAAAATCGTCAAAAAAACAGCACAAAATTTATAACAACAACTCAAGCGGCCGTAACTGGCAAAACCCTGATTCCAGAGGCTTGTACGGGAGTTTTCAAGGCAGCCCGCACCATTACAGCCTGCAACACCTTGTAACTACCTATCTGAACAGAGGGGGCGCTGTGCGTACTGGCGCGGTAATGTCACAAAAGCGATGAACGGCATGGAACTTTCCTAGCCGCAGGATGAACACCGCTGGAGGCCAATGAGCGGCCACGCCAACCACTTATCAAGAAGAAGACTCGGCCGAGTCCAGAGGAAGCACCATGTCCATCAAATCGCGCGCTCGTCAGTTAGGCCAAGGCATGACCGAATACATCATCATCGTCGCCCTGATCGCCATTGCCGCCATCGTCGTTTACAACCTGTTCGGTAGCACAGTACGCGATCAGGTAGGCGATATGGCCGCCGAACTGGGCGGCGGTACCGCACAGTCAACGGCCGAAGCTCGAGGCCAAGCCGCCCAAAGCGCTGCAGCTACCAACCATACTCTAAGCAACTTCCAGCAGGATGAGTCGACACGCTAATTCATAACCTGCGAAACAGCAGCGATGAACCGGCAACGGCAACGCGGGCAGGCCATGGTATTTGGCCTGCTGTTTATGGGTATCGCCCTGATCGCCCTGATTCTGCTATTCAATCAGGGCATCCTTACCCGTGATCGCGTGCAGCTGGAAAACGCTGCTGACGCGGCCGCTTACTCCCAGGCCAAACTGTTCGCCCGCCATCAGAATCTGATCGCCTACACCAACCGCGCCATCGTCGCTAACGAGCTGTCGATTGGCCAGGTGGTGGCGTTGATGTCCTGGGCCAAGCGTTACGCCAACATTCCGCGCTGGGTCAACAGCTTTCCGGCCTATCAGGTGCCGATCCTGCTGATCCCACCCAAACCGTCAGTTGCCGACGTGCTCAACGTCGTCACCCTGCCGTACCAGATACTCGGCCACGGGGTACGCGCCGTGGCCACGCCGGTGATGAAGGTCTACCCGGACGTAGTATCGAGTTTCAACATGATCATGGGCTTTTTCCAAAAAGCCTTCGCCATTGCCACCTTCGAGGCGCAGGCGCGAATACCCGGTGAAATAGTCAGGCAACACCAGATGGACAGGCCCCCCGGCAGCCCCGGCGATCGCCTGGAGGTCGCACCGCTGTCGACCATGCTGCTGGTGCAGAACTTTATCCTCACCTATTTTGCCGACTACCTGCCGGTCGACACCCTGCTGGAGAAAATCAGGGGCGCCAATGACACCGCCAGCACGCCACCCGGTGGCACCGGGGGTGGCACAAGTGGCGGAAGCACCAGCACTCCGCCAGCAGATGATGAGGATCTGTTGGCCGACTTTCTCGGTGGTTATACGCCCGGATCGATGCTGGTCAATATGGCCCCGGAGATGCACAACAAGACCGGCACCAGCAAATCCAAGGACATGACCGTAACCGGTAACGCGTCACGCTATTTCGCGGCCACCATCAACGAACAGCGAAATGCCTGGCTGTCGGAGCGCACCTTTGATGCGGCCGTCGGCTTCAGCACGCCGGAAATCCGCCTGCCGCTGGGCTTTATCAATATCAAATTCAGGTTCGGCTTCGAGGTTGGGGTGTTCAACAACGGCGGCACCGCCTACGTGTACAACCCGCTGAGCACTTCGGGGGCCGGCAAGGCCATGCCGGTATTTGGCTGGAGCTCGCTGGACTACAGTTCGATGGGTTTCAAGCTCGAACTGGATCTGGCGATCGAGCTGTGCCTGCCGCTGGTCGGCTGCGTCACCATTTTCGATGACGGCATCCAGTTCGGGCTCGGCTTGCCGCTGGGCGGCGCAACCCAACAATTGGTCACTAACGTCGGTGACCAATACCTGTTCGGCCCACAGTGGGGTAATCCCACTCAAGGCCTGCTCGCGAGCAAACCGCGGCCCTATGGAGATGCGCTGCATCCGGTACATGCCGTGACGTACGGCTGGGGCATCTTTCCCATGATGATCTACGGCACCAACCTCGCCGAGGACGTCAACACCGGTTATAGCGGCTCACCGTCATTCTTCGTGCTCGGTGAGGACCATGCCGAAACCGGACGCAGCAAGGAGTTCACCGTGGCGGTCTCCAAACCGCTGACGTCCATTCGCACCAGCGACAACCCCGACAGCCTCAACCTGCGGCCGGTCGCCGACACCTCCAATGTGCTGAATCGCAAGGGGCGTTTCGCCCTGCAAACCGAAGGGGTGGATGACAACCCGCTGGTATTCCTGTGGGGCGATGGCGAGCGGATGATGACCATTTCCTCGGCGGAAACCTATTTCGCCCCACCGCCGGGCCGTAGCGAGTCGCCCAACCAGTACAGCCCGTTCTGGGATGCACGCCTGCGCGAGCCGAGTCAGGTCATGCAATTTATTGCATCCGGCAAGATCGACCTGACCGAGATTCTCAATGTCACTCCGGCGAACGTGGCTGGTTTTCTGTTCGACCTGGCCCGTCAGTTTGTGATCGAGCCGGGCCGAGACCGGCTGATGGACAAACTGCCACCGATGATCAAACCGGTCGCCAAACCGGTGCTGGAAAAGATCACCGACGAAGTGCTGGATAAAGCCCAGGACGGTGTCACGGGAGCATTGCCATGAACCTGCACTGGCGCTGCCGTGGGCAGGCAATGGCCGAATTTGTGGTGATGACCGCCGGTTGTCTGTTGCTGCTGTTTGTTCTGGTGCCCGTGGTGGCCAAGTTGGCCGACATGTCCTACAAGGCCCAGGAACTGGCGCGTTACACCGCCTGGGAACGTACCGTCTGGTACAGCCCATACGGCCAGGAAAAAGAAGACCTGCCAAGCCAGATCGACACCACCAATGGCTATCTGGCGATCCGCTCGGATGCCGATATCCGCAACAGCGCCGAACAACGCCTGCTGCCATTCGAGGCTACCAGCCGGGCCTTGGCCGCCAGCGACATCGACCAGCCAACGGCCAACAACCGGCTTTGGCGCTGGACCCACAGCGGCCAGACCATGGCCAGCGCTGGCAGTGCGGCGAACAATGCCAGCCTGGCCAAAACCGCTACGCCTGGGCTGGCCTACACCATCATCGACACTTACAACGATGTCATGGGCGGAGTGGCCAAGGTGGTCAGCATCCTCAGTTTCGGCGGCGGCGACGGCGACCTGCTGCAGATCGCTCATCCGACCCAGAACTTCTACCGGACCGCCATCAATATCCCTGTACCGATGGCTGGCGGTCAGCTTGGCGGCAACCCGCTATTCGGTGACCAGTTCGCCAACCAGCTCAACGTCAGGGCCAAATCGGCAGTGTTGGCCGATGGCTGGGTTGCGCAGAGTGAAGGGCACTTCCATGAAAAGACCGATGACTTTGTACTCGGCACCATGGTCGAGGACAACCCGGTCTGGGGTGTGCTCAAAGGCCTGATCGGCCTGTTCGAGCCCTCGTTCAATGACGTCAACTTCGCCCCGGTAAACACCGACCCGATGCCCGACAGCGAGGTTACCTGCAACGCCACCACCGGCTTCTGCTACTTCAAATGAACAGACTTTCCCGACTTCTATGCGGCAGCCTGCTGCTGGCCTGCGCCAACGCCCAGGCCGATTGTGACTATGACGATTTCCCGCGGATGGACGGCATGCTGGTCAGCTCACTGGGCGGCAATGTGCAGTGGAACCACTCGCCCATGGCCGGACGCAGTTTCCGCGTGCCTGCCACCGTGGAACAGGTCAAGACCTTCTACACCGGGAAGTGGCAAGAGGTGGACTTCACCGAGTTCAATGGCTGGGAGCAGATTCTGCACATCAACAAGCACTGCATGATGATGCTGCAGGTACGCGCCCAGAATGATCGCTTCAGCTACGGTCGTATGCTGCTGACCAACCCCCCGGCCAGTGACGCCGGCAAACAGGCATTGGGGACTGGCATGCCGGTGCCGCTAGGGGCGCAGGTGATCAGCGACATGCGCAGCGATGACGATATTCGCAAGGGCCGCATGGTCATGCTGCTGGGCGAAGACGACCTGGACAACACCCGTGCCTGGTACGAAGCCGAACTGCTCAGCCAGGGCTGGGCCCTGGAGGGCCGCAGCAACCAGGACAACGCCATCGTCCTCAATTTCGCCAAGGGTCGCGAGTTGATGACCGTCGGCCTGATACGCGCCGACGGCCGCACGCAAATCCTGCTCAACCGGATGGATCGCTGATGAGTCGCCTGCGCCAGCTGGGCCAATCCATGACCGAGTACATGGTGGTACTCGGTGTCACTGGCGTGGCGCTGCTGGCTGCGACTACTGATGTCACGCAGCTGTTCGACAATGTGCACAACAACTACCGCACCCAGTCCAGCGAAATGAACAAGGTGCAGCGCTATAACAACACCAAGGTGCGCTTCAACGAGAACGACTCCGAAGAAGGCGACTACGACGACGGCGAAACCCCAGCGCCAGGTGATACCGAACTGCCGGACGTCGACGCACAGCTTCCCTCCATCGAATGGGTCTACGACCAGAACGGTGATCTGCTCGGACGCATGGACGGCGACATGCTGGTTGACGACAACGGCAATATCCTCGCCTGGTGCCGACGCACCGATAGCGGCGACTGCGTATTCGTCGACGGGGCCGGCAACATCATCTATGGCGGCGCCACAAGCAACCGCCAGTGGGTCGACGAAAATGGCAACGAGTTGCCACTGATGGCGCTCACCGCCGGCGGCAAGGTCTACGGCTTCGCCTACCTGTACAAGAACAAGTTCTATTCCGCCAACGACCGCAAACTGCTCGACCCGCAACCCACAGGATTTACCGCTGCGCCGATGCGCCGCATCGTGACACTGGATGACAACGGCGTACCGCAGACCTCCAGCTATGAATTGAACGGTCGCCTCTACTCGCTCAAGAGCACGCTTACCGCCCCGTCCACATTCACCAATGAAGTGGGCAACGAAGACGAGGAGCTGGTAAGCGTGGAGTTTGTCCTCATGCCAAACAGCAACTGGAAAAACTATTCGCCATGTCTGGTGATGCCCGGGGGCTGGAGCGACACGCTCAACAATGGCGACATTCTCAGTGGCGTTCCGGAGAGCAAGTTCAACGACCCGTCCTTGCGCCTGAGTAACGGCGGGCAACAAGGCGTGGGCGGGTTCGTCAATGGGGTCGACGACAGCCAGGACTGCAAAGGCAAAACCACCGTGACCTACGACCCCGTTACCAGCAAATGGACGTTAAGCAAGTAAGGCCGCTGGCAGCAATAGACGGCTGAAACAACAAGACGCGGCATTGAGGCAGCGAATAATAAACTGAAACCCCAAATGGGGCATTCATGGGATTGGGGAGCAACATGTCATCCGTTTCGGGAAAAAAACTACTGATCATCGCCATCGCCTGCGGAGTGCTCGCCGCACTGCTCGGCTGGCTGTACCTGAAAGCCAAGGAATCGCAGTACCGTGCGGCCTATCAGCCGGCCAACGAGGTAAAGGTATCGGTGATCGTCCCCAAGACCGACATCGCCAAGGCCCAGCCGCTGACCCCGGAAAACGTGGCAATCATGGACGTTCCACGCGACTACCTGCCCTCCAATGCCGTGCTGGCCGATGATTGGGCACAGTTGGAAAACCGCCTGACCATTCGCGACCTGCAGAAAGGCCGCCCCCTGAGCTGGGACTCGGTGGAACAGGACGGCGTGTCGCGCTTCTCGGAAAACGTCGCGCTGGGCAAGCGGGTCAAGACCGTCAAAGTCAGCAAGATCAACTCCTTCGATGGCATGTTGCGCCCTGGCGACCGCATCGACCTACTCGGCACTTTTTCGGCCACCGATATCGGCCTGCAGGAGCAAACCAATTACTCCGACGAAGTAGTGATCAACGTTCTGCAAGATGTCGAGGTGCTCGCTGCCGGCCGCGAAGACGCCAAAGGTCGCAAGTACGAGAACTACCACGACCGCAGCACACCTGACGGCTTCAACATGAACTTCTCTACTCTGTCGCTGATGCTCACCCCGGCACAGGTCGCTCGTGTGGAGCTGGCGGAAAAAGCCGGCGAACTGGTCGCCGTGCTGCGCCACCCGAAAGACAGCAGCGCTGCCGAGTTGGGTCAGGTCACCGTTTCCAGCCTGCTCGACCCACTACCGGCAGAAACCGTCGACGTGGTGCTGGGTGCCGACGGCAAGTTGCTCGGCCGCATCGTCGGTAACAACGTGGTGGATGAGCGGGGCCGCATCATCGGCCAGATTATCGACGGCCAGGCCATCGGCCTCGATGGCAAAGTCATGGGCCGTATCGTTCGCGGCCTGGCTACCGACGACCCGTTACTGCGCATGAGCGAACGCGCCACCGTGGTACGTGATGCTGATGGCAACGTTATCGGCAAGGTAGTCGACGGCAAGGTAGTCGACGCCCAGGGCAATGTCATCGGTGCTTACCAGGACGGCAAAGCCGTCGGCCTCGATGGTAAGGAACTGGGCCGGGTTGAACAGAATGTCGCTCTGGATGCCAACGGCCGAGTGATCGACATGAGCAGCTCAAGCGTTGCAGGCGCCAGCAGTGATGTCAGCGGCAAACTGGTTGACGGCAAACTGGTCGATGCCAGCGGCAAGGTGATTGGTGCACCGGGGGAAATCGTCCGGGATGCCAACGGCAAGGTACTCGGTACCGTCAAGGACGGCCAACTGATTGATGCCAACGGCAAGGTGCTCGGTACGGTCAAGGACGGCGTGGCCATCGGCAGTGACGGCAAGGTACTGGGCAAAGCCGAACAGGCCGTACTCGACAGCGATGGCAAGCCAATGGCCGACGCAGTACTGGTGGCGCGTGACGCCAACGGCAATGTGCTCGGCAGTATTGTCGGCAACGACGTGATCGATAGCCAGGGTCGCAAGGTCGGCACCGTGCGCGACGGCAAGGTTTACGACCTGGCCGGCAACCTCAAGGCCGATGCCGACGTCGGGCTGCGCCAGGATGCCCAGCAAGTGGTGCGCGATGCATCCGGCAAGGTACTCGGTACAGTACGTGGAGACACCGTCTACGATGCGTCCGGCAAAGCCATCGGCAAGGTGGTCGACGGCAAAGTGGTGGACAACAACGGCAACGTGCTGGCTCGTGGCGTCAGCATCGGCGTGGAAACCCCAAGGGATACACCCGTCAGCGCGACTCGCCGCGATACCACGCGGATGATCCAGTTTATCCCCGGCGGTACCGGCAAACAGGGTGTGCTGCCCATCCAGACACTGCGGCTGGAATAAGCACTTCCCCGCTGCCCCTCTTCCAGCCGGATAAGGGGCGGACAAAACCATAACAAGACAAATTCGTACAGATCAGGGCGGGACACGATGCGATTTTTAGTAGGAATGCTGGCAACCCTGTGCCTGAGCTTTGCCGCTCAGGCCAACGTACTTCCCACCGCACTGCTGCTCTACGATGGCGATGTACGGGTGCTCAAGGCGCCGGGGGTCGAGCGCGTGGCAGTGGGCAATGTCGAGCTGATCAGCGCCACTCTGCTGAAAAACGAGGAAATCGTTCTCACTGCCCAGCAGGATGGCGAAACCACCATGCTGATCTGGTTCGAGGATGGCAGCCGCGAGCAGATGAGCGTGGTGGTGGCCAAAGCGAACGGCTATCGCCAGTTGCCGGAACTGCGCGCCTTGCTGAGCAGCATTCCCGGTGCACGCCTGCGTACGGTAGGCCGCCAGGTGGTGATCGAAGGACGGGTCAGTGCCACGCAACTGGTGCAGATCAAGGACGCAGCCAAGCCTTATGGCGACAACGTGATTGTCCTCGCCGAGGAGCAGCAAGGCGCGGCCAGCAAGTCCGACGCCCTCGAAGTGCTGAGCGAGGTACAAGCCATGCTCGGCAATATCCCCGGCATCAGCATCAAGGCCGTCGGCCGGCAGATCGTCATCGACGGCAGCCTCGACGCGGTAGACATGACGCGCATCGAGGTGGTCAAGCAGAGCTACCCGGACGTCATGGTGCTGGCCCAGCCGACCTCCGAATACGACGCGCCGATGGTTTATTTCGATGTGCGCGTGACCGAGTTCTCCAAGGACTACACCGAAAGCCTGGGCATTATCTGGGATGACCAGATCAATGGCCCAAGTTGGTCGCTCGCCTCTGACCAGCGTAATAACAAATACTTCCGTGGCCAGTTCCCCTCGACCAACTCTACGCTTAGCCCCATCAATAGCCTGCCTCCCGCTGTCGACAAAACCACCGGCCTGGCAGTCTCGGGACTGGCTGCCAATTCGGAGAAATTCGCGCTGGGTACTGTGGGCTACTGGGGTATAGCCACCGAAATCACCTCGCGTATCAACCTGCTGGAAAAGGACGGCGCGGCACTGACCCTGGCCTCCCCACGGCTGTCCGCACGCAGCGGCGGCAAGGCACAACTGACTGTCGGCGGGCAAACACCGGTGGTTACCAGCAGCATCAGCGGTCCTTCGGTGGAGTACAAGGACTACGGGGTGATGCTCAATATCGAGCCCAAGGTCTACGGCAACGAGCAGATTTCCACCAAGGTTTCCGCCGAAATCAGCCAGGTGGACATGGCTAACCAGGTCAGCGGCTACCCGGCCTTCAAGACCCGCCGCACCGAGAACGACGTGCAACTGCGCCTGGGCGAAACCCTGGTGCTGTCTGGCCTGATTACCACGGAAAACGCCTACGCTAATCAGGGTATCCCGCTGCTACGTGAGATGCCCTGGATCGGCCGCCTGTTCGGCAGCGACTCCGGCACGGACAAACGCACCGAACTGGTGATCTTTATCACCCCGCGCCTGATGACCGCCGCCCCGGACTCGATCAACGCCCAGGAGCTGCAGCGTAATGACGAACTGCTCAAGCGCTACCAGGAAAAAGCCGGTGCCATTGAGCTGATCGACTGAGGCCAACATGTTCGAGATTGAAGTCACTTATCGCGACGGCAAACCGCTGGAAAAGCTCACCTGCACCAGCGCCTACTGTGAGCTGGGCAAGGCGCGCGGCGGGCTGATCCGCCTGCGCGGCTGGAAGATCGCACCGGTGCATGCTCGCATCGAACACTCCCTGGCCGGACTGTTTGTCGAAGACGTCAGCCGTGGCTACGAGGTGCTGGTCAACGAACGTCCGGTGTCGCGCCATGGCCCACTGACCCCCGAAGATGCAATTGCCATCGGCGGCTATCTGGTGCGTGTGCGCGCCCTGAACACTCAGCAGAACGACGAAGCCGACAGCCTGGCACCGCTGGTACCGGAGCTGGAAGACTTGGAGGCTCCGGCCGAGAAGCAAGGCCACGATCAGGCTTATATGGAGTGGGCGCAGTTCATTCAGGGCGAGCTGTTCCGTGCCCTCGACCTGCGCCGGATGAACCTCGACAGCATGGACCACGAGCAGGTACGCAGCACCCTGTCCGGGTTGATCGATGAAATCCTCCAGCAGGTCGGTGGTCGCCTACCAGCCCTGAATACCGAAACACTGCGCAAGATCGTACTGGATGAAGCCATCGGCCTTGGCCCGCTGGAGGACCTGATCGCCGACAAAACCGTCAGCGAAATCATGGTCAACGCGCACAACGACATCTACGTCGAGCGCGCCGGCCGGCTGGAGAAAACACCGATCAACTTCAGCTCCAACGCCGCAGTGCTCTCGACCATTGAGCGGATCATCTCGCCGCTGGGCCGGCGCATCGACGAAAGCTCACCGATGGTCGACGCGCGCCTCAAGGATGGCTCGCGGGTCAACGCCATCATCCCGCCACTGGCGTTGCGTGGGCCGTGCCTGACCATTCGTAAATTCTCGGAAAAAAAGCTGACCACCGACGATCTGATCGGCTTCGGCACCATCAACCCGCAAATGGTCGAGTTTCTGCGTACGGCGGTAGAGCAACGTCTGAATATCGTGGTGAGTGGTGGTACCGGCTCAGGCAAAACCACACTGCTGAACATCCTCTCCAACTTTATCCCGGTTGAAGAGCGCGTGGTAACGGTGGAAGACGCCGCCGAACTGAAGCTGGTGCAACCCCACGTGGTAGCGCTGGAAGCGCGCCCGGCGAACATGGAAGGCAAAGGCCATGTGACCATCCGCGACCTGGTGCGCAACTGCCTGCGGATGCGCCCCGACCGCATCGTGGTCGGCGAGTGCCGTGGTGGCGAAGCACTGGACATGCTGCAGGCGATGAACACCGGTCACGACGGCTCGCTGACCACCGGCCACGCCAACAGCCCACGCGACATGCTGCGCCGTCTGGAGGTGATGGTGCTGATGGCCGGTATGGACCTGCCGGTACAGGCGATCCGTGAGCAGATCGCTTCGGCGGTACAACTGATCGTGCAGCAAACCCGTTTCGGCGACGGTTCACGGCGCATCACCAGCATCAGTGAAATCACCGGCATGGAGCAGGCCACCATCCAGCTCAACGAAATCTTCCGCTTCCAGCAGAACGGTTTCGACGAGAACGGCCGGGTCAAAGGCCAGTTCCACGCCACGGGTCAGGTACCGGAGTTCTACGAGGCCCTGGCCAAACGCGGCATTCCGGTCAACCTGGACATCTTCCGCCCAAGGATGGACTCATGAGCGACCTGCTCCTGATCGGCTGTATCGCGGCCCTTGGCGCGGCGGTGGGGATTGCCGCCGTGCTGTTGGCCGACCGCGTTTCGGACTTTTTCGGTTTCTATCGCAAGCAGTTCTCGCGCAATGCCGAGATTGAGATGGCCGATATGTTCATCTTCGCTAACGGCCGCCAGCTGTTCATCCTCAACCTGATGCTGCTGGTGCTGATCCCGCTGTTCTTGCATGTGCTGTTCCAGATCCTCGTGCTGACCATCGCCGGCGCGATAGTGGCGGTATTCGTGCCACGGCTGATCCTTAAACAGATGACCAAGGCGCGCTTGCAGAAGTTCGAAGAGCAGTTGCCCGATGCCTTTATGCTGCTTTCCAGCAGCCTGCAATCGGGGGCCAGCCTGAATATGGCGCTGGAGAACGTGGTGCAGCAGTCGCCGGCTCCGCTGTCGCAGGAGTTCGGCCTGCTGATCAAGAACATCCGCCTCGGGGTCACCCTGGAAGATGCCCTGCTTAAGCTGGAGAAACGCATCCCGCTGCCCTCCTTCATCATGGCCAGCTCGGCGATCCGTATCAGCCGTGAGGTCGGTGGCAACCTGGTGGAAACCATCAATGGCATGGCGGCCATGCTGCGCCGCAAACGCATCATGGAAGGCAAGATCGACAGCCTGACCGCCCAGGGCCGCGCCCAGGGCACCTTTATGGCGCTGCTGCCGGTGTTTCTCGCCGGCATCCTCAGCGCCATTGAGCCGGAGGCCATGAGCCAGCTCTACACCACCCGCAACGGCCTGATGGTGCTGACCGTGATGGTGGTGATGGAAGTGCTCGGCTTTATGTCCATCAGACGCATTACCCGGATTGACGCATGACTGAACTACTCGCCCTACTCAGCAGCGCCGGCCTGGGGATTGCCGTCAGCTGCTCACTGCTGTTGTTTATCTGGCTGCTGACGCTGGTGCCCGAGGAAAACCGCGCCTATATGGATCCGGTACCCAGTTGGGTGCGCCCTATCTGGCCGCTGGTACGCCTGATCAGCCATTTCTTCTGCAGCAACGTGCCGCCCCAGCAGATGGACAAGCTCGACCTGAAGCTGCAGAAGACCGGTGCACTCTATGTGCTGACTGCCGAGGACTTTCTCGCCCTGTGCATCACCCTGGCGATCCTCTTCCCACTCGCCGCCGCGCTGCCCATGGCCACTGGCAAGAGCGGCATCATCTGGCCAGTGCTGCTGGTTATGCTGGTCATGGGTGCGGCGCTGCCGATGATGTGGATCAGCGACACACACAAGCGCCGCGACCGTGACATCATCCGCAACCTGCCGGTATTTCTCGAATACCTGACCATGTGCGTGGACGCCGGCCTGAACTTTCTTGGCGCCTTGCAGCAGGCCGTGGATAAAGGCCCGGATGGCGCGATGAAGAATGAGTTTCGCATCGTCCTGCGCGACATCCGTTCCGGTCTGCCGCGTGCCGAGGCCCTTACGCGCCTGGAACAACGCGTCAACCTCAAGGATGTCAGCACCTTCGTACGCTCGGTGATCCAGGCGGAAAAGATGGGCAGCAGCCTGCGCACCACCTTGAAGATCCAGGCTGAGCAGCGCCTCGAAGAACGCTTCCAACGGGCCGAGAAAACCGCCATGCAGGCACCGGTAAAACTGGTCATCCCGCTGATCATGTTTATCTTCCCGCTGACCTTCGTGATTCTGCTCTTCCCGATTGTGGTCAAGTTTATGGGCCAGACGTGAACAGCCAGCTTATCCACCAGGCTGGCGGAGTCACGCCGTTGCAGTTGGAGTCGGCGGCAACGCCCTGGACGCGCCTGCGCGGCCTGCTCGGGCGACGTAGCCTGCCGGCAACCCACGGTTTGTGGATCAGCCCTTGCAACTCGGTACACTGCTGTTTTATGCGCTTTGCCATCGACGTACTTTATCTAGACGCCGAACAGCGCATTATCGCGATACGCCATAACCTGCGCCCCTGGCGCTTCAGTGCCTGCTGGCGCGCCCGTAGCGTGGTTGAACTGAGCGCCGGCGAATGCCAACGCCTGCACATAGAACCCGGAGACAGTCTTAAATGCGCATCCTGAGCCTCGCCCTCGCCAGCCTGCTGTTGTCAGGCTGCGCCGGCCTGCCGCAATCCGATTTGCTGGCCCTGCAGAATGCCGCCAATCAGGACTACGCCAACGGCCGCTTCGTTGAGGCTGGCGAGCAATATCGCCGTCTGGCCAAGGCCATGCCGGCCGATGCCGGCGTGCGTTACCAGCTTGGTAACAGCCTAGCCCGCCAGGGCGATGTTCAGGGCGCGATCAACAGCTACCGCGAAGCACTGCTGCGCGACCGCCAGCACGCACGCGCCTGGCATAACCTGCTGCAGCTGCAACTGCGCGAAGCACTGTTCACCGCTACCGAGATGCAGAGCACCCTCAACCCGCAACAGCCCCAGGCCGACCGCGCCCTGGCACTGGGCAAGCGCCTGCTCGACGTGATGGAGCAACCCGGCCGCGACGCCGAGCAGGAGCCTTGAAATGAAACGGCGCGGGCAAGCTGCACAAGCAATGACCGAATTCCTGATCATCATCCCGGTGCTGATCCTGCTGATTTTCGGGGCCGTGCAGGCTGCCTTTATTTACTCGACCAAAACCGGCCTGAACTACGCCACCTTTCAGGCGGCGCGTATCGGTGCGATGAATAACGCCCAGTACGCCGACATGCGCCGTGGCCTGGTGCGTGGCATGTACCCGATGTTTTCCCAGATTCAGGATGAAGAGCAGCGTCTGGATCATACGGCCGAGGAAATCGACAACTTCCTGCTGATCACCCGTGTCAGTCCTGACAGCGCAGCGTTCGGGGCCTGGGCGATAGAACAGGATGACCCGCTCGGTGACGGCAACGCCTATGACGCGATCCCCAACGACAACCTGATGTACCGCCCGATGCAGCAGAACCCGGTATCGATCCAGGACGCCAACCTGCTGAAAATTCGCGTGCAGTACTGCATGAGGCTGATCGTTCCAATCGTCGACAGGCTACTCAGCTCGACCTCGCAATTTGTCGACCGCAAGAATACAGGCCGGGCTTCCGCCAGTTTCCAGGATGTGTCACGTCGTACCAGTACCAACTATGCGGACGTCTGCCGCAGCCGCGCCGGCTTTATCGTCACCTCCGAAGCCACGGTACGCATGCAGAGCGCAGCGGTGGACGACGAAGATCAATGCACCGGCGGCGGGCGGATGATCTGCCCTTGAATCAGCCGTTAGGCAACCCTGCCGACGTCCCTAGCCACTCGCGCACTGCCGCATAAGGGTAAGCCTCCAACGCGGCAAAGCCGCTGAACTGACGCGCTTTGAGCTTGGTAAACAGCGGCACGCTGATGCCGCAGAGGTAGCGCGTCAGGCATTCGCGGCTCGGCGCAACGTCCTTGAGCTCCTGATGTTTGCGCACGAAGCCGTCACAGAGCGCCTGCCTATCCAGCTCTGCCAACGGCGGCAACGCTGGCGGCTCGGGTAGCCGAGCCGCCTGCCCACAGCACACCGAACAATGCCCACACTGCTGCGGCGCGTTGGCGTCACCGAAATAGGCGGCCAAGCGTTGGCTCAGGCACTGCTCGCTGGCAAACAGCGCGAGCATGGCGTGAATCCGGCTGATCTCGCTGGCTTCCTGCTGGCTGAAATAGCGGTGCAGTTCAACGCTCAAGGCTGCCGGGTCAAAGCCTGGCTCAAGTAGCGCGTAAACCTCGGCCATCTGCTTGCTTTCCAGCTCGACCCAGCCCTTTTCCTGGAAATAATCCAGGGCTTTGATCACCCGGCCCCGCTCGGCCTGGTGCTGCTGATAGAGCTGGTCGAAATCCACCGTGCACCAGGTTCGCGCGCGTTGCGAGGTGCTGATCAATGCCTCGACAAACTGCCGCCGCTCACCCTCGAACTGCTCCAGCAGGGCTTCAGGTTCCACCAAGTATTTGAAGCGATATTCGGCGAAATAGGCGTAACGCGGGGCGATGATCCCGCGCAACTCCAATTGCACCAGCAGGGTCTTCAACGGCAGCTGACGAATATTGCTCTGCTCGGAGAGCTGGTTAAGCATCAGCTCCCATTCGCCGTTCTGGCTGCTATTCAGCAGTTCGTCGAGCACACAACGGATGCCGTCCAGCTCCGGCGTATCGCCGTACACGAAGTTTTCCAGCACGTTGAGGCTGTCGCGATTGGCCAGCACCAAGCAGTCGGAGGGCTGGCCATCGCGGCCGGCACGGCCGATTTCCTGGCTGTAATTCTCGATGGATTTCGGCAGGTCGAAGTGCAGCACATTGCGGATATCCGCCTTGTCGATGCCCATGCCGAAGGCGATAGTGGCAACGATGCAGTTGATCTGTCCGGCCATAAACTGCCGTTGAATCGCCTCCCGCGCATCAGAGGCCATGCCGGCGTGGTAGGCGCTGGCGGCAATTCCGCGCTGGCTCAGGTGCGCAGCCACTTGCTCGGCGGTTTTCTGCTGGGTCACGTAAACGATGCTCGGCTGCCCGGCCTTGGCGCCCAACCACTGCTCCAGACGGCGCTGCTTGTCGGCGCCGCTGACGGGCTCCACCAGCAGGTTGAGGTTGGCGCGATAGAAACCGGTAGTGACCACATCCTCGGCGGCGATGGCGAACTTCTGCTGCATATCGGCAATCACCGGCGGCGTGGCCGTGGCGGTGAGCAACAGCACCTGCGGGATGCCGAACTGGCGCTGGTAGTCCGGCAGCTTGAGGTAATCCGGGCGGAAGTTGTGCCCCCACTCGGAAATACAGTGCGCCTCGTCGATCACCAGCAGAGAGATCGGCACCTGGGCGATAAAGTTGCGAAAGCGCTCGTTTTTCAGCCGTTCGACCGAGATCATCAGAATCTTCAGCTCGCCGGATTTCGCCCGCGCCATTACCGCGCTGGCCTCCTCGCGGCTTTGCGCCGAATCGATACTCGCAGCGCTGATGCCACGGCTATGCAGAAACGCCAGCT
This sequence comes from Pseudomonas anguilliseptica, assembly GCF_021375795.1. GTDB lineage: Bacteria > Pseudomonadota > Gammaproteobacteria > Pseudomonadales > Pseudomonadaceae > Aquipseudomonas > Aquipseudomonas anguilliseptica_A. The sequence continues at coordinate 258,891 of NZ_JAEIOI010000001.1, read as the reverse complement.
GGTCCTGCATCAGCGCCAGCAAGGGCGAGACCACCAGGGTCAGGTGCGGCAGATGCAGCGCCGGCAGCTGGTAGCACAGGGACTTGCCCGACCCGGTGGGGAAAATCGCCGCCGCCGAACGGCCAGCGAGTACAGCCGTCACCACGCGCTCCTGACCGGGGCGCAATTGCTTGAAGCCAAATACACGTTCCAGGGTACTCATGGCTGTCACTCCATTGACCGCACTGGCGGCAAACAATGATTGATTCCTACAGGCCGCGCCGCTATTGCCAATCCAACTAACAGCATCGGCCACTCTGGCGTACATTCAAACCATGCAAGTGAAAGAGGAGATGAGTATGCAGGTATCTGGGTTCAGCGGCAGCTTGCCGGTTTTCCACTAGATCGCTCACCACCCAGGCCCGATGGCCGCGCCGCATAGACCCCGGAAGAACCGGAGTAGCTGACGCAGCAACAGGCCGATGCGCAGTCTGGCGGGACAACTCAGGTTCGCCGTGAGTGATGCCAAACCATAGACCTAACGCCGCCATACAACTCGAAAGCGCCAGTGCTCACCCGCGACATATCGACACCTATCTGGCAGTAGCCAGTCATGCTGAAGTCGACAGTTGCAGACAACGGCCCCGGAAATCGCCTGAGTTGCCAACCCCGTTAGCGCTGTGGCCCGAGACAACCACATAGCAACAGCCAGGCCGTGCAGAGCGGCCACCTGAGCAACAATGCAACGCGCAACACTCGCAAATGTGCCTGATCTGTTAGCAGATACGCACCCAAAGCCGCCTCCGGGCGGCTTTTCCGTTGCTTATCGCACATGCAGAGCACCGCAGGAGGGGCTTTAGCCGCAACAACGCCTTCATTGACGAGAACTCGCCGCTAAAGCGCCTCCCACAGGCTATCGCTGCAATTTCCCATGCATAAAAAAACCGCCGATCTCGGCGGTTTTTTCAGTACAGCGCTTACAACTTAGAGTTGCGGGCCGGCGTTGCGGATGGCGTCGGACACATCGAACTTCTTGAAGTTGTCGATGAACAGACCAGCCAGGCCTTTCGCCGCTTCGTCGTAGGCGTTCTTGTCTTCCCAGGTGTTGCGCGGGTTGAGCAGGTTGGTTTCAACGCCCGGTACCGACTTCGGCACGCTCAGGTTGATGATCGGCAGCAGCTCAGTTTCGGCACCGATCAGCGCGCCGCTCTGGATCGCTGCGATCACGCCACGGGTGGTCGGGATGTTGAAGCGCTTGCCCACGCCGTAGCCACCGCCGGTCCAGCCGGTGTTGACCAGATAGACTTTGGAGTTGAAACCACGGATACGCTTGATCAGCAGCTCAGCGTACTCGCCAGCCGGACGCGGGAAGAACGGTGCGCCGAAGCAGGTGGAGAAGGTCGACTTGATGCCGCCGCCGCTGCCCATTTCGGTAGAACCGACCAGCGCGGTGTAACCGGAGAGGAAGTGATAAGCCGCTTGCTCTTCGTTGAGGATCGACACCGGCGGCAGTACGCCAGTCAGGTCGCAGGTCAGGAAGATCACCGCGTTCGGCTCGCCGCCGAGGTTCTTCTCGCTGCGCTTCTCGACCAGCTCCAGCGGATAGGCCGCACGGCTGTTCTGGGTCAGGCTGTCGTCGGCGTAGTTCGGGACGCGGTTTTCGTCGAGGACGACGTTTTCCAGTACGGCGCCGAACTGGATGGCTTTCCAGATCACCGGCTCGTTCTTCTCGGACAGGTCGATGCACTTGGCATAGCAACCGCCTTCGATGTTGAACACCACGCCCACACCCCAGCCGTGCTCGTCGTCGCCGATCAGGTAGCGGCTTGGGTCAGCGGACAGGGTGGTCTTGCCGGTGCCGGACAGACCGAAGAACAGGGTCACGTCGCCCTCTTCACCGATGTTGGCGGCGCAGTGCATCGGCAGCACGTCGGCGTCCGGCAGCAGGAAGTTCTGCACGCTGAACATGGCTTTTTTCATTTCACCGGCGTAACGCATGCCGGCGATCAGGACTTTCTTGGCGGCGAAGTTGAGGATCACGCAGCCATCGGAGTTGGTGCCGTCACGCTCAGGTACGCACTCGAAGTTGGCAACGTTGAGGATCTGCCACTCGTCCTTGCCAGCCGGGTTGTACTGCTCCGGGTTGATGAACAGGCAACGGCCGAACAGGTTCTGCCAGGCGGTGGCGGTGGTCATCTTGACCGGCAGGTAGTGTGCGTCGGCAGAACCTACATGAACGTAGGAAACGAAGCTGTCCTGGGCATCGGAGAACGCCTGCACGCGGTCCCACAGGGCGTCGAACTTGTCAGCCGGGAACGGACGGTTGATTGCGCCCCAGGCGATTTTCGCCTCGGTGCTCGGCTCTTGCACGATGAAGCGGTCAGCCGGAGAACGACCCGTGCGATGGCCTGTACGTACGACCAGCGAGCCATTGGCGGCCAGCTCGCCTTCACCGCGACGAAGGGCTTCTTCGACCAGTTGGGCGGCGCTGATGTCGGTGTACACGGCGTTGTTGGCTTGCGTCATGTGGATCCCCGTCGGCCACGTGGCCGAGTCTTCCGAACGTTTTGTAGTAGAAAGTGGAGCACTACTACAGCGAAAAAGTGCGCGGATTATGCCAGAAAAATTTAGCTGCGGGTGCAGCCTCTGATCAGTTCTCCGCGCCTCGTTTTAGAGCTGCGCGCCCTAGTGGCGCGTGTCTGACGGCGCATCGGTACTACCGTCGATAAACAGTTGCAGCACATCGGCGGCATCGAACAGGTAGCGCTCGTTGCAGAACTGGCAGTCGATTTCCACGCTGCCGCCATGCTCCTGCACCAGCGCCTCGGCATCGGCCTGACCGAGGCTGATCAGCGCGCGGCTGGAGCGCTCACGCGAGCAGCTGCAACGAAATTGCAGAGCGCGCGGGTCGAACAGGCGCAGCGCTTCCTGGTGATACAGGCGGTGCAACAGAGTCTCGTTGTCCAGCCCGAGCAGTTCCTCGGCCTTCAGCGTGTCGGCCAGAGCCATGGCGTGCTGCCAGCTGGCTTCACGCTCATCAGCTTCCTTCAGACGGTCGGCCGGCAACTGCTGCAGCAGCAGGCCGCGCGCACGCTGGCCATCGGCGTTGAGCCAGAAGCGCGTAGGCAACTGCTCGGAGGTGGCGAAGTAATTGGTCAGGCAATCGGCCAGGGTGTCGCCTTCCAGATCAACGATGCCCTGGTAACGCTGCCCGGCTTTCGGGTCGACGGTCATGGCCAGTACACCATCGGGCATCAGCTCGCGCAGGTTGGCATCGGCGGCGATCTGCTCGGCATGGTAGCGGGCAATGCCACGCAACTCGCCGTCGCTGGAGCATTCGACCATCAGCAGCGGGACGGCACCGGAGGAGCGCGCCTGGAGGATCAGCAGGCCGTCGAATTTCAGGGTGCCGATCAGCAGCGAGGCGGCCGCCAGCAGTTCACCGAGCAACTGGGCGACCGGCTGCGGGTAGTCATGTTTGGCCAGTACGTGGCCGTAACTGTCGGTCAGGCCGACCAGCTCGCCGCGAATATCGCTGTCATCGAACAAGAAGCGTTGGGAAAAATCAGACATGCCAATTTCACTGAATGTGTTTCGGCCCGCGATTTTAGGCGCAAACGCCCAACCGACCAAGCGCCTCTTATCTATCAGCCCTGCGGGCAGAAGCTATCGATACCAACCCGGGTCACAGTTGTCGACAAAAGGCCGCGCGAATCTTTGCAATTCAAGGACTGAATCCCTAGCATGCCCGCCGCCTTAATCCCTTACAGATGACAAGGATGCCACTGCATGAGCCCTTCCTTTATTAACGACCAATGGCGCCTGCGCCCGCTGCTTGCCTGCCATGTCGTCGCCCTGCTGCTGCTCGCCAGCTGGCTGTGGGCACCGAGCCGCATGCTGTGGGACCAGTTCGATCTGCAACTGTTTGCCCTGCTCAACGAGCCCGTGCACGGCGCCGGCCTGTGGGCACAGGTTTGGGCCATCGGCAGCATGCGCCCGGTCGACATGGGGGTTGGCGTGCTGATGCTGGCGGTGATGCTCAAGGCCAACCTGGTGTTTAGCGCCGCTCAGGTACGTAAAGCGCTCTACGCCTTTCTCGCCGCGCTGTTCGTGATGCTGCTGTTTCGCGTCGGCTTTGCCGAACTGGTCAAGCTGATGGGCTGGCAGCGTCCGAGCGCATCCTTGGTGGTGGAAGGCGCCGCGCGGCTGACTGAGCTGTTCCCAACCTGGGAAGAACGCTGGGACATGAAGGACAGCGCTACCCGCAGCTTCCCCGGCGATCACGCCTCGGTGCTGTTGATCTGGGCGATGTTTATGAGCTTCTTTGCGCGCAACTGGCGTTTGTTGCTGGTCTGGACGATGGCCGTGATCTTTATGCTGCCGCGCCTGGTAGCCGGCGCACACTGGGGCTCGGATGCGCTGGTCGGCGGCGTGTTCCTGGCAATACTGGCCCTGGCCTGGGGCTGCTTTACGCCGTTTGCCTACAAAGCCAGCGAGTGGCTGGAGTATGTCACCCAGCCACTGCTGCAAAGCCTGGCCAAGCTGCCCCTGCTGGGCCGCCTGAGTGTGATCAGCGGGCGCTAGTCCTCTTCGTCAGCCCAGGGATGGCGCAGGCCGCCATCCTGTCGCTCGTTGAAATCGTGAATCTGCCGGCGCTGCTTCTTGCTTGGCCGACCCTCGGTCTGCAGCCCCAATGCTCCGGCCTTGCGCTGGGCGGCGGCCTGCTCGCGGCGCACGATGCTCTCGGCGGTTTCGGCATACAACGCCTGTGCTTCTGGCGCGCCACGCCGCACCACGGACAACGCCTGCACCACCACACTGCGTTCCTCAAAGCCGGTGCGGATTACATAGACGTCACCCACCTTGGGCTCCTTGCCCGGTTTGCAGCGCTCGCCGCGGTGATGCACCTTGCCGCCTTCGATGGCGGCCTTGGCCAGGGCGCGAGTTTTATAGAAGCGCGCGGCCCACAGCCATTTGTCCAGGCGCACCTTGTCGTCTTGTTTCTCGCTCATCCAGCCCTCGCTGATCACACTGTGCAGGCGGACATTTTGCCTGATGCAGTTGTCACACGTGCCAACTAGAATGCCCGCAAATAGCCTGGAACTGCCCTTTGAAGACTTTTGACCAACTTGGCGTCATCGGCCTGCGCGAATGGATCAACCTGCCGGAACTGGGCATGGTCGGCCTGCGCGCCAAGATCGATACCGGGGCCAGCACATCCAGCCTGCACGCCAGCGATATCCAGCCGTTCGACCGCGATGGCCAGCCCTGGGTACGCTTCACCGCGCACCTCGGCACCCTGGTACAACGCCGGCATCGCTGCGAGGCGCAACTGGTATCGGTAAAGACCATCAAAAGTTCCAACGGCCAGAGTCAGTCGCGCTACGTCATCCGCACCACCCTGACCCTGGGTGAGCGCGAATGGCCGGTGGAGTTCACCCTGACCTGCCGCAAGACCATGCGCTACCGCGTGCTGCTCGGCTCCAAGGCGCTGATTGCCGGACAACTGCTGGTCAACCCGGCCCTGAGCTACGTACAGAACAAACCCACCCTTGCTGACCCTTCTGGTGCCCAATGAAGATCGCCGTGCTGTCGCGCAACCCGCGCCTGTATTCCACCCGCCGCCTGGTTGAAGCCGGGCAGTTGCGCGGCCATGAGATGGTGGTGATCGATACCCTGCGCGCCTACATGAACATCGCCAGCCACAAGCCGCAGATCCATTACCGCGGTAAACCGCTGGAAGGCTTCGATGCGGTGATTCCGCGCATCGGTGCCTCAGTGACCTTCTACGGCTGCGCCGTACTGCGTCAGTTCGAAATGATGGGCGTGTTTCCACTCAACGAATCGGTGGCCATCGCCCGCTCGCGGGACAAGCTGCGCTCGCTGCAACTGCTGTCGCGCCGCGGCGTCGGCCTGCCAGTCACCGGTTTTGCCCACTCGCCGGATGACATTGCCGACCTGATCCAGATGGTCAACGGCGCACCGCTGGTGATCAAGGTGCTGGAAGGCACCCAGGGCATCGGCGTGGTGCTGTGCGAAACCGCCACTGCCGCCGAGTCGGTGATCGAAGCCTTTATGGGCCTCAAGCAGGACATCATGGTGCAGGAATACATCAAGGAAGCCGGCGGCGCGGACATCCGCTGCTTCGTGGTCGGCGACAAGGTGATTGCAGCGATGAAGCGTCAGGCCAGGCCCGGCGAATTTCGCTCCAACCTGCACCGTGGTGGCAGCGCCAGCCTGATCAAGATCACCCCGGAAGAACGCATGACCGCCATCCGCGCGGCCAAGGTCATGGGGCTGAGCGTGGCCGGGGTGGATATCCTGCGCTCCAATCACGGCCCGCTGGTGATGGAAGTGAACTCATCGCCGGGCCTGGAAGGCATTGAAACCACCACCGGCAAGGACGTTGCCGGGATGATCATCCAGTACATCGAGAAGAACGGCGGCCCCCACCTGACGCGCACCAAGGGTAAGGGCTGAGCCTCAAAAAAGTGGTGGTGGCGCCTGATGCTGCTGCAACCAGGCCTGGAAATCCGCTTCCTTCAACGGCCGACTGAAGTGATAGCCCTGCCCCAGCGAGCAGCCATGCTGGCGCAGGCAATCGAGTTGCCACTGGCTTTCGATACCTTCGGCCACGCATTCCAGACCCAGATTGCGAGCGATCACCAGAATGGTCTGCACCAGCATCAGGCCGCTGCCGTCTTCACCGTCCATGTCCCAGGTAAAGCTGCGATCGATCTTCAACCGATCCAGCGGCAGACGCTTTAGATAGGTCAGTGAGGAGTAGCCGGTGCCGAAGTCGTCGATGGCGAAACGCACGCCGAGCGCCTTGAGCGCCTGCATATTGCTGATGCACTGCTCAACATCTTCCAGCAGCACGCCCTCGGTAATCTCCAACTCCAGCGCCGTGGCCGGAACCTGATGACGCTGCAGGCACTCGCGGACCCGCGTCACGCAGCTGCGCTGGCGCAATTCGCGTGGGCTGAGATTGACCGCCAGAACCAGCTGCGGCCACTGCGGTAGCCAGCGCGCAAGCGTTGCACAGGCCTGCTCCAGCACCCAGCCACCCAGTTCCTCGATCAGCCCGGTTTCTTCGGCCAACGGGATAAAGTCCGCCGGCATGATCTCGCCACGCTCCGGGTGCACCCAACGCAGCAACACCTCGGCGCCGGCCACTCGCTCGGTACTCAGGGCCAACTGCGGCTGGAACACCAGGTACAACTGGTTGCGCTGTACGGCCTGGCGCAACTCGCTTTGTAGTTGCAGGCGCTGGTCGATAGCCGCCTGCATCTCCGGGGCGAAGAAATGCAGCGCATTGCGTCCGCCCTGTTTGGCCCGGTACATCGCAGTGTCTGCCTGCTTCAGCACATCCGAGGCCCGCTGGCTGCCAAACGGATGCAGGGCGATGCCGATACTGGCGCTAATGGACAGCTCATGGCCGTCGATCCAGCAGGTGCCAACCAGGCTTTTCAGCAGTTTCTCTGCCGTGATCGCGGCGGACTCAGCGGCCAGTTGCGGGTTGCTGTCGAGCCCTTCGAGCAGTACCACAAATTCGTCACCGCCCATCCGCGCCAGGGTGTCTTCGGCGCGCAGGCCGCTGGCCAGCCGTGCCGTGACTTCGCGCAGCAGGCCATCACCAACCTGGTGCCCCAGGCTGTCGTTGACTGTCTTGAAGTGATCCAGGTCGATAAACAGTAAAGCGCCCAGGGTATTCTCGCGCAGCTCACGGTCCATGGCATGCTGCAGGCGGTCGAGCAGCAGGCGCCGGTTGGGCAGCCCGGTAAGTTCGTCACTGAAGGCCAGCCGCTCGATCTCACGCTGATAGCGCTGCCGCTCGGAAATATCGGTGACGCTGCCGCGAATCAGCACCGGTTCGCCCGGCATGCGCACCAGACGGACCTCACAGGGAATCTGCCGACCAGCGCTGTCCCGGTGCAGCCATTCGAAGACCGGCGCCTCACCCGCCATCGCGCGCTGCAGGTAAAGCCGGCCCAGATCGGCCGTCAGTTGGCCATCGGCCTGCTTGCTTGGGCTCAGGTCAAACACGCGCTTGCTGGCAATTTCCTCACGGCTATAGCGCAGCAGCCGCAGGGCATTGTCGTTGCACTCGACCAACGTGCCGTGCAGGTCAAACAGCATGATTGCTTCCGGCGCGTTCTCGACGATGGTGCGGTAGCGCGCTTCGGCCTGCAGGCGCTCGCTGATGTCTTCCACCAGCAACAGGAACATGCGCACCCGCCCGGTGCTGTGGCGCACGGCGCGCAGGCTGACGCGGGTATGCACCAGGCTGCCGTCGGCGCGGCGAAAACGCTTCTCCAGTTCGAAGCCTTCACGCTCACCGCTGAGCACCTGATCCAGCAGCGGCTGTTCGACCAGCAGATCTTCGTCCAGCGACAGGCTCTCCCAACTGCTGGCCAACAGTTGCTCGCGACTGCAATCGAGGATGCTGCAGAATTTGTGGTTGACCTCTTCCCAGGCAAAAGTCGGACTGGTCAGGGCCATGCCAATCAGTGGTGCCTCAAAGAACAGCCGCAGCCGCTCGTCGCGCTCGCGTAGCTGCTGCTCGGCATACTTGCGCGCACTGACATCCTGCAGCGCGCCATACACCCGCACCAGTTCACTGCCATCGCGCTCGCTGATACCCCGGATGCGCAACCAGCGCGTCTTGCCCTTGGCGGTAAGCAGGCGCACCTCGAAATCGAACTGCTCCTGACCCGACACCAGTTGCTGCAGGGTCTGCTCGGCCAGCACACGGCCGCCGGCATCCAGGTAACTCAGTGCTTCGTTGAGGTCGGGCGTACCGTTTTTCGGGTCCAGCTCGTAGATCCGGAAGCAGCCGGCGCTCCAGTCCATGGTCTGCTGCGGCATGTTCAGCACCCAACCACCGAGGTTGGCAATGTGCTCGGTCTGGCTGAACAAGTAACTCTGCTTGAGCAACTCATCGCTCTGCAGGCGCACCTGACTGGCCAACTGTTCGCGGGCGGTCACATCGCTTTGCAGTGCGACAAAGTGGCTGATGCCCTGCTCGTCGCGCATCGGCGCCAGAGTCAGTTCGTTCCAGAACTGTTGACCATCCTTGCGGTAACTGCGCAACACCACATCACAGGCCACGCCCTCGCGCACTGCCTGCTGCAAACGGCTGAACGCCTGTTGCTGCTGGTCATCGCGGAGCAGAAAATTCCAGTTATTGCCCAGGGTTTCCGCACGGCTGTAGCCGGTGATCTGCTCAAAGGCCGGGTTGCAGTAGATCAGCGGCAAGGAGGGCTGACGCGCATCGGCGATGATCACCCCCAGCGGGCTGGCTTCCAGTGCCAGATTGGCCAGTGCCAGTTGTTGCTGCATCTGCGCACTGCGCGCCAGGGCCTGGCGCAAGTCACTGAGGCTGCGTCCCACCAGCAAGGTGGCGATCATGAACAGCAGCACGCTGAAGTGCAGCTCCAGGCGCTGCGGGTCGAGCCATGCCTCGGTATCGCCCAGGCCGCGCAACAGCGGCAGGATCAACACCATCAACACACTCAATATGGCCCCGCACACGCCGCCGGCAAAGCCCCAGACCAACGCCAGGCCCAGCATCATCACACCCAGCAGCGGCAGGTTTAGGGTCAGCGGCAGCACACCAAGCAGCCAGGGCATGCCCAGCAACAGCATCAGCAATAGCGGCCAGGGCGGTAATTGCCGCAACACTGGCGGTAATTGCTCGCTGCCGACAAGCGCCTGGCCACGCAACCAACCATGCCCCCGCAGCCAAGGCGTGAGGTACACCAGCAGCGGAATGGCCAATGCCAGCGCGGTCAGGCTATCAGCCAGCCACAGCGTCATGCTGCCGGACGGCAGCATCGAAAGCGGAATATGCCCGGTCAGCCAGAGGTTGCCCTGCACGCCAATCGCCATGGGGACGGCCGGCAGCAACACGCCCAGCAGCATCAGGCGCAGCAGGTGGCCAAGATCAGGCAGGGCCGGGTCGAACGGACGCAACCGTAACAGCAGCCAGGCCAGGGTTACCCCGAGGGTTTCCGGGATGGCATAGAGCGGCGCCAAGCGCCAGTCCAGGCCCCAAAGCGGCATACAAAGCAGCGCATTGAGGTACACCGCCAGCAACACCCGCGGCCCCCACCAGAGCACCAACACCAGGGCCAGAGCAAATGGCAGGTACCAGAGCGCCGCCCCGTCAGTGAATTGGGTCGCCAGGGAAAACCAGGTGGCAATATGGAGCAGTGGCAGCGGCAGCAACCAAGTCCATGCAGAAAGGCGGGCTGGAACGGTAGGCATGCTGACCTCATGTCATGGCGCTGATAGAGCATAGTTCAGCGCAACGATGACAGTATGCCAGCGCCCCTAGACGGCGTCGCGCGGCAACAGCAGGCCCAGTGGCAGGCATACCCGGGCTTCCAGGCCGCCGCCGGAGCGGTTGCGCAACTCGACACTGCCGCCATGCAGCGCAGCGATGCGCTTGACGATGGCCAGGCCCAGGCCAGCGCCCTGCCCGCCGCGAGCACGGTCACCGCGAATAAACGGGTTGAAGATGCTGCCCAGCTCGGCCGGATCAATACCCGTACCGCGATCCAGCACGCTGAGCACCACGTACGGCGCGCTGTGGTCACCCGACAGGGAAACCGCCACCTCGACGGCATTGCAGCCGTAGCGCAGGGCGTTTTCGATCAGGTTGACCAGCAGGCGCTTGAGCGACACCCGGCGCAGGGGGAAGGCCGGCACGGGCTCCAGGCACAGGCGCACCATTTCCTGCTTCTGGTTGTAGGGCGCCACCACCTCGCGGATCAGCTCCAGCAGGTCGAGCTGCTCCAGCGGCTCGTCACGGCCATCGCGGATAAAGGCGAGGAACTGGTCGAGAATGGCATCCATGTCCTCGATATCGCGGACCATATCCTCGGTCAGCTCCGAATCGGTATTGAGGAACTCCATGGACAGGCGCAGGCGGGTCAGCGGCGTACGCAGGTCATGCGACACCCCAGCCAGCATCAGCTCACGCTCACGGGCAGCCTGCTCAACATCCTCGGCCATCTGGTTGAAGGCGCGGTACACCTCGGTCATTTCGCTCGGCGTATCGCCGACCGGCAGCCGCACGCTGCGGCCCTTGCCGAGTTGCCGCGCAGCGAACACCAGGCGTTTCAGCGGCGCATTGAGCTGACGCACGAAAATCCACGCCGCCGCCGTCGACAACAGGCCGATGGCAAGGAACCAGCCGAGCACGCTCCAGATCCGCTGACCACGCAGCGGGTGCGGGTACAGCGGCACCCTGAGCCAGTCGCTGCCCAGGCTCGGCGCATGCACCCAGAGCGCCGGCGGGCTCTTGGCGCGCACCCGCACCTCAGTGTCCGGGCCCAGCTCGGTGCGCATCTGCCGCTCGAAAATCTCGCTGTAAGGCCAGTGCTGCTCGGTGGCCGGTACCTGCTCATGTGGCACACGGGTCAGCCCGGCGGCCTCGGCGATGGTGGCGCGGTCTTCCGGGTCCGCCGCCCAGTAAGCACGCAGGGTCAGCGCCGCGCCGTGGCTGTATTGCCGATCCACCAGCACGTCCTCGTTCATCATCAGATAAACCAGGGTCAGCGCCTTGGAGAACAGCACCACGATCAGCACCAGCCACAGCGTGCGGGCGAAAAAACTTTGCGGGAACCAGAGAGGGGTTTTCATCACAACTCGATGTAGGTTGGGTTGAGGCGCGCAGCGACGAAGCCCAACGCAGGGTTCGCGAACAGACCGTTGGGCTTCGCTGCGCTCAGCGCCAACCTACGAATCACTTATTGCCGTCCGGCACAAACACATAGCCCACGCCCCAGACCGTCTGGATATAGCGCGGTTTCGACGGATCCGGCTCAATCAGCCGACGCAGACGGGAAATCTGCACGTCGATGGAGCGCTCCAGGGCGTCCCACTCGCGGCCACGGGCCAGGTTCATCAGCTTGTCGCGGGTCAGCGGCTCACGGGCGTGCTGCACCAGCGCCTTGAGCACGGCGAACTCGCCGGTGGTGAGCATGTGCACTTCCTCACCTTTCTTCAGCTCGCGGGTCGCCAGAGACAATTCATAGTCGCCGAAACTCACGCTTTCATCTTCGCTACCCGGCGCGCCCGGCACGACCGGCGCCTGACGGCGCAGCACGGCCTTGATCCGCGCCAGCAGCTCGCGCGGGTTGAACGGCTTGGCCAGGTAATCGTCTGCGCCCAGTTCCAGGCCCTGAATACGGCTGGCTTCGTCACCCTTGGCGGTGAGCATGATGATCGGCACCTGATTGTTCGCCTCGCGCAGGCGGCGGCAGGCGGACAGGCCGTCCTCACCCGGCAGCATCAGGTCGAGCACCACCAGGTTGAACAGCTCGCGAGCCAGCAGGCGATCCATCTGCTCGACGTTTTCCACCGCACGCACGCGGTAGCCCTGCTCGTCGAAAAAGCGTTCGAGCAGGCGACGCAGGCGCGCGTCGTCATCGACGATAAGGATTTTCTCGCCTTCAACGGGAAGTGCAGTGCTGCTCATTCAGGGCTCCTTGTCCAGGCATCCGCCGGGCGCGGACGCGCTGGCAGTGTGCAATAGCCGGCATTATGGCTCAGGAGCCATGGCCGACGGGTAAGCCATTGTTAGCAGATTTTTCCCGGACGGGTTCCCGGTGCATTGCCGGGCAGTGTTTATAATGCGCGGCTTTCGTGCCTGGCCCGTACTCTGCGTGGCCGGTTTTTCGTTTCCGTGTGGGTAGCTTTTCCTATGCTCAGCATCAACAACCGCATCGCCGAAGAACTGGGCGTACGCCCGCAACAGGTCGCCGCCGCCGTGGCGCTGCTCGACGAAGGCTCTACCGTGCCGTTTATCGCGCGCTACCGCAAAGAGGTCACCGGCAGCCTCGACGACACCCAGCTGCGCACCCTGGAAGAGCGCCTGCGCTACCTGCGCGAACTGGACGAGCGCCGCGCCAGCATCCTCGCCAGCATCGAGGAACAGGGCAAACTGACCCCCGAGCTGAGCCGCGAAATCAACCTGGCCGACACCAAGACGCGCCTGGAAGACCTCTACCTGCCGTTCAAGCAGAAGCGCCGCACCAAGGGCCAGATTGCCCTGGAAGCCGGCCTCGGCGAACTGGCCGACGCACTGTTTAACGACCCGACACTGACGCCGGAAAGCGAAGCCGAGCGTTTTATCGATGCCGACAAGGGCTTTGCCGACGTCAAGGCCGTGCTCGAGGGCGCCAAGTACATCCTCATGGAGCGCTTCGCCGAGGACGCCAACCTGCTGGCCAGCCTGCGCAGCTTCCTCAAAGACAACGCCACCCTCAGCGCCCGCGTCGTCGCCGGCAAAGAGAACGAAGGGGCCAAGTTCCGCGATTACTTCGAGCACGACGAGAAGCTCAAGGGCGCCCCGTCGCACCGCGCATTGGCGATTTTCCGTGGCCGTAATGAGGGCATTCTCAGCGCCAGCCTGAAAGTAGGCGACGAGCTGCCGGGCACGATGCACCCGTGCGAAAGCATGATCGGCGAGCGCTTCGGCATTAGCGCCCGTGGCCGCGCCGCCGATAAATGGCTGGGTGAAGTGGTGCGCTGGACCTGGAAGGTCAAACTCTACACCCACCTGGAAACCGACCTGTTCGGCGAACTGCGCGAAACAGCAGAAGACGAAGCAATTAACGTGTTTGCGCGCAACCTGCACGACCTGCTGCTGGCCGCCCCGGCCGGCCCACGCGCCACCCTGGCACTCGACCCGGGCTTGCGCACCGGCTGCAAGGTGGCCGTGGTCGATGCCACCGGCAAGGTGCTGGAAACCGCCACCGTCTACCCACACGCGCCGCGCAACGACTGGGACGGCACCCTGGCGATCCTCGCCAAACTCTGTGCCAAACACAGTGTCGACCTGATCTCCATCGGCAACGGCACCGCCAGCCGCGAGACCGATAAACTGGCTGCCGACCTGATCAAGAAGCTGCCGGGCCTGAACCTGACCAAGGTCATGGTCAGTGAAGCCGGTGCCTCGGTGTACTCGGCTTCCGAGCTGGCCGCCAAGGAATTCCCCGATATGGACGTGTCGCTGCGCGGCGCGGTGTCCATCGCCCGCCGCCTGCAAGACCCGTTGGCTGAACTGGTGAAGATCGACCCGAAATCCATCGGTGTCGGCCAGTACCAGCACGACGTGTCGCAGCTCAAGCTGGCGCGTTCGCTGGATGCGGTGGTGGAAGACTGCGTAAACGCCGTCGGCGTCGACGTGAACACCGCTTCCGCCGCGCTGCTGGCGCGCATCTCCGGGCTGAACGCGACCCTGGCGCAGAATATCGTCGCTTTCCGCGACGCCAATGGTGCGTTCAACAGCCGCGCCGACCTGCTCAAGGTGCCGCGCCTGGGCGACAAGACCTTCGAACAGGCCGCCGGCTTCCTGCGTGTGATGAACGGCAGCAACCCGCTGGACGCCTCCGCCGTGCACCCGGAAACCTACCCGCTGGTGCAACGTATTGCTGCCGACACCGGCCGCGATATCCGTTCGCTGATCGGTGACTCGGCCTTCCTCAAGCGCCTCGACCCGAAGCAGTTCACCGACGAGAAATTCGGTCTGGTGACCATTGGCGATATCCTGAGCGAGCTGGAAAAACCCGGCCGCGACCCGCGCCCGGAATTCAAGACGGCCGAGTTCCAGGAAGGCGTGGAAACCCTCAGCGACCTCAAACTGGGGATGATGCTCGAAGGCGTGGTGACCAACGTGACCAACTTCGGCGCCTTCGTCGATATCGGCGTGCACCAGGACGGCCTGGTGCATATCTCGGCGCTGTCGGAGAAGTTCATCAAGGACCCACACGAAGCGGTCAAAGCCGGCGACGTGGTCAAGGTCAAGGTGATGGAAGTCGACATCCCACGCAACCGCATTGCCCTGTCGATGCGCATGGGCGACACCCCCGGCGAGAAAATCGAAGGCCCGCGTGGCGGCCAATCCCGTGGCGGCAAACCCGCCGGTAATGCGCCGCGCAGCGAACGCCATTCCAGCCAGGACAAGCCCGCACCGGCCAGCGGCGGCATGGCGGCGCTGTTTGCCAATGCCAAACAACTGAAGAAATAAGCCAACGCCCACGGACATAAGCCCTATGTCCGTGGGCAACGTGCCCGCCCTGCCGCGTCGCCCTGACGCAAAAGCACAGCGCCCAGCTATAACCTTCTTCACCCGCGCCGGGTTATAAAGCGCTATCAACCGCGCCCGATTGAAGCCGGTTTTCTCGCCCCCTTGTAGAGCACGGCAGTCGTCCCCATATTGAGGCGACCGATGCGTGAAGGAATGCAATCTTGAGCGACCTGTTAACCCGCCGCCTGGCCCAGCTTGGCGAGCGCGCCAACCTCTCCCTGCTTTCCCAATGCCTTCACGGTATCGAACGCGAATGCCTGCGCGTGGACGGCAACGGCCAACTGGCCCTGACCCCGCACCCGGCCGCACTCGGCTCGGCGCTGACCCACGCGCAGATCACCACCGACTACTCCGAATCGCTGCTGGAATTTATCACCCCGGCCGAGGCTGACCCGGCCGCAACCCTGGCCGACCTGGAGCGGATCCACCGCTTCGCCTACAGCAAGCTGGACGGCGAATACCTGTGGAGCCCATCGATGCCCTGCGCCCTGCCGGACGAAGAGACGATCCCGATCGCCCGTTACGGCAGCTCGCATATCGGTGAACTCAAGTACGTCTACCGCAAGGGCCTGGCCCTGCGTTACGGCAAGACCATGCAGTGCATCGCCGGCATCCACTACAACTTCTCCCTGCCAGAAGCCCTGTGGCAACTGCAGCAGCAGGCCGAAGGCGATACCCGCAGCGCACGCGATTACCAGTCGGCGCGCTATATCGCGCTGATCCGCAACTTCCGCCGCTACAGCTGGCTGCTGATGTACCTGTTCGGTGCCTCGCCGGCGCTGCACAAGGGCTTTATGCGCGGCCGCCCGCATCAGTTGCAGGAACTGGACGCAGAAACCCTCTACCTGCCCTACGCCACCAGCCTGCGCATGAGTGATCTGGGCTATCAGAGCAGCGCCCAGTCCGGCCTGACACCCTGCTACAACGACCTGACCAGCTACACCGACAGCCTGCGCCAGGCGGTTGGCACGCCCTACCCGCCCTATGTGGACATTGGCGCGAAGAAGGATGGCGAGTGGCTGCAACTGAACACCAACATCCTGCAGATCGAGAACGAGTACTACTCGAACATCCGCCCAAAACGTGTGACCTACAGCGGCGAACGGCCGATTCAGGCACTGATGGCCCGTGGCGTGCAGTACGTTGAAGTGCGCTGCCTGGACATCAACCCATTCCTGCCGCTGGGCATCGACCTTACCGAATCGCGCTTCCTCGACGCCTTCCTGCTGTTCTGCGCACTGGCCGACAGCCCGCTGCTGGAAAGCGGCGAATGCCATGCCTGCACCGACAACTTCCTGGCCGTGGTCAAGGAAGGTCGCCGGCCGGGCCTGCAACTGCAACGCAATGGCCAGCCGGTGGTGCTGCAAGCCTGGGCCAGCGAGCTGCTGGAACAGATCCTGCCGCTGGCTGAGCTGCTCGACCAAAGCCAGGGCGGTGAAGCCCATCGCCAGGCCTTGCAGGCGCAACAGGCCAAGGTCGCCGACCCCAGCCTGACACCTTCGGCCCAGGTGCTGGCACAGCTGCAGCAAGGCCTGAGCTTTACCGAGTTCGCCCTGCGCCAGAGCAAGCAGCACGCCGAATACTTCCGCAGCCAACCACTGAGCGCCGAGCAGCAAGCAGCCTTCGAGGCCAGCGCCGCCCAGTCGCTACAGGAGCAGGCAGAGCTGGAAGCACACGAGGAAGGTGATTTCGACAGTTTTGCCGCAGCCTATCAGGCCAGCATTCTGGCCCTGGCCGTGTAGCGGCGGCCTGCTTGCGTAGGGTGCGCCTTAGCCTTAGATGGGCAAATATCGGTGCGCACAGTGCACCCTGCGGGCAAGCTGGCGTTTCGCCAACTGCATCACATAACCCGCCAGTGGTGGCAAAAGCGGGATCAGCGGCGCAGCCCTGGCCAGGCGATGCAGCTAGCATTGCAGGGGTAAATCTACTGCGAGCTGCCGCTATGGCCTGCGCCGACTTCACCAAGGAAGATGACCAGCACTGGAGCCTGGAAAGCCTCAACAAGGCTTACCAGCAGGGCTACATGGCCGGCCTGACTGGGCAAACCAATATCCCCCGCACCCTGGCCGCCGACGTACTGATCGCCGCCTGGGAAGCCGGCTGGGACGATGGCCACGAGCAGTTCGAACTGCACAAGCGCCACAGCGCCTGAACCTTATCCAGAACTGAGCACAAACTAACGGGATTGACGCGGTGTGCGCCAATCCCGTTGCTGTTTTAGCCGCGCGACAACGGCGGCGTACGCGGCGGCACCAGGCGTTTCGAACCGGTGGATTCGAATGCAGCGGCAAAGCGCAGCAATGCCGAATCATCGTAGGCGCGACCGGCAAAGGTCAGCCCCACCGGCATGCCGATATCCGCCATCACCCCCATGGGCACCGTGACCGTGGGCACACCGAGGTGACGAATGGCCAGGTTGCCGTTGGCCACCCACACCCCGTTGCTCCAGGCGATGTCAGCCGAAAGCGGATTGATATCGGCATCCGCCGGGCCAACGTCAGCCACTGTGGGGAACAGCACGGCGTCGAGGCCGAGGCTGTCCATCCAGTCTTCCAGATCGATCTTGCGGGTGTGCTCCAGACCGCGCAGGCCGTCGGCCAGGGTCTCGATCTGATCCCAGTTTTTCAGGCCGCGCTTGGCCATATTGACGTATTCGTCCATGCCGGCGGCCAGGTCGCCCTCACGGTTAGGCAGAGTGCCGGGGTCGTGAGGGAAAATCTGCGGGCCGTCGACATCCGCCAGCCTGTTCAGCTTGGGATCACCGTTGGCGCGCAGAAAGTCGTCAAAGGCCCAGCCGCTCAGCTCCCACAGCTCGTCATGCAGGAACTCCGGGGTGACGATGCCACGGCTGTACACGGTCGGCGCGCCGGGGCGGTCGCCTTCGCAGTTGGACACCAGCGGGAAGTCGACTTCGATCACTTCGGCGCCAGCAGCTTCCAGCGCCTTGCGCGCGTCTTCCCACAGGTCGATCACCGACGCACGGGTGTGGATGCGTTGGCCGGTCGGCCCGCCAATGCCTGGGTTTTCGCTGGTGCCGGCGGCGTCATCCTTGTTGATAAACATACGCGGCACGCCAAAACGTTTGCCGGCCAGGGCATCGGCCTTGGCGGCCAGATCGGCATAGGCCGCTGGACGCACGTCGGAGGCTTTCGGGATCGGCACCCAAGGCTGCAGACGCCAGAGATCGCCACGGGTATCCGGGTCGTCGGCGACCACGATGTCGAGCACTTCAAGCAGATCATTCATGGTCCGCGCGTAAGGCACCACCACGTCCATGGTTGGCGTCAGCGGCCAGTTGCCGCGCACCGAAATCACCCCGCGCGACGGCGTGTAGGCGCACAAACCATTATTCGACGCAGGACCCCGACCGCTGGACCAGGTTTCTTCGGCCAGACCAAACGCCGCAAAGCTGGCGGCAGTGGCGGTGCCGGCACCGTTGGATGAGCCAGAAGCGAACGGTGCGGTGAGGTAGTCGGCGTTGTACGGACTTTCCGCGCGGCCATAAACACCACGCTGCATGCCACCGTTAGCCATGGGCGGCATATTGGTTTTACCCAGGCAAATGGCCCCGGCGGCGCGCAGCCGCTCGACGGTAAAGGCATCGCGATAAGCAACCAGATCCTTGAACGCCGGGCTACCGGACGCGGCAGTGAGGCCCTTGACCAGGTAACTGTCCTTGGCGGTGTAGGGGATGCCGTCCAGCGGCCCGAGTGACTCGCCACGGGCGCGACGGGCATCGGCGGCCTGGGCCTCCTTGAGCGCATCGGGATTACGCACCACCACGGCGTTGAGGTGAGTCGGCGTGTCGGCTGCGTCATAAGCGTCGATGCGTGCGTAATACGCCTGCACCAGCTCAACCGCCGTGGTCTGGCCGGCTTCGAGCGCAGCACGCAACTCGGCAATGGAAACCTCGGTTACCTCGATCATATTGTCACCACTGACTGGCACGGGATTAGGCAGTGCGCGCACTGCAGCTTGAAGTTAGGGGCTCGCATATCGTTACTCGCTTACAGCATCACGCAGCAAGGGGTGAAGCGCTGAACCCGAAGGCTCACAACCCTTGGCGCTTACACACAAACACAGGTAATAGCAGATTTTTATTCGATATTAGTCGATTAAAAAGCCTAATAGAAAGACTATTCTGCTTTAAAGGCCGATTTTTATCGGATATAAATAGCCTATCCACTGCGGCGAATCCGCATGCGATGCTATCGCGACAGCGCCCTGCTCGTGTCAGATGACCGTAGCTCGGCCCGCAAGCACCATTAGCAGCCCATGCCTGCATCGTCCGCCCACTTAATCGCTCAGTACCTTGGTGAACCTATGACAGCCCTGAACAGCACCCCACGCGCCGATGGTTTCCGCATGCCTGCCGAGTGGGAAAGCCACAGCCAGACTTGGATGGTCTGGCCGGAGCGCCCGGACAACTGGCGTCTGGGCGGCAAGCCGGCGCAAGCCGCCTTCACCGCCGTGGCCAGGGCGATTGCCGAGTTCGAACCGGTGACTGTATGCGTCTCCGCCGGCCAGTATGAAAACGCCAGTGAGCGCCTGGCCCACAACAATATCCGTGTGGTGGAAATCACCACCGACGACGCCTGGGTACGCGACACCGGGCCGACCTTCGTCACCAACAACAGCGGCGAAGTGCGCGGTGTGGACTGGGCGTTCAACGCCTGGGGTGGACTGAATGGCGGCCTGTACGCCAACTGGGTGCGTGATGATCAGGTGGCGCGCAAGATTCTGCAGATCGAAGGCTGCGCGCGCTATCGCACCGATGAATTGATCCTCGAAGGCGGCTCGATTCATGTCGACGGCGAAGGCACCCTGATCACCACCGAGGAATGCCTGCTCAACCCCAACCGCAACCCGCACCTGAACCGCGAGCAGATCGAGCAGTACCTGGCCGATCACCTAGCCATCGATACGGTGATCTGGCTGCCAGACGGCCTGTTCAACGACGAAACCGACGGCCACGTCGACAACTTCTGCTGCTACGTGCGCCCCGGTGAAGTGCTGCTGGCCTGGACCGACGATGCCACTGACCCCAACTACCCGCGCTGCCAGGCCGCCATGCGCGTGCTGGAAAGCGTGCGCGATGCCAAAGGCCGCCAGTTGATCGTGCACAAGATGCCGATTCCCGGCCCGCTGCATGCCACCGACGAAGAATGTGCGGGCGTCGACCTAGTGGCCGGCACCCAGGAGCGCGCCCCGTCGATCCGCCTGGCCGGTTCCTACGTCAACTTCCTGATCGTCAACGGCGGCATCATCGCGCCCAAATTTGACGACCCGAAAGACGCGCAAGCCGAAGCAATTCTGCAACGCCTGTTCCCGCAACACCGCGTGGTGATGGTGCCGGGCCGGGAGATCCTGCTGGGCGGCGGCAATATCCACTGCATTACTCAGCAGCAGCCTGCGCCGCAAAACTGCTGAACACAGGCGCCCGACCGCCAGCGGTCGGGCATGCCTCAGTCCTGCATGGCCTCGGTGAACTGACCGATAGCGTCCACCACGCGCTGCGCTTCATCGCGGATTTCCAGCATCACCTCCCCCGCTCTGTTGGCCAGCAGCACGCCCTTCTCAGCGCGCTGCTTGCTGCCGTCCATACCGCTCACAGCCTGCGTGGCGAGGTCGTGGTTCAGACGCACCACTTCATTGATTTCCACCGTGGCCTGGCTGGTACGTGCGGCCAGGTTGCGTACCTCGTCGGCCACCACGGCAAAGCCACGGCCCTGTTCACCGGCACGCGCCGCTTCGATGGCGGCGTTGAGCGCCAGCAGGTTGGTCTGTTCGGCAATCCCGCGGATCACCTGAACGATGCTGCTGATGCGCTCGGACTGCGCACTCAGGGCACCGATATTGCTCGACACCCTGCCCAGCTCATCGGCAATCCCGCGCACCACCTGCACCGTCTCATCGACGGTTGCCGTTCCCTTGATCGCGCTTTCATCGGTTTCCCGGGCGATATCAAAGGCCAGCCGCGCGGCAGCGGATTCGGCCTCGCGGTGATGCACCTGATGGGTAATGTCGTTGGCAAACTTGACCACGCCGTACAAACGACCACTGGCGTCGTAGAGCGGGTTGTAGGTGGCTCGCAGCCAGATCACCTGACCACTCTTGGTGATCCGTTTGAAGCGGTCGGCAATGTACTCACCGCAGTTCAGGCGCTGCCAGAACTGCCGGTATTCATCGCTGCTGGCATCTTCATGGCTACAGAACTGACGGTGGTGCTTGCCGCGAATGTCCTCCAGTCGGTAGCCCATGACACTGAGAAAATTGTCATTGGCGTACTGCACCTCACCAGCCAGGTTGAACTCGATAACCGCCGTCGAACGGTTGATCGCATTCAGGTAACTCTCGTGCTGATGCTCAGCATGCATGCGCGCAGTGATGTCGGCCGCCAGCTTGATCACTTTGACGACTTGCCCCTGAGCATTACGCACCGGCAGGTAGCTGGCCTCCAGCCAGATCTCGCGGCCACCCTTGGCAATCCGCATGTAGCGGTCACTGAAGCTTTCACCATCGGCCAGACGCCGCCAGAACTGGGCATACGCCGTGCTGGCGACCTGCTCCTGGGTACAGAACAGGCGGTGGTGCTTGCCGCGCAGTTCATCCAGGCGATAGCCCATGACAGCCAGAAAGGGTTCGTTGGCGTCGAGAATCTCGCCCTGGGGGCTGAACTCGATCACGGCAAAGGTGTGACGGATAGCCGCGATATTCTGCAAGCTCGCCGCCAGGTCCTGCTGGCATTGCTCTAACGCGTGACGCAGTTGTGATCCGAACATGACAATAGCCTCAACAAGAGCACACTTGTTCAGGGCACACGGTACGGCTTTCATCCCTGATCCAAACAGCGTATCGACACGCCGCCATTAAGCTGTAGCTCAGTTTTCTTGCGCTCGCTTGGCGCGCTCTGTACTCGCCATATCCAGGGTACGCAGCGCTTGATACTGGCTGACGAACACCTGGCCACTGAAGCGCTGGAAAAAGTCCGAGCGTTTCAGGCGGTCCATCACCGGCCCTTTTACTTCCGCCAGGTGCAGCTGCACGCC
Source organism: Pseudomonas anguilliseptica (assembly GCF_021375795.1). GTDB lineage: Bacteria > Pseudomonadota > Gammaproteobacteria > Pseudomonadales > Pseudomonadaceae > Aquipseudomonas > Aquipseudomonas anguilliseptica_A. The sequence continues at coordinate 236,763 of NZ_JAEIOI010000001.1, read as the reverse complement.
AGCGCTGTTCAGGCGCTCGCTGAGCGCCTGCAAGGTGTCCAGGGCGCTGGCGTCGATCAGGTTGACCCCGGAACACATCAACACCAGATGGCGCACTCCCGGCCGCGCGGCGATCAGCGCGGCGACACGCTCTTCCAGGTAGCGTGCGTTGGGGAAATACAGGCTTTCATCGACCCGCAACGACAGTACGCTGCTGCTTTCCACCACCTGGTAGCGTTCGACATTGCGAAAGTGCTCGCTGCCCGGCACCTGCCCCACCACCGCCATATGCGGGCGGCTGGTGCGCCAGAGAAATAGCAGCAGTGACAGACCAACGCCAAGCAGGATGCCGGCCTCGACCCCGTGCAACAACACGCCCAGCAACGTCGCCAACTGGGCCGCACCTTCCTGTCGCGAGTAACGCCAGGTGCGGCGAATGCTGCGCAGGTCGATCAGCCCCAGCACCGCCGCCATGATGCTCGCCGCCAGCACCGCCTGCGGCAAGTGCTGCAACAGCGGCGCCAGGCCCAATACTGCCGCCAGCATCAGGCCAGCGGCAAACACGCCAACCAGCGGGGTGGCCACATTGCTTTGCAGCGCCAGCGCCGAGCGCGAAAAGCTGGCCGCCACCGGCATCCCGCCCGTGCAGGCGGCGGCAATGTTGGCCGCGCCCTGGCCGAGTAATTCCTGATCCGGGTTGATTGACTGGCGCTTGCGCATTGCCAGGCTCTGGGCAATCGACACCGATTCGACAAAGCCCACCAGCGCAATCAGCACGGCCGCCGGCATCAACTCACGCAACAGCCCCAGGTCAAGGCTCGGTATCGCCAGTGGCGGCAGGCCTGCGGCCACGCTGCCGACCACCTTGACCCCGTGGTTTTCCAAGTGCAGCAGCGCACCCAAGCCCATCGCCAGCAGCATCAGCAACAAGGCACTCAACTGCTTGAAACGCAGCGCCAGCGTTTCAGACACACCGAACAGGCCCAGGTTACGCAGCAACACCAACAGCGCCAGGCTGCCCAGACCCAACACTAGCGTTGGCAGGTGCACAGCCGGCAACTGCGCAGCCAGCGCCGGCAATACCTGCAACAAGGTCAGGCCATCGGCCGAAATGCCCAGCAGGTGCTTAAGTTGGCTGACGGCGATCAGCAGCGCTGAGCCACTGACGAACCCGGAGATCACCGGATGACTGAGGAAATTGGCGATAAAGCCCAGCCGCAGCACACCCATCAGCAGCAACAGCACACCGACCAACAAGGTCAGGGTGGTGGCCGCCACCAGATAAGCCGCACTCCCCACCGCCGCCAGCGGCGCCAGGGCTGCTGCCGTCATCAATGACAATACCGCCACCGGACCGAACGACAGCGCCACCCCTGGGCTGGCACCGATCAACGCATACACCAGCAGCGGCAGGATGCTCGCATACAGCCCGGCCACGGCCGGTAGACCGGCCAGTTGGGCATAGGCCAGCGCCTGTGGCACCAGCAGCAGGCAGACCAGGCAGGCCGCCAGCACGTCGCGCCCGGCCTGGTCGCGGTCATAACCGCGCAACGTTTGCAGCAGCGGCCACCTAGAGAACATTCAACGGCACCTTGAGGTAGCGCACGCCATTGTCTTCGGCTGGCGGCAGATGGCCGGCGCGCATATTGACCTGCACCGACGGCAGCATCAACGCCGGCATGCCCAGGCTGGCGTCACGGGCCTGGCGCATGGCCACAAAGGTCTCTTCGTCGATGCCCTGGTGCACGTGTACATTATGCGCCCGCTGCTCCGCCACCGTGGTCTGGTAGCGGTGCTGTTCGCGTCCCGGTGCCAGGTAATCGTGGCACATGAACAAGCGGGTGCGTTCTGGCAGGGCAAACAGCCGGGCAATCGAACGATACAGGGTGCGCGCATCGCCACCAGGAAAGTCGCAGCGCGCGGTGCCGTAATCCGGCATAAACAGGGTGTCGCCGACAAAGGCGGCATCGCCGATCAGGTAGGTCATGCAGGCCGGGGTGTGCCCTGGCGTATGCAGCGCGCGAGCGCTGAGGCTGCCCAGTTGAAACAGCTGATCATCCTGGAACAGCTGATCGAACTGGCGACCGTCCACAGCAAACTCGGTACCGGCATTGAACAGCTTGCCAAAGGTGCTCTGCACCACGCGGATCTGTTCGCCAATCGCCAATCGTCCACCCAAGGCCGCTTTGAGATACGGCGCGGCCGATAGGTGATCGGCATGCACATGGGTTTCCAACAGCCATTGCACGTGCAGGCCCTGCTCACGCACGTAGGCGATCAGGCGGTCGGCACTCTCGTAACGGATACGTCCGGCGGCCGCATCGTAATCCAGCACCGAGTCGATGATCGCGCACTGTGCAGTGGCTGGATCACTGACCACATAGCTGTAGGTCGAGGTGGCAGGATCGAAAAACGCCTGAATACACGGTGACATGACAACTCCAGCCTGCAATCGCAGGTGATTAATCCAGCCGCACGCAGCGGTCGAGCGCGCCCATGCTGTTCGCCTGACCTGCGGTTATCCGCGCCGGCGTTCCAACGCAGCAAAGATCAGCATGCCCGCGAGCATGGCCAGGGTGAACAGCAGAGCCTGCCAGCGCCCGGTCAGCAACAGTGTCACGGCCGGCCCCGGGCAGATCCCGGCGATGCCCCAACCGATACCGAACAATAGGCTGCCGCCGATCAGTCGGCGATCCAGCTCACGCTTGCCCGGCAACTGCATCGGCGCACCGAGTACGCTGACGCGCTGCGTGCGCGCCCAACTGAACGGCAAAAACGCTACGCCAATCGCCGCCGCCATCACCAACGCCAGGGATGGATCCCAGGCGCCGCCCAGGTCGAGAAATGCCAGCACCTTGGTCGGGTTGGCCATACCTGCAGTCAGCAGGCCGATGCCAAAAATCAGCCCGGCGAGAAACGCCATCAGTTTGCGCATGTTCAGGCTCCCAGCAGATGACGCAGGATAAACACCGTGACAAAGCCCGCGACCATAAACGCCAGGGTGGCCGCCAGTGAGCGTGGCGACAGACGCGACAAGCCACACACACCATGACCACTGGTGCAGCCCGCGCCATAGCGGGTGCCGATACCCACCAGCAGACCGGCAACCGTCAGGGCCAGCCAGCCACTGTCGATATGGATCTCGGGCAGACGAGTAAACAGCTGCCAGAGCAGCGGCGCGAGCAGCACGCCGAGCAGAAACAGACCTTTCTCGCCCCAGCCTTCACCACGCTCCAGCAGGCTGCCAAGCAGGCCGCTGATGCCGGCCACACGGCCATTCATCACAGCAAACAGGCTGGCGGCCAGACCAATCAACGCGCCACCCGCCAGAGCACTCCAGGGCGTGAAGTTGTACCAGTCGATACTCATTGCTCGGCACCTGCGCAGAACAGTTGATACAGAGTGTTGATCACCGCCAATGCGGCCGGACTGCTGATGCAGTAATAGATCTGCTTGCCCTCACGACGGGTTTCTACCAGCCCTTCGCGGCGCAATACCGCCAATTGCTGCGATAACGTCGGCTGTTGAATACCCAGCAGCGTTTCCAGCTCGCTGACATTGCGTTCGCCCTGGGACAGCTGACACAGCAGCAACAGGCGATCCGGGTTGCCCAGGGCCTTGAGCAGTTGCCCCGCCGCATCGGCATTGGCGCGCAGTTGCTGGATATCGAGTGGAGGGTGTTCAGACGTCATGGCAAGCTGCTCAATTAAGATAAAAACAATCTATTCTTTTATATATTGATTAGCAAGCCCACCGCGACACCGTACAGAGGTCAATCACCGGTCATAAAAAACCCGGAACAGAGTCCGGGTTTGCTGTACTGCTCAGGCTGGGCTGCATGCAACAGCTCAGCCTGAAACCGCCACAGTCAGAGCAGTGGCAGGGTGTAGCTGACGATCAGGCGGTTTTCGTCGATATCACGGCTGAAGTTGTTACGCATGGTCGCATTGCGCCACTTGATACCGAGGTTCTTGAAAGTACCCTCCTGAACCACATAGGCGATGTCCGTGTTGCGCTCCCATTCTTTGCCTTCGGAGGCGGCGCCGCGATCAATGCTATCGCCAGTCAGATAGCGGGTCATAAAGGTCAGACCGGGAATGCCAACAGACGCGAAATCGAAGTCATAACGGGCCTGCCAGGATTTTTCGTCCTTGGCGGCGAAGTTGCCGATTTGCACATAGTTGACCAGGAACGGATCGGTGCCACCGATATAGGCGAAACCGGTGTCACCGCTCATTTTCTGGTAGCCCAGGCCAAATTTATGAGCATTCAGGCTGTAGGTAACCATCGCACCAAAGGCCTTGTTGTCGACGTTGCTCAGGCCGTCATCGGTGGAGCGGGCATAGCGCACGTCGGTCTTCAGGCTTTGCTTGTCGCCCAACGGCAGGACATGCACCAGATTGAAGGAATGCTGTTTGTACAGGTCTTCCAAGTTGGAATAGTAATAACCGGCCGTCAGGTCGTTGGTGAGCTTGTAGTTACCGCCCGCAAAGACGAACTCGTTGGACTGATTAACAGCCCCACCCTTAATACTGATACCACTCAAGGAGTAGGTGTTCAGAGTCATGTCTTCATAGTCTTGCGAGTTGCGGTTGTTAACCTCGTCGAGGTAACCCGCATCCAGGGTCAGACCATCAATTTCCTGGGATACCAGGTTACCGCCGCGGAAAACTTGCGGCAGCAAGCGGCTATCGCTGGAGGCGATCGCCTGGTTCTTAAACTGCATCTGGCCGACGCGCAGGGTGCTTTTGGAGACCTTGGCCTTAGCCGCTACAGCCAGGCCGGAATAGTTGTCCTGCGAACCATTGGACGAACGATCCGGAACCAGCAGACCACTACCTGCAGTGCCATCTCCCGAATCCAATTTGAAACCGAACATGCCAATGGCATCAGCACCAAAGCCAACGGTGCCGTCAGTAAAGCCCGACTCAGCACGCAGGATAAAACCTTGCGCCCACTCTTCAGACTTGTTCTGGCCCGCTGCTTCACGAAAGTCACGGTTGTAGTAGAAATTCCGCGCTTCGAGGGTGGCTTTGCTATCGCCAATAAAATCGGCAAACGCCGCTTGGCTCAGGGACATGCCCAGGGTGCTGGCCGCGACGGCCAAGGCCAGGGAGGTCTTTCTCATTATGATTTCTCCAGTTGTGTGTGGGTTGCACATCGGCGCGGTACAGGCTTCAGCGAGTGAAAAGGCAGGCGCGCACCGAATTCGGGGGCTGGGGTCGGGGCCAGTGGCGTGCAGGCGAACGCCGCCGCAGCCAGAGGCTGGCCGAGCACAGGCAGGATCAGGTGGGCGCTGGGAGGCAATCAGCGCGGACGGGAATATCGGGGATGGTCGGCAGGCAGGTGCGGGGCATAGTGAGGCACTCTTCGTTCTTATTGGTCGGCCGACTACCTGGCCGTTATGAACGAAGCCCTACGCAGATACTGTGCCAGCTGCTGAAGAAGCGGCAGCAAGCTGTCTATAACGGGGTTTTGCGCTCTAAGCCAGCAGGCCTGGGGAAGCAGGATGCGCGACTCATAAGCGGACTCTTGCCGATCAACAAGACTTACCAGGCGGGTTGCCGCCAGCCAATTCAGTCGATCACGATCTGGTTCTTGCCCTGGCGTTTGGCCCGGTACATTGCAGCATCCGCACGGGCATACAGGGCATCCAGGCTGGTGTCTTCAGGACGTAAACAGGTCAGCCCCTGACTCAGGGTAATGCCGAAGGTTGTACCGTCATGGCTGAAACTCAGGCGCCGCGTATCACGCTGCAAGCGCTCGGCAATCTGCTCGGCCAACGCCGCATCACAGCGCGGGAACAACGCGGCAAACTCCTCACCACCGATGCGCCCGAACAGATCACCACGGCGCAGGGTGGTCGCACCGCTGTAGGCCAGGCGCTGCAGCACCTGATCGCCCATCTGGTGGCCGTAGCGGTCATTGATCTGCTTGAAGTCATCCAGGTCGAGCAGCAGAAAGGCCAGCGGGCTACCATATTCACGGGCCTGCTCAAACTCGCGCTGGGCGCACTCGAAGAAATGCCGGCGGTTGCTGCTCTGGGTCAGCACATCGGTAGTAGCCAGGCGGTGCAGTTCGCCTTCCAGCTGCTTCTTCTCGGTGATGTCTTCGGCAATGCCGACGATGATATGCGGCTGCCCCGGCGCGCTTTCACGGCTGACAAAGCACTTGTCACTGAGCCAGCGAACCTGGCCGTCACCACGAATGATGCGGTACTCGCGCGCTTCAACCGCGCCGGTTTGCAGCACCTGGGCAAAACTTTCGGCAGCGTACTCCAGATCATCGGGGTAGATGTTGTTGCGCCATTCTTCGTAGCCGGCCAGCAGCAACTCGGTGGAGCGCCCGAAAATGCGTTCATAGGCAGGGCTAACGTAGATCACCCGCTGGGTATTCCAGTCAAACGCCCAGAGCACCGCATTGACACTGCCGAGCAGGGTGCTGAACAGCTGCTCGCGCTCCTGAAGCCGCGCCACTTCGGCACGGGTGTGCAACAACGCCAGGGTCAGCTCTTCCTGTTCCAGCTGCTGTCTGTTGACTTCATCCATAAACACCGCCGCTGTGCTCAGATAACGGGGATATGACAGCAGCATACGCCAGAAGTTAAAAAGCCCGCCAATAGGCGGGCTTCGGGGGCACAACAGAGCGTCAGGCGGTTGCTGGACGCAGCGAATAGGTCTTCAGCTGTTCGGCAAATTCGCGCAGTGACTGGATACCGCTGGCCTCAGCTTCATTGACCCACTGCTTGATGGCTTCGAGCATGTCGTGGCCATTGGCGCTGGTTTTCACCCAGATTTGTTGCAGGGCCAGGCGTTTCTCGTAGATCACCTTGAGTGCCTGGCTCTGCTCCAGCATGCGCTGGATACGCGCATGGTGGCCTTCATCAAGCAGACTTGGCTCGCGCGACAGCAGGCGTTTGGCACGGTGAAAATGATGGCGAACCGAGGCGTCGGCCTTGGCCAGCTCCTGCTGCACCAGCGGCGCGATCACCAGCTTGCGGTACTGCGCCATGATCTGAAAACGGTTGTTGAGGATGGCCATGGCGGTGTCCATGTCCAGGCTGCGCTTGCCTTCCACCCGGTGGGCAATCGGCGCAACACGCTGCACCTGAGCCAGACCGAACAGGCTGAACAGCTTGATCCAGAACCAACCCATGTCGAACTCCCACTTGCGCACGGAGAGCTTGGCCGAGTTCGGGTAGGTGTGGTGATTGTTATGCAGCTCTTCGCCACCGATCAGGATGCCCCAGGGCACCAGGTTGGTGGCGGCGTCGCGGCACTCGAAGTTGCGGTAACCCACGGCATGGCCGAGGCCATTGATCACCCCAGCCGCCCACACCGGAATCCACATCATCTGCACCGCCCAGATGGTGATGCCTGCAACACCGAACAGGGCCAGGTCGATGGCGGCCATCAGCGCCACACCGGCAATCGGGAAGCGCGAATAGAGGTTACGTTCGATCCAGTCTTCCGGGCAGTTCTTGCCGTAGATACGCAGGGTTTCAGCATTCTGCGCTTCTTCGCGGTACAGCTCGGCCCCTTTGCGCAGCACCGTGCTCAGGCCCTTGATTACCGGGCTGTGCGGGTCATCGACGGTTTCACACTTGGCGTGGTGTTTGCGGTGAATGGCGGTCCACTCGCGGGTGTTCTGTGCGGTGGTCAGCCACAGCCAGAAGCGGAAGAAGTGTTTCAGCGCCGGATGCAGCTCCAGCGCGCGATGCGCCGAGTAACGATGCAGATAAACCGTGACGCTGACGATGGTCACGTGCGTCATCAGCAGGGTGACTGCGATCAGTTGCCAGATCGACAGGTCAAGAAAACCGTTGTACCACATGGGTCATGTGCCTCGTGCAAAGAAAGGGTGGCGCTGATTTTTAGCGCACACCTGTACACATTATCCCTGACCCGGATCAGAAAACCAGTTGGTCTTTTGCATAAGAATGCCGCCCCCTCATTAACATCTATACTGCCTGCCCCACTTCAAGGACTGATCCGCTGCTCATGACTGCCCCCTACAGCGCCTGGCGCTTGACCCTGAGTTACCTTCTGGTTGCCGGCCTTTGGGTGCTGTTCAGCGACAGCCAACTGATTGCCCTGGGCCTGTCACTTGAACAGCTGGAGCGTGCGCAAACGTTCAAGGGGCTGGCTTTCGTCCTGCTCAGCGGCGGCCTGCTGCACCTGATTCTGCACACCCACCAACGCCAGTACCGCCGCAACCAGCAAGCCCTGCAACACAGCGAAAGACGCCTGCAGCAAGCCTTGGAAGCGGCCCAGAACGGCATGTGGGATTGGCACATGCAGAGCGGTCAGCTGTATTTTTCCCCCAGTTACGCCGCTCTGCTCGGCATCCCGGAGCAAGCGCTGGAAACCGACCAGCAGCAGTGGATGCAACGCCTGCACCCCAATGATCGCGAAGCATTCCAGCGCCACCTGCAACAACGCATAAGCGCCGCTGATCCGACACCCTATGAGGTCAACTACCGCTTGCGGCATGCCGACGGCAGCTACCGCTGGATTCAGTTTCGTGGCCGCTTGCTGCTTGATGAGCAGGGCCAGGCCGAACGCCTGATCGGCACCGCCAGCGACATCACCCAGCGCCGCCGCGACGAAGACAGCCTGCGCCAGGCCGCCGCCGTATTCGATGCCACTCAGGAAGGGGTACTGGTCACCGATGCCGAGCAACATATCGTGCACTGCAACCCGGCCTTCACCCGCATTACCGGCTACAGCCAGACAGAAATCCTCGGCAAATCACCCAATCTGCTGAAATCCGGGCGGCACGACCACAGCTTCTACGAAAGCCTGTGGAACGCCCTGCAGAACCGTGGAGCCTGGAGTGGCGAAGTGTGGAACCGGCGCAAGAACGGTGAAATCTACCCACAGTGGCAATGCATCCGGGTGATCCACGACGAACAGGGCGAGATCAGCCACTACGTCGCGGTGTTCTCCGACATCACGGCACTCAAGCGCTCCCAGCGTGAACTGGACTACCTGGCGCACCACGACCCGTTGAGCAACCTGCCCAACCGCCTGCTGTTCACCGAGCGTGTCGAGCATGCCCTGGAACGCGCGCGCAGCGACCAGCACAGCGGTGCGGTGCTGCTGATCGACCTCGACCATTTCAAGCACATCAACGAAAGCCTCGGTCACAACATCGGCGACCTGCTGCTCAAGGCCGTGGGTGAACGACTCAGCACCCAGCTTGGCAAGCGCATGACCCTGGCGCGCCTGGGTGGCGACGAATTTGGCCTGCTCGATGAGCAATGCAGCAATACCGAACAGGCAGCGGTCATGGCTCAGCGCCTGCAGAACAGCCTGACCCTGCCCTTCCAGGTGGCGGATAAGGAGCTGTTCATCACCGCTAGCATTGGCATCTGCCTGTACCCCGAAGATGCCAACGATGTTGCCCAGGTGCTGCGCAATGCCGACTCGGCGCTGTTCAAGGCCAAGAGCAGCGGCCGCGAGAGCTATGCATTCTATAGCCAGGAACTGACCACCCAGGCCCATCAGCGCGTCGAAATGGCCAGCGCCCTGCGCCATGCCCTGGATCGCCAGGAACTGCGCGTGCACTACCAGCCGCTGTATCACCTGGAAAGCCGCGCGCTGATCGGCGTCGAAGCCCTGGTGCGCTGGCAACACCCGGAGCGCGGCCTGGTGCCGCCCGGCGAATTCATTCCAATTGCCGAGGAAACCGGCCTGATTGGCGCCATCGATGCCTGGGTATTGCAACAGAGCTGTCGGCAGATGGTCGCCTGGCGCACCAGCGGCGTGAATCTGCAGTTTGTCGCGGTGAATGCTTCCAGTCGCCTGTTCAGCCGCGGCGAACTGGACCTGCGGGTAGCCGAAGTGCTGCGTGACACGGGGCTCGACCCGATACACCTGGAACTGGAAGTGACCGAAAGCGCCGTGATGGACGACCCCGATGCCGCACTGGCCCTGCTGCAACGCTTGCGTGACCTCGGTGTACGCCTGGCCATCGATGACTTCGGCACCGGTTACAGCTCGCTGGCCCGCCTCAAGCGCCTGCCGGTACACAAGCTGAAACTCGACCAAAGCTTTGTCAGAGGCCTGCCCAATGATCAGGACGACATTGCCATCACCCGCGCCGTGATCGCCCTGGGCCACAGCATGGGGCTCAAGGTGCTGGCCGAAGGCATTGAGCAGGCCGATCAGCTCGACCTCCTGCGCCAGCTGGGCTGCGACCACGGGCAAGGCTACTACTTCGGCCGCCCACAACCGGCCGAACAGTTGCAACAGGCCTTGGCGCAACACACCTGCTCGGTGTATGAGTAACTGGCGTGACACGCTCAGGAAGCCGCCGATGCACACAGACGTAAAGCCTTCGACGATCCGCTGGATCGTTGGCCTCGGCAGCCTTGGCCTGGCGATCTTCTTTGCCCTGCTCGGCGGCGTCGCCCTGAATGAGCGGGAAACCCTCTGGCAACTGCAACTGAGTAAACAGCACGAGCTGCAACGCCTGGCCTTGCGCAGCGCACAGCTGAACCTGGAGAACCAGGCCCAGCTGCTGGCGCAAACCCTCGCCGCCGACGCCTGGCTGGTCGACCTGCTGCGCCAGGCCGCACCTCTGGAGCCCGACGCCACGCCCTCCACACAGGCACTGCAAGCCATTCGCGCGCAACTGTATACCCGCCTGGCCCCACGCTGGCGCACCCTGCAACCGCACCACCCGTTCGACCTCAACCTGTACCTGAGCAGCACCGAGGTGTTGCTGCGCGTGCAGCAGCCCGAGCACTTCGGCGACCGCCCGCAAGCCCAGCGCAGCATGCTCCTCGATGCCCTGCAAGACGCCAGCAGCCGCACTGGGTTGGGGCTGGCCGACGAGGACCTGGTAATCCGCGCCATCAGCCCACTGCAGGTCGATGGCCCCCAGGGTGCAGTCAGTGTCGGCGCCCTGGAAGTCAGCCTGAGCCTGGCCCATAGCCTGCAACAGCTAGACCGCGAGCTGGATGCCGGGGTGGCCCTGCTTGCGCCCACTCCTACCAACGGCTACCTCAAGGGCTTCTCGCGCCCCCAGGTGCAGCACTGGCACAGCCAACACCTGCTCCCCGATCCCGCTGCCGGCGACAGCCACAAACTGCTGCAGGACCAGGGCCACACCTACCTGATCAACCAGTTGCTGCTGCCCGGTTACCAGCCCAGCGCCGGCACACCAGCGGCCACCGTGATTGCCCTGACCTGGCGCGATGTCAGCGACCTTCACAGCCGCTACCAGGAAGAAAAGCGCTGGCTGCTGAGCAAATGGCTGCTCGCCTGGCTGGCGGCTGAAGGCCTGCTGTTGCTGTTACTGCAAGCCACCCGCAACAGCAGCCAGGCACTGATGCAGCGGCACCACACCGAGTTGCAGGACAAACACCAGCAAAGCGAAGCCTCACGCAACCTGCTCGCCCTGATCAGCGAAGCACAGGCCGCCTATATCAATGCCGACAACCAGCGTGAAGCCTTCGACGCCCTGCTCAAACAGATCCTCGACCTCACCGGCAGCCAGTTCGGCTTTATTGGTGAAATCCTCATAGATGAACAGGGCGCGCCGTACCTGCGCACCTTTGCCATCAGCAATATCGCCTGGGATGCCAGCAGCCAGGCCTTTTACGACGCCCGTGTGACGCAAGGTCTGGAGTTTCGCAACCTCGACAGCCTGTTTGGCCAGGTCATCCGCAGCGGCCAGGTACTGATCAGCAACGCACCGGCCCAGCATCCTGGCAGCGCCGGCCTACCGCCGGGGCATCCACCGCTGCACGCCTTCGCCGGGCTGCCGATTCACGCCAACGGCGAACTGTGCGGCATGCTCGGCCTGGCCAACCGCCAGGGCGGCTACAGCGACGACTTCGCCGCACAGCTGCAACCCCTGCTGGCCACCTTCGGCCAGTTGCTGGAGGCGTTACGTCGCGATCGCCAGCGCGAACAGACCCAGCAGCACATCCAGCGCCAGCAGGCCGCCCTGCATGCCCTCAACGAAATTGCCGCGCTGCCCAAGCTGAGCACCCACGCCCAGCTACGCCAGGCCCTGCAACTGGGGGCCGAGTTCTATGGCATGCCGATCGGCATCATCAGCCAGATCGACGGCGACACCTATCGGGTCAAGGTCCAGGTTTCGCCACCTGGCAGCCTGCAGGACGATCAGTGCTTTGTACTCGGCAACACTTACTGCAGCATCACCCTGCGCAGCCCCGATGTACTGGCCATCAGTGCCATGGGCCAGAGTGAACACGCCGCCCACCCCTGCTACCCGCTGTTTGCCCTGGAAAGCTACATCGGCTCAAGCATCTGGGTTGGCGGGCAATGCTTCGGCACCCTGTGCTTTGCCGCCAGCAGCGCCCGCAGCCGCCCCTTCGATGAAGCCGACCGCGAATTCATGCGCCTGTTCGCCCGCTGGGTCGGGGCCACCCTCGAGCGTCTGCAACATGAAGAGCAAACCCGCGAGGCGCGGCGCTTTCTCCAGGCCGTGCTCGACTCCGCCACAGGCGTCAGCATCATCACCACCGACCGCGATGGCCTGATCACCCTGTTCAACTCCGGTGCCGAGCGCCTGCTCGGCTATCGCGGCGCAGAAATGATCGGCCAATGCAGCCCGGCACAATTCCACCTTGAGGCGGAAATGCAGGCCCGCAGCCGCCAACTCAGCCGCCAGGAAGGCCGCGAGATCAGTGGCTTTGCCGTGTTCACCTGCATCCCCAGCCAGGGCGAGCCGGAAACCCGTCAGTGGACCTATGTGCGCAAGAACGGCGAACCGCGCATCGTCAACCTCACTGTCAGCGCCATGCGTGACCTCAATGGCACGATCAACGGTTACCTGGGCATCGCCAGTGACATCAATGAACTGCACCAGACCACCCGCGCCCTGCAAAAGAGCGAAAGCCGTTTTCGCGGCCTGGTCGCCAACCTGCCAGGTGCGGTGTACCGCTGCCGCAACGATGCCGACTGGTCGATGAGCTACCTCAGCGAGGAAATCCAGGCGCTGAGCGGCTACCCGGCCTACGACTTTATCAACAACCGCGTACGCAGCTTCGCCAGCGTGATACACCCGGATGACCGCCCGCTCACCATGCGCGCGGTCGCCGCCGTCGAGCGCCAGGAATCCTTCGAACTGACCTACCGCCTGCAACACGCCGATGGCCACAGCGTCTGGGTGCGCGAGAAAGGCCGCGGCGAGTACGACAGCGATGGCAAACTGCACTGGATTTCCGGGTTTATCTGGGACATCAGCGACCGCAAGGCCGTGGAAGACCAATTGCGCCTGAGCCAGCAACGCTTCAGCAGCGCCTTCAGCACCGCGCCCCAGGGCATGGCGCTGGTGTCCCTGCAAGGGCAGTGGCTGGAGGTCAACGAAGTGCTCTGCGACATGCTCGGCTACAGCCGCGAACAGCTACTCAACAGTGACTTCCAGCGCATCACCCACCCCGACGATCTGGAAGCTGACCTGCAAAACGTCGAGGAACTGCTGGCCGGTGAGATCAGCAACTACCAGATGGAAAAACGCTTTCTGGACAGCCAGGGGCGGATCATCTGGGTGCTGCTCAGCGTCTCGCTGGTGCGTGACAGCAACGATGCGCCGGTGCACTTCGTGGTGCAGATTCAGGACTTCAACGAACGTATCGCCGCCGAAATGGCCATCCGCGAGCGCGAGGATTACCTGCGTACTCTGCTCGACAACGTGCTCGACGCGATCATCACCATCGACCAGCAGGGCTATATCGAAACCTTCAACCACGCCGCCGAACGCATCTTCGGCTACAGCCACCTGGAAGTTTCCGGGCACCGCGCCACCCTGCTGCTGCCCGAGCCGCAGCGTTCAATGCGCGCCCGCTACCTCAGCCACTTCCTGAAAACCGGCATCCAGCAGATGCTCGGCAAGGACATCGAACTGACCGCCATGCGCCGCAACGGTGAAACCTTCACCATTGAGCTGGCCATCTCGCAGATCAGCCACCAGGGCGAGCGGCGCTTTATCGCAGTAATTCGCGATATCGAGGAGCGCAAACGCATCGAGCGGATGAAAAACGAATTCGTTTCCACAGTCAGCCACGAACTGCGCACCCCGCTGACCGCGATTGCCGGCTCCCTCGGCCTGGTCAATGGCGGCGCCCTCGGCGCGGTGCCGGCGAGCATGCAACAGATGCTGCAGATCGCCCAGGACAACAGCCAGCGCCTTAACCTGCTGATCAACGACCTGCTCGACATGGAAAAACTGGTGGCCGGCAAGATGCTTTTCGAGTTGCAGGCTGAGCCCCTGCAACTCTTACTGGAACAAGCCATCGAAGAAAACCAGCCTTACGCCAACCACCTGCATGTGCGCCTCACGCTGCAAGGTCCGCCCACCACGGCCGTGGTTCAGGTCGACCGTCTGCGCCTTGCCCAGGTGTTGGCCAACCTGCTGTCGAACGCGGCAAAATTCTCACCCCAGGGCCAGGCTGTGGAGGTGCGCGTGACGCAGCACGGCACGCGCGTGCGAGTCAGCGTCAGCGACCATGGCCCCGGCGTGCCGGAAAATTTCCAGCCGCGCATTTTCAGCAAATTCTCCCAGGCCGACGCCACCGACACCCGGCAGAAAGGCGGCACCGGCCTGGGTCTGGCCATCAGCAAGGAAATCATCGAGCGCATGGACGGGCGCATCGGCTTCGACTCACAGCCCGGCCACGGCGCGACTTTCTGGTTTGAACTGACTAATCTGGCGCTACCGGCCAACCCTGAGGAACCTCGGCATGCCTGAGCTGCAACGTATTCTGCATGTGGAAGACGACCCCTCGATCCAGGCCGTGGCCAAGCTGGCCCTGGAAGCCGTCGGCGGCTTTCAGGTGCTCAGCTGCGCCAACGGCCAGGATGCGCTGGATCAATTACAGGGCTTCGCCCCGGACTTTATCCTGTTGGATGTGATGATGCCGGACATGGACGGCCCGCAAACCCTGGCGCGAATCGCCCGGCTGATCGACATCAGCCAGGTGCCGGTGGCCTTTATGACCGCCAAGGTGCAGCCGGCAGAAATCGCCCATTACCGCAGCCTGGGGGCGCGTGACGTGATCATCAAACCTTTCGACCCCATGCAACTGGCCGCGCAAGTACGCAAAATCTGGAGTCAGGCCCATGAGTAAAGGCCAATCGCCTGCCGCCGAGCTGCAACAACGTCTGCAGCAACTCAGCGGTGCCTTCGCCCAGCGCCTGCAAGACGAACTGCCGGCTCTTGGGCGCAATGCCGAACGCTTGCAGCACGCGGCCGATCCGCAGGAGCAACAACAGCACCTGCAAACCCTGCGCGACCAGCTGCACAAGCTCGCCGGGGCCGCCGGCACCTTTGGCTTCAGCAGCCTCGGCCAGCGCGCCCGCGAGCTGGAACAGGCAGCCGACCAGTGGCTGGAAACCCTGCAGCAGGAACAACAGAGCCTGCAGGATTTCAGCCGCAGCCTGCAGCAACTGGCGCGCCAGCAATTCCAGGCCGAACACAACCCCGAGCCCGCCACGCGCAGCAGCCGCAACAGCCCACGGCCCAACAGCTCGGCACGGCGCATCTACATCCTCGAAGACCAGCGCTCGATTGGCGAAAACATGCGCCTGACGCTGAACAACTTTGGCTACCAGGCCGAACACTTCACCCGCATTGCCGAACTCGATGCGGCCCTGCAGCAGCAACTGCCGGACGCGCTGATCGTTGACGTCAACCTGCCCGACGAAGCCCTCACCGGCCTGGAATATGCCGCCAGCCTGCAACAGCGCCTGGACGAACCGCTGCCACTGCTGGTGATCACCACCCAGGACGACTTCGCCACCCACCTGCAGGCCGTGCGCGTCGGCGCCCTGGGCTTCTTCACCAAGCCGGTGGATATTCCGCAACTGGAAAACCGCCTGGAACGCTGCTTCGCCCAGCAACACGGCGAGCCTTACCGGGTGCTGATCATCGATGACGACCGCGAGTTGGCCAGCCGCTTCAGCCTGATCCTGCGCGGTGCCAACATGCTGGTGGAAATGCTCCATGAGCCGGCAGAAATCTTCGACCGCATGCGCAGCTTCAACCCCGAAGTGGTGCTGCTGGACGTCAGCATGCCCGGCTGCACCGGTCCGGAACTGGCGCAGATTATCCGCCTCAACGACGACTGGTTGCGCGTGCCCATCGTCTACCTGTCGGCCGAAACCGACATCACCCGGCAGATGAACGCGCTGATCAAGGCCGGCGATGATTTCGTCACCAAACCGATTTCCGACAACGCCCTGGTCGCCGCGGTGTTCTCCCGCGCCCAACGTGCGCGCCTGCTGAGCAACGCACTGTCGCGCGACAGCCTGACCGGGCTGCTCAAGCACGCCGACATCAAGGAGCAGGCCGCCATCGAGCTGGAGCGCGCCCAGCGCAGCGGCAAGCCGGCCAGCGTGGCCATGCTGGATATCGATTTCTTCAAGAAGGTCAACGACAGCTACGGCCACGCTGCTGGCGACAACGTCATCCGCGCCCTGGCCAACCTGCTGCGCCAGCGCCTGCGGCGCATCGACAGCCTGGGCCGCTATGGCGGTGAAGAGTTCCTGGTGGTGCTGCCGGACTGTCCGGCCGAACAGGCCAGGCGCATCCTCGATGAGATCCGCCAACGCTTTGCCGAATTGCACTTTATTGCCGGTGGCCAGCAGTTCTCGGTGACCCTGAGCGCCGGCATCGCCTGCACGGACGATGCCCCAACGAGTGCCGACGACCTGCTGGACAAGGCCGACCGCGCGCTCTATGGCGCCAAACACGGCGGGCGTAATCGGGTGCAATGAGCACACCTCTGCTGATCACGCCCTGCGCGGCCAGCCAGCTGCCCATGGACCTGCTGCTGGAGGCCGATCCGCATCTGCCGTATGTACAGGCCTACCTGGCGCATGGTCACTGCTATATCGCCAGGCGCGATGACGCAGTCGTTGGCGTCTATGTGCTACAGGTGCGCGCTCCTGCAATCCTGGAGCTGATGAACATCGCCGTCGCGCCGGGCTGCCAGGCCCAGGGCATCGGTACACAGCTGCTGCAACATGCTCTGCATAGCGCCAGGCAACTGGGGGCGACACGTCTGGAAGTGGCCACCGGCAGCTTCGGCCACCAACTGACCTTCTACCAGCGCGCCGGCTTGCGGGTGTACGCCGTCGAGCCGGATTACTTCCTTCAACACTACCCCGAGCCGCTCTTCGAGCAGGGCTTGCAACACAAGGATCGCCTGCGTCTGGCCATCGATCTCAACTAGGTCAAACGTCTCACGCTTGGCTTTATGAAATTTATCGCGTAGATTTTCATGAAATTATTTAAATAAATTTCATGAGGCGCGCCATGTTCAAACACTCCGCCCAGCATATCGGCACCTACTACGCCGGTACCTACCCAGGCGCCATCCCGCTGCGCCCGCGCCTGCAGGAAGCGTTGCAGTGTGACGTGCTGATTATCGGCGGTGGTTTCAGCGGCCTGCATACGGCGCTGCGCCTGGCCCTGGCGGGTAAAAAAGTGGTGCTGCTGGAGGCCAGTCGCCTGGCCTGGGCCGCGTCCGGGCGCAACGGCGGGCAAGCGTTACCGGGTTGGTCGTGCGATATGCCGCCGTTCGAGAAGGCATTAGGCCTGGAGCGTGCCCGGCGCCTGTGGGACAGCATGGTTTGGGCCGCCGAAGAAATGCGCGAACTGCCTGAGCGGCACAACTTCGAGATCGACTACCGCAGCGGTGCGCTCTACACCGCCGTACTGCCGCGCCGCGTAAAGCAGCTGCAGGAGAGCCTGGAAGAAGCCGAGCAGAAGTACGGCTACGCGCAGCTGAGTTTTATTCCCAAGGAACAACTGCCCGAGTGGATTGCCAGCCCGCGCTACCTGGCCGCCCTGCACGACAGCGGCGCCGCCCACCTCAACCCACTGAAACTGGCTCAGGGCCTGGCCGATGCCATCGAGAAAGCCGGCGGCAAAATCTTCGAGCAGAGCAAGGCGCTGAGCTATCAAGAAACGGCAGACGGCTATCTGGCCCACACCGAACAGGGTGAGATTCGCAGCGATCTGCTGGTACTGGCCTGCAACGCCTATATCGACAAGCTCGATGCGCAACTGTCGAAACGCCTGCTGCCGGTCGGCTCCTACCAGGTCGCCACCGCGCCGCTGGACCCAGAGCTGGCGCGCTCGCTGTTCCCGCGCGGCACCTGCGCCATCGATAACCAGTTCGTGCCCGACTATTTCCGCGTTACCCCGGACAACCGCCTGCTGTTCGGCGGCGGCTGTACCTACCTGGGCGGCATCCCCAAGGACGTGCCGGCGGCCACCCGGCCCTATCTGGAGCGGGTGTTCCCGCAACTGCGCGGCGTGCAGATCGACTACGGCTGGGGCGGGCATATCGACTGCACCATGCACCGCACCCCGGATGTCGGCCGTAGCGGGCAGAAGTACTGGCTGCAGGGCTTCTCCGGCCACGGCATCCTGCCGACCCTGGCCGCCGCCCGTGCGGTCAGCGATGCGATCCTCGGTGACGCCGCCCTGCTCGATCTGTACCAGGGCCTGAGCAACCCGCGCTTCCCCGGCGGCGATCTACTGGCCGCGCCGATCGAGGCGGTGGGCAAGGCCTGGTATCGCCTGCGCGATGTAATCTGACAAGGGCCAGTCCCCTCTCCCCTCGGGGAGAGGGTTAGGGAGAGGGGGCAGCCGACCCTCTCCCCCAGCCTCTCTTCCGCAAGCGGGAGAGGGGAGTTAAAACGTCAAAGGAAACTCCATGGATATGCAGGAAGAAGTCGAAGGTCTGGCGATCCTGATCCGCGACCTGCGCAAGCACAAGAACCTCACCCTCGGTGAACTGGCTGCACGCATCGACCGTTCGGTGGGTTTTCTCTCGCAGGTCGAGCGCGGCCTGTCACGCCCGACCGTGGCCGACCTCACCGCGATCAGCGAAAGCCTCGGCGTACCCACCACCTATTTCTACAGCCTGAGCAAGCCGCGCGCCGTGCCCTGGGTCACCCGCCCCGGCGAGCGTCGCACGCTCTATTACGCGGGCGGCATCACCGATGTACTGGCCTCGCCGACCATGGCCGGCGGCTTCTCCATGCTCGAAAGCCGTTTGGACCCGGGCGCTACCAGCGGCGACGGGCACTTGAACGACAGCTCCGAGCAAGGCGGTTTTGTCCTCGAAGGCGAGCTGACGATCTGGTACGGCGACGCCGCCGAGCCAGTCACACTCGGCCCGAATGACAGCTTCCAGCTGCCGCCGCACGCACAGTTTCGCTACGCCAACCTCACCGACTTACCCACACGAGTGCTCTGGATCTTCACCTGATCCGCGCAGATACCACCATGACAATAACAACAGCATTCCCCGACCTGCTCAGCGAAGTCCGCGCCTTTCGCAGCGCCCACCCCGCGGTGCGCTATGTCGACCTGATCAGCCTGGATATACCCGGGCATTTCTACGGCAAGCGCTACCCCATCGATATGCTCGAGAAGGTCGCCGCCGGCAGCCCGCTGAAAATCCCGCAGAACTGCGTGCTGCTCGGCGTGCAGGGCGGCCTGCATCCGATTGGCGATTACTGCTTCAACGACGGCGACCCGGACGCGCCACGCCGGCTGATTCCCGGCACGCTCAAGCCGGTACGCTGGGAAAGCCAGCCGCTGGGGCAGATGCTGATCAGCTCCGATGGCACTGAAGCACCAATCGAGTTCGAACCGCGTGAAGTGCTCGCCCGCGTGCTCAAGCGCCTGGCCGCGCGCGGCATTCGCCCGGTGGTGGCGTTCGAGCTGGAGTTCTACCTGTTCGACCGCGCGCTCAAGGACGGCCTGCCGCAGTTCCCACGCGACCCGCTGTGCGGCGATGAAGACGACCAGCCGAACATGCACATTGAGCGCCTGTCACGCTTTGCCGATGTGCTGCATGAGATCGTCGACGCCGCCAATGAGCAGGGCATCGATGCCAACGTGATCACCGCCGAGCTCGGCCCCGGCCAGTTCGAGATCAACTTCGGCCACTGCGACGACGGCCTGCGTGCTGCTGACTGGGCCGCCCTATTCTGCCGCAGCACCCGTGGTGTGGCGCTCAAGCACGGCCAGCGTGCCAGCTTTATGAGCAAACCCTACCTGCACGCGCCGGGCAGCGGCATGCATGTGCACGTCAGCCTGTATGACGCCGCAGGCAACAACCTGCTGGCCGCCGACGAACAACGCCCGCTGCGCCATGCGGTGGCCGGCTGCCTGGAGTTGCTGCCGCACTGCATGCCGATCTTCGCCGCCAACCACAACGCCTTCCGCCGCTACGGCGCCATGGTCAATGCCGCCAGCCGCGCCAGCTGGGGCTTCGAGGACCGCGATGCATGCATCCGCATCCCCGAATCGGACGGCAAGAACCTGCGCATCGAACACCGCCTGGCTGGCGCTGATGCCAATCCCTATCTGGTGCTGGCGGCGATCCTCACCGGCATGGAACACGGCCTGGATGCCGGTAAGGAGCCGATTGCCCCACTCAACGAAAACCGTCAGAGCGGCATCGACTTCCCCCAGGACATGCTCAGCGCCGTCAGCGCCATGCGCGACCACCCGGTGGTCAACCAGGGCCTGGGCAGTGAGTTCGTCATGGTTTACTGCGAGAACAAGCGCCAGGATCATCTGGCCTTTATGCAGGAAGTCAGTGCGCGGGAATACCGCTGGTTTCTATAGCACCTAACGCGCCCGTTGCCTCGACAGCGGGCGCGCGACTTCAACGCAGCAGATACACCGCCAACCCGGCTAGCGCCGACACCAGCAGCACTTCCATCACCCCACGTTTGAAGCGCAGCAGCGCCAGCGCAGCCGCCACGGCAAGCAGTGCCGACGGCCAGTCGAAGGCCCCTTCGAAGCCCTGCGGCCAGAGCACGTGATAGGCAAAGAACAGCGCCAGATTCAGAATCACCCCGACCACTGCCGCAGTAATCGCAGTCAGCGGTGCGGTGAACTTCAGCTCGCCGTGGGTCGACTCCACCAGCGGCCCGCCGGCGAGGATAAACAGAAAGGACGGCAGAAAGGTAAACCAGGTGACCAGCGCCGCCGCCACTGCCCCGCTGACAAAGCCCGAATCGCCGCCGAACACCGGCTGCAGATAAGCACCGACAAAGGCCACGAACGCCACCACCATGATCAGCGGCCCCGGCGTGGTTTCGCCCAGGGCCAGGCCGTCGATCATCTGCGTCGGCGTCACCCAGCCGTAATGGCCGATGGCACCCTGGTAGACGTACGGCAGCACCGCATAAGCGCCGCCGAAGGTCAGCAGCGCTGCCTTGGTAAAGAACCAGGCCATCTGCGTCAGCGTGCCATCCCAGCCGTACAGCCAGGCCAGCAGGCCCATCGGCAGTAACCAGAGCAGCGCCCCCACCGCCAGCAGCAGCGCCAGGCGCGAGGCGCGAAAGCGCGTGTGCGGCGCCGGCGGGCTGTCATCGTCGATCAACGCCGGGCCGTAGCTCACATCCGCCGCTGCATGCCCGCCGCCCAGGCTGAACTGCTGGGGTAACAGGCGGCCACCGAGATAACCGAGCAACGCGGCGCCGATCACGATCAGGGGAAACGGCAGGTTAAGGGCAAAGATGGCGACAAAGGACGCGCCGGCAATGCCCCACAGCCAGTTGTTTTTCAGCGCCCGCGAGCCGATGCGCCAGGCCGCCTGCATGACAATGGCGGTCACCGCCGGCTTGATCCCGTAGAAGATTCCCGCCACCAGCGGCACATCGCCATAGACGATATACAGCCAGGACAGGCCAATCAGGATAAACAGCGACGGCAGCACGAACAGCACCCCGGCAATCACCCCGCCCCAGGTGCGGTGCAGCAGCCAGCCGATATAGGTGGCCAGTTGCTGCGCTTCCGGCCCCGGCAGCAACATGCAGTAGTTCAGCGCATGCAGAAAACGCCGCTCGGACAGCCAGCGGCGTTTCTCCACCAATTCCTGATGCATGATCGCGATCTGCCCAGCCGGCCCACCGAAGCTGATCAGGCCCAGTTTCAGCCAGAACCAGAAGGCTTCACGCAGGCTAACGGCGGGTGGCGCAGACGGTACGGACGATTCAGGCATGCGAGTAACTCACGGCAATAAACGCGGTCGCACTATAGCGCGAGTGCATGACGATTTAAGCGCGCAACGCTCAAGCCCGGACGCAGATTTCCGTATACTTAGCGCCGCTGCATACCCCTCAACCTGCCCGTGAAGCGCCCCGTGAAAATCCGCCAATCGATAGTAAGCCTGCTGCTGATCTGCAGCTGCGTTGTAGTTGCATCGAATACCCTGGCCGCCCCCGCCAAACAACAAGACCTTGCCGCCGGTAGCGCCCTGCTGGTCGACCTGCAGACCAATCAGGTGCTCTACGAGCGCAATGCCGACAGCGTGGTGCCGATTGCTTCGGTAACCAAGCTGATGACTGCCATGGTCACCCTCGACGCCAAACTGCCGCTGGATCAGCAACTGCCGATCATGATCCGCGACACCCAGGAAATGCGCGGCGTGTTCTCCCGCGTGCGCGTGGGCAGCGAATTGAGCCGCCACGACATGTTGCTGCTGGCCCTTATGGCCTCGGAAAACCGCGCCGCCGCCAGCCTGGCGCACCATTACCCGGGCGGTCATGCGGCCTTTGTCGCGGCGATGAATGCCAAGGCCCGCGCCCTGGGCATGAAGAGCTCGCGTTTTGTCGAACCCACCGGGCTGTCAGAACATAACGTCTCCAGCGCCCGCGACCTGGTGCTGATGCTCAAGGCCGCACAGCAGTACCCGCTGATCCGCCAGTTCACCACCACGTCTGAGAAGACCCAGGCATTCCGCAAACCCAACTACACCCTGGGTTTTCGCAACACCAATAACCTGGTGCGCAAAGCCGACTGGAGCGTGCAGCTGAGCAAAACCGGCTACACCAACGAGGCCGGTCGCTGCCTGGTGATGAACACCGTGATGAACCAGCGCCCAGTCGCCTTTGTGGTGCTGGATGCCTTTGGCAAATACACCCATATGGCCGACGCCACGCGCCTCAAGCGCTGGCTGGAAACCGGCAAGGTCACCCCCGTAGCTCCGGCCGCCATCAGTTACCGCCAGCAGAAACTGGCACAGCGCCAGGCCCAGGCCGCGCAGTAACCCCGCAAATGACAAGGCCCGCAGACAAAGCGGGCCTTGTTGTATCAGACCGAGGGATGGGCACGGTTCAGTTAGATTGAGTCAGACGCGACCAGTCCTTTCATCTCTTCGGGGGAGAGGGGAGCAAGCAGTTCAGCCGTTATTCAAACCAAACAGCGGCTGGCGCATGCCAAACACCAGAAAGCGCGCCAGTTCGTTGAGCGGCAGAGCCTTGCTGATCAGATACCCCTGCACCTGGTCACAGCCGTACTGGCGCAGCAGCGCCAGTTGTTCGGCATTCTCCACGCCCTCGCCCACCACCTGCAGGTTGAGGTTGTGCGCCAGGTTGATCATCGCCCGCACCAGTTGCCGATTCTCCGCACGCTCACACATACCACCGACAAAGCTCTTGTCGATCTTCAGCAGAGTAATCGGCAGGTTGTTCAAGTGCACGAAAGAGGAAAAGCCGGTACCGAAATCGTCCAGCGAGAAGCGCACACCAAGGCGACCGAGGGCCAGCATGGTCTGCTGCACCTGATCGCTGCGGCGCATCACCGCGGTTTCGGTCAACTCGAATTCCAGCCACTGCGCATCGACGCCGCGCTCTTCGATCAGGCGGCTGAGGGTCGGCAGCAACTGGCTGTCCTGGAACTGGCGGAACGACAGATTGACCGCCATATGCAGCGCCGGCAGGCCTCGCCCGCGCAGCCACTGCATATCGCGCAACGCGCGGCTGATCACCCAGTAGCCGAGCGGCACGATCAGCCCGCTCTCTTCGGCCAGCGGTACGAATTCGTTGGGCGACAGCAGGCCATGCTCACTGTGACGCCAACGCACCAGCGCCTCCAGGCCGACAATGCGTCCGGACTGCAGGCACAGGCGCGGCTGATAGTGCAGCTCCAGCTCGTCGCGACGCAGGGCGCGGCGCAACTCGCTTTCCAGATCGGCCTGGTTGCGCGCACTGCGGTTGATCCGCTCGTCGTAGATATGAAAGGTGCAGCCCTGCTGGCTCTTGGCCTGCTGCATGGCGATATGCGCATGCCACATCAGCGGGTCGGCGCTGCTCTCGGCGCGCGAATGCGCAAGACCCAGGCTGCAACCGATCAGCAGGCTTTCACCATCAATCCAGTAAGGCTCGCCTATGGCTTCGACAATCTGCGCCGCCAGACGCTCGGCGCGCTGCGGATCGCGGCGGCTGTCGAGCAACAGGGCAAATTCATCGCTGCCCAGGCGGGCGACCTGATCGCCGGCCTGCAACTGCGCCTTGATCCGCGCCACCACCTGCAGAATCAGGCTGTCGCCCCCCTGATAGCCCAGGGCATCGTTGGCATGCCGGAAGTTGTCCAGGTCGAGGTGGCCCAGAGTCAGGCCGCGGCCTTCGTATTCAGCCAGGCGCGCGGCCAACAGGGTCTGGAAGCCCTGGCGGTTGGCGATGCCAGTCAGCGCGTCCTGTTCGGCCAGGCGATGCAGGGTGTCGTTGAGGTTGCCGCGTTCGCGCGCATAGCGCAGGCAGCGGCGCAACACCTCGGCGCTGAGCTGGTCACGCACCAGCCAGTCGCACACGCCCTCAGGCTCGGCTTCAGGCTCGGTATCCAGCAGCAGGACAATGGGTAGGGAACAGCGCCCGGAAGCGGGCAGATGACGCGGGGTAGTCAGCAGCAGGGCGTTGCTGGGCTTATCGAACAGCGCGCTGGCCGCCTCCCAGGACGGTGCAGTGATCAGTGCATAGCCACTGCCAAGCGCACTCAGGCGCTCGCGCAGCAACTGCGCCCAACCCGGCGTTTCCGCCAGCAAAAGCAACCGTAATGGTTCGACGAACGCGGACAAACAACTTCCCCCACTGCACAAATAAAGAGCATTGAACCCGCTAGGATGCGTCGTAATCGACGTCTAATCACGCACATCCTTGTGTCAGTGGCGCGCGCCCTGCGGCATGGCAAGGACCCGAAAGTGGCACCAGAGTACTGGAATACACAAATTAGCCAAGCCTGGCACCGCGCCATTATGTGCGCTGCGACACACTTCCAGATGGTCACGGCAGAAAGCCTCAGGCCTGTTAAAATGCGCGCCCATTCCCCCTGACGATTGATCGAATGTCCCGACTGAACCCCCGGCAGCAGGAAGCCGTGAACTATGTCGGCGGCCCACTTTTGGTGCTCGCCGGTGCAGGCTCCGGCAAGACCAGCGTGATTACCCGCAAAATCGCCCACCTGGTGCAGAACTGTGGCATCCAGGCTCGCCACATTGTCGCCATGACCTTTACCAACAAGGCCGCACGCGAGATGAAAGAACGCGTCGGCAGCCTGCTTAAAGGCCCCGAGGCGCGCGGCCTGACGGTGTCGACCTTCCACAACCTGGGCATGAACATCATCCGCAAGGAGTACGCACGCCTGGGCTACAAGCCGGGGTTCTCGATCTTCGATGACGGCGATATCAAGGCGCTGCTCACCGACATCATGCAGAAGGAATATGCCGGTGATGACGGTGCGGACGAGATCAAGAACTACATCGACAGCTGGAAGAACGACCTGATCCTGCCTGAACAGGCGCTGGCTAACGCGCGCAACCCCAAGGAGCAGACCGCCGCCATTGTCTACCTGCACTACCAGCGCACGCTCAAGGCCTACAACGCGGTGGACTTCAACGACCTGATCCTGCTGCCGGTGATGCTGTTTCAGGAGCACGCCGACATCCTGGAAAAATGGCAGAACCGCATCCGCTACCTGCTGGTCGACGAATATCAGGACACCAACGCCAGCCAATACCTGCTGGTGAAGATGCTGGTGGGCATGCGCAACCAGTTCACCGTGGTCGGCGATGACGACCAGTCGATCTACGCCTGGCGCGGCGCGCGCCCGGAAAACCTGATGCTGCTGAAAGAGGATTACCCCTCGCTGAAGGTGGTGATGCTGGAGCAGAACTACCGCTCCACCAGCCGCATCTTGAAATGCGCCAACATCCTCATTGCCAACAACCCGCATGCGTTCGAAAAACAGCTGTGGAGCGAGATGGGCATGGGTGACGAGATCCGCGTGATCCGTTGCCGCAACGAAGACGCCGAGTGCGAACGGGTGGCCCTGGAAATTCTCACCGAGCACCTGCGCACCCAGCGCCCCTACAGCGATTACGCCATCCTCTACCGCGGCAACTACCAGGCCAAGCTGATGGAGCTCAAGCTGCAGCACCATCAGATTCCCTATCGCCTGTCGGGCGGCACCAGCTTCTTCGCCCGCCAGGAGGTGAAGGACCTGATGAGTTACTTCCGCCTGCTGGTCAATCCGGACGATGACAACGCCTTCCTGCGGGTGATCAACGTGCCGCGCCGCGAGATCGGCTCGACCACCCTGGAAAAGCTCGGCAACTACGCCACCAATCGCAAGATCAGCATGTACGCCGCCGCCGGCGAAATCGGCCTAGGTGAGCAGTTGGATGCGCGCTACACCGAACGCCTGGCACGCTTCACCAAGTGGATGGACCGGGTGCGCCAGGAGTGCGCGCAAAACGACCCGATTGCCGCGATCCGCAGCATGGTGATGGACATCGACTACGAGAACTGGCTGCGGCAGAACGCTTCCAGCGACAAGGTCGCCGAGGCACGCATGGGCAACGTCTGGTTCCTCGTCGAGGCGCTGAAGAACACTCTGGAGCGCGACGAAGACGGCGAGATGACCATCGAGGACGCCATCGGCAAACTGGTGTTGCGTGACATGCTCGAACGTCAGCAGGAAGAGGAAGAAGGCGCCGAAGGCGTGCAGATGATGACCCTGCACGCGTCCAAAGGTCTGGAGTATCCGTCGGTGTATATCCTCGGCGTGGAGGAGGAAATCCTCCCGCACCGCTCCAGCATCGAGGCCGATACGGTCGAGGAAGAACGACGCCTGGCCTACGTCGGCATCACCCGTGCCAAACGCAACCTGACCATGACCTTCGCCGCCAAGCGCAAACAGTACGGAGAAATCATCGACTGCTCGCCGAGCCGTTTTCTTGATGAACTGCCGCCTGAAGACCTGGTCTGGGAAGGCCTGGAAGACGCCGCACCCGAGGTCAAGGCCGCCACCGGTAACTCGGCGCTGGCCAATATGCGCGCCATGCTAAAAAAATAACCGGCAGCAGCACGCGGGGGCAGGCAGACGTATTTCGTCAGCTCCTGCATCCGCGCTACGCTGCACCATTACATCCCGGCGCAGACCGGGCATCAGAAAGAACGATGAGGGTAACCGCGTGGAAGCGCTGAAACAGAAAATTCGCGAGGAAGGCACCGTGCTCTCGGAGCAGGTGCTCAAGGTCGATGCCTTTCTCAATCACCAGATCGACCCGGCGCTGATGCAGCAGATCGGCCACGAATTCGCCCAGCGCTTTGCCGGCCAGGGCATCACCAAGATAGTCACCATCGAAGCCTCGGGCATCGCCCCGGCGGTGATGGCCGGCCTGGAACTGGGTGTACCGGTGATCTTCGCGCGCAAGTACCAGTCGCTGACGCTCAAGGACGACCTGTACATCTCCAAGGTTTTTTCCTTCACCAAGCAGACCGAAAGCACCCTGGCCATCTCAGCCAAACACCTGGGCGCCCACGACCATGTGCTGCTGGTCGACGACTTCCTCGCCAACGGCCATGCTGCCCGCGCCCTGATCGACCTGATCGGCCAGGCCGGCGCCAGCATCGCCGGCATTGGCGTAGTCATCGAGAAGTCCTTCCAGCGCGGCCGCGCCGAACTGGATGCGCAGGGCTATCGGGTCGAGTCGCTGGCACGCATCGACTCGCTCAAGGATGGTCAGGTCAGTTTTATTGATTAGATAAGGCGCACACATGGATCGTGATTACCAAAAGGCGGCCAAGTACGTGCGCAAGCATGCTGCCAAGACCCTCGACAAGATGCCTTGGATCGCCGGCGCCTTGCTCGGCCTGCTGGCGGTGAGCCTGGTGACGGCCCCGCCCTCCCTGCCTCTGCTAGCCGCCAATGCGCTGCTGGGCGGTCTGTTTCTGACGACCTATGCCTTCAACCTGAAACGCCCAGAGTGGCAATGGCTGACAGGCATGCTCGTCCCAATATACATGCCACTTATCTCGGTCATACTCAGCGAGAAACTCGGCTCCAGCGCCTAGTATCTGCTGCAAGGCCCGCTGGCGTTGTTCGCTACGTTTAGCCTGCTGGCACTGCTGATGCGTCCGTATCTGCGCCGACTGGCTGGAATACCAATAAAACGTCGGCACAAAAAAGCCGCCTGAATAGGCGGCTTTTTTACAGCAGCGTCGGACGCCTTACAGGCCGGACATCTTCTGAATTGCAGCACGCAGCTCGTCATCCGAGCAGTCGGCGCAGGTGCCTTTCGGCGGCATGGCGTTGATACCGGAAATAGCCTTGGCCAGGATGCCGTCGAGGCCGCCCTGGTGGTCTGCGCGCTCTTTCCAGGCGGCAGTGTCGCCAATTTTCGGCGCGCCCAGGATACCCGGGGTGTGGCAGGCGCCGCAGTGCTTGGCAATGATGTCATCGGCCGTACGCGCCGCGCCACCAGCAGTGGCAGCTACAGCACCCACGCCTTTGCATTCCTCACCCATTACACAAACTTGGCCGACCGGCTTGAGGCGCTCGGCAATGGCTTCGTCGGTCGTGGCCTGAGCAGTCACTGCCCACAGGGCCAATACGGTAGCCGGTGCTACCAGGATCTTTTTAATCAGGTTCACGGTACACCCTCTTCGTGGCTAGTCACGCTCGCGGCCACGGTTTCGCGAGCGGGCGACAGTATAACGGCAAGCCGTGCCGGCCGAAACAACCCAGATTGTCGCAGGGTTATTTCCAAGCCGCTGTAGCCTGCTGTGTTTTCCTGAAACGCAGCAGGCTCAGCAGTACGGCTTAGAAGTTGGCCGGTGTGGTGGCACTGATCAAGCGGGCCGGCTGCTCGAACGGATTACGGAAACGATGCGGCTTGCTGCTCTCGAAGTAGTAGCTGTCGCCCGGTTCGAGGATAAAAACCTCGTCGCCAACGGTCAGCTCCAGCTTGCCTTCGACCAGCATGCCGGCCTCTTCGCCTTCGTGGGCGTACATTTCGTCACCGGTGTCGGTGCCAGCCGGATAGGTTTCATCAAGGAAGGAAATAGCCCGGCTGGGATGCGCCTTGCCCACCAGTTTCATGGTGATGGCGCCGCTGCAGATATCGGTGAGTTCGGCGGCGCGATAGACCACCTGGGCCTGGCTATCCTGCTCCACGTCCAGGGAGAAAAACTCCACCAATGACATGGGAATACCCGCCAACACCTTTTTCAACGAACTGATCGAAGGGCTTACGCTGTTCTTCTCGATCATCGAAATGGTGCTGTTGGTGACGCCCGCCCGTTTGGCGAGTTCACGCTGGGAAAGGCCTTTGAGTTTGCGAATGGATTGCAGGCGTACACCGACGTCCAATGCTGGAGTCCCCCTTGGGATAGATACGGAAAAGTCGCCGTATCATGGCATAGCGTTCGGAATTTACAACACTTGCGTTCAAACTCGTCTACAGCTGGGCCGCTAGCTCCCGAGGTAGAGCAGCGGCGCTCTCCGCAGGTTACAGAAAAGCTGATAGGGAATGCTGCCCGCCTGGGTGGCGACGTCGCTGGCCAGCACCTGTTTGCCCCAGAGTTCGACCCGACTGCCAAGCCCGGTTTGCGGCAAATCGGTGAGATCGACGGTTAGCATGTCCATCGACACGCGGCCGATCAGGCGAGTCAGTTGGCCGTCCACCGCCACCGGCGTACCGGTCGGCGCGTGACGCGGATAACCATCGGCATAACCCATGGCGACCACACCGACGCGGGTTGGCCGCTCGCTGACAAAGCGCGCACCATAGCCCACCGGCTCGCCGGCCGGCAGTTCGCGCACGCTGATGATCTTCGATTCCAGGGTCATCACCGGCTGCAGCCGCGCAGCCACGGCCTGCGCCTGTTCGAACGGAGTGGCGCCGTAGAGCATGATGCCGGGACGCACCCAGTCACTCGGCACGCTCGGCCAGCCCAATACGGCAGGCGAATTGCGCAGGCTGACCTCGGCAACAATACCCTGGCGCGCCTGCTGGAAAACCGCCAACTGCTCAGCACTGCGCGGGCAATCCAGCTCGTCGGCCCGGGCGAAGTGGCTCATCAGCACAATCTTCGCCACCTTGCCGCTGACCAACAGGCGCTGATAAGCCGCCTGGTAATCGGCCGGGTGCAGGCCGACGCGGTGCATGCCGCTGTCCATTTTCAACCAGACCGTCAGCGGCCCGCGCACGGCGCTGCGCTCAATCGCTTCCAGCTGCCACAGCGAATGCACCACGCACCACAGTTCGTGCTGCTCGATCAGCGGCAATTCGTCAGCCTCGAAGAACCCTTCCAGCAACAGAATTGGCCCGCGAATACCGGCCTCGCGCAGCTGCAGCGCTTCTTCGATACAGGCCACGGCAAAACCATCGGCCTGCTCCTGCAACGCCTGAGCACAACGCACCGCGCCATGGCCGTAAGCATCCGCCTTGATCACCGCCAGGGCGCGGGCGCCGCTGACCTCACGGGCCAGTTGGTAGTTGTGACGCAAGGCTTGCAGGTCGATCAGGGCGCGGGCAGGACGCATGACGTTCTCGGCTATCAGCAGTTTTCACAGTTAAAAAAGCCCGGTGTGATGGCCGGGCAAACACTTATCGCAAACGGGATGGGCCGACTTACAGAGCGGCCACGATCATCATTTCCACCAGCACTTCTGGCTTGTACATCTTCGCCTCGACGCAGGCCCGCGCGGGCGCAGCACCAGGCGCGACCCAAGCATCCCAGACCTGATTGAGGCCGGCGTAGTCGCGCTCCATGTCCTTCAAGTAGATGGTCACGGAGAGAATCTTCGACTTGTCGCTACCAGCCTCGGCCAGCAGGCGGTCGGTGTTGGCCAGGGTTTCGCGGGTTTGCTGCACGATGTCGCCGCTGTAGTCGTCCGCCAGCTGGCCGGCCAGGTAGACCGTGCCGTTATGGATGACGATTTCGCTGTAGCGGCTTTCAGTGTGCAGGCGCTGTACTGACATGCTTGTGACTCTCCTGGGAACGGCTGTAACGGGAAATATCCAGGCCTTCGGCGCTGATCTGCGGACGCTTTTTCGCCATCAGATCGGCAAGCAGGCGACCGGAGCCGCAGGCCATGGTCCAGCCCAGTGTGCCGTGACCGGTGTTGAGGAACAAATTACGCAAGCCGGTGGCACCGACAATCGGCGTACCGTCCGGGGTGGCCGGACGCAGGCCGGTCCAGAATTCGGCCTGGCGCAGATCGCCGCCCTGCGGGTAGAGGTCAGCGGTAATCATTTCCAAGGTTTCGCGGCGACGCGGGTTGAGGCTCAGGTCGAAACCGGCAATCTCGGCCATGCCGCCCACACGAATGCGGTTGTCGAAACGGGTGATCGCCACTTTGTAGGTTTCATCGAGGATGGTCGAAGTCGGTGCCATCGCCGCATTGGTGATCGGCACGGTCAGCGAATAACCCTTGAGTGGGTACACCGGTGCCTTGATGCCCAACGGCTTGAGCAATTGCGGGCTGAAGCTGCCAAGCGCCAGCACGTAGCGATCAGCGGTTTCCAGCTTGCCGTCGATCCACACGCCATTGACCCGATCGCCCACGGCGTCGATACGCTGGATGTTCTGGCCGAAGCGGAATTCCACGCCCAGCGCCTTGGCCATCTCGGCCAGTTTGCGGGTGAACAGCTGGCAATCGCCGGTCTGGTCATTCGGCAGACGCAGCGCGCCGGCCAGTTTGTCGGTGACCGCAGCCAGGGCCGGTTCGATGCGGGCGATGCCGGCGCGATCGAGCAGCTCATAGGGCACACCGGATTGCTTGAGTACGGCAATGTCTTTCGCCGCGTTATCCAATTGCGCCTGGGTGCGGAACAGCTGGGTGGTGCCCAGGCTGCGGCCCTCGTAGGCAATGCCGGTTTCTGCACGCAGCTCGTCGAGGCAGTCGCGGCTGTACTCGGACAGCCGCACCATGCGCTCCTTGTTCACCGCGTAACGGCTGGCAGTGCAGTTGCGCAGCATCTGTGCCATCCACAGGTACTGGTCGATATCGGCGGTGGCCTTGATCGCCAGCGGCGCGTGCTTTTGCAGCAGCCACTTGATGGCTTTCAGCGGCACGCCCGGCGCGGCCCAGGGCGAGGCGTAGCCCGGCGACACCTGGCCGGCATTGGCGAAGCTGGTTTCCATGGCCGGGGCGTTCTGCCGGTCGACCACCACCACTTCAAAGCCCTGACGCGCCAGGTAATACGCACTGGCTGTACCAATCACACCGCTGCCGAGAACCAGAACCCGCATGACGCTCTCCTCGCCGCGCCCAGCGCGACGGATAATTCTTGAGACCACTATGAGGCGCAGTATAGGAAGAGATCACCAGTGCTTTTCACTATATAAATAGCTATATTTGGCGACAAATCTTGGCAATATCGCCTTATATAGAGGTGTATCCACCATGCGCACCCAGCATCAAAGCCGTCGCGAACTGGACAAGATCGACCGCAATATCCTGCGTATCCTGCAGGAAGATGGGCGCATCAGCTTTACCGAGCTGGGCGAGCGAGTCGGTCTGTCGACCACCCCCTGCACCGAACGCGTCCGCCGTCTGGAGCGCGAAGGCATCATCATGGGCTACAACGCCCGGCTCAATCCGCAGCAACTCAAGGCCAGCCTGTTGGTGTTTGTCGAGATCAGTCTGGACTACAAGTCCGGCGACACTTTCGAGGAATTCCGCCGCGCTGTGCTGAAGCTGCCGCACGTGCTGGAGTGCCACCTGGTGTCCGGTGACTTCGATTACCTGGTGAAGGCGCGGATCAATGAGATGGCCAGCTACCGCAAGCTGCTCGGCGACATCCTGCTCAAGCTGCCGCACGTGCGCGAGTCGAAGTCGTACATCGTCATGGAAGAAGTGAAAGAGAGCCTCAGCCTGCCAATCGCGGAGTAGACCGTAGGGTGCACCGTGCGCACCACAGTGATTGCCCCGCGGTGCGCACAGCGCACCCTAAACCAATACTTGGCGGGTGGTAGCGATCAGCCGATGCACCTGCCTTTCCACTGCCGGCTCTGTCAGTTGCTCCGGCCCTTGGCCGCGCGGGCACGGCAGACTGGACGTGGTGCCGAACAGGCGGCAGATCAGCGGGCGTTGGTCATACACCGTGCACCCTTGCGGGCCGAGGTGTACGCAGTTGTACTCAGCCAGCGCAGCGTCGTGCTCGGCATCGCTCTTCACCGGCAGCCGCGCCATTTCCTCGGATGACGCGGTGACCGGGCCACAGCAATCGTGACAACCCGGCACGCAGGCGAAACTGGGAATCTGCAAACGCAGCTGGTCGATCTTGCGGCTGGTGCAACTCATGGGCGTGATCCTGAAACACAGGCCGGCATAGTAACCGCGCCAGAGTTGAAGCGCGGCAAGGACCGGGGCTAACCGACGAAAATCCGCTTATTTCGCGATTGCCTCTTGGCGTTTGGCAAATCCCACGCTTATGCTTCGTAAAATTTTCCAAACACAATAATCAGGATTCCACACATGAACGCCCGCGTTCACCAGCCGGTTCACAGCAGCCAGCACGCCAACTCCTATTACGCCGCCAGTGCCAATCGCCAACTCGACTACCCCGCCCTGGGCGGTGAGTTGCGCGCCGATGTGTGCATCGTCGGCGGTGGTTTTTCCGGCCTTAACACCGCCATCGAACTGGCGCAGAAAGGCCACTCGGTGGTGCTGCTGGAAGCGCACAAGATTGGCTGGGGCGCCAGCGGGCGCAACGGCGGCCAGCTGATTCGCGGCGTCGGCCATGGCGTGGAGCAGTTCGAATCGGTAATTGGCGCGCAGGGCGTGCGCGAACTGAAACTGATGGGCCTGGAAGCGGTGGAAATCGTCCGCCAGCGCATCGAGCAGTTCAACATCGACTGCGACCTGACCTGGGGCTACTGCGACCTGGCCAACAAACCCTGCCACCTCGCCGACTTCGCCGAAGACATGGCCGAACTCAAGCAACTGGGTTACCGCCACGAGATGCGCCTGCTGCAACCGGAGCAGATGCACGAAGTGGTCGGTTCCAACCGCTATGTCGGCGGCATGATCGACATGGGCTCCGGCCACCTGCACCCGCTTAACCTGGCACTCGGCGAAGCGGCAGCGGCGCAGAGCCTGGGTGTGCAGCTGTTCGAGAACTCGGCAGTGACACGCATCGACTATGGCAGTGAGGTCAAGGTACACACCGCTCAGGGCGTGGTGCGCGCCACCACCCTGGTGCTCGGCTGCAACGCGTACCTGAATGGCCTGAACAGCAACCTGGGCGGCAAGGTGCTGCCCGCCGGCAGCTACGTGATTGCCACCGAGCCGCTGTCCGAAGCCGAAGCGCGGGCGATCATTCCGCAGAATATGGCGCTGTGTGACCAGCGCGTGGCCCTGGATTACTACCGCCTGTCCGCCGACCGCCGTCTGCTGTTCGGCGGCGCCTGCCACTATTCCGGTCGCGATCCGGCAGACATCGCCGGCTATATGCGGCCAAAAATGCTGGAAGTCTTCCCGCACCTGAAAGATGTGAAGATCGACTACCAGTGGGGCGGCATGATCGGTATCGGTGCCAACCGCCTGCCGCAGATTGGCCGTCTCAAGGAACAGCCCAACGTGTATTACGCCCAGGCCTACTCGGGTCACGGCGTCAACGCCACGCACCTGGCCGGCAAACTGCTCGGCGAGGCCATCGCCGGCCAGGCCAGCAGCGGTTTCGACCTGTTCGCCAAGGTGCCGCACATGACCTTCCCCGGCGGCAAACACCTGCGCTCGCCGCTGCTCGCCCTGGGCATGCTCTGGCACCGGATGAAAGAACTGGTCTAATCACCCTCCACAGCAGGCCGCCCAGGCCTGCTGCAGCCCCTTACAACTTCCAGAACGGCAGTTGCGCCTCGCGCAGGGCCTGCTCGCGGGTCAGGCCAACATCCTTGAGCTGCTCATCAGTCAGCCTCAGCAGCGCCCGACGAGTGGTCAGGCGCTGCCAGAATGCGTTCCAGCGGCGTACAGCTGGCTTCGCTGTACCCGTTTGAGCATACAGATGCCCGCTCGCGGCCTCCTGCTGCAGTTCGCCTGATTTCATTGTCAGCCTGACATCACTCAACCCATTCATCGCCTGCTCTCCTGCTCGTAAGCCTGATGGGAGATCATGATGAGTGACACGGAAAAAGCATGACAGATTCAAAAATACACTTTTAAATCCATACAGATTTTCGAAACCAGACTCTGAATGGTAGATTTATCACCTATCTGTACTGGCTTGGCACGGCACACCGAAAAATTGCGAGGCAACTGTTATGACGCTTTACGTCAACCTGGCCGAGTTGCTCGGCGCGCGTATCGAGCAGGGCCTGTATCGCCCCGGTGATCGCCTGCCCTCCGTGCGCGCCCTTAGCCTGGAACATGGCGTCAGTCTGAGCACGGTGCAGCAGGCCTACCGCTACCTGGAGGATCAGGGCCTGGCCACGCCCAAGCCCAAGTCCGGCTACTTTGTGCCCCAAGCGCGCCAGCAGCCGGCGCTGCCGATGGTCAGCCGCGCCGCCCAGCGGCCAGTGGATATTTCCCAGTGGGACCAGGTACTGGAACTGATCAGCCGACCGCCTGGCGGTGATGTGCTGCAACTGGGGCGCGGCATGCCGGATATCAGCAGCCCAACCCTGAAACCGCTGCTGCGCACCCTGTCGCGCATAAGCCGCCGCCAGGAGGTCAAGGAGCTGAGCTATGGCAGCCTGTATGGTGACCCCGGCCTGCGCGCACAACTGTCGCGGCTGATGCTCGACTCCGGCTGCCAGATCGCCATTGAAGAGATCGTTACCACCACCGGTTGCCACGAAGCCCTGTCCGTGGCCATTCGCGCGGTGTGCGCGCCGGGCGACATCGTGGCTGTGGATTCACCGAGCTTTCATGGCGTGATGCAGGCACTCAAGGGCTACGGCATGAAGGCCCTGGAATTGCCCACCGACCCGCTCACCGGCATCAGCCTGGAGGCGCTGGAGCTCGCGCTAGAACAGTGGCCGATCAAGGCCATCCAGCTCACCCCCAACTGCAACAACCCACTCGGTTACATCATGCCGGAGGCCAACAAGCACGCCCTGCTGGCCCTGGCGCAGCGCTATGACGTGGCGATTATCGAGGATGACGTCTACGGCGAGCTGGCCTACAGCTACCCACGCCCACGCAGCATCAAATCATTCGACGAGGACGGTCGCGTGCTGTTCTGCAGCTCGTTTTCCAAAACCCTGGCTCCCGGTCTGCGGGCCGGCTGGATTGCCCCAGGCCGCTACCTGCAACAGGTGCTGCACCTCAAATACATGAGCACCGGCATGGCCGCACAGCTGCCACAACTGGCCCTGGCCGAGTACATCGCCAGCGGTCATTACGAACCGCACCTACGCCGGATGCGCAGCCAGTACGCGCGTAATCGCGACTGCATGATCGACTGGATCAGCCGCTACTTCCCCGCCGGCACGCGGGTCAGCCGGCCCCAAGGCGGCTTTATGCTGTGGCTGGAGCTGCCGCAGGGCTTTGACAGCCAGCGCCTGAACCGCGCACTGCTGCCACATAAAATCCAGATCGCCCCCGGCAGCATCTTTTCCGCCGCCGGCAAATACCGCAATTGCCTGCGCATCAACTACGCCGGCCAACCCACCCCAGCACTTGAACAGGCGATTCGCCAGGTCGGCGAATGCGTGGCCGCGCTGCTCGCCGAGCAACAGTTGGCGCCTGCAGCAGACTGAGCCGCTACTCGGAGCGCTCGACCAGTTCGACGCGGCGGTTAAGCGCGCGCCCCTCCTCGCTGCGATTGCTCGCCAACGGCGCCGCCATGCCCACGCCCACGGCCGTCAGGCGCTCACTGGCAATACCGAACTGCTCGGCCAGCGCCTTGACGATCGACTGCGCACGCCGCTGGGAAAGCTCACGGTTGTAGTCCAGCGCACCTTTGCCGTCGCTGTGACCGACCACCAGCACCTTGAGCGCCGGGCTGGCCTTGAGCAGTTTGGCGATTTCCTCCAGCTGCGCGGTGGAGTCGGCACGCATGCTGGCCTGATCGAAGTCGAAGAAGATGCCGTACAACGCTACCTTGCCCTTGGCGTGGATATCCGCCTGCATGGCCGGCGCCTCGACCACCACCATGCGCTGCTCCATGGCCTTGCGCTCCAGCACATCCAGCCGGATCAGGCTGCGGCCCTTGTTCGGCCCGCCGCCGGCCTGATTGAGGATGACATACAGCGCAACATACAGATCGCCCTCGGGCCGTTTGAGCCGGGCATACAGGTAACGCTGATCCTGGTGGTACTCACGCAAGTGCATGTCCAGGGTGATCGCATGGTTGAAGTTGCGCCCACCGCACTCCTCGCGCGCACAGGCGAACAACGTCTCGAAGCCCGCGTCAGCCAGGGCCTGCTGATAGTTGCGAAAGATCTCCAACGGCGTGCGCTCGGGGGGCGCACGGTAGCCGAGTCGGGTCAGCTTGCCCTCCAGCACCTCGCTGGCCTCAAGGTTTTTCTGCAGGCCGCCATAGACCGTGGCAGCGCCCTTTATAAAGCGCCAGTCAGTAAAGGCCTGCACTTCATAGGCATAGATTTCCGCCCCTTCGTAACGGGCAATGGCCGGGTGATCGGCACTACCTGGCAGGTCGTCGGCAGCAGCCACCCTCGCTGCCAGGCTCAGAAATAGTGCAAGGATTCTGCTGAACATGATCGGCTTCCCGGCGAATGTATCGTGGAGGAAACCCTAGCTGCTGCCCTCCGTGCTCGCCAGCGGGCTGGCAAAGGCCCCACGCTGAAACGCCAGCCAGACAAACAGCGCCGCGCCAATCGCCATCAGGATCGGCAGCGCATGGCCACTGACCCACTGACTGGCGGCACCGGTCGACAGCGGCCCAAGCAGACAGCCCCCGCCCCAGAGCAGCGCGATATGCGAGTTGGCGCGCACCAGCGCATCGTCGCGATAGCGCTGACCGACCAGAATCAGCGACAAGGTATACAGACCGCCCGCACTGGCACCGAACAGCACCAGCACCACCCAGATCAGCGGCGTGTGCAGCAATGCAGGAATGCTCAGGCTCGACAGCAACAACACCACTCCACAGCAGCGGAACAGCGTCTGCCGTGGTACGCGGTCGGCCATCCAGCCAATCGGCAACTGCAGCGCCGCATCGCCGACCACCACCACGCTGACCATGATCAACGCCATTTGCTGGACAAAGCCTTCGCGCACCAGATACACCGGCAGCAGCGTCAGCACCATGGCTTCGAATCCGGCAAACAGCACCACAGCCCAGGCAATCGCCGGCGAAGTGCGGCAGAACGCCAGAATGCCGCGCCCGGACGCACTTTGCGCATCGACCTTAGGCGCGCCATCGCGACCCAATAGCAGCAAGCTGCCACCCACCAGCAGCGCGGCGGAACACCAGAAGCCGCGATCACTTTCCGTGCCTAGCAGGGTGAGCAGCAGCGGCCCGCACAGCTGGCTAAGCGCAAAGCCGGTGCCATACAACGCCACCAGACGGCCGCGCAGACGGTCCTCGACCAGCTGATTGATCCAGCTTTCGCCGAGCACAAACACCACGGTCAAGGAGATGCCAATCAGCAGACGCAGCAGCAGCCACAGCGGATAGCTCGGCATCACGCTCAGCAGCGCAACCGACGCCGCACTGGCCAGCAGGCACAGGCGCAGGGTCTGCGGCGTACCGAACCAGCCAGCCAGGTGTCCAGTGAGACGCGCTCCGACCAGCACGCCAATCGCCGGCATGCCGGCCATCACGCCAATAGCAAAGGGGCCATAACCCCAGGACTCAAGGCGAAACGACACCAGCGGCAGCGTCACGCCCAGCGCCAACCCGACGATCACCACCGCCGCGCTGACGGCGAAATAGGTCATCCAATTCATTTTTCTCACTCCATTCCCTGGCTTGCTCGGCATCCGCAGCGCAGATGCAAAACGGCCGGGTTCCATAGGAACCCGGCCGCAAATGGATTTAATGGAGCCAACCCCGTCAGAGCTACGGGACTAAGGGCAGGACCAACGACCAGCGGGAGCAACAGCCGCAGGCTGGCCCGCAGGGTGAGCGCCAGCGAATCAGGCGCCCCGGAGCTTTTAATGCTCACGAAGTGCAGTACGTGAACATTAAAAGCGAGGACGCAACGCAGCATGGCCGACGGCCCGGAGGTCGTCCCGGTAGCGTTACAGCTTGATCCAGGTCGCCTTAATCTCGGTGTACTTGTCGAAGGCATGCAGCGACTTGTCGCGGCCGTTACCGGATTGCTTGAAGCCGCCGAACGGTGCGGTCATGTCGCCGCCGTCGTATTGGTTGACCCACATGCTGCCGACGCGCAGCGCCTTGGCGGCCAGGTGCGCCTTGGACAAGTTGCTGGTCCAGATGGCGGCCGCCAGGCCATAGATGCTGTCGTTGGCGATCTGGATCGCCTCTTCGGTGCTGTCGAACGGAATCACCGTCAGCACCGGGCCGAAGATCTCTTCCTGGGCGATGCGCATGGCGTTGTGTGCGTCATCGAAGATGGTCGGCTCAACGTAGACGCCGCCGGTTTCTTCCAGGGTGCGCTTGCCGCCGCAGAGCAGCTTGGCCTGATCCTTGTGGCCGGCGTCGATGTAGCCGAGTACGGCATTCAGGTGACCCGCATCGACCAGCGCGCCGACCTTGGTGTCCGGGTCCAGGGCATGGCCAGCCTTCCAGTCCTGCATGGCTTCCAGCACCATCGGCATGAAGGTGTCCTTGATCGAGCGCTCCACCAGCAAGCGCGAGCCAGCGGTGCACATCTCGCCCTGGTTGAAGCAGATCGCTGCAGCGGCGGCTTCAGCTGCGGCTTTGAGGTCCGGCGCATCGGCGAAGACGATGTTGGCGCTCTTGCCGCCGGCCTCCAGCCAAACGCGCTTCATGTTCGATTCGCCAGAGTAGATCATCAGCTGCTTGGCGATCTTGGTCGAACCGGTGAACACCAGGGTGTCGACATCCATATGCAGCGCCAGGGCCTTGCCTACGGTATGGCCATAGCCTGGCAGCACGTTGAGTACACCGGCCGGAATGCCGGCATCCAGCGCCAGCTGGGCCATGCGCAGAGCGGTCAGCGGGGATTTCTCGGATGGTTTGACGATCACCGAGTTGCCGGTGGCCAGCGCTGGGCCAAGCTTCCAGGCAGTCATGATCATCGGGAAGTTCCACGGCACGATGGCCGCCACCACGCCAACCGGCTCACGGGTCACCAGACCCAGCTCGTCATGCGGGGTAGCCGCCACTTCGTCGTAAATCTTGTCGACCGCTTCACCACTCCAGCGAATCGCCCGCGAGGCACCCGGCACGTCGACACCCAGGGCGTCGCTGATCGGCTTGCCCATGTCGAGGGTTTCCAGCAGGGCCAGCTCTTCAGCGTGCTGATCCATCAGGTCGGCAAACCGGATCATGATGCGCTTGCGCTGCACCGGCGCCATGCGCGACCAGACGCCGGATTCGAACGTGGCGCGGGCATCTGCGACGGCCAACTCGGCATCGGCCAAGTCACAGCTGGCCACCAGACCGAGCAGACGCCCATCGACCGGGCTGATGCACTCGAAGGTGGCCCCGGAGACAGCGGCGCGGTACTCGCCATGCACGAAGGCACGGCCTTCGATCTTCAGATTCTTGGCGCGCTGCTCCCAGTCGGCACGAGTCAGGCTAGTCATTGCTACATCCTCTATCGCTAGTAAAGCGCCGCAGGTCGGCCGCACGCGCTGTCAATTATTCTGCATGGGTCTCATAACCCAATCCTGCCGGCAACACTAAACCAGAGGCCTGCACACTTCCAATATTTTTTACAAAAACTGGCAAAGCCGCCTTGTTATGTGTGCTTTATTAAACATAGACTGCCGAAATCGTCACCCCAAACCG
Source organism: Pseudomonas anguilliseptica (assembly GCF_021375795.1). Lineage (GTDB taxonomy): Bacteria > Pseudomonadota > Gammaproteobacteria > Pseudomonadales > Pseudomonadaceae > Aquipseudomonas > Aquipseudomonas anguilliseptica_A. The sequence goes on along the minus strand of NZ_JAEIOI010000001.1, from coordinate 195,854 downwards.
ACAACAAGCCTGGCCTTAACAGGCACTCAATTCCTACCGGACATGCTTATGAACATCGAAAAGATCGTCGACTTCGCCACCGCCACCACCGCCCCGGAGCACTATCGTCCAGCGGCGGAAAAAGTCCTCAAGGGTGACCCCAAGCAAAGTGTGCGCAACCACTACGGCAGCCCGTGTGGGCAGTTCAATACGGGGATCTGGGAAGGCGGCGTCGGCCACTGGACCATCAACTACACCGAACACGAGTATTGCGAAATCCTGCAAGGCGTCTCGGTGCTGCGCGACAAGGATGGCAACGCCAAGACCCTGCGCGCCGGCGACCGTTTCGTGATCCCGGCCGGTTTCTCCGGCACCTGGGAAGTGCTGGAACCCTGCCGCAAGGTCTATGTGATCTTCGAGCAAGCCAGCAACTGATCGCCATTCATGCGTCACCCCTTCGCCCGCCTTGCGCGGGCTTTTTATTGCCTGGCTTTCCCGGCGGCCAACCACGGCCATGTAACGCCCAAAGCCGCAGCCATCTCTGCCGCTCGAGCTGCCAGGGCTGAATCACGGTCAAGAAAAAGCCCGCCATATAGGCGGGCTTTTTCGGCAAGGAGCCAGATCAATTACTTGATCTTGCCTTCCTTGTAGATCACGTGCTTACGCACAACCGGATCGAATTTTTTGATTTCGATTTTGTCCGGAGTGGTGCGCTTGTTTTTGTCGGTAGTGTAGAAGTGACCAGTACCGGCACTCGAGATCAAACGGATCAATTCACGCATGACTTTCCCCTTAAACCTTTTCGCCGCGAGCGCGCAGCTCGGACAGAACCACGTCAATACCACGCTTGTCGATTACACGCATGCCTTTGGCAGAAACGCGCAGACGAACGAAACGGTTCTCAGACTCGACCCAGAAGCGGTGATGCTGCAGGTTCGGCAGGAAACGACGACGGGTTTTGTTGTTTGCGTGGGAAATGTTATTCCCGGTTACCGGACCCTTACCGGTAACTTGACAGACTCTCGACATGCCTCAGCCCTCTAAAACCACATGCCCAACCCGGCATGGGTTGGCCGCTTAAACTCAATGTCATTGGCGCTCGGCGCCGCGTATCTCGAGGGTCTTACCGGTCGTACCTGAAAGCGCAAGAACCGGGCCCCTACAAAAGAGCGCTGCTTTATACCAGAAAGCCCCCAGCGCAACAAGGTTAAACGTACTTTACCGAGCAAAGACCAACTTGCAATTCCAGCGCCCGGGCCAGCCGGCAGCGGCCATAACGCAGATCGACCGCTCGTCGCCGAGACTGATTGCCCTGCCGCCGGATTATGGCCTAGGGTAAGAGCCTCGCCCGCGCGCCACCCTGCTCAGGAGTTTGTCATGCGTCTTGCCACCCTACCGTTGCTGCTCACCCCGCTACTGACTCCGATCCTGGCCCAGGCCAGCACGCTCAGTGTCTGCACGGAGGCCAGCCCGGATGGTTTCGACGTGGTGCAGTACAACTCATTGACCACCACCAACGCCTCGGCTGACGTATTGATGAACCGCCTGGTGGATTTCGATGCGACCAGTGGCACATTGCAGCCAAGCCTGGCGCAATCCTGGGAAGTCAGCGCAGATGGGCTGAGCTACAGCTTTACATTGCGTCCGGACGTGCAGTTTCATCACACCGACCACTTCAGCCCCAGCCGTCCCCTGACGGCTGACGATGTGCTGTTCAGCTTCCAACGCATGCTCGACCCGACTCACCCCTGGCACAAGGTCGCCGCCAGCGGTTACCCCCACGCCCAGTCGATGCAGCTACCGAGCCTGATCAAGAGTATCGACAAAACCGGCGAACACAGCCTGCGCTTTACCCTCAATCGCCCTGACGCCACCTTCCTCGCCACACTGAGCATGGGCTTCGCGTCGATCTACTCCGCTGAATATGCCAGCCAACTGTTGGCCGCCGGTACGCCGCAGCAACTCAACAGCCAGCCGATCGGCACCGGTCCGTTCGTCTTCAAGCGCTTCCAGAAGGACGCCAGCGTGCGCTACAGCGCCAACCCGAGCTACTTCGCCGGTAAACCTGCGGTGGACAACCTGATCTTCGCCATCACCCCGGACGCCAACGTGCGCCTGCAGAAGCTGCGCCGTGGCGAATGCCATATTGCCCTGTCACCTAAACCGCAGGACGTACAGGCCATCAGCGGCGATAACAATCTGCAGAGCGCGCATACCGCTGCCTTTATGACCGCTTTCGTCGGCATCAACAGCCAACACCCACCGCTCGACCAGCCGGCTGTGCGCCAAGCGATCAACCTGGCGTTCGATAAAGCCAGCTACCTCAAGGCCGTATTCGAGAACAGCGCCGAAGCGGCCAATGGGCCCTACCCGCCCAATACCTGGAGCTACGCCAGCGAGCTGCCTGGCTACCCGCACAACCCGGAGAAAGCCCGCGAACTGCTGAAGTCTGCCGGCCTGGCCGATGGTTTCAGCACCACCATCTGGACTCGCCCAAGCGGCAGCGTGCTCAACCCCAACCCGAGCCTGGGCGCACAACTGCTGCAGGCAGACCTCGCCAAGGTCGGCATCAAAGCGGAAATCCGCGTCATTGAATGGGGCGAACTGATTCGCCGCGCCAAGGCTGGCGAACATGACCTGCTATTTATGGGCTGGGCCGGCGACAACGGTGATCCGGACAACTTCCTCACCCCGCAATTTGCCTGCGCCTCACTTGAGTCCGGGCTGAACTTCGCGCGTTATTGCGACCCGCAGCTGGACAAGCTGATCACTGATGGCAAAAGCACCAGCGACCAGACTCAGCGCAGTCGGATATATAAAGAAGCGCAGCAGATCATCCAGCAGCAGGCGCTGTGGCTGCCGCTGGCCCACCCGACGGCCTATGCGCTGACGCGCAAGCAAGTCGAGGGCTACCAAGTCAGCCCGTTCGGTCGCCAGGACTTTGCCAAGGTGCGGTTGAACCCTTAAAGCCAGCCGTACTCGGCCATCGACAGCGGCTCACCGTCGCCAACGATAAAGTGGTCGAGTACGCGCACATCCACCAGCTCCAGCGCCTCTTTCAGGCGGCGGGTCAGCACCCGGTCCGCCTGACTGGGTTCGGCGACACCGGACGGATGGTTATGGGTCAGAATCAACGCCGCCGCGTTATGTGCAAGGGCGCGTTTAACCACCTGCCGGGGATAAACGCTGGCACTGTCGATGGAGCCGTGAAACAGCGCCTCGAACGCCAGCACACGGTGCTTGGCATCGAGAAACAGGCAGCCGAACACCTCATGCGGCTCATGGCGTAACAGCGCCTTCAGATAATCACGCACCGCCTGCGGGCTTTCCAGCGCCGAATCGCGGCGCAATTGCTCGGCCAGATGCCGGCGCGCCATCTCCAGCACCGCCTGCAACTGGGCAAATTTGGCGGGCCCCAGCCCCAGGCGCTGGCTGAACGACGGCAGATCAGCCTGCAACAGGGCGCGCAGGCTACCAAAATCACCCAAGAGATGCCGCGCCAGGTCGACCGCACTCTGCCCGGCCACCCCGGTACGCAGAAAAATCGCCAGCAGTTCGGCGTCGGTCAGGGTGACGGCTCCTTGAGCCAGGAGTTTTTCCCGCGGCCGCTCGGCCGCTGGCCAATCACGAATACTCATCACACCTCCATGTGTGCTAAAAGGCGCGACAACGCGCCACGCCAGCGCGCGCAAAGCCAAGCCAGGCAAGCACTTGGCAGCGCTACTCGCATACAACCCTTGTGCTATCGTAGCCCAACTTTTGCGCGGCGACCGGCCTGGGGAGGTGTCGGCGTCGCGGTGTATATCCATCTCTATAAAAGGCAGGCCTATGCAGCGGCTGTATCGGAAACGCATCATTGTTGGCGTGGGCGGCGGTATTGCCGCTTATAAAAGTGCCGAGCTGATTCGCCGACTCAAGGACCAGGACGCCGACGTGCGCGTGGTCATGACCAAGGGTGGTCGTGAATTCATCACCCCACTGACCCTGCAAGCCCTCTCCGGGCATCCGGTGCACCTTGATCTGCTTGACCCCGAAGCCGAAGCCGCCATGGGCCATATCGAGCTGGCGCGCTGGGCTGACCTGGTGCTGATTGCCCCGGCCACTGCCGACCTGATGGCACGTTTGGCGCAGGGCGTGGCCGATGACCTGCTGACCACCCTGGTACTGGCCACCGATGCCCCTGTTGCATTGGCACCGGCGATGAACCAGGCCATGTGGCGCGACCCGGCGACCCAGGCCAACGCTGAACTACTGAGCCAGCGCGGCCTGCACCTTTTCGGCCCTGCCGCCGGCAGCCAGGCCTGCGGCGATGTCGGCCTGGGCCGCATGCTCGAAGCCGAGCAGCTGGTGCAATGCGCCGCCGACTGCTTCCAGCATCAGGCGCTGACCGGCAAGCATGTGCTGATCACCGCCGGACCGACCCAGGAAAACATCGACCCGGTGCGCTATATCACCAACCACAGCTCCGGCAAGATGGGCTTTGCCCTGGCCGAAGCGGCCGCCGAAGCCGGTGCCAAGGTCACCCTGATCAGCGGGCCGGTGCACCTGCCGACGCCCGAGCGCGTCACCCGCATCAACGTCACCAGCGCCCGCGACATGCTCGCTGCCTGTGAAGCCGCGATGCCTTGTGATCTGCTGATTGCGGCCGCTGCCGTGGCCGATTACCGCCCGGAAGTGGTCGCCCAGCACAAATTGAAAAAAGACCCTACCAGTGGCGACGGTCTGCTCCTGCAAATGGTGCGCAACCCGGATATTCTCGCCACCCTGGCGGGGCGTAGCGACCGGCCGTTCAGCGTCGGTTTTGCCGCCGAAACCGAGAACCTGCTGGAGTACGCTTCGCGCAAGCTGCGCGACAAGAACCTCGATCTGATCGTCGCCAATGATGTGGCCAACCCCAGCATCGGATTCAACAGCGAAGAAAATGCCATCACCATCATCGACCGCGAGCTTCAGCAGAGCAGCTTCGCCCAGACCAGCAAAAGCAAGATTGCCCGGCAACTGGTGAGCTTTATCGCCGAGCGCCTGACCAGCCGCTGATCCCCACTTACCGAACAGAGTCTGATATGCACGCCTTACAAGCCAAGATCCTCGACCCGCGCCTGGGCAACGAATTCCCCCTGCCACAGTACGCCACGCCGGGCTCTGCCGGTCTCGACCTGCGCGCCATGCTCAAAGAGGAGCTGGTGCTCGAACCTGGGCAAACCGTGCTGATCCCTACCGGCTTATCGATCTACATTGGCGATCCAGGCCTGGCGGCACTGATCCTGCCGCGCTCGGGGCTGGGCCATAAACACGGCATCGTGCTCGGCAACCTGGTTGGCCTGATCGACTCGGATTACCAGGGCGAACTGATGGTGTCCTGCTGGAACCGTGGCCAAACGCCCTTCACCATCGCCATTGGCGAGCGTATCGCTCAGCTGATTCTGGTGCCGGTGGTGCAAGCGCATTTCGAACTGGTCGAGCAGTTCGACGAAACACAACGCGGTGCGGGCGGTTTCGGCCACTCCGGTAGCCACTGATTGCCCTAATCTGATTTCAGGATGAATTGCCGAGGAGACGCTGCATGAAACTCTTCAAGCGCACCGCCAAGGACGCTGACGCCGTCACCGCCAGTGCCCAACTGGCCAGCGGTACAGTCGAACCGAAAGCGGCCAAATCCAGCCTCAACAGCCTGCTGCCAGGGCTGGCTGCGGCCGTGATCGGCATTGCCTTGGGCGGCGCGCTGCTCTGGTTCGGCCCGCTCAACAGCGCCAATCAGCAGCAATTGCAGCAGCTCAGCCAGGCCTGGGGCGGCGGCCAGGCAGCGGTCATGCAGAAAGCCTTGCAACAGCTCAGCGCCGACACCCAGGCCGCCGCGCGCAATCCACAGCTGCTGCAAGCCCTGCAAAGTCAGGATATCGCCCAGGTGCGCGCGGTCGAGCGCAACCTCACCTACTGGCACGGGGTAGTCGATGCGCACCTCAATGCCCGCGGCCAAGCCGTGCAGGACATGGGCCGCAGCGCGCCGATGAATTTTGCCGCCCTGGACATGCTGCGCCGTGCCGAAAACGGCCAGACACCCGCACCGGAGGCCTACAAGGTTGGCCAGCGCTGGCTGGTCTATAGCGCAGCGCCATTGCGCCTGAGCGAAGGCGAGCCCCTGCACGGCACCCTGCTGCTGGCCGTCGATCTGGAGCGCCTGCTCGCCAGCCTGCCGGTCATGCCGGCCGAAGTCGGGCAGATCCAGCTGATCCAGCAGTTCAATAACACCGCCGCCCAAGTGCTGGCGCAACGCGGTCAGGCCGAGGGCAACGCGCAGTCATTCAGCACCGGCAACCCCAACTGGAGCATCAGCTTCACCCCCGGTCCGTCACTCACCGGCTCAGTGCTGTCACCACTATTGCTCGGTATTGCCGGGCTGCTGGCACTGGCCGGTGCATTGCTGGGTATGTACCTGGTACAGAGCCACCTGCAGCGCCACCTGCATGCCGACGTGCTGCAACTGGGCCAGATGCTCAAGGAGCTGTCAGCCGGCAAGGCCGTCAAAGCCTTCAGCCTGAGACTGCCCGCCCTGGATATCTTGGCGCAGAACCTGGCGCGCATGCCGCGCCGTGCCAGCGAGCAGGCGCCCAGCAGTGCCGCGCCAGCCAGCGCGGAACGCCCCAGCGTTGCGCCTGCACCAGCCGCGCCCATGGTTGATCCGTTGTTTCAGGACACCGACATCCTCGATATCGACATCCTCGACGAAGACCAAGACCTGCTCGGCCTCGACGAACCCGCACCGGCCCCCGTGCAAGCCAAAGCACCCAAGCTGCCAGCCGACATCTTCCGCGCCTATGACATTCGTGGCGTGGTCGGCCGTACCCTGAACGCTGAAAGCGCTTACTGGATCGGCCGTGCCATCGGCTCGCAGAGCATTGCCCGGGGCGAGCCGAACATTGCCGTCGGCCGTGATGGCCGCTTGTCCGGCCCGCAACTGACCCAACAACTGATCCAGGGCCTGCTCGATTGCGGCTGCCAGGTCAGCGACGTCGGCATGGTGCCCACCCCGGTGGTGTACTACGCCGCCCATATCCTGGCCGGCAAATCAGCGGTGATGCTCACTGGCAGCCACAACCCGGCCGACTACAACGGCTTCAAGATCGTCATTGCCGGCGACACCCTGGCCAACCAGCAGATCCAGGCGCTGAAAACCCGCATCGACAACAACGACCTGCTCAGCGGTGTCGGCACAGTCGAGCAGGTTGACGTGCTGGATCGCTACTTCAAGCAGATCCGTGATGACATCGCCATGGCCAAGCCAATGCGTGTGGTGGTCGACTGCGGCAATGGCGTGGCCGGTGTGATTGCGCCGAAACTGATCGAATCACTGGGTTGCTCGGTCATCCCGCTCTACTGCGACGTTGACGGCAATTTCCCCAACCACCATCCCGACCCCGGCAAACCGGAAAACCTTGCGGATCTGATCGCCAAGGTCAAAGCAGAAAAAGCCGACCTCGGCCTGGCTTTCGACGGCGACGGCGACCGCGTTGGCGTGGTGACCAACGCCGGCACCATCGTTTACCCGGATCGCCTGCTGATGCTGTTCGCCAAGGACGTGGTATCACGCAACCCCGGCGCCGACATCATCTTCGACGTCAAATGCACACGCCGCCTGACCCCGCTGATCAGCGGCTACGGCGGACGTCCGGTAATGTGGAAAACCGGCCACTCGCTAATCAAGAAGAAGATGAAGGAAACCGGCGCACTGCTGGCCGGCGAGATGAGCGGACATATCTTCTTCCAGGAACGCTGGTTCGGCTTCGATGACGGTATTTACGCCGCCGCCCGCCTGCTGGAGATCCTCAGCCAGGACCGTCGCGACGCCGAACACGTGTTCAGTGCCTTCCCCAATGACATCGCCACCCCGGAGATCAACATCCCGGTCACCGAGCAGAGCAAGTTCAGCATCATCGAACGCCTGCAGCGCGATGGCGTATGGGGCGAGGGCAATATCACCAACCTCGATGGCGTGCGCGTCGATTACCCCAAAGGCTGGGGCCTGGTACGCGCCTCCAACACCACACCGGTACTGGTGCTGCGCTTCGAGGCCGAAACCGAACAGGAACTCGAACGCATCAAGGAAGTCTTCCGTGCACAGCTGTACAGCACGGTGCCGGACCTCGACCTGCCGTTCTGACTGATTAGCCAACCCTCTACTGGAGCCATGCATGACCCTCGACCGTGATGCCGCCACCAACGTCGCCAAGGTACTCTCCGAAGCGCTGCCGTATATCCGCCGCTTCGTTGGCAAAACCCTGGTGATCAAATACGGCGGCAACGCCATGGAGAGCGAAGAACTCAAGCAGGGCTTCGCCCGCGACATCGTGCTGATGAAGGCCGTGGGCATCAACCCGGTGGTGGTACACGGTGGTGGCCCGCAAATCGGCGACCTGCTCAAGCGTCTGAGCATCGAAAGCCACTTTATCGACGGCATGCGCGTCACTGACACCGCGACCATGGACGTGGTGGAGATGGTCCTTGGCGGCCAGGTCAACAAAAGCATCGTCAACCTGATCAACCAGCACGGTGGTAGCGCCATCGGCTTGACCGGCAAGGATGCCGAGCTGATCCGCGCGAAGAAACTCAAGGTCAGCCGCCAGACACCGGAAATGACCCAACCGGAAATCATCGATATCGGCCATGTCGGCGAAGTCACCGGGGTCAACACCGACCTGCTGAACATGCTGGTGCAGGGCGATTTTATCCCGGTGATCGCGCCGATTGGCGTCGGCCCGGACGGCGAGTCGTACAACATCAACGCGGATCTGGTCGCCGGCAAGGTCGCTGAAGCGCTGAAAGCCGAGAAACTGATGCTGCTGACCAACATCGCCGGCCTGATGGACAAGCAGGGCCAGGTGCTCACCGGCCTGACCACCGAACAAGTCGACGCTCTGATCGCTGACGGCACCATTTACGGCGGCATGCTGCCGAAGATCCGTTGCGCCCTGGAAGCGGTGCAAGGCGGGGTGACCAGCGCGCACATCATCGACGGCCGCGTACCGAACGCCGTGCTACTGGAAATCTTTACCGACAGCGGCGTGGGCACCCTGATCTGCAACCGCAAGCGCCACTGAGAACCGGTTTACGATCTGCTGCGCTTCGGCCCTACTGCGTTAAAAACAGGCTCGGAATGCTCATGTACAAAAGTACACTCCGCTTCCTCGCCGCTTTGACCAGCCGGAGGCTGTTACTAACGTAGCGCCTTGTATGGCTCTAGCTCGCAAGATCGTAAATAGCTTCTAAGCATCCATAAGCGAATCAGCCGGGTAATCCTGGCTGATTCAGCCGCCTGATAGCCTGCTGCAACCCTTGCAGCAGGCCGCCGTAACACCGAAGCTCAAGGGCTCAGCCCTCGCCAAAAGGTGTACTGCATGACCACAGCCCTTTCCCGCGACGTTTTCAGCTTCTTCCACACACTGCGTGTGCGCTGGGCAGAAGTCGACCCGCAGAGCATCGTGTTCAACGGTCATTACCTGACCTACGCCGATGTCGCCATCACCGAGTATTTCCGTGCCCTGGGCATTCGTTATCCAGAGGACCTAAGCGGCGATGGCGGCGACTTCTTCGCCATCAAGACCGTGCTGGAGTACCTGGCCCCGGCGCGCTTCGATGACCCGTTGCAGATCGGCATTCGCGTCGCCCGTCTGGGCCGCTCCAGCCTGAGCTTTGCCATGGGTATCTGGCGCGACGAACAAGCACTGACCAGTGGCGAAGTGATTTACGTGCACGCAGACAGCGCCAGCCGCACTAGCAGTCCGCTACCGACATGGCTGAGGGAAAAAATTCTGGCTTTTGAGCGCTGCGCACCGCAGCAATAGCTGTCGCAACCTACTGGCGGCGGCCCAGCAGTTCCTTGAGGCGCTCGCCGTCGGCATTGAAGCTGCTATCAGCCTCCTTGCGCGCAGCCTGATAGCGCACTATGTCGCTCTTGAGACGCGCCTGCTCGGCCTTCTGGTTGTCGATCTGCGCCAGCAAATGCGCCGGCACTGTACGCCCTGCACGCTCATGGTCAGCGGCCTGACTTTGCAGGTTGGCCTGCTGGGTACGCACCGATTGCAGATTGCTGCGCGCCACACCAATCAGACCATCAAGTTCGGCCAGCTTGCGCTGACGCGCACGCTCGACGTCGTCAGGCGTGCTGTACAGGCGCAGCAATTGCGCATCGGAACTGGCACGGGCCTTATCGGCGAGGATGCGCTTCATCTCTTCAGCGCTGGGGGCTGGTGGAATCACCTGGATCACCCGGCCCTGGTCATTCAGCACTTCGTAACCCTTGCTGATGTGCTCCGGCGGCACACCCTGACGGCTGAGCACCGTGGTGCCCTTGTCATCGACATAGCGGTACAGCTCGGCCGCTCCCGCCACAACCGGCAGCAGTAGGCCTAGCAACAGCGAACAGCAGGTCAGGGCAGGTCTATGCATCGATGCAGCACCTTCTTCGGCAGGTTAGATTCCGTATTCGGCGCGGTAGGCTTGTACCGCCGGCAGATACTGCTTGAGTTCAGCATCCTCTGCCAGATATTCCAGTACCTGTTCGAGTGAAACAATGCTCACCACCGGCATGCCGTAATCACGCTCGACTTCCTGAATCGCCGACAGCTCGCCTTTACCGCGCTCCTGGCGATTCAGGGCGATCAGCACACCGGCCGCTTGTGCGCCCTGTGCCTGGATAATCTGCATCACTTCGCGAATCGCCGTACCAGCGGTGATCACGTCGTCAATGATCAGCACGCGACCAGCCAGCGGAGCGCCTACCAGGGTGCCACCTTCGCCATGATCCTTGGCTTCCTTGCGGTTGAAACACCAGGGCACATCACGCTGATGGTGCTCGGCCAGCGCCACCGCAGTGGTCGCTGCCAGGGGAATACCTTTATAGGCCGGGCCAAACAGCACATCGAAGTCGATACCACTGTCCACCACGGCCGCCGCATAGAAGCGCCCGAGCTGAGCCAGGGCCAAGCCGCTGTCAAACAGCCCGGCATTGAAGAAATAAGGACTGATACGCCCGGATTTCAGGGTGAACTGACCAAAGCGCAAAACCCCACGCTCGATGGCAAAACGGATAAAGTCGCGTTGATACGCTTGCATTAAAAAGCCCCGGACAGCACGGATTTACTAGGTAATTTAGCTAATAGAGGTGAGCTCGGGTATCATACACGCACGTGATTTTGGGGGCCATTTATGCGGATCATCAGTGTGAACGTGAATGGTATTCATGCGGCAGTCGAGCGCGGTTTGCTCAGTTGGCTGCAAGCACAGAATGCCGACGTCATCTGCCTGCAGGACACCCGCGCCTCCGCCTTTGAACTGGACGACCAAGCCCTCCAACTGGATGGCTATTTCCTCTATGCCTGCGATGCAGAAGTGCCCAGCCAAGGTGGCGTGGCGCTGTATTCGCGGTTGCAACCCAAGGCGGTAATCAGCGGCCTCGGCTTTGAAATGGCCGATCGCTATGGGCGCTACCTGCAGGCCGATTTCGACAAAGTAAGTATTGCCACCATGCTGATGCCTTCGGGGCAGAACGGTGACGAGAGCTTGAATCAGAAATTCAAGTTTATGGATGACTTCACCCATTATTTGGACAAGCAGCGCCGCAAACGCCGCGAGTACATCTATTGCGGCTCGTTCTACGTGGCACATCAGAAGCTCGACGTGAAGAACTGGCGCGACTGCCAGCAGTCACCGGGCTTCCTTGCCCCAGAACGGGCCTGGCTGGATGAAGTGATTGGCACCATGGGTTATGTCGATGCACTGCGCGAAGTCAGCCGCGAAGGTGATCAGTTCAGTTGGTGGCCAGACAGCGAGCAGGCCGAGCTGCTTAATCTCGGCTATCGCTTTGACTATCAACTGCTCACGCCAGGCATGCGCCGCAGCATCCGCAGCGCCCGTCTGCCACGCCAGCCACGCTTCTCGCAGCACGCGCCGCTGATCGTCGATTACGACTGGATACTCAGCGTATAGCGCTTAATAAAAAACCGGCTAAAAGCCGGTTTTTTATTAACTGAACTCAAGAGCGCCTATTTCACCAGGCGCCAGGCAAAGGGATAACGGTAAGCCTGACCTTCATTGGCCTTGATCCCGGCAATGATAGTCAGCACCAGCGCCGCAATGCTGACCAGCACCAGCAACGGGAAGCCCACCACCACAACCATCAGCAGGAAGCACAGCAACGCAGCCAGAGCCACGCTGATCTGGAAGTTCAGCGCTTCCTTGCCCTGGGCATCGACGAACGGATCCAGATCCTTCTTGATCTGCCAGACGATCAACGGCCCAAGCAGATTGCCAAAAGGAATCACCAGGCCAAGAAAGGCCGCAAAGTGACAGAACATCGCCCACTGACGGGCTTCAGGGCCGGGAACCGGCTGTGGCGCTTGGGACTCGTCGCTCATGGTGCTTCTCCTTGCTTGATGGGCTTTTGGTGCAGCTCAATCAGTCAGCCAGAGCTGCCTGTTGCAGTTCGAACAGTTCAACCATGCCTTTCTGCGCCAACGCCAGCATGGCGTTCAGCTCGGCCGGCTGGAACGGTGCGCCTTCGGCGGTGCCCTGCACCTCGATAAAACCACCGGCACTGGTCATCACCACATTGAGGTCGGTCTCGGCGGCGGAATCTTCCAGGTAATCCAGATCCAGCACCGGCTCGCCCTGATACATGCCCACCGACACAGCAGCAATCATCTGCTTGAGCGGGTCGCCGCCTTTCAGACCGCCACGCTTCTTGATCACTTTCAGCGCATCAATCACCGCCACCATGGCGCCGGTGATCGACGCGGTACGGGTGCCGCCGTCAGCCTGGATCACGTCGCAATCGACGTACAGGGTGTTCTCACCCAACTTACTCATATCCAGTGCAGCGCGCAGCGAACGGCCAATCAGGCGCTGGATTTCCAGGGTGCGACCGCCTTGCTTGCCACGGCTGGCTTCACGCTGGTTACGGTCGCCGGTGGCACGCGGCAGCATGCCGTACTCGGCGGTCAGCCAGCCTTGCCCCTGGCCTTTGAGGAAACGCGGAACGCCCGACTCGACACTGACCGTGCAAATCACTTTGGTATCGCCAAACTCCACCAGCACCGAACCCTCGGCATGCTTGGTGTAGTTGCGGGTGATGCGAATCGAGCGCAACTGATCGGCGGCGCGGCCACTGGGACGTTTCATCTAGGAATACCTGCTCTGAATAAAAAATCTGCCGGGCATTATAGGGCCGTATGCCCATCACGGTATGCCGAATTGGGTACGACTGGCGCACTGCGCTACAATCCTGCGCCCTTCGTTCCGTCTTCTCGCGAGGTTCGCCCCATGATCCACAGCATGACTGCCTTTGCCCGCGCCGAACAGGCGAATGCCAACGGCACCCTGAGCTGGGAGCTGCGTTCGGTCAACCATCGCTACCTGGAACCCCACCTGCGTCTGCCGGAAAGCTTCCGCGACCTCGAAGGCGCGATACGCGAAGCGCTGCGCAATGGCCTGTCGCGCGGCAAAGTCGAATGCACCCTGCGCTTTAGCGATGACAATGCCGGCAAGGCTCTGCAAGTAAACCTTGAACGCGCCGCGCAACTGGTCGCCGCCGCCGAGAGCGTCGCCGGCTTGATCAAACAGCCCGCCGCACTCAATCCACTGGAGGTGCTTGGCTGGCCCGGCGTACTGGTGGCTGATGCCGCCGATCCGCAGGCGCTGAACCAGAGCGCTCTGGCACTGTTCAACCAAGCCCTGAACGAACTGAAGAAAGGCCGCGAGCGCGAAGGGGCCGAGCTGGCCAAGCTGCTCAATGAGCGCCTGGACAGCATCCTCGAACAGGTGGCCGCCCTGCGTGAACTGGTGCCGCAGATGCTCGCCGGGCAACGGCAGAAGATTCTCGACCGCTGCGCCGAAATGCAGGCCGAGCTAGACCCGCAGCGCCTGGAACAGGAGCTGGTGATTCTGGCGCAGAAAAGCGATGTCGCCGAAGAACTGGATCGCCTCAGCACCCACGTCAACGAAGTACGCCGTGTGTTGAAAACCGGTGGCCAGGCTGGTCGCCGCCTGGATTTCCTGATGCAGGAACTCAACCGCGAAGCCAATACCCTCGGCTCCAAGGCCTTCGACACCCGCAGCACCAATGCTGCGGTCAACCTCAAGGTGTTGATCGAGCAGATGCGCGAACAAGTGCAGAACATCGAATAAGCCAGACCGCTACTGCTACTCTTCGAACAACGCGTTTCAGGATTGATCCATGAGCACAACCACCGGCACCCTGTACATCATTTCCGCCCCCTCCGGCGCGGGCAAGACCAGCCTGGTCAAGGCGCTGATCGACAGCGAGGCGCAGATTCGTGTGTCGGTCTCGCACACCACCCGCGCCATGCGCCCTGGCGAGGTGGATGGGGTGAACTACCACTTCGTCAGCCGCGAACAGTTCCACGCCATGCTCGACAAGACCGCATTTCTTGAGCACGCAGAAGTCTTCGGCAACCTCTATGGCACCTCGCAGGACTGGGTCAAGCAGACCCTCAGCGACGGTTTCGACCTGATTCTGGAAATCGACTGGCAGGGCGCGCAGCAAGTCCGTCGACTGATGCCAGAAGCCAAATCCATCTTCATCCTGCCACCAACCCAGGAAGCCCTGCGCCACCGCCTGACCAACCGCGGCCAGGACAGCGGCGAAATCATCGAGCGGCGCATGCGTGAAGCGGTCAGCGAGATGAGCCATTACGTCGAATATGATTACCTGCTGATCAACGATGACTTCGCCCATGCCTTGAGCGACCTGAAGGCCATCTTCCGCGCCAATCAACTGCTGCAAGCCCCGCAACAGCAGCGCCACAGCGGTCTGCTCAGCGAGCTGCTGGTCTGATGCGCGAAGCACTGAGAAATCAGTGCTTCCCTAAATGCTGGTGATTTTTTAGACTATTCAGTCCGTTCGCCCATTTGGGCGACATTTTTACGCTCTTAATTTTGTCGCAACGAGGAATACCATGGCCCGCGTTACCGTTGAAGATTGCCTGGACAACGTCGATAACCGCTTTGAGCTGGTCATGCTCGCCACCAAGCGTTCGCGCCAGCTGGCTACCGGCGGCAAAGAGCCGAAAGTGGCCTGGGAAAACGACAAGCCGACCGTGGTGGCACTGCGCGAAATCGCTGCTGGCCTGGTCAACTATGATGTGATCGCGCAAGACGACATCGTCGAAGAAGAACCGCTGTTTGCCGCATTCGAGGAAGAGGCGAACGAGCCTCTGTAAGCCTATGCCGGGTCGACGTCGTCAGGCGCAGGGTCATCTGAATCGGCAAGGGGAACGCCCATGCCGAGCATAGACGCCCTCGCCGACAGACTTTCGACCTACCTCGACGGCGACCAGGTCAACCTGGTACGCCGCGCCTATTTCTACGCCGAACAAGCCCACGACGGCCAACGCCGCCGCAGCGGCGAAGCCTACGTCACCCACCCCCTGGCAGTGGCGAGCATCCTGGCTGACATGCACATGGACCATCAGAGCCTGATGGCCGCGATGCTGCATGACGTGATTGAAGACACCGGTATTGCTAAAGAAGCCCTGGACGCGCAGTTCGGCGAATCCGTGGCGGAACTGGTCGACGGGGTCAGCAAACTGACCCAGATGAACTTCGAGACCAAGGCCGAAGCGCAAGCCGAGAACTTTCAGAAAATGGCCATGGCCATGGCTCGCGACATCCGCGTGATCCTGGTCAAGCTGGCCGACCGCCTGCACAACATGCGCACCCTGGAAGTGCTGTCCGGCGAAAAGCGCCGGCGCATCGCCAAGGAAACCCTGGAAATCTACGCACCGATTGCCAACCGCCTGGGCATGCACAGCATGCGCATCGAGTTCGAAGACCTGGGCTTCAAGGCCATGCACCCGATGCGCTCCGAGCGCATCCGCACAGCGGTCAAGCGGGCTCGGGGCAACCGCAAGGAAATCGTCAACAAGATCGAAGAGTCGATCATCCATTGCCTGGCCCGTGAAGGCATGGAAGGCGAGGTGATGGGCCGCGAGAAGCACCTCTACGGCATCTACCAGAAGATGCGCGGCAAGCGCCGGGCGTTCAACGAAATCATGGACGTCTACGCCTTCCGCATCGTGGTCGACAAGGTCGACACCTGTTACCGCGTGCTCGGCGCCGTGCACAACCTGTACAAACCCCTACCAGGCCGCTTCAAAGATTACATCGCGATCCCCAAGGCCAACGGCTACCAGTCGCTGCACACCACGCTGTTCGGCATGCACGGCGTACCGATCGAGATCCAGATCCGTACCCGCGAGATGGAAGAGCTGGCCAACAACGGCATTGCCGCACACTGGCTGTACAAATCCAACGAGGAAGACCAGCCCAAGGGCAGCCACGCCCGCGCGCGGCAGTGGGTCAAGGGCGTACTGGAGATGCAGCAACGCGCCGGCAACTCGCTGGAATTTATCGAGAGCGTGAAGATCGACCTGTTCCCCGACGAGGTCTACGTGTTCACGCCCAAGGGCCGCATCATGGAGCTGCCGAAGGGCTCCACGGCGGTCGACTTCGCTTACGCGGTGCACACCGACGTCGGCAACACCTGCATCGCCTGCCGTATCAACCGCCGCCTGGCCCCGCTGTCGCAAGCCCTGGAAAGTGGCTCGACGGTGGAAATCGTCACCGCACCAGGCGCACGACCAAATCCGGCCTGGCTGAGCTTCGTGGTCACCGGCAAGGCCCGTACGCATATTCGTCACGCGCTGAAGCTGCAGCGCCGTTCGGAGTCCATCAGCCTCGGCGAACGCCTGCTGAACAAGGTTCTGGCAGGCTTCGACAGCCGCGTCGACAAGCTTTCGCCCGAGCGAGTGCAAGCGGTGCTCGCCGAATATCACCAGGATGTACTCGAAGACCTGCTTGAAGACATCGGCCTGGGCAACCGTATGGCCTACGTGGTCGCGCGTCGCCTGCTCAGCGACAGCAACGAAGCGCTGCCGAGCAGCGAAGGCCCACTGGCCATCCGTGGCACCGAAGGCCTGGTGCTGAGCTACGCCAAATGCTGTACGCCGATTCCGGGCGACCCGATTGTCGGCCATTTGTCCGCCGGCAAGGGCATGGTGGTGCATCTGGAAAGCTGCAAGAACATCGGCGAGATCCGCCACAACCCGGAAAAATGCATCCAGCTGTCCTGGGCCAAGGATGTTACCGGCGAATTCAATGTCGAACTGCGCGTCGAGCTGGAGCATCAACGCGGCCTGATTGCCCTGCTCGCCGGCAGCGTGAATGCCGCCGACGGCAATATCGAGAAGATCAGTATGGACGAGCGTGATGGCCGCATCAGCGTCGTGCAGCTGGTCGTCAGCGTGCATGACCGCGTACACCTGGCCCGGGTGATCAAGAAACTGCGCGCCCTCACCGGAGTGATTCGCATCACCCGCGCCCGCGCCTGAAGCCTTTCCCGCTGAGCGCGTCCGTCGCGCTCGTCATTCCCAGCCTTTATTGGAGTTCTCCATGAGCAAGAGCGTCATCAGCAGCGATAAAGCACCCGCCGCCATCGGCACCTATTCCCAGGCGATCAAGGCCGGCAACACCGTGTACATGTCCGGGCAGATTCCCCTGGACCCGAAAACCATGGAGCTGGTGGAAGGCTTTGAGGCCCAGACCGTACAGGTGTTCGAGAACCTCAAGGCCGTGGCTGAAGCAGCCGGCGGCTCGTTCAAGGACATCGTCAAACTGAATATCTTCCTCACTGACCTGTCGCACTTCGCCAAGGTCAATGAAGTCATGGGCCGTTACTTCGAGCAGCCGTATCCGGCTCGCGCCGCCATCGGTGTCGCTGCCCTGCCGCGCGGCTCACAAGTCGAAATGGACGCTATTCTGGTTCTCGAATAACACGCCAGGCGGGGCATTAGCCCCGCCTTCAGCGCTGGTATTCGTCTTGCCACCATCAGCCAACGCGGTACGTCTGCCTTCACCTGCATTGAAGCAACGACGAATCAAACTTTTATTAACGAGAATTGTTTGCAATAATACTCGCACTTAATCATGCGCAGCTTTATCTGCAGCGCGCCTGCAACCTTTCCTCTTCTCAGGTCCGGCCAGCATGCTCTTCTCCAGCCCAATCGCTCACACCGCCACACCTCGTCAGCCACGCTGGTTGCCGCTGCTCTGCCTGTCGCTGCTAGCCCTGCTGCCCGTCACCAGCTTCGCTGAACAGCCGGCTGCCACAGCGCCGAACAGCTCGGCACTCAGCGCACCACTGGCCACGCCCGAAGCAGCACCAGAAGCCGTCGAAAATCCTCAGCTGAAAGCCCTGCGAGAAAAACTTGCGGCCTTGGGCGAACAGGCCAATGCTGAGCAGATCAGCGCCGCGCAGCAGCAGTTCATCACCGATAACAGTATGACCCCCGAGCAGGCCCAGCAGTTGCTGGCAGCCCTGCAAGAAGGCGAGGTGCAGCCTGAAGTAGCAGCCGATGAGGCCCTGCTGCACGACCTGTCCCCCTGGGGCATGTACCAGAACGCCGATGTGGTGGTGAAAAGCGTGATGATCGGCCTGATCCTCGCTTCGATCCTGACCTGGACCGTGTGGGTTGCGAAAAGCATCGAGCTGATCAGCGCCCGCCGTCGCCTGCGCGGCGAACTGCCCGAACTGAAACGCGCCCGCAACCTGCAGCAGGCTGCCGAGCAGGCACGCGTACAGCACAGTTTCAGCACCATCCTGATCGAAGAAGCCCAGGACGAGTTGCAGCTCTCCACCAACAGCAAGCTCAAGGAAGGCATCAAGGAGCGCGTCAGCTTCCGCCTGGAGCGCCTGGTCGCCGCCTGTGGCCGTGACATGAGCAAAGGTACCGGGGTGCTGGCCACCATCGGCTCTACCGCGCCCTTCGTCGGCCTGTTCGGTACGGTCTGGGGCATCATGAACAGCTTTATTGGCATCGCCAAATCGCAAACCACCAACCTTGCGGTGGTTGCACCGGGTATCGCCGAAGCCTTGCTGGCCACCGCCCTGGGCCTGGTTGCCGCCATTCCGGCAGTTATCATCTACAACGTCTTTGCCCGTTCGATTGCCAGCTACAAGGCGCAGGTTGCCGATGCCTCAGCCCAGGTACTGCTGCTGGTCAGCCGTGATCTGGACATGCCCAACAGCACCGAGCGCAACGCTGCGCCGCAGATGGTCAGGGCGGTCTGAAACATGGGCTTGCACCTCAACGACAGTGGCGATGACCTCCAGGAAAACCACGAGATCAACGTCACGCCCTTTATCGACGTGATGCTGGTATTGCTGATCATTTTCATGGTCGCCGCACCCCTGGCCACCGTAGACGTGAAAATCGACCTACCCGCCTCCAGCGCCAAACCGACACCGCGACCAGACAAGCCGATCTATCTGAGCATCAAGGAAGACAGCCGTCTGTTCCTCGACAACGATCAGGTCGAACCCGCGCTGCTGGGTGCAGCGCTGGACAAGTTGACTCAGGCCGACAAGGAAAAGACTATTTTCGTGCGCGGTGACAAGGGCGTCGACTATGCCGACCTGATGACCGTGATGGATAACCTGCGCGGTGCCGGCTACCTGAAAATCGGCCTGGTTGGTCTGGAGACGATCGGCACACCATGACCCGCTCTCGCCGTAACCTTTCCTGGGCCGCCAGCCTGCTGCTGGTGATCGCGCTGCACGTTGCCTTGTTTATCTGGGCGCTGTATTGGCAGCCACAGGCAATTGCCGTGGAGCCACCGCCAGCGGCGATGCTGATCGAACTGCAACCGCTGGTCGCGGCGCCCAAGCCAACGCCGCCGGTAATCCAGCAACCAGAGCCGGAACCCGAGCCGCTACCCAAGCTGATCGAAGCGCCCAAGCCGAAGTTGGTGATCACCCAACCCAAGCCGAAACCCAAACCGCGCCCGCCTACGCCCAAACCACAGCCCAAACCTGTGGAAACACCTACCCCGGAAACAGCCCAGGCCAGCAACGACGCTCCTCCGGCAGCGCAGCAGCAGGCAGCGCCACGTCAGAGTACGCCCAGTGAGGACAATCCGGCGCGCGCCCTCTGGCTGAGTAAGGTGCATGCCCACCTGAGCAGCCGCCTGCACTACCCGGATCGCGAGCGGCGCTTCAACCGGGTTGGTCATATTCAGGCAGTGACCCTGACGTTCGACGTCAATGTGCGCGGCGATATTCTGCTGGGCAAGATCAAGGCCTCCACCGCCCGCCCATCCTTTGATCGTGACGTGCTGATCCAGTTGCGCAAGGCCAGCCCGGTGCCACGGCCGCCACAGGAAGTATTGAGCAGCGGCAGCATCAGCCTGGATTTTCCAGTCAAGTTCGAACTCACCCGCTAAACCCGCCAACCCGTGCGACCTGCACGGGCTGGTGCTGTAACGCCGGGCGCAAATAACGCTATTCTGCTGAGCGAATCCATCATCGGGGCGGCACCATCACCGCCTCGCCCTTGAGGACGCCGTCATGCGTTGCCTGTTTGTTGCTCTGTTCACCTGCGCCCTGCTCAGCGGCTGTGCCAGCCCACCCCGCGACCCCAGCGGTACCTGGATCAACCAGGCCGCCATCGACGCCGCCGTGGACCGCGGCAACCTGCGCGAAGCCCTGCTCGCCTACGGCCCCAACCTGGAATGGCAAATCGACAGCCAACGCCGGCTGGCCAGCTTCAGCAATGGCTTCGAACGTGGCGAAGGCACCTTCGAGAGTGATACGAACGGTCAGTTGCGCGTGCATTTCTACGGTGACTTTCAGGAATCACTGAGCCTTAGCGGTGATGAACTGATCCAGGCCCAAAGCGACACCTGGCCAGAGCAACGCTTTGTCCGCGCCCCGGCCGCGCCCGGCCCGCTTGCACCCCCTGGCAGCAGTTTCGAGCAGGCGCTCTACAGCGCCTACCTGGGCGGTACCTGGGTGATCCAGGAAGGCTTGGGTGAAGGCGGCCTGGTGCTGTTCCAGGCCGATGGTAGCGTGCAAGGTCTACCCGGTGCAGAGCGCTATGCGCTGTGCCTGGCCGGCGATTGCGCCGCCATGAGCGGCGAGTTCGACAGCCTCTGGCTGCAACTTGGCGAGCAAGGCCAGAACTGGCTGTTTGAGCGTGAGGGCAAGCAACTGCGGGTCTTTGAAGCACTGAACCGTTCGCAGATCGATGAAATGCCAAACTTCTACAAGGGCCAGCAGCGCTGGCTGCTGCAACAACGCTGAGTACGCTTACGCACCGCGCAAGATGGCGCTGTAGCCTTCACGGTAGCTGGGGTACTGCGGCTGCCAACCCAGGGCGCGGGCACGGGCATTGCTGCAGCGTTTGCTGCCGCCACGGCGCACGGTCGACTCGGCCGACCAGTGGCTGACGCCCAGTTGCTCACGCAGCCAGGCCACCACCTCATGCAGCGGTGCCGGCTGATCATCGACGCCGATATAACAGTCTTCCAACGCCACGCCACGGGCATCGGCCTGCAGCAGGTACGCCAGCAGACCGGCTGCGTCATCGGCATGAATACGGTTGCCATACAACGGCGGCTCACTGGCCACCCGACAGCCCTGCCGCACCTGGCCAAGCAGCCATTCGCGCCCTGGGCCGTAGATGCCGGTTAAACGTACCACCGTGGCCGGCAGGTCACTGGCCAGGGCCACCTGCTCCGCTTCACGCATAACGCGCCCGGAATAGCCTTCGGCGTGCGCCGCTGAGGTCTCGTCCACCCACTCGCCGTGCTGCTGACCATACACACCACTGCTGGAGACAAACAGCAGGCGTTTTGGCCGCTGGCCCTGTTGCGCCAGCCAGGTCAGCACACGGCGCAAACCGTCGACATAGGCAACGCGATAGCCGGCTTCATCGTGCGTGGTCGCGGCGGCGCAATACACCAGGTAATCCAGCGCCTCGCTCGGCCAGGCAGCCGGGCACGCATCACTGTGCAGATCACCGGCTACTGGGTGAATACCCGCAGGCAGCTGCGCCACCGAGCGGCGCAGGCCATACACCGTCCAGCCGAGCGCATTCAACTGCTGACCCAGACGACTGCCAACATCACCACAGCCAGCAATCAGCAGACGGCTCATCACAGCGCCGTCAGGCCGGCGTGCTGCACCAATTCCAGCAGAGGCTGCGGGTAAACGCCGAGCACGAAGGCCAGCAACGCGACAAACAGCAGCATCAGACCACCTGCCTGTTGCCCCCAATGCAGCGGCGCATCATGGCGGCGCAGATTCGGCTCGACCATAAACAGGGTGACCATCACCCGCAGGTAATAGAACACGCCGATGGCGCTACCGAACACCAGGGCACCGAGCAGCCACCACTGCTGCGATTGCACACCGGCAGCGACCACGTAGAACTTGCCGATAAACCCGGCGGTCAGCGGAATGCCGGCCAGCGACAACATCATCACAGTGAGCACGGCGGTCAGGTACGGACGACGCCAGAACAGGCCACGGTATTCGTACAGGGCGTCGGCATCACGGCCGCTGTAAGGCGTGGACATCAGGGTGATCACGCCGAACGCCCCCAGGCTGGTCAGCACATAGGTGGCCAGGTACACGCCCACCGCTTCCACGGCCAGGCCCTTGCTGGCGATCAGCGCCACCAGCAGGTAACCGAAGTGGGCGATGGAGGAATAACCGAGCAGACGCTTGAGGTTGTTTTGCAGCAGCGCCAGCAGGTTGCCGAAGAGGATCGAGGCAATAGCAATCAGCGTCAGCAGGTCATTCAGCCAGCCGCCAGCCGCCGCTGGCGATACCTGATACAGGCGCAGCAGCACGGCAAACACCGCCACTTTGCTGGCTGTAGCGAGGAAGGCGGCCACCGGTGCAGGGGCGCCTTCATAGACGTCCGGGGTCCACAGGTGGAACGGCACCAGCGACAGTTTGAACGCCAGACCGATCAACATCATGCCCACGCCAATCTGCGCCAGCATGCTCGGCAAACCATCGGCGGCCAGCTTGGCACCGATACCGGCGAAGGTCAGGTTGCCCGACTCGGCATACAGCAGCGCCATGCCGAACAGCAGAAATGCCGAACCGGCGGCGGACAGCACCATGTACTTGATGCCGGCTTCCAGCGAACGCTTGTTGAAGAAGGCGTAGGCGATCATGCCGTAGGTCGGCACCGACAGCAGTTCCAGGCCGATGAACAGGCCCGCCAGGTGCTGCGCACTGACCAGCACCAGACCGCCAGCAGCGGACAGCAGCATCAGCAGGTACAGCTCTTCACGGTTGCCTGGATAGCCCTTGCCGGATTCACCGCCCAGGTAGGCGTGAATCAGCGTCACACAGGCCAGGGTCGCCGCCAGCACCAGGGCCATGTAGTAGCAGGCGAATTTATCCACCAGCAACAGCGGCGTGACCTCAATCGGCGTCACGTCCAGAGCCGGCAACAGCGACAGCAGGGCCAGGTTGAGGCCCAGCACCGAGAGGCCGAAGGTCATGGCGTGATTGCGCTTCCAGGCAATCGCCAGCATCACCAGCACGATGGTGGCACTGGTGATCAGCAGCGGCAGCAGCGCGATAAAGTGTTGAGTCGTGAATTCCACAGCGTGATGTTCCATAAGGCTACCGGGCCGAGGCAAGTTGATTGAAGGCACCGCCCAGCCATTGCTGCACGCCTTGCATGCTGGCGGCAGAGGTGTCGAGCACCGGCTGCGGGTAGACGCCGAGCAGGATCAGCAGCACAGCCAGGCCCAGCACCATGCTCAGCTCGCGCAGCTTCAGGCCTGGCAAGGCAGTCTCTGTCTTGGCCGGGCCGAAATAGGCACGGTGAATCATGATCAGCGAGTAGACCGAGCCAAACACCAGGCCAGTGGCAGCCAGCACGGTGACCCACGGCGCGCTCTGGAAGCTGCCGATCAGAATCAGGAACTCGCCCACGAAATTGCCGGTACCCGGCAAGCCCAGGGCCGCAGCAGCGAAGAACAGGCTGATGGCCGGCAGCCAGGGCATGCGTGCCCAGATACCGCCCATTTCACGCATGTCGCGGGTATGCAAACGCTCATAGAGCTGGCCGCAGAGGATAAACAGTGCCGCAGCGGACAGGCCGTGGGCCATCATCTGCACCACCGCGCCCTGCAGGGCGATCTCGCTGGCCGAGTAGATGGCGATCAGCACAAAGCCCATGTGTGACACGCTGGAGTAAGCCACCAGGCGCTTGATGTCGGTCTGCGCAAACGACAGCAACGCGCCGTAGATGATGGCGAACACGCCGAGCCACTGGGCAATCGGCGCAAACTCCGCCGACGCATTGGGGAACAGCGGTAGAGCAAAGCGCATCAGGCCGTAGGCTGCAGTCTTCAGCAGGATACCGGCCAGGTCCACGGAGCCGGCGGTCGGTGCCTGAGCGTGGGCATCTGGCAGCCAGGAGTGGAATGGCACCACCGGAAACTTCACCGCGAAGGCGATAAAGAAACCCAGCATGAGGATGTACTCGGTGCCTGGTGCCAGTTCGGTTTTCAGCAGGTCGGCATAGCTGAAGGTCAGCACACCGGTCTGGTCGAAATGCACGAACACCAGACCGAGGATCGCCAACAGCATGATCAGGCCGCTGGCCTGGGTGAAGATAAAAAACTTGGTGGCGGCGGTGATGCGGGTCTTGCCATCACTGCCGCTATGACCCCAGAGCGCGATGAGGAAATACATCGGCACCAGCATCATTTCCCAGAAGAAGAAGAACAGGAACAGATCGATCGCGAGGAACACACCGACCACGCCGCCGAGAATCCACATCAGGTTGAGGTGGAAAAAGCCGACGCGGTTCTGGATCTCATTCCACGAGCACAGCACCGACAGCACGCCGAGCAGACCGGTGAGGCTGATCATCAACACCGACAGGCCGTCCAGCGCCAAGTGAATGCTGATGCCAAACCGCTCGATCCATGGCAGCTGGAACTCCGCCGCCCACTGCGGCGCAGCACCCGGTGCCGGGGCCAGGCTGAAGTCGCCGGTGGCCCACAGCCACAGGCCCAGACCGAACAGCAGGCCCATGGTCAGCAGGGCAATCCAGCGTGGCAGGGTGTTGCCGAAGCGCTCGCACTGCCAGCACAGCAGGCCGCCGATAAAGGGGATCAGGATTAGCCAGGGCAGAATCATCAGGCTGTTTTCCTTAATTCAGAAACAGGAGGACGGCGAGCACCAGCACGGCACCCCCGGCAATCGAAGTGGCATACCAGCGCACCTGGCCAGTCTCGCTGCTGGCCAGCAGGGCATTGCCGCCCCGCACCAGACGCGGAATCAGGCCAATGCTGCGGTCAATCGGGTCGCGACCGAGCAGCCGGCACAGCAGCAGGTACGGCTGCACAAACAGCTTGTCGTAGAGCCAGTCGAAGCCCCAGGCGGCGAACCACCAGGCCGACAGGAAGCGCCCCGGTGCACTCTGCGCCACTGCGGTGGCGAAACTGCGCTTGCCGAGGAACAACAGCGCGGCCAAGACGATGCCGATGATGGCGATGGCCCCGGAAACGATTTCCAGGCTGTGCTTGGCCTCACCGCCAGCATGGCCAACGCTTTGCGGCAGTACGCCGGCCAGCGGCGGGCTGATCAGCGCACCGACGAAGGTCGACAGCACGATCAGCGTCACCAGCGGCAGCCAGTGAGCCACACCATGGCCGGCATGGGCTTCGGTCTTCTGCTCACCATGGAAGGCGATGAAAATCAGGCGGAAGGTGTAGATCGAGGTCAGGAAAGCGCCTGCCAAACCGGCGTACAGCAGCCACTGATGACCGCTGGCAAAGGCTTCCCAGAGGATTTCATCCTTGGAGTAGAAACCGGCCGTGATCAGCGGCAGCGCCGCCAGAGCCGCGCCGCCAACGATAAAGCTGGCGTAGGCCAACGGCAGTTTTTTCCACAGTCCGCCCATCTTGAAGATGTTCTGCTCGTGATGGCAGGCATTGATCACCGCACCGGAAGCGAGGAACAGCAGGGCCTTGAAGAAAGCGTGGGTCATCAGGTGGAAGATCGCTGCGTCCCAGGCCCCTACACCCAACGCCAGGAACATATAGCCGATCTGGCTCATGGTCGAATAGGCGAGGATACGTTTGATGTCGGTCTGCACCAGGGCGGCAAAACCAGCCAGCACCAGGGTCACACCGCCGACGATGCCAACCAGCTCGAGGATGTCCGGAGTCAGCAGGAACAGGCCATGGGTACGGGCGATCAGGTAAACACCCGCCGTCACCATGGTCGCCGCGTGGATCAGTGCGGAGACTGGGGTCGGGCCGGCCATCGCATCCGCCAGCCAGGTCTGCAGCGGCAGCTGAGCGGATTTACCCACCGCACCGCCAAGCAGCATCAGCGTGGCGATCCACAGCCAGCTGTCGCCTTCCACATACTTCTGCGGCGCCAGCACCATCAGCTCCTGAATATTCAGGGTACCCAGATGCAGGAACAGGATGAACAGGCCGATGGCCATGAACACATCACCGATACGGGTAACGATAAAGGCCTTCAGCGCTGCATTGCCGTTCGGCGTGTGCTTGAAGTAGAAGCCGATCAGCAGGTAGGAGCACAGCCCCACACCTTCCCAACCGAAATACAGCAGCAGCAGGTTATCGCCCAGCACCAGCAGCAACATGCTGAAGATAAACAGGTTGGTATAGGCGAAGAACCGCGAGTAGCCCTCTTCACCGCGCATGTACCAGCTGGCAAACAGGTGGATCAGAAAGCCCACACCCGTGACCACGCCGAGCATGGTCACAGACAGGCCGTCCAGGTAGAGGGTGAAGCTCGGCGCGAAACCGGCCACGCTCATCCACTGCCACAGCACCTGGGTGAACACGCCGTTTGCCGGCGGATTGAGGTTGAACTGCACGATCACCCAGGCTGCGGTCAAGGCAGACAGGCACACCGAGCCCACGCCAATCAGCGCCGAAAGGTTTTCCGAGAAACGCCCGCGCGAGAAGGCCAGGAGAAACCAGCCCAGCAGCGGAAATACACAGGTCAGGAATAGAAGGTTCATCCGCGCATCTCGCTGGCAGCGTCGACATCGAGGGTGTTGAAGCGGCGATACAGCTGCAACAGGATCGCCAGGCCAATACTGGCTTCGGCGGCCGCCAGGGTGATCACCAGAATGAACATCACCTGGCCGTCAGGCTGAGCCCAACGGCTGCCGGCCACGATAAAGGCCAGGGCGGTGGCGTTCATCATCACTTCCAGGCTCATCAGCACGAAGAGGATGTTGCGTCGCACCATCAGGCCAATCAGGCCCAGGCTGAACAGCACGCCGGCCAGTGCCAGGCCGTGCTCCATGGGAATCGCATTCATGCGGTTGGCTCCTTGGCATCGTGACGCCCGAGGTGATAGGCCGCGACCAATGCGCCGAGCAGCAGCATCGAGGCCAGCTCGACCACCAGCAGGTAAGGGCCGTACAGCGCGACACCGACGGCCTTGGCATCAACAGTCTGCAAACCCAATGCCGCGCCACTGGGCGACTCGAACAGCACATACAGCAACTGACCCAGCAGCAGCGCCGCAAGCAGCGACGGCCCAAACCAGATACCGGGCGTCAGCCACTTACGCTCCTGCTCGACCGCAGCCGGGCCGAGGTTGAGCATCATCACCACGAAGACGAACAACACCATGATCGCGCCGGCATATACGATGATCTCCAGGGCGCCGGCAAAGGGCGCACCGAGGGCGAAGAAGGTCATCGCCACCGCCAGCAGCGATAGGATCAGGTACAGCAGAGCATGCACCGGATTGCTCGCGGTGATGACCCTGAACGTAGACGCCACGGCAACGCCGGCGGCGAGGTAGAACGCGAATTCCATGTCCCCTCCTTAGGGCAGCAGGCCTTTGACGTTGATCGGTTCAGCTTCATTCTGCGCCGCGCCTTTCGGTTTGCCGGCAATGGCCATGCCGGCAACGCGGTAGAAGTTGTAATCCGGGTTCTTGCCCGGACCGCTGATCAGCAGGTCTTCCTTCTCGTACACCAGATCCTGGCGCTTGAACTCGCCCATCTCGAAATCCGGGGTGAGCTGAATCGCCGTGGTCGGGCAGGCTTCCTCGCACAGGCCGCAGAAGATGCAGCGCGAGAAGTTGATGCGGAAGAAATCCGGGTACCAGCGGCCATCCGGGGTTTCCGCCTTCTGCAACGAGATGCAGCCCACCGGGCAGGCCACTGCACACAGGTTGCAGGCCACGCAGCGCTCTTCGCCATCGGGGTCGCGGGTCAGGACGATGCGGCCACGGTAGCGCGGCGGCAGGTACACGGCTTCTTCCGGGTACTGCAGGGTGTCGCGCTTGCGGAAGCCATGGCTGAATACCATCGCCAGGCTGCGCAGTTGAGTGCCGGTACCGACCAGCACATCCCATATGTATTTGAACATTCTGTGGTTCTCCTTACTGGGCCGCGGCCAGCACGAATGCGCCGGTCACCAGCAGGTTGATCAGGGTCAGCGGCAGGCAGAACTTCCAGCTGAACGCCATGACCTGGTCATACCGTGGCCGCGGAATCGAGGCGCGCAACAGGATGAAGATCATGATGAAGAAGCAGGTCTTCAGGGCGAACCAGAAGAACGGAATCTGCGGCAGAAGGCCGAACGGGCCGTGCCAGCCACCGAAGAACAGGGTCACCAGCAACGCCGACACCGTGACGATGGCCACGTATTCACCGACGAAGAACATGCCCCATTTCATCCCGGCATATTCGATGTGGTAACCGTCAGCCAGCTCCTGCTCCGCTTCCGGCTGGTCGAACGGGTGACGGTGGGTCACGGCGACGGCAGCGATAAAGAAGGTACAGAAGCCAAAGAACTGCGGAATGATGAACCACAGATTCTCGGCCTGGTAATCGACGATATCGCGCATGTTGAAGGAGCCAACCTGCGCCACCACGCCCATCAGCGCCAACGCCAGGAACACCTCGTAGGACACCGTCTGTGCCGAGGCGCGCAGCGCACCGAGCAGGGCGAACTTGTTGTTACTGGCCCAGCCGGCGAACAGCACCGCGTACACCGACAAACCGGCCATGGCGAAGAAGAACAGGATGCCGATGTTCAGGTCTGCCACGCCCCAGGTCGGGGTGATCGGGATGATCGCAAAAGCGATCAGCATGGCCGAGAACGCAATCATCGGCGCCAGGATAAAGATGAACTTGTCGGCGAACGGTGGCGTCCAGTCCTCCTTGAAGAACATCTTGATCATGTCCGCAGCGATCTGAAACATGCCGAACGGCCCGACCCGGTTGGGGCCGTAACGGTCCTGCCACCAGCCCAGCAGACGGCGCTCGACAAAGCTCAGCAGCGCGCCGCAGATCACTACCACCAGCAGAATCACGATGGCCTTGAGTACGGCGATCAGCACATCCAGCACATCAGGCGTCAGCCAGCTCATTGCGCGGCCTCCTCAATGCGGGTGACCACGGCACCGACGACCTGCGCCGGGATACCTGCCAGGCCGACAGGCAAGCCGACGACACCGATGGCCAGCTCTTCGGTGATCTGCAATGGCAGACGCAAGGTCTGTCCGGCGACCGTCAGGCTGAGCAGCGCACCGTCATTCACACCCAGACGATCCGCTTCGACCTTGGCCAGCAGCGCATAAGCCGCTGGGATACGCTCTTGCAGTGGCGCGGCACCGGCGGAGGTTTCCTCACTGCCGAACAGGTGATGCAAGGCCACAGCCTGCAGGGTGCCCGGCGCCGGGTTGAAGGCCGCCGGTACGCTGAACCAGGGCAGCACGCTGCCTTGGGCTTCCAGCAGGCGCACGCCCGGATCACCGGCACGCAGGTGGCCGCCGACTTCGTCCTGGAACTTGTTCCAGGCTTGCGGCGAGTTCCAGCCTGGCGACCAAGCGAACGGAATCTGCTGACGATCTTCCTTGCTGCCGGCATAGCCTTCCATGGAGAAGGCAAAGGCCGAGTCCTGATCCTGCGGCTGACGCGGCTCATGCACGCTGATATTGGCGCGCATGGCGGTACGCCCGCTGTAACGGTGCGGCTCGCGCGCCAGCTTGAGGCCCTTGATACGGAAAGTGGCGTTGGGCGCGGCTTCGCCGATACGTGCCAGCAAGCTGTTGCTGGCAGCAACGGCAGCGGTCACCGCATCCAGTTGGGTCCAGTCGAGCGGCTTGCCCTGAATGGTACTGTGCAGGGCATGCAGCCAGCGCCAGCCCTCACGAATCAGGATATTGGCGTCGTAGTAGCTCGGTTCGAACACCTGGAAGAAGCGCTGGGCGCGGCCTTCGAAGCTGACCAGGGTGCCATCGCCTTCGGCGAAGCTGGCCACCGGCAGCAGCAGGTGGGCTTTTTCGCTGGTGGCGGTGTGCTGATGGTCAGCGACGATCACCAGCTGGGCGGCCGCCAATGCGGCATCAACCTGGACCGCATCGGCGCGGCGGTACAGGTCATTCTCCAGCACAATCACGGCATCGGCCTGGCCGGACGTCAGCGCCTGCAGCGCCACATCAACGGACTCGCCACCCAGCAGGGCCAGGCCCATGCTGTTGGCTTCCGGCACCACCAGGCTGATGGAGGCGTTCTTTTCGCGATTCTTCAGCGCACTGGCGATATTGGCGGCGGCCTCGATCAGGCTCTTCTCACCCAACGAGGCACCGGAGACGATCAGCGGACGCTTGGCATTGAGCAGGGCATCGGCAATCAGTTGCACCAACTCGGCAGCATCGCCATCCAGGCCGTTTACAGCCGGTGCACTCGGGTCGATGGCATGGGCCACGGCGAAACCGATACGGGCCAGATCGGCGGGTGCGGCATGCACACAGGCTTCGGCCACATCATCCAGGCGAGTGGCAGTGACGCTGGCGATAAACAGCGGGTTGAGGGCGTCCTGCGCGACGTTTTGCACCGCCGCCATGTGCCAGTCCTGAATCTTCGCCGCAGCGGCGATTTCCGTGGCTTTACCTTTGACCGCCTGGCGCAGGGCCAGGGCCAGACGCGCGGCGGTCTGGGTCAGGTCTTCACCGAGGACGAACACCGCATCATGGTTTTCCACCTCGCGCAGGGTCGGCACCGGCAGCGGGCCATTTTGCAGAATGTCGCGGATCAGGCGGATATTCTCCAGCTCGCCAGCAGCGATACCGGAGTAGAAATTGGCTTCGCCGACCAGTTCGCGCAGGGCGAAGTTGCTTTCCAGGCTGGCGCGTGGCGAACCGATACCGATGACACGTTTGCCCTTGAGCAGCTCGGCGGCCTTGTCCAGCGCGGCATCGATGCCGAGTTTCTCGCCACCGTTACTATTCAGCAGCAGCGGCTGACGCGGACGGTCACTGCGGTTGACGTAGCCGTAGCCGAAGCGGCCACGGTCACAGAGGAAATACTGGTTCACATCACCGTTGAAACGGTTTTCGATGCGCCGCAGTTCGCCATAGCGCTCGCCTGGGCTGGTGTTGCAGCCGCTGGCGCAGCCATGGCAGATGCTCGGGGCGAACTGCATGTCCCACTTGCGGTTGTAGCGTTCGGAGTGAGTCTTGTCGGTGAACACACCGGTCGGGCAGACCTCGACCAGGTTGCCGGAGAACTCGCTTTCCAGCACACCATCTTCGACACGGCCGAAGTACACGTTGTCGTGCGCGCCATACACCCCGAGGTCGGTGCCGCCGGCGTAGTCCTTGTAGTAACGCACGCAGCGGTAGCAGGCGATGCAGCGGTTCATCTCATGGGAAATGAACGGGCCGAGTTGCTGGTTCTGGTGAGTGCGTTTGCTGAAGCGATAACGGCGCTGGTTGTGGCCGGTCATCACCGTCATGTCCTGCAGGTGACAGTGACCGCCCTCCTCGCACACCGGACAATCGTGCGGGTGGTTGGTCATCAGCCACTCGACAACGCTGGCGCGGAACGCCTTGGATTCTTCATCGTCGATGCTGATCCAGGTGTTGTCAGCGGCCGGCGTCATGCACGACATGACGATGCGCCCACGGGTGTCGTTTTCATCGTTGTACTGCTTCACCGCACACTGGCGGCAGGCACCGACGCTACCGAGCGCAGGGTGCCAGCAGAAGTAAGGGATATCGAGACCCAGGGACAGGCAGGCCTGCAGCAGGTTGTCCGCCCCATCGACTTCGAAATCTTTGCCGTCTACGTGGATAGTGGCCATGGTTCAGGTTTCTTCTTTGCCCACCGAAGCAGGCTTGGCTAATGGAATCACGGTGTGCTGCGGGGCCAGGTCAGTGGCCGCCGCAACGCTAACTTCACGCGGGGACGAATTGCCCCGTCGGTGTCGAAGCCGCCGAACTGGCCACGCCAGCCTCGAACTCCGAACGGAAATACTTGATCGCACTGCCCAGCGGCTCAACGGCACCCGGTGCATGGGCGCAGAAGGTCTTGCCGGGACCGAGGAAGTTGACCAGCCCCAGCAGGGTCTGAATGTCCTCGGCAGTGCCCTGCTTGCGCTCCAGCGCGCGGAGGATCTTCACGCTCCACGGCAGGCCGTCGCGGCAGGGTGTGCACCAGCCACAGGACTCGCGGGCGAAGAACTCTTCCATATTGCGCAGCAGCGAGACCATGCTGATGCTGTCGTCCACCGCCAGCGCCAGGCCAGTGCCCATACGCGTACCGACCTTGCCGATACCGCCGGCATACATCAGCGCATCAAGGTGCTCGGGGAGCAGGAAGCCGGTGCCGGCACCGCCAGGCTGCCAGCATTTCAGCTTGTAGCCGTCACGCATGCCGCCGGCGTAGTCCTCAAACAGCTCGCGGGCCGGAATGCCGAAAGGCAGCTCCCACAAACCAGGGTTCTTCACCTTGCCGGAGAACCCCATCAGCTTGGTGCCGTGATCTTCACTGCCTTCGCGAGCCAGGCTCTTGTACCAGTCCACGCCGTTGCCAACGATGGCCGGCACGTTGCACAGGGTCTCGACGTTGTTCACACAGGTCGGCTTGCCCCACACCCCAACGGCAGCCGGGAAAGGCGGTTTGGCACGCGGGTTGGCGCGGCGACCTTCAAGGGAGTTGATCAGCGCAGTTTCTTCACCACAGATGTAGCGGCCGGCACCGGTGTGCACGAACAGCTCAAAATCGAACCCGCTACCGAGGATATTCTTGCCCAGCAGGCCGGCGGCCTTGGCTTCCTCGATGGCGCGGTTGAGGTTGGCGGCAGCGTCGACATACTCGCCACGCAGGAAGATGTAGCCGCGATAGGCTTTCAGCGCACGCGCACTGATCAGCATGCCTTCCACCAACAGGTGCGGCAGCTGCTCCATCAGCATGCGGTCCTTCCAGGTGTTGGGCTCCATTTCATCCGCGTTGCACAGCAGATAGCGGATGTTCATGGATTCGTCGGCGGGCATCAGACCCCACTTCACCCCGGTGGGAAAGCCGGCACCACCACGGCCCTTGAGGCCGGAATCTTTCACCGTCTGCACGATATCGGCCTGGGCCATTTCGGCCAGGGCTTTGCGCGCTGCGGCGTAACCATTCTTCTGCTGGTATTCCTCCAGCCACACCGGCTGGGCATCGTCGCGCAGACGCCAGGTCAGCGGATGAGTCTCTTCGCTGCGGGCAATACGGTTAGCCGGACCAATGGAGGTCAGCGTTTTGATGCTCATACGTAGGCCTCCAGCAGTTGAGCCACGCCATCGGCATTCAGGTTGCCGAAGGTGTCGTCATCGATCATCACCGCCGGCGCCTTGTCGCAGTTGCCCAGGCAGCACACCGGCAGCAGGGTAAAACGGCCGTCGGCAGTGGTCTGCCCGGGGACGATGCCGAGTTGCGCCTTGATGCCAGCGAGCACGCCTTCGTGGCCGCCGACGTAACAGGTCATGCTGTCGCAGACGCGGATGATGTGACGGCCCACCGGCTGACGGAAAATCTGACTATAGAAGGTGGCCACGCCTTCGACGTCGCTGGCAGGAATGCCAAGGATTTCGCCAATCGCATCGGCGGCACCATCAGGCACCCAGCCACGGGCCTTCTGCACGATCTTCAGCGCTTCGATGGAGGCCGCGCGCGGGTCTTCGTAGTGGTGCATCTCATGCTCGATGGCCGAGCGTTCGCTTGCGCTGAGGGTGAAACGATCAGTCTGGATTAGCGTGCTCATGATCAGCGGTCCACGTCAGCCATAACAAAGTCGATACTGCCCAGGTACGCGATCAAGTCGGCCACCATGCTGCCGCGGATCACCGAAGGGATCTGCTGCAGGTGCGGGAAGCTCGGCGTGCGAATGCGCGTGCGGTAGCTCATGGTGCTGCCGTCGCTGGTCAGGTAGTAGCTGTTGATGCCCTTGGTCGCCTCGATCATCTGCAAGCTCTCGTTGGCCGGCATGACCGGGCCCCAGGAAACTTGCAGGAAGTGGGTGATCAGGGTTTCGATGTGCTGCAGCGTGCGCTCTTTTGGCGGCGGCGTGGTCAGCGGATGATCGGCCTTGTACGGGCCTTCCGGCATATTGCGCAGGCACTGATCGATGATCTTGATGCTCTGACGCATCTCTTCCACACGCACCATGCAGCGGTCATAGGCATCGCCATTGGCAGCCAGCGGCACTTCAAATTCGAAGTTCTCATAACCGGAATACGGCCGCGCCTTACGCAGGTCGAAGTCGCAGCCCGTCGCACGCAGGCCAGCACCCGTGGTGCCCCACTCCAGCGCTTCCTTGGTGTTGTATTGCGCCACACCAATGGTCCGCGCCTTGAGGATGCTGTTCTTCAGCGCCGCTTTTTCGTACTCGTCGAGGCGCTTGGGCAGCCAGTCAACGAACTCCTTGACCAGTTTGTCCCAGCCGCGCGGCAGGTCATGGGCCACACCGCCAATACGGTACCAGGCCGGGTGCAGGCGGAAACCGGTGATGGCTTCGATCACCTTGTAGGCGCGCTGGCGGTCGGTGAAGGTGAAGAACACCGGCGTCATCGCGCCGACGTCCTGGATATAGGTACCGAGGAACAGCAGGTGACTGGTGATGCGGAAGAACTCGGCCAGCATGATGCGAATCACGTCGACCCGTTGCGGCACGGTGATGCCCGCGAGTTTTTCCACCGCCAGCACGTACGGCAGGTTGTTCATCACCCCGCCGAGGTAGTCGATGCGGTCGGTGTAGGGAATAAAACTGTGCCAGCTCTGGCGTTCGGCCATCTTCTCGGCACCACGGTGGTGGTAACCGATTTCCGGTACGCAATCGACGATCTCTTCGCCGTCCAGTTGCAGGATGATGCGAAAGGCACCGTGCGCCGAAGGGTGGTTGGGACCGAGGTTGAGGAACATGTAGTCCTCATGCTCGCTGCCGCGTTTCATGCCCCAGTCTTCCGGCTTGAAACGCGCCGCTTCTTCTTCGTGCTGCTGTTTGGCCAGGGTCAGACTAAACGGATCAAACTCAGTGGCGCGCGCCGGGTAATCCTTGCGCAGCGGGTGACCTTCCCAGGTCGGCGGCATCATGATGCGGCTCAGATGCGGGTGACCATTAAATGTGATGCCGTAGAGGTCCCATACTTCACGCTCGTACCAGTTGGCATTGGGCCAGATACCGGTAACGGTAGGGACATTGAGGTCGCTTTCTTTCAACGCGACTTTGATCATGATGTCGCTGTTTCGCTCCAGCGACATCAGGTGATAGAACACCGTGAAGTCCGCGCCCGGCAGGCCGCGTCGCTGGGTGCGCAGGCGCTCGTCGACACCATGCAGGTCATACAGCATGACGTAGGGGCGCGGCAGGTTGCGCAGGAAGGTCAGCACGTTGATCAGACGATCACGAGCCACCCACAGCACCGGCATACCGGTACGGGTGCTCTGTACGGTAAAGGCCTCGGCGCCAAAACGGGAATTCAGTTCGACGACCACATCTTGGTCGTCAGCCTTGTACGGCGGTATGGACAGAATGCTGTCTGCAGTCATGGTCTCGATCGCTATCGGTCAACGGCGTCAGTAGGCGGGCTCAACCGAGCCCAGGCTCACACTTCGTCGGGGCTGCGCAGATTGGTCACGGCGATGCGTTGCTCGCGGCGCTGTTCTTTCTGCGAAGGCATGTCGGCACGGTAAACCCCCTGATCACCGACCACCCAGGACAGCGGGCGGCGCTCCTGACCGATGGATTCCTGCAGCAGCATCAAGCCTTGCAGAAACGCCTCGGGGCGCGGCGGGCAACCGGGAATATAGACGTCGACCGGGAGGAACTTGTCGACACCCTGGACCACAGAGTAGATGTCGTACATGCCGCCAGAGTTGGCGCAGGAGCCCATCGAGATCACCCACTTGGGTTCCAGCATCTGCTCGTACAGGCGCTGGATGACCGGAGCCATCTTGATAAAGCAGGTGCCGGCGATGACCATGAAGTCCGCCTGGCGTGGGGAGGCTCGAATCACTTCCGCACCAAACCGCGCAACGTCGTGCGGCGCAGTAAAGGCGGTGGTCATTTCCACATAGCAGCAGGACAGGCCGAAGTTGTACGGCCACAGGGAGTTCTTGCGCCCCCAGTTCACTGCACCATTGAGCACATCGGCAAGTTTGCCCATGTAGATATTTTTGTGGACTTGATCGTCTAGCAGCGGGTCGGAAACAGTCTCCCGCTCGCCGACCGGATAGTGCTCATTCGGCGCATCCGGATCGATCCGAGTAAGTTTGTAATGCATTGCCAAAGCCTCATTGTTTTAGCTTCGCCTGCCGCTCGCGACGTCCCTGAGGTGCCCAGTCGAGCGCCCCGATCCGCCAAAGGTAGACAAGACCTGCCAACAGAATTGCTATAAAGACTGTAGCCTCGATCAGGCCAGCCCAGCCGCTTTCGCGCACCGAAACTGCCCAAGCGAAGAGAAAGAGGGCTTCAACGTCGAAGATCACGAAGAGCATCGCGACCAGATAGAATTTGGCTGACAGGCGCAGACGCGCGCTGCCGACGGGCAACATGCCGGATTCGAAAGGTTCGTTCTTGCTACGTCCCCAGGCTTTGCTACCCAACAGGCTGGAAAGGCCAAGCATGAACGCGATGAGGCCGAAGACCCCGAGCAGGAAAACAGCGAAAGCCCAGTTATGGGACATGGTCGTTACCGCATCAGGCATGCCGGTACTCCTTGATAAAGGAACGGCTTCTATAATTTTGTTGTTGCAGGCAAAACCCGGATAAGGGCACCCGCCAAGTATGGCCGCAATTCTATTCTCACAGCGCATTAGTAACCAATTATTTTCTGTTCACAAAGCGACATTAACGCGTAGCCAATCGTCAAAGCCCCTTATAAGCCCGCGCCAGTACGGCTGGTCGCTATCAATAGTTGGTTCCTATGAATACAGCCGCTATGCTTGGCTGCATCTCAATGGATAAAGACTATGACCCTCACCGAACTGCGCTACATAGTCACCCTCGCTCAGGAACAGCACTTCGGCCGCGCCGCTGAACGCTGCCATGTCAGTCAGCCGACGCTGTCTGTGGGGGTAAAGAAGCTTGAAGATGAACTCGGCGTACTGATCTTCGAGCGCAGCAAGAGCGCAGTGCGCCTGACCCCGGTTGGCGAGGGCATTGTCACCCAGGCGCAGAAGGTGCTGGAACAGGCCCAGGGCATCCGCGAACTGGCCCAGGCCGGCAAGAACCAGATGGCCGCCCCCCTGAAAATCGGCGCGATCTACACCGTCGGTCCTTATCTGTTCCCGCACCTGATTCCGCAACTGCATCGCGTCGCACCGCAGATGCCGCTGTATATCGAAGAAAACTTCACCCACGTACTGCGCGACAAACTGCGCAACGGCGAGTTGGACGCGATCATCATCGCCCTGCCTTTCCATGAAGCCGACGTACTGACCAAACCCTTGTACGACGAGCCGTTCTACGCGCTGCTACCGGCCGGGCACCCTTGGGCCGCGATGGAAACCATCGACACCAAACTGCTCAACGACAAGAGCCTGTTGCTGCTCGGTGAAGGCCACTGCTTCCGCGACCAGGTGCTGGAAGCCTGCCCAACCCTGCGCAAGGGCGGTGAAGACAGCGCCAAGCACACCACGGTTGAATCCAGCTCACTGGAAACCATCCGCCACATGGTGGCCTCCGGTCTTGGCGTGTCGATCCTGCCGTTCTCTGCGGTTGACAGCCACCACTACGCCCCTGGCGTCATCGAAGTGCGACCGCTCAGCCCACCGGCCCCGTTCCGCACGGTCGCCATTGCCTGGCGCGCCAGCTTCCCGCGGCCAAATGCGATTGAGGTGCTGACCGACTCCATCCGCCTGTGTTCAGTGGCCAAACCACTGCCCAAGAGCAGCTAAGACAGGCCATGACCGAACTGGCCGCGGTTTCTGTCACCGCGCTGAAAGGCGTGGGCGCGGCATTGGCCGAAAAGCTCGCCAAGGTCGGCCTGGAAACATTGCAGGATGTGCTGTTTCACCTGCCGCTGCGCTACCAGGACCGCACCCGCATCGTGCCAATTGGCGCATTGCGTCCCGGTCAGGACGCTGTGGTGGAAGGGATTGTCGCCGGCGCGGATGTGGTCATGGGCCGTCGCCGCAGCCTGCTGGTACGCCTGCAGGATGGCAGCGGCACCCTCAGCCTGCGCTTTTACCACTTCAGCCAGGCACAAAAGGAAGGCCTCAAGCGCGGCACGCAGATCCGTTGCTACGGTGAAGTGCGCCCCGGCTCCTCAGGCCTGGAAATCTATCACCCGGAATACCGCGCACTGTCCGGCAACGAACCGATCGCTGTCGAGCAGACCCTGACACCGATCTACCCGACCACCGAAGGCCTGACCCAGCAGCGCCTGCGTCAACTCAGCGAGCAGGTCCTGGCGCGCCTCGGCCCGCACAGCCTGCCCGACTGGCTGCCACGTGAACTGGCCGACGACTACCAGCTCAGCCCGCTTGATCAAGCCATCCGCTATTTGCATCGACCGCCACCGGATGCCGATCTGGAAGAACTCGCCGAAGGCCGTCATTGGGCGCAGCATCGCCTGGCGTTCGAAGAGCTGCTGACCCACCAGCTGTCCTTGCAGCGCCTACGTGAAAGCGTGCGCGCGCAGCAGGCACCCGCCCTGCTCATTGCACGCAGCCTGCCGCAGCAGTACCTGGCCAACCTCGGCTTCACCCCGACCGGCGCACAGCAGCGCGTCGGTGCGGAAATCGCCTATGACCTCAGCCAGAGCGAGCCGATGCTGCGCCTGGTGCAAGGCGACGTCGGTGCCGGCAAGACCGTGGTAGCGGCCTTTGCCGCACTGCAGGCGCTGGAAGCCGGTTATCAAGTGGCGCTGATGGCGCCTACCGAAATTCTCGCCGAGCAGCATTTCCTCAATTTCAGCAAATGGCTCGCACCGCTCGGCCTGGACATCGCCTGGCTGGCTGGCAAGCTCAAAGGCAAAGCCCGCGCCAACGCGCTGGAACAGATCGCCAGCGGCGTGCCCATGGTGGTTGGCACCCATGCGCTGTTTCAGGAGGAAGTACAGTTCCAGAAACTCGCCCTGGTGATCATTGATGAACAGCACCGCTTCGGCGTGCAGCAGCGCCTGGCCTTGCGCCAGAAAGGCGTGGGCGGGCGCATGTGCCCGCATCAGTTGATCATGACCGCCACGCCGATCCCCAGAACCCTGGCCATGAGTGCCTACGCCGACCTCGACACCTCGATTCTCGACGAACTGCCGCCCGGTCGTACCCCGGTGAACACCCTGGTGATCGCCGACAGCCGCCGCCTGGAAGTGGTCGAACGGGTACGCCTGGCGTGCAACGAAGGGCGCCAGGCCTATTGGGTGTGCACCCTGATCGAGGAATCCGAAGAGCTTACCTGCCAAGCCGCCGAAACCACCTTCGAGGATTTGTCGGCGGCGCTTGGCGGGTTAAATGTCGGCTTGATCCACGGCCGCATGAAACCGGCGGAAAAGGCCGCGGTGATGGACCAGTTCAAGCAGGGCCAACTGCAACTGCTGGTGGCCACCACGGTGATCGAGGTCGGCGTCGACGTGCCCAACGCCAGCCTGATGATCATCGAGAACCCTGAGCGCCTGGGTCTGGCCCAGCTGCACCAACTGCGTGGCCGGGTCGGTCGTGGCAGCGCCGCCAGCCATTGTGTGCTGCTCTACCATGCACCGCTGTCACAACTCGGCCGCCAGCGCCTGGCGATCATGCGCGAAACCTGCGATGGCTTCGTAATCGCCGAGAAAGACCTGGAGTTGCGCGGGCCGGGCGAGATGCTCGGCACTCGCCAGACCGGCCTGCTGCAGTTCAAAGTAGCCGATCTGATGCGCGACGCTGACCTGCTGCCCGCTGTGCGCGACGCCGCCCAGACCCTGCTGGAACACTGGCCGCAGCACGTCAGCCCGCTGCTTGAACGCTGGTTGCGCCACGGGCAGCAATACGGGCAAGTGTGATCCAACGCACAGGGCAACCGTCAGCTGCACCGCATTTTCGTGAGTCTGCTGTTTATACTTGAACCACTGCCGCCTCTGCCGGATACCGCCATGACTGAACTTGCCCTTGCTCCCGACACTGCCGCGCAACCGCCTGCGGTGATTCTGCAATTGCTGGAAAAACTGGGTCTGGCCTACCAAATCCGCCGTGACCAACCCAGCCTGCCGAGCGCGCAACGCCTGCAAGCGGTGCTGCTCGACGACGCAGTAGGGGCATTGCTGGTGCTCTATCCGCAGAATCAGTTGCTCGACCTCAACCGCCTCACCGAGTTGACGGGTCGTCAGCTCACCGCCGTGAAACCGGAGCGCCTGGAACGGATGCTGGGCAAGCACAACCTGAAAGTGCTGCCAGGCTTGCCACCACTGACCAGCTCGCCGTGCCTGTATGACGAACGCCTGCTGCAAGTGCCCAGCCTGTATATCGAATCGGGCCAGCCTGGCGTACTGCTGGAACTGCACACCGAAGCGTTCAAGAACCTTCTGAGCAAGGCCAGCGCTGCGCGCTTTGGCGAACCGCTGAGCAATATCCGCCTGAACCTCGACCGCCCGGACGACGACCGCGCCGAAATCACCCAGGCAGTGCAGGCCTTTACCGCCCGCCGCATCCAGCAACGCCTGGAAGAAACCATCGAAATCCCGCCGCTGCCGGAAACCGCGCAAAAGATCATCAAACTGCGCGTCGACCCGGAAGCCACAGTGGACGACATCACCGGCGTGGTGGAAACCGACCCGGCACTGGCCG
Source organism: Pseudomonas anguilliseptica (assembly GCF_021375795.1). Classification (GTDB taxonomy): domain Bacteria; phylum Pseudomonadota; class Gammaproteobacteria; order Pseudomonadales; family Pseudomonadaceae; genus Aquipseudomonas; species Aquipseudomonas anguilliseptica_A. Next base: position 154,956 of record NZ_JAEIOI010000001.1, on the reverse strand, counting down.
CGCAGGTGGTCAGTTGGGCCGCTTCGCCGTACTACGCCGCCCCCGGCAAGATCCGCTCCGTGGAGGACGCCATCGTCCGCGTACTCGGCTTCGACCTGGTGATCAACCTGGCCCTCGGCCTGGCCCTCGGCAAAACCCTGAGCCTGCCCAAGGATCAGCCGCAGCAGGCCACACCCTACTGGCAGCAGGCGATCTATACCGCTGCCGTGATCGAAGGCCTGACACGCGCCATCCCGCGCGCGCAACGCCCGGAAACCGGGCTGACCTATCTCGCCGGGCTGCTGCACAACTTCGGTTACCTGGTCCTGGCACACGTCTTCCCACCGCACTTCTCGCTGATCTGCCGACACCTGGAAGTCAACCCACACCTCTCGCACAGCTATATCGAACAGCACCTGCTGGGCATCACCCGCGAACAGATCGGCGCCTGGCTGATGCGCTACTGGGACATGCCGGAAGAACTGGCCAGCGCCCTGCGCTTTCAGCACGACCCGGAATACGCCGGCGCACACGCGGTCTACCCGAACCTGGTGTGTCTGTCGGTCAGTCTGCTGCGCAACCGTGGCATTGGTGCCGGGCCGCAAAGTGACATTCCACAGAGCCTGTTCGACAACCTTGGCATCAGCCGGGACAAGGCCGAAGAAGCCGTAAGCAAGGTGCTGGCGGCCGAGGTCGCCCTGCGCGAACTGGCGGCGCAATTCCACCCGGCACACTGAACCTGCTGCAACGAAAAAGGGGCCTACGGGCCCCTTTTTCATTGCAAACCAAGCCTTACTTCTTCGACTTCAACTGGGCACGCCGTGCGGCGAACAACTCGGGCAGAATCTGCACACTATTGTCGAGCAACTGGGCAACCGCCGGTTGCTCGTACACGGCCGCATATTCGGCCAGTTTTTCGCTGGGCATCTGCCGGTAGGCGTAGAGCATAAAGGACTCCACCGCCTCGGCGCTGGACGTGCGCAGCGCGTCTTCCTGGGCCTTGGTCTGGCTGCTCAGCGCTTTCTCGTCGATGCTTTCCCCGCGCCCCTGCAGGGCCAGAAAAGCCTGGGTCTTGCCCACTTCATAACGCAGCAAGGTGGCCAGGGTGGTGGTATGGGCAGCGGCATCCAGACGCCGCACCAGGGCCAGCCGCTCCTCACGCGGCGGACGCTCGCCCAGCTGCTTGCGGTAAGCCGCCAGGCCTTCGGCGCCGCCCTCACCCACCGACCGCTCAGCAGCAGTAAACCCCTGCGCCAGCGGGCTTTCCAGCAGGCGTTTGGCCTGTTCCAGCTGCGCCTGGTCGAGCTTGCTGCTCAAGCGCTTGGCCAGATCCAGGCACAAACCATCGGCAGCAAACACCTTGGCCAGCTGCGCTTGTTGCTTATCAGTCAGACCACGCTGCACCAGTGGGGCGCTCTGTTCACAGAGCAAACGAATACCGGCCAGTTCGAATAACGGCGCAAAGGCTTCGGCTTTGGGGGGCGCGGCGTGGACAAGGGAGGCGGAAAACAGCAGGGCAATCAGCAGCAGACGCATGGGCACTCTCTCACTATGGCTTTGCCCAGCCTAGCGAATGCGGTGCGCGCCGGCCAGCCCTGGCGCGCACAGCGTGCCAATCAGGCCGCTTTTTTGACGGCGTCTTTCTTCTTCGGCATCAGGTATTTGGTCAGGCCCTGGAACCAGATCACCAGTGCCGGGTTGCCCTGGATCTGGATGTCCTTGTTCTGAATACCTTGCATAAACGCCAGTTGCTTGTTTTTCGCGCTCATCGTGGCGAAACCGTAGGCCGCATCCTTGAAGCCCAGGGCAAAGGCTGGCTCAGTAGCCGGGCCACGCTTGCTGGTGATGCGCTGGTTCTTGACGATGAAGTGACGGGCAACCTTGCCGTCCAGGGTGTGCAGCTGAAAGACCATATCGCGGTCGATCAGTTGTTGTTGGAACGCCGGGTTTTCACGGCTGGCCTTGGCCATCAGGCGGCCCAGCATCCACAGAAGAAAACGGAATTTCATGCGCGAGGCCTCGCAAAGGAAAGGAAAGGAAAAGGCGGCGCATTGTAGCGGTTTGTGGCGGGGACTACATCCGGCTGAAAGAAGGGCCGGACAGGTACTGGTAGAGCAGCCCGGAGCCTTACGCTCCGGGCCTTGAGACTCAGTTGACCGCGTCTTTCAGGGACTTGCCCGGCTTGAAGGCGACGGTGTTGCTGGCCTTGATCTTCACCGGCTGGCCGGTCTGCGGGTTTTTGCCGGTGCGAGCACCGCGGTGACGTTGCACGAAAGTACCGAAGCCCACCAGAGTCACGCTGTCCTTACGGTTCAGGGCGTTGGTGATTTCTTCAAGTACCGCGTTGAGTACACGGTTGGCCTGATCTTTGGTCAGATCCGCCTTATCGGCGATGGCGGCGGCGAGTTCCGGTTTACGCATAAATGCCTCTTTACGGTTTTTTGTTGTTGTGTCCGGGCTGCTCTGCGTGAGCAGATACCAAGGCGCCACAACAGCTCTAGGCTGCGGCAGACTGAGGGAGGATGGCATGCCATGGGGCCCCGCGCCAGTCTTGCCCGACAGTTAGAACGGGCAATTTTGTGGCATATCCGACAGAACGACCGCTATTCAGGCCAAAAGCGCCGGTAACAGCTTATTCAGGGCCAATTTTTCCTGCACGGCCGTACCGGTGAGGGCATACCCGATCAGGCTGCCATCGGCGGCCAGGCAGAGCGCCTTGATATCGCCGCCACTGCCTTCCACACGCCACTCGCCTTGCAGGCCACACGGCGGTGGCGATACCACCAGCGGGCAAACCGGGGTTTTTACCGTGACCGGCATCGGCCCGTAGTTCACCGCCGTCGCAGTGCCGGCCAGGGTTTGCGCCAGCGCACGGGCGCCGGTCATCAGCGGCATGACGTAGAGCAGGTTGATGCCATCGACCTCGGCGCAATCACCCAGGGCGTAGATATTGGCGTGAGAGGTGCGCAGCTGGCGGTCAACCACTACCCCGCGATTGACCGCCAATCCCGCGGCAGCCGCCAGTTCGATGCGCGGGCGCAGGCCGACGGCGGACAGCACCAGATCACACTCGATCAGCGTGCCGTCGGACAGGTGCGCTTCCAGCGCAGCACCTTTGTGGTTCAGGCTGGCCAGTACCGGGCCGAGGTGGAAACGCGCCCCCAACCCTTCCAGACCGGCTTGAACCGCGGCGGCGGCAGCCGGATGCAGCAGACCCGGCATCACCTGCTCGCAGGGTGCCACCAGCTCGACCTGATAACCGCCCAGGCTCAGGTCATTGGCAAACTCGCAACCGATCAGCCCGGCGCCCAGCAGCAAAACGCGCTGCTTGCCGGCGGCTGCCGCACGAAAGCGTGCGTAATCTTCCAGATCGTTGATCGAGAAGATCGCATCATCGGCATCACCTTCGACCGGTACGCGAATCACCTCGGCGCCCCAGGCCAGTACCAGATCACGGTACGGCACCGCTTCTTCGCCGATCCACAACTGCTTATGGCCAGGGTCAATGCCGCTGATCCGCGTATGGGTGCGTACTTCTGCCTTGAGCTGCTCAGCCATGGCGCCCGGCTCGGCCATGCTCAGGCCATCGGCGTCCTTGTTCTTGGCAAACCCGGTGGACAGCATGGGCTTGGAGTACGAGCGACCGTCGTCGGCAGTGATCAGCAGCAGTGGGGTTTCGCTGTCCAGCTTGCGAAATTCACGGGCCAGGTTGTAGCCAGCCAGGCCGGTGCCGACGATAACGACAGGTGCACTCATTACTGCATTCCTCACTCATGGCGCGCGGGCGCGACCGGGGTCAATTCTTCGGGGATAGATGGCTCAGGCGATCTCGATCATCTCGAAATCCAACTTGCCGACGCCACAGTCAGGGCACAGCCAGTCGGCGGGAATATCTTCCCAGGCCGTACCAGGAGCGATGCCTTCCTCGGGCATGCCTAGGGCTTCGTCATAGATAAAACCGCACACCACACACTGCCACTTACGCATAACCACCTCGCTGCTGATTCAGCTCGTTCGGGGTATTGAGTATGGGCACTCGCCAAACAAAACGGCGACCCTTGGGTCGCCGCCTAGAGCAGCATCTACTTAGAACCAGTTTCAGATCTCGCGAGCTAGAGCGATGCAAGGCAAAAACAGGCGAGAAAGCGGAGTTTACGGCTGTAAATGAGCATTTCGAGCCTGTTTTTAACGCAGCAGCGCCGACGCGCAGCAGATCGGAGACGGTTCTTAGCCGATTTCGATCATTTCAAAATCCAGCTTGCCTACGCCACAGTCCGGGCACAGCCAGTCTTCCGGAACATCCTGCCACGCCGTACCGGCGGCGATGCCTTCATCAGGCCAGCCTTGGCTCTCGTCGTAAATCAGTCCACAGACCACACATTGCCACTTCTTCATAACTACCTCTGGCGGATCACACGGCTATTGCGCCGGGGAAACTACCGTATATGTGCAGGTGCGCCAAGCCGCCGGGCGATGAATAGCCCGTCATCGGGGCCAACCAAAGTCGGGTTGTGCCGGGCGTAGCGGTCAATCGCCGCGTCTTGCGCCACCTGTCCGAGCAGAGGGCTCATGTTAGACTCGCGCGCCTCTGCCTACGATGAAACCTGCCCGTGCCCCACGCCGCTCTCGCTCATCCGCCGCGCTGGCTGACTGCCAGCCAACTGCACCCCGCGCCCACGGCAGCGGTGCGCGACTGGCTGTTCAATGAAGATTCGCTGACCCGCCGCCTGACCGCTCTGTCGGCCAATGGCTTTAGCGTGACCCCGCTGCAGGAAGGCTGGCAGCGCCTGCGCAACGATGAGTGCAGCGCACTGGGCGTAGTCAACGGCAGCCAGGGCTGGGTGCGCGAGGTGTACCTGCGCGGCCACGGCCAGCCCTGGGTATTTGCCCGCAGCGTGGCGGCGCGCAGCGCGCTGGAAGGCTCCGGCCTGGCACTGGACCAACTCGGCAGCCGCTCGCTGGGTGAATTGCTGTTCAGCGACCGCGCCTTTGATCGCGGTGAGCTGCAGGTGTGCCGCTACCCGGCCCAGTGGCTGCCAGTGGAAGCCTGTAGCGAGCGCCTGTGGGCGCGGCGTTCATGCTTTAGCCGTGGCGCGTTGGGCGTGTTGGTGGCCGAGGTGTTTCTACCCGAGTTCTGGCTGGCCGCCGAGCTCGATACGCCGTAGGCCAGATGACGCATCACCCATCCATCGTTGCGTCCTGGGGTGGATGAAAAGCCTCCGGCCTCACCTCGCTATCCACTGCCGGCTTCCCCCGTATAATCAGCCGCACCTCGCACGGAGACGCGCTCGATGTATACCCGCCTGCTGCATTCACTCAATCGCCTGCACCCGCGCACCTGGGACTTTATCCAGCTGATGCGCCTGGACAAGCCCATCGGCATCTACCTGCTGCTGTGGCCGACGCTGTGGGCGCTGTGGGTGGCGGCCGAAGGCATGCCGAGCTTGAGGAACCTGCTGATCTTCGTCTTCGGGGTGATCCTGATGCGCGCCGCCGGCTGCGTGATCAACGACTACGCCGACCGCAACTTCGACGGCCACGTCAACCGTACCCAGGCGCGTCCGCTGGCCAGCGGCAAGGTCAAACCGCGCGAAGCCTTGATCCTGTTCGCCGTATTGGTGGCAGCCAGCTTTATCCTCGTGCTGTTTACCAACGCCACCACCATCTGGCTGTCGTTCGGCGGTTTGGCCCTGGCCGCCTGCTACCCCTTTATGAAGCGCTACACCTTCTATCCGCAGGTGGTGCTCGGAGCGGCGTTTTCCTGGGGCATGCCGATGGCTTTTACCGCCGAAACCGGCAGCCTGCCGCCGGAAGCCTGGCTGCTGTATATCGCCAACCTGCTATGGACCGTGGCCTACGACACCTACTACGCCATGGCCGACCGCGAGGACGACCTGAAGATCGGCGTGCGCTCCACCGCCATTCTGTTTGGCGATGCCGACCGTCTGATCATCGTCATCCTCCAGGGCCTGGCGCTGCTCTGCCTGCTGCTGGCCGCCGCGCGCTTCGAGCTGGGCCTGTACTTCCACCTAGGCCTGCTGGCCGCCGCCGGCTGCTTTGCCTGGGAGTATCACAAGACCCGCAACCGCAAGCCGATGGCCTGCTTCAATGCCTTTCTGCACAACCACTGGGCCGGCTTGGCGATCTTTATCGGCCTGGTTCTGGACTACGCGCTGCGCGGGTAGAAAGGTGGCTTGCCGCGCAGCTGTCATATCGCTGCAATAATTCCGTTATCTAATGCAGCCCATTACAGCGAGATGACCCGAGGCTTGATCCATGGTTGGCAAGAACATCCTGATCGTCGATGACGAAGCACCGATCCGTGAAATGATCGCCGTGGCCCTGGAAATGGCCGGCTACGAGTGCCTGGAAGCGGAGAACACCCAGCAGGCACACGCCATCATCGTCGACCGCAAACCCGATCTGATCCTGCTCGACTGGATGCTCCCCGGCACCAGCGGCATCGAACTGGCGCGCCGCCTCAAGCGCGATGAGCTGACCGGTGATATCCCGATCATCATGCTCACTGCCAAAGGCGAAGAGGACAACAAGATCCAGGGCCTGGAAGTCGGCGCCGACGACTACATCACCAAGCCGTTCTCGCCCCGCGAACTCGTCGCTCGCTTGAAAGCCGTGCTGCGCCGCGCGGGCCCGACCGACAGTGAAGGCCCGATCGAAGTCGGCGGCCTGCTGCTCGACCCGGTCAGCCACCGCGTGACCATCGACGGCAAACCCGCCGAGATGGGGCCCACCGAATACCGCCTGCTGCAATTCTTCATGACCCACCAGGAACGTGCCTACACCCGCGGCCAGCTGCTTGATCAGGTCTGGGGCGGCAACGTGTATGTCGAAGAGCGCACCGTCGACGTGCATATCCGCCGCCTGCGCAAAGCCCTTGGCGAGGTCTACGAGAATCTGGTGCAGACGGTACGCGGCACGGGTTACCGTTTCTCCACCAAGAGCTGACTTAAGCTCTGCGGCACCAGGCAAGCATGGATTGATTGGCGGATGAGTGTGAATTGAATCAAGACTGGCGCGGCCCCCTGATACGTCGTTTGTTGCTGCTGGTCGGCGTCTGCCTGCTGCTCGGGCTGATCACCGGCGAATACGCCTGGGCGCTGGTGCTCGGCCTGGCCGGCTACCTCGGCTGGCACCTGCAACAACTGCTGCGCCTGCATAAGTGGCTGCGCACCCGCCAGGGTGACGAAGCGCCGCCCGATGGTTACGGCCTGTGGGGCGAGGTGTTCGACAGCATCTACCACCTGCAACGCCGCGACCAGAAAGTCCGCGGCCGCCTGCAAGCCGTGATCGACCGCGTGCAGGAATCCACGGCCGCGCTGAAAGATGCGGTGATCATGCTCGACCGCGACGGCAACCTGGAGTGGTGGAACATCGCCGCGGAAAAGCTGCTGGGCCTGAAAACCCCGCAAGACAGCGGCCAGCAGATCAGCAACCTGGTGCGCGACCCGCGCTTTATCGAGTACTTCGAGAACCACAATTACAACGAGCCGCTGGAGTTGCCCTCCCCGGTCAGTGACCGCCTGCGTCTGCAATTTCATATCACCCAGTACGGCAACCGTGAGCACCTGATGCTGGTGCGCGACATCACTCGCTTGTATCAGCTGGAGCAGATGCGCAAAGACTTCGTTGCCAACGTCTCCCACGAGTTGCGCACCCCGCTGACAGTGATCAGCGGCTACCTGGAAACTCTGCTGGATAATGTTGAAGACGTTAACCCACGCTGGCTACGCGCCCTGCAACAGATGCAGCAGCAAGGCGGGCGCATGCAGAACCTGCTCAACGATCTGCTCTTGCTGGCCAAACTGGAAGCCACCGATTACCCCTCGGACAATCAGCCGGTGGCCGTCGACCTGCTGCTGCTGAGCATCAAGAACGATGCCCAGGCGCTGTCCGGCGAACGTCATCACCGCATCAGCCTGGAGGCAGACCCGCACCTCAAGCTCAAAGGCAGCGAGACGGAGCTGCGCAGCGCCTTCTCCAATCTGGTGTTCAACGCCGTGAAATACACCCCGGACGAAGGCAATATCCAGATTCGCTGGTGGAGCGATGAACAGGGCGCACACCTCAGCGTGCAGGACAGCGGCCTGGGGATCGAAGCCAAGCATCTGCCGCGCCTGACCGAACGCTTCTACCGGGTCGACTCCAGCCGCGCCAGCAACACCGGTGGCACGGGCCTGGGCCTGGCCATCGTCAAGCATGTACTGCTGCGCCACCGCGCACGCCTGGAGATTGTCAGCAGCCTGGGTAAAGGCAGTACCTTTACCTGCCACTTCCCGACCCAGCAGGTTGTCAGACGCGGCCAGTAGCCGCGTCCTACTTGCAAAGCCGGCTGGCAACCTCCACCCTTTAGCGGTCATTCACTACCCGAACCCTGTATGGACCCCTCCACGAGTTACGTCGCCAACAACTATTTCGCCGATTTCGGCCTTGTCCTCTTCGCCCTGTTTCTGGTGCTGCTCAACGGCTTTTTCGTTGCCGCCGAGTTCGCCATCGTCAAACTGCGCGCCACCAAGGTGGATGCCCTGGCCGCCCAGAACGGCTGGCGCGGGCATATCCTGCGCACCGTGCACAATCAACTGGACGCTTACCTGTCAGCCTGTCAGCTGGGTATCACCCTGGCCTCGCTAGGCCTTGGCTGGGTCGGTGAGCCGGCCTTTGCTCACCTGCTGGAACCGCTGCTCGGAGCCATCGGTATCGAATCGCCGAAGCTGGTGCATGGCATCGCCTTCTTCACCGCGTTTTTCATCATTTCCTACCTGCACATCGTGATCGGCGAGCTGGCACCCAAGTCCTGGGCGATCCGCAAGCCCGAGCTGCTATCGCTGTGGACGGCCGCGCCGCTGTACCTGTTCTACTGGGCCATGTACCCGGCGATCTTCCTGCTCAACGCCAGTGCCAATGCCATCCTGCGCATCGCTGGCCAGGGCGAGCCGGGGCCGCACCATGAGCATCATTACAGCCGCGACGAACTCAAGCTGATCCTGCACTCCAGCCGCGCCAGCGACCCCAGTGATCAGGACATGCGCGTACTGGCTTCGGCCGTGGAACTGGGCGAACTGGAAGTGGTGGACTGGGCCAACTCCCGCGAAGACCTGGTGTCGTTGCCGCTGACCGCTGCACTGGATGAGGTGTTCAGCGTATTCCGCAGGCACAAGTACAGCCGCTACCCGATTTATGACGACACCAGCGGCGAATACGTTGGCGTGCTGCATATCAAGGACTTGCTGTTGCACCTCTCCTTGCTGGAAATGCTGCCCTCGGCGCTGAAACTGGCCGAGCTGATGCACCCGATCGAGCGGGTTGGCCGGCATATGCCGCTGTCCAATCTGCTCGAGCAGTTCCGCCAGGGCGGTTCGCACTTCGCCCTGGTTGAGGAAGCCGACGGCAAGGTGATCGGCTACCTGACCATGGAAGACGTGCTGGAAGCCCTGGTCGGCGATATTCAGGACGAACACCGCAAGGCCGAACGCGGCATCCTCGCCTACCAGCCGGGAAAACTGCTGGTGCGCGGCGACACGCCATTGGCCAAGGTCGAACGCCTGCTCGGTGTCGACCTCGATCACGTCGAAGCGGAAACCCTGGCCGGACTGATCTACGACACGCTCAAGCGCATGCCCGAGGAAGAAGAAGTGCTGGAAGTCGACGGCCTGCGCATCATCGTGAAAAAGATGAAAGGCCCGAAGATCGTACTGGCCAAGGTGCTGAAGCTGGATTGAGCAGCTAAGGATTGCTGCTCCCTCTAAATATTGAGTCGGTGCGCACGGCGCACCCTACCTCAAACCACCTTATTCACCGCCAACGGCGAAGTTAGGCAGGCTGTTGACCGGCTGCGAGAAGTCAAAGGGGATCGACTCCAGCGCCAGGCCGACATTGCGCTGCACCACGAAGTGCAGGTGCGGGCCGGTGCTGTTGCCGGTATTACCGGAGCGCGCCAGAAATGCACCAGCGGCGACATGGCTACCCTCGCTGACAGCCACCGAGCCCTGCATCAGGTGCAGGTAAACGCCCATGGTGCCGTCGTCATGCAGGATGCGCACATAGTTGCCGGACGGGTTATTGCCACGGCCGCTCTGCTGGTTCTCGGTTTTCACCACTACACCGCTACGCGCGGCGACAATCGGCGTGCCTTCCGGCATGGCAATGTCCATGGCGTAACGGCCTTTGGGGGTGAAGTGACTGTACTTGCCATTCGCCCCCTGGGTCAGGCGGAACGGCCCTCCACGCCAGGGCAGCGGGTAGTGTTGCTGAGTCGGCAACAGGCGCGGGTCACCCATGGCATAGCGCAGCTTGGGGGTGTAGCGCATGGGTTTGCTGGCATCACGCGGGGCCAGGGTGGCCAGGCGGATATTGCTGCGCGGCGGCAGCACCCAGTTGATGGGTTTGTCGGGGACACCGCTGACGTTGTCCAGCGCATCCAGACGCAACTCGATCTGCACCGGGGCATGCAGGTCATTGCGCACCAACAGGGTTTCGCCGGCCTCGTGCTTCTTGGTTTCCAGCTTTACCTGGTTGTCCAGGCGTTCAACCATGCGGTCGCGGAATACAAAGACCTGGGCACCGGCTGTGGCCTTGTCGGTATAGGTGACCACGCCGTTGGCATCGGTGTACTTGTAAATGGTCAACGCCATTGCCTGGCCGGCAAGGGTCAACAAACTGCAGAGAAGTATCAGACGCCCTAGCATAACGACTCGGATCTTGTGATTGGTCTGTCCGGGCCGTTCAGATTAGCAGCCGTTTGGCAGCCATGCGACCCGGCGCACCAGGGTTGTGAGCCACCTCGCAGGCCGCTGCGGGCGCGGCACTCAGGCACCCGGACTGAAGTGCTTCTGCGCAGTGCCGCGGGCGATCAACCGGGAGATGTAGTCCAGCTTCTGCGGATCCTGGTCAACGAACTTGAACGTCAACTGCAACCATTCGCTGTCCGGTTTCGGCTCGAAAGCCGCCACCGCATGCAGGTAACCGTTAAGCCGTGCAGTTTCCGCCGCTTCGCCCTGCTCCAGATCAAGCACAGCACTGTCCAGAACCTGCGGCAGGTTTTCGCTGCGTTTAACCACCAGCAGCGCTTCCTTGAGGCTCAATGCCTTGATCACGCAGGCCATGTTGCTGCCCGAGGCCAGACGCAACTGGCCTTGCCCGCGTCCGGTTGGCGCCGCACTGGCAGCCGCTTTACTGGCCGCCGGCTTGCCGGCCGCGGCGGGTTTGGCCTGTGGCGCAGCGGCAGGCTTGAGCACATCCGCCTTGCCGCCAGTCAGGGCAGACAGCGAATCATTGGCAAAGGCCCCGGTGCTGAGCATCTTCGGCGGCGCGCTGGACATCAGCGCCTGCAACTTGCCAGCGCGGCTCAGGGCCTTTTTCACCTTGGTGACCAGTTGCTCATTAGAAAACGGCTTGCCGATAAAGTCGGAAACGCCGGCCTGAATCGCCTGCACGACGTTTTCCTTGTCGCCACGGCTGGTGACCATGATGAAGGGGGTGATCTTGTGGCTGTCCTGCTCGCGGCACCAGGTAAGCAATTCCAGGCCGGACATCTCCGGCATTTCCCAGTCGCAGAGAATCAGGTCGATGCTCTGCCGACCAAGCAGTTGCTGGGCCTTGCGCCCATTCACTGCTTCTTCGATCTGGATGCCGGGGAAGTGGTCGCGCAACCCTTTTTTCACCAGATCTCGGATAAAGGTTGCGTCATCCACTACCAGCACACTGACTTTGCTCATCGGCCACTCCCTTTGTAATGGCCTTAAGCATAGTCACGGCTACTGGCCAAAGGCCAACCGAAATGCACAGATGTGGCGATTACCTGCATTTTTTGCCAGGCGGGCGACAGCCTATCACCCGCTGGCGCATGCCTTAATTACCCTTGCCGGTGCCCTGTACTTCTTCCTGCATGCGGGTCAGGCCGATGTGCTTCACGTCAGTGCCGCGCACCAGGTAGATCACCAGCTCGGCGATATTGCGCGCATGGTCACCGATGCGCTCCAGCGAGCGCAGGGCCCAGATGATGTTGAGCACCCGCGAGATCGAGCGTGGGTCTTCCATCATGAAGGTCACCAGCTCACGCAGAGCGGTCTTGTATTCGCGGTCAACGGTCTTGTCGTACTGCGCCACCGACAGCGCCAGATCGGCGTCGAAGCGGGCGAAGGCGTCCAGGGCCTCCTGCACCATCTTGCGCACCTGGTCGCCGATATGCCGCACCTCGACGTAGCCGCGCGGCGCTTCGCCTTCCTCGCACAGCAGGATCGCACGCTTGGCGATCTTGGTGGCTTCGTCGCCGATGCGCTCCAGATCGATCACCGACTTGGAGATGCTGATGATCAAACGCAGGTCCGACGCTGCCGGCTGACGGCGGGCGAGAATGCGCACGCATTCTTCGTCGATATTGCGTTCCATCTGGTTGATCTGGTCATCGATCTCACGCACCTGCTGAGCCAGACCGGAGTCGGCGTCGATCAGCGCGGTCACTGCGTCGTTGACCTGTTTCTCGACCAGGCCGCCCATGGCCAGCAGATGGCTGCGCACCTCCTCCAGCTCGACGTTGAATTGCTGGGAGATATGCTGGGTAAGGTTTTCTTTATTGATCATGTGCAAACCCTTGGTTTAACCGAAAACGTCTGTGCTTAGGATGGGCTTTGGCAGAGGGTCCTGGGCAAGGAGGCGGAACGCAGACAGTACAAGTAGTACGGCAAGTTCCGCCGACGCAGTCCAGCGCACTCTGACATGGCCATCAGCCGTAACGGCCGGTGATGTAGTCTTCAGTCTGTTTTTTCGCCGGGTTGGTGAACAGCGTGTCGGTATCACCGAACTCGATCAGTTTGCCCATGTACATAAACGCCGTGTAATCCGACACCCGTGCCGCCTGCTGCATGTTGTGGGTAACGATAACGATGGTGTACTTGGACTTCAGTTCGTAGATCAGCTCTTCGACTTTCAGCGTGGAGATCGGGTCGAGTGCCGAGCAGGGTTCGTCGAGCAGCAGCACTTCCGGCTGCACGGCGACAGTACGGGCGATCACCAGACGCTGTTGCTGACCGCCAGACAGGCCCAGTGCCGACTCATGCAGGCGATCCTTGACCTCTTCCCAAAGCGCCGCGCTCTTCAGTGCCCACTCAACCGCTTCATCGAGCACGCGCTTCTGGTTGATGCCCTGGATGCGCAGACCGTACACCACGTTTTCGTAGATGCTCTTGGGGAACGGATTAGGCTTCTGGAACACCATGCCGACGCGGCGACGCAGCTCGGCCACGTCTTCGCCCTTGCGGTAGATGTTGTTGCCATCGAGGTTGATTTCGCCTTCAACGCGGCAGCCGTCCACCAGGTCATTCATGCGGTTGAAGGTGCGCAGCAGGGTCGACTTGCCGCAACCGGACGGGCCGATAAAGGCCGTGACACGCTGCTTGGGGATGGTCATCTTGACGTCGAACAGTGCCTGTTTGTCGCCGTAGTACAGGTTCAGGCCCGGTACGTCGATGGCCACACGCTCCTTGCTCATGTCCAGACCCTGACGATCGCGGCCCAGGGCCGCCATGTCGATACCGTGTGTATGTGTTTCGTGCTGCATGGGATGCTCCCTACGCTAACAATTCGTCTATGCCGCCCAGCCATGGGCTAGGCGGCGTAAAAATCAGTGATCCAGCGCTTTGTACTTCTCGCGCAGGTGGTTACGCAGGTATACCGCGCTCAAGTTGAGCAACGCGATAACCAGCACCAGCAGCAACGCAGTGGCATATACCAGCGGACGCGCGGCTTCGACGTTGGGGCTCTGGAAGCCGACGTCATAGATATGGAAGCCCAGGTGCATGATTTTCTGATCCAGGTGCAGGTACGGGTAGTTGCCATCCACCGGCAGACTCGGGGCCAGCTTGACCACACCGACCAGCATCAGTGGCGCCACTTCACCCGCGGCACGCGCCACCGCGAGGATCAGGCCGGTCATCATGGCCGGGCTGGCCATCGGCAGCACCACGCGCCAGAGGGTTTCAACCTTGGTCGCCCCCAGGGCCAGGGAACCTTCACGCACTGCACGAGGAATTCGCGCCAGGCCTTCTTCAGTGGCAACGATCACCACCGGAACGGCAAGAATTGCCAGCGTCAGCGAGGCCCAGAGCAGACCTGGCGTACCAAAGGTCGGAGCTGGTGCAGCTTCCGGGAAAAACAGGCTGTCAATCGAGCCACCCAGCACATAGACGAAGAAGCCCAGGCCGAACACGCCGTAGACGATCGCCGGTACACCGGCCAGGTTGTTTACCGCGATGCGGATCACCCGGGTCAGCGGGCCTTGCTTGGCGTATTCACGCAGGTAGATGGCCGCCACCACACCAAACGGGGTGACGATCACGGCCATGATCAGGGTCATCATCACAGTGCCGAAGATCGCCGGGAAGATGCCGCCTTCGGTGTTGGCCTCACGGGGATCGTCGCTGACGAATTCCCACAGTTTGGTGAAATAGAAACCGAGCTTATCGGCTACGCCCATGGCATTGGGCTGGAAGGCGCGGACCACCTTGCCCAGGCTCAGGCTGATCTCGCGGCCATCGACGCTGCGCACAGTCACACTGTCGCGGTTGAACGCCTGGTTGAGGGCGATCAACTCAGTTTCCAGCACCTTGTATTCGGCATCCCACTGGGCACGTTCGGCGTCCAGTTCAGCCTGGGCCACGGCATCCAGCTTGCCCTGCAGCTCCAGCTTGCGGGTTTGCAGGCGAATGCGCTCAAGGCCGGCGTTGATTCGACCAATGTCCTTTTTCTCCAGGCGTACCAGCTGCGTATGCAGCTGGTCGACACGCACCAGGCGCTCCTGCAGGGCCGCCCAGCTGGCATCGCCCTCAGCGACCAGTTCGCCGTTTTCCTTGACGTTGACCAGGTAGCCGTAGAAGTTGCCCCACTCACGGCGCTCGAAGGCGGTGAGGGTTTGCGGGGTGCGCGGGTTGCTCAACCACTCGCCCACCACCCAGGTGAAGTCCGCACCATACAGGTCACGGTTACCCACCTTGAACAGTTCGCGGGTCATGAACTCGCCGCCTTCGCTGTCCACCGGCAGGCCGGAGGCTGCCAGGCGCGCACGCGGTACTTCTTCAATCTGGGTGATCTCGCCGGCCATTACCTTGGTTTCCTGACCAGGAATCCGGTAATCGGCCTCAACGATATCCGCCGGCCAGAAGTGGCCGAGGCCACGCACGGCAATCACCATCAGCAGGCCCAGGGTCATGATCACCGCAATCGACACCGCGCCGGCGTTCATCCAGATCCACGGCGTACCGCTCTTGAACCAGGTTTTCAGGTTGTTCTGTTTCACGGACATATACCTTCCCAAGCCTTAGAGCGAGGCGTACTTGACGCGCAGACGCTGGCGCACCAGTTCTGCCAGGGTGTTCATGACAAAGGTGAAGGTCAGCAGCACCAGCGCCGAAAGGAACAGCACGCGGTAGTGCGTACCGCCCACCTCGGATTCGGGCATTTCCACCGCCACGTTGGCGGCCAGGGTGCGCAGGCCTTCGAAGATGTTCATGTCCATGATCGCGGTGTTGCCGGTGGCCATCAGCACGATCATGGTTTCGCCCACGGCGCGGCCCATGCCGATCATGATCGCCGAGAAGATGCCCGGACTGGCGGTAAGGATCACCACGCGGGTCAGAGTCTGCCAAGGCGTGGCACCCAGGGCCAGAGAGCCGAAGGTCAGGCTTTTCGGCACGCTGAACACGGCGTCTTCAGCAATCGAATAGATGTTCGGGATCACCGCAAAGCCCATGGCCAGGCCCACAACCAGGGCATTGCGCTGGTCAAACGGAATGCCCAGATCATTGCTCAGCCACTGGCGCATGTTGCCGTCGAACAGCCAGTTCTCCACATGGCCGCTCATGGCCAGCGACACATAGCCCACCAGCAGGATCACCGGGATCAGCAGGGCCGATTCCCAGCCATCCGGCACGCTCAGACGAATCGACTCGGGCAGACGGCTCCACAGGTAACCTGCCAGCAGGATGCCGATGGGGGTGAAGATCAGCAGGCTGAAGATGCCCGGCAGGTGTCCCTCCACATAAGGGGCGAGGAACAGCCCGGCGAAGAAGCCGAGGATCACCGTGGGCAGCGCCTCCATCAGCTCAATCACCGGCTTGACCTTGCGGCGCATGGCCGGGGCCATGAAGTAAGCGGTGTAGACAGCTGCCGCAATCGCCAGCGGTGCAGCCAGGAGCATGGCGTAGAAGGCGGCCTTCAACGTACCAAAGGTCAGCGGTGCGAGGCTCAGTTTGGGCTCGGCGTCGGTGTTGGCCGACGTGGACTGCCAGACATAGCCCGGGGCGTCGTAGTTTTCATACCACACCTTGCCCCACAGCGAGCTCCAGGAAATCTCCGGGTGCGGGTTATCGACCACGAAACGCTGCAGCTTGCCATCCGCTTCCACCAACACACGGTTGGCGCGCGGTGACAGGGCGGCGACAGCCTGTCCTTCAACAACGGGTTCCACCAGCAGGGTGCGGTGTGCAGTGCTGTGGAAGATACCGAGGTTGCCCTTGGCATCCATCGCGATAAAGCCCTTGCGGCGCTCTTCCGGGAGGATCTGCACAATCGGGCTGCCAGCCATCTCGAAGCGGCGAATCGGCTTGAGTGCGGCTTTGTCGTCGGCGTCACGGACCATGAACCACTGCTGAATGACACCGCTGCTGTCGCCGATCATCAGCGAGATGCCGCCGAGTAGCGCGGTGGCATTGGTGATTTCCAGCTTGCCGTCTTCCAGCAGCTTGTAGCGGCCGTTCAGGCTCTTGCTACGCAGGTCGAAAACATCGGCGGTGCTGCGGCCGTTGACCACATACAACCACATCTGACGTGGGTCGATGATCAGCGCCTTGATCGGCTCGGCAATCTGCGGGAGGGCCAGGCGCTCCTCGCTGAGGGTCACTTCGCCGGTCATCAGGTTTTCTTCGCGACCCAGGCTCAGCACATGCAGCTCGATATCGGTGGAACCCGCGAGCATCAGCGTGTCGCTGTTCAGACTGATGCCGATATGATCCAGCGCGCGACCCTGTGGGTCGAGGCTGATCGGTGCCTCACCGAAGGGATATTCGACACCCGGTTTAATGGTCTTCACATCGTTCGGGTAGGTGATCTTGTAGACATGCTGGAACACCAGCACCTGACCGTTGGACAGGCCCAGTGCCACGCGGTTTGTTCCGGGCTGATCCTGGCCCACCGAGACGATCTGGGTGTTGGCCGGAATCGGTAGCTGCTGTGCATTCAAGGCCTGCATGTTCTTGGCGTCGAAGAACTGCACCTTGCCGTTCTGATCCAGACGCATGGCGACCTGATTCTGCTCTTCCAGCGTCAGCAGCAACGGTGCGCCGACTTCACTCAGCCAGGGCGCGCTGACCGCCTTGCGGCTTTCCAGGCTGGCGCCCTGGAACATTGGCAGCACCACATAAGCCAGGTAGAAGAAGATCAGGGTGATGGTTCCGAGGACGGCCAGACCGCCGACGGATACCGCCCAACGGGCGAAGCGATCTTTCAGCGCACGGATACGCCGTTTGCGCTGCAGAGCCGGAGTGTTGAAGTCCAGCCCGAGGGATTTGGATGTGGCGGTCATGGTTTCACTAGCCAAGTCATTCATAGGTAAGAGCGTCTCTGCGCAGCCATGAGCGCGCCATAGTGATTTCTGTCGCTATACGAGTGCTCACTCTAGCGGCCCTGTATGACAGAAAAGTTACAGCGCTTTGACAAAGCAACGCCCACCTGTCGTAAACGAAGGCGGGCGTGCGAGTTTTTATGGCCTGCCATCCCTGGCGACCACCCTTCGGGCCGTCGCTACGCGACGTTAAAAAGGGTTCCCGACCATTTGGGGGCGTCCTTGCCTAACAGGCCGGTCTTACAGACCCAGTTCCTTCATGGTTTTCTCAACCACTTTGCTCGGCAGCGGGATGTAGCCGTCTTTCACGACCACTTCCTGACCTTGCTTGGACAGCACCAGTTTGACGAACTCGGCATCCAGCGGGCTCAGCGGCTTGTTCGGCGCCTTGTTGACGTAAACGTAGAAGAAGCGAGCCAGCGGGAACTTGCCAGCCAGGGCGTTTTCTTCGTTGGCGTCAAAGGCTTCGCCGCCTTTCTTCGACAAAGGCACAGTCTTCACGCTGGAAGTCTTGTAGCCGATACCCGAGTAACCGATGGCGTTGATGGTGCTGGAGATCGACTGCACCACGGAAGCCGAACCTGGCTGCTCGTTGACGTTGGCCTTGAAGTCACCTTTGCAAAGGGCTTCTTCTTTGAAGTAACCGTAAGTACCGGATACCGAGTTACGACCGAACAGCTGGATCGGCTTGGCCGCCCACTCACCGGTCATGCCCAGGTCACCCCAGGTTTTGATATCGGTAGCGCCACCGCACAGGCGGGTGCTGGAGAAGATCGCGTCAACCTGAGCCATGTCCAGGGACTTGATCGGGTTATCTTTGTGTACGAATACGGCCAGGGCGTCGATGGCTACCGGTACGGCAGTCGGCTTGTAGCCGTATTTCTCTTCGAAGGCCTGGATCTCGGCATCCTTCATCGCACGGCTCATCGGGCCCATGCTGGCGGTGCCTTCAGTCAGAGCGGGCGGCGCAGTAGAAGAACCGGCGGCCTGAATCTGGATGTTGACGTTCGGGTATTCCTTTTTGAACTCTTCAGCCCACAGGGTCATCAGGTTGGCCAGGGAGTCGGAGCCGACGCTGGACAGGTTGCCCGATACGCCGGAAGTCTTGGTGTAGCTCGGCAGAGCCGGGTCGACAGCAGCAACCGCAGTGGCAGTAGCCACGCCAGCGGCGACAAAAGTCATGGCCGCCATCAAACGCTTAAGTTTCATGCCTTACTCCTGGAAAACAAGTGTTGGATTGAACGGGGCCAAGTATCTGTAGGCCGCATGACGACTGTATGTAAGCAATGTGACAGTTAGATGAACGCAACCCATGTTTTGCAGCAGTCGATAAACCGAGAGGCCGAGCCCTGGCGGCCAACTGCCATGGTCGCCCTGCGACTGCCGAGTCGTTATACTCGCAACGCCCGCACTCCCGCGGGCCTGCCGGGCCACCCCGCGATCGCCGCAGAGCCAGACTCGCCGCCAGCGCCAAGCCCTGCACCGCGCCAATAAAAACAACCGCGCCGCGAGCCTATCCGATGCACGATTTCGAACAGGAAGACCCCATCCCGCAAGGCGACCTGGCTTTGCAGATCACCGCGCTGCCACGTGAAACCAACGGATTTGGCGATATTTTCGGCGGCTGGCTGGTGTCGCAAATGGACCTGGCCGGCACTGCCATGGCCAGCAAGGTCGCCGGCGGCCGCGTTGCCACCGTGGCCATCGACCGCATGGCCTTTCTGGTGCCGGTGGCGGTGGGCGCGCAGCTGTCCTTCTATACGCAAACCGTGGAAGTGGGCCGCAGCTCGATCCAGATGCTGGTCGAAGTGTGGAGCGACGATCCGCTGTCCAGCGAATGGCGCAAGGTCACCGAAGCGGTCTTCGTGTTTGTCGCCATCGACGGCAGCGGCCGCACCCGTCCGGTGCCGGCACGGCGCTAGACCAGATGGGTTAGCCCCATCCGCCCGCAAAAACAAAAACGCCGGCTATGAGCCGGCGTTTTGCTGTGCGCTAAAAATTAGCTGCGGATGTTGTAGATATCCTTCTCGTTCAGCTCGGCGTAGTCATACAGACGCTTGAGGTAGGCCTTCTGCTGCGCCCATACCTTGCTCGCCACCGGGTCGGCGGCGGCGCTGGCATCAACCACTTCGGCCGCCACTTCCTTGAGTTTGGCCAGCACTTCGTCCGGCAGGCGACGCACTTCCACACCCTCGGCCTTGAGCTGCTCCAGCGCTTCCATGTTCTTCGCGTTGTAATCGTCGAGCATGTCGCCGTTCACATCACGCGCGGCGGCGCGAACGATGGCTTGCAGATCGGCCGGCAGGGTTTCCCAGGCCTTGATGTTGACGTCCAGCTCGAAGGTGACGTTCGGCTCTTGCCAGCCCGGGGTGTAGTAGTACTTGGCGGCTTTGTGCAGGCCCAGGGCCTGGTCGTTGTATGGTCCGATCCACTCGGTGGCATCGATGGCACCGGTTTGCAGCGCAGTGAAGATCTCACCAGCCGGCATATTGACCACGGTGCCGCCCATCTTGGTCAGCACTTCGCCGCCCAGACCGGGGGTGCGCATCTTCAGGCCCTGGAAATCGGCCACGCCGTTGATTTCCTTGTTGAACCAGCCTGCAGTCTGCACACCGGTCGCGCCGCAAGCCATCGGCAGCACGCCGAACGGCTTGTAGGTTTCTTCCCACAGCTGCATGCCGCCACCACGGTGCAGCCAGGCATTCATTTCCTGGGCGTTGGGGCCAAACGGCAGCGCGCAGAAAAACTGCGCGGCAGGCACTTTGCCTTTCCAGTAGTACGGTGCGCCGTGGCCCATCTCGGCGGTGCCGCGGCTCACGGCATCGAATACTTCCAGCGCAGGCACCAGTTCGCCAGCGGCATAGACCTTGATCTTCAGGCGGCCGTTGCTCATTTCTTCAACCAGTTTGGCGAAGCGTTCGGCGCCCACGCCTACACCCGGGAAGTTCTTCGGCCAGGAGGTGACCATTTTCCAGTTGAAGGTCTGAGCGCTCGCGCCCTCTTGAGGCTTGCCAGCGGTATCGGCTTCTTGCTTGCAACCGGCCAAAGCCGTGGCTGCGAGGCCGACACCGGCTGCTGCGAGTATTTGACGACGTTTCATGCAAAGCTCCTTTATTGTTGTAGTGGTCTGACCACAGGATCGCTGCAGGTAGACCGCGCCTGAGTAACATAGGGGTAAGTGACTCTCAAGCCTAGCGGATACGACTAAAGTTGTAGTGCCATTGCCGCACGCCAGAAGGCCTGCCTAGAATCGCCGGCCTGCCCACAAAGCCCATAACCACAAGAAGGACTCACAATGTCCGATAAGCCTCCGCTTCTGCTCGGCCTTGCTCATCTGATCGACTCATTCAATGCCCGCTTCGGCAAAGCCTGTTCCTGGCTGACGCTGTTTCTGGTGATCGGCACCGCCATCGTGGTGGTGCTGCGTTACGGTTTCGGCATTGGTGCCACTGCCTTGCAGGAAGCCGTGCTGTACGGCCACGCGCTGGTGTTTATGGGCGCTGCCGCCTGGGTGTTGCAACGCAACGGCCATGTGCGCGTCGACATCTTCTACCAGAAATTCAGCCCACGCCGGAAAGCCCTGGTAGACAGCTTAGGCACCCTGTTCTTCCTGTTGCCGGTCTGCCTGTTCCTTGGCTGGAGCAGCTGGGACTACGTCAGTAACTCCTGGTCGACCCTGGAAGGCTCCAGCGAATCGGGCGGCCTTAAGTTCGTCTATCTGCAGAAGAGCATCATCCTGGTGCTGGTCGTCAGCCTGGTTCTGCAAGGAATCTCCGATTTGATCAAATCCGCCAACATCCTCAGCGGACGGCTGCAGGCTGCGGAGGTGCAACATGGCTGAGTTAATGGCAATCCTGCTGTTTATCAGCATCTGCGCAGCCCTGATGGCCGGTTATCCGGTGGCCTTTACCCTGGCTGGTGTATCCCTGCTGTTTGCGGGCATCGGTGTCGTTACCGGCACTTTCGATGCCGGCTACCTGAGCGCTCTGCCCAACCGTCTGTTTGGCATCATGAACAACCAGACCATGCTGGCCGTGCCGTTGTTCGTATTTATGGGCGTGATGTTGGAGAAATCCAGGGTCGCCGAAGACCTGCTGGAGTCCATGTCGCGACTGTTCGGCACCCTGCGCGGCGGCCTGGCGATTTCCGTGTGTGTGGTCGGTGCGCTGCTCGCCGCCAGCACCGGCATCGTTGGCGCCACCGTGGTGACCATGGGCTTGCTGGCCCTGCCCACCATGCTGCGCCGTGGTTACGATCCCGCCATTTCTACCGGTACCCTGGCCGCGACAGGCACCCTGGGGCAAATCATTCCGCCGTCCATCGTACTGGTATTGCTCGGCGACGTGATGTCCAGCGCCTATCAACAGGCGCAGCTGAAGATGGGCATCTTCTCGCCCAAAACCGTATCGGTCGGCGATCTGTTTGTCGGTGCGCTGCTGCCCGGCCTGCTGTTGGTGGGGCTGTATATCGTCTACATCATTGGCGTGGCGATCTTCCAGCCGAAGAAACTGCCGGCACTGCCGCAGGAAGAGCTGGGCCCGATCGAATGGGGCAAGTTGATCAACGCGCTGGTACCGCCACTGCTGCTGATCGGCGCGGTACTTGGCTCGATCCTCGCCGGTTACGCCACCCCGACCGAAGCCGCTGCTCTCGGTGCCTTGGGCGCCATGCTGCTGGCCTTCTACAAGGGCAAACTGAACTTCGGCCAGCTGCGCGAAGTGGCCTACGGAACCACCGAAATCAGCGCCATGGTATTCCTTATCCTGATTGGTGCTTCGCTGTTCTCTCTGGTATTCCGTGGTTTCGGCGGCGAAGCCCTGATCGAGGACGTCTTTGCCCAGCTGCCTGGCGGCGTACTGGGTGCGTTCTTCCTGGTGATGGTGGTGATCTTCCTGCTCGGCTTTATCCTCGACTTTATCGAGATCACCTTCGTGGTGGTGCCGATTGTCGGCCCGGTATTGCTGGCCATGGGCCTGGATCCGGTGTGGCTGGGCGTGATGATCGCGCTCAACCTGCAGACCTCCTTCCTCACCCCGCCGTTCGGCTTCGCGCTGTTCTACCTGCGTGGCGTTACCCCGGCCTCGGTGGCCACCAGCACCATCTACAAAGGCGTGGTGCCGTTTATTCTGATCCAGATCCTGCTGCTGGTGATTGCCTACCAGTTCCCGGGACTGATCACCTGGCTGCCGGAACAGGTCTACGGCAAGTAAACCGCCGCTGTTACAGCACAACGCCCGTCACCGACGGGCGTTGTGCTTTCTGCGGGCAAGACTTGTTAGGCGTTGGCCAGCACGTGCAAGATCACGCCTGCGGGCTTAGCCATCAGCAGACAAGAAGCGGGATTACATGGAATGTGAGCACAACCCAGACACTGCGACCTGGCGTGACACCAACGGGCAGCAGCACCGCTATCGCCACGTTACAGCCCTCTGGTTACTGCTCGGCCTGCTCCTGTGCATGACCACGGCGCAGGCCAACAGCCTGCTTATTTCGCAGGGCGTGCTACTCGACCCCAGTGGCACGCTGTCGATCGCTGAGGTGGCGCAGACCCCTTTCAGCCCCCTGCAAGGGGCAGTGATGAGTAAGGGCTACAGCGATGGTGCGCATTGGTTACGCATTGAAGTGCGTGCACGAGCAGACAATCGGGCTGTGAAGCTGCGCATCCGTCCGACATTTCTCGACCAGGTCCAACTGTTCGAAGCAGACCCCAATAAACCCGGCCAGTGGTTGAAACGCGTCGACGGTGATCGACAACTCGGCGTCGACAGTGATCCAGGCATCAATTCCCTGGGCTTTCTGGTCACGCCCCAGGACCCCAGCAGTGTGTACTTCCTGCGCCTGCAGACCAGCAGCACCTCCATGCTGCACGTCGAAGCCCTGCCACCTGCAGCGGCCATGCGCGAGGACGCAAAGCTGGCGATCTGGAATTTCTTCTACCTGGCATTGCTGATTGGCATCGTCGCCTGGGGCATTCAGGATTTCGCCCAGTACCGGCAGAAAGTGGTTGGGCTGTTCGTGCTTTATCAGTTAACCAACGTGCTCTATACCTTTTCGCTTATGGGCTACCTCACGGTACTGGTACCCGAGAGTTGGGTGGGCTTTGCCGACCGCATGACCAGCCTGGCCGTAATCCTGGTGCATATAAGCGCCATCGTGTTCCACAAAGCGATCCTGCAACCTTACCGCCCGGCCCGCTGGATGCTCTACGGGATCAATGTCTTCTTGCTGATAGCCCTGCTGCTGCCACTGGTTTATCTGGCAGGCTGGGAACGTCAGGCTTTGCAAGCCAATGTACTGTCAGGCCTGCTGGCCAGTCTGTTTATTACCCTGGTGCCCTTCACTACACGCCAGGAGGGCATTCCAAGTCGACGTTACATTCGCTCGTTGTACCTGTTCATGGGCAGTTCGCAACTGCTGTTCCTGTTGCCCTTCCTCGGCATCAGTAACGCCGCTGAATGGACGCTGCAGTCAACCCTGATGCAGGGTTTTCTGATCGCCCTGCTGATGTTCTACATGCTGCAGCAGCGCTCACGCCTACTACGTGAGGAGCTTGAAGCAGGTCGCCTGCAAGCCTCGACCACCAAACTGCAACTGGAGCAGGAGCGTACCCACGCACAATCGCTGGGGCGCTTTATCGATATGCTCACGCATGAAATCAAGACACCATTGGCGGTTGCGGTGATGAACCTGAGCGCCACCCGCACCACCGGCCCCTATATGGAACGGGCGCGCCGTGCGCTGAGTAACATCGATGCCATCATCGAGCGCACACGCCTGTCGGAACTCGCCGAACACCAACGCCTGCAACCGCAGAACAGCCTGAGCAACATCAGCGAGTTGGTCTACGAATGCATCGAAACCTCGACCAACCCGGCACGTATCCAGGCCCAGGTGGGCTTTGCCCTGGAGGCAAATACAGATGCGGGCCTACTGACGATCATCATCGCCAACCTGATCGACAACGCCTTGAAATATGCCCCGGCTGACCAGCTTGTCGAGCTGAGCCTGGAACACGCACAATCCGCCCTGCTGCTGCGCATCCGCAATCCAGTTGGCACAGCGGGGATGCCCGACGCAGAGCAACTGTTCAGCAAGTTCTATCGCGGCACCACGGCTCATAGCCAAAGCGGCTCCGGGCTCGGACTGTACCTGGCGCATCACCTGGCGCAATTGCTCGGTGCTCGCCTGGACTATCAACCGCGCACCGACACAGTGGAGTTCAGTCTATGGATACCGGTTTGAATATTCTGGTCATCGAGGACAATGACGAGCTGCGTCACACCTTGCTGGATGTACTGGGCGAAGACGGCCACCACGTTACCGGCGTCGATTGCGCCGAAGCCGTAGCCGAACAGACTTGCACATTCGAGCTGATCGTCGTCGACCTCAACCTGCCCGGTGAAGACGGCCTGTCGCTGGCCCGGCGAATTCGTGCGGCCCAACCCGACATTGGCATCATCATGGTCACCGCGCGACGCCTACCCTCGGACCGGGTACGCGGCTATGACAGTGGCGCAGACATCTACCTGCCCAAGCCGACTGATCTCGACGAACTGCGCGCTGCCATCACCGCCCTGTCCCGCCGCCTGCATATGCACCGCGCAGACGATCTGCTGCGGCTCGACCCACAGAGCCTGATGCTGCACGGCCTGTCGGCGCAGCGTATCAGCCTGACGGCAGCCGAGAGCGCGTTGCTGAGGGCTTTCAGCCTGGCGGCCGATCACCGCCTGGAAAACTGGCAATTGCTCGAATTGCTGGACAAAAGCGCCGCACAAGACCCTAAGGCCGCCCTCGAACTGCAGATTGTCCGCCTACGTAAAAAACTGATTGAGGCCGGCGCGCCGGCCGGCGCAATCAAGGCTATTCGCGCCTGGGGCTACAAACTCTGCCAACCGATCCGCCTCCTCTAAACCGGTACCTGCAAATACCTTGATGACCGCTGAAGGTCTTTGAAGGGAATCGCCACAACAGCCTGATAGCTTTCAGCCATTAGCGGCGCTGACGTGCCGCCTGCGCAAAGGTTACGGGTGTTCAAGATGGATACAACTCACAGTCAGCACACATCACCCAGCCTCAGCGCCACACGGCGCCTCCTGTCCACACTGCTGCTAGGCCTGGCCACGGTCGTCAGCGCGCAGGATCGACCTGCATCAGCGGCACAGCCGCATCCGCTGGCCCAGGAAATGTTCAAGCAAGGCGCTATCTCCTGCGCTTCAACCGCCCATCAATTGGGCAGTCTGCTGTCGAATGGCAAAGAAACCAGCCTGCTCCAGGTGCTCCCCAATAATCCGGACGCAGCCCTGGCCAGCGGTACCTTCGTGCAGCCCAATGACAAGGGCAGCACAACCCTGATCAGCATGTCGTTTGCACCCAACCAGCAAGCCGGCTGCAGCGCCAGCTATCGGATGATCGTGTATGTCGATGAGCGTTGCACCAAGGCCGCCGACAAGAACTATCCAGGGCAGAAATCCCAAGCATTGGGCAAAACCGGGGTACTGCTGCTCAACCCCGGCCCGAAGATCCAGGCGCTGCTGGTACCCACCGGTAAAGGCTGCTTGATCGTCAGTGAAGAACTGGTCAGGTAGGCCCGGCCAGCTCCATAAAATAATAAGAGGTAACAGGCCATGCAGTTCTTCAGGTATGCCGTAACCGTGCTGCTGTTTATTTTCGCCCTGCATGCACAAGCGGCCACGGGCGATCCCTGCACAGCCGCCGGTGGTGTTCCCGGCACGGAAGATGCCGGCGGCCTCTGCGTTGCAGTGCCCTCTCCGGACTACGGTATTTCCTGCGCAGCCGGCACCTACTATGACGGCAATGCCTGCGTCGCCGCACCGCCTGCTTATTCATCCTGCAGCAATGCGGGCTACTACTATGACGGCGCATCCTGCGTAGCCAATCCGACCAGCCAGTACCAGGCCTGCCAGAGCAGCGGGGCCACCAGTACGACGCACTTCTTCAACGGCAGCGCCTGCGTGGCCAACGGCAGCTCATCACCCGGCACATGCGAAAGCCCTTCGACCTGGAACAATGGCCAATGCGCCACCCCCGCCATCGTTCCAAACATCCCTGCGGCGCCGGCCGGCAGTCTGGGCAATGCCGCCAGCAACCTCAACCCCATCGTCGCCCCAGGTGCCAATGGCAGCCAGCAGCCCATCTGTATCAACAGCGCCCCGATTATCGGCGCTGGGATGTTCGTCATCGCCGGCTCGACGCTGTGCTACGGCACCGCGGCCGATCTCAGTGGTACCTCCATCTATGCCTATCACACTGACAATGGCACCTCGCAAGGTGGCGTGATTCAGACCAATACCTGGAACGGCCTGAACGTGCAGGACCTGTTCGCCCAAGGCAATATCACCGCCCTCGGCCAACTGAGTGTTTTTGGCGGTGCCCAAATCTACTCGCCCAACGGCAACAGCGGCATGGTGGTGGTCAATGGGCAGGTATTGAGCGCCTCCAGCGACGGCAACAATGTCGCCTCACATTCAGTGACGCCGCAAAATATTGTCAGTGCCGTCACCGATGGTACGGCCAGCACCAGCCAGACGATCAATGCAGGTCAGGCCAGCATCGCCTCCAACAATGGCAACAACAGCGGCTCACTCAGCGTCGCAGCAAGCCAGTTGGCTGGCAGTGTCACCGATGGCACCGCCGTGACCAGCCTGGTGATCGAGGCCGATGAAGCCAACATGGTGTCGAGCAACGGTGCCAACAACGGCTCGCTTTACCTGTCCGACAGCCAGGCCCGGCTACGTGCCAGCAACGGTGCTGCCCACACCCAGAGCACGGCCACAGCCGGCAATTATGTGATCGAGGCCACCAGCAACATCGCCACCTCGCGGGTCAATGTCGACAGCTCGACCATCAACCTGATATCCGGATACGGCGGCACCATGGCCACCAATGGCACCAGCGGCACTACATCCGGGATCGGTTCAGGAGCCATGCAGATCCACCAGAGCGCACAGACGATTGGTCAGAACGTCACCATCGGCAACCTGCTGGCGGGCAAGACCTACCAGAACAAGGTCAACGGCAACCTGTTTGTCGATGGCAACGTGTATATCAACGGCACCCTCGAGTACGTCTCCAGCAACGCGGCCACTACCACAGTCACCAGCACCGCCGGCAGCAGTATCCTGGGTGCCAACCTCAGCACCAGCGGTGGCACTGCGGTGGTCATGAAAGACACCGACGCCACCCACGCCACGGTGGACCAGAACGGCAAGATCGCCCTCACCCCCGGTGTTTCGGCGCAGTCGTCCTCGGCCATGACCTTGACCAACGGCCTTGGTAACACCCATGGCTTTATCGTCAACGAGACCCAGGCAACCATGTCCGGCGGCATCAACTCATCGAGCCTAACGCTCAATGATAACGGCGCCACCTTCAGCAACTCGGCGACGGGCATGCCGATCCAGGTGCATGGCGTGGCCGATGGCACGGCTGACTTCGACGCGGTCAACGTGCGCCAACTGCGGCAAACTCGCGAACAACTCAGCGCTGGTATCGCCGGTATATCGGCCATGAGCAACATCCCCAACGTCGACACCGGCAAGCAATTCTCGCTGGGCGCTGGTGTTGGTCACTATCAGAACGCCACCTCACTGGCGATTGGCTCCTCCTTTCGCGTAACCCCCAATACCGTCATCCGAGCCTCAGTGGCAGGCACGGATGGTGGCAGTTCCAGGACCACCACCTATGGCTTAGGCGTCGGCGTTTCCTGGTAAAGCACTTGGCAACCTGGCACACACAACGCCCGTCACCGACGGGCGTTTTGCTTTCTGCGGTCAAGCTGCGCTCCAATAGCTACTTTCATCACCTGTGAGCCACACCATGGTCAGATCTGCTGTTGAACGCCTTGAACTGGACGAACTGACCTGCTGGCGTGTGCGCCATGGCGCGAATGAATTGCTGGTCAGCCAGCAGGGCGCGCAGATTCTCAGCTACCAGCAGGATGACCAGCCGCCGCTGATCTGGCTCAGCGAGCAGGCTGCCTACAAGCGTGGGCAAGGCGTGCGCGGCGGTGTGCCGGTCTGCTGGCCATGGTTCGGCAACCTGCAACGCAACCCGCAAGCGGTGCAGGCCATGCATCGGCAGCCAGACGCTGCACCTGCCCACGGCCTGGTGCGCAGCCTTGACTGGCAGCTGCTAGGCATCGACCAGCACGATGACGGCGTCCAGCTGGAATTCGTCTACAACAGCACCACCCAACCGCTGACCGACTGGCCTCACGCGGCTGAACTGCGCCTGAGGGTTCGCCTGAATGAACGCCTGCATATCCAGCTGAGCAGCCGCAATCTGGGCGACACGCCGCTGGCGATCAGCCAGGCGCTGCACAGTTACTTTGCTATCAGCGATATTCGCCACGTCGCGGTCGAAGGCCTGCACGGCTGCCGCTATATCGAAACCCTGGAAGACTGGCAGCAACGTCAGCAGGACGGTCTGCTGACATTCAGCGGCGAGACTGACCGCATCTACCTAGACACCCCGGCACAGCTGAGCATCCTCGATCACGCCTGGCAGCGGCGCATCCAACTGCACAGCAGCGGCTCGAATTCGGCCGTGCTGTGGAACCCCTGGATCGACAAAGCCCAGCGCCTGTCACAATTCGCCAGTGATGCCTGGCAGGGCATGCTGTGCATCGAACACGCCAACGTCATGGACGACATTCGCGTGCTGAGCGCCGGACAGCAGCACCAGCTCGACCTGAGCCTGTGGGCTGAACCGGCATAAGAGAGGTCTACCTGGCGACTGGCGGCAATACGCTCACTGCCCCGCCGCCTCCAACGCCTGCGCCAACTCGGCCGCATCGGTAAAGCGGCGTTGCCCCTGTAGCTGGCCCTGGCGCAGGTCGAGCCACAGCACGCTGGCAGTGTCTGCCGGGTAGCGAGGGGCAATACGGGCGTCGCGGTCGAGGATGATGCGGTAGTTGTAGTCACGCATTTTGGGGATGGCGAAGAGTTTGCCGATGATGCTCGGCATGCGGCTGATATCGGCGAGAAACACGGCGTGGCGCTGCTCCAGATAGCCCTTGGGCTTGCCCTGCAGGGCGGCGTCAACGAGTTTGGCGGCGTCCATGCTGCGGGCTACCAGCAATACTTGCAGCTGATCGTCCAGGGTGTAGGCCTGGTCATGCTGATCGAGCAGGGTCCAGGGTGCCAAACGCTCACCGGTTTCCAGGGCCATGCTGGTGGCGGAGATCAGGCACAACAGCACAACGATGGCAGCTTTCATGGCAGGGGCTCCAGGCTTACAGGTCATCATCGGTCACCACTCTAACCACATCCGCCTGCATGGCATACGCCGCATCCGCCAGCTCATTGTTGACCTGTTCGATCTTCAGCGTGCCGCTGACCCAGAGGGGGTTGTAGATGTCTTCGAGTTCGATGCCTTTGGGGTAGCGCACCAGCACCAGCTGGTTCGGCGGTGGCGGCGGCACGTGGATGCAGGCACCGGGGTAGGGAACCAGGAAGAACAATATGCTGCGGCCTTTGCTGTCGGTTTCCAGCGGCACCGGGTAGCCACCCAGGCGGATAGCTTTACCGTCGAAGGCAGCAACGGTTTTCGTCGAGTACATCACCGCGGGCAGGTTCTGATCCTGCTGCTTGAGGCCGCCGGGGTTGTAAAAGCCGCTGTCCTGCTCAAGGCCCTGGTGACTGATCTCCGGCATCTCCTCCAGGGCCTGGCGGTCTTCCGGCGGCATCAGCTCCAGCCAATCGGTTTCCGGTAGTTCGGCGCAGGCCAGGGTGCTGAGCAGCAGCAGGGGTAACAACAGATAGCGCATTGGTGGGCTCACAGGACGGCGGAGTGACAGGGCCTTAGCCCTTTTTGACAGCGCCGTAGATTACCAGCAGCACCACAGCGCCGATCACCGCGCCGATAAAACCGGCGGATTCGCCCACCTTGTAGATGCCCAGTGCCTGGCCGCCGTAGGTGGCGGCGATGGAGCCACCGATACCCAGCAGGATGGTCATGATCCAGCCCATGCTGTCGTTGCCGGGTTTGATAAAACGCGCGATGAGGCCAACGATCAGGCCGATAAAGATGATGCCGATAATGCTCATGGTGCGTCACTCCGCGTGTGTTGCAGGGGCCAATACTGGCGTTACGCAATCAGACGGATATCTGCCGCCAAGGTTCCCGCTGCGGCCGCCGGTGAGACGGCCGCAGCGATTTTTCAGGCCTTGGCGATCAGCGCCTCGACCACGGCGATCTGCTGGTCCAGCGTGGCGCGATCCGCGCAGCGCAGGGTGGCGTGGCCGACCTTGCGGCCAGCCTTGAAGGCCTTGCCGTAGTGATGCAGGCGGCAGTCGGCGATGGCGATCACCTGCTCCACCGGCGGAACCACGCCGATAAAGTTGAGCATCGCGCTCTCACCGACCTTGGCGGTCGAACCCAGCGGCAGGCCAGCGACGGCACGCAGGTGGTTTTCGAACTGGCTGCACTCGGCGCCTTCGATGGTCCAGTGCCCGGAGTTGTGCACGCGCGGGGCGATTTCGTTGGCTTTCAGGCCGCCATCGACTTCGAAGAACTCGAAGGCCAGCACACCGACGTAATCGAGCTTGGTCAGCACGCGGCTGACGTAATCTTCGGCCAGCGCCTGCAGCGGGTGGTCGGTACTGGCGATGGACAGCGCCAGCACGCCGCTGTCGTGGCGGTTGTGCACCAGTGGGTAGAAGCGGGTTTCGCCATCACGGGCGCGCACCGCCACCAGCGATACTTCGCCGGTGAACGGCACGAAGCCTTCGAGGATGCACGGCACACTGCCCAGTTCGGCAAAAGCGCCGACGACATCTTCGGGCTTGCGCAGGACTTTCTGGCCCTTGCCGTCGTAACCCAGGGTGCGGGTCTTCATCACCGCCGGCAGGCCAATGCTGGCCACAGCCGCATCGAGGTCGACTTGCGATTGGATATCGGCGAAATCCGGGGTCGGAATGCCGAGGTCCTTGAACATCGACTTTTCGAACCAGCGGTCGCGGGCAATGCGCAGGGCGTTAGCCGAGGGATAGACCGGCACGAACTGCGAGAGGAAGGCCACCGTCTCAGCCGGCACGCTTTCGAACTCGAAGGTCACCAGATCGACTTCATCCGCCAGCTGGCGCAGGTGATCCTGATCGCCGTAATCGGCACGGATATGCTCGCCCAGGGCTTGCGCGCAGGCATCCGGCGCGGGGTCGAGGAAAGCGAAGTTCATCCCCAGCGGCGTGCCTGCCAGGGCCAACATGCGGCCCAGCTGGCCGCCACCGATTACGCCGATTTTCATGGGTTAGGCCTCACGCGGGTCCGGATTGTCCAGCACGGATTCGGTCTGCTCGGTGCGGAACGCCTTCAGCCGCTCGTGGAACTGCGGATGCTGGTGACCGAGGATGCTCGCAGCGAGCAGCGCGGCGTTGACGGCACCGGCCTTGCCGATGGCCAGGGTGGCGACCGGAATACCGGCGGGCATCTGCACGATCGACAGCAGCGAATCGACGCCCGAGAGTACGGCCGACTGTACCGGCACGCCGAGTACCGGCAGGTGGGTCTTGGCCGCACACATGCCCGGCAGGTGCGCCGCGCCGCCAGCACCGGCGATGATCACCTGGATGCCGCGTTCTTCAGCCTGTTCGGCGTACTGGAACAGCAGGTCCGGGGTGCGGTGGGCAGAAACCACCTTCACTTCGTACGGAATGCCCAGCTTGTCCAGCATCTCGGCGGTGTGGCTAAGGGTGGACCAATCGGACTTGGAGCCCATGATCACGCCAACCAGTGCGCTCATCGTCGTGCCTCTTCTTCATCAAGTGCCCGTAGGCGCTGCAGAAACTAACAAGCCACGCTGGAAACCAGGCGTGGCTTGTTAGTGTATGAATTATGGCGGTGCGGACCGCCAAAGGCCGCGCAGTATACCGTAAAGCCTGGGCTGGCGTGCACCTCGGCACGCCGTTTGTCGCGCACCGCCCGCCACGACGTCAGACGCAACGCCGGGGGAACGCCACGAGCAGACCTGGCGCACAAATCGCGGCCGGTGGCCTGGCTATACTGGGCGTTCTTTTAATCCAACAAGGACACCACCATGACAAGGCTGTCACTGCTACTCGCCGTTTCGCTGTTCACCCTCAACGCCAGCGCCCTGGAACTGGCCAAATACCCGCAAGTGTTCAATGCCGGCAATGGCATCAGCGTCACCGTCGCGCCGAGCAGCGATGGCAAGCAGGCGCTGATCCAGGTCAGCGGTATCAACCACCCGCTGGATGAAGTGGTGCTGCTAAGCACGGTCAACGAACGCGGCAACGATGAGCGCGATTACACCACCACCCTCAATGGCAGTAGCTACAACATGCTGCTCAAGCGCCAGGGCTGGGGCGGCGAGCAATACCAGCTGTACCTGCCGAGCACCGACGGCTTCGAGCTAGGCTTCGACGAGAGCAAGAGCAAGCAGGCCAAACCAGCCAATCTGCTGGCACTGTACGAACAGCAGAAGAAAAAAGGCATTCAGGACAAACTCAGCCGCTTTGATCGTGAGCAGCGCCTGGCCGACTTCAGCGCCCAGTTGCAACAGATCGACCAGGATGCCTCGAAAGCCTGTGATACGCCGCTGCACACCCAGGTTGACTGGCAAGCCATCGACGATGACAAGCTCAAGCGCCTGAGCGTGCCGAGCTTCTGCGGTGAAGTGGTCAACCAACTGGCCAACCTGTGCCAGAACGATGCCGACTACAAGGCCGAGGCCAAAAGCCTGAAAACCGTGAAATGCAGCTTCGCCGCGAAGCTCAAACTGCGCGAAAACGAGGCAACCCTGACTTTTACCACCCACGAAGAAGCACCCAATCAGGGCGACTTTATCAGCGCCTTCCTGCGCAATCGCTGAATTGCGCCTGCCAGCAGCGCCCGGCACAGTGCCGGGTCGCTGCCAGGCCGCGGCATAGTTCTTGCCTCATTACCGGCATTCTGAACAGTTGCGGTCACCCCGATGTTGCACGCCCACCTGACCACCCTGCATGTGGTTTCGCAAATCCTCGAAATCTTTGCCCACCAACCTGAACTGACCGAGCCACTGCTGGCCGGTAGCGGCATTGCGGCGGCTGATCTGGCCTGCGCCGACACCCGCATCACCCGTACCCAGGAACTGCAGGTCTGCGCCAATGCTCTGCAGTTGCGCAGCGATCTGGGCCTGGAGCTAGGTCGGCGCATGCATGTGTCGGCCTATGGCATGGTCGGTTACGCCGCCCTGTCGAGTGCCACCTTTGGTGACGCCTGGCGGCTGATGCTGCAGTACCCGGCCCTGCTCGGCACCTACTTCAAACTGGATATGCAGCTCGAAGGCGAGCTGGCCTTGGTCAGCGCCAGCGACTACCAGCACAGCCCTGCACTGGAAGTATTCAACCTGGAAATGTGCCTGGCCTCGCTCAAGCTGATCAGCGATGACCTGCTCGGCCAACCGCTGCCGCTCAGCGCGGCGCAGTTTCGCTATGCCGAACCGGCCTATAGCGCGCGCTACCAGCACAGCTTTGCCTGCCCGCTGCAATTCGAGGCACCGCGCAATGCCTTCGCCTTCCCCGCCAGCTGGCTGCAGCACCCCTTGCCGCTCGCCGATGCGGTCACCCACCGGGAAATGCTCGACCGCTGCCGCAAACAGAACGCTGAATTCACCACCCGCCAGGCCTGGCTCGGGCGCATTCGCCAGTTGCTGACAGAACAGCTGACCGCCCCCCCCGGCCTGGAACAGCTGGCGCAACAGATGCATTGCTCACCGCGCACCTTGCGGCGGCATCTGCAGGAACTGGGCACGCACTACCAGGAACTGCTCGACGAGCTGCGTTTCGAACGGGCGAAAACCCTGCTCGGCCAGGAAGACTGGCCGATCTGCCGAATTGCCGAATACCTCGGCTTCAGCGAAACAGCCAGTTTCCGCCACGCCTTTCAGCGCTGGAGCGGTATGGCGCCGAGTCGCTTTCGTGCCTAGCCAATAACCCGCGCCATTCCCAGATTGCATCCGGATTACCTGCAATCCCCGTGGGAGCAGCTTCAGCCACGATAAAGCTCGCCGCTGAAGCGCCTCCTCCAGGTGTGCTTACTCTTCCGCCTGGACGTTGCGGTACATCTGCAGCCGCGACGCTTCATGCAAGCCACGACTCAGCGCCAGCAGGCGTTGGAATTCCTCGGGGTGGCGCGCGGCAACGTTGTCGCGCGGCGTCGGCGAGTGCAGGTCATGCAGGGTCGGTGAGCTGCCGTCGTGCTGCATCTGCACGAGGAAATCACGGGTCACCGCACCGATCACCGGGAAGGTGCCTTCCTGCAGCACCAGCGGCACCACGCGTTCGCCTTCCGGGGCAGGCAATTGCAGGTCGCGACCCAGCCCGCCGTTGTCGAAAGGCACGCCGACCAGCCCGGCTACGGTCGGCAGCAGGTCGGCCAGGCCCACGGCTTCGTCGAACTCGCGTGGCGCCAACCATTTCGGTGCATGAATCAGCAGCGGCACGTTGTTGCTCTCCAGCCCCAGTTGCTCGAAGGCCGGCGCCATATGCGGGATCTGGCTGATACGGGTGTTGTGATCGCCGAAGAAGACGAAAATGGTGTCGTCGTAGAAGCCCTGCTCCTTGGCCAGCTCCATCAGGCGACCGATATTGAAGTCCAGCAGACGCACGGCGTTGTACTGCTCGACGCTGCGCGAGCCGGCCTGTTGCACTTGCTCCAGCGGCAGGTCGAGTGGCTCGAAGCCGTCGTTGTCCTTGGGGATGGTGAAGGGGCGGTGGTTGCCGGAGGTCTGCAGGTAGGCGAAGAAGGGCTTGTCCTCCGGCAGGGCGCCGAGAACCTGCGAACTCTCCTTGAAGAAATCCAGGTCGGAAATACCCCACACGTCCACCTGCGGCGACTGCCAATGGCGTTCCTCGTAGAGCTGCACGCCATCGATGCTCTGGCGGATCAGCGCGTTGATGTTGGCCCAGCCGGCGTTGCCGCCGATCATGTAGAACTTCTCATAACCGTCGAGCGCGTTGATCAGCGTGCGCTGGCGAGCGATCAGCGGGTTGCGCGTGGCGGTCTCCTGACGCGATACATCAGGGATGCCGGTGATGCTTGCCCACACCGTCTTGGCGGTGCCGGTGACCGGCACGTAGAAGTGGCGGAAGAACCAGCTTTCCCTGGCCAGACGATCCAGATTCGGCGTCGGATTCAGCGGGTTGCCGTAGGCGCCCACAGCGCTGGTGCCGAGGGATTCAAGCATGACGAAAACCACATTGGGCGGGCGCTCGGTGGCAATGCGGTGTGCATGAGCGGGCTGGTGGCGGAAGAAGTTCAGCGCCTGCGCATCACGCTCGCTGACGCCCAGATAGTCGGCCACCACCTCGTAGTGTTCGCGCGTGGCCGTCTCATCGAAGGCGGCAGGTTCGAGCTTGAGGGTGTCGAAGAGAAACAGCGCCGGGTTGATCCCGAGCGCACCGATCTGGCTATTGCCGCTGTAAAAGGCGTCGCTCCAGCGCAGCGGCACCGGATTCTCCAGGTTCAGCGCGCTGGCGCGGCCGAGCAGACCGAAGAACACCAGCACGCCCACCACCGCCGCACCGCCGATTGCCGGCAATACGCCGACTCGTTGTGCTTGCGGTCGATCCAGG
The DNA here is from genome assembly GCF_021375795.1 of Pseudomonas anguilliseptica. Classification (GTDB taxonomy): domain Bacteria; phylum Pseudomonadota; class Gammaproteobacteria; order Pseudomonadales; family Pseudomonadaceae; genus Aquipseudomonas; species Aquipseudomonas anguilliseptica_A. The sequence continues at coordinate 118,755 of NZ_JAEIOI010000001.1, read as the reverse complement.
GTAACGCGCTCCAGACGCAGCAGCGCCCAGGCCCACAGCGTTACGCCCGCCAGCCAGGCCAGGGTGATCCACAGCACCGGGTAGGTCTGCCAGAGCATACCGGCGGAAATCTGCGCATCGCCGGCAAAACGCAGCACCGTGGCGTTGAGGCGCACGCCCAGGTAGGCGTAGTGGCCGAAATCGATGATGTACAGCAGGCCTAGCGCGGCCACGGCCAACACCAGGTAAACGCGCAGCAGCCAACGTATGGCGCGAAAGCGCGCCAGGCGCAGCTTGGGCAGCGCCAGCAGGAGGCCCACCGGCAGCATCAACAGCAGGGCCAGGCGCAGGTCGAAGCGCAGGCCGATGCCGAGGGTGGGCAATACGTCCGGCTCGCTGATGCTGTCGACAGCGGAGAAACCCAGCAGAAACAGCCCGCGCAGAGCCGCGAAGAGTACGAACAGCAGCGCCGTGAGGCCTGCCAGGTAATGCAGGCGACGGGATTTCAGCCAGCTCATGCGAGTTTCCTTGTCGGTCGAGCCAGCAGCCAGCGCACAGCGGCGCTGAGCAACGCGCCCAGGCTGTAGAGGGCCAGGTAGGGGTCGATCAGGTAGTCCCAGTAGTTTTCCGATGCGCCCAGGCGCAGGGCGAAGGCCAGGGTAGCCAGTGCCAGCGCCAGGGCGCCGAGCCAGCTGCGCTGGAGGATCAGCACCAGGCTCAGCAAGCCCAGCACCAGCAGCATCGGCCGGGGCTCGAAGCCCAGCTGGTACGGGTCGCTGTAGCTCAGGCCGAGTGCCGCCGGGTAGAGCAGCACAGCCAGGCCGGCGAACAGCGCCAGGCTGGCCAGACGATCACGAGGGCTGACACCCGGCAAGCCGAAACGGCACAGCGTCGTCCAGCTCAGCAGCACAAGGCTGCTGATCGACAGGTCGCCGATATAAGTGCGCACCTGCAGCGCCAGGCTGATGCCCTGCAGCGGCAGCAGGCCCAGTAGCAGACAGCCCGCCAGCAGAATGCCGCGCTGCACCGCAGTACGCGCCAGGCGAACGAAGATCAGGAACAACAGCAACGTGAAGGCCAGGTACGGCAAGCAGAAGTCAGTCATGCGGGCGGCGCTCCGTCAGCCAGGCTTCGTTGAAGGCCAGGTGCTTGATAAACATGTCGTTCCACGAATAGACCAGGTGGTAGGTGCCATCGGCGCTACGGCTGAAATAGGGGTATTCGTAATCGAAGTCGCAGCCACTGCTGCTGCACATACGCGCACTGACCTGTTCGAGAAAGCGCGCCTCGTGCTCGGGGCGGCCACCGCTGGCGCGGAACTTCTCGCGGATCACCGCCGGGAAATCCGCCGGCGCGATGGGTTCCCCCCAAGGATTAGGGCTCTCGTCCAGCTCACCGAGGGTGCGCCAGTTCTCCAGCTGGCTGTCGGTGGTGTAGAGGGTCAGGCGGAAGCGCCCATCCTCCAGATCGTTCATCGCCACCAGCAGGCTGCCGTCCGGACGCCCGACGGCGGCCAACGACGAGTTGGGATTGCTTGGTTCCAGCGGTTGCGGCGTGCTCCAGCTACGGCCGCTGTCCGTGGTGTGGCTGGCCAGCACACGGTGGTACTGCTCACCGGCATAGCGCAGCAGCGCCACCGCACGCCGTTCATCCAGCGCCACCACGGTCGGCTGCAACGAATAGCGGCCCTTGCCGATGCGGTACTTGCCCAACACCTTGCCCTCCGCGCTGAGGTGCAGGTACTCGGGAAACTTGCCAAGAAACTCGTGATACACCGGCAGGCCAATGCTGCCGTCGGCATGGAACACCGGCGCAGCGCGTACCAGGGTGCTGATGTTGAGAAACGGACTGGTCACCAGCTGGCGTGGCGCCGACCAGGTTTGCCCGAGGTCATCGGAGACCATGGCGTTGACCGCGCTGCCAGCCCAACCGCCAATCGACACCGAGACGTAGAACAGCCACAGGCGCTGGTCCGGTGCCAGGCTGATCACCGGGTTGCCCAGCTTGCGAATGTGCTTGCCGACCGCGCGCTGAGTCGACTCGCGGCTGGCGAGTACGCGCTCGGCCCCCCACTGGCCACTGCCGGCATCGAAACGCGCGGCGCGGATCTGCACGTCAGCCGCGCCCTCACGGCTACCGGCGAACCAGACAGCCATCAGGTCGCCACCCGACAGCCCGGTGATGGAAGCGGAGTGAACGAAGTCGTCCATATCCGATGAGGCGAAGCGTGCCCTGAATGCCGGCGCGCTGACCGGCGCCGCTGCGGCGCTGGCAAAGGCGGCCGGTGGCTGCGCCGGGGCGCGGTACCAGGCCAGGGCAAACAACACCAGCACGGCCATGAGCGATACCGGCAGGACAAACTGCCTGGTCATGGCTTGGCCACATGCGCGGTGGCGACTTCAGCCACGGGCGTGGCGTCGACCGGGTTGTAATAGATTTCAACTTTCTTGCCGTTGCCGTCGAGGCCGTAGACCTCGTAGCAATTACCCGGGGTGATGCGGAACTTGGTGATCTGCAGCCCCTGACTTTTCATCTGCTGGCGAAAGTGTGATTCCTTCATCCAGCTGGCGCGGTCGGCGCTTGGGCATTCCACATCCGCCAGCACGGGCGTGGCCAGCCACGCGCATAGCAGCGGCAAAACCTGGCGTGGCAACTTGCGAGTCTGATTGAGCATGCTCTGCCCCCTTGTCGGCAATGAAGGGGCAATGCCCCGGCGGGGCGCACCATGCGATTTGCAGGCTTAAGAAAAGCTTAAGACTCATGGCTTGTTACAGTTTGCGCGGCGCCATCAGCGCTCGGCGGCCGCCAAATTTGGCCATTTCGATCCCCTTTTGGCCGTTGCCAGCGTTCTCCATCCGGGCGAGCAGGCGAACAATGCAGGCACAACAACAAGCCTGGAGCCGTGTCACATGCTCACCTTTTACAGCGACGACCATCACCTGCACCACGGCAGCTGCGAGCTGATCGACGGCCAGCTGATGCCCTGTTTCGAGAAACCGCAACGCGCCGACCATATCCTGGCGCGCGTCCAGCATCGCCAGCTCGGTGAAGTACGTCCGCCGCAGGATTTCGGCCTGGCGCCGATTGAGCGTATTCACGGCGCGGCCTATCTGGACTTCTTCAAGGGTGCCTGGGCGCGCTGGCAGGCGCAGAACGGCAACGGTGACCTGCTGCCCTTCACCTGGCCGGCACGCACCCTGCGCCAGGTCATCCCGAACGATTTGCACGGCCAGCTTGGCTATTACAGCTTCGACGGCGGCGCACCAATTACCGCCGGCACCTGGCAGGCGGCTTACAGCGCCGCGCAGGTGGCGCTAAGTGCCCAGGCCGAGATCGCCAACGGCGCCCACAGCGCCTTTGCCCTGTGCCGGCCGCCAGGTCACCATGCCGCTGGCGAGCTGATGGGTGGCTACTGCTACCTGAACAACGCCGCCATCGCCGCCCAGGCCTTCCTCGATCAGGGCCACAAGAAAGTCGCCATCCTCGACGTCGACTACCACCACGGCAACGGCACTCAGGACATCTTCTACAGCCGCAATGATGTGCTGTTCGCCTCGATCCACGGCGACCCGGCCGAAGAGTTCCCGTTCTTCCTCGGCTATGCCGATGAACGCGGCGAGGGGGCCGGTGAAGGCTGCAACTTCAACTACCCGTTGCCGATGGGCAGCCCGTGGGCCGTGTGGAGCGCCGCGCTGGACGACGCCTGCCAGCGGATTGCCGAATACGGTGCTGAAGTGATTGTGGTGTCGCTGGGCGTGGACACTTTCAAGGACGACCCGATTTCTCAGTTCAAGCTCGACAGCCCGGATTACCTGGCCATGGGCCGCCGCATCGCCGCCCTCGGCAAGCCGACGCTATTCGTCATGGAAGGCGGTTATGCGGTGGAAGCCATCGGCGTCAACGCGGTCAACGTACTGGAAGGTTTCGAAGCCGCTCACGCATAAGCCGTACAGGCCTAGCCAACACAACATCAATAATGATTCAGGGGTGAGACACGATGAACACGATCAAACACCTGCTCGCCGTCGCCATCTGCGGCGCCACCCTGCTGGCCACGGCGGCCCAGGCGCAAACAGCGGAGAAACCGCGCGAGCTGCGCGTGTACAACTGGGCCGACTACATGCTGCCGTCGGTGCCCAAGGACTTCCAGGCCAAGAGCGGCATCAAGCTGACCTGGGACGTGTTCGACACCAACGAGTCGCTGGAGGCCAAGCTGCTTACCGGCAACTCCGGTTATGACCTGGTGGTGCCGACCAACACCTTCCTCGACACCCAGATCAAGGCCGGGGTGTTCCAGAAACTCGACAAGAGCAAGCTGCCCAACTGGCAGCACCTCGACCCCGGCCTGCTGCAGCTGATGACCGCCAACGACCCCGGCAACCAGTACGCCGTGCCCTACATGTACGGCACCGTGCTGATCGGCTTCAACCCGGACAAGGTCAAGGCCGTGCTCGGTGCCGATGCGCCAGTGAACAGCTGGGACCTGATCTTCAAGGAAGAGAACATCAGCAAGCTCAAGCAATGCGGCGTGGCCATGCTCGATTCACCCGGCGATATCCTGCCGATTGCCCTGCACTACCTGGGCCTCGACCCCAACAGCACCAAGCCTGAGGACTACGAGAAAGCCAGCGCGCTGATGCTGAAGATTCGCCCCCACGTCGCTTACTTCCATTCCGCCAAGTACATGACCGATATCGCCAACGGCGACATCTGCGTGGCCATCGGTTATTCGGGCAGCTTCTACCAGTTCGCCAACCGCGCCAAGGAAGCCGGTAACGGCGTAGTGGTCGACTGGCGTCTGCCGAAGGAAGGCGCGCCGCTGTGGTACGACTCCTTCGCCATCCCGAAAAGCGCCTTGAACGTTGCCGAGGCCCATGAGTTCCTCAACAACCTGCTCGACCCCAAGGTGATTGCGCCGGTCAGCGACTTCCTTGGCTACCCCAATCCGAACAAGGACGGCATGCCGCTGGTGGGCGCGGAAATTCGCGACAATGCCGGCCTGACCCCAACCGCCGAAGCGCAGAAGACCCTCTACGTGCTGCAACCGCTGCCGCAGAAAATCGAGCGGGTGCGCACGCGGGTGTGGAACACCATCAAGTCGGACACCTGATCGCCCAGCAGCCGCTGGCAGGCGTTCGGTTTTCCGAATGCCACGCCACTGAATAATCGCCCAGCCGAACGGCTGGGCGTTTTTCATCCGCCAAGAGATAAAATTTATTCATATATTTCAATAACTTAATCAATCATAAAAACCCTCGATGGCCTGGCATACATCCTGCTCCCTGTACCGGCAGGAATGCGATAGCTCTTCCAAGCCAGCGGCTAGCCCAACAGGCGCCTGCCGCCCATAAGAACAACATCGAGGAACAGATTCATGCGTATTGTCCCCCGCGTACTGAGTGCGGCCATCGCCGCCGCCCTGATCAGCAGCCCGGCCTTCGCCAGCGAACTGACCGGCACCCTGAAGAAAATCAAGGACTCCGGCACCATCACCCTGGGCCACCGCGACGCCTCCATCCCCTTCTCCTACTTCGGCGACAACCCGCAGCAGCCCGTGGGCTATTCCCATGACCTGCAGCTGAAAGTGGTTGACGCGATCAAACAGGAACTGGGCCTGCCGGACCTCAAGGTGCGCTACAACCTGGTCACCTCGCAGACCCGTATTCCGCTGGTGCAGAACGGCACCGTCGACCTGGAGTGCGGCTCCACCACCAACAACATCGAGCGTCAGCGCCAGGTGGACTTCTCCGTCGGCATCTTCGAAGTCGGCACCCGCCTGCTGACCAAGAAAACCTCGGGGGTCAACGACTTCCCCGACCTCAAGGGCAAGAACGTGGTGACCACCGCCGGCACCACCTCCGAGCGCCTGCTGAAGATCATGAATGCCGAGAAGCAGATGGGCATGAACATCATCTCGGCCAAGGACCATGGCGAGTCCTTCCTGATGCTCGAATCCGGCCGCGCCCTGGCCTTCATGATGGACGACGCCCTGCTCTACGGCGAAATGGCCAAGGCCAAACAGCCGGCTGACTGGGTGGTGGTCGGCGAGCCGCAGTCCTTCGAAATCTACGGCTGCATGATGCGCAAAGGCGACGAAGGCTTTAAGCAGGTGGTCGACAAGGCCATCAGCGCCACCTTTGCCTCCGGTGAAGTCAACGCCATCTATGACAAGTGGTTTATGCAGCCTGTGCCGCCGAAGGGCCTGAACCTGAATTTCCCCATGAGCGATGAACTGAAAAAGCTCATTGCCAACCCGACCGACAAGTCTGCAGAACAGATTTGACGGTGATGCACCGTCACGCTCATGAGGGGTGACGGCGCGGGGACTCCGGGGAAGCCAGCGGCTTCCCCAACCTAACTCCTGACGAAGCCAAGACCATCCGTCCATGCGGATACGGACATCTCTCGCCCTTCGTCAACGTAAATGCATTCAAGATCTCGCGAGCTAGAGCCATGCAAGGCGCAACGACCAACGGGAGTAACAGCCAAAGGCTGACCCGAAGGGGGAGCGCCAGCGAATAAAGCAGGCGAGGAAGCGGAGTGTGCTGTTGCACATGAGCATGACTCACTTCATTCGCCCCTTTGGGGCCGCACTGAAGTGCGTTAGTCGCAAACGACTTCCGAGCCTGTTTTCAACGCAGCAGGGCCGACGCGCAGCAGATCGTACCCTCACGCAAGGGGCAACCCGCATGAACTACAACTGGGACTGGGGCATCTTCTTCAAGTCCACCGGCATCGGCAGCGAGATCTACCTGGACTGGTTCGTCACCGGCCTGGGCTGGACCATCGCCATCGCCATCGTTGGCTGGATCATCGCCCTGGCGCTGGGCTCACTGCTCGGCGTGATGCGCACGGTGCCGAACCGCTGGATCGCCGGCATCGCCACCGCCTATGTGGAACTGTTCCGCAATGTACCGCTGCTGGTGCAGCTGTTTCTCTGGTACTTCCTGGTGCCGGACCTGCTGCCCGAGCCGCTGGAAATCTGGTTCAAGCAGGACTTGAGCCCCGCCACCTCGGCCTACCTCAGTGTGGTGGTGTGCCTGGGCCTGTTCACTGCGGCGCGGGTCTGCGAGCAGGTGCGTACCGGCATCCAGGCGCTGCCCAAAGGCCAGACGGCCGCTGCCTACGCCATGGGTTTTCGCCTGCCACAGATCTACAGCAACGTGCTGCTGCCGCAGGCCTACCGCATCATCATTCCGCCGCTCACCAGCGAATTCCTGAACATCTTCAAGAACTCCTCGGTAGCCTCGCTGATCGGCCTGATGGAGCTGCTGGCGCAGACCAAACAGACCGCCGAGTTCAGCGCCAACCTGTTCGAGGCCTTCACCCTGGCCACGTTGATCTACTTCACCCTGAACATGAGCCTGATGCTGCTGATGCGCCTGGTCGAGAAGAAAGTCGCCGTGCCCGGCCTGATCGCCGCGGGAGGTAAGTGATGGATTTCAGTGCAATCGTTCCGGCCCTGCCAGGCCTGTGGGATGGCATGGCCATGACCCTGCAGCTGATGGTCATGGGCGTTATTGGTGGCGTGGTGCTGGGCACGCTGCTGGCGCTTATGCGCCTGTCGCACAACGTCTTCCTGTCGAAGCTGGCGGCCACCTACGTCAACTACTTCCGCTCGATTCCGTTGCTGCTGGTGATCACCTGGTTCTACTTTGCGGTGCCGTTCATCCTGCGCTGGATCACCGGCGAAGACACCCCGGTGGGTGCCTTCACCTCGTGCCTGGTGGCCTTCGTGATGTTCGAGGCGGCGTACTTCTGCGAGATCGTCCGCGCCGGCATCCAGGCCATCCCCCGTGGCCAGATGGGTGCCGCCCAGGCGCTGGGGATGAACTACGGGCAGACCATGCGCCTGATCATCCTGCCGCAGGCGTTCCGCAAGATGACCCCGCTGCTGTTGCAGCAGAGCATCATCCTGTTCCAGGACACCTCGCTCGTTTACACCGTGGGCCTGATGGACTTCCTCAACGCCGCCCGCTCCCGTGGCGACATCATCGGCCAGCCCCATGAATTCCTGATCTTCGCCGGTCTGGTGTACTTCCTCATCAGCTTCTCCGCCTCGTTGCTGGTCAAGCATCTGCAAAAAAGGTTAGCCGTATGATTTCCATCAAAAACGTCAACAAGTGGTACGGAAACTTCCAGGTGCTGACCGAGTGCAGCACCGAGGTGAAGAAAGGTGAAGTGGTGGTGGTGTGCGGGCCGTCCGGCTCCGGCAAGTCGACCCTGATCAAGTGCGTCAACGCCCTGGAGCCGTTCCAGAAGGGCGACATTGTGGTCGATGGCACCTCGATTGCCGACCCGAAAACCAACCTGCCCCAGCTGCGTTCACGGGTCGGCATGGTGTTCCAGCACTTCGAGCTGTTCCCGCACCTGACCATCACCGAAAACCTGACCATCGCGCAGATCAAGGTGCTCGGCCGCAGCAAGGCCGAAGCCACCGAGAAGGGCCTCAAACTGCTTGAGCGGGTCGGCCTGTCGGCGCATGCGCACAAGCACCCCGGCCAGCTCTCCGGCGGTCAGCAGCAGCGCGTGGCGATTGCCCGTGCATTGGCGATGGACCCGGTGGTGATGCTGTTCGACGAACCGACCTCGGCCCTCGACCCGGAGATGGTCAACGAGGTGCTGGATGTGATGGTGCAGCTGGCCCAGGAAGGCATGACCATGATGTGCGTAACCCACGAGATGGGCTTTGCGCGCAAGGTTGCCGACCGGGTGATCTTTATGGACGCCGGGCAGATCGTCGAAGACTGCGCCAAGGAAGAATTCTTCGGTGACGTCAGCCAGCGCTCCGAGCGCGCCCAGCAGTTCCTCGCGAAGATTCTCCAGCACTAACCCCAAACCTGGGACCAGGCCGCTGAGCGCTTGTGGAAGGCGCTTCAGCGGCGATTGGCCGATCCGGTTGGAACAAGCAGGTGTTAGAGCAAAGCAGGCTGCCAGAGCCTCAAACCCATCCACCGGATTACGCGCGCCCACAACTACCCAGCCAGGAAGGACTGTGATGCAATGCTCCACCGCCCCTCCTCGCGCCGTGCCGCCAGCCCTGACCGTGAAACCGCGCCTTGCCCGTGTTCTGCTGCTGATTCTGTTGCTGCTCCTGCTGGTGCTCGGCTGCGGTTATGCCGGCTATTACCTCAGTGAACGCAGCGGCATCCGTGACCTGGCCGAAAACGGTGAACGCCAGCTCGAGCTCAACGCCCGTGCGGTCGAGAGTGAAATCACCAAATACACCTACCTGCCCAGCCTGCTGGAGCTGGAGTACAACGTCGGCCGCCTGCTGCAAACGCCCACCACCTACCGTAGGCAGCTGGTCAACGACTACCTTGAAGGCCTCAACCAGCGCAGCGGCAGCCTGGCCATCTACGTGCTGGACCGCAGCGGCCGCGTGCTGGCCACCAGCAACTGGCGCGAGCCAAGCAGCTACCTCGGTGAAGACCTGTCGTTTCGTGCCTATTTCCAGGACGCCATCGAGGGCAAACCGGGGCGCTTCTACGGCATTGGCAGCACCACCGGCGAGCCCGGTTACTACCTGGCCCACGGCCTGAAAAGCGGCGAGCGGATCATCGGCGTGGCGGTGGTCAAAGTGCGCCTGGACAGCCTGGAACAGCGCTGGCAGCGCGCACGCCTGCAAGCCTATGTCAGCGACGAGAACGGCATCATCATCCTCTCCAGCAACCCCAGCCGACGCCTCAAAGCTGTGCATTCGCTGGGGCCGAACACCCGTGAGCGCCTGGCGCGCAGCCTACAATACCACTGGTGGGCGCTGGAAGAGCTGCAACCGCTGGCCCGCCGCCGCCTCGGCGACGGCCTGGAGCAGGTCAGCTTCGCCGCCGATCAGGACGGCGAGGCGGACGCCAGGCCGATTACCTACCTGGCGCAGACCCGGCCGCTGGACGACACGCCCTGGCACCTGACCCTGCTTACCCCGTTGCAGGACCAGCGCAGCGCTGCCCTCAGCCACGCCATGCTGGCCGCCGTGGCCTGCGCCCTGCTGATTTTCCTCGGCCTGGCGCTGAACCAGCGGCGCAAGGTGATCGCCACCCGCCTGGCCGCGCGCGAAGCGCTGGAGCAGGCCAACAACGAGCTGGAGCGCAAGATCGCGGAGCGCACCGCCGACCTGCAAGCCAGCAACCAGCGCCTGCAAGCCGAAGTGCGCGAACGCCTGCAGGCGGAAACCACCCTGCGCCAGGCCCAGGATGAACTGGTGCAGGCCGGCAAACTGGCGGTGATCGGGCAGATGTCCACCAGCATCGCCCATGAGCTGAATCAACCACTGGCCGCACTGCGTACCCTGTCCGGCAACACCGTGCGCTTCCTCCAGCGCGGCGCACTGGATGTGGCCAGCAGCAACCTGCAAACCATCGGCGAGCTGGTCGACCGTATGGGCAAGATCACCGCCAGCCTGCGCGCCTTTGCCCGGCGCAGTAGCGACCAGGGCGAAGCCAGCCTGGAGCAGGCGGTGGACGCCGCCCTGCTGCTGTTGCAGAACCATCCCGGCTATGCCGCCGTGCAACTGCACCGCGACTATGCCCACGGCCCGGCCGACGTGCGCCTGGCCATCGAACAGACGCGCCTGGAGCAGATTCTGGTCAACCTGATCGCCAACGCCCTCGACGCCATGAGCGAACAAACCGAGCGCCAGCTCTGGCTGAGCGGCCAGGATGATGGCGAACGCTACCGCCTGACCGTACGCGACAACGGCCCGGGGATCGCCGCCGATGTGCGTGTGCACCTGTTCGAGCCGTTCTTCACCACCAAACCCGGCGAAAAGGGCCTCGGCCTTGGCCTGACCCTTTCCGCCAGCCTGGCCGCCGCCGCGGCCGGCAGCCTGACCGTGCAACACCCGGACAGCGGCGGTACCGCCTTCGAGCTGAACCTGGCCAAAGTCACCCCAGGAGAACCCACGCCATGAGTGAGCCGCTAAGCGTCCTGATCGTCGAAGACGACCCTCACGTGCTGCTCGGTTGCCAGCAGGCACTGGCTCTGGAAGACATTCCCAGCGTCGGCGTGGGCAGCGCCGAAGAAGCCCTGCAACGCATCGACGCGGACTTCGCCGGCATCGTGATCAGCGATATACGCCTGCCCGGCATCGACGGCCTGCAACTGCTCAGTCGCCTCAAGCAGCGCGACGCCAGCCTGCCGGTGGTGCTGATCACCGGCCACGGCGACATCGACATGGCGGTCAATGCCATGCGCGACGGCGCTTACGACTTTATGGAGAAACCCTTCTCCCCCGAGCGCCTGGTGGACGTGGTACGCCGCGCCCTGGAACAACGCAGCCTGGCCCGCGAAGTGACGGCCCTGCGCCGCCAGCTGGCCGGTCGCCAGGCCCTGGAGCAACGCCTGATCGGTCGCTCACCGGCCATGCAGCAACTGCGCGAGCTGATCGCCAACGTCGCCGACACCGGGGCCAACGTACTGATTGAAGGTGAAACCGGCACCGGCAAGGAATTGGTCGCGCGCTGCCTGCACGACTTCAGCCGGCGTCAGGCCAAGCCGTTTGTCGCGCTCAACTGTGGCGGCCTGCCGGAAAATCTGTTCGAGAGCGAAATCTTCGGCCACGAAGCGCATGCCTTTACCGGAGCCGGCAAACGGCGCATCGGCAAGATCGAACACGCCAACGGCGGCACACTGTTTCTCGATGAAGTCGAGAGCATGCCGCTGAACCTGCAGATCAAACTGCTGCGCGTATTGCAGGAACACAGCCTGGAGCGCCTCGGCTCGAACCAGTCAGTGCAGGTGGATTGCCGGGTGATCGCCGCGACCAAGGCCGACCTGGAGCAGCAAGGCAAAGCCGGGCAGTTTCGCAGCGACCTCTACTACCGGCTCAATGTGGTGAGCCTGGCCCTGCCGCCGCTGCGCGAACGCCGCGAAGACATCGGCCTGCTGTTCGAACACTTTCTGCAACTGGCCGCGCTGCGCTTCGACCGCCCCGCGCCAGCGCTCGACCGTCAGACCCTGACCCGCCTGATGGCCCATGACTGGCCGGGTAACGTGCGTGAACTGCGCAATGTCGCCGAACGTTTTGCCCTGGGCCTGCCGGTGTTCAAAGGCAGCGAGCTGAGCAGCGCCAGCAGCCCGAGCTTTGCCGAAGCGGTGGAAGCGTTCGAACGCAGCCTGCTTAGCGACACCCTCGGTCGTCACGCCGGCAACCTCAGCCAGGCCGCCCAGGCCCTGGGCATGGCCAAGACCACGCTGTTCGACAAGGTGAAGAAGTACGGCCTCCAGGCCTGACGTCAGCAGGTGGCCAGGGCATCCGCCAGGCGGCTTTGTACCCCCTCGATATGCTCGAACAGGCTCTCCATCAGTTGCACCAGCTGTGGGTCGAAGTGTTTGCCGGCCTGCTCGCGAATAAAGGCCTGGGCCTTTTCCACCGGCCAGGCGGTCTTGTAGGGGCGCGGCGAACGTAACGCGTCATACACATCACACAACGCCACGATGCGCGCCGAGAGCGGGATCGCCTCGCCCGCCAGGCCTTGCGGATAACCGCTGCCGTCCCACCTCTCATGGTGGTGCAGGGCAATTTCCGCCGCCAGGCTGAGCAGCGGTGAAGGATCAGCATCCTGCAGGATGTCGTGGCCAATCTGCGCATGGGTGTTCATCACCGTGCGCTCTTCCTCCGTCAGCCTGCCGGGCTTGCTGAGGATGCTGTCGGGAATGCCGATCTTGCCGACATCATGCATCGGTGCCGCCTGGCGCAGCAGCTCGACCCAGGGCAAATCCATGCCGTAGGCCCGCGCCAACAAGGCGGCAGACTCGCCAATGCGCATGATGTGGTTGCCGGTTTCGTTGTCCTTGTAGTCCGCGGCACGCGTCAGGCAGCGAATCACCGCCTGGTAGCTGGCGCCCAGCTGCTCGGTGCGCTGCAAGACCTTCACCTCCAGCAGGTCACGCTCGCGCTGCAACGCCTGGCTGGCCTGGCTCAGTTGCAGGTTGTTGCACACCCGCAACAGCAGCTCGGGCAGGTCCAGCGGCTTGCACACATAGTCATTGGCCCCCAGCTCCAGGCCCTTGCGGCGATTTTCCACATCGCTCAATGCGGTGACCAGGATCACCGGTGCACAGTTGCGGTCACGCGCGGCCAGTTGCCGAAGAATCTCGAAACCGTCCGGCGCTGGCATGTCCAGGTCAAGCAACAGCAGGTCCCAGGGCTGGCTCAACAGCCATTGCAGGCCCTGCGCCGAATCACTGAATGCCTTGACCTCGCGCAGCCCCAGCACCTTGAGGCTGGACTCAAGCAAACGCAGGTTGGCGGTGACGTCATCGATTACCACCACCCGGGAAAACCGCAGGGATTCACTCAGCATCATCCGTTACCTCACTTAGCAGGGCTTCGACCAGGCCACGCAATTCCTTAAGGTCCAGTGGCTTGCCGAGCAAGCCCTGGCAGTTGACGGCAGCAGCGGCAACCTCAGCCGTCATGCCGTGGGTCAGCAGCACCACCGGCAGCGCTTCGCTGCGCGGGTGACGGCGCAACTGCTTGAGCAGCTCCTGGGCACTCAACCCAGGCAACTGCACGTCCAGCAACAACAAGGCAGGTGGCGCACTGAACAGCAGCTCCAGGGCCGCCTGAGCGTCACTGACCAGGCGCACCTGGCCGAGGTCTGTGAGGGCGGCAGCGACGGCCTGTTGGCTGGCAACATCGCTGTCCGCGTAAACAATCTGCAACCGCTGATCCGCCGGCTGTACGCCGGCACTGGCCGCGTACAGCTGCAGTTCAATCCAGAAACTGCTGCCCACTCCCGGCTCGCTGCGCACGCCGACTGTGGCGTCCATCAGGTTGGCGTACTCGCGGCACAGCGACAGGCCGATGCCGGTGCCCTGGATTGCCGTGTTCTCGCGGCCCAGGCGCTGGAACGGTTTGAACAGCAGCTCCTGCTGCTCGGTGCTGATGCCCAACCCGGTGTCCTCGACCAGCAGGCGTACATGCCCGTCGAGCAGCTGATAGCCAAAGCTGATCTGTCCGTTCGGGCTGTTGTACTTCATCGCGTTGGCCAGCAGGTTGAGCAGCACCTGGCGCAGGCGTCGGGGCTCGGCGCGCACCTGCAACGGCGTGGCAGGCAAGTCGAGGTTGAACTGCAGGCCGTGGCGCTTGATTTCCAGCCGCACCAGGTCGGCACACTCACTCATCAGCGTGCCGACATCCACCGCCTGCAGCTCCAGTTGTGGCTTCTGCGCCTGGATGCTCGACCAGTCGAGGATGTCGCCAACCAATTGGTTGAGGTGCAAGCTGGCCTGGAGAATTTCCTCCAGGTACTCGTCCTGGGTGGTCGCTGGCAGGTCGCCCATGCGAATCAGTTGGGCAAAGCCCTGGATGGCATTGAGCGGGGTGCGCAGCTCATGGCTCATGCTGGAAATAAAGCGCGATTTGGCCTGGTTGGCCGCCTGCGCTTCCTCGGTGGCGTGGCGCAGGGCTTGCTCGCCATTTTTCAGGGCATCGATATCCACATGGGTGCCGGCCAGTACAAGGGCCCGACCCGTTTGTGGGTCATGCTCAACGACCCGACCACGGCCCATCAGCCAGGCATACCGGCCTTCGGCATCGGCAAAGCGGAACTCGGCCTCATAATGCTGGCTCGTGCCTTCACGCACCTGCTGTACGGCGTCGCGAACACGGCGGGCATCGTCCGGGTGTACGCGCTGCAGGAAGGCGTCCTCACTGAACACTTCCTGAGAAAACCCGAAACGCTTGCAGAAGCGCCCGCGTACATGCACCAGGCCTGTATCAAAGTGGCGCTCCCAGAGGCTCTCGGTGGCCCCTTCCAACACCACTTCAAGGCGCTGCTGAGCGGCCTGGTTGCGCACCTCACTCTGCTCCAGGGTGCTGCCCATCTGCGCCGCCTGGCCGGCCATTTCATCCAGCTCGCGAATATCGGCGCTTACCCGCGTTGGCCGCCACTGGCCCTGGCCAATCGCGGCCATCATCGTCGAGATCCCGGCAATCGGCTTGAGCAGGTACTGGCTGAGGCGGCGCGAGCGCATCCACATGAACGCGAAGAACAGCAGGTAGAACAGCACCAGCCCGGCAATCAGCAGGTAGCCGATCTGCTGGTAGTGACGGGCGAGAAAGTTGGTCTGGCTGAACACCTGCGCCTCGTCCACCACCGCCAGCAGCTTCCAGCCGGTACGTTCAATCGTCGCCCAGGCCAGCAGGTGCGGACGCCCGCCAAGCATGACCGACTGCACGCCCTGCGACCGCTGCGCCATGGCGGCGGCCAGGCTGCGGGTCTGTTCGCGCTTGCTCAGGTTGAAGTCTTCCGGCTTGAAGATCTCACGGCGGATCGCCTCCGCGTAGGAATGCTCGGTCAGCTCATCCAGGCCGAAGTCATCCTCACCGGTCTTGGGCAAGGCCATGATGTTCAGGTCCTGGCTGACCAGCATGGCGTAGCCGTCCCAGGGCACCTGTAACTGATCGATCTGGCTGAGAATGCCACCAACGGTGATGTCCACCCCGCTGACCCCTTCGAGAAAATCGCCGCGGTACACCGGGGCAATCGCCGACATCATCCAGCCCTGGCCGGCCGGGTCGAGGTAGACGTCGGTCCACACCACCTTGCGCTGCGGGTTATGCGCGGTATCGGCCTGGTAGTAGAAGTTGTAGTCGGGGATGAACATGTCATGCGGGTACTGGTCCGGCGTCAGGAACCAGGGGTAAATGTGGTTGAGGCTGTCCCAGCTGTTGAAGTACAGACTGGCCACCAGCGGGCTGCTCTGCTTGAGCTCGGCCATCAGCGGTTCCAGCGTCACCAGTTGGGCCGCCTTACCCAGGTCCTGGCGGGCGAGCGGCGTGACCGCCGAGTAGAAGAACGCCGCCCCACCGTTATCCGCCGCACTGTAACGCACGCCGCTGGGGGTGACGGCCAGCTCCGGCGGGGCGCCGGCCGGTTGCTGCAAGGCACGCTGGGTCAGGTTGCGGTAGGTGTTGGTCAGGGCTTCGATCTGCGTCAGTTGCCCATCGACGATGCGCGTTTCCAGGCGCGCCGAGGCCTGCAGATCCTCCAGGGCCGTCTGTCGCAGGTAATCCACCTGGGCATCGCGGATCGCGCTGTTGCTCAGCAGGTAGATGGCGATCAATACCGTTTCCACCAGCACCAGCGGGATCAGGGCACTTTGCACAAAGGCCCGCCAGATCCACTGACTCAGACTGAGGGATGTTTTCGCCGACACGCTGGCTGACTCCGGTAAACACTCATAGGGCAGCAAACGTAGTTGCTGCCGAGTAATGTCAGAATGCTACCATAGCAATCCTTAAGACTGTATTAGCACTTAGTCGTGCTATCAGGGCCACCCAGGCCACCTTCCAGCTTGCGCCAGAGCAGACGCACCGCCGCCTTGCGCACCAGAGCGCAGCGGTACAGGCGAATTTCCAGCGGCGCCTGCCATTGTTCGTCGCCGCACACTACCAATTCTCCACGGGCCAGCTCGGCGGTCACGCTCAATCTTGGCACCCAGGCCACGCCCATGCCTTGCAGGGCCATGCTTTTCAGGCTGTCGGCCATCGCCGTTTCGTACACCGTGGTCGAGCGCAGGGCACGCTGGCGCAGCAGCAGGTTGACCGAGCGCCCGAGAAAGGCCCCGGCGCTGTAGGCCAGCAGCGGCACGCTCTGGCCACTGGTCAGGTCAAACAACGGCGCACCGCTGTCACCCACCGCACACACCGGGAGCATCTCGGTGCGGCCCAGGTGCAGAGAAGGGAAGATCTCTGGGTCCATCTGCAACGCCGCATCCGGGTCGTAGTAGGCGAGAATCAGGTCACAGGCACCTTCGCGCAGGGCGTGCACCGCTTCGCCGACGTTGGTCGCCACCAGCCGCGTGTTCAGCGGCAGACCTTCACGGCGCAGGCGGGCAATCCATTCGGGGAAGAAACCCAGGGTCAGCGAATGCGCGGCGGCGATCTGCAACACCTCGCCCTGCTGGCCTTCGAGGTTGTGCAGATGGCGCACCACCTCACCCAACTGCTCGACCATGCTCCGTGCGGTGACCAGAAATAGCTGGCCGGATTCAGTCAGCTCGATGGGCGTGCAGGCGCGGTTGACCAAGGTCAGCCCGAGCATGTTCTCCAGGCTGCGAATACGCCGACTGAACGCCGGCTGGGTAACAAAGCGCTTCTGCGCCGCCTGGGAGAAGCTGCGGGTGGCGGCCAGCGTGACAAAGTCTTCCAGCCATTTGCTTTCCAGGTTCATGGATCAGCCCTTGTGCATGCGAACACGTCGGTCGACGTTGAGCGGTCACGCCAACATTATACCGATTATGCATGACCCAGCGCTTAACAGCATTGGCCAGCATCAAGCCACAGCCCCTAATCTACGGGACATCGCGGCATATGCCGTATTTCCTGAGATGACCTTGATCATGTCCGCTGCTGCATCCACTCGCCTCGAAAAAGACCTGCTCGGTACCCTTGAAGTCCCCGCTGATGCCTATTACGGCATCCAGACCCTGCGCGCTGTGCAGAACTTCCGCTTGTCCGGCGTGACGCTGTCGCACTACCCGAAACTGGTGGTCGCCCTGGCCATGGTCAAACAGGCCGCTGCCGACGCCAACCGCGAGCTGGGCCACCTGTCCGCCGCCAAGCACACGGCGATCAGCACCGCCTGCGCGCGCATCATTCAAGGCGAGTTCCACGAGCAGTTCGTGGTCGACATGATTCAGGGCGGCGCCGGCACCTCGACCAATATGAACGCCAACGAGGTGATTGCGAATATTGCCTTGGAGGCCATGGGCTTCGAGAAAGGTGACTACAAGCAGCTGCACCCGAACAACGACGTGAACATGGCGCAGTCGACCAACGACGCCTACCCCACCGCCATCCGCCTCGGCCTGCTGCTCGGCCACGACAGCCTGCTGACCGCGCTGGACAAGCTGATCCAGTCGCTGTCGAAAAAGCACCTGGAATTCAGCCACGTCTTGAAGATGGGTCGCACCCAGCTGCAAGACGCCGTACCGATGACCCTCGGTCAGGAGTTCCGCGCCTTCGCCACCACCCTCGGCGAAGACCTGCAGCACCTCAAACTGCTCGCCCCGACCCTGCTCACCGAAGTCAACCTGGGCGGCACTGCGATTGGCACCGGGATCAACGCCGACCCGCAATACCAGCTGCTGGCGGTCAAGCGCCTGGCGATCATCAGCGGCCACCCGCTGACCCCGGCCGCCGACCTGATCGAAGCCACCTCGGACATGGGCGCCTTTGTGCTGTTCTCCGGCATGCTCAAGCGCACGGCGGTGAAGCTGTCGAAGATCTGCAACGACCTGCGCCTGCTCTCCAGCGGCCCGCGTACCGGGATCAACGAAATCAACCTGCCGGCGCGCCAGCCGGGCAGCTCGATCATGCCGGGCAAGGTCAACCCGGTGATCCCCGAGGCGGTCAACCAGGTGGCCTTCGAAGTGATCGGCAACGACCTGGCGCTGACCATGGCGGCTGAAGGCGGCCAGCTGCAGCTGAACGTGATGGAGCCGCTGATCGCCTACAAGATCTTCGACTCGATCCGCCTGCTGACCCGCGCCATGGATATGCTGCGCGAGCTGTGCATCGACGGCATCACCGCCAACGAAGCGCGCTGCCGCGAGCTGATGGAAAACTCCATCGGCCTGATCACCGCGCTGAACCCCTACATCGGCTACGAGAACGCCACGCGCATCGCCAAAGTAGCGCTGGAAAGCGGACGCGGCGTGCTGGAACTGGTGCGTGAAGAGAAGCTGCTGGGCGACGCCGAACTGGCCGACATCCTACGCCCGGAAAACATGATCGCCCCGCGCCTGGTGCCCCTCAGCCAGTAAGCGAACCCCTGCGTAACAGGAGGCTCCCCCGCCTCCACTCCTCAAGGGATGGCCACGGCCATCCCTTTTTTTGCCTAGCGTTAATGCGCACTCCAGGCCTGACGCAACGCTGCCAACGCCTCATTGATCTGCGCTTCGGGCACTGCGACAAAGCCCAGCACCAGCCCGGCGCGCTGATCTTCAGGCGTGCTGCTGCCTGGCAACCAGTAACTGCTGAGCGCGCTGATCTCCACACCAACCCTTTCGGCGGCGCTGATCAACTCACGCTCGCGGGCCAGGCTGTCGACACGCACACACAGGTGCAGCCCTGCGTCCACCGCCGGCAGCGGCGCACAGCCCGGCACATGTTCAGGCCAACCGGCCAACAGCGCATCACGGCGGCTGCGCGCGGCCGTGCGCATACGGCGGATATGCCGCTGGAAGTGCCCGGCGGCGATAAATTCGGCCATCACCGCCTGGGTGCCGATTTCCGAATGGCGCATATCCAGCGCGCGGCGTTGGGCAAAGGCTTCGGCCAGCGCGGGTGGCAATACCAGGTAACCCAGCCGCAGCGCTGGAAAGGCAATCTTGCAGAAGGTGCCGACATACAGCACCCGCCCCTGGCGGTCGAGCGCCGCCAGGGGTGCCAGCGGCGTGCCGCTGTAGCGGTATTCGCCGTCGTAGTCGTCCTCGATGATCAGGCCGTTATGGCGCTCGGCCCACTCCAGCAGTTGCAGACGCCGCGCCAGCGACAGGGTGACGCCGGTCGGGTACTGGTGCGAGGGCGTGACATAGACCAACCGGCAGTCCTCAAGCTGCGCCAACGCCGGAACATCTAGACCTTCGCCATCCACCGCCACACCGCACAGCTGCGCCCCGGCTATCGCCAGTGCATGGCCGGCAGCGCGGTAGCCAGGGTTCTCCACGGCCACCCGAGCACCAGGGCTGACCAGCAACTGCGCGCACAGGCTGATGGCCTGCTGCGCGCCATTGGTGACGACGATCTGCGCCGGGTCGCAGTGCAGCCCGCGGCTGTTGCGCAGATAGGCGGCAATCAGCTCGCGCAGCTGCCAGTCGCCAGCCGGGTCGCCGTAGCCCAGGCGCGCCGGCGATGGCTTGCGCCAGAAGCGTGCGGACAAGCGCGCCCAGGTCTCGAAGGGAAACAGATCAAAGGCCGGCACACCGACGCGAAACGCCCTTGGCGCGCCGCTCAATGGCGGGTTCAGATGGTGCTTGTGCAACAGCTCCAGCGCCGGGCTCTGCGTGCTGACGAGTGGCTGCGCGGGCGCCGGCCGCTTCGCTGCGTTCAGCTCGGCCACGTAAGTGCCGGCACCGATGCGCCCCTCGATATAGCCCTCGGCGTACAGCTGATCGAAGGCGCGCGTCACGGTATTGCGCGAGATACCCAGCAGGTTCGCCAGATCACGGCTGGCCGGCAGGCGTGTACGACTTTGCAGGCGACCATCGAGGATGCGCTCGCGCAGCGCCTGATACAGCTGACGCGCCAGGCCGCGCTGTGGGTCGAGGTGAATGCCGGACAGATCGACCGGCAGCGGCGCAGCGGAAGGAATGGCCATGCCGATTGGCTCCATAGAAGTCGCAGAAAGTGGATCTTACAACAGGCCAATAGGCGGCCTAGCATGGCTCCATCAGCTCAGGCCCCGTTTCGGAGAAGCAGCCATGTACACGCCCGCCGCCTTTCGCCAGGACGACCTCGCCACGCTGCACCAGCAGATGCGTGCCACGCGCCTGCCGACCTTGGTCAGCCATGGCGCAAACGGCTTGCTCGCCAGCCACCTGCCATTGCTACTGGAAACGGGTGAAGGCCCCTACGGCACGCTGTACGGCCACTTTGCCCGGGCTAACCCGCAGTGGCGCGACCTGGCGCAA
Source organism: Pseudomonas anguilliseptica (assembly GCF_021375795.1). GTDB lineage: Bacteria > Pseudomonadota > Gammaproteobacteria > Pseudomonadales > Pseudomonadaceae > Aquipseudomonas > Aquipseudomonas anguilliseptica_A. The sequence goes on along the minus strand of NZ_JAEIOI010000001.1, from coordinate 98,133 downwards.
GGCAGCGCGGCGCTGGTGATCTTCCAGGGCGCGGAGGCCTATATCAGCCCGTCCTGGTACGCGGTCAAGGCCGAGCACGGCAAGGTGGTGCCGACCTGGAACTACATCAGCGTGCAGGCCCATGGCCACGCGGAAGTGTTCGATGACGCCGAGCGTCTGCTGCAGCTGGTCAGCCGCCTCAGCGATCAGCATGAAGCCAAGCGCCCGCAGCCCTGGGCCGTCAGCGATGCACCGCGCGAGTACATCGACAGCATGTTGCGCGCCATCGTCGGCTTCGCCCTGCCCATCGAACGCCTGGAGGGCAAATGGAAACTCGGGCAGAACCGCAGCCAGGCCGATCAAGACGGTGTGCGCGAGGGTTTGCACGCCAGCCATGAGCCACGCGACCGCGAGCTGGCTGCGCACATCAGTTATTGATCACTAACCCAAGGAAGATCGTTATGAGTATCGAAATCCGCCCCGTCAGCACTGCCGATCACGCCGTCTGGTTGCCGCTGTGGCAGGGCTACCTGCACTTCTACCAGAGCGAGTTGCCCGCCGAGGTCAGCGCCATGACCTGGCAGCGCTTTCTCGACCCGAGCGAGCCCACCCATGCCGCCCTCGCCTGGCGCGATGGCAAGGCCGTAGGGTTGGTGCAGTGGATCTTCCACCGCACTAATTGGTCGGTGGAACACAGCTGCTATCTGCAGGATCTGTTTGTCGACAGTGCACAGCGCGGTGGCGGTATCGGCCGGCTGCTGATTGAGCACGTCTATGCCCAGGCACAGGCGGCCGGCAGCAGCCGCGTGCATTGGCTGACCCAGGAAACCAACTACCCAGGCCGTCAGCTCTACGACCGCATCGCCGAGCGCTCGGGCTTTATCCAATACCGCAAACAGTTCTGAACAGGAGCCGCAGCATGCCCCAGCAACCGCTACGCGACTGGCAGCCCGTGCCCACCCCGGCCCGCCAGGCCTTGAATGGCCAGTATGTGCGTCTCGAACCCCTCGACCCGGCGCGCCATGGCGACGACCTGTGGCAGGCCCTGCAAGGCCCGGACAGTGACCCACGGCTATGGGACTACCTGCCTTACGGCCCCTTAAGCGAACGCGCGGCGTTCGATGCCTGGCTAAGCGGCAACGCCGCCAGCACAGACCCACTGTTCTTCGCTGTGGTCGAGCCAGACAGCGGCCGCGCGCAAGGCCTGCTCAGCTACCTGAATATCGCCGCGCAGCACGGCAGCATCGAGATTGGCCATATCTGCTATGGCCGCGTGATGCAGCGCAGCGTGCAGGCCAGTGAAGTGATCTACCTGCTGGCCCAGCACGCCTTTGCCAACGGCTACCGCCGGCTGGAATGGAAGTGCAACAACGACAACGCGCGTTCCAAGCGCGCGGCCGAGCGCTTCGGCTTCAGCAACGAGGGGCTGTTCCGTCAGCATATGGTGATCAAGAAGCGCAACCGCGACACCGCCTGGTACTCGATTATCGACAGCGAGTGGCCGGCACTTGCCGCCGGCTACGAGCGCTGGCTGGCGGCGGACAATTTCAGTGCCGACGGCCAGCAGAAACAGCGTTTAGAGGACCTGCGATAACAGCACTGCCGCTTATTCGATCTCAAACAAGCCGTTCTTTAGCGGTACGTCAGCCAGACGTTGGCGCACGTCATCGTCGATGCGTGGGTCATCCGGCTGGTACAGGCGCACCTGGCGGTAGGCACTGATGCGGTTGATCTCCGTGCCCAGGTACTCCCAGACCACACGGGTGCAGGCCGGGCTGCGCCGGTCGCCGCTGGAAACGCCGGTTTTCAGGCCATTGAGGCGGGTGATGCGACTCTTGTAGCTGGGGATGAGGATGGTCTGACTCATCTCGTTAAGGGTGAGCGATTCGTAGTCCATCAGAAATAAACGGTCCTGCAACTGGAACGCAGCGCCCAGGTAACGGCAGCGCACCCAGTCCTCGCCCTGCACATCGCTGCTGGCAGAGCGCTCCTGACGCTCCTGGCGCTCGAACAGGAAGTCGCCGTCCTCCTCCCACAGATGCACCAGCGACAGCAGCACGGTGCCTGGCACCGACATGCAGTTGGAGTATTCGAAGTAGTAACCGCAATATCGCGACAGGTTGCCGGCATGGGCGCGCAGCGGCTTGAGCAGCTCCACCAGGGCATCACTGCGCGTGCCCACCACCTGACCGGGCGTGCGCGCGCCGATCAGGTCGGCGAACTGCTCGGCCGGCAGGCTCAGCTCATACGCCTCGACACCGAAGAAATCGCAGATACGCTTGAGGTTGTAGGCCGTCGGCCGGCTCTGCCCGCTCAGGTATTTATTGAACTGGGCACGGTTGATTGCCAGCTTGCGGCACACCTCGGCGATAGACCGGTAATGGCTGCACAACAGCTTTAGATTGAGCCCTAGGTAGTCGGACATGGCGGATTTCCTGGTGATGCGAGCGGCGCGATTCTAGCATCAACTCGCATCAGGTCGCCGCCACCCGCGAAATTGCACGATGCCCGCGTCTGCTCAACCATTCGGCCCCAGCCATATTTCCTTAACAGAACAACAAGAGAGACCTCACTGCCATGCTCGATATTCTCAACGACCTGATCTGGAGCAAGCTCCTGATCGTGATGCTGATCGGCCTTGGTCTGTACTTCACCATCGCCTCGCGTTTCGTCCAGTTCCGCTACTTCAGCAGCATGTTCCGCATCTTCGCCGAAGCCTTCCAGCGCCAGCCTGGCCAGCTCAGCTCGTTTCAGGCGCTGATGCTGTCGGTCGCCGGCCGCGTCGGCGCCGGCAACATCGCCGGTGTGTCGGTGGCGATCATGCTCGGCGGCCCGGGCGCGATCTTCTGGATGTGGGTTGTAGCCCTGGTCGGTATGGCCACCAGCTACTTCGAGTGCTCTCTGGCGCAGCTGTACAAACGCCGTGAAGACGACGGCACCTACCGTGGTGGCCCGGCCTTCTACATCCAGCACGGCCTCGGCCAGCGCTGGTTGGGCATCGTGGTGTCGATCCTGTTGCTGGTGACCTTCGGCTTCGGCTTCAACGCCGTGCAGTCGTTCACCGTAGCCAGTTCGCTGCATGACACCTTTGGCCTGCCCACCATCGCCAGCGGCCTGATCCTCACCGTGGTGATCGGTCTGATCATCTTCGGCGGCATCAAGCGCATCGCCAGCATGGCTGACGTACTGGTGCCAATCATGGCCTTCTCCTACATCGGCATGGCGCTGGTGGTGATCGGCATGAACCTGAACGAAGTGCCGGCGGTGTTCGCCCTGATCGTCAAGAGCGCGTTCGGTCTGGAGCCTGCCTTTGCCGGCGGCATCGGCGCGGCCATCATGATGGGTGTAAAACGCGGCCTGTTCTCCAACGAAGCCGGTCTGGGCAGTGCGCCGAACGTCGCTGCAGTCGCCCAGGTCAAGCACCCGGCGGCGCAGGGCATCGTGCAATCGCTCAGCGTATTTATCGACACCATCCTGGTGTGCACCAGCACCGCACTGATCATCCTGCTCTCGGGTGTGTATCAGCCAGGCAGCGAAATGGCCGGCGTCGTGCTGACCCAGACCGCTCTGGCCGCCGTTGTCGGTGAGTGGGGCCGGGTGTTCGTCAGCATCGCGCTGCTGCTGTTCGTGTTCACCACCCTGATCTACAACTACTACCTCGGCGAAAACGCCCTGGGCTTCTTCAGCAAGAAGCGTGCACCGGTACTGGTCTACCGCGTACTGGTGGTGGCACTGGTACTCTGGGGCTCGGTGCAGGATCTGGGCACGGTGTTCGCCTTCGCCGACGTGACCATGGGCCTGCTGGCCATCTGCAACCTGATTGCCCTGGCGCTGCTGTTCAAGGTTGGCCTGCGCCTGATGCGCGATTACGACAGCCAGATCAAGGCCGGTGTAGAGTCGCCCGTGTTTGACGCGAAGAACTTCGCCGACCTGGACCTCGACCCAGCAGCCTGGCCAAATGCGGCGCAAAACGCCCCGGCCAGCCATGCAGAAGTCAGCAACAGCGTGCACCAGCGCTAAGTCGCGACAACTGCTATGACAAACAGGGGGCTTGGCCCCCTGTTTTCTTATAAGAACAATGAAAGTACGGAGACCCCTGATGGGTTGTAGCAATCTTCTGGTGCTCTACACCGGTGGCACCATCGGCATGCAGATGAGCGCGGCCGGCCTGGCCCCCGCATCCGGCTTCGAGGCACGCCTGCGTGCCCAGCAGGCGCTGGAAACGCGCCAGCTACCCGAGTGGACCTTCCGCGAGCTGCTGCCGCCGATCGACAGCGCCAATATGAACCAGAGCAACTGGCTGGCGATGGTCGCAGCGATTCGCAGCGGTATCGAGCAGGACGGTTGCGATGGCGTGCTGCTGCTGCACGGCACCGACACCCTGGCCTACAGCGCTGCCGCCCTGAGCTTTCTGCTGCTCGGGCTTGGCGTACCGGTGGTACTCAGCGGCTCGATGCTGCCGGCAGGCGCCGAGGGCAGCGATGCCTGGGGCAACCTGTTCGGTGCCATGCATGCGCTGCAGGCAGGCATATCGCTTGGCGTGCATCTGTATTTCAACGGCGAGCTGCTGCATGGCGCGCGGGTCAGCAAGCTGCGCAGTGATGCCTTCGACGCCTTCCAGGTGCTGCCGCGCCAGCGCCAAAGTGCCCGCGCCGAGAGCATTCCGGCGAGTATCGACTACCGCCAAGCGCGTCAGCCGGTGAATCTGGCCGTACTGCCGTTCTACCCTGGCATCCAGGCCCGCCACCTGCGCGCCCTGCTGGACAGTGGCATACAAGGGCTGCTGCTGGAATGCTATGGCAGCGGCACCGGGCCGGCGGATGACGCCGAACTGCTCGGCGTGCTTAAGGCCGCCCATGAGCGCGGCGTGGTGCTGACAGCGATCAGCCAGTGCCCGCACGGCCATGTCGAATTCGGCGTGTACGCGGCCGGCAGCCAACTGGCCAGCACCGGCCTGGTTTCTGCCGGTGGCATGACCCGCGAAGCGGCGCTGGGCAAACTGTTCGCCCTGCTCGGCGCGGGTCTGAGCCAGGCCGAGGTGGAACACTGGTTTGCCCTGGATGTCTGTGGTGAACGTGCCAATTGAAGCGTGGGCCCTTACGGCTAGGCTGTAAGGGTTTTATCCAGCCAAGGAGGTAGTCGCTATGCCCGTCCGCATCCCCGTCGAAATCCGCCCGGTAACGACCGCCGACCACGCCGCCTGGCTGCCCTTGTGGCAAGGCTATCAGCGCTTCTACATGACCGAGATAGCCGCCACGACCAGCGACATCACCTGGCAACGCTTTCTCGATCCAGCCGAGCCGATGCACGCCGCGCTGGCCTGGCATGACGGCCAGGCGATTGGCCTGGTGCACTGGATCTACCACCGCTCGACCTGGACCACCGGCGATTACTGCTACCTGCAGGACCTGTTTATCGCCAAGGACATCCGCAGCAGCGGCGCCGGCCGTCAGCTGATCGAACACGTCTACCGTGAAGCCCAGGCTCATGGCTGTTCTCGCACCTACTGGCTGACCCATGAGAGCAACAGCAAAGCCATGTTGCTGTATGAGCGCATCGCCGAGCGCTCGGGCTTCGTCCAGTACCGCAAGCTGTTCTGAGAGCCTGTTTATGATCTGCTGCGCGTCGGCCCTGCTGCGTTAAAAACAGGCTCTTCGCCCGCTGACCTTCTGGTCAGAAATTCCGCCCGACGGGCTTGTCGCAGGCAGCTTACGGCGTTATCTTCTGCGCCACGCCCGGCCATCTGCGCCGGCCGCGCACCTGGATCAGCAGACAGGGTAAACACTGAGCTGGCTAACCTGAACCCACCTTCAGAGGAGCCAACTCAATGGCTGCTACACGTATCTGGATCAAGAACCCCCTCGCCATCTTCACTGCCAATACTCTCGACGCCGCCGGCGGCCTGGTGATTGAAGACGGTGTAATCGTCGAGCTGCTCAAGGCCGGCCAACAGCCGAGCCAACCCTGCAACCGCACCTTCGATGCCCGTGAGCATGTGGTGCTGCCGGGCCTGATCAACACCCACCACCACTTCTATCAAACCCTCACCCGCGCCTGGGGCCCGGTGGTCAACCAGCCGCTGTTCCCCTGGCTGAAAACCCTCTACCCGGTGTGGGCCCGCCTGACCCCCGAGAAACTCGCCCTGGCCAGTAAAGTGGCCCTGGCCGAACTGCTGCTGTCCGGTTGCAGCACGGCGGCGGATCACCATTACCTGTTCCCCGGTGGTCTGGAAAACGCCATCGACGTGCAGGTTGAAGCCGTGCGCGAACTGGGCATGCGCGCCATGCTCACCCGGGGTTCGATGAGCCTGGGCGAAGCCGATGGCGGCCTGCCGCCGCAGCAGACGGTGCAGGAGGGTGAAGTGATCCTGGCCGACAGCCAACGCCTGATCCACGACTACCACCAGCGCGGCGACGGCGCGCAGATCCAGATCGCCCTCGCGCCCTGCTCACCGTTCTCGGTGACCCAGGAAATCATGCGCCAGAGCGCCGAGCTGGCCGAGGAGCTGGACGTGCGCCTGCACACCCACCTGGCGGAAACCCTCGACGAAGAAGATTTCTGCCTGCAACGCTTCGGCCTGCGCACCGTGGATTATCTGGACAGCGTCGGCTGGCTCGGTCCACGCACCTGGCTGGCCCACGGCATCCACTTCAACCCGGATGAAATCGCCCGCCTGGGTGCAGCCGGCACCGGCATCTGCCATTGCCCAAGCTCGAACATGCGCCTGGCCTCCGGCATCTGCCCGACCCTCGACCTGGAAGCTGCGGGCGCGCCAATCGGCATCGGTGTAGACGGCTCGGCCTCCAACGACGGCTCGAACATGATCCTCGAGGCGCGTCAGGCCCTGTATATCCAGCGCCTGCGCTACGGTGCCGAGAAAATCACCCCGGAACTGGCCCTCGGCTGGGCCAGCAAAGGCTCGGCCAAGCTGCTGGGGCGCACAGATATCGGCGAACTGGCCGTGGGCAAGCAAGCCGACCTGGCCTTCTTCAAGCTCGACGAGCTGCGTTTCTCCGGCAGCCACGACCCGATTTCCGCGCTGCTGCTGTGCGGTGCCGACAAGGCCGACCGGATGATGATCGGTGGCCAGTGGCGAGTCATCGACGGACAGATCGAAGGTCTGGATGTAGCCAAGCTGATCGCCGATCACCGCCAGGCGGCCAAAGAGCTGATTGCCGGGTGATAGCGGGCCAGGCAGCTGATCGGGCCAACCCCGCAACGGCTGGACAGGGCCACAGACGGCTGCTTAGTTGAGTGTTCAGGCCGCCGCTAACGGCGACGGCCTGATCCACCGCCCTGCCTGGAGCCACAGCATGAACAGACTGCCCAGCCTTTTCGCCCTGTTAACCGTCAGCGGCATGACCCATGCCGCCAACCTGCCGGCCTTCGAGGTCACCTGCCCAACCGACCTCAGCGTACGCGCCGAGGCCGGTGGCCCGGTGTATATCAACGACAAAAAGATCGTCCTGCACAAGCTCAGCGAGCAATTCTTCGAGGCCAAGGGCGAGGGAGTAACCCTGTCCATCAGCCTGAATGCTGCAGGCGCGCCAACGGTGTCCTACACCGGTAAGCAGGGCGCCAATGGCATCTGCGAAAAAACCGAGAAAGCACCGCAGCAAGAGGCACCGGCACCTGATGAATCAGCCGAGCCAATGGCCGATTGATCCATCATAGCCGCGATAGGCGCGGCACCGTCAGAACACCGACCAGCCAATCCGCTCGCTCAGCAGCTCCAGGGCCTTGATCCCGGCCAGGGAGTTGCCAGCAGCGTTCAACTCCGGCGACCACACGCACACGCTGAAACGCCCCGGCACCACGGCGACGATACCGCCGCCAACCCCGCTCTTGCCCGGCAAGCCGACGCGGTAGGCGAAGTTGCCCGCCTCGTCATACAGGCCGCTGGTGGCCATGATCGCGTTGACCTGCTTGCTCTGCCGCGCACTGAGAATCTGCTGGCCGCTGTGCTTGCAGAAGCCATCGTTGGCCAGAAAGCAGAAGGCCCGTGCCAGGTCGACGCAGCTCATCCGCAGCGCGCAGTAGCTGAAATAGCTGCGCAAAACCGCCTCGACATCGTTGTGGAAATTGCCGAAGGACTGCATCAGGTAAGCCGCAGCCGCATTGCGCGCGCGGTGCTGGTATTCCGACTCAGCCACGCGTCGATCCACCAGCACCTCGGGGTTGCCGGCCAGGCGCCGCACGAAGTCGCGCATCGACAGCACCGGCGCGGCAAAGCGCGACTGATTGATGTCGCAGATCACCAGGGCACCGGCATTGATAAACGGATTGCGCGGCTTGCCGCGCTCGAACTCCAGCTGCACCAGCGAGTTGAACGGCTGGCCGGACGGCTCATGGCCGAGACGCTGCCAGATCGCCTCGCCGGAATGCTCGATGGCCTGCACCAGACTGAACACCTTGGAAATGCTCTGCACCGAGAACGGCGTATGCGCATCACCGGCGCAGGACAGTTCGCCGTCATTGCTGTACACCGCAATGCCCAACTGGTTGGCCGGCACATCGGCCAGCGCCGGGATGTAATCGGCCACCTTGCCCTGGCCGATCAGCGGACGGACTTGCTCCAGAATTTCATTCAACAGCGCTTGCATGCTCAGGCTCGCCACAAGGTCCGAGCGCGCCTCGGACGATGGCAGATAGACGCTTGCCTGGCGGCGCTAATCACACGCCTAGAACTTTTCCGCGCGCAGCACTTCCACCTGGGCCAGGTAGCAGACCATGGCGTAGTTGGCGTAGTAGCGCGCCTGCAGATGGCCTGCGATGCGCTCGGCGACATCGCGGGTGCAGATGATCTCCACGCGGATATTGCCTTCGGTGTCCCAGCCGGCGCTGCGCACGCCGCGGCCGCCGCGGCCACGGGCATCGGAGATGGTCCAGCCCGGCGCGCCGAGCTGTTCCAGGTCAGCCACCAACTTTTTCTCCAGCGCCGCTTCGCAAATCACGGTAAGCAGGGTGCGGATATGCGCGTCCATCTAGAGCCCCCAGGCGATCAGCTGTTCGGCCAGCATCAGGTACAACGGGATGCCGACGATGATATTGAAGGGAAAGGTGATGCCCAGCGACGCCGTCAGCGACAGCGACGGGTTGGCCTCGGGCAAGGCCAGACGTAAAGCCGCCGGCACGGCGATATAAGACGCCGACGCCGCCAGCGTGGCCAACACCGCGGTGCCGCCCAGGCTCAGACCCAGGAAACGGCCCAGCAGCGCGCCGATCAACGCACCGCACAACGGCATCAGCAGGGCAAAGCCGAGCAGGCGCAAGCCGAACTGCCTGAGCGAGCCCAGCTGGCCGGAGGCGATCAGGCCCATTTCCAGCAGGAACAGCGCCAGCACCGGTTTGAACATGCTGGTGTAGAACGGCTCCAGCGGTTTGATCGCCTCCTTGCCGGCAATCGCACCGATGATCAGGCCGCCGAGCAGCAGCATGATGCTCTTGCCGAGAAAGATTTCCCGGCCCAGCTCGCCCCAGTCGGTTTCACGGGCAATGCCCTTGGCCAGCAGGATGCCGACCAGAATCGCCGGGATTTCCAGGATGGCGACAAACAGTGGCATGTAGCTCTCGAACTCGATGCCCTTGGCCAGCATATAAGCCACCACCACGGCGAAGGTCCCGGCGCTGACCGAACCGTAGTGCGCGGCCACTGCGGCGGCGTTAACCCGGTCAAGGCCCAGACCACGCAGCACGGCAAAGGCCAGCAATGGCAACGTCACCCCCAGACCCAGCACCCAGGCCGCCTGGCCAAGCAACTGCCAGCTGGCTTGTTCGGCCAGCTCCACGCCGCCGTGCAGACCAATCGCCAGCAGCAGAATAATCGACAACGTTTCATACAACGCGGGCGGCAGCTTCAACTCGCTTTTCAGCAACCCGGCCAACAGGCCGAAGACAAAGAACAGCACCACCGGATCCAGGCTCACCGCGCATTGCTCCTGTATTGAACTGCCATTAAGACGCCTGCCGCGTCACCACCTGCTCGAATAAAAGGTCATGCCCCCACCACGCGTTGTGCTGATACCCGCAGTTTTGCCCAGTCTCCTGCTGAGAACAGCAGGCCCCTGCGCAGCGGGGCATAACCGAAAAAAAGGAGCCGTAAGGCTCCTGGGGGACTCAGGCACTGGGCCTAAAAACCCATGCTGGCGCGACGACTGAGCCGCGCCGGCGGTGTAAAAAGAAGCCCCAAAAAAAGCCGTTCAAATGCCTGTTCAAACAGCCGGGGCTTCCGAGGTTAACCTTCGATTTCCACCAGTACGTCACCCGGGTTGACCCGGTCGCCCTTGACCACATGCACCGCCGTCACGGTGCCGGCAATCGGCGCCTGCACTTCGGTTTCCATTTTCATCGCTTCGCTGATCAGCACGGCCTGACCGGCTTTAACCGTGTCGCCGACCTTGACCAGCACATCAACGATGTTGCCCGGCATGCTGGTGCTGACATCACCTGGCGCGCTGGCCTGCTTGCGCTTGCCTGAGCTCCCCGCGACGAAATCATTCAGCGGCTCGAACACCACCTCTTCCGGCATGCCGTCGATGGACAGGTAGAAGTGGCGCTTGCCATCGCTCTTCACGCCCACGCCGGTGATGTCGACGCGGTAGCTTTCGCCATGCACGTCCACCACAAACTCGGTCGGCACGCCTTCACCACCGGCCGGGGCCACGCCGCCGGCTTCGGGAATGGGCAGCAGCACTTCCGGGGTCAAGGTGCCGGCAGCGCGTTCTTCAAGGAACTTGCGGCCGATATCCGGGAACATGGCGTAGGTCAGCACGTCCTCTTCGGACTTGGCCAGGGCACCGATTTCCTCACGCAGCTTGGCCATTTCCGGCTTGAGCAGATCGGCCGGGCGCACTTCGATGACTTCTTCGCTGCCAATCGCCTGCTTGCGCAGCTGCTCATTGACCTTGCCCGGCGCGGTGCCGTAACGGCCCTGCAGGTAAAGCTTCACTTCGTTGGTGATGGTCTTGTAGCGCTCGCCAGCGAGTACGTTGAACACCGCCTGGGTGCCGACAATCTGCGAGGTCGGGGTCACCAGCGGCGGGAAACCGAGGTCTTCGCGCACCCGTGGGATTTCTGCAAACACCTCATTGATGCGGTGCAAAGCGCCCTGCTCTTTGAGCTGGTTGGCCAGGTTGGACATCATCCCGCCTGGCACCTGATTGACCTGCACGCGGGTGTCCACGGCAGTGAACTCACTTTCGAACTGGTGGTACTTCTTGCGCACGGCATGGAAGTACAGGCCGATCTCCTGAATCAGCGCCAGATCCAGGCCGGTGTCGTAGGGGCTGCCCTTGAGCGCCGCGACCATCGACTCGGTGCCGGGGTGGCTGGTGCCCCAAGCGAAGCTGGAGATGGCGGTGTCGATATGGTCGGCACCGGCCTCGATCGCCTTGAGCTGGCACATCGAGCCCATGCCAGCGGTGTCGTGGCTGTGGATAAACACCGGCAGATCCACTTCCGCTTTCAATGCCTTGACCAGTTCAGCCGTGGCGTACGGCGTCAGCAGGCCAGCCATGTCCTTGATCGCGATGGAGTCGATGCCCATGGCCTGCATGGCCTTGGCCTGCTTCACGAACGCCTCGACGGTGTGCACCGGGCTGGTGGTGTAGCTGAGGGTGCCCTGAGCATGCTTGCCGGCGGCTTTCACAGCCTCGATGGACACCCGCAGGTTACGCACGTCGTTCATCGCATCGAAGATGCGGAACACGTCGATGCCATTGACCGCCGCCTTGGCCACGAAAGCGCGCACCACATCGTCGCTGTAGTGGCGGTAGCCAAGCAGGTTCTGCCCGCGCAGGAGCATTTGCAGACGAGTGTTGGGCAGACCGGCCTTGAGTTTGCGCAGACGCTCCCACGGGTCTTCCTTGAGGAAGCGTACACAGGCGTCGAAGGTCGCGCCGCCCCAGACTTCCAGCGACCAGTAGCCAACCTGATCGAGCTTGGCGCAGATCGGCAACATGTCGTCCAGGCGCATGCGCGTGGCGATGATCGACTGATGGGCATCGCGCAGGATGGTATCGGTGACGGTAATTTTTTTACTCATGATCTGATTCCTTCCCCTACAGGCCGGCGTGGGCAGCAATGGCGGTGGCGATGGCGATGGCCAGGTGCGACGGGTTGCGCTTGATCGAGTACTCGGTCAGCTCCGGGTGCGCCTCGACGAAACTGGTGTTGAACTGGCCGCTGCGAAACTCCGGGTTGCGCAGGATTTCCTGGTAGTAGGCAGCGGTGGTCTTCACCCCCTGCACACGCATGTCATCCAGGGCCCGCAGGCCACGGGCCAGGGCTTCTTCCCAGGTCAGCGCCCAGACGATCAGCTTCAGGCACATGGAGTCGTAATACGGCGGAATGGTGTAACCGGTGTAGATCGCCGTGTCGGTGCGCACGCCGGGGCCGCCGGGGGCGTAGTAACGGGTGATCTTGCCGAAGCTGGGGAGGAAGTTGTTCTTCGGGTCTTCGGCGTTGATGCGGAACTGCAGGGCAAAGCCGCGGTGGATGATGTCATCCTGCTTGATCGACAGCTCCAGGCCCGAGGCGATACGAATCTGCTCGCGGACAATATCGATGCCGGTGATTTCTTCGGTGATGGTGTGCTCCACCTGCACCCGGGTGTTCATCTCCATGAAGTACACCTCGCCCTCGGCGAGCAGGAACTCCACAGTGCCGGCGTTCTCATAACCCACGGCTTTGGCCGCACGCACGGCCAGGTCGCCGATATAGGCGCGCTGCTCGGGGGTCAGCTGCGGGCTGGGGGCAATTTCGATGAGCTTCTGGTTACGCCGCTGGATCGAGCAGTCGCGCTCATACAGGTGCACGGTGTTGCCGAAGCTGTCGGCGAGGATCTGCGCCTCGATGTGCTTGGGGTTGACGATGCATTTTTCCAGGAACACTTCCGCGCTGCCAAAGGCCTTGGTCGCCTCGGAGATTACCCGCGGGTAGGCTGCTTCCAGCTCGGCGCGCGAGTTGCAGCGACGGATACCACGACCGCCGCCACCGCTGGTGGCCTTGAGCATCACCGGGTAACCGATGCGGTCGCCCTCGCGCAGCGCTTCAGCCAGGTCGGCAACGTTGCCTTCAGTGCCAGGGGTAACCGGTACACCGGCCTTGATCATGCTGCGCCGGGCTTCGGTCTTGTCGCCCATGCGGCGGATGACCTCAGCGCTCGGGCCGATAAATTTGATCCCGCGTTCGGCGCAGATTTCCGCCAGCTCAGCGTTTTCCGAAAGGAAGCCATAACCGGGGTGCAGTGCATCGCAACCGGTTTCCACCGCCAGATTGACCAGCTTGCGCGGGTTCAGATAACCGGCCAGCGGCTCTTCACCGATGCTGTGAGCTTCATCCGCACGCTTGACGTGCAGTGCCTGCCGGTCGGCATCGGAATACACCGCCACCGAGCGGATGCCCATTTCGGCACAGGCCCGCACAATGCGTACGGCAATCTCACCGCGGTTGGCTATCAGGATTTTCTTGATCACGAGCCAGCATCCTCGATCACGTGAACAGGCAACCGGAAAAAACGGTCGACGTGTGACCGCAGCAGCACGAGCGGTCATGCATTTAAGCTACGCCGGCTTAGCGATTAACCAAAATCAATATTTATTGGGTTTAGTATTAGCTAAGACTTATAGTTAAACCTCAGAAGCCCAGCCATAGAGGTCATAAACGTGCGTAAGTCATTGATGCGCATGACACTTCGTCAGCTTCAGGTGTTCCGCTCGGTGTGCACCAACCTCTCTTACAGCCGAGCGGCCGAGGAAATGGCACTGACCCAGCCCGCTGTCAGCCTGCAGATTCGCCAACTCGAAGAGCTGCTCGGCCAACCGCTGTTCGATTACGTCGGCAAGAAGCTTTACCTGACCGAAGCCGCCGAAGCCTTGCAGCTGGCCAGCGCGGATATTTTCGGCCGCCTGGAAAGCCTCGACATGCAACTGGCCGACCTGCAAGGCTCACTGCAAGGGCAACTTGCGCTGGCGGTGGAGTCCAGCGTGAAGTACTTCATACCCCACCTGTTCGCCGCCTTTCGCCGCGAATACCCGGAAGTCAACTTGCAGCTGGTGGTGACCAACCACAACCAGGCAGTCAAGCGCCTGAACGCCAACCGCGATGACCTGCTGATCATGTCGCGGGTGCCCACCGACATGAACCTGGAGTTTTTGCCCTTCCTTAATAACCCGATCATCGCCGTCGCCCCACCCGACCACCCGCTGTGTCAGCACACCCAGCTGAACCTGCAGGACCTCACGGCCTTTCCACTGCTGACTCGCGAGCCCGGCTCCGGCACGCGCCAGGCCTGCGAGGAATATTTCCACCTCAAACGGGCACACTTTGCCCACAGCCTGGAAGTCGGCTCACTGGAAAGTCAGCGTGAAGGGGTGCTCGCTGGCCTCGGCGTGGCGCTGCTGCCACGTCACGCCGTGCGCCGCGAGCTGGACCTCGGCGTGTTGCGCGAACTGCCGGTGGCTGAACTACCGCTGCTGCGCAGCTGGTGCCTGGTTCACCCACGGGGCAAATACCTGTCGCCGGTGGCCCAGGCGTTCTTTGCCTTCGTGCGCGATCAACGCAGCCTGATCAACGCCCTCGCTGAGCGCTTTGCGGCGCCAGCGCCTGCTTGCCCGCCAGGTAGTTGAGCGCAATCAGTTCTGGGTAATCGGCCAGCTGTTGCTGCAACTGACGCTGTTCGGCGTAGCTTTCTATGGCGCGGCGGTATTCCATGCGCCGCTGGTCGAGCAGCTTGCGCCGGGTTTTGCTGTCGGTGCTTTCATGCGACTGCGCGTGATCCAGATAGCCAGACATAGGGGCAACTCCCAGGCTGAATAAGGGAGTACCAGCTTCGGCTGCCTAGATGACGCTTTGATGGCCGGACAATAACGCGACGATGAAATCAGTCGTCGCTGTTCTTGTGCGCCTTGGGCGACAGACGCAGGCTGCGCAGACTGCGCTTGACGCTCTTGAGGTGGTTGACCAGCCCCGGGCCACGGGCCATGGCCACGCCCATGGCGAGCACGTCGATCACCACCAGATGAGCGATGCGCGAGGTCAGCGGGGTGTATATCTCGGTGTCTTCCTGCACGTCGATGGCCAGGTTGACTGTGGCCAGATCTGCCAGCGGGGTCTGGCTGGGGCACAGGGTGATCAGCGTTGCGCCGGCCTCACGCACCAGATTGGCGGTGATCAGCAGGTCCTTGGAGCGCCCGGACTGCGAGATGCAGATGGCCACATCGGTGGGCTTCAGGGTCACCGCGCTCATCGCCTGCATGTGCGGGTCGGAATAGGCCGCCGCCGTCAGCAGCAACCGGAAAAATTTGTGCTGGGCATCCGCCGCCACCGCACCGGACGCACCAAAGCCATAGAACTCCACGCGCTGGGCATTGGCGATGGCGGCGATGGCCTGTTGCAGAGCCTGGGTGTCGAGCTTCTCGCGCACCTCGATCAGGGTATGCAGGGTGGTATCGAAAATCTTCAGGCTGAAGTCCGCCACCGAATCGTCTTCATGAATGGCGAACTGGCCAAAGCTGGCACCGGCCGCCAGACTTTGCGCCAGCTTGAGCTTGAGGTCCTGAAAACCGCTGCAGCCAATCGCCCGGCAGAAACGCACGATAGTCGGCTCACTGATGCCGACGCTGTGGGCCAGTTCGGCCATGGAGCTGTGCATCACCGAGGCCGGATCGAGCAGAACGTGATCCGCCACCTTCAGTTCGGACTTGCGTAACAGGGGGCGCGACTGGGCAATGTGCTGCAACAGGTTCACAGGTTTAGGCTCGACATTTGGCTAACGAATCCATCAAGCACGCCGCATTCACAAGCATGACTCGGTTATGATCGGCGCACGACGGGTTGTAGTGACCTTGTAGTTATACTACATGGCCGCCGCCCCCGCACGACCAAACAGAGTCGGAGTTCCCACCTTGAGCATTCCCTGCGACATGCTGGTGTTTGGCGGCACCGGCGACCTGGCCCTGCATAAACTGCTGCCAGCGCTCTACCACCTGCATCGCGCCGGTCGTCTGCATGACGACACGCGCATCCTCGCCCTGGCCCGCAGCAACTTGGCCCGCAGCGCCTTTCAAGCCCTGGCCGAACGCCACTGCCGCGCCCAGGTAGCGCGCAGCGACTTTGCCAACGACACCTGGGCCAGCTTCGCCGCGCGCCTCGACTACTTCGCCATGGACGCCAGCCAGAGCGCCGACTTCGGCCGCCTGGGCAAACGCCTGGGCGACGACCCCGAGCGCGTGCGCATCTATTACTTGGCCACTGCGCCAGATCTGTTCGAAGACATCGCCTCGCACCTGAAGATCGCCAGCCTGGCCGGCCCCAAGGCGCGCATCGTGCTGGAAAAGCCGATTGGTCACTCCCTGGAGTCGGCCCAGGCGATCAATGCCGCCATCGGTGCGGTGTTCGATGAGTCGCGGGTGTTCCGCATCGACCACTACCTGGGCAAGGAAACCGTGCAGAACCTGATGGCGCTGCGCTTTGCCAACGCCCTGTTCGAACCGGTGTGGCGCGCCGGGCATATCGACCACGTGCAGATCAGCGTGTGCGAAACCCTCGGCGTGGAAAACCGCGGCGCCTACTACGAAAAAGCCGGGGCCATGCGCGACATGATCCAGAACCACCTGCTGCAGTTGCTCTGCCTGGTGGCAATGGAAGCGCCGGTGCGCTTCGATGCCGAGGCCGTGCGTAACGAGAAGGTGAAAATCCTCGAAACGCTCAAGCCCATTACCGGCCTGGATGTGCAGGACAAGACCGTGCGCGGCCAGTACGCCGCCGGCAAGATAGGCGGCCAGGAAGTGCCGGCCTACTACTTCGAAAAGAACGTGGACAACGACAGCGATACGGAAACCTTTGTCGCCGTGCAGGCCGAGATCGACAACTGGCGCTGGGCCGGCGTGCCGTTCTACCTGCGCACCGGCAAGCGCCTGGCGCGCAAGACTTCGGAAATCCTCATCCAGTTCAAGCCGGTGCCACACCAGCTGTTCGGCGGCGGCGAAGCCAACCGCCTGCTGATCCGTCTACAGCCGGAAGAGCGCATCAGCCTGCAACTGATGGGCAAAAGCCCCGGCAAGGGTATGCACCTGCAACCGGTGGAACTCGACCTCAACCTGGCGGACGCCTTCCACAAACAGCGCCGCTGGGATGCCTACGAACGCCTGTTGCTGGATGTAATTGAGGGCGATTCGACGCTGTTTATGCGCCGCGATGAGGTGGAAGCCGCCTGGAACTGGGTCGACCCGATCATCAAGGGCTGGCACCAGCACTACCAGAGCCCACGCCCCTACCCGGCCGGCAGCGATGGCCCGGAGCAGGCCGGTAACCTGCTGGAGCGCCACGAACGGCAGTGGATGGAGTAGCCCGGCGGCTAGGCCAGCTGTTTTTCAAACAACTCCAACACCGCCTCCGGCAACTGCTTGCGCAGGCCCTCGCCGCTGATCAACAGCAGCAGCGGCAGCAGTTGCCGCAACGTGCTCGGCTGCAAGCCAGCACAGACGTCAGCCTGCCGCGCCAATGACAGGCCACCAAGTACCTGCGCGGCCACCGGCAGGTTGCGGTCGGCCACCGCCGCTTCGGTGAGCTTGCACAAATAACCGGTGGAGAAACTGCGCAGGCTCTCGCTGATCAGCGGCATGTCGACGATATGCCGGGCGATCTGCAGCACATGGTCAACATCGTTGATGCCGTAGATCAGCACCTTGATCTGCTTGGCCGACAGGCACTCGGCATAGCGCGCTGCCGTGGCAAAAGCACCGTCGGCGCAGAGCTGGCGAGCCACCTCCAGGTGCAGGCTGTCTGGCAGGCTCAGGTAGGTGTCGAGAATCAGCCGTGGATCGAGGTGCACCGTCACCGCTGCGGCAAACTCGATGGGCATGGCCATGATCAGCTCGCGCAATTGCCCGGGCGGCATATGCGGCGCCAGCAACGCGGCCTTCTCGGCCCCCAGTTGCTGGACCAGGCCCAGCTTGACGCTTAACGGGGCCATGGCCTGGGACGCCAACAGCAGGCGCAGGCCGACACTCAGGCTCGCGGGTTTGGGCATACGCAACCTCCATTCAATCCATGCAGATCGTCAGGATTGCGCGCCGCGCGGGCAAAGGCAGCCATCTTTGATTGGGTTAGACGCTCAGCACCGGCACATCCAGCAAGCGCTGCCCGGCGGTTGGGAACAGAGGAAACGCCAACGGCCCGATCCGGCCGCCCCAACTATCAAAAGTCAGTTGCTGTACTGGTAGATGATCGAGTCGAACGCGCCTGATTTGTAGCCCCGCTCCAGACACTGATTGAACTGCTGCACAAACCAGCGCATTTTCAGGCTGATGGAAATGCCCAGGTACTTGCTGTCTGTTTTGAACGCAACCGGCAAGGTAACGAAGGTCGCGCCCTGCAGGTCCGGATTGTCGCGAACAAGACGCTGCAGATCGACGCTGGAGCCCAGCAGTATCGCGTCGATACGCTCGCGCATCAGCATGGCCAGGCCGTTGCGGGTGTCGTTGAAGCCGACAATGGTCAGCGTGCCATCGGCCACCGCCGCATCAAAAACATTGCCATAGCTGGCGCCAATGCTGGCGCCAATCAACTTGTCGCGCAGGTCTGTCACCTGCTGGAAGGGAAATTCACGGCCCTGCTTGACCACCAGCACGATACGCTCGGTAAAGATCGGCTCGGAAAAATCGAACAGGGTCAGGCGCTCGTCACTCATCGACAGGCCGATCACCCCGCCCTCGCCACGCTGGGCCATGGTATAGGCACGCATCCAGGGCATCAGGCGGATGCGGTAGGGTACCTGCATTTCATTCAGGCATTGGCGGCTGATATCCACCACGATGCCTTTGGCCTCACCATTTTCCTCGTAATACTTGGGGAAACCATCATGCGCGCCGAAGACCATAAAGGCATCGGCCTGAGCCGCCTGGCTCGTCGGCAATGCCATCAGCAGAAGCAGGCTCAGCGCGCGCGCAACAGACATGGCAGTCACCCCAGGCAGAACAAGCAAGCCTGTTCCACTCTAGCAGGCGGTTACTTCAACTGCCCGTAGCGCCGGAAGTACGACAGCACCACCAGCAGCGCCAGCACACCGAGACTGCCTGCCCCGACAAACAGCGCCTGATAGCCCAGCCACGTGGCCAACAATCCGCTGGTCGCACCCACCAGCCCCGCCAACAGCAGTTGCACGCTGGCCTGCAGGGTAAAGTCCGCGCCCTCATGTTCGGGGCGGCACTGACGCATCATCACGGCAAACAGCGCCACCGTGGACATGCCATCGGCGGTTTGCTCGAACAACGCCACCAGATACACCAGGCCGATGCTGCCGCCGGCATTGACCAGCACTGCCATGGCCGCAATGCCGCTGGCCTGCAACAGACCAAACAGCAACAACGCCCGCAGCGCACCAATGCGCGCATACAACAAGCCGCCCAGTAACGCCCCGCCGATTCCGGCCAGGCTGCTGATCAGGGTCAGCTGGCCCAGCTCGGCATTGCTCCAACCCTGGTCCACCAGCATCGGCTTGATCATCGGCGAGCCCAGCGCATCGCCCAGCTTGAAGCTCAGCAGCACCGCCAACCAGAGCAACATGCCGGGCTGCATCAGCAACCCCCGGTAATGCCGCAGCAACAACCCCGGCCCTGCGGGTTCGGCCTGGGCCGGCTGGAATGGCAGCTCACGCCGTTCATTGAAGCGCCAGATCGGCAGCGTCATCAGCACCAGCAGTCCCGCCACCAGCGCCAGGCTGAGGTGCCAGCCCAGGGCATCCATGGCCAACAACAGGCCGCTGCCGCTGACCAGCATGCCGACCTTGTAGCCACCCACCTGCAAGCTGTTGCCCAGGCCGCGCCAACGCTCCGGCAGCAGGCGCACGACCAGGCCATCGGTGGCAATGTCCTGGGTCGAAGCCGCCAGGTTGACCAGCAGCAACAGGCCGATCAGCAACAGGAAATGGCTGTCGAACAGACGCTCGGGATTCATCAGCGCCAAGGCGGCGACTACCCCGGTAACACCCATCTGCAACGGCAGAATCCAACCACGGTGGTGGCCCAGACGCGGTGATGCCAGGCGATCCACCCAGGGTGCCCAGAGCACTTTCAGCAGCCAGGGCAGTGCGAGCAGTTTAAGCAGGCCAATCAGCGCCAGATCGACACCATGCTGGCGCAACAATACCGGCAGCGAATGGGCCAGCAACCCGGAGGGCAGACCCTGGGCACAGTACAGCGAGGCCAGCAGGATCAGCGTGGCATTGCCTGGACGTTGGGCGGAAGGCGACATCGCGAGTTCTCACAGCGAACAGGCGGCGACAGTAGCGGCTGAGCAGGCACTTGGACAAGTGCGACAACGGCCAGTTCTCGCGCAGAGGCGAGCTGGACCGCGCGTTAAGGCGCGGGCGCAGGAAGCGGTAAAAAGGCGAAAGGCACCGGTAATTTCAGCTGGCCATCGGCAGGCAGGTTGGCGCGGGTCTGCGCCACCATGCCGCGAATGTCCTGCAAACGCAGGCCCTGAGGCTGGCGCGGATCGCCGCCGAAGAAATCCTCCCAGTGGCCGAGCACCGCCAGGCGTGGCTGCACGCGTTGCAACAGCACCTGAGGATAGGCCGCCGCCTGGTTCCAGGCACCGACACAGAGCACCGCCACATCCACCCGCTTGCTGTCCGACAGCTGCGGCGGCAGCCCCAGGGGCGGAGTGCTGGCAGCATCCTGATAATGGATGCGGTACACCGGCCGACCCTGCTGATCCAGCAGGTCCACCAGCCAGGCCAGCGTCTGCCCCTCCTTCCAGCCGAAGGTGCTGCGTGGCAACTCACTCAGGTCTTCCTGATAGTCACCGGTCAACAGCTTGATGCCGAACAGGTGCGGCGCATGCTCGCTCTTGATCGCCATGGCGCGGATGTTGCGCTCGGGTGAATAAAACCACTGGCCGGGTGTCGCACCCACCGCCATCTGACTTTCGGCATCGACAATGCGAGAGCGGGCAATGGCGGCAGCGAGGATATGGCCCATGGTCCTGGAACCATAGACCTGAGCCTTGGGGCTGTGTTTTTGCAGGATATGCGGCACATCAAGCAGGTGATCGTAGTGCGCATGGCCAACCAGCAGCATGCTGACATCGGCGGCCGACGGCATCAGTTGATCGATTTTCTGGGTGTCGGCGGCTACCAGCAGCGGCGGCTGACCGAGGCTGGCGGGGTTGCTGAAGGATGGCGCGAACAGCAGTGCCTCGCCTTGCCAGCGCAACAGGTAACCTCCCACACCCAGATATTGCAGGCTCGGCGGCGGCATGGCGCCGCCATGCCAGAGCGGCAGGCCGGCAGGGTTCTGCACGCAGCCGGCAAGCCACAACAGGGTTAGCAGGGTCAGGCTGCGCAGCATCGTTCAATCCTCGGCAATAACGCCCAGCCTATGGTTAACCAGCACTGCCGTCAGCCAACTTAGGGCGGGCAGAACAGGCCTTCAGACCTGCTCGCGCAACAACAAAACGAACTGCTCGGCGGGCACCGGTTTACTGATCAGGTAGCCCTGGATCTCGTCGCAGCGCTGGCTCTTGAGGAAATCCATCTGCGCCTGAGTTTCCACGCCCTCGGCCACCACCTTGAGTTCCAGGCTGTGGGCCATGGCGATGATCGCCCGGGTGATGGCGGCGTCTTCGCTGCCTGGGGTGAGGTCACGGATAAAGGTCTGGTCGATCTTCACGTAATCCACCGGGAAGCGCTTGAGGTAGCTGAGCGAGGAGTAACCAGTGCCGAAGTCGTCGATCGCCAGCTTGACCCCCAGCTCACGCAGCTGCTGGAAGGTGCTGATCACGC
The DNA here is from genome assembly GCF_021375795.1 of Pseudomonas anguilliseptica. Taxonomy (GTDB): domain Bacteria; phylum Pseudomonadota; class Gammaproteobacteria; order Pseudomonadales; family Pseudomonadaceae; genus Aquipseudomonas; species Aquipseudomonas anguilliseptica_A. Next base: position 76,370 of record NZ_JAEIOI010000001.1, on the reverse strand, counting down.
TTTCGACGTTATCCAGCAGCTGGCTTTCGGTCAGCTCCAGTTCAAGCAGCTGCGGCGCCAGACCGGTTTCATCGAGCACCTGGCGCACCAGGCTGAGCAGGTTGCCCTGACGCAGCTGATGCACCGAGAGGTTGACCGACACGCGAATCTGCGCGAGCCCTTGCAACTGCCAGGCGCGTGCCTGTAAGCAGGCCTGACGTAGGACGAACTCACCGATGGCGCCGATCAACCCGGTTTCTTCGGCCAGGCCGATAAAGTCGCTCGGTGGCACCAGGCCCAGTTCCGGATGCCGCCAGCGCACCAGCGCTTCGGCGGCATTCAGGCTGTCGCTGGTCAGGCACAGCTTGGGTTGGTAGAACACTTCCAGCTGGCCTTCATTGATGCCCTTGCGCAACTGGTTCTCCAGTTGCAGACGCTCCAGGGTGCAGGCCTGCAGGTTGTCGGTGAAGAACTGGAAGGTGTTACCGCCCAGGTGCTTAGCATGTTGCATGGCCATATTGGCCTGGCTGACCAGCGCGGAAATCTCCCGCGCGTTGTCCGGCAGCAGGCTGATGCCCAGAGAGGCGCTGACCACCAACTCATGCCCACCCACGGTCATCGGCACACGCAGTTTGCTGAGCAGGCGGCTGGCCAGCCGCGCCAGACTGGAGAGGCTGCCGTAGGAATCGATAAGGATGGCAAATTCGTCACCGGACAACCGCGCCAGAGTATCCGCCTCCGGCACCGCCTGGGTCAGGCGGCGGCTGACCTGACGCAACAGCTGGTCGGCCACTTCATGGCCAAGGCTGTCGTTGAGCAGCTTGAAACGGTCCAGATCGACGTGCAGCAGGGCGATGCTGCGGTTGCTCTGCCGGGCGCGCTGGCTGGCTTCATGCAGGCGCTCCTTGAACAGGCTGCGGTTGGCCAGGCCGGTCAGTTCGTCATAGTGCGAGAGGTAGCGCAGGCGCTCCTCAGCTTCGCGGCGCGACGACAGATCGGCGAAGAAGCCTACGATATGGCTGACGTTGCCCCGCGAATCGCGTACCACATTCAATTGCAGCCACTGAGGGTAGAGTTCGCCGTTCTTGCGCGTTTCAATCAACTCACCGCGCCAGGAGCCGGTCTTTTCCAGCTCCAGGCGAATCAACTGGTACTGCCGACGGCTGTCGCCACTGCTGATCAGGCTGATCACGCTCTTGCCGACCACTTCGTCCTGGCGATAGCCGGTGACATCGCTGAAAGCCTGGTTGACCGACAGCAGGCGATAGTCCGGGTCGAGAATCACGATGCCCTCACTGGCCGCCTCAAATACCGTGGCGGCCAGTTGCTGTTGCTGCTCCAGCAGCTTGCGTGCACTGATGTCGCGGCGCGTGCCGAGCATGCGCAGCACCCGGCCATCGGCGGCGCGCTCCACCGCGCGGCCACGGTCTTCGATCCACACCCAATGACCCAAGGCGTGCTTGATGCGGTACTCCACTTGGTAGTCGTCGCTGCGCCCCTTCATATGTTCGACCAGCGCCCGGCGCAACACTGGCAGGTCATCCGGGTGCAGGCGCGGTTTGAGGTCGCGCAGCATGACCTGCACTTCGTGCGGTTCCAGGCCGAAGATTTCCTTGAGCCGCGAGTGATGCACCTCGTCGCTCTGCAGGTCCCAGTCCCACAGGCCCAGCTCGCTGGCCTCGATGGCCAGGGTCAGGCGGGCGCGGCTCTTGCTCAGAGCGTAGGTGGTTTCATCCAGTTCCAGAGTGCGCTCGGCCACGCGCATTTCCAGCTCGCCATGGGCCTGGCGCAGCTCGCGCTCGGCGCGACGGCGCTGCTCCACTTCGTGGGCCAGTTCGCTGTTGAGGCCTTCGGCCTGCTGCTTGGCGTACTCCAGGTTGCTGATCAACGCCTGATTCTGAAAGCGCTGCAGCAGGCTGCGCTGCACCAGCCGATTGACCTGCCAAGCCACCACCAGCAGAGCCAGCAGCAAAATACTGCCGAGCAGGCCCCAACCTTGCTGCAGCGGGCTGTCGCTGAGCAGCAGGTAACCCACCGAGGGCAGCAGGCAGGGCAAGGCGAAGGTCAGGAACGCAGTAAAGCTGATGGCGTAGGCCACGCTGGCCGAGAGGATCGCCGCTGCAATCAGGCCGTACACCAGTGCCTGCAGGTAGAACACATGAGCCGGCACCAGGGCGATGGCGGCAAACGCCAGGGTCAACCCGGATGCTCCGGCACCGAGCAGGAACAGGTGCTGCCAATGCGCTTCGGCCTGGCGACTGGGCATGGCCTTTTCGAACGCGAGCACCTGTATCAGGCGCAGCACGGCAAGGATTACCAGCCAGATCGACCAGCTGACCAGCAGCTCCGATGGCAGTGCACCCCATAGCAGGAAGGCACAGACCACACCGCTGAGCAGCATGAACAGGGTCGGCACCTGCGAACCCTGATAGAGCATGCGGGTGCGCTCGGCGGCGATATCGGTAGCAAACAGCTGAGCCACTTCCCGCCCGGAAGTCGGCTTGAGGCCATTTGCCTGAGCAGATGCAGTCGAAGTCATAGGCGATTTTCTTATAAGTGGTTGCCTAAACGTCGGCGCAGCATACGCGAGCTAGACGCATCGCCCAAGCTGGATGTGCTGCAATTCTCACTTCGCCTGCCTTACTTTCGATCAGTACGCCCAGCACTGGCCGGGGCTGCTCGCGTGACTGGCCAGTCGTCCAGTAAAACCCAGTGCCGAGCCGGTTTGCCCTGCCTGGCGCAGCCCCCTAGAATGCCGCGATGCAAAATGACCCCGAACTCCTGATTGCCTCTCTTAACGATGCCCAGCGCCAGGCCGTCGCCGCGCGCGTGGGCCGCCAACTGGTGCTGGCCGGTGCCGGCTCCGGAAAAACCCGCGTGCTGGTGCACCGCATCGCCTGGTTGATCCAGATCGAGAACGCCTCGCCGCACAGCATTCTGTCGGTGACCTTCACCAACAAGGCCGCCGCCGAAATGCGCCACCGCATCGAACAGATGCTCGGTCACAACCCGACCGGTATGTGGGTGGGCACGTTCCACGGCCTGGCTCATCGCCTGCTGCGCGCGCACTGGCAGGAAGCCGGCCTGGCGGAAAACTTCCAGATTCTTGATTCCGACGACCAGCAGCGCATCGTCAAACGGGTGATCCGCGACCTCGGCCTGGATGAACAGCGCTGGCCGCCGAAACAGGCGCAGTGGTTTATCAACGGGCAAAAGGATGAAGGCCTGCGCCCGAAGAACATCCAGCCCGGCGGCGACCTGTTCCTCGCCACCATGCTGAAGATCTACGAAGCCTACGAAGCGGCCTGCGCCCGCGCCGGGGTCATCGACTTCTCCGAGCTGCTGCTGCGCGCCCTCGATTTGTGGCGGGACAAACCGGGCTTGCTGGAGCATTACCAGCGGCGCTTCCGGCATATCCTGGTCGACGAATTCCAGGACACCAACGCCGTGCAGTACGCCTGGCTACGCCTGCTGGCCAAGGGCGGCGACAGCCTGATGGTGGTCGGCGATGACGACCAGTCGATCTACGGCTGGCGCGGCGCGAAGATCGAGAATATCCAGCAGTTCTCTGATGACTTCCGCGATGCCGAAGTGATCCGCCTGGAGCAGAACTACCGCTCCACTGCCGGCATCCTCAAGGCCGCCAACGCGCTGATCGCCAACAACCAGGGACGCCTGGGCAAGGAACTATGGACCGAAGACGGCGATGGCGAGCCGATCAACCTGTATTCGGCGTTCAACGAGCACGACGAAGCGCGCTATGTCGTCGAGACCATCGAGGATGCCCTGCGCAAGGACGGCCTCAAGCGCAGCGAAATCGCCATCTTGTATCGCTCCAACGCCCAGTCGCGGGTGCTGGAAGAAGCGCTGCTGCGCGAGAAGATCCCCTACCGCATCTACGGTGGCCAGCGCTTCTTCGACCGCGCGGAAATCAAGAACGCCATGGCCTACCTGCGCCTGCTCGACGGCCGTGGCAACGATGCCGCTCTGGAGCGCATCATCAACGTGCCGGCGCGCGGCATCGGCGAGAAGAGCGTCGAAACCATCCGCGAATATGCCCGCGCCCATGATGTATCGATGTGGGAAGCCATCCGCCTGATGGTTGACACCAAGGCCTTACCGGCCCGTGCGTCGGGTGCCCTGGCCGGGTTTATCGAGCTGATCGAAAACCTCGCGGCGAAAGTGCTGAGCATGCCGCTGCACCTGATGACCCAGACCGTCATCGAGCAGAGCGGCCTGATTGCCTATCACCAGGCCGAGAAAGGCGAGAAGGCCCAGGCGCGGATTGAGAACTTGGAAGAACTGGTCAGCGCCGCGCGCACCTTCGAGAACAACGAAGACGACGAGCTGACCCCGCTGCAGGCCTTCCTCACACACGCCTCGCTGGAGGCCGGCGATACCCAGGCCGCCGAAAACGAGGACAGCGTGCAGCTGATGACCCTGCACAGCGCCAAGGGCCTGGAGTTCCCGCAGGTGTTTCTGGTGGGCATGGAAGAAGGCCTGTTCCCGCACAAGATGAGCCTGGAAGAACCCGGCCGCCTGGAAGAGGAACGCCGCCTGGCCTATGTCGGCATCACCCGCGCCATGAGCAAACTGGTGATCACCTACGCCGAAACCCGTCGTTTGTATGGCAACGAGACCTACAACAAGGTGTCGCGCTTCGTCCGCGAGATTCCGCCGCAACTGATTCAAGAAGTGCGCCTGTCCAATAGCGTCAGCCGGCCGTTCGGCGCGGTCAGCCGCAATATGGGCGGCAATAGCATGAGCGGCGACAGCTTGTTCGCCGGCAGCGCCGTACCGGACACCGGCTTCAGCCTCGGCCAGCGCGTGCAGCACTCACTGTTCGGTGAAGGCACCATCCTCAACTTCGAAGGCGCCGGCGCCCAAGCGCGGGTGCAGGTGAATTTCGAGAACGAGGGCAGCAAGTGGCTGATGCTCAGCTACGCCAAGCTGCAGGCGCTGTGAGAACCCGTCTACGATCTGCTGCGCGTCGGCCCTACTGCGTTAAAAACAGGCTCGGAATGCTCATTTACACCAGTAAACTCCGCTTCCTCGCCTGTTTTTGCCTTGTAGGACTCTAGCTCGCGAGATCGTAAACAGATTCTGAGGACATTCCCGCATGATTGATCGTCTACACAAATAATAAGGAGCCCCCATGATCCGCCGCCCTCTGCTGCTTGCCAGCGCCCTGCTCGCCGCCATCGGCCTGAGCGGTTGCAAGGAAGAGCCTGCTGCACCGCAAGCCGCAGGTACGCCTGCCGCAGAAAGCTTCCACTGGAAGATGGTGACCGCCTGGCCGAAGAACTACCCCGGCCTGGGTACCGCCGCCGAGCGTCTGGCCGAGCGGGTCAAGGCCATGAGCAATGGGCGGCTGACCATCAAGGTGTATGCCGGTGGCGAGCTGGTGCCGCCGCTGGAGGTGTTCGACGCCGTGTCGCGCGGCACCGCCGAGCTGGGTCACGGCGCCGCCTATTACTGGAAGGGCAAGGTGCCAGCGGCGCAGTTCTTCACTGCCGTGCCGTTCGGCCTGTCCACCAGCGAAATGAACGCCTGGCTGAGCAAGGGCGGCGGGCAGGCGCTGTGGGACGAAGCCTATGCCCCCTATGGGGTAAAACCCATGGTGGTGGGAAACACCGGCATGCAGATGGGCGGCTGGTACAACAAGGAAATCAACTCGCTGGATGACCTCAAGGGCCTGAAGATCCGCATGCCGGGCCTGGGTGGCGAAGTGCTGAGCAAACTCGGCGCCACCACCGTCAATCTGCCCGGCGGCGAAGTGTTCACCTCGCTGCAGAGCAACGCCATCGACGCCACCGACTGGGTCAGCCCTTACAACGACCTGGCTTTCGGTCTGCACAAAGCGGCCAAGTTCTACTACTACCCAGGCTGGCAGGAACCGCAGGCGGTGCTGGAGCTGCTGGTCAACCAGAAGGCCCTCGACAGCCTGCCGGCCGATCTGCAAGCAATCCTCACGGAAGCGGCGCGCGCCGCCAGCCAGGACATGCTCGACGATTACGTCTACCACAACGCCATGGCCCTGGATGAGCTGAAGAAACAAGGCACCCTGCTCAAGCGCTTCCCCGACGACGTGCTGGCCGCCATGCAGCGCGAGTCCGCCGTGGTGCTTGGTGAACTGGCCGCGCAAAGCGAGCTGAACGGGCGCATCTGGGCTTCGATGCAGGCCTTCCAGGCCCAGGTCAGCCAGATGCACAAGGTGTCGGAGCAAGAACTGTATAACTGGCGCTGATCCCCGGCGGCGTTCACCACAGACGGAACCTTCGGGTTCCGTTTGTCGTTTCAGGCAGGCCCGACTGCGCTCGCCGCCCATACTGCTTGGCGAGGTGAGCCAATGAAACGTGCAACTGTCTCCGCCGCACAGATACTCGATAGCGCCCTGCGACTGGCCGATGTTTGCGGCTGGGAACGCCTGCACCTGTTTGATGTAGCCGCTGATCTGGGCGTAGGCCTGGATGCCATCGCCACGCATTACCGCGACAAGGATCAGCTGGTCGAAGCCTGGTTCGACCGCGCCGACCAGGCCCTGCTGGCGCGTGGCACTGGCGCAGACCTGCTGACCTTAGAGCCTGCCAAACGCCTGGAAGAACTGCTGATTGCCTGGCTCGACAGCCTGGCCGCGCACCGCGCAGTCAGCGGGCAGATGCTGCTGTACAAACTCGAACCGGGGCATCTCCACCTGCAGCTGGGTGGCCTGCTGCGCATCAGCCGCACCGTGCAGTGGTGGCGCGAAGCCGCGCAGCGGGAAACCCTGCACCTGTGCCGCATCGCCGAGGAAAGCCTGCTCACCGGCGTCTACCTGCGCTGCTTTATCCACTGGCTGCGCCAACCCGAGGAAGACCCCGCCGACTTCCGCGCCCTGCTGCGCCGGCAGTTACGCTGTGGGCCGCTGCTGGTTCTACTGCGCCGCTGACTCAGGCGCACGGGCAAAAGCTGGAAACATTCTATGGCTAGCCAGCAGCGATCGTGGCGGGCAAGATGCCGCGCGTAGATCCAATCACCAAGAGACAGCTAACCATGCAGCGTTTCCTTAGCATCGCCCTGGCCATGTTCCTCAGCCTGGGACTGACCACCATGAGTTTTGACGCCGAAGCCAAGCGTATGGGCGGCGGCAAATCCTTCGGCTCCGCCCCTAGCCATCAGGCGCGCCAAGCGCCAGCCCAGCAAAGCGCAGCACCTGCAGCGGCCGGCCGTCAGCCTGCAGCAGCCAGCGGTGCCTCGAAGTGGTTGGGCCCATTGGCCGGTCTGGCCGCCGGTGGCCTGCTGGCCTCGATGTTTATGGGTGACGGCTTCGAAGGCCTGCAGATCATGGACATGCTGATCTTTGGCCTGATCGCTTTCCTGCTGTTCCGCTTCCTCGCCGCCCGTCGCCAGCAAGCCAGCCCGGCGACAGCCAACGGCGCGCCAATGCAGCGTGAAATGCCGGCAGCCCCGGCGTCGATCTTCGGCGGCAACAACAGCGCCGCCGCAATCAAACCGGTGATCAACGCTCCAGCCTGGTTCAACGAGCAGAGCTTTGTCAGCGCCGGTCGCGAGCACTTCCTCAGCCTGCAACAGCACTGGGATGCCAACGAGATGGACAAGATCGCCGAGTTCGTCACCCCGCAGCTGCTGGATTTCCTGCGCCGCGAACGCGCCGACCTGGGTGATGGCTTCCAGTCCACCTACGTCGACAACCTCGACGTGCAGCTGGATGGCGTAGATGACCTCAGCGACAAGACCGTCGCCACCCTGACCTTCACCGGCGTGGCCAAGACCTCGCGCTTCGACCAAGGCGAAGTGTTCAGCGAAAGCTGGCGCCTGGAGCGGGCCGTCGGCGATAACCAGCCGTGGCTGGTGGCCGGTATCCGCCAGAACGGCTGATACCTGCTGCAATAAAGAAAACCCGGGCATGTCCCGGGTTTTCTTTGTCCATCATTCAGCAAACGCATGGGCTGGCGCGCGCCTCGCCCAAGGTGCACTCTGCTGCTCAGGATAACCACCATGAGGCCTGAGCAATGATCGGATACACCACGGTTGGCACCACTGACATGGAAAAAGCCAAGTCCTTCTACACCCCCTTGCTGGCTGAGCTGGGTGCCAGGGTAGTCATGGATCTGGGACGCATTGCCTTCTACGGCATCGCCAAGGGGCAACCGATGTTTGCCGTCTGCCTGCCCTATGACAAACAAGCACCCACCCCGGGCAATGGCCAGATGATCGCCCTGCCCGGCGGCTCACGCGATGGGGTGGACAAGCTCTACACCAAAGCCATCGAACTGGGCGGCCACTGCGAAGGCGCACCCGGCGAACGCATTCCGGGGTTCTATGGCGCCTACTTCCGCGATCTGGATGGCAACAAGCTGGCGTTCTACCACATGGGCTAACGCCTCAACCTGGGTCGACAGCCGCACCGGGCGGCTGCCGAGCCTTGTCACTCCAGGCCTGGATTTCCTCGCTGCGCTTGCGGCTATTGAGCTGGGCGCGGTCGATCATTTCGTTGTAATCCGCCAGCCAGCTGCGCGAACCCGGCAGCATATCGGCCAGATCACGCATCCCGGCCTTCAGCCCCTGCATCACCTGCTGATAATCACGTTCCTGGGCCTGCAGCACCTTGCTCACCTGCGCGATGCTGTCCGGGTTTTCCGCCCGCTCGAACAGCCCGGTCAGTTGCGACGCCTGCTGACTGGCCAGCAACTCTTCCTGATTGCTCAGCGTGCTCTGCTGCACCTGCAACTGCTGCTCAAGCCGTTGCACCTGCTGCTCCAGCGCCTGAATCCGCGACTCATCGCCGGCACTGAACAGTCCGTAGAGATTCAATCCCACCGACAGCAGCATCAGACTGCCCAGCACCCCGCCCAGCGCCAGGAGGAACAGGCGATTGCGCTGGCCGGCACGGGTCAGCAACTGCAGGCGCTCTTCCTCACTGAGTACACCGTCTTCGGATTCTTGCGCTTGGCTTTTCATAACAAGACCATTTTTTGGCGTTTTAAAATTGACACACCGTTATGCTGGACGATAGCACTTTGCCAGCTTTTTGCTTAGACCCGTCTAGGGTATAAGACGCTCCCGTATTACCCGCAAAAAGAGGCACACCCGTGGAAGAAGTCATCGAACAGTTGCGCGAACTCAACGAGCCGGTGCCCGTCCCGCTGGAGCTGCCGGATGAAGAAATCCTAGTGGAGATTCAGGAGCAGATCCTTATTCACCTGCCCTTCGGCTTGCGTGAATTCCTCCTGACGGTCAGCGACGTGGTTTACGGCCGACTGGAACCCGTCACTGCCAGCGATCCGCAGTCCCACACCTATCTACCGGAAGTCGCCTCATACGCCTGGGACATTGGTGTACCGCGCGAGTTCGTGCCGCTGTGCGAAGACCACGGCAACTACTACGTGGTTGAAGAAGACGGCACCGTACTGCTCTGGGAAGCGGAAACCGGCGAAATCAATGAAGACGAAAGCTGGGAATCGGTCTGGCACTGGGTGCGTGACGTCTGGCTGGAAAGCTGAGTGGCTGACTAGAGGTGGCCAACAACTGGCAAGGCATTTGGCGGCAACTGCCGCAATCACTACGCAGGCAATTGGTTGCGCTGATTCCCTTCGCGCTGTTCGGCATGATGCTGGCCATCTGTACGATCACGGTACTGTTGATAGGCGCAAGCTGGCACGTGACCGAGTGGCTACGCGAACAACCCTCCGCATACAGGGCCATGGATAACCGCACCTACACCCACTGCCTGCACAGCGCCGAGAAGCTGTACAACGCCGCAACCGACTCGGTGCGCTTGGAAAATGCGCCCGGGCTGGCCGGCGAGGACGCCTACCGTAGCTGGTCAAAACAAGCCCGCAGCTTTGCCAAGCGCTGCGGCCCGCACAACTGGCCGGAGCAGAAAGTACCCCAGCACCCCGCCGACTGGCTGCCGCACCTGGGGCTGCCGAGAACAGCCTGGCCTGAGCAGGTGCCCGCCAGCGACTGACGGCTCGACTCAGGGCAGATAAATCCTGAACACCCCGCCACCCAGTGGCGCGCCGTTGGCCAGTTCGATATGCCCGCGCAGGCCTTGGCGTTCGTGCAGTTCGGCGATGCGGCCGGCGAAGTACAGGCCCAGGCCGGTGCTGCCGGTGCTGTGTTTGAGGCCGAGGACGTAGTTGGATTGCTGATCGAGCATTTCCTCGGGGTAGCCCTGGCCGTCGTCGCAGATCGCCAGCACCAGTTGCCCGTTTTCCTCCCAGGCTTTGATCAGCAGAGCGCTGTGGGCGTAGCGGATGGAGTTGGTGATGATGTTGGCGACCACCGAGCCGAGCAGTTCCTGATCGAAGAAACCCATCAGGTCGAAGCTTTCCACTTCACAGCGGGCGCTGATCTGGCGGCTTTGCAGCACTTCATAATGGCGGGCCAGCTGGGCCTGGAGAAAATCCTCGACCTCGTGATAACCGGGACGCATGGGCAGTTGGTTGACGCCGAGCTTATACAGGCCGAGCAACTGCACCAGCATGCCGTTGAGGCGGGCAAACTCGTAGTCGATCACGCCCAGCTCGGCCACCGCTTGTTGCTCGGCTGGCAGCTGCGCCTGCCACTGCGCGTGGGCGCGGGTAAGCATGGCCAGGGAGTTTTTCATGTCGTGCACGGTAGAGGCGATCACCGTGGAAAAATCCAGCCCACCGGGAATTTCACTCATTGACCGGACGCCCGCCGCTGCAGTTGCAGGTAACGCGCATGCCGGGCATCGGTGGCCGGCATGTGACTGGCCATCTCCAGGCAGCGCCGACATTCCTCCAGCAAGGCCGGGGCTATTTCGCTACCCGCCGACTGCAGCAGCGATTGCGCAGTGTTGAGGGCAATGCTGATGTTCTTCGGCTGTAAGGCAAAGGCCTGACGGAACAGCTTGAGCGCCTCATCGAATTGCTTTTGCTGGTAGCAGCGCACGCCCTGGCGGTTGAGCTCGACGGCTTCCTTGCCGCCGGAAAGAATGTCGCTGTTATCGGTCTGTCGGGCCACGCCCTGCATCACCTGCGGATCGTCGCCATAGGCCTCGACGCAGGTTTTCAGCAGGGTGTCGCTGGCCTCGCTCTGGCCCAGGGCGCGCAGCTGACTGGCCACGCTGAGCGCGGCATCAGCGGCGAACAGCTGCGGTAGGCTGGCCAGCGCGGCGGCCGCTTCGGCGGCAAGTTGTGCGGCCTTTTTCGGCTCGCCGGATTTCATCAGGCTGCTGGCCATGGCCAGGCGCGAACGCAGCTGCACGTTGGGGTCATTGCTGTAGGTTTTGTCCAGCTCACCGAGGGCCTGGTTGATCTCGATCTGCAAGCGCTTGTCGAGCGCGCCATCACCGGCCTGGGCGGTGATCGCCTGGGCCAGACCAAGGTAGTTTTCCGGACTTTTGAATTTCGAGGTGCGGCCCTGTTCCATGGCTTGGCGGTAGGCCTTGCCAGCACTGTCATAGTCCTGGTTATCGAGAGCCAACTTGCCCAGTTGCATCTGCCTGCGGATCGCCAACGGCGCGAGCTTAACGGCATCTTCCAGGGCCTGCTGGGCGCGCTGGCTGTCGCCCAGGGCCAGCAGCACGGCGGCCAGGCCGTCATACAGCGCCGGCATCATCGGAAACAGCTGCAAACCCTTTTCGTAGAGGCTCTGCGCGCGGCTCAAGTCGCCGCGCTTGTGCAGCAGGCTGGCCAACGCCACCTGTGCCCAGGGCAACGGGCGTTCGGCCAATACGCCATTGAGCAGTTGCTCCAGCTCATCCAGCCGGCCCAGCTCGCGCAGCGCCGTGGCCTGGTAGCGCTGGCACAGCGGCAGGTAGCGTTTGTCCTGCTGGCTGAGGGTCTTGCAGGCAGCCAGCACGGCGGTCGGGTCCTGCTTGTCGAGGCCCTGGAGAATGCCCTTGAGCGCAGTTTTGCGCTCCACCAGCTTGTCCAGCCGCTGATCGAGGCTGGCGCGGTTGAAGGGTTTGGTCAGGTAGGCATCCGGCTCATGCTCAAGCGCACTGAGGACCATGGCCTGGCTGCTTTCGGCAGTGACCATGACAAAGATGCACTGGTGGCTGATCAGCTTGCCGGCAATCAGCTCTTCCAGCACCTGCTGGCCATTCTTGCCGCCACCGAGGTTGTAGTCGTGCAGGATGATGTCGTAACGCTTGTTGCGGCACAGGCTGATGGCCTCTTCGCCACGGTCGGCGGTGTCCACATCGCGCGCGCCCATGTCCCGCAGCATGGCTTTCAGCGAGCTGCGGAAATCGGAAAAGTCATCGACGATCAAAAAACGCTTGCTGCCGTAATCCAGCATGGGAAGAAGTCCTTGTCCCGCAGTATCGGAGTCGCCTCAGTGTAGTTGTCGACCATCGCGCTGTCAGAAGCCTAACGCTGTTGGCCCTGTTCCAGATCGAGCAGGTTGAGCAGAAAACGTGCGAAGTAGAGCAGGTCCTGCTCCATGGCCTGACGCGCGCCTTTGGCATCGCCCGCCTCGATGGCGGTGAAGGCGTCTTCATGAAAGTCATTCAACCGCAGCGACAGGTCGGCGCCGGTGAACAGGCGGTTGAAAAAGGGCCCGACCTGCAACCACAACGATTCGATGCTGCGCAGCAACACCGGGTTACCGCAAGCGCTGTAGAGGTGCAGGTGAAACTGGCTGTTGGCATTCAGGTACGCCTGGATCTGCCGCTGTTCGATGGCCTGATCCATGCGCGCCACGCAGTCACGCAACGCGGCCAGATCGGCGGGGGTCAGGCGCGGGGTGGCCAGTTCCACAGCCAGGCCTTCAAGGCCCAGGCGCACCTGGAAGATATGCTCGTAGCGCTCACGGGTCATCGGCGGCACCCGCACCGAGCGCTGTGGCTCACCTTCCAGCGCGCCTTCGGCCACCAGGCGCTGCAAAGCGGCGCGTACCGGCATCGGACTGGTGCCCCACTCGGCCGCCAGGTCACGGATTTTCAAGCGCTCGCCAGGCTGGAAGCGCCCGGCCAGCAAGCCTTCACGAATTTTTTGGTAGAGCTGATCCTGCAGATTGTCGGCCATGGTGATTCAGCCCCGCAGCGGTGGCGCGGGGAGTTGGGCGAGGCTCAGCGAGCAGTTGCGCATGGGTATTCCTTCTAACGAAGAGCGCCGCACTTGAGCGGCGGAATGAATTCTACTGGTTCACGGCGCCTTGTTTTCGATCAGGCAGTTCCCGCCATCCACCACCAGCACTTCACCAGTGATGTAACTGGCTTCCGGTGACGCAAGAAAGGCCACGGCGGCAGTCACTTCTTCGGGGCGACCGGCACGGCCTAGCGGGGTGTACTGCGCCGCATGCTGCTCCTCTTCAGTGCTCGAACCGGTAGCGATCCAGCCCGGCGCCACACTGTTGACCGTGATGCCCTGCCTGGCCACTTCCAGCGCCAGGCCCATGGACAGGCCGAGCATGCCGGCCTTGGCCGCACTGTAAGCCGCCTCACCCGGGTTGCTGCCACGGGTGCCGGTGGTCGAGCTGATATTGACGATGCGCCCGTAGCCGCGCGCCCGCATGCCCGGCAGCACCGCGCGGGTGAGCAGAAACGCCGTGCCGAGGTTCCGCGCGATGGACAAATTCCAGGTGGCCAGGTCCATGTTCGCCAACTCGGCAAACGGCTCAGGGCTGCCTTGCATGGCCATGCCGGCATTGTTCACCAGAATATCGATCGGCCCCCACTGCGCCTGCGCCCAGTCGAGCAATTCGCCGACCTGCTGTTCATCAGTCAGGTCAGCAGCGCGACCACGTGCTTGAATACCTTCAGCGCATAACTCCGCGACCCGTTGCTCGACTCGCGCACTGCTGGCCGTCAACAGCACCCGTGCCCCGGCACGGCCGAGGCGGCGGGCAATCGCCAGGCCAATACCCGATTCACTGCCCGCGCCACTGATCAGCGCGACCTGTTGCTGGAAGTCCATCACGCAGCATCCTGTGATCACAAATATGGCGATAATCTAGCAATAAAGCGGTATTAAACCAACGCTTGAATTTTCTGTGATCACAAAATAGCATGTGCAAATATTCGAACGAGGTGTTCAACATGACTGCCAGTGGTATCAGCCCATCCGCCGTAGAAGCCTTCGCCCAGCGCGAGCGTGAGCGTTTTATCGCGCGCAACCCAAAATCCGTGGCCCTGGCCGAACGCGCGCGCAACTCGCTGTACGGCGGCGTGCCGATGCACTGGATGGCCGACTGGTCGACCCCGGTGCCGCTGTTCGTCGAGCGGGCCAAGGGTGCGCGCTTCTATGACGTCGACGGCCACGAATATATCGACTTCTGTCTGGGCGACACCGGCACCATGTTCGGCCACTCGCCGGACCCGATCGCCAAGGCCATTGCCGAACAGGGCAACAACGGCCTGACCACCATGCTGCCGGGCGAGGACGCGGTGGTCTGCGGCGAGCTGCTGGCCGCGCGCTTCGGCCTGCCGTTCTGGCAGGTGACCGCCACAGCAACAGATTCGAATCGCTATGTGCTGCGCTGGGCCCGCGCCATTACCCAGCGCAAAACCCTGCTGGTGTTCGACGGCTGCTACCACGGCACGGTGGATGACGTGATGGTGCGCTGCATCGACGGCGAAACCGTGCCGCGCTCCGGCCTGGTCGGCCAGGCCTATGACCTAACCCAGTACAGCCGCTCGGTGCCGTTCAACGACGTGGCCGCACTGGAAGCCGCGCTGGCTAAAGGCGATGTGTGCGCCCTGCTGTGCGAGCCGGCCATGACCAACATCGGCATGGTCCTGCCCGAGCCGGGCTTTATGCAGAAATGCCGCGAGCTGACCCGTAAATACGGCGCGCTGCTGATCATCGACGAGACCCACACCATCTCCACCGATATGGGTGGCTGCACCCAGCTGTGGAACCTCGAGCCGGACTTCTTTGTGGTCGGCAAACCGATCGCTGGCGGCGTGCCGTGCGGCATCTTCGGTTGCAGCGCGGCGATGGCCGAAGCCATGACCGCCGCGCGCAAACGCGCCAGCGAAGGCAGCCATGGCCACGGCCACAGTGGTATGGGCACAACGCTGTCGGCCAACGCCCTGGCCATGCACTGCATGCGCGCCAACCTGGAACAGGTGATGACTCCGGCCGCCTATGACCACATGCTGCCGCTGGCCAAGCGCCTGGCGGATGGCTTCCGCAGTCTGATCGGCAAGCACGACCTCAAGTGGTCGGTCACCGAGCTGGGCGCGCGCAGCGAATTCCAGTTCTGCCCGGTGTCGCCGAAGACCGGTGCCGAAGCCGAAGCCGCCTTCCACGACGAGCTGCAGATGGCCCTGCACCTGTACCTGATCAACCGCGGCATCCTGATCACCCCGTTCCACAACATGACCCTGTGCTGCCCAAGCACCACGGCCGAGGATGTGGACCAGCTGATCAGCATGCTCGACCAGGCCCTGACCGAACTGCTGGCCATCCCCGGCGCCCGCGAGTAACTCATCGATCAGCCTGTGGTAGGCGCCTCAGCCGCGACAATCGCCGCTAAAGCGCCTCCCATGAAATGACGACTCACTGTGAGAATCACCATGCAATTCGCCAATCCCCAGGAAGCCCGTGACTTCCTCGCCGCCCACCCCGAAGTGCGCAGCATCGAGCTGATGCTGATCGACGCCAACGGCATCCCGCGCGGCAAGCTGCTGCACCGCGACGAGCTGCTGGCCATCTACGAGAACGGCCGACCGCTGCCCAGCTCGATCCTGGCGCTGACCATCCAGGGCGAGGACGTGGAAGAAAGCGGCCTGGTCTGGGAAGTCGCGGACGCCGACTGCTGGACCTACCCGCTGCCCGGCAGCCTGACCCTGCAACCCTGGCGTGCCACGCCCACTGGCCAGCTGCAGGTCAGCATGCACCCGACCCAAGGCCTGCCGGCCGCACCCGCCGATCCGCGACATGTGCTGATTCGCGCCATTGACGCGCTCAAGACCGATGGCTACCACCCGGTAATGGCGGTGGAGCTGGAGTTCTACTTGCTGGACAAGACCCGCGACGCCAACGGCCGTCCGCAGCCGGCGCTGCAAGCCAATGGCGTGCGCCCGCAGGCACCGCAGGTGTATGGCGTACTGGAGCTGGAGCAACAGCAAGCCTTCCTCGACGACCTCTACGCCGCCTGCGAGGTACAGGGCCTGCCAGTGCGCACAGCGATCTCTGAATACGCGCCAGGCCAGCTGGAGCTGACTCTGGAGCACCGCTTCGACGCGTTGCAAGCGGTGGATGAAGGCGTGCGCTACAAGCGCCTGGTCAAGGGCGTGGCCAACAAGCACGGGTTGCAGGCCTGCTTTATGGCCAAGCCATTTGGCGACCTGGCCGGCAGCGGGATGCATATGCACGTGAGTTTGGCGGATGAAAACGGCAACAATCTGATGGCATCAGAAGACCCACATGGCACACCGCTGTTGAAATATGCGATTGGCGGAATGATGGCCACGCTGAATGATGCCCTGGCGATCTTCTGCCCCAACGCCAACTCCTTCCGCCGCTTCCAGGCCAACAGCTATGCGCCGCTGGCCAAGAGCTGGGGGGTGAACAACCGCACCGTGTCGTTCCGCGTACCCGGCGGCCCGGCCAAAAGCCGGCATGTCGAGCACCGCATCTGCGGCGCCGACGCCAACCCCTACCTGGCCGCGGCAGCGATTCTTTCCGGCATCCATCACGGCATCAAAAACCAGATCGATCCGGGCGAGGAAATCATCGGCAACGGCTACGAGCAGGCCCGCGAAACCCTGCCCACCGACTGGCTGACCGCCCTGCGTACGCTGGAAAGCTCCAGTTGGGCCAAGCAGGCACTGGGTGAGGACTTCCTCAAGGTATTCCTGGCGATCAAATGGAACGAGTTCCGCCAGTTTATGGGCGAAGTCGGTGAGCAAGACTGGCGCTGGTACCTGACTCACGCCTGACGACAATGCCTACACAGGCTACGCTGTACTGGATCTGAGCACCCTGGAGTGGCCCATGCGCCTCTGCATTATCCTGGTCTGCTGGCTGTGCAGCGCAGTTACCCTGGCCGAGCCACTGCGGGTCGGCCTGGAAAATCACGACTACTACCCCTACTACAAGGCCGTGGAGGGGCAGCCCTACAACGGCTACTGCATCGCCCTGTTGCAGGCCTTCGCCAAACACGAAGGCCTTGAGCTGGAACTGCGTCCGCAACCGGTCAACCGTCTGTATCGCAATATGCTGGGCGAACAGAGCCTCGACCTGCTGTTCCCCGACAACCCGGCCTGGGCCCGCGAAGCCCGTGACGGCCAGCCGCTGTATTACAGCCAGGCCGTGGTGGAAATCGTCGACGCCACCCTGGTGCGCCGCGAGCAGCTCAATCAGGGGCTGGGCGCAATCAAACGGGTGGGTATCGTCCGTGGCTTTACTGCCGAGGCCTGGCAACCACTGCTGGAGCAACACCGCATCGAACTGGTGGAAGTGCAGGACATCCAGAGCATGCTGCGCATGCTCGAACGCGGCCGCCTGGATGCCATCTACGCCAACCCGCAGGTGGTGCAGCACCATATGCAACTGCTCGGCATCGACCCGCAGCAACTGCAACGTGACCCGCAATTACCGCAGATCACCACCAGCTTTCATCTGAGCAGTTACCGCTACCCGCAGCTGATCAAACGCTTCGACCAGTTCCTGAGCGAGCAGGCCCCCAGGCTCAGCCAACTGCACCAGCAGTTCGGCGTGCCCTGATCAGCCGCACCGGCCTGCCCCGGCACCTGCTATGGTTGCCACAAACCCCAGCACAGAGCCTGCCATGGAACCCGGAAACGCCCAGCTGTCGATGACCGTACTGATGACCCCGGACATGGCCAACTTCTCCGGCAATGTGCACGGCGGCACCCTGCTCAAATACCTCGATGAAGTCGCCTACGCCTGCGCCAGCCGCTATGCCGGTTGTTACGTGGTGACCCTGTCGGTGGACCAGGTGATCTTCCGCGAACCCATTCATGTCGGCGAACTGGTGACCTTCCTCGCCTCGGTCAATTATTCCGGGCGTACCTCGATGGAAGTCGGCATCAAGGTGATCACCGAGAACATCCGCGAGCGCTCGGTGCGCCACACCAACAGCTGCTTCTTCACCATGGTCGCGGTGGACGAACACGGCAAACCAGCGGCGATTCCGGCCCTTGAGCCGACCACCGCAGACGCCCTGCGACGCCAGCGCCAGGCCCTGCAACGTCGGCAGATCCGCAACGAGCTGCAACAGCGCTACCAGGCGCTGAACGAAGAAAAAAGCTGAACCCGCAGACAACATCGCACGCCAGCGGCACAATTGTGCCCTGCGCATAACACCGAGTAAGGCCATGGAAAGCCTGTATTTCTCCCCCATGCTACTGAGCATCAACCTGATGCTCGGCAGCGCCGTGGCCTGCAGTGGCCTGTGGTACTTCTCCCGCCCCTATCGTGGCCCCGGCATCTGGATGGCCGGAACCTGGACGCTGCTGATCGGCGTGTTGCTGTTCGTTGGCTACATGGGCACTGGCAACAAACTGCTGAACATCAGCGGCAACGCCCTGCAACTGGCTGGCGAAGCCCTGCTGATGGTTGGGGTTTTCCGGTTTCTGGGCCTGCCGCCGCCCTGGTGGATCGTCCCGGCCAGTGCCGGCGCGATGAGCGCAGTGATGTGCTGGCACTGGTTTGTTGCCGCGATCAATACCGAACTGGTGGTGACGATCTACTCGCTGATTGGTGGCCTGCTGCCCATCCAGGCCTGTCGCGCGTTATGGACGGCCTCGGCTGAGGCAGAACTGAAAAGCGTACGGCGCTTCGTCGCCCTTACGTTCGCCGCCTTTGCCCTGATCACTCTGATTCGCGGCCTGCTGGGTCTGATTGATGGCCTGCAAGGCATCGAACACGTCGACGTAACCCAGTCGGTTGCCTACCTGCTGCCCTACAATTTCGGCGTCCCGCTGTGGGTAACCGGCCTGGTCGGCCTGACCCTGCTGACCATGCGCCGCATCCTCGCCGACAGCCAGCGCAATGCCCAGCAGGCGGCCGCCAACGCCGAACGCTTCGAACGCCTGATGAGCGTGAGCAACGCCGGAGTGGTGGTACTGGAAGATGACCGCATCATCGACAGCAACCCCAGGCTGGAACAGCTGTTTGCGCAAACCCGCGAACAACTGCTCGGTCAACCGCTGTCGCGGCTATTCGACAGCAGCAGCCAACAGCCGCTCAGCGACCTGCTGCTGCAGGCCGATGGCCAGCCCCACGACCTGCTCGCCCAACGCGCAGACGGCCAGACATTTGCCGCCGAGCTGAGCATCGTGCGGCTGGCCGAAGCCCAGCAGCAGGTCGCCGAAATCCGTGATGTCAGCCAACGCAAAACCCTCGAAGAGCAACTGCGCCAGCTCGCCACCACCGACCCGTTGACCGGCGCCCTCAACCGCCGCGCCTTCCAGCAGCGCGCCGAACACGAACTGCAGCGCAGCCAGCGCCAGGCCACGCCGCTGTGCCTGGCGATGCTCGACCTCGACCACTTCAAACGGGTCAACGACCAGTACGGCCATGCAGCCGGTGATCAGGTGCTGGTGGCGTTCAGTGCCCTGTGCCGGCAGCAGGCACGCAGTACCGACCTGTTCGCCCGTATGGGTGGCGAGGAATTCGTCATCCTCCTGCCCGACAGCGACCTGCACACGCACCCCATCGACACGCTTCAGGGCCCGCTGAACATCAGCGTCAGCATCGGCCTGGCCAGCAGCCGCCCGCATGAAACCCTGGAGCAGCTGCTACAGCGCGCCGACACCCAGCTGTACCAGGCCAAAACCCAGGGCCGTAACCGCATCTGCCAGGATGCCGAATGAGTACAGGCTCAGCGGTTGTGCTCTGTTAAGCTCTGCTTCCTGCTGCCGGAGCCATTATGTTCGAGCTCTTTGATATGTTTCTGCTGATGCTATTCGCCACTGCCTGCGCCTGGCTGTGGCATGCCCATGGCTTGCGCGAACGGGCGCTGGAGCTGGTGAAACAGCACTGCGCCAAGACCGATATCGAATTACTCGATGACAATGTCGCCCTGCGCCGGCTCGCCCTGTTGCCTGATGCACGCGGCCGCAAACGCCTGGCCCGGGTGTATGGTTTCGAATTTACGGTAACCGGCGAACAGCGGCATGAAGGCAGCATCACCTTATTCGGCAAGCACCTGGGGCGCATCGAATTGGCTGCCCACCCATTGCGTGAGCCGCCACCCAGCGCTCAGGTGATCGAAATGCAGCAGTGGCGCGCACTGCATCAGGAACCGGACAACAACACCCGTCACTAGAGCCTGACACCCGCCTCGGCCAAGAACGCCAGTACCTGTTGCCACTCGACCCGACAGCCATGGGTCATTGGCCCCCGCAGCACACGGCACTTCAACCGATGCCAGCGGCCACCCTGCTGATGAAGCCGGCAACCCGCCAGCAACCAGTTCGGCTCGAATGCATCCCACACACCCGCCACGACCCAATGGTTGAGCCAGACCTGCGGAGCCACTTCATAGTGGTAGATATGCTGCAGCTCACGGCGGCTCAGGCCACTGGCGCGCAGCCTTACAGCGATCTGACGCAGCGCTGACTGATCCAGTTCAGTGTCCAGCCACAGCTCGGACAGCGCCAGCCAGACATCCTCGCGGCAGGCCATGGCTCAGCACTCAGTTGCGCTGCAACAGAAAGCTCGCCACACGGGCAGCGCTCTCGGCCGGTTGTTCCTGCATAAAACAGTGCCCGCCGGGCACTACATGGCCACTGACATGCCCATTGCTGGCGCACCAACGGGCCACCGACTTGGCCACAAAGGGGTAACTGCGCTCACCATAAAGCACCTGGGTCGGGGTGGTGACTTTGCCCAGCGACGGCCACAAGCGCTTGGGAAAAGAGCTGAAAATGTCGGCTTCGCGACTCGGCCGGCAGCACAGCTCGACGCCCTTGTCGCTGTCTTTCAAGGCATGTTGGATATAGGCGGCAAAGGCTTCTTCGGTCCAACCGCGAAACATCCCGCGGCCATGCAGCGCGGTATGCGCAGCGGCGCGGTCCGGCCAGCTGCTACGGCGCTTGAGTGCCTTGCTGGCCAGGGTGGTGCGCCGGCTCAAGCCCACCACATCGGACAACGCCATCACCCCGATCATCGCCGGGCTGAACAACACCGGGTCGAGCAATACCGCGCGCTGGAACAACTCGGGATGGCGCGCCAGGATCAAGCTGGTCAACACCCCGCCGAAACTGTGGCCCAGCGCATAAGCCGGGGCATCGGCAAAACGCTCACGTCCAGCGGTAAACGCCTCTACCGCCAGCTCGGCACTGCGGTTCCAGCCATGGAAGCGTCCACCATGATCACTCTCGCCATGACCCTGCACATCGCACAGCCACAGGTCGAAATCCTCGGCCAACAGTGCCAGCATCGGCGTATACACCCGCCCGCAATAGCCGTTGCCATGCAGAAAGTGCAACACAGGTTTGCCTGTAGGCGGCGTATACCAGCCACGCAAGGTGAAACCGGCGCTGCTGTCGTGTGACCAGGGAAGAACGTGCATGGGCGTGCCTTGCGTGAATTCATTAACCGGAATTATCAGCGTAACCAGACGACTCGTCAGTTCTATCTGACTCCGGCATGCTGATCGCAAACCTATCAGGGAGGACGTAAGGGTGTTTGTTTTACTGGAATCCAGCCACGCCGGCTTTATCGAGCACCTGCAAGAGCAGCTCAGCAGCGCCGGCATTGATTGCCATGTACTGGCCATGGGACGCGCCGCAGACGGTGAACTGCACTTTGCCATTCGCCTGCCGCTTTAC
This sequence comes from Pseudomonas anguilliseptica, assembly GCF_021375795.1. Lineage (GTDB taxonomy): Bacteria > Pseudomonadota > Gammaproteobacteria > Pseudomonadales > Pseudomonadaceae > Aquipseudomonas > Aquipseudomonas anguilliseptica_A. Next base: position 54,664 of record NZ_JAEIOI010000001.1, on the reverse strand, counting down.
AGCCAGATGCGCCACGCACGTCACCTGTTGTACCGTGACAGGCTATTTGCCTTGCGCATCGACCCGGTGTTCCATCAAGAGTGGCATGCACTGCGCGAAGCCCCCAAACAGCAGGTGCTACAGTGGCTCACCTCACCTCTAGCTATGCGTATCAGCGCCCTGGCTGTGCTGATTCTGCTATTCGGCAGCCTGGCCGAAATGATCTGGCGCTAATACACAGGCGGCAAACCCGGCCTGCAACGCCGACACTTCCTGCGCCTCGCTAAAGATCAGCTCCAACCGCGAGTCCTTGCGCCATTCGCTGTTCTGCCAGTGCAGCGCCTCACCGTTCAGGGCGTTGGCGGATAGCCAGCCGGCGTTGCTGTGCAGCACCAGCTTGGCGCGGCACCAGGGCAAGCTGGTAAGCCACTGCTGCACGCGCAGCAACTCGAACTGCTGACTGGGGTGCCAGCGCCAGCCGATGCTCCAGCCTTCGACCTGCTGTTGCACCTGGCAAATCGGCTCGCTTGGGCTGCGCCACAGTTGCGGCAACGGCGCGCTGCCGCTGGGCAGATTATCCAGCGTGCCCGCGCTCTCGGCCTGGGCGCTAAAACCGGGCAACTCTGAGAGCGGCAAGGCGCCCTGACGGGTCCAGTAAATCGGCCGCGCGGGCAGTTGCAGCTGAATGCGCGCCTGGGTGGCGTCATCCAGCCCTTCGGCCTTGTTCAACAGCAGCAGCCCGGCGTGGCCAAGCGTCGCCTGCTGACTCTCCGGCAGCGCCTCACCCGCCGCCAGGGCCTGCGCGTCCAGCACCAGCAGCGGCTCCTGCACAGCCAGCACGCCAGTCCAAGGCGCTGCACCCAGTTGCTCCAGCAGTTGCAGTGGATGACCGAGGCCGGACGGCTCGATCAGCAGGCGATCCGGTTTGGCCTTGCGCAACAGCCGACTCAGGCCGACCTGAAACGGCACGCCGTTGACGCAACACAGGCAGCCACCCGCCACTTCACCGAGGGCCACGCCGTCGTCGTCCGTGGTCAGCAGCGCGGCATCCAGGCCGATCAGGCCGAATTCATTGATCAGCAGCGCCCAGCGTTCATGCGCAGGGCGCTGCGCCAGCAGATGGCGAATCAGGCTGGTCTTGCCGGCACCCAGGGGGCCGGCGATCAGGTGGGTAGGGATATTTTTCAGCATGGGCCTATGGTGAGGGTTTGCCGGCCTGGGGAGAACCCCGGTACGGGGCGCAGACTGAATAAAAGCAGCATGCTAGAGTCGCCGGCATATTTTTTTGGGGGTCGGTCAATGCGTGTTTTTCTGTTGCTGAGCCTGTTCACACTGTCCGGCCTGGCCTGGGGCGAGGCCTGTGTGGTGCATAGCCAGGCCGAACGCCTGGATGTAAAAGTCTGCCAGCAGAACCGCAGCATCCCGCCCAACCTGTTCCGCACTGGCTTCTGTCAGCCGCAGTTGCAGGGCCAGAAGGTCGAGGTGGAATTTGTCGAGCAATGCCCGATGGGCGCCTTTGGCGTATGCCGTAACGCCACCGTGGGCGGCACGCCTTATCAGCAGGATGTGCACTACTACGGCGTGGCCACGGATGCCACCTACCTCAAGCCTTTCTGCGAAAAGCAGAGCAAGGGTGTGTGGATGGCGCGTTAGCCGTCATCAAAGCGTAACCATGCCTATGTTCTAGTAGTTCCGGGTACCTCACCCCTGCATGCCGGGTCACGCGCCGGCATGCTTTCTAGTGCTTAAGGCTGCTTTCTACGCAGCCTATTTTTTGCCTGAAATTCAAGCCAGCCAGTCCAGCGTCAGCAACAAACGCCGCTCACCGTCCGGCGGTTGCGGCGAGCGGTGAATCAGCCCGCCACCCTCGTTACCCGTCCATTTTTCGCCCTTGGCCAGCAGCACATGGCCGGCCTCGGCTCGCTGGATCAGACTCGAATCGCTGGGCTCCGCTGCCGGATCGCCCAAGCGGCGGCGCGCCATCACGCCTTCTGCCAGCCACTCGCTGCCGACCCCGGCATAGCTGGAAATCAGCCGCACCGGCACGTGATCGACGTGAAAGCGCGGGCACATGGCCTTGTCGAGAATACGCAGGCGCAGGCCGATGCGTTTGGCGTCGAACAGGCAGGCGAAGGCGCTGACCAGCCAGCTGACGTCCTGCAAAAAGGCCGCCTGGCCCGGCAGGTCGCTGTAACCATCCACCAGGCCACTCAGGTTCGCCTCACTCTCCGGGTTGGCCAACTCCAGCACCATGGATTGGCTCAGCGGCTCGCCCTGAGCCAGCAGGGCGTTGGCAAAATCGCTGATCTGCGGCGGTAGCTGACGCTGCCAAAGCGCCAGATTGACCTCATCACGCAGCACTTCGCCGAATACATCAATCTGCTCGCTGCTGACCTGCTGCAGCGGCTGACGCAACACCTGCGCGAGCATCAGGCCGCCTCCTCATGCCAGGGGCCAAACGGGTCGGGCAGTGCACGCCAGGCATCAACACCGAGGGCCATTTCCGCCTCGGTGAGCAGGCAGGCATCCAGTTCGGCGGTGAGCAGGGCGAAGTCGATGTTCTGGCCTATAAATACCAGCTCCTGGCGGCAGTCACCGGTCTGGGTTTGCCAGTTTTTCATGATCGCCTGCAGGCCTTCCTCATCCTGTGGCCACTGCGCCTTGGGCACAAAGCGCCACCAGCGCCCGGCAAAACCATGGCGCATTAGACCTCCCGCCTGGGACCAGCTGCCGGCCTCCTGGTACTTGCTGGCCAACCAGAAGAAGCCCTTGCTGCGCAGCAGACGGCCATTAGTCCATTCGCGGTTGATGAAATTGAAGAAACGCTCGGGATGCAGCGGCTTGCGCGCCCGGTAAGCGGTGGAGGCAATGCCGTATTCCTCGGTTTCCGGGATGTGTTCGCCGCGCAGTTCCTTGAGCCAACCCGGCGCCTGAGCAGCGCGCTCGAAGTCGAAACGACCGGTGTTGAGGATCTTCTCCAGCGGCACAGCGCCCATGGCCATCGGCACGATTTCGGCGTGGGTATTGAGGCCCTTGAGAATGGCCATCAGCTCCTCGCGCTCATGGCTGCTGATCAGGTCGATCTTGCTGATCAGCAGCACATCGGCGAATTCCACCTGTTCGATCAGCAGGTCAGTGATTGAGCGCTCATCCTCTTCACCGAGGGTTTCGCCACGGCTGGCCAGGCTCTCGGCCTCATGGAAGTCGCGCAGAAAGTTCACCCCGTCGACCACCGTGACCATGGTGTCCAGACGCGCCACATCGGCCAGGCTCTGGCCGTCTTCGCCACGGAAGGTGAAGGTCTCGGCCACCGGCAGCGGCTCGCTGATCCCGGTGGATTCGATCAGCAGATAGTCGAAACGGCCATCACGGGCCAGGCGGCCGACTTCTTCCAGCAAGTCTTCGCGCAGGGTGCAGCAGATGCAGCCGTTGCTCATTTCCACGAGCTTTTCTTCGGCGCGGTTCAGACTGACATCACGCTGAACTTCGCTGCCATCGATATTGATCTCGCTCATATCGTTAACGATCACCGCCACTTTCAAACCCTGGCGGTTTTTCAGGATGGCGTTGAGCAAGGTGCTTTTACCGGCACCGAGAAAGCCGGACAGCACGGTTACGGGAAGGCGATTGGTCATGGTTGCAGGCTCCATCATTGTTCGGTGTGGCGCAGGTGTTTTTCGCGTTGTTCCTGACGCTCTTTGGCTTCGATGCACAGGCTCGCAGTGGGCCGTAGCAACAGGCGTTTGAGGCCAATCGGCTCGCCGGTCTCGACGCACCAGCCGTATTCGCCGCGGGCCAGGCGGTCGAGGGCTTCATCGATCTTGTCGAGCAGCTTCTTTTCCCGTTCCAGCAGGCGCAGTTGCCACTGGCGCTGTTCTTCGGCGCTGCCGATATCGGCGGGGTCGCTGCTGGTTTCGCGTTCGCGCAGGGTTTCGAACTCCTCGGCAATGCGGTTCTGCAGTTCATCGCGCTGGCTGAGCAGCAGCGTGCGGAAGAATTGCTGTTGCGCGGCGTTCATATAGTCATCCGCCGGCTGAGCGAGCAGTTCGGCGTGGGTAAGCAGCGTTTCGGTCATCGTCAGGATTCACTGGTTTTGTGTTGCAATTGTTATAACATAACATTTAAACCCATAACCGAGCGCTGATTTCTGATGAACGCACTGACCCTGCCGGACATAGCCGCGCAAACGCCTGCCCATGAACACACCCTCGACTGGGTTGGCATGCAAGGCATCGCGCTGCCAATCAACCTGGCTGGGCAGCGCATCCAGGCCTACGCGGATGTCGGAGTCAGCCTGGATGATGGCAATGCCCGTGGCATTCATATGTCGCGCCTGTACCTGGCGCTGCATGGGCTGGAACACTGCGAACTGAACACGACGACGCTGCAGCAACTGCTGAACGAGTTTCTGCACAGCCACCAGGACCTGTCGCAACAGGCGTCGATTGCCCTGCGCGGTGAGGCGTTGCTCAGCCGCCCGGCACTGGTCAGCCCCCTGGCAGGATGGAAGGCTTACCCCTTCGAAGTGCGCGCACGCCAGGATTCATGGAGGTTTCACGTGGAACTACAGGTAGAGGTGGCCTATTCCTCGACCTGCCCGTGCTCCGCTGCCCTGGCGCGCCAGCTGATTCAGCAGCGCTTTGTCGAGGATTTCGCCGGCCAGCCGCTGGACCACGCACAACTGCTGGCCTGGCTCGGCTCGCCCCAAGGCATCGTCGCCACGCCGCACAGCCAGCGCAGCTACGCCACATTGCAGGTTCGCCTGCACAGCGACAGCGTGGAATTGCCGCTGGTTGCGCTGATCGACAGCGCCGAGCAGGCCCTCGGCACAGCCGTGCAAACGGCGGTAAAGCGCGCCGATGAACAGGCTTTCGCCCTGGCCAACGGGCAAAACCTGATGTTCTGCGAAGACGCCGCCCGCCGCCTACACAGTGCCTTGCGCGAACACGCGGGTTTCCGCGCCTTTCAACTGCGCGTGGTGCACGCAGAAAGTCTGCACGCCCACGATGCAGTGGCGGAGAGCCGCTGCAACTGGCGATGATTTACCCCGCCCCAAGTCAACGCTACCCTGCCGGCTTACCAGTGCAACAGGGATCGCCGCATGCGCGCAACACCACCACCGCCGAGCTTCGACCTTCGCGCTTACCAGGCTGATGACCTGGCAACCCTGGTTGAGCTGTTTCAGGCTTCAGTCAGTCAGCTGAGCACAGCGCACTACGACGCTGCGCAGCGCCAGGCCTGGGCACCAGCCGTTGCAGACATACCAGCATGGAAAACACGTTTATCGTCACTTGAATTACTTATCGCCGAAGATAACCATGTTATCTCCGGTTTTATTGGCTTTAGCCTGGATGGCCATATCGACCTGCTGTACTGCGCGCCCGCTTATACCCGCCAGGGTGTGGCCAGCACCTTGTATGCCGCTGCCGAGCAACGCTTGCGCGCGGCGGGGGTGCGCGAGCTGTTTACCGAGGCCAGCCTGGTGGCCCAGGCATTTTTTGCCAGCCAGGGCTTTTCTGTGCAGCAGGCACAGACGGTAACGCGCGGCGCTGTTACCTTGCCGCGCATGCTGATGCGCAAAACCCTGGAGCCGCAATGAATACCCTGACGATTATCGTGCTGACAGCCGTGGTGCTGGCCGCCTGCGCCTTGGCGCTTTGGAGCTGGTTCAACCAGCGCAAGCTGGAAAAACTCGATGAGCGGATCAACCGACAGAGCGAGCTGATTGCACAACTCGACAGCGTGTTGGAAAACCCGCAGCTCAGCGAAGCCGAGCAGCTGGAAAAAAGCGAAGCCTTGCTGGCCAAGCTGCAGGAAACCCGCAAGCCCTAGTCCTGTGGGGTTGCTGACAATCAGACGGCGTAAAGCCATCTCGCTAGGAGCGGCCTTGGTCGCGATGTTGTTGGATTGACTGTGATCGCGGGCAAGCCCGCGTCTACAACAGCATTTGGCACCCTACCAGCCGCCGCCTCCCCCGCCACCACCGCCACCGCCTGACGAGCCGCCGCCGGATGAGCCACCACCGCCCGATGAACTGCTCGACGGTGGCGATGAGGCCAATGCAGTGGCACTGCTTAGCCCGGCAGCCAGAGCGGTGCTCATGGCCAGCGGGGTGCTGAAACTGCTGCGGCTGTGGTACCAGTCGGGTTGATAGTCACGCTGCGCCGGATCGATCAGGCCGTTGGCCAGGGCCGTGCTGAAGCGCGCACTCCACTTGTCCTCGACGCCCAGGGCCATGGCGTAAGGCAGGTGTTTCTCGTACAGCGCAATGCTCATCGCTGGCGCATTGCCGGCCAGGGCCAGTGCGTCGCTTTCCGCCAGTTGCAGGTAGTCGCGGTAGCCTTCCAACCCGTCGAGCAATTGCCGTCCCAGCAACGTGGGGGCCGGTAGCAGGTAGAAAAACAGCAGCACCAGCAGCACATATGCACACAGCAGCACCAGTGCCGGCCAGGCACTAGCCTCGGCAAGCATCAGCAGGCCAATCGGCACCGGCAACGCAAACAGCAGGCCGAAAAACCCCAGGAAAATGCCCTTGCCCCAGCTGGGTTGATGCTTGGCCAGGTAGAGTACGAAAAACGCCGGCACACCAAACCCCACAGAGAACACCATACCGGCCAGGCTAGTGGCCACGTCATCTTCACTACGTGCATCGACCAGCAGCGTTACCAGGCAGCCGACCAGCGCCCAGATCAATCCCCAGGTCCAGATGCCGCGGTTGTTGCTGAACCAGGCGCTGCCCTGCTGCTGCAGCTGGCTTTTCATGCCGGCCAGAGCATCGGCCAAGCGCGGCTCATAGTCGCTGCCCAGTTTCAGCGCAATGCCTTCCTTGTTGGCCGGAAACAGACGCTTGCGCACCTCGCGATCCTCTTCACTGAGATCACCGGTGCCTTTACCGCGCGCCAGGCTAAAAGCTCCGCTGCGGGTTTCTTCAAGGTGCAGATACTTGCGGATGGCCATATCGGTGAGCCATACGCTGAACGCACGGGCGTCCTGAAAATGCCCCTTGAAACCGCGATGCCAGAGGTAGCCGGCCTGCACCGGGCTCATGCCTTGCGGTGCCTCGAACAGCGGAATGATCAGGCCTTTCTGCGGATCACGGCCAACCCGGTCCCAGGCACGCAGGTAAAACAGCAGCAAACCAATCAGCAACAGCGCGCCGAGCAGCAGGCCAAGGTTGTCACGCAACAAGTTGCCAGCACGCTCAAGTACACCTGGACGGGTCACCAGCCCGGCTTGCCAGTCCACTGCCACGGTCAGGCCGTGGTAAGCCGGCAAAGCTTGGGTAGTGACCAGGCGCAGATAGTCGTCGCGCTGCTCGAGCACCGCATAGGCCTCGCCCTGCTCACCATCGGCCCCGGTATAGGCGGCCAGATCACCTATCCGTGCACCGGCAGGCAGCTTGACCTCCGCCGAGGCCCGCAGAATCGGAAACACCCATTGATTACCGGTAACGTTCCAATACAACTCATCCGAATCCGCGTGGTGCAACAACTGCCGTTCAACCCGGTAACGCAACTCGTATTGATAACGCCCCGGCTGCAGCAGATGGTCGGCCGAGCCGAGGTAATAGCGCACCCAGGTGCCGTTCTGCTCAACCCGCACACGCTCCGCCTGGCCATCGCGACTCGCCCCGAGCAAGGTGATCGGGCTGCTCTGCAGCAGGCCCATGGGCAGGCTGTAGGTAACCGGCAGATCGCGATAGATACCGCGCTTGATCTGCTCACCCTCGGCCTGCACGGTAATCCGTTCGGTCACCAGCAGGTTGCCGTCCACCTGCACCTGCAGGGTCACGGCAAAGTCTTCAATTACCTCAGCCGCAACAGCCCACAACGGCAGCAGACACAGGCTCAACAGGGCAAAACGCAGCGCTCGCAGCATGTCAAAACTCCATTTTTGGCGACTGAGCGTCACGCGGGTCATCCAGGCTGAAGTACTCCGCCTGAGTAAAGGCAAAGGGCCGCGCCACCAGGTTGCTCGGCACCGACTCAACCAGCACATTCAGCTCGCGCACCGCGCCGTTGTAGTAACGCCGGGCCATCTGGATATGGTTCTCGACCTCGGTGAGGTTGCGCTGCAGATCGAGAAACTGACCATCGGCCTTGAGCGTCGGATAGTCCTCGATCAAGGCAAACAACTGGCGCAGCTGCGTGCCCAGGTGCGCCTCCACCGGCGCCCGCTCGCCCAGCGGCGAATCGGCCAGCTGCACGGCGCGCATACGCTCCTGCACCAGCGCCTCAAGCGTGCCTTGCTCGTACTTCATGTACTGGCGCACGCACTCGACCAGGGCCGGAATCAGGCTGGCGCGGCGTTTGAGCTGCACGTCGATACCGCTCCACGCCTCGGCCACCCGCGCGCGGTTGAACACCAGGCGGTTGTAGTAATAAATCGTCAACCCGGCGAGCGCCACCAGCAGCGCCAGCACCACCCAGAATCCCACCCCTTGCATAGCCACTCCTTGAGAAAACCGAATGAACGCCTGCGCTATCCGCCACCACTTCACACCATAGCCGGTGTCGCCCGCGCCTGCCGGCACACCCGGTAACGCCAGCAAAGCGGACAGCCCCCAGCAATCGCCGTATCCTCTAGGGCCAGCCACTACGAGGCACCCCATGCAGATCGAGTTACTGGAAATCCGCGATCACCTGCAGCGTTTCCCGCCCTTCGATGCCCTGCCAGACGCCAGCCTGGACGCCATCGCCCGGCAGATCGAGGTGGCCTACTTCAAGGCCGGCAGCGACATCCTGCTGTACGGCGCGGCGATTCACGAGCTGCACTATGTACGCAGCGGCGCGGTGGAAATCTACCGACGCAACGGCGCGCTGTACAACCGCCTGAGCGAGGGCGACATCTTCGGCCAGGCCGGCCTGCTGCGCAGCAACAAGGTGCGCTTCCCGGCGCGGGCGATTGAAGACAGCCTGATCTACTTTATCCCCGCCACGCTGTTCGCCCAGCTGTGCGAAGAGCACGACGGCTTTGCCGAATTCGTCGAGGCCGAAGGCCAGTCGCGGCTCAAATCTGCGGTGGAAAGCCAGGGCCAGGCCAGCGAGCTGATCCAGCTCAAGGTGCGCAAACTGATCTCCCGCCAGGCGGTCAGCGCGGCACCGCACACCACCGTACAGCAGGCCGCGCAGCTGATGACCGAACAGAGCGTGTCCTCCCTGGTGATCGTCGACGACAGCGCATCTTCGGCCGGCATGGTCGGCATCCTCACTGACCGCGACCTGCGCACCCGTGTGCTCGCCGTTGGGCTGGACAGCGCCACGCCGGTCAGCGAGGTGATGTCGCCAAATCCCATCACCGTTCAGGCGGATGACAGCGTATTCGACGCCATGCTGTGCATGCTGCGCCATAACATCCACTACCTGCCGGTGATGCAGCGGCGTCGGCCGATAGGCCTGATCAACCTCAGCGACATCATCCGCTACGAGTCGCAGAGCAGCCTGTACCTGGTCAACTCGATCTTCAACCAAACGGATGTCGCCGGCCTGCAGAGCCTGCTGGCCGACCTGCGCGGCACCTTCGTGCGCATGGTCAACGAACAGGCCACCGCGCATATGGTCGGCAGCGCCATGGCCGGCATCGGCCGCGCCTTTACCCAGCGCCTGTTGGAACTGGCCGAACAGCAACTCGGCCCGCCGCCGGTGCCTTACTGCTTTATGGTCGCCGGTTCCATGGCCCGTGATGAACAGCTGCTGGTGACTGATCAGGACAACGCCCTGGTGCTCGATGACCGCTTCGATCCGGCGCAACACGATGCCTACTTCGCCGCCCTCGCCCAGTTCGTCAGCGACGGCCTGGCCGCCTGCGGTTACAGCTACTGCAAGGGCGGCATCATGGCCAGCAACGCCCAATGGCGGCAGCCGCTGAGCGTCTGGCGCGGCTACTTCCAGCAGTGGATCGACCAACCCAAGCCGCAAACCCTGCTCAACAGCTGCATCTTCTTCGACCTCGACGGCGTGTATGGCGAGGTAGAACTGGTGGAAAACCTCAAAGACCTGCTCGCGCAGAAAGCCAGCAGCAACCCGGCCTTCCTCGCCGCCCTGGCGCGCAACGCCCTCAACCGCACGCCGCCACTGGGCTTCTTCCGCACCTTTGTGATGGAAACCGACGGCCAGCAGAAGCACATCATCAACCTCAAGGGCCGTGGCACCGCGCCGCTCACCGACCTGATCCGGGTGCACGCCCTGGCCTGCGGCAGCAAAGCGCAGAACTCCCTGGAGCGCTTGGACGCCATCGGCAAAACCAAACTGCTGCAGCCCGAAGCCATCAGCCAGCTGCGCTACGCCCTGGAATTTCTCAGCCTGGTGCGGGTGCGCCACCAAGCCCTGGCCGTGGCCGAAGGGCGCCCGCCAGGCAACTACATCGAACCGGCAACGCTGTCCGCCAGCGAACGGCACACCCTCAAGGAAGCCTTTGGCGTGCTCAGCAACGCGCAGAAATTCCTGCGCTTCCGCTACCCCGCACAACCAGGTAAAACCCTGTGACCGCCACAGCACTGGACTGGGTCGCGCGCTTTGCCGAACTCGCCAGCAGCGCCCGCGACCCACGCCTGCAAGCCTTCTACCGGGCCGGCTGCGTAACCGCCGACACCCCGCTGGAACAGGTGCCGCTACTGGCCCTGGACGTGGAGACCACCGGCCTGGACGCCAACCAGCACGCCATCGTCAGCCTCGGCCTGCTGCCCTTCAACCTGCAACGCATCCGCTGCGGCGCAGCGCGCTACTGGGTGGTCAAACCGGCCAGCGAGCTGAGCGGCGAGTCGGTGACCTTTCACCACATCACCCACTCCGACATCCGCCACGCGCCGCGCTTAGAGCAAATCCTCGACGAGCTGCTGACAGCCATGGCCGGCAAGGTGATGGTGGTGCACTACCGCAACATCGAGCGCAGCTTTCTCGACCAGGCGCTGCTTCAGCAGCTGGGTGAGGGTTTGCAGTTCCCGGTGATCGACACCATGCAGCTGGAGGCGCGCCTGTATCCCAAGCGCCAGCCAGGCTGGCTGGGCCGCTTGCTAGGCCGCCACCCGGTGTCGATCCGTTTGGCTGACAGCCGCCTGCGCTACAACCTGCCGCTGTACCAAGCGCACCATGCGTTGACCGATGCGCTGGCCACTGCCGAGCTGCTGCAGGCACAGGTGGCGACGCACTATGCGGCGGATACGTCGGTTGGGGAATTGTGGAGTTGAGGCCTAGGCCTTTTAGCCAGCGATGCCGGCTAATTGTGGGAGGGGCTTTAGCCGCGACAGCAGCATCGTAGGATGGGTCGGGCCGCGTAGGTTGAGCACTGCGATACTCACCAATCTTAGTTTTCTAGTTTAGTAACTCCGATCGTGCAGACGCGCGCCAAATCCTCCGTCAGAAGGGTGAACAGAATCGTTGTGGAAGGGGTTGAGCGGCATGGATGCCGCGAGAGCTGCGATGGGCCAGGGATGGCCCTTCGCAGCGGGCCCCTGGAGCAATGATTCTGCTCACGAACCCTGCCGCAGGCAGGGCCGGATGCCGGGGCGTGTTTCTTTTGCTTACTTTTCTTTGCACGAGCAAAGAAAAGTGAGGCGCCCGAGGGGGCGCAACACGAAACATCAGCGCATACGGTGGTGTGCCGAACAGTAAAAGCGCCCTCTCCCCCGGCCCCTCTCCCGCAAGCGGGCGAGGGGTGAAAAGCATCGCGGCCATGGAACTAGGCGTCCCCGCCGCTCCTACAGGTGCCAAGCGGCACAAATCCCAGGCATAAAAAAGCGCGCCCAAAGGCGCGCTCTTGTACTACCTGCCAACAGCGGTCAGCGCGGTTCGCTCATCAGGCCTTTGACGATGGAAATACAGCCCACCAACAGCACGATGGTGAACGGTAAACCGGTCGACACCGCCATGGCCTGCAAGGCCACCAAGCCGCCGCCAAGCAGCAGAGCGATAGCGATGACGCCTTCGATACTGGCCCAGAATACCCGTTGCGGTACGGGCGAGTTGACCTTGCCACCGGCGGTGATGGTGTCGATCACCAGCGAGCCGGAGTCCGACGAGGTAATAAAGAACACCACCACCAGCACGATGCCGATCAGCGAGGTGATGCTGGCCAGCGGCATCTCACCGAGCATGCTGAACAGCTTGAGTTCCAGGCCCGCCTCCTGCGCGCCGGTAAAGCCGTCGACCAGCAACTGGTTGATCGCCGTGCCACCAAAGGCGGTCATCCACAGCACCGAGACCAGGGACGGCACCAGCAAGACGGCAACCAGGAACTCGCGCACGCTGCGACCACGGCTGACGCGGGCGATAAACATGCCCACGAACGGCGACCAGCTGATCCACCAGGCCCAGTAGAAGGCCGTCCAGCCCTGGCTGAAGTTGGCGTCTTCGCGGCCGACGGGGTTGGCCAGCGCGGGCAGGTATTGCAGGTAGGCCAGAAGGTTGTCGAAGAAGCCAGTGAGGATAGCCAGGGTCGGCCCGGCGATAACCACGAACAGCAGCAGGGCCATGGCCAGGCCCATGTTCAGCTCGGAAAGGCGTTTGACGCCCTTGTCCAGGCCGGACACCACGGAGACCAGGGCGATGATGGTAATGGCGATGATCAGCAGCACTTTGCTGGTGTCACTGGAAGTGATGCCGAACAGGTATTCCATGCCCGCCGCCGCCTGCTCCGCGCCCAGGCCGAGGGAGGTGACCAGGCCGAACAGGGTGGCGAACACCGCGAGGATATCGATGATATGCCCCGGCCAGCCCCATACCCGCTCACCGAGAATCGGGTAGAAGATCGAGCGGATCGACAGCGGCAGGCCCTTGTTGAAGGAGAACAGCGCCAGCGACAGCGCGACAATCGCGTAGATCGCCCAGGGATGCAGGCCCCAGTGGAAGATGGTCGCGGCCATGCCCAGGCGTATCGCCTCTTCGGCATTGCCGGCGGCGCCGCCGAGCGGTGCCCAGTCGGTACGCAGACCATCCTCACCGACGCTGACACCGCCCATGGCCGCGCTGAAGTGCGACATCGGCTCGGAGACGCCATAGAACATCAGGCCAATACCCATACCGGCGGCGAACAGCATGGAGAACCAGCCGAGGTAGGAGTAGTCCGGCTTTGCGTCCATGCCGCCGATGCGTACCTTGCCCAGCGGCGAGACGATCAGGCCAAGGCAGAGCAGCACGAAGATGTTGGCGGCGCCGATAAAGAACCAGGCCAGGTGGTGGGTGAGCCAGTTGCGCAGGGCGCTGAACAGTGGTTCGACCTGGCTTTGCAGGGCCATGGTCAACACCACAAACAGGATGGCGGTGACCGCCGAGATGATGAAGACCTTGCCGTGAATATCCAGGCTGAATGAAAACTGGCCTTGGATATTGTCCTGACCGATGACGTAGTCGGTGTCGATCAGATTGGCGTCGCCGGTGGGTGCCGGGATGCCGTCCAGAGTTACCGCTTCTGGTTGCGGGGTCGTGTCAGACGAAGGTTTCTGCCCCATTGGGTGCTCCTTTGACGTGTGGCACGCTTTACGCGCACGAGGACGGGATTGCCCTACTCGTACAGCCGCCAAGCCGGCGGCTGCGGGGTACAGGGTAACAGCCTGAGCCGATACATGCAGGCGCAACGCCAGTATTGGCGGCCATTGGCGCTCACCAACGGGGCGTTTTTCCATCTATCTGGTCAGACTTTATCGACACGTTACCTCCCGCTGAACGAGGCAATTAGCTATGGTTTGCCTATGGCCTGCTCGGGGTCGTTGTTCGAGATGTCGTTGATGAGAGCACTGCTGACCCTGCTGACCTGCCTGTCCTTCAGCCTCGCCGCGCCAGCACGGGCCGAGACCTTTACGGTCGGGGTCGAATTGCAGCCCTACAGACCTTACTCCGACGTACAAGACGGCCAGTACCTGGGCTATGGTCGCGACCTGCTGGACGCCTTTGCCGCGTACCAGGGCCATCAATTCATCTACCAGCCACTGCCTGTGCGGCGTCTGCTGAGTGACTTTCTCAATGATCGGGTGGCGTTCAAGTACCCCGACAACCCTCGCTGGAACGCCGACATCAAGCAGGGCCATCACCTGCATTACAGCCAGGCCGCCGCTGCGGCGGTGGATGGTGTGCTGGTCAAACCGCAGTTTCTTGGTCAGGGCAAACAGCGCTTGCGCCGGCTCGGCACTCAACGCGGCTTCACCCCCTGGCCCTATCTGGATGACATCAAGGCCGGGCGCATCATCCTGATCCAGGCCAACCAGATCGAGTCGCTGCTGGCCATGGCCATGAGCGACCGGGTCGATGGCGTCTATCTCAACCCACAGGTGGTGCGGCACCAGCTGTACAACCATGCCGCAGATGATGCACTGGTGTTCGACCCCAAACTGCCCTATCAGGATGACCACTACTACCTGTCGAGCATCCATCACCCGCAGGTGATCGAACAGTTCAATGCCTTCCTCACCAGCCAGGCCGATCTGGTGAAGACCCTCAAGGAACGCCACGGCATCGCCAACCCACTCGGCGGGCGCTGACAGCGGGGAGCTCTTCAGCGACTTGTTAGGGCTTTAACGCACCGCAATCCGCCGCCACCCAGCGCGCATGGCTTTGCATGCTGCTGCTCTGGCCATCGAAGGTGCCGTTGACCGTTGAGGTGAATTCCTTGTCGCTGACAAAGCGCGTTTCGCCTTCACCCTGGCCGTTGGGGCAGCTGAAACGGAATTTCCACAGCTGCTCGCTGCGTTCGGTGATTTCATTGCTGCAGCCGGATTCGGGGTCTTGCATGGGGATCTGCTGAGCCTTGATCTGTTCTGCGCTCATGCAGATGCGCACGCCTTTGTCGCCCAACTGAACGCCTTGCTGAGCCAGCATCTGCTCCATCATCTGGCGTTGCTCGGACGGCAGGTTTTTCATCTGTTCGAGCATCTGCTCCATCCCCGGCACGGCCTGGCCACCGACCTGCATTTTGTTCGAGCTGATTTCCCAAAGGCCGGGCTGAATGTCCAGCGCGTTGGCCAGGGCGGGTAGCAGGCAGAGGCTGAGGAGCATGGGATTACGGAGGGCGCGGCGCATAAGCGGCTCCTGAATCAAGTGGGCGACCCTGCAAGCGTAGACCCTCTTAGGAAGCGTCCGCCTCGACCTCTTCACGGTAGATGCGCAGGCCACGCGCCTGGTAGTTGGCCAGCGCGCTGGGATGATCGAGGCTGCAGGTGTGCACCCAGACCTTGGTGGTGCCCGGCCAGGCCCAGGCGGATTGCAGCGCGTGGGTGAGCAGCGGGCCACCAAAGCCCTGACCGAAGAAGGCCTCGACCAGGCCGAAATAGAGAATCTCCACCGCGCCGTCGGCATCACGCAGCAGCTCGTAATAGCCAGCAATCGCGCCCTGGTGATAGGCCACCCAGGTACGGTGGTTGGACTGTTCGATCAACTCGCGCCACTGCGCGTCGCTCCAGCTGAGTTTGTCGGTCCATTGCCAGGGCTCACCAACCAGCTGGTAGAGAAAGCGGTTGAGCTGAAACTGCTTGAGCTGGCATTCCACCACGCTCAGTTCGGCGGGCAGCGGCTTGGCGCGGATCTGCTCGGGGTGCTGCATATCCAGGTAATAGGTGATGGTGTTCATCGGCTTCCTGCTTGTTGGAGTGCCCGCAGATTTGTGGCCCGCCATCCCTGGCGGCAACCCCTGCGGGACCGTCGCAGACGACGTCAAAAATTGCTCCAGGCGATTTTTTGTAGGAGCCAGCTTGCTGGCGATGCTTTAGCTCTGCAAGGATCATCGGAGTGCCGAACCACAGCAAGCTGGCTCCTACAGAATGCTATCGAAACGCTTCAGTTGGGCTTCGCTACGCTCAACACCAACCTACATATGAACAAAACCCCCACCGGCATCGCCAAATGGGGGTTCTCCTCTTTTTACGCCAAGGCTTGTGGCCCGGGAGCGGACGCCGCCTCGAACCTATTTATGATCTGCTGCGCGTCGGCCCTGCTGCGTTAAAAACAGGCTCGGAATGCTCATGTACAGCTCGTACACTCCGCTTCCTCGCCTGTTTTTGCCTTGCATGGCTCTAGCTCGCAAGATCGTAAACAGCTTCTTAACCGTCGTCCTGGCCTGCCGCCGAAGCGGCCGGGGAGCTTTGCTCACAGCTCCAGAGTTCCAACGCCGGCTGGGTCGCTTGTGGCGGGCCGAGCCATTCACTCATCGAGTGGCAACGCTGGTTGAAACACAGTTGATAATCCCCTGCCTCGGGGGTTCGCCCCAAACGCAGGGGTTGCAAGGGCGGTAGCTGACGCTGGTAATGCCAGCTGCCCTCGCGCAGTTCGGCGCCGTCTGGAATCTCCATACCGGCCCCGGAACCCTTGACCCGTGCCTCGCCAAGGAGCAAGCCCTCAGGCGTGACGCGGTAATCCTCTTCCCAGCGAATCTTCTCGATGCTGTGCGTCCAGGCCAGGGTAAAGCTCGGTGTGGGCACTTCTGCCCACACCGCACCGGCCAAACCCAGACACAGGCCGATCACGCCGCCGCTACCTGGGCGCGATGCGCGCGCCAGAAGTGCTGGGCGATAAACAACGCCGCCAGGGCGAAGCCGATCTCGTCACTCATAGGCGTAGCCAGAATCAGGCTGGCACCAGCGGCAAAACCCAGCGCGCGTTCCCACCAACTCAGCTTGGCCTGCAGGTAACCGGTAAATACCGCACCCCAGATGCCAATCGCCACCACCGCCTTGAGCACCACATAAAGGGTGGCCAGCAGGCTGTCG
Source organism: Pseudomonas anguilliseptica (assembly GCF_021375795.1). Taxonomy (GTDB): domain Bacteria; phylum Pseudomonadota; class Gammaproteobacteria; order Pseudomonadales; family Pseudomonadaceae; genus Aquipseudomonas; species Aquipseudomonas anguilliseptica_A. Next base: position 37,995 of record NZ_JAEIOI010000001.1, on the reverse strand, counting down.
CCCTGCAGCATCAGCGCCGGCTCGTACACCGCCATAAACGGCACGATAAACCCGGCTACGGCGATGCGAATGGCCCACAGGCTGATCTTCAGCCCGCTCTCCTTGGCAATCGGTGCGGCTGCGAAACAGGCCAGCGCCACCGGTGGCGTAAGGTCGGCCATGATGCCGAAATAGAACACGAACATGTGTGACACGATCAGCGGCACGCCCAGTTCCAGCAGCGCCGGCGCGGCAATCGAGCTGGTGATGATGTAGTTGGGAATGGTCGGGATGCCCATGCCCAGCACCAGGCAGGTGAGCATGGTCAGCACCAAGGAGAGGAACAGGTTGTCCTGGCCGATGGCGAGGATATAGCCGGCGAAAGTCGAGGCCACCCCGGTCAGCGACACCACGCCGATGATCACCCCCACCAGGGCGCAGGCGATGCCCACCGGCACGGCATGCCGTGCACCTTCGACCAGCGCGTGCAGGCAGATGGTCAGGGTGTCGCGGCCGCCCTTGAGAAACCAGCACACCGCGACCAACAGCGCGACCACGCCAAACACCACGCCGATACCGAGCTGGAAGAAGCCGGCGCAGAGCACGCCCAGGGCAATCCAGAAGGCAAAGCGCATGACCTTGGACGATACCCGCAGAATGATCGCCGAGCCGAGAATCACGATGGCGGTCAGGGCCAGGCCAACCATGCCGGAGAACAGCGGCGTGCGCCCGGAGAACAGCAGGTAGATCAGAATGAACAGCGGAATCAGCAGGTACCAGCGCTCTTTGATCGCGGTCCAGGGATTCGGGCACTGGTCTTTCGGCAGGCCCTGCAGGTTGGCGCGCTTGGCCTCCAAATGAACCATCCAGAACACCGAACCGAAGTACAGCAGCGCCGGAATCAGCGCGGCCTTGGCCACCTCGAAGAACGGCACGTTGATCGTCTCGGCCATGATAAAGGCCACCGCACCCATGATCGGCGGCATGATCTGGCTGCCCATCGACGAGGTGGCCTCCACGCCGCCGGCAAACGCCGGCTTGTAGCCGAAGCGCTTCATCAGCGGGATGGTGAACTGGCCGGTGGTGACCACGTTGGCCACCCCCGAACCGGTGATGGTGCCCATCAGCGCCGACGACACCACTGAGACCTTGGCCGGGCCGCCGAGCTTGTGGCCAAACAGACCCATGGCGAAATCGGTGAACAGCTTGATCATCCCGGCCTGTTCAAGGAACGCGCCGAACAGGATAAACAGGAAGATGTAGGTGGCCGACACGTAAGTCGGCGTGCCGTACAGCCCTTCGGTGCCGAAGGCCAACTGGTTGACCAGCTGATCGATGCCGTAGCCACGGTGCATCAGATCGCCCGGCAGGTACTGGCCGAACAGGCCGTAGGCGAGAAACAGCGCGCAGATGATCGGCAGGGCAATGCCCATCACCCGTCGCGCGGCTTCGAACACCAGCACGATCAGCACCAGGCCGACCACCATATCGCTCTGGGTCAGATCGCCGGAACGTTGAATCAAGTCGGCTTCGAAGTACCACTGGTAAAACGCTGTGGCCATGCCGGCCAGGCCCAGTAGCCAGGCCAACGGCTGCCAGGGCTGCGCCTTGCCACGGGCGGGAAAGCAGAGAAACACCACCAGCAGCAGAAAGCCCACATGCACGGCACGCAGAATCTGGCTGGATACCGGGTGGAAGGCCGCGGTGATGATCTGAAACGTCGAGAACAGCAGCGCGACATAGAACAGCGCTTTCGGCCAGTCGCCTGGGTTGGCGGCAAGGCCTTGATTGTGGTCACTCATGGAGCAGATGCCCTCACTACAACGTTGCCAGCACAAGAGTCGCCAACAAAACCTGCCGTGACGCGCACGCCGGTTTTATTCGCAGCTCTAGCTCATGTTCTGGAGCGGTTGGCGCTGCGCACAGCGCCAACCTACAGGGTTAACCCTTCAGCAGCCTTACAGCGCGCCAGCTTCCTTGTAGAAGCGCTCGGCACCCGGATGCAGCGGGATCGGCAGGCCTTTGGCGGCGCCTTCCAGCTTGATGTCCTTGGCCGCGGAGTGGGCGTTGCCCAGGCGCTCGAGGTTGTCGAACATCAGCTTGGTCATCTGGTAGGCCACCTCATCGGACACGCCGTCATGGCTGACCAGAATGTTGGTGATGGCCACCGTTGGTACATCACTGTCCTGACCGTCATAGGTGCCGGCTGGAATCGCTGTAGCCAGGTAGGCGGCGTTGTCGATCTTCGCGGTGACCTCGGCCGGGATGGCCACGAAAGTGATCGGCAGGGTCGCGGCCAGGTCGCGAATCGCCGCCATGCCCAGGCCCGAGGACTGCAGGGTGGCATCCAGCTGACGGTTCTTGATCAGCTCAACCGACTCGGCGTACGGCAGAAACTCCACCTTGCCCATGTCTTCATAGCTCAAGCCTGCAGCCTTGAAGATGGCGCGGGCGTTGAGCTCGGTGCCGGATTTCGGCGCGCCGACGGAGATGCGCTTGCCTTTCAGATCCGCCAGGGTGGTGATACCGGATTCCTTGCTGGCAACGATCTGGATGTAGTTCGGGTAGGTGCCGGCAATCGCCCGCAGCTTGCTCAGCGGCGCCTTGAAGCCTGCGTCTTCCACGCCATTCCAGGCATCGGCTACCGAGTCGCCGAGGGCGAAGGCCAGTTCACCGCGACCGGCTTGCAGCAGGTTGAGGTTTTCCACCGAGGCCTTGGTCGCCTGCACCGAGGTTTTGGCGCCGTCGATGCCGTTGCCGTAGAGCTGCGACAGGGCCACGCCGATCGGGTAGTACACGCCGCTGGTGCCACCGGTGAGTACGTTGATAAAGGTCGGCGCGGCGAGTACCGCAGTGCTCGCGGTCAAGGCGGCGGCAGCGGCAAACAGGCTGAAACGTTTGGTCATTCGCATGGAAGAATCTCCGTCGTTGTTATGGCTTTATGCAGAGGTTTCATGACGACGCGCCCGCTGGCGGGCTGCGTCAGGGACTAGTGCGATAGCGGAAAGGAGCAGACGCTCACGTGCGGCATAGGCCGGACGCACAAAAGGTGGGGCGTTGCGGTGGGACGCGACAGACGCGCCAGTGCGGCTGGGCAGTACATGGGATTCACCTCTTGTCGTTCTTATCGATGCCCGGGCAATCGAGTGCCTGGCTGACAAGGGCTATAGCAGATGCCGTGCCAGTGAGGGAAAAGCCCGTGCTAGAGCCTTTAGCCTGACCAACGCAGCCATCCTGACGGTTGCAATAAGCGGATATCCGCCAGCGCAAGAACCGAAATAAGCGAAATTCCGCCGACTGCCATGGTGGATGAAAACAGCGTCAGCTACGCGCCCCGACCCAGCCTAGATCCGGGCTACGGCTATCAATCTTCGTCGCTGCTGCCGGCTGGCCGATAGCTGCTGCGCTGCAGGCCATGGCGCTGCATCTTCTCATTGAGGGTGCGGCGTGGCAGCTGCAGCAGCGTCATCACCTCGGCAATATTGCCCTGGCAGTGTTGCAGCGCGCGGTGCAGGCATTGCGCCTCGAAAGCCTCCATCTGCTCGCTCAGTGACTGCTGCGGCAGATCACCACTTTCCACCCCACCACTCAAACCCAGGGCGTGGCGTTCGGCGGCGTTGATCAGCTCGCGCACGTTGCCCGGCCAGTCGTGCCCGAGCAGCCGGGTCAGCTCGCTGGGCGGCAGGCTCTGTGTCTCGCGGCCATGGCGTTGCGCAGCCTGGTTGGCGAAGTGCTCGAACAGCAGCGCAATGTCTTCACGGCGTTCACGCAGCGGCGGAATGCGCAGGGTGGCGACATTCAACCGGTAGTAGAGGTCTTCACGGAAACGCCCAGCTTTGACTTCATCGAGCAGGTCCGGCTTGACCGCACTGATCACCCGCAGGTCGACCTGGATGCTGCGGTTGGAACCCAGGCGCTCCAGGGTTTTCTCCTGCAACACGCGCAGCAGCTTGACCTGCTGGGCCAGCGGCAGGCTTTCCACCTCATCGAGGAACAGCGTGCCACCGTCGGCATGTTCGATGCGGCCGATGCGCTTGCCCTGGGCGCCGGTAAACGCACCGCTTTCATGGCCGAACAGCTCGCTCTCGAACAGGTGCTCGGGAATCGCCGCGCAGTTCAGCGCGACAAACGGCTTGCCGGCGCGGTTGCTGAAATCATGCAGGCAACGGGCAACCCGCTCCTTGCCGCTGCCGGTGTCACCGCGCAGGAGGATATTTACCGAAGTGCCGGCCAGTTCGAGAATCTGCCGACGCAGGGTTTCCATTGGCTTTGACACGCCGAGCAGCTGCGCCTCGATATGGTCCTTGAGGGCGAACTGCTGACGCAGCTGGCGGTTTTCACAGACCAGGCGGCGCTTGTCCAGGGCGCGGCGCACGCTGTCGAGCAGGCGTTCGGGGGTAAAGGGCTTTTCGATAAAGTCGTAGGCGCCCTGGCGCAGCGCCTGCACCGCCATCGGCACATCGCCGTGCCCGGTGATCAGAATCACCGGCAGGTCGCGGTCACGCTCCAGCACGCTGTCGAGCAACTGCAGACCATCGGTGCCGGGCATGCGCACATCGCTGATGATGATGCCGGGGTAATCACGCTCGACCAGCGCCAGCGCGGCCTGCGCCGTGGCACAGCTGTGCACGCTAAAACCGGACAGCTCCAGCCACTGCTGCACTGCCTCACGGATGGCGGCTTCATCATCGACGACTATCACGTGCCCGGTCATATCACCTCCCCCTCTTTAAATCGGCGGGCAGTGTAGCCCGGATAAAATCCGGGAAATAACCCGCACTACGCATTCGGCGCTGCCGGCAGGCGCAGAATAAACACCGCGCCCTGCTCACTATTGGCCGCCTCCAGGCTGCCGCCCAGTTCACGGACGATGCCGTAGGACACCGCCAACCCCAGGCCCAAGCCGGCGCCCACTGGCTTGGTGGTAAAGAACGGCTCGAACACATGCTCCAGCGCCTCGCTGGCGATACCGCCGCCGCTGTCGGCGATACTCAGCAGGCACTGCTCGGCCTGCCGCTCGATACGAATCTGCAACTGCCGCACGGTGCTGTCCGCCATGGCATCCAGGGCGTTGTTCAGCAGGTTGAGCAGCACCTGCTCCAGGCGAATGGCATCGCCCAGCACCCGCGCCTCGCTGTCGATCTCACTGTGCAGCTGCACCTGTTCGCTGCGCAGACGCGGCGCCAGCAGTTGCAGGGCCTGCTCCAGCACATCGCTCAAACGCAGACGCTCGCTCAGCCCCGCCGGGCTTTTGCGGGCGAAGGTTTTCAGGTGGCCGGTAAGCCCGGCAATACGCTGCAGCAGACCATCGATACGCTGCAGCCCTTCGCGCACGTCGTCCTGACGGCCGCTGTCGAGCAGCAAACGCAGGCTGCCCAGCTGCATCTGCATGGCGGTCAGTGGCTGGTTGATTTCATGGGCCATGGCCGCCGACATCTGCCCCAGCGCCGCCATCTTCGCCGCATGCACCAGGCCTTCCTGTGCCTCGCGCAACTCGGCGGTGCGCAGCGCCACCTCACGCTCCAGGCGCTCACGAATACCGGCTTGCAGCCGCTGAGTCTTGCGCCGCTGGGCCAGGTAAAGCAGCAGAAACGCCAGGGTCATCCACACCCCGGCGGCGGCCAGGCGATAGCTGCGCACGCTGTCGACCAGGGTTTTCGGCTCGTGCAGCAGGTGCAGGGTCCAGCCTTCGTCATCCAGCGGCTGGCGCTGCCAGAGGTAGTCACGCGGGCCGTCCGGGCCCTCGACCCGGCGCCACTGGCTGGCGCTGTCGATCTGCCGGCGCAGCGTGCTGGGCAGTGGTTGCAACGCCTGTTCGGCGTATTTGCGCACCTCCACCAATTCGGCGCGGGCCTGCTCACTCAAGCTGTCGAGGGCGAGAAAACGCCAGGCCGGGCGGTTGCTGAGGATCACCACCGAGTAGCTGTCGGCCACCAGCAGCACGCCGGGCTGGCTGGCCCATTCACGTTGCAGCTCTTCCAGCTCCAGCTTGACCACCAGCACGCCGAGCACCGTGCCGTCGTCATCGCGCACCGCATGGGAGAGGAAATAACCAGGGATGCCGGTGGTCACGCCCACGGCAAAATAGCGCCCGGCAGACTGGCGCACGGCATCCTGAAAATACGGACGAAAGGCGTAGTTGTTGCCGACAAAACTACTCCAGTCGCGCCAGTTGCTGGCCACCAGGGTTTCGCCCTTGTCGTTAAGCAGATACAGCACGTTGGAGCCGGCGGCGCTGTTGAGCTGCTCCAGGCGCTCGTTGAGTGTGCTGCGCAGCAGACTGTCGGTAGGCGCACGCAGCAGCGACTTGATATCGCTGTCCAGCGCCAGCACCTCGGGCACCGAGCGGAAGCGCTCAACCAGGGTGTGGATCGATTGCGCATACAGCTGCAACTGCCCACGCGCCTCCACGCTACGCTCCTGCCAGGCGCGCTGCTCGGCATAACGCCCGGCCAGCCAGATGCTCGCCAGCAGGCCGAGGAGAATCAGCAGGACGATCAGGGCAACGCGGTAACGCAGCAGAAAGGCAGACATGCGTGGCTCGCAACAAGGCGGAGCCGGCATGGTAAGACAAAGCACCGCGCCGCGCAGTGCGCAGCCGCTCGACTGTTTGAACAAGTGCCAGCGGCCGCTATAGTCAGCGCTGGCGGCACGCCGATTTAACCAGGTATGCATGATGAGCACTGAGCAACAGGCCACCACCCCACGCTTCTGGCGCGACCCCGCGCTGCCCTTCGTGGAAACGCGCGAAGCCCTCGATGGCCGCCTGCTGTGCTACGCCAAGCATTCCCATGAGTGTTTTTCGATCGGCACCATCACCCAAGGCCGCAGCACCTACCTCAATGAAAAGGCGCGCGAGCAAGTCGCCGCCGGCACGCTGGTGCTGATGAACCCAGGTGACGTGCATGCCTGCAACCCCGTGGACGGGCAGCCCTGGTCGTATCGTATGTTCTACATCGACACCACCTGGCTGGGCGACCTGCAACACCAACTGGGCTTCAGCCATAACCAGCCCCTGCAGCCCTTCTCTGCCATCCTCAGTCGCGACCCTGAACTGTTCAACGGCCTCAATCAGCTGTACGACCTGCTCAACGCGGCATCGGTGGATCATCTGCGCAAAGAGTGCGCCCTGATCGACTATTTCAGCACCCTGCAACAGCGCCTGGCCCCCGCACCGGCTCCTCTGCGCGAGGACAACCCGCGTATTCGTCTGGCCGCAGACTTTATCCGCGCGCACTGCACCCAGACGCTCAAGCTGGAAGACATCTGCAGCGCCGCCGAGCTGTCGCCCTCCTACCTGATTCGCAGTTTCCGCCAACACTACGGTATGACCCCGCATGCCTACCTGCTCAACTGCCGTGTGCAAGTGGCCCAGGCCGGGCTGAAGCGTGGCGAGTCGATTGCCGAGGTGGCGCTGGACGCCGGCTTTGCCGATCAGGCGCACTTGCAGCGCACCTTCAAACAGCTGCTCGCCGCCACCCCCGGACAATACCGCCGCACCTGATCAGACCAGCAGATAAAGCGCCGACAGCACCAGCAGCAAGGCCAGGACGCGATTGAACCAGCGCAGGTACAGCGGATTCTCCAGATACTGGCGCAGGTAAACCCCGGCCAGCGCCCAGCAACTGATCGACAGATAACAGATCACGAAATACAAGGCCGCGAACTGCCCCACCCGCAACAGATCACCATCTGCCGCATAGGCGCCCATGCCTGCCATCGAGGCCAGCCAGGCCTTGGGGTTAAGCCACTGCATCAGCGCGCCCTTGAACAGCGACGGGCGCTGCTGCGCGTCGTTGCCACTCAGCTGCCCGTCCGCCCGGGCCAGACCGTAGGACATGTACAGCAGAAAGGCGACGCCAAACCAGGCCACCCATTGCGTCAGCGCCGGCCACTGCTGCAACAGCTGTTGCAAACCCAGGCCCATGGCCAACAACAAGGCGGTAAAACCGAATGTCGCCCCGGTGACATGGCGCATGCTGCTACGCAGTCCATGGCTCGCGCCAGCGCTGAGCGCCAGCAGGTTGACCGGGCCGGGAGAGATCGAAGCAGCGAGGGCAAAACCCGCCATGGAATAAAACAGCGTATTCATCACACACCTGTCAGCACAACCAAAGGAAGCGTCAGGCTGACAGCCGCGCAATGCGCTGTATTGAAGGAAAATGCCCTCTCAGGCTTCCCAAAGGGCAAAGGCAATCAGTGCCAGGGCTGATCTGCGCACTCACACAAACCAGAAACGGCCCTCCGAGCAGCGTGATCTGTGCAGATCAGCAGCCCCTAGAGATGGATTTCAGCAGCCTTGATGCCGAGTAAACGCAGCTCGTCAATCAGGCCATTGAGGTCGGCGAAGGACTCCACCTGCTCCTGGTCATCGACCAGAAAGAAGCTGGTGCCTGCGCCTTTCTTCAACAGCACGATCCACTCCCGGGTATTAGACGGGTTGGCGATGACATGGATATCCAGGAGCAAGCCCTGGGCCTGCTTGCTCCTTATGTCTTCACGACGCATCAGCTGGTGCCTGCTTACTCAACCGTTACGCTCTTGGCCAGGTTGCGCGGCTGGTCAACGTCGGTGCCCTTGAGCACGGCAACATAGTAGGACAGCAGCTGCAGCGGAATGGTGTAGAGGATCGGCGCGAGGGCGTCGTGGATATGCGGCATGTTCACCACGTGGGTGCCCTCGCCATTGCTCATGCCGGCCTGCTGATCGGCAAACACCACCAGCTCGCCGCCACGGGCGCGCACTTCCTGCAGGTTGGATTTGAGCTTTTCCAGCAGCTCGTTGTTCGGTGCCACGGTGACTACTGGCATATCGCTGTCCACCAGCGCCAACGGGCCGTGCTTGAGCTCGCCAGCCGGGTAGGCTTCTGCGTGGATATAGGAAATTTCCTTGAGCTTGAGCGCGCCTTCCATCGCCACCGGGTACTGCGCGCCACGGCCGAGGAACAGGCTGTGGTGCTTCTCGGCGAACAGCTCGGAGACTTTCTCCACCACGCTGTCCATGGCCAGGGCTTCGCCCAGGCGGGTTGGCAGACGGCGCAGCTCTTCTACCAGCTCGGCTTGTAGGGCTTTATCCAGGGTGCCACGCACCTGCCCGAGGGCCAGGGTCAGCAGCATCAATGCCACCAGCTGGGTGGTAAAGGCCTTGGTCGAGGCCACGCCGATTTCCGGGCCAGCCTGGGTCAGCAGAGTCAGGTCAGATTCGCGCACCAGTGAGCTGATGCCGACATTGCAGATCGCCAGGCTGGCCAGGTAGCCCAGCTCCTTACCGTTGCGCAGTGCGGCCAGGGTGTCGGCGGTTTCGCCGGACTGGGAGATGCTGACAAACAGGGTGTCCGGCTGTACCACCACCTTGCGGTAGCGGAACTCGCTGGCTACTTCGATCTGGCAAGGGATGCCAGCCAGACCTTCCAGCCAGTAACGGGCGACCATGCCGGCGTGGTAACTGGTGCCGCAGGCAACGATCTGTACGTTGCGCACCTTGGCGAACAGCTCGGCAGCCTGCGGGCCGAAAGCCTGCACCAGAACGTGGTCGGAACCCAGGCGGCTTTCCAGGGTGCGTTGCACGACCTTGGGCTGCTCATGGATTTCCTTGAGCATAAAGTGGCGGTACTCGCCCTTGTCGGCGGCCTCGGCACCTTCGTGGTACTGCACGCTCTCACGCGTCACCGACTGGCCGGAGGCATCCCAGATCTGCACGCTGTCGCGCTGGATCTCGGCGATATCGCCTTCTTCCAGGTACATAAAACGGTCGGTGACCTGACGCAGAGCCAGCTGATCGGAGGCAAGGAAGTTTTCGCCCAGACCCAGGCCGATCACCAGTGGGCTGCCACTGCGCGCGGCGACCATGCGATCCGGCTGCTTGCTGCTAATCACCGCCAGGCCATAGGCGCCGTGCAGTTGCTTGACCGCCTGTTTCAGCGCAGCAGTCAGGTCTGTTTGCGCTTTGAGGATGTGATCGAGCAGGTGCACGATCACCTCGGTGTCGGTGTCGGAACTGAACACGTAGCCCAGGCCCTTGAGCTCGCTGCGCAGTTCTTCGTGGTTCTCGATGATGCCGTTGTGCACCACCGCCAGGTCATGGCCGGAGAAGTGCGGATGGGCATTGCGCTCGCTCGGCGCACCGTGGGTAGCCCAGCGGGTGTGGGCTATTCCTAAGCGACCGGCCAGTGGTTCAGTGCTCAGCGCGCTTTCCAGCTCGCTGACCTTGCCGACACGACGGCGGCGATCGAGACTGCCCTGCTCGGTCAGCAGCGCCACACCGGCACTGTCATAGCCGCGGTATTCCAGACGCTTGAGGCCTTCAACCAACACAGCGGTGATATTACGTTCAGCGACTGCGCCTACGATGCCACACATAATCTTCTCCTTAAGCTTCAACAGCCGCGCAGATCAGCTTGATGCCGCGCTCGGTTAATTGTTCACGAGCCTCAGGGCTGAGGCGTTCGTCAGTGATCAGGGTATGGATGCTGCTCCAGGGCAGCTCCAGGTTGGGAATCTTGCGGCCGATCTTGTCGCTCTCGACCATCACCACCACTTCGCGGGCCACCTCGGCCATGACCCGGCTCAGGCCGAGCAATTCATTGAAGGTGGTGGTGCCACGGGTCAGGTCGATGCCATCGGCACCGATAAACAGCTGGTCGAAGTCATACGAACGCAGCACCTGCTCGGCGACCTGGCCCTGGAAGGATTCCGAATGCGGGTCCCAGGTGCCGCCGGTCATCAGCAGCACCGGCTCGTGCTCCAGCTCGCTGATGGCACGCGCCACGTTCATCGAGTTGGTCATCACCACCAGACCGGGCTTGTGGCCAAGCTGCGGGATCATCGCCGCGGTGGTGGTGCCACTGTCGATAATGATCCGCGCATGTTCACGAATGCGCGCCACGCCCGCGCGGGCGATGGCCTGCTTGTACTGGGAGATCGGCTGGATATCGCTGATCAGCTCCTGCGGCATCGGCACAGCACCGCCGTAGCGGCGCAGCAGCAAGCCGTTCTTTTCCAGAGCAGCGAGGTCTTTGCGAATGGTCACTTCCGAAGTGGCGAAGGCTTTCGACAACTCATCCACACTCACCTCACCTTGCTCGGCGAGCAGGGCAAGAATGGTGTGTCGACGTTGCGGAGTGTTGCGTTTCGACATTCTAAGTTTCGATTCGAAAGATAATGGCGCGAATCAAAACCTAATGAAGCTTGTCCGTCAAGCGGGAATCGACATCTGGCGATGTGTGCTCAAGCCATTTCAGCGGGTTGGCAGAAGCTGGCTCGGGTCGAGATAGAACATCTTCTTCCAGCCTTGGGTCGACTCGTCCGCCCGCCAAGGCAGCGGCAACAGGCTGACAATCGAGTAATGCAGGTGCGCCGGTTTGCCTCGCGCGTTACCCGTATCGCCCACCGTGCCGAGCACACTGCCGGCCAACAGCGGTTGGCCAGGGTAAGCATCGATGGTGTCTAGATGGGCGTAATAATGCATGCGCCATTTCGGCCCCAGGGCGAGCACCACTTTGCCGCCCTGCGCGATCTCACCGCGAAACAGCACCACGCCATAGCTGGCAGAAAGCACTGGCGTGCCCTGTTTGGCGAAAATATCGATGCCCTTGTGCACGCCGGAGCGGCCCCAGGGCTCGAACCAGAAGGTGCGCGGATGCCAGTCCCGATTACTGGCGCCCTGCACTGGGATCTGCGGCCATTCCGGCAGCATGGCCCAGATCAGAAACAGCGCCGGGATTATCCAGCGTTTGCGTAGCGGCGTCCTTGCCAACTCCATCAGCTCTTCTTGGTCGGGCGCTTCCAGCCCTCGATATTGCGCTGCTTGGCGCGGCCAACGGCCAGGGTGTTATCCGGCACGTCGCCGGTAATCACCGAACCGGCACCGGTGGTGGCGCGATCACCCAGCGTCACCGGCGCAACCAGGGCGCTGTTGGAGCCGATAAACACGTCCTCGCCCAGAACCGTCTTGAACTTGTTGGCGCCGTCGTAATTGCAGGTGATGGTGCCAGCGCCGATATTGGTGCGCGCACCGATCTCGGCGTCGCCCAGGTAGCTCAGGTGCCCGGCCTTGGCACCCTCGCCCATTTTGGCGTTCTTCAGTTCGACGAAGTTACCCACATGGGCTTTGGCGCCCAGTACCGAGCCCGGACGCAGGCGGGCGAATGGACCGCAATCGGCACCCTCGCCCACTTCAGCCCCTTCCAGATGGCTGTTGGCTTTGACGATGGCGCCTTGGCGCAGGACCGAGTTCTTGATCACGCAGTTCGGGCCGATCTGCACACCGTCTTCGATCAGCACTTGGCCCTCGAGGATCACGTTGATATCGATCGACACATCACGGCCTACCGTGACTTCGCCGCGCAGATCGAAACGCGCCGGATCGATCAGGGTCACGCCCTGCACCATCAACCGACGCGCGGCGCGGTATTGATAGTGACGCTCCAGCTGCGACAGCTGGATGCGGTCGTTGGCACCCAGCACTTCCATCTCGTCAGCCGCCTGCTCAGTAGCGACGACCAGACCATCGGCCACCGCCATGGCAATCACGTCGGTGAGGTAGTACTCGCCCTGGGCGTTGCTGTTGGACAGACGACCGAGCCAATCGCCGAGTTTTTTCCCCGGCACGGCGAGGATGCCAGTGTTGCCTTCACGGATCAGGCGTTGTTCAGCGCTGGCGTCCTTGTGCTCGACGATGGCCTTCACCACGCCCTGCTCATCGCGGACGATACGGCCATAGCCGGTTGGATCGTTCAAGTTAACGGTCAACAGACCAAGCTGTTGTTCGCTGACTTGTTGCAGCAGACGCTGCAGGGTTTCCACTTCGATCAGCGGCACATCGCCGTAAAGAATCAGCACACGCTCGGCGCTCAATGCCGGCAACGCCTGGGCCACAGCATGACCAGTGCCAAGCTGCTCGCTCTGCAGCACGAAATTCAGGTCATCCGCCGCCAGCTGCTCACGCACCCGCTCCGCACCATGACCAATCACCACATGAATGCCTTGCGGTTTCAGCAGACGGGCCGTGTCGATCACATGACCAAGCATGGATTTGCCGGCAACCGGGTGCAGGACTTTCGGCAAGGCGGAACGCATACGGGTGCCTTGGCCGGCGGCGAGGATAACGATATCGAGCGACATAAGAGCAGATTCCAGGCAGACGAAGGCGGGCTAAATCCCTAGCCCGACCCACTGAAAAGGTAAAAACAGCAGGCAAAGAAAAAGGGTAGCCAAGGCTACCCTTTTACTCGTTTGCGATGAAGCGCCGGAATTAACCGCCGAACTTCTTGCGCAACTGCTGAACGGTACGCAGCTGAGCCGCGACCTCGGCCAGGTGAGCAGCAGCGGAACCGTAGTCGAACTCCGCGCCTTTCTCATTCAAGGCTTTCTCGGCAGCCCGGAGGGCTTCCTGAGCAGCAGCTTCATCGATATCGGCAGCACGCTGCACGGTATCGGCGAGAACTTTCACCACACTCGGCTGAACTTCGAGGAAGCCGCCGGAGATGTAGAACACCTCGGCTTCGCCACCCAGCTTGACCAGACGAATCGGACCCGGTTTGAGGTCGGTGATCAGCGGCGCGTGGCCTGGAGCGATACCGAGATCACCCAGGTTACCGTGCGCAATCACCATCTCGACCAGACCGGAGAAGATCTCGCCTTCTGCGCTGACGATGTCGCAATGGACTGTCATAGCCATGTCTAACCTCACGTATCGATCTGCCTACACACTACTACGCGTATCGGCAGACCGTAAGCGCCCGTTGCCGGGCGCACGGGTGATTACAGTTTCTTCGCTTTCTCGACAGCTTCTTCGATGCTGCCAACCATGTAGAACGCCTGCTCTGGCAGGTGATCGTAGTCACCTTTCAGAATGCCGCTGAAGCCAGCAATGGTGTCCTTCAGGGAAACGTACTTGCCTGGCGAACCGGTGAAGACTTCGGCCACGAAGAACGGCTGGGACAGGAAGCGCTGGATCTTACGAGCACGGGATACCAGTTGCTTGTCTGCTTCGGACAGTTCGTCCATACCCAGAATCGCGATGATGTCCTTCAGCTCTTTGTAGCGCTGCAGTACGTACTGCACGCCGCGAGCGGTGTCGTAGTGCTCCTGGCCGATAACCATCGGGTCCAGCTGGCGCGACGTCGAGTCGAGTGGATCAACCGCTGGGTAGATACCCAGGGAAGCGATGTCACGGGACAGTACAACGGTGGCGTCCAAGTGGGCGAAGGTGGTCGCCGGGCTTGGGTCGGTCAGGTCGTCCGCAGGTACGTATACGGCCTGGATCGAAGTGATCGAACCGGTCTTGGTCGAAGTAATACGCTCTTGCAGAACGCCCATTTCTTCGGCCAGGGTCGGCTGGTAACCCACCGCGGAAGGCATACGGCCCAGCAGTGCGGATACTTCGGTACCGGCCAGGGTGTAACGGTAGATGTTGTCCACGAAGAACAGAACATCACGGCCTTCGTCACGGAACTTCTCGGCCATGGTCAGGCCGGTCAGTGCTACGCGCAGACGGTTGCCTGGTGGCTCGTTCATCTGACCGTAAACCAGGGCTACCTTGTCGAGAACGTTGGAGTCCTTCATCTCATGGTAGAAGTCGTTACCCTCACGAGTACGCTCACCCACACCGGCGAACACGGAATAACCGCTGTGCTCGATGGCGATGTTACGGATCAGTTCCATCATGTTTACGGTTTTGCCTACACCGGCACCACCGAACAGACCGACTTTACCGCCCTTGGCGAACGGGCAAACCAGGTCGATAACCTTGATGCCGGTTTCCAGCAGCTCGTTGGAGCCAGCTTGTTCAGCATAGGAAGGCGCGGCACGGTGAATGCCCCAACGCTCTTCTTCGCCAATCGGGCCAGCTTCGTCGATCGGGTTGCCCAGCACGTCCATGATACGGCCCAGGGTTTTCACCCCAACCGGTACCTGGATACCTGCGCCAGTGCTGCCGACATTCAGGCCACGCTTGAGGCCTTCGGTCGAACCCATTGCAATGGTACGTACCACGCCGTCGCCCAGCTGCTGCTGAACTTCCAGGGTGGTTTCGGCGCCGTCTACTTTCAGCGCTTCATAAACACTCGGCACTTGATCACGCGGGAATTCCACGTCGATAACGGCGCCGATGATTTGAACGATACGTCCGCTACTCATCTTTGGTTCCTCTGAATATTTGAACCGTGCTTAAACCGCGGCAGCGCCGCCGACGATTTCCGAAATTTCCTGGGTGATCGCTGCTTGACGTGCCTTGTTGTAAACCAACTGCAGGTCTTTGATCAGATCGCCAGCGTTGTCGGTGGCGTTCTTCATCGCGATCATCCGGGCCGCTTGTTCAGCCGCATTGTTCTCAACCACCGCCTGATACACCTGCGACTCCACGTAACGCACCATCAAGCCGTCGAGCAGCTGTTTGGCGTCGGGTTCGTACAGGTAATCCCAGTGATGCTTGAGATCCTGATCCGGATCAGCCACCAGCGGAATCAACTGCTCCACTGTCGGCTTTTGCGTCATGGTATTGATGAACTTGTTCGAGACCACGGACAAACGATCGATGCGACCATCGAGGTAGGCATCGAGCATTACCTTGACGCTACCGATCAGATCATTGATCGACGGTTCCTCGCCCAGGTGGCTGATCGCAGCAACGATGTTGCCACCAAAGTTGCGGAAGAATGCCGCACCCTTGCTGCCAACCACGCAGAGATCGATCTCCACGCCTTGCTCGCGATTGCTCGCCATGTCCTTGACCAGAGCCTTGAACAGGTTGGTGTTCAGACCACCACACAGACCACGGTCCGAGCTCACCACGACATAACCTACACGCTTAACTTCGCGCTCGATCATGAACGGATGACGGTATTCCGGGTTGGCGTTGGCCAGATGACCAATAACCTGGCGGATACGCTCCGCATAGGGACGGCTAGCAGCCATGCGCATTTGTGCCTTGCGCATTTTGCTGACCGCCACCTTTTCCATGGCGCTGGTGATCTTCTGCGTGCTTTTGATGCTCGCAATCTTGCTGCGAATCTCTTTTGCGCCTGCCATTTGACACCTATCGGGTTAGCAAGCGGAGACCTCGCGGCCCCCGCTGCGGCTTACCAGGTTTGGGTGGCCTTGAACTTCTCGATACCGGCTTTCAGGCCAGCGTCGATTTCGTCGTTAAAGTCACCCTTCTCGTTGATCTTCGCCAGCAGTGCGGCGTGATCCCGGTTGAAGTAAGCAATCAGGGCCTGCTCGAATGCACCAATCTTGGCGACTTCGATATCGACCAGGAAACCACGCTCGGCGGCATACAGCGACAGCGACATGTCAGCGATCGACATCGGCGCATATTGCTTCTGCTTCATCAGCTCGGTAACGCGCTGACCGTGCTCAAGCTGCTTACGGGTGGCTTCGTCCAGGTCAGAAGCAAACTGGGCGAATGCCGCCAGTTCACGGTACTGAGCCAGAGCGGTACGGATACCACCGGAGAGCTTCTTGATGATCTTGGTCTGTGCAGCACCACCCACGCGGGATACCGAAATACCGGCGTTGACCGCAGGACGGATACCCGAGTTGAACATGGCCGATTCCAGGAAGATCTGGCCGTCGGTGATCGAGATCACGTTGGTCGGAACGAACGCGGAAACGTCGCCAGCTTGGGTTTCGATGATCGGCAGAGCGGTCAGGGAACCGGTTTTGCCAGTCACAGCGCCATTGGTGAACTTCTCGACGTACTCTTCGGAAACGCGCGATGCGCGCTCCAGCAGACGGCTGTGGAGATAGAACACGTCGCCTGGGTAGGCTTCACGGCCTGGCGGACGGCGCAGCAGCAGGGAAATCTGGCGGTAGGCCACTGCTTGCTTGGACAGATCGTCATAAACGATCAGCGCGTCTTCACCGCGGTCGCGGAAGTATTCGCCCATGGTGCAACCGGCGTACGGTGCAATGAACTGCAGTGCAGCGGATTCGGAAGCGGAAGCCGCGACAACGATGGTGTTAGCCAGCGCGCCGTTTTCTTCCAGCTTGCGTACCACGTTGGCGATGGTCGATTGCTTCTGACCAACAGCTACGTAGACGCACTTAATGCCGCTGTTTTTCTG
Organism: Pseudomonas anguilliseptica; assembly: GCF_021375795.1. Taxonomy (GTDB): domain Bacteria; phylum Pseudomonadota; class Gammaproteobacteria; order Pseudomonadales; family Pseudomonadaceae; genus Aquipseudomonas; species Aquipseudomonas anguilliseptica_A. The sequence continues at coordinate 20,951 of NZ_JAEIOI010000001.1, read as the reverse complement.
GTTGATGATGGCGTCGATGGCCAGAGCGGTTTTACCGATCTGACGGTCACCGATGATCAGCTCACGCTGGCCACGGCCAACCGGGATCATGGCGTCAACCGACTTGTAACCGGTCTGTACCGGCTGGTCGACCGACTTACGCCAGATCACGCCCGGCGCAACCTTTTCAACAGCGTCGGTAGCGACGTTGTTCAGCGGGCCTTTGCCGTCAATTGGGTTGCCCAGTGCGTCAACGACGCGGCCCAGCAGTTCCGGACCAACCGGAACTTCGAGGATGCGACCGGTGCACTTGGCGCTCATGCCTTCGGCGAGGGTGGTATAAGCACCCAGCACTACAGCACCTACGGAGTCTTGCTCCAGGTTCAGTGCCATACCGTAGACACTGCCCGGGAACTCGATCATTTCGCCGTACATCACATCGGCGAGACCGTGAATGCGCACGATACCGTCGGAGACGGACACGATGGTGCCTTCGTTACGGGCTTGAGAGGCGACATCGAGTTTCTCGATACGCCCCTTGATGATTTCACTAATTTCGGAAGGATTGAGTTGCTGCATAGCTCTGCTGCCCCTTCAAACTCAAGATTTCAATGCTTCGGCCAGCTTCGCGATTTTGCCGCGAACTGAGCCATCGATAACCAGGTCGCCGGCGCGGATCACAACACCACCGATGAGGGTGGCATCTTCCGCGGCGTGCAGACGCACTTCTCGGCCGAGCCGTGCACTGAGAACCTTGGCGAGTTTGTCTTGCTGTTCATCGCTCAATGCGAAGGCACTGGTAACGTCCACATCAATCGACTTTTCCTGCTCGGCCTTGTACAGCTCGAACAGTTCAACGATCTGTGGCAACAGGGCCAGACGATCGTTTTCAGCGACGATATGAATGAAATTGCGTACCTGGGCGTCGAACTTGTCACCACACACCTCGACAAAGGTGGTGGCCTTGTCTGTACACGTCAAACGCGGAGCCTTGAGCACGCGCTGCATGGTGTCGTCTTGCGACACCGCTGCAGCCAGGCCGAGCATGGCTGACCAATTGGCCAGTTGCTGGTGGGCCTGGGCGTACTCGAAAGCAGCCTTAGCGTAAGGTCGGGCCAGCGTGGTCAGTTCTGCCATGATCGCGCCCCTCGCTTAAATTTCGGCTGCCAGTTTGGAAACCAGCTCCGCATGCGCGTTTTGGTCGATAGATGCGCCCAGGATCTTCTCGGCACCGCTAACGGCCAGGCTACCCAGTTGGGCACGCAGCGCGTCTTTGACACCGTTGATTTCCTGCTCGATCTCGGCCTGAGCCTGAGCCTTCACACGGTCAGCTTCGACGCGGGCCTGTTCACGGGCTTCGTCGACGATCTGGGTACCGCGTTTCTTGGCTTGCTCAATGATCTCGGCTGCCTGGCTTTTGGCTTCGCGCAGTTGCTGACCCACTTTCTCTTGGGCCAACTCCAGGTCACGAGCCGCACGGCTAGCAGCGTCCAGGCCGTCTGCGATCTTCTTCTGACGTTCTTGCAAAGCCGCAATGACCGGAGGCCACACGTACTTCATGCAGAACAGCACGAAGATGAAGAAGGCAACGGACTGGCCAATCAGGGTTGCATTAATGTTCACGCCAACACCTCGCTCGTTCGTTGTCTATCCAGCTAATCAACTCGAAAGAGTCGATTAGGCTGGGATTTGACCGATGAACGGGTTAGCGAAGGTGAAGAACAGTGCGATACCAACACCGATCATGGTCACGGCGTCGAGCAGACCAGCGACGATGAACATTTTCACTTGCAGCATCGGAACCATTTCCGGCTGACGCGCAGCGCCTTCCAGGAATTTTCCGCCCAGCAGGCCGAAACCAATGGCGGTACCCAGGGCACCCAGGCCAATCAGCAGTGCAACAGCGATAGCGGTCAGACCAACTACAGTTTCCATCTTTCCTCCCGACTTTTTATGTCGTATTGGTTAAGGTTTTCTAAGGTAAAGCAGTAAAGCAAATCGGTACTTCTGGTTGCCCTTGCGGGCGTCCACTGCGAGCGCCTAAGCGCTCTTAGTGGTTGTCTTCGTGCGCCATCGACAGGTAGACGATGGTCAGCATCATGAAGATGAACGCCTGCAGCACGATGATCAGGATGTGGAACACCGCCCACGCCCACTGCAGGGCAACACCCAGCGCGCCGAGCAGCAGACCGCCGCCGAACATGATCGCGATGAGGATGAAGATCAGCTCGCCGGCATACAGGTTGCCGAACAGTCGCAGTGCCAGGGAAATCGGCTTGGCGATCAGGGTGACGAACTCAAGCAGGAAGTTGACCGGAATCAGCAGCGCCTGAACCACGATGTTCTTGCTGCCGAACGGGTGCAGGGTCAGCTCGCCGATGAAACCGCCAATGCCTTTGACCTTGATGCTGTAGTACAGGATCAGGGCGAATACCGACAGGGCCAGGCCCAGGGTGGCGTTCGGGTCAGTGGTCGGCACGACGCGGAAGTACAGGTGCGGATCACCAGCCAGTTTGGCAGCCAGCATCGGCAACCAGTCCACCGGTACCAGGTCCATGAAGTTCATCAGGAAGACCCAGACGAAGATGGTCAGGGCCAACGGGGCGATCAGGGCGTTGCGGCCGTGGAAGGTGTCCTTGACGCTGCCGTCAACGAACTCAACCAGCACTTCAACAAAGTTCTGCAGCTTGCCCGGTTGCCCGGAAGTGGCACGCTTGGCAGCGGCACGGAACAGCAGAATAAAGATCAGGCCCAGCACGACAGAGACTGCCAGGGTGTCTACGTGAAATGCCCAGAAGCCCATTTCCTGAGCTTCTTTAGCGGTGTGGGCAAAACTCCAGCCGTTGACCGGGTGCTGACCGTAGGTCAGGTTGGTCAAGTGGTGCTGGATATAACCCGAAGCGGTTTCTGCTGCTGCCATATATCCCTCGAGCGCTAAGGTCTTAAAAGTCTTGTTTTCATCAGCAGGGGCGAAAACCAATTGACCAACTGGGTCAGAAAGAACACGCCAAATACAGCCAGCGGTTCCAGAGGTTTCACACCTGCAAAGGTCAGTGCAAACAGCACTGCCGTTAAAACCAGTTTGCCCGCCTCACCGGCATAAAAAGACCGGACGATGGCTTGAGCAGCCCGCGCTCCACTGAAACGGAACGCCTTGTGGGCAAAATACAGATTTGGCAGCCAGGCAATCAGGCCACCACACAACCCCGAGTAACCGGCTACTGCGCCTTGCCACTGCCATAACACCAGGGCCAGAAGCAGCAGAACCAGGAGTTGCACCAGCAGTACCGGGAAAACAGCAAGGCGATGGAAGGGCAGGCGATTCGGCGTGCGAACGTCCATCTTGTTTTCCTGAAAGCTGAACTCGGGCGTCGGCACCTTGAAATCAATAACTTGGCATACTTTGTGCCGACGAAATGCGCGCAGAGTATAGGGGGGCTTCCCCCCCCATTCAACTGCCGGGTAGTGATTTCCGACTAGTCGCTACATGCGCAATTGTTTCAGCGAATGTGGGCCAGGACACCCTGCAGTTCATCCAGCGAGCTGTAGCTGATCACCAGTTGCCCTTTGCCCTTCTGACCATGCTTGATCTGCACCGGCGAGCCCAGGCGCTCGGCCAGGCGCTGTTCCAGACGGGTGATGTCCGGGTCGGTTTTAGCCACTGCCGCAGGCTTGTCTTTGCTGTTCAGCCACTGCCTAACCAGGGCTTCGGTCTGACGTACCGTGAGGCCTCGTGCGACAACGTGTCGCGCACCTTCAGTCTGCTGTTCGGCAGGTAATCCGAGCAGGGCACGGGCATGGCCCATTTCCAGATCCCCATGGGACAGCAGGGTCTTGATCTCTTCCGGCAGGGCGATCAGGCGCAGCAGATTGCTGATGGTCACCCGCGACTTACCCACAGCATCGGCGACCTGCTGCTGGGTCAGCTCGAACTCCTGCTGCAAGCGCTGCAGGGCCACCGCTTCTTCAATTGGATTGAGGTCTTCGCGCTGGATGTTCTCGATCAGCGCCATGGCAATGGCAGCTTCATCCGGCAATTCGCGAACCATGGCTGGAATCCTGTCCAGGCCGGCCTGCTGACTGGCACGCCAGCGGCGTTCACCTGCAACAATCTCGAAACGCTCGCCGCCAATCGGACGGATCACGATGGGCTGCATCACGCCATGTACCCTGATCGAGGCGGCCAGTTCTTCCAGGGCTGTGGCATCCATGTCACGGCGCGGCTGATATTTGCCGCGCTGGATCAGATCCAGAGGCACGTGCTGCAGTTCACGGCTGTCGACCTGCGCGGCTTCTTCCTGCAACGCGCTGACGCTGCTGCCACCCAGCAGGGCATCCAGACCGCGTCCCAGTCCTCGTTTTTTCACAGCCATGGGTATTTCCTTATGCGGTTGCAGTGTGGGCGCTAGCACGCTGGCGGCGCACCACTTCGCCAGCCAGAGCCAGGTAGGCAAGCGCACCACGAGATTGCTTGTCATACACCAACGCCGGCATGCCGAAGCTCGGCGCTTCGGCGAGGCGCACGTTACGCGGAATGACCGCGTCATAAAGCTTGTCGCCAAAGTGTTGCTTGAGCTGGGCGCTGACATCGTTGGTCAGGCTGATGCGCGGGTCATACATGGTGCGCAGCAGACCTTCGATCTTCAGATTGGGATTGAGCAACTCGGCGATGCGCTGAATGCTGTTGACCAGATCGGACAAACCTTCCAGTGCGTAGTACTCGCACTGCATGGGGATGATCACCCCGTCGGCAGCCACCAGGGCGTTGACCGTAAGCATCGACAGCGCCGGCGGGCAGTCGATGAGGATGTAATCATAATTTTCACGGATCGGCGCCAATGCATAACGCAGGCGGCTTTCCTTCATTTTCATTTCCAGCAGCGAGACTTCTGCGGCGGTCAGGTCGCGGTTGGCAGGCAGCAATTGGTAACCGCCGTGCTCGGAAAACTGCATGGCATCGACCAGGTTGCATTCGCCGATCAGCACGTCGTAGATCGAATGCTCCAGCGCATGCTTATCCACACCACTGCCCATGGTTGCGTTGCCCTGGGGGTCGAGGTCGATCAGCAGCACACGGCGCTTGGTCGCCACCAGCGAGGCAGCCAGATTGATGCAGGTGGTGGTTTTGCCCACACCGCCTTTCTGGTTAGCGATTGCGAATACCTTAGCCATGCTGCCGTTCCCCCTAGACCGAGCGACGCAGTATCAACAGATGGCGCTGACCTTGGCAACCGGGAACCTTGAGGACATGAGTGCTGCTGAGACGGAAGTCCGATGGCAGGGCCTGCAGTTCGTCATCCGGGTGCACACCTTTCATCGCCAGCCACTCGCTATTGCTGTCGCCGAGATGACGAGTCCAGTTGCTGAAGTCCTCCAGCGAACTGAACGCCCGTGAGCAGATGCCAGCAAACGACACGTCGGGTCGGAACTCTTCAACCCGGCTGTGGATAACTTGCAGATTGGCCAGTTTCAGCTCCAGTTTCACCTGCGTCAGGAAGCGGGTCTTCTTGCCGTTGGAGTCGAGCAGGGTGAACTGCCGCTCGGGAAACAGAATGGCCAGCGGAATGCCTGGCATACCGCCGCCACTGCCGACGTCCAGCCAGCTGTTACCGCGCTCGGCGACGAAAGGCACCACCGACAGGCTGTCGAGCAGGTGGCGCGAGACCATTTCATCCGGGTCGCGCACCGCAGTGAGGTTGTAGGCCTTGTTCCATTTGATCAGCAGGGCCAGATAGGCGAGCAACTGCTCGTGCTGCTGTGCGCTGAGTTCAACACCCAGCTCCAGAGCGCCCTGGCTGAGTTCTTCGGCATGGCGTGCGGTGACCAACGACATCAGGCGCTGTGCTCCAACTGCTGACCGGCAGTGCGCTTTTTCAGGTGGATCAGCAGCAAGGAAATCGCCGCTGGGGTGACTCCGGGAATCCGCGAGGCCTGGCCCAAGGTTTCCGGGCGGCTGTTGCCGAGTTTGTGCTGGATTTCCTTGGACAGCCCGGAAATCGCCGCATAGTCGATATCGCTCGGCAACTTAGTGTTTTCACTGGCGCGCAGGCGGGCAATTTCGTCCTGCTGGCGGTCGATATAGCCGGCGTACTTGGTCTTGATTTCGACCTGTTCGGCCACCTGTGGATCTTGCGCACCACCACCGGTGATAGCCACCAGCCCGGCGTAATCGATTTCCGGACGCGAAAGCAGGTTGAGCAGATTGTACTCATGGGTCAGCGGTGTACCGAACTGCTCGGCAATCGCATCACCCTGGGGCGTCCCCGGACGCACCCATGTGCTTTTCAGGCGCTGTTCTTCTTGAATGATGCCTTCACGCTTGGCTTCGAAGGCGGCCCAGCGCACATCATCGACCAGACCCAGCTCGCGGCCTTTCTCGGTCAGGCGCAGGTCGGCATTGTCTTCGCGCAGGATCAGCCGGTATTCGGCGCGCGAGGTGAACATGCGGTACGGCTCCTGGGTACCCAGGGTGATCAGGTCATCGACCAACACGCCAATGTAAGCCTCATCGCGACGCGGGCACCAACTGTCTTTGCCCTGGGCGCGCAGCGCAGCGTTACAGCCCGCGAGCAAACCTTGCGCACCGGCTTCTTCGTAACCGGTGGTGCCGTTGATCTGCCCGGCGAAGAACAACCCGGCAATCACCTTGGTTTCCAGGCTGTACTTGAGATCACGCGGGTCGAAATAGTCGTACTCGATGGCGTAGCCGGGACGCACGATATGCGCGTTTTCCATGCCGCGAATGCTGCGCACAATCTGCAGCTGCACATCGAACGGCAGCGAGGTGGAAATGCCATTCGGATACAGCTCGTGGGTATTCAGGCCTTCGGGCTCGATAAATACCTGATGGCTGTCTTTGTCGGCGAAGCGGTGGATCTTGTCTTCGATCGACGGACAGTAGCGCGGACCAACACCTTCGATCACGCCGGAATACATCGGCGAGCGGTCGAGGTTGGCCGCAATGATTTCGTGGGTGCGCGCGTTGGTATGGGTGATCCAGCAGCTGATCTGGCGTGGCTGCTGCTCGGCGCGACCGAGGAACGACATCAACGGTGTCGGTGTATCGCCTGGCTGTTCGGTCATCACCGAGAAATCCACCGATCGACCATCGATGCGTGGCGGCGTACCGGTTTTCAGACGACCAACGCGCAGCGGCAACTCACGCAGACGATGCGCTAGTGCAATCGAAGGCGGATCACCGGCGCGACCGCCGGAGTAGTTCTGCAGACCGATGTGGATAAGTCCACCGAGGAAGGTGCCTGTGGTCAACACCACGGAATCTGCGAGGAAACGCAGGCCCATCTGGGTGACTACACCTTTGACTTCGGCGTTTTCGACGATCAGGTCATCAGCTGCTTGCTGAAATATCCACAGGTTGGCCTGGTTTTCCAGGGTTTCGCGAATTGCGGCTTTGTAAAGCACACGGTCGGCCTGAGCGCGGGTGGCGCGCACTGCCGGACCTTTGCGGCTGTTCAACACGCGGAACTGAATGCCACCGCGGTCGGTGGCTTCAGCCATGGCACCGCCGAGGGCGTCGATTTCCTTGACCAGATGGCTTTTGCCGATACCGCCAATAGCGGGGTTACAGCTCATCTGCCCAAGGGTTTCCACGTTATGGGTCAGCAGCAGGGTTTTGACACCCATGCGTGCTGCCGCCAATGCGGCTTCGGTACCGGCATGGCCACCACCGATGACGATCACCTGAAAACGGGAAGGGAAATCCACCACGCACCTCGTGCCTGTTGAGAATTGGGGGGCTTTTGGGATGAAAAGCTGGAAAGGCGGCAAGTATAGGGACTAAGCCAGTGTGAATGAAGCCTTTTGCACAAAAAATAGCCAGCTGGCAAAGGGCTGTGTAGGTGTGTCGGTTAATAAAGAATAAATGAATGAATTTTTATAAAGCCTTGTTTATATGTTTATTACTTAGCAACAGCTTTTCTGTGGATAGATTGCTACAGACCAATAAATTAAAGGCTTTCAGTGTTTAAAAAGTCTGTGCTGATCCTGACGCCTGCCTGTTCAGTTGCCGTACGCAAGCTGTGGATGAAACCTATGGTTATCCACAGCAGCGGTTATCCTCTGTTTTGTCACCGGGTTATAGGCAGGGCTTAGGCCGGGTTTTCCACAGGGCTTAGGTGAGCCAATGAATGGCTGGACGTACCAATTACGCGCAAGTGAAGACCTGCCTGGATGGCATAAGTTGGGATTTCAGGACGTAGGATGGCTTAGCCGCAGGGAGGAATTGCGAATGCGGCGCAGGATTTGATGCGCCGCAACCCATCAGAAATATTGTGCAGCTGATGGGGTACGCGGCGGTGGAATGGGCAGTGGTGCCAGGCTCAACGGTCTCGCCGCTAACCCATCCTACCTGTCTAAGCGAGGTTATTTGCCGATACAGAAGCTGGAAAAGATTCGTCCCAGCAGGTCATCGGAACTGAACGCGCCGGTGATTTCTCCAAGCGCCTGCTGGGCCATGCGCAGGTCTTCAGCCAGCAGTTCGCCAGCACCGGCCAGGGTTAGCTGGGCATGGCCGTGCTTAAGATGAGCGGCCGCCTGTCGCAGGGCTTCCAGGTGACGCCGGCGGGCGCTAAAGCAGCTCTCTGAGGTCTGTTCATAGCCCATGCAGGCTTTCAGATGTTCCCTCAGCAGATCCAGGCCCTCTGTAGATTTAGCTGACAGGCTGATGGTGACGTGGCCGTCATTGCACACCTCCAGCGCCACGGATTCGCCTGTTAGGTCTGCTTTGTTGCGAATCAGGGTGACCTTGGCCGGATCAGGTCGTTGGTCAAGAAATTCTGGCCACAGGGCAAAGGGATCATCGGCTTCCGGCGCGGTAGCATCTACCACCAGCAGAATGCGATCAGCTTCGCTAATAGCTTTCAGCGCACGCTCGACGCCGATGCGTTCGACCTGATCCTCGGTGTCACGCAAGCCGGCGGTGTCCACCACATGCAGTGGCATGCCATCGATATGGATATGTTCGCGTAGCACGTCACGGGTGGTACCAGCGATCTCGGTAACGATAGCGGCCTCACGTCCAGCCAAGGCATTGAGTAGGCTGGACTTGCCGGCATTTGGCCGGCCGGCAATCACCACGGTCATACCATCGCGCAGCAGTGCGCCCTGGCCGGCTTCACGCAGCACACCGGCGAGGTCGGTACGCACCCCCTCGAGCAGACCCAGCACATGGCCATCGGCGAGAAAGTCGATTTCTTCTTCGGGAAAATCGATGGCCGCTTCGACATAGATACGCAGACTGATCAGCCGCTCAGTCAAACCATGTACGCGACGGGAGAACTCGCCTTGCAGTGAGCGCAGGGCATTGCGCGCGGCTTGCTCGGAACTGGCTTCGATCAGGTCGGCAATTGCCTCGGCCTGAGCCAGGTCGAGCTTGTCATTGAGAAAAGCGCGCTCACTGAACTCGCCGGGTCGCGCCAGACGTGCGCCGAGTTGTACACAGCGACGCAGCAGCAGGTCGAGCACCACTGGGCCGCCATGGCCCTGCAGTTCCAGCACATCTTCACCGGTGAAGGAGTTAGGCCCGGGAAAGTACAGGGCCAAGCCTTCATCGATTACTTGCTTGGCATCGGCGAAGAACGGCCCGTAGTGGGCATAGCGCGGTTGCAGTTCGCGCTGACAGATTGCCTGCGCCAATTGATTGGCCAATGGCCCGGACACCCGCACGATGCCTACCCCTCCACGGCCCTGGGCGGTGGCAACGGCAGCAATGGTTTCGGCGACGGTTTGCATGTGGCACTCCTGAATAGGGCATAGCAAAACGCCCCTGAAAAGGGGCGTTTGTTACAGCTTAGAAGCCTGTACGACTCAGGCGTTGGCAGCCTTGGTTGCAGCTTCGATCTTGCGGGTAATGTACCACTGCTGAGCGATCGACAAGACGTTGTTGACTACCCAGTACAGCACCAGACCGGCAGGGAACCAGAGGAAGAAGAAGGTGAAGATGATTGGCATCATTTTCAGCACCTTGGCTTGCATCGGGTCCGGCGGTGTTGGGTTGAGCTGCTGCTGGATAAACATGGTGGCGCCCATGATGATCGGCAGGATGAAAAACGGATCCTTGATCGACAGGTCGGTGATCCACAGCAGCCATGGCGCCTGACGCATTTCTACCGATTCCAGCAGCACCCAGTACAGGGCGAGGAATACTGGCATCTGCACCAGAATTGGCAGGCAACCGCCCAGCGGGTTGATTTTCTCTTTCTTGTACAGCTCCATCATCGCCTGGGACATTTTCTGGCGATCGTCACCGAACTGCTCTTTCAGCTGTGCCAGTTTCGGGGCAACGGCACGCATGCGCGCCATTGACTTGTAGCTGGCAGCGGACAGCGGGAAGAAGATCAGTTTGATGATCAGTGTCAGGACGATGATCGACCAGCCCCAGTTACCGAGCAGGTTGTGGATAACTTCCAGCAGCCAGAAGATCGGCTGAGCCAGGAACCACAGGATGCCGTAGTCGACAGTCAGCTCAAGACCTGGGGACAGCGTCTTCAGATGGCCTTGTAGTTTCGGGCCGGCATACAGAACTGCACTGGTTTCACCCTGAGCGCCGGCAGCAACCTGAATGGCCGGGCCGGTAAAACCGACGATGTAGTTGCCTTGGCTGTCTTTGCGGGTCTGTACTTGGTTAGTGCTGTCTTTGCTTGGGATCCAAGCAGTGACGAAGTAATGCTGTAGCCAGGCAACCCAGCCTCCTTGAACGGTTTCTTTGAAGGCTTGTTTGTCGATGTCTTTCATCGACACTTTTTTGTACGGCTCTTCGGCAGTCCACAGCGCACCACCGAGGTAAGTCGCGGTGCCGGTGGCGGTGGTGGAGGACGGATCGTCGCTGCCATCGCGCTTGAGCTGGGCAAACATGTTGCCGCTCCAGGCTTGACCGCTCTGGTTGTCGATCAGATAGCTGACAGTTACCTGATAGGAAGACGGATCAATGCAGCCAGGTTTCTTCTGTTGCTGCTCTTTGGCCGAACACTCAGCGTTCAAACCACGCTTGAAGGTAAAGCGCTTGATGTAATTGACGCCGTCTTCACTGAGCTTGAGATCAACCTGCAGCTGATCCTGGCCGTCGACCAGTGCATAGTTCTTCTGCTCGCTGCTCCATAGTGCACGACCGCTGGATTTGTCCGGCGCATTGCTGCCGATCAGGCCACTCTGTGCCAGGTAGGTGCGTTCGCCACCGTTGTCGAACAACTGGAACGGCACGTCCGGGCGATCCTGACGACGTGGGTATTGCGGCAGACGCAGTTGCACCACATCACCACCGCGCGGGTCGATGGCCAGGTCCAGCACATCGGTCTTGACGCGAATCAGCTCATCGCTGGCAGCAGCAGGTGCGGCACTGATGGCGCTGGGTTCAACAACAGCTGTGGCGCTCGGAATATCGTCGCTGCCAGCTGAGGTTGAAGTCGCAGCAGGAGTATCCGGTAAACCAGGCACGGTGCTGCTGGTCGCGGCAATTTCTGTCGGCAGGGCAGCTTGACCGTAGTCCTGGTTCCACTGGAGAACCATCATATAGGACACGATTGCCAGGGCGACGATCAGGATCGAGCGTTGAATATCCATGATTATTTGGCCATCGAAGAGGAACGGGAGGTTTTCGCGCAGGGAACCGGATCGTAGCCACCGGGATTCCACGGGTGACAGCGGCCAAGCCGACGCAGAGTCAACCAGCCACCGCGCATGACACCATGATGTTCAATGGCTTCAAGCGCGTAGCAAGAACAGCTTGGGTAGAAACGACAGTGGCTGGCCATCAAGGGGCTGATGGCGTAGCGGTAGAACTGGATGGGAAGCAAAGCCAGTTTACGCATGGGGACTGTCGTTCACCCCGGGTATTGCGACGGCTTCCGGGCTTGGCTTGCTGCGTTCGAGGCGTTTCCAGAGCTTGCCAAACTGGCGGGCCAGTTCGACGTTTTCCAGATCACCAAGGCCTTTACGCGCAACCACCACGATGTCCCATCCAACCAGATTGTCCTGGTTCAGGCGGAACGATTCGCGGATCTGGCGTTTCAGACGATTGCGCTCAACCGAGAGCTTGACGCTCTTCTTGCCAATCACCAGGCCCAGACGGGGGTGATCCAGCTCATTGTTGCGCGCCAGCAGCAGGACATTTTTGCCTGGAGCTTTGCCGCTAGGGGAGTCGAAGACTGCCTTGAATTGCCGGGGAGTTAGCAGACGCTTTTCCCGACTGAAGTCTCGACTCACCACAAGACCGAAATTTAGACGGCGAGACGCTTACGGCCCTTGGCGCGGCGACGCGACAGGACAGCACGGCCGTTCTTGGTGGCCATACGAGCACGGAAACCGTGGGTGCGAGCGCGTTTGATAGTGCTGGGTTGGAAAGTACGTTTCATGGTGCGGTACCTGGGTGGTCGACTACGGGCCGGAATGGCCCCCGTTTTAAGAGACCGGCAATTCTAGAGAAACCCGAGGGTCAGGTCAATTTCCAACCAGGCTTTTCCTGAATAAAGAAATATAAAGAAGAGAATATTTAAAGATGTTTAGTAGCGTTAGAAGCTATTAGCTATGTCAGGTTCTGTGCATAAGTACCTGAAGGCCACGGTTTTAAAGGCTTATCTCCAAGGGTAAGTCTGTCAGAAAGAGGTGCTGCAACTGTGTGGAAACCGCGCACAAGCTGAGGATGAAATGCAATTTTACCCACAGCAGGGTTGTCCACTGGTTTTTACCCGGGCTTATCCCTAGAGCTTAGGTTTGGTTATCCACAGCCTTTAGCTGTGGTGTTGGATAACTGACATGCATGATAAGACCTTGATTTTCCTTGTGCCTACGCATGCTTACATGTGGATAACTCGACCCTCGACAGCTACAATGACGGCTGTTTTTTGCCTCGCGCCTTTCGATTTTAGGGGATGTCCGTGTCTGTGGAACTTTGGCAACAGTGCGTCGAGCTTTTGCGCGATGAGCTGCCTGCTCAGCAATTCAACACCTGGATCCGCCCACTGCAGGTCGAAGCCGAAGGCGATCAGCTTCGCGTATATGCGCCCAATCGTTTTGTTCTTGATTGGGTCAATGAGAAATACCTCAGTCGCCTGCTTGAGCTGCTCACGGAACGGACCAATGGTCTGGTTCCGGATCTTTCCTTATTAATAGGCAGTAAACGCAGCAGCGCCCCGCGTGCAGCAGCACCTGTAGCTACTCCGGCAGTACCTTCGTTGGATACGCCGACTCCGCCTGCCGGTTTGGCTGCGAACGGCGCTGGCAGTGAGCCGTCGCGCGCAAGCTTCGACTCCATGGCCGGTGCGGCCAGTCAGCAAGCGCCAGTGCGTACTGAACGCACAGTGCAGGTAGAAGGTGGCCTGAAGCACACCAGCTACCTGAACCGCACTTTTACCTTCGATAACTTCGTCGAAGGTAAATCCAACCAGTTGGCCCGCGCGGCAGCCTGGCAGGTGGCGGACAATCCCAAGCACGGTTACAACCCGCTGTTCCTTTACGGTGGCGTGGGCTTGGGGAAAACCCACTTGATGCATGCGGTGGGTAATCACCTGCTTGCGAAGAATCCGAATGCCAAGGTGGTGTACCTGCATTCCGAGCGCTTTGTCGCGGACATGGTCAAGGCCTTGCAACTGAACGCGATCAACGAGTTCAAGCGCTTCTACCGTTCGGTGGATGCGCTGCTGATCGATGACATTCAATTCTTTGCCAAAAAAGAGCGCTCCCAGGAAGAGTTCTTCCATACCTTCAACGCTTTGCTCGAAGGTGGTCAGCAGGTGATTCTTACCAGCGACCGTTACCCGAAAGAAATCGAAGGCCTGGAAGAACGACTCAAGTCACGCTTCGGTTGGGGGCTGACGGTAGCCGTCGAGCCGCCGGAGCTGGAAACCCGCGTGGCGATTCTGATGAAGAAGGCCGATCAGGCCAAAGTCGATCTGCCGCATGATGCGGCCTTCTTTATTGCCCAGCGCATTCGCTCCAACGTGCGTGAGCTGGAAGGCGCGTTGAAGCGTGTCATCGCCCACTCGCACTTCATGGGCCGGGACATTACCATCGAGTTGATCCGCGAGTCGCTCAAGGACCTGTTGGCCCTGCAGGACAAGCTGGTCAGCATCGACAATATCCAGCGCACCGTGGCCGAGTATTACAAGATCAAGATTTCTGATCTGCTGTCCAAGCGCCGCTCGCGTTCAGTCGCGCGCCCGCGTCAGGTGGCCATGGCGTTGTCGAAAGAGCTGACCAACCACAGCCTGCCGGAAATTGGTGACGCCTTCGGCGGCCGCGATCACACAACGGTATTGCATGCATGCCGTAAGATTGCTGAACTTAAAGAATCCGACGCGGACATCCGCGAGGACTATAAGAATTTGCTGCGTACGCTGACTACTTAATACGCAACTCCACTAGGCAAGGGACTAGACCATGCATTTCACCATTCAACGCGAAGCCTTGTTGAAACCTCTGCAACTGGTCGCCGGCGTCGTGGAACGCCGTCAGACCTTGCCGGTTCTTTCTAACGTGCTCTTGGTGGTCGAAGGCCAGCAGCTGTCGCTGACCGGTACCGACCTGGAAGTCGAGTTGGTCGGTCGCGTGACTCTGGAAGAGCCTGCGCAGCCGGGTGAGATCACCGTACCGGCGCGCAAGCTGATGGACATCTGTAAAAGTCTGCCGTCTGACGCGCTGATCGATATCCGTATCGACGAGCAGAAGCTACTGGTCAAAGCCGGCCGCAGCCGCTTCAGCCTGTCCACCCTGCCCGCTAATGATTTCCCGACAGTTGAGGAAGGCCCAGGCTCGCTGACCTTCAGCCTGGTACAAAGCCGGCTGCGTCGCCTGATCGAGCGCACCAGCTTTGCCATGGCGCAGCAAGACGTGCGCTATTACCTCAATGGCATGCTGCTGGAAGTACAGACCGGCATCCTCCGTGCGGTGGCTACCGATGGTCACCGTCTGGCCATGTGCTCGATGGAGGCAGCCATTGAACAGGTCGAACGGCATCAAGTTATTGTGCCGCGCAAAGGTATTCTTGAACTGGCCCGCTTGCTCACAGAGCAGGACGGCAGCGTCAGCATCGTTCTCGGTCAGCACCATATCCGTGCCACCACTGGCGAGTTCACCTTCACCTCGAAACTGGTCGACGGCAAATTCCCGGATTACGAGCGAGTGTTGCCGCGTGGTGGCGACAAGCTGGTGGTCGCCGACCGTCAGGGCTTGCGTGAAGCATTCAGCCGTACCGCGATTCTGTCCAACGAGAAATACCGTGGTATCCGCCTGCAACTGGAATCTGGCTTGCTGAAAATTCAGGCCAACAACCCGGAGCAGGAAGAAGCCGAAGAAGAAATTGCGGTGGATTACAACGGCAGCGCGTTGGAGATTGGCTTCAACGTCAGCTATCTGCTCGACGTGCTGAGTGTGATGACCACCGACCAGGTGCGTCTGATCCTCTCCGATGCCAACAGCAGTGCCCTGGTACAGGAAGCGGACAACGACGACTCTTCTTATGTTGTTATGCCGATGCGTCTGTAACCACTGAATGTCCCTTACTCGCTTTACCGTCACCGCGGTGCGTAACCTGCACCCGGTGACCCTCTCCCCCTCCCCGCGTATCAATATCCTCTCCGGCGCCAACGGCAGCGGTAAAACCAGCCTGCTCGAAGCCATTCACCTGTTGGGTTTGGCCCGTTCGTTTCGCAGCACACGCTTGCTTCCGGTCATTCAGTACGAGCAGACGGCTTGCACGATTTTCGGTCAGGTGCAGTTAGCGGATGGCCGGCAAAGTAACCTGGGGATTTCACGGGATCGTCAGGGTGAGTTTCAGATTCGTATCGATGGGCAGAATGCGCGCAGCGCTGCGCAGCTTGCTGAGACGCTGCCGCTGCAGTTGATCAATCCAGATAGTTTCCGTTTGCTCGAAGGTGCACCGAAGATTCGTAGGCAGTTTCTCGACTGGGGAGTGTTCCACGTGGAACCTCGTTTTCTCCCAGCCTGGCAGCGCCTGCAGAAGGCCCTTCGTCAGCGGAACTCATGGCTGCGGCATGGTACACTTGACGCCGCTTCGCAAGCGGCCTGGGACCGAGAGTTATGCCTGGCCAGCGACGAAATTGACGGTTATCGACGCGCCTATATTCAGGCCTTGAAACCGGTTTTCGAGCGTACCCTGAACGAGTTGGTTGAGCTGGAGGGGCTGACCCTCAGCTACTACCGCGGGTGGGATAAAGAGCGTGAGTTGAACACAGTACTCGCCTCTACCCTCTCCCGTGATCAGCAACTGGGCCATACCCAGGCAGGGCCCCAACGTGCTGATCTCAGGTTGCGTTTGGGAGCGCACAATGCCGCCGAGATACTTTCGCGTGGGCAGCAGAAGTTGGTTGTATGTGCCCTGCGCATTGCCCAGGGGCATTTAGTGAATCAGGCCAAGCACGGCCAATGCATTTATCTGGTGGATGACTTGCCGTCAGAACTGGATGAGCAGCACCGTCGTGCGTTGTGTCGATTGTTGGAAGACTTGCACTGCCAGGTGTTTATCACCTGTGTAGACCATGAATTGTTGAGGGAAGGCTGGCGCACGGATACGCCAGTTGCCATGTTCCACGTGGAACATGGTGGCATCACCCAGACCCACGACCACCGGGAGTGAAGGCATGAGCGAAAACCAAACGTACGACTCCAATAACATTAAGGTCCTTAAGGGCCTGGATGCCGTACGCAAGCGGCCTGGTATGTACATCGGCGATACCGACGATGGCAGCGGTCTGCACCACATGGTGTTCGAGGTGGTCGATAACTCGATTGACGAAGCCTTGGCCGGTCATTGCAGTGAAATCACCATCACCATCCACCCGGATGAATCGATCAGCGTGCGTGACAATGGTCGCGGTATTCCGGTGGATATCCACAAGGAAGAAGGCGTTTCCGCTGCTGAAGTGATCATGACCGTCCTGCACGCAGGCGGTAAGTTCGACGACAACAGCTACAAGGTTTCTGGCGGTCTGCACGGTGTGGGTGTTTCCGTGGTTAACGCGCTGTCCAAGGAACTGGTTCTGACCATCCGCCGCAGTGGCAAGATCTGGGAGCAGACCTATGTGCATGGTGTGCCCACAGCACCCATTGCCACGGTTGGCGACAGTGACACCACCGGTACGCAGATCCACTTCAAACCATCCGAAGAGACCTTCGCCAATATCCATTTCAGCTGGGATATTCTGGCTAAGCGTCTGCGCGAACTGTCGTTCCTCAACTCCGGTGTCGGCATCCTGCTCAAGGATGAACGCAGCGGCAAGGAAGAACTGTTCAAGTACGAAGGTGGTCTGCGTGCCTTCGTTGAATACCTCAACCACAACAAGACTGCGGTCAACCAGGTGTTCCACTTCACCGTGCAGCGTGACGACGGTGTGGGGGTAGAAGTCGCCCTGCAGTGGAACGACAGCTTCAACGAGAACTTGCTGTGCTTCACCAACAACATTCCGCAGCGCGATGGTGGTACTCACCTCGCCGGCTTCCGTTCAGCGTTGACGCGTAACCTGAATGCCTATATCGAGCAGGAAGGTCTGGCCAAGAAGCACAAAATCGCCACCACGGGTGACGATGCTCGTGAAGGCCTGACCGCGATCATTTCGGTAAAAGTGCCGGACCCTAAATTCAGCTCGCAGACCAAGGACAAGCTGGTTTCCAGCGAAGTGAAAACTGCAGTCGAGCAGGAAATGGGCAAGTACTTCTCCGACTTCCTGTTGGAAAACCCCAACGAAGCCAAGGCCGTAGTCGGCAAGATGATCGACGCTGCGCGTGCTCGTGAAGCAGCGCGTAAGGCCCGCGAAATGACCCGCCGTAAAGGCGCGCTGGATATCGCCGGCCTACCGGGCAAACTGGCTGACTGCCAGGAGAAAGACCCTGCCCTTTCCGAACTCTATATTGTGGAAGGGGACTCCGCGGGCGGTTCTGCCAAGCAGGGCCGTAACCGCAAGACTCAGGCGATTCTGCCGCTCAAGGGCAAGATCCTCAACGTCGAGAAAGCCCGTTTCGACAAGATGATTTCCTCCCAGGAAGTTGGCACCCTGATCACCGCCCTGGGCTGTGGCATCGGCCGCGATGAGTACAACATCGACAAGCTGCGCTACCACAACATCATCATCATGACCGACGCCGACGTCGACGGTTCGCACATCCGCACTCTGCTGCTGACCTTCTTCTTCCGTCAGTTGCCGGAGCTGGTTGAGCGCGGCTACATCTACATTGCTCAACCGCCGCTGTACAAGGTCAAGAAAGGCAAGCAGGAGCAGTACATCAAGGACGACGACGCCATGGATGAGTACATGACGCAGTCGGCCCTGGAAGAGGCCAGCCTGCACGTCAATGAAGGTGCGCCGGGTCTGTCCGGTGAATCGCTGGAGCGGTTGGTCAATGATTACCGCCTGGTGATGAAAACCCTCAAGCGTCTGTCGCGTCTGTACCCGATCGAACTGACTGAACACTTCGTCCACATCCCGCGCGTAGAGACCGAGCAACTGGCCGACAAAGCCGCCATGGAACAATGGCTGGGCCTGCTCGATGGTCGTCTCAAGGGGATGGAAAAATCCGGCCTGGTATACAAAACCAGCCTGCATGAAGATCAGGAACGTCACCTCTGGCTGCCGCAGGTTGAACTGGTCTCCCATGGGGTATCCAGCTACATCATCTTCAACCGCGACTTCTTTGCCAGTAACGACTACAAGACCGTTACCAGCCTGGGCGATCAGCTCAACAACCTGCTGGAAGAAGGTGCCTATGTGCAGCGTGGCGAGCGCAAGAAAGCGGTCACTACCTTCAAGGATGCGCTGGCCTGGCTGATGGCTGAAAGCACCAAGCGCCACAGCATCCAGCGCTATAAAGGGTTGGGCGAGATGAACCCGGATCAGCTTTGGGAAACCACCATGGACCCTGAAGTGCGCCGTATGCTCAAGGTGCGTATCGAGGATGCGATCGCAGCTGATCAGATCTTCAACACGCTGATGGGTGATGCGGTAGAGCCGCGTCGTGACTTTATCGAGACCAACGCCCTGGCGGTATCCAACCTGGACTTCTGATCCGGTTGTCGACGGGCAGGTTAATTGGCATGATTTAACGAGTTATTGTCATGACAATTTCTGTCACTACCCCGGCCTAGCGCCGGGGTTTTTCTTTGTAGATCAGGCTTTTAGGCATAGCCACACAACCACCCATAGGCGAGCTGTGTAGTGAAGCTACAAGGAAGAGGCGATAAATCTCGTTTTGGCGTGGACGAATTCTGGGAGATTCGGCGGGGCGGCTAGGGCGCTTCAATTTATGCCAATCAAAAGGGCATCACCCATCAGTGATGACTTGATGGGCAGTACGATGCGACACGCTTGCGGCTTCTTTAAAACGAACCGCATGCTGATGTGCCTGCCACCCTGCCACCCTGCCACCCTGCCACCCTGCTGGAGGTGGACAAAGTTATTTGCCCTTTCGGCCAAAGTTAAGCGGTTCGGTCAAAGTAATTTGGCGATAGCCTAAAAATAGAAGCCCCTGCTGACGCGAGTCCGCAGGGGCTTTTTGCTTAGCTTGAAGCCGCTACTGGCCGGTGTTCCAGTCGGCCAAGAAGGCTTCAGTCAGGCGGTGCTTGGTCTTGTGCTCCTCAACGATTCCGGCTGATTTCATCCTGCTGAAGGTCGAATTCATCGAGGCTTTGTTGGTTTTGTTTCCCGGTATACGCCTGGTTCTCAACGCATCGATAACCCATTGGCTACGAATGCGGGGTCGTTGATCGTTCAACATGTCCACAACCAAGAACGTCATGTAGCCCTTGCTGATACCCCATTTTTTGGCAAACGCGTCGGGTAGATCTTTGGTCTGCTGGGCAGTGATATCCAGCCCAAACCATGCAACGTAATCATCAGCATGGAACGCAGTGCCTTCGTGCAGCAGCTTTGCTACTTTGGCCTTCAGGCCATCATTCAGTGCAGGGTGAGTGACTTGCTGTATCGCACGCTCAAGATCGCCCCCTGCTTGCTTCAATACGCCGGGTTGTAGGCCATCCAGCAATGAAGCCCAAAGCGCGTACAAATCTGCAAAAGCAGACCAGCCCTGTTCGATAACACTTGGAGATTTGTATCGAAGATCACCCATTCGACGATCTTCGGCTGGCAGGGAACTCATGCCGACCAAGGTAGCTCTGACACCATCCACGAGTATGTTGAGCGGGGTTATGTTCCTATGGGTGAACCCCAGCCTGTGTAGATAGCCAAGCCCCGCGAGTAATTGCTCCAGCCAGTGCCGGAACTCGTCGGCACTGATAGACGCTTGGTCAAAGAGCGTCTCACCACTCGCCCATGCTCGACTGATGAAATAAGCATCGGTACTGGGAATTCGAGCAAGATCGAATACCCGCTCCAGTGCAGGATGATAAATCTGAGCGAGCTGATGATATTGATCAGCCACCAGCTCCCAAACTTCATCTGCATCGTCATAGATCTGAACCGCGCAATCGAAGCGTCCAGCGACGTGACGAGACCGCCAGATGCTTGAGAATGCATCCTCATCGACCTGCTCGACTAATTCATAACGATTATCGAGAACTGCACCTGGCTCAGCCTCAAAAGGAGCTTCTGCCGCAGCAAGTGCAGTTGAAGCTCCCTCGCTCATCAGGTTTGCGATCAAGTGCGATAAGCGCTCTGAGGCCGTCTGCCCTTCTGCATCGTTGCTTCCGGAGATTTCCAAATGAAGAGTGTCGACCAAGGGTTTAAACAACGAGGTGATGAGGTCGATGTCGTCGCCAGCGCTATGGTTGTTCAGGACGTCGATAAAGCAAACCTCACCGGCATCAGTGAGATAGATTGAGTTCACGGAAACCCTGCCCAGTGTGGCTCCACGGCGATGGATGCCTGAATAGGCCCCGCTTCCCTAGAGACCTCCGAGCCTCATAATTGAGGCCCATTAGGAGGTGCCATGAGCAACCAGCGTTACCCCGAAGAATTCAAGATCGAAGCGGTCAAGCAAGTGACCGAGCGCGA